>JAJFHV010000010.1 GCA_021775415.1 Hyphomicrobiales bacterium | reverse complement strand
GGCAGCTGATGGTCTTGCAATCACAGTAGGTGCTGACGATCCACGCATTGACTATGGTCGTGATGCATTCGGTAACGCTACCAACTCTGGTGGTACTGATGGTCGTGCAAACTTCTATGCCGGTTTCAACTACTCCGGTGATGGATGGGGCATTGCTGGTACTGCAGTACACGATTCCATTGCACCTGAAGTGACAGCAGCAGCTGGAGCCAATAATACTATTACCGATATCGGTGGTTGGGCATACAAGGTAAGTGCAAACGTCGATCTTTCCAGCATGGCACCCGGTGCTACGCTTTGGGCCATGTACATGGCGGATGGCGACTACAACACTGCCTATGTGCACTCTAACCTGCTGACAGAAAACCCTGATTCAGTTTGGGGTGTCGCTTACGGCATGGACCTGACGGATGAAGTTCAGTTCTGGGCTAACTACTACCACATTGAAGGTGGTAGAGCCTGTGCCAGCTTTGGTGCTGTCAGCCACCAGCGTCCTGCAGGGGCTGTATCTGCAGCCGGTGCTGGCTGTGTGAACGGTGCCGGTACCGCATTCTTTGGTGGCGCTCTCACGGAAGGCGACACCGATCAGTGGTCTGTTGGTCTTAACTGGTATCCTGCTGCGGCCCCGGGCTTCCACGTCAAGGCATCCTACACCCAGGGTGAGTCCGAAAACTCAGCTTCCTACCTGGTGAACGGTATCGGTCAGCAACTTGGTACTAGCTTCGACTACAATAACTGGGAAGTTACGGTTCGCCGCGACTTCTAAGACTGAGACTCCAGTGGCGTTACGAACCAGTGCCTGAATTAGAACATTTACTAACCCGCCAGGCTTGCTTGGCGGGTTTTTTGTTGATCGATGCATGTCCGCTTTGGGTCAATAGCGGAAGTCGCAAGTAAATTTGATGAGATTCCCTAACCCGCCTCAAACCCTTGCAGCACATTCACCGTATTCACACCAATCTCACCGATGTCATAGCCACCTTCCATTACGAAGAGTGTTGGCAGGCCTAGCTGTTTGATATCCGCGCCATAGGTTGTGAAATCATCAGACTCGAGTTTGAAGGAACTGATTGGATCGTTCTTGAAGGTGTCTACCCCAAGTGAAATGATCAGTGCATCAGGTGCATATTCGGCAATGCGGTCCAACGCTGCTTTCAGATTGTCGCGCCACTCGTCAAATTGCGTGCCGGGTTTCATTGGCAGGTTGAGGTTGAACCCCTCGCCAGCGCCTTCGCCGGTCTCGTTCGCATAGCCAAGAAAATTTGGAAATTCATGGTTTGGGTCGCAATGCAGTGAGATGAACAGCACGTCATCGCGTGTATAGAATATGTCCTGTGTGCCGTTACCGTGGTGATAATCCACATCAAGAATGGCAATGCGCTTGGCACCCTTGTCGAGCAGGGATTGTGCTGCGATTGCCGCATTGTTCAAGAAGCAGTAGCCACCATACATATCGAGCGCCGCATGGTGCCCGGGCGGACGGCAAAGCGCGAATATGCTGCCCTCATCTTTAAGCCTGCCCGCGGCATCCAGCGCTGTATTCGCACTTGAAAGGGCTGCTTCCCAGGTGCCTTCGCTGATCGAGGTTTCGGTAGCCAGACAGTAATATCCGAGCTTGCCGAGAATATCGTCCGGACAGACCTGCACCATACGTCGTGCTGGCCAGCTACAGGCGATAGCCTCGCCTTTCGCATCAGTTGCCTTCCATTCCTCCCAGATAGTGGAAAGAAACTCAACAAAACCCGCATCATGAATGCGCAGGATCGGGTCCATGCCGAAATCCTGTGGTTCAATAATGTCGCCCAACCCGGTCTCACGAATACGCTTTGTGATGTGGTCCATTCGTGAGGGCCGTTCAAACGGCTCAACAAATACGCCACCCGCCAACTCGGTCTTTGAATTGCGCAGGCGATGTTTCTCGCAGTGAATGGTAAGCATGATTTATTCCCTCAGCTATTCCGGTCCAGGTTTTTCAAGGTTAGTTCATGCAGATAATTTTGCCATTTCTCCGGGAAGTTTTCACCCAGTTCCCGGAATAAAGCCCAACTGTAAATCCCGGTATCGTGCATGTCATCAAAGGTAATTCGGACGGCATAGTTGCCGACTGGCTCCATTTTCATGATCTCGACATTGCGTTTACCAGAAACGGTTACCCGTTGGTCTGGCGTGTGGCCCTTAACCTCGGCTGAGGGCGACATAACCCGCAAGGCTTCAGCCGGATACTCGAACACCTCACCATCAAAGAACTGGATTTCCAGCGACCGCTTGTCTTTTCGTACGGTTAGTTTTTTTGGTTGCATTCAGTCCACCGACCCCGTTTCATTTGTCCTTGTTGATGTTGCACAATCAAATGGCACATTCCACACCGAATTCGTCTGTGTTGCCAAAGATTGCCTTGCATTTACCATTCGCGACAAGATTGAAATTGTGCCAGAATTCGTTATTGAGCGAAATGAGCTGAAATTTCAAATCCGGTCTTGAGACACCAAATGTCCAAAGAGCAAATTGATCATCGTGCTTTGATTGCATCCCTCTCCAACGAGGATCGCAAATCATTGACGGCCAAATCTGATACCGCAGGGCTCGCCCATTTGGCGGGCAACATTGCAGCAATCATTGTAACGGGCACGCTGATCGTAAAATCGGTCCCCGGATGGCAACTCATTCTGCTGGTTCATGGCGTATTGTTGATATTTCTGTTCACCCTGCTGCATGAAGCCATTCATGAAACCGTCTTCAAGACCAAGTGGATCAACACCGTAGTGGCACGCATATGCGGTTTTGTGATTGCGTTGCCGTCAGACTGGTTTCGCTATTTCCATTTTGCCCATCATCGACACACTAATGATCCTGACAAGGATCCGGAACTTGCTTCGGAAAAACCTGAAACATTGATGCAGTTTGCGATCATGGTCACCGGTGTTCCAGTCTGGCTCTTTCATATCAAAACCCTGTTTCGAAATGCGTTTGGGTTCTGCGATGATCCTTACGTTCCAAAGAACGGGTTCGTGAAAGTGTGCAGCGAAGCCCGGATCATGCTTTTGCTTTATGGCGTGCTAATTGCCGGTTCTGTCATGTTGTCGACTACAGTTTTGTTGTGGGTGTGGGTTGTGCCTGTGATGCTTGGCCAACCCTTCCTGCGCCTGTATTTGATGGCCGAACACGGGCGTTGTCCGCAGGTTGCCAACATGCTTGAAAACTCCCGCACCACATTCACAAACACACTCATGCGCAGGTTGGCCTGGAATATGCCCTATCACGCAGAGCATCACGCTTATCCATCCGTTCCGTTTCACAAATTGCCCGAGCTGCACAAGATTGCGCTGGAGCATTTGAAGGTGACGCAAAACGGATACACAAGGTTTCACGCCGAAACGCTTCGGCAATATTCAGGAGCAGAAAAATGAAGAATATTCTCGATCTTGACCGCTATCCACTGGATCAACCGGAAAGCAGCGCTTGGCAGGAACTGGTCCAGCACTGCCAGAAAGAACTTGAACTCACGGGCATGTTTAACCTGCATCAGTTCTTGAAGCCTGGTGTGGCTGAAAAGGCGGCGACCGAAACAATGCCGGTGATGCAAACAGATTCATTTACGCACCGCCGGTCGCACAACATCTATTTCCTGCGTGAAATTCCGGGCCTTGAACCGGACCATCCAGCGCTTGTGAAACGGGAAACGGTGAACCACACAGTTTGCGCCGACCAGATTCCACAAAGCGTGGTGGTTGCAATTTACCAGTGGGAGCCATTCAGAAATTTCCTTGCGGCAGTGATGGAAAAACCGGCACTTTACCAAATGGATGATCCGATAGCCTGCGCCAATGTCATGGCCTATGGCGAGGGCGAGGCGCTCAACTGGCATTTTGATCGTTCGGAATTTACCACCACATTGTTGTTGCAGTCGCCGGACCGGGGCGGCGCGTTCGAGTACCGCTCTGAACTACGCAGCGATGAGGATCCAAATTATGACGGTGTGGCCAAACTGTTACTGGGCAATGATACAGAAGTTCGTCAACTTGAAGTTGAGCCAGGCACACTTAATGTCTTTAAGGGCAAGAACACGGCCCATCGGGTAACGCCGGTCGAAGGCGGGAAAGATCGGATGATCGCGGTGTTTTCCTATTACGAACGCCCCGGTGTGACCTTCAACCCGGAAGAACGGATGGGGTTTTACGGCAGAACCGGCTGATCGACCGGGCTTCAAAACTGTCTTGAAGCCGCAGCGATCTACGCTACAATCGCCCAAATTTTAAGACTAGGGATTAGTTACATGCAGCCAATTTCCTCCAAAGACCGGATCGTTGCCAACTTCAAGAAAGATGAGTTTGTGCCGTTTATTGATTCAAAGGGTAATCATGATGGCGATGTGTTGAAGGTTAATCCCAACAACAAGCCGGGCTACGGATTTCACGTCTACCGCATGCCACCCGGACATACAACGACCGCGCATGAGCACCTTGGCGACGAGGAATTTCTTATACTTGAGGGTGAAGTTGTTGATCATGATGGGTTCAAGTATGGGCCTGGTGACATCGTTTGGCTGCGCTCTGGCACCAAACATCATTCCTATTCCAAGAACGGTGCGCTGATAGCCGTTTACCTGCCCGGCGATGCGGGTATTTGAGCTAAAACCTGTCGCAAATTATCATTGACAAATTTCCGGCTTCTGCGCCGTATCTAGACTTTCGAACAGGAAAGAAAATTAGATGCCAGAACGTTATGATGCTGTAATCATCGGTGCAGGTGTGATCGGTGCCTGCACTGCTTTTGAACTCGCAAAAAAGGGCTGGAAAACACTTTCCATCGACAAATTACCTGAAGCTGGCTACGGCTCGACATCCGCTTCCTGCGCAATCATCAGAACCTATTATTCAGCCTTTGAAACCTGTGCGCTGGCCTATGAGGGATGGTTCTACTGGAAGGATTGGGGCGACTATATCCAGGTGGACGATGAGCAGGGACTGATTAGGTATCATGATACCGGTTGCCTGGTTATCAAGACTCCCCATAACAAGAACCTGTCCGTGGTTTGCGAAACGATGGACCAGATCGGATGCCCCTATGAACATTTGACGCCGGAAGAAATCCCGACCCGGCTTCCTGGAGCAGACACCAGAAGTTTTGAACCGGCAAAACGCCCCGAAGATGAGGGATTTGGCGAAGCGACCGGACCGGCAGTTGAGGGTGCGGTGTTTTTTCCTCGAGGTGGATATGTTTCCGACCCGAAACTGTCCGCTCACAACGCTCAACGTGCGGCTGAAGCACATGGTGCGGAATTTCGTTTCAGGACCGAGGTTTCTGAAATCAGACAAAAAGACGGTCGTGTCGTTGGCGTGACTTTATCAGATGGCGCAGAGATCGACGCACCCGTGGTGATCAATGTTGGTGGCCCTCATTCGTTCGTGCTTAACCGCATGGCCGGAGTTGAAGATACAATGGCAATGAAGACAAAAGCCCTTCGCCATGAAGTAGCGCACGTGCCTTCACCGGCAGGCTTGGACTTTGAAAAAGACGGCTGCATCTATTCCGACAGCGATATTCACACCTATGCGCGACCTGAGATTGGCAACAACATTTTGATTGGTTCCGAGGATCCGCCTTGCGATCCCAAGGAATGGGTCGAGGATCCAGACAACTATGATGAAAATTTTTCCGACCAGATCAAAATACTGGCAATGCGACTGGCCCAGCGTCTACCTGAGCTTGGCATCCCGGAGCAGGCAAAGGGCGTGGTGTCACTTTATGATGTGACCGATGACTGGATGCCGATCTACGATAAATCTGATTTGCCAGGTTATTACATGGCAGTTGGCACTTCCGGTAACCAGTTCAAAAACGCTCCTGTCGCGGGCAAGATGATGGCAGCGCTGATTGAGGCCTGTGAGAACGGCCATGATCATGATGCAGAGCCGGTGAAGTTTCATCTCGAAAACATCGGCCATGAAATTTCAATGGGCACATTCTCGCGCAATCGCGAGATCAACATGAACTCTAGCTTTTCAGTTATCGGGTGAGACTATGAAATCACATGCAAAAGCAGTCGTCATCGGCGGCGGTGTTGTCGGGTGTTCGGTGTTGTTCCATTTGGCGAAGGCCGGCTGGAAAGATGTAATGCTGATTGAGCGTTCCGAACTGACATCGGGTTCGTCGTGGCACGCGGCTGGCGGCTTTCACACTCTGAATGGCGATCCAAACGTGGCGAAGCTGCAGGCCTATACAGTTTCGCTCTACGATGAATTGGAAAAAATCTCCGGGCAATCCTGTGGGTTGCACCTGACCGGTGGCGTGATGATGGCCGATACACCGGAGCGGATGGATTTTCTGCGTCTTACCCACGCCAAGGGGCGTTGCCTCGGAATGGAAACGGAGATCATCACACCGTCTGAAGCCAAGGCAATGTTTCCGTTGATGGATGAGACAAACTTTGTAGGCGCGTTATGGGACCCCGTCGAGGGGCATCTGGACCCATCCGGCACTACCCATGCTTATGCGAAGGCCGCCAAAAACCTCGGTGCTGAAATTGAACTGCGTAACCGCGTGATTGATCTGACCCAGGAAATCGATAGCACCTGGAATGTGGTGACAGAAAACGGAACCGTGAAAGCCGAACATGTCGTCAATGCCGGTGGGCTGTGGGCACGTGAGGTTGGCCGCATGGTCGGGCTGGAACTTCCGGTGCTGGCAATGGAACACATGTATCTCCTCACGGAAGAAATGCCGGAAGTTGTGGAGTTCAATGAATCGACCGGCCGCGAACTTGTCGGCGTGATTGATTTTAAGGGCGAAATCTATACACGCCAGGAACGCACCGGCTTGCTGCTTGGCACTTATGAAAAGGCCTGCAAACCCTGGTCACCGAATGACACGCCGTGGGATTTTGGTCATGAATTATTGGCACCTGATCTCGACCGGATTACGCCATCACTGGAAATTGGCTTCAAGCATTTCCCGGCATTTGAAAAAGCCGGCATCAAGCAGGTCATCAATGGTCCATTCACCTTCGCACCCGATGGCAATCCATTGGTAGGTCCTGTTCAGGGGCTCACCAACTACTGGTCAGCCTGTGCGGTGATGGCTGGGTTCAGTCAGGGAGGAGGGGTCGGTCTGGCGCTTGCAAACTGGATGGTTGAAGGTGATCCGGGATTTGATATTTTTGGCATGGATGTGGCGCGGTATGGAGAGTGGACAACGCTTCGCTATACCAATGCCAAAGTGCGTGAAAATTATTCGCGCCGCTTCTCGATAAGCTTTCCAAACGAGGAATTGCCTGCGGCTCGACCACAACAAACGACGCCCCTTTATGACATCATGGTCCGTGACAACAACACGGTGATGGGGGATACATGGGGTCTTGAAACACCATTATGGTTTGCGCCTGAGGGCAGTGAACCGGTGGATATTCTTTCATTCCATCGCTCCAATGATTTTGAGCATGTGGGCAATGAGGTGCGTGCTGTTCGCAACTCTGTTGGTGTCACCGAGATTGCCAACTTTGCTAAATATGAGATTAGCGGACCGGGTGCTGAGAGTTGGTTGTCACACCTCATGACCAACACCACGCCCAAGACTGGACGTCTGGTACTAACGCCGATGCTCAATGAAAACGGCAAGCTGATTGGTGATTTCACCATCGCCAAGGCTGATGAAGATCGCTTTATGGTCTGGGGTTCATCCGGCGCTCAGATTTACCACATGCGCTGGTTTGAAAGCCACTTGCCTGACGACGGCTCAGTTCGCATCCACCGTTTTGGGATGACGCTGGTCGGACTTTCAATCGCCGGGCCAAATTCTCGCAAGGTGCTCGAAAAACTTTGCGATGAAGATGTATCGGGCGAAGCCTTCCGTTTCATGGATTATCGCGAAATGTCGATTGCCGGTGCACCCTGTCACATCAACCGCATCAGCTATTCGGGTGATCTGGGTTATGAAATCTGGATGGAACCAATCTATGAACGCAAGATCTATCTGGCGATCAAGGAAGCCGGTGAAGAGTTTGATATCAAGGACTTTGGCATGCGCGCATTGCTTTCCATGCGGCTTGAGAAAAACTTCCCGACCTGGTTTGCAGAACTGCGCCCGATTTATGGGCCATTTGAAGGTTCAATGGAACGCTTTACCAAACTTTCGAAAAATGATTTTATCGGCCGTGAAGCCGCCGCAAAAGAACATGCGGACGGACCGAAACTTCGCCGCGTTTCCTTCATCATTGATGCAGAAGACGCAGACGTGATGGCCGATGAGCCCGTATGGGCAAAGGTTGGAGATGAAGATCACGGCGCGGTGGAACCGCCGCACGGTCATGGCGCGCCACGCTTCGATGATGCGGGCAAGGAAACGCCGAAATCTGATCCCCAGCGCGATGGTGACTGGCGGGTAGTCGGTTGGGTCACTTCCGGTGGGTATGGGCACTCGGTGGAAATGTCGCTGGCACAGGCTTATCTGCCCGCAGCACTTGCCGGGCGTGATGAGGAGGGTCTGTTTGAAATAGAAATTCTCGGCATTCGCCGCCCGGCGCGCATTTCAATCGATCCGCCATTTGATCCAGCTGGTGAAAAAATGCGTGGGTGAGAATGTCCGTTGATAACCCGAACCGGACTTCGGGGCCTTCACGAGACCGGACTAAGATGCTTTAAGTTAATACCGGAAGTGACAATTTTGCACAGTAAGGAAAAAGACCTATGGATAAATTGAAAGCCATTGTCGACGATGCGGTTACAGAGTTGGAGGGGATACTTTCAAAGGAACAGGCCGGGAAAGTCGCCAAAGTGATTGAATCGGCAATTATCCGAGGGATGCTTGAAGGCCAACATCGCGCTGTTGACGCCTGTAAAGATTGTGGTGAGGAGGAACAGGACCTCGCCCACAAGATTGCTACCGCCATCCGCCAGAAAAACGATGCGCTGATAGTCAATCTTTCCAGCCTGCGATGACGCAGGACACCTCCATGTTCATTGGTCAATGCTGATGCCGATGCAGGTTTGAACGCCTGCATCGGTGATTTCGTGCCAATTGATGCGTTTTGGCGTTAGTTGTTGCGTAGGGTCATGGTGCCGATGCCTGCGGCGATGTTAAGACCCTGTTGCACCTGACCGCTGAACGGTTGCAAGGCAATTGATTGGTCAAAACCACCAACCAATGCATTTGCACCAACGCCAACACCGATTGATGCCTCCGCTGAAAGGCCAACATAAGTCCCCTCAAGGGCCCCGGATTCAAGTTCCGTGGTTGGCGCAAATACAGCCCATTTAATGGTCGTGTAATCCGTTTCGCCGATATCAAGGCCAAACTTTCTGACATTACCCGTGTAGGTTTCGGTAAAATCATCAATGCCGATGAAGGTGCATGCCATGTACTTGTTTGAGGTGATGATAAGGCCGACACCAGCATCCACTTCACAGGTTAAAACACCGACTTCGATGCGTGCATCTGCATAAGCTGCTGTTGCAATTGGCACGGCGATAGCAGTGGCTGCCAACAGTTTGATGACTGATTTTGTGATTAGGTTCTGGGGCATTTTTTTTAATCCATGTTTGGGGAAGTAAGTACTGGCGTGTTTCTCAATGATAAAAGTGGCACCATGATGTTCATGGAGTCGCCTATCGGGGTGACCGAAGACCGTTGCGATTAATTGATATCCACTACCGGTACAAAACAGGGATCATAATCAATTTGCGAGAGGTTCGTTTAGTTGCATTTTGTGCTAACAATCCGATAGCCTAAACAGTGATGTTTCAACCGTGGTGAAAGTTGGGGAACCTGCATGAATGTCTTGATTGTTTACTCCCATCCGATTGATACGTCTTTCAACCACGCCATACTGGAATCAGTTAAGGACGGACTAGCCCAGGCTGGGCACGAGGTGAAGGTCGCTGACCTTCACTCCGAGAACTTTCAAAGTGCGATGACCAGGGAGGACTTCGCGCAATTCAAAAACCAGCCCATGCCGCCTGAAATCGAGGCGGAAAAAGAGCGGGTGGAATGGTCGGACGCGATGGTGTTTATCTTCCCGATTTGGTGGTGGTCATTGCCGGGAATGCTGAAGGGTTGGATAGACCGGGTAATGCATTATGGCTGGGCCTGGGTTGATCCTGCTGATCCCGAGAGCGGTCATTTGAGGAACCGAAAAATCCTTGTTTTGGCAACCGCTGGAGACAGCGCGGATGGCTTCGCCAAGCGTGGTTATGATACCGCCTTTCACACCCAATTGAATGTGGGAACTTGGAGCTATTGTGGTTTCAAGAATGTCACGACGCATATTTTCCACAAGGTGCATCATGAAACGCCACAGGCTGTCCGTGAAGGCTACTTGATTGAAGCGAAGAAACTTGCGGCAGGGTTCATTTAATTAATTGGAACCAAACCACTGGTTTAAACGGATTTATGCACATAAATCAGCCAGCGGAATTGGCAGCGCACGGAAGAATCTGGTTTAGAAGCAGTAAGCGCTGAAGCAACATTTGTTGTAGGGGCAGTTGGCCACTCTAGACACCGCATATCGGGATTGACGGTTGTTCGGACAAATCAAAGTTGGATCGGGGGGTCGCAGGGTTAATTCTACAGGCACAACCTGTGGCAAATTTTGTACGTTCGCAAACATCGTGTTGAAGGCTGCATTTATAGTTTTTCTCTTCGTGTTGTCGACAGCTCGGCAAGCATCTGCCCAATTGGTTGTGGATTGCCTGGGGCAGCCGGTAACCGTCCTCGACTTTGCTTCACCGACATTGGTTTCCGGCACAGCGCTGCAACCAGGAGCAGTTTATCGGTTCTCAACCGTTACACCGGGTATTGACGCATTAGTCACAATACTTGGAACCGTAAGCGGTGGCGGTTTGGCCACGATTGACAATGATGCCGGGCTGACCAGCTATTTTCAGCCCGAATTGACGGTATCGGGGGCAGGTGCCGTCGATTTCAGATTTGACTTTGTGAACGCTGGAACCAGTGTACCCATACAACTTAATTACTCGGCCAGCTCCATCGATGTTGACGGCAACAACAACAACATCAGAGAGTATGTTGAATTCGAAACCACGCTTGATTTTTATTTTCTCGATACCCCAACCCAACTTGACGTAAACGCTTCTGGCCCATCTGCAGGGGATCGCATTCGGTTTGAATCAAGAACCACCGCGGTGGCTCCGGGGATTGATCCAACCGCACTCGCGAACATTGTGGCGACGGTTCACACAAATTCCAGCTCCTTCGATTTTCGGATCGGAACACTCGGCACCGGCTCGCAGACACGATTGACTTCACTCGGGTTCAATTGCCCGTCCCTGAGTACTCCGATTGTTGTCGAGAACCCCTCAATGTCGGTTACAAAAGTTGCCGACAAAGCTTCCGTCACAACCGTTGGTGAAACAATTGCCTATACCATCACGGTTGAGAATTCAGGCAATGTGGACCTGACCGGGATAACGTTTTCAGATGCGTTGTCACAAAACGGCTCAGGACTATCACTTACAACGGGGCCGTTTTTCTCAGGCGATACTGACGGTGACAGTGAACTCGATCAGACTGAGACCTGGGTCTACACCGCCACCTATGTTGTGTCTGCTGCGGTCCTCAATGATGGAAATGACATTGTAAATGTCGCAACGCTCGACAGTAATGAAACGCCAATCACCCCAAGCACTGTGCATACTTCTACACCCAGTCCCTCATTCTCGATCAACAAAATTGCTGACAAGGCGTCAGTTACGACAGATGGTGAAACGATCACTTACACGATCACGGTCGACAACACCGGTGACCTCGATTTGACCGGTGTTTCGTTCTCCGATGTTTTGACACAAAACGGTTCTGGATTATCACTCACCACAGGCCCTGCATTGTCCGGTGACAGCGATCTGGATGGTGAACTGGATGTCGCCGAAACCTGGGTCTACACCGCGACTTATGATGTTACCCAGGCGGTGCTTGATGACGGCAACGACATCATCAACATTGCAACCTTTGACACCAATGAAACGGCTTCCCAGTTTGATTCTGTGCAGACATCCACACCGGGAATTGTGTTCAGCTGTGCCGGAGATAATTTTGCTGCGGCAAACAATATTTCCGGATTATCCGGCACAACAGATTGCACCAATGTTGGAGCTACTGGGGAGTCCGGTGAGCCGCTGACCTTTGGTGGGGGGAACCTCAACACCATTTGGTACAACTGGTCAGCACCGGCAACCGGCACTGCCACATTTGATACCTGTGATACTTCCTACACCAGTTACGATACTACCCTGGGTGTTTTTACAGGATCAGCAGTTTCGGCCTTAACCACGGTTGTCAGAAACGATGACGGCCCTGGCTGCTCCGCATTTTCAAGCCTTTTGTCTTTCGCTGCTGTCTCTGGAACAATCTACCGGATACAGGTCGGTGGATATGGCAACGGCACCGGCAATTTCAGACTTCGCTGGAATATGGTTGCTCCATTGGCCACGATTGCAAAGTCTGTAAACCTGACCTCGATCTCCTCGACCGACACCCTTAACTATACAATCGTTGTTGATAACACCGGCAATGTGGATCTGACATCACCCACATTGGCCGATGTTCTCGATCAAAACGGTTCATCCCTGACGCTCACTTCTGGCCCAACGCTGAGCGGTGACACAGATGGCGACGGAATTCTTGATACAAGCGAGACCTGGATCTACGTAGCGTCGTATGATGTGGTTCAGGCGGATGTCGACGATGGCAATGATCTTGTAAACACCGCAACTTTCGATTCTGCCGAAACGACCGCCGTATTGGACGCTGCCACCACGACGATAACTGTCAGCCCGTCAATCGGAGTCGCCAAATCTGCAGATGACGACACGGATGTTATTTCTGGGCAGGTCGTCACCTACACCTATGTTGTCACCAACAATGGAAACCAAACTGTTCAAAACATAACGCTTGCGGATGTTCATGGCGGATCAGGTCCTGCTCCAACCCCGGCCGGTGAAGTTCTGTCCAACGATGTGGTACCATTAACTGATTCAACCGACACTAGTGCGGACGGCAGTTGGGACAGTCTTGCGCCGGGCGACAGTGTTACGTTCACCGCAACTTACACGGTGACACAAAGCGATATTGATACGCTGCAATAATCCGGACGCTACTCATCCTGAAATTATCGTGTAGTCTTTTTGCTTCGTGGAAGCTGCAAAAACAGGATTGCGATGCGAAAATCAACGGTTGGCATTTTATTTGCCCTGGCATTTGTATTGCTTGAATCCACGCAGTTTGTTTTTTTCGGCGGGCTCTTTCAGAAGATGAGTTCATTTCTGTTTGGGTTTTTGGTTTTTGGGCTGGTCGTTTTTGTTTTTGTCGGATGGACAATTGCCTTTAAGCCGGACCAATTCAAAATTGCACTTGCGCACCCAAAGCAGCTTCTTGCAGTGAATGTCGGTGCGGTAATTACGTTTACAGCCTATCTCACTTCGGTTCAGCTGGTAGAACCTGCGATTACCTATACAATTTCATCGGGTACCATGCCGATAACTGCCTATGTGCTTTATCGTTTCGGATTGCGTGAAGGTGAACCGATGCGCAACAGATTTGAGGCAGTTGGAAATATCTTGTTGTTTTGCGGCATTGTATTTCTCGGATATGTAACAGTCGCTGGTTGGACAGGATTTGTTCGTGGTGACTGGCTTGTCGCCCTGACCGGGGTACTGCTTGCGGTTCTTGATGGTGTATTTTTCACCCTGATCCTTGTCTATTCGCAACGAATGAACAGGGATGGTGTTGGTCCAAGCGCGGTTCTCGGTTTGCGCCTGCCATTGTACGTCATTGCGACAGCGCTGTTTGCGTATGTAGAGGTTGAGCAATTTGAACCGCTCGCTGGTTCCCAAATCGCCATCTATGTCATGATTGGGTTCATACTTACTGTTCCGCCGCTCTATCTGCTGCAAAAAGCGGTTCCGCTAATATCCACCCTGACTCTCAGCGCGCTTACCGCATTGGGCCCATTTTTGATTTTTGCGCTTCAGCTACTTGAGGGGCGGGTTGATTATTCCCAGGCAACCCTTGCAGGCCTGGCAGCCTATTTTGTCGGCGCGTTACTGGCCGCTATTGGAGCCGTTCATGCCAGTTCTACTCTCAAGGTTACCTCAGAAGTATGAACTGAATTGGCCATGTTTGACGGGAGTTCACGAAGAAGAAACGAATTTCACAAACATGCTTGTTTTGCATAGCTGGTCTGCAATCTTGGCGCTTCAAATTTCGGTTGGGTAGGTCTATCTGTCTTTCATCGGAACAACAAACGTTCCAACGAATTTCTAACAAACCAATCAGCCAGCTAAGGCAAATCCAAAGCTGGCAAAACATAGAGGGCTAAGCAAATGAACATCATCGGTACACTCCGTTCTTGGAACCAAGTTCGCCACACACGCAACGAATTGAATGGCCTTTCTGGTCACCAGCTCGAAGACATTGGAATTATTCCTGGCGACATCAAATCAATCGCAAACCGTGCTCGTCGCGGCTAACGTATAAAAATTCAGCGGATCGATTAGATCCCTTCGCTGAACTTCTAAAATGCAAAAACGCTCATTGAGAAATTCGATGAGCGTTTTTTTTACAGAAAAATGTAAGACAATGCCGTTGATTGTTGCTTGAGTAGACACTCATCATGCTTGTAGCACTGGAATTTCCTGTGTTAGCCACTGACTTGCCACGGTTTCAACCAGTGCTGTCAGCTCATGCATTACTGTTCCGGATGCCTTGCCAAATTGCCAAAACAGGGGGATTTTTACCCGTACAGTAGGATATATTTCAATCAATTCACCCTGATCCAGATGTGCCCTAGTCGACATCAGTGGGTGCAGGCCCCATCCAACCCCTTCCAGGCAGCATTTGATGTATCCTTCATAGGAAGGCACCCAATGGGTGTTTCCCGTCAAGTCTTTTCCAAAAGCCATATTGGTCCATTGATTTAACAATGTGTCTTTTCGGTTGAAGACGAGCGCTGGCGCTTCATTCAATGTTTTAACGGTGACGCCATCGGTGAAATAGTTTTCCACAAAATCGGGACTTGCGACCGCGACATATTCAAGAGATCCCAATGGAATATGCTTGAAGCCCTGCAGGGTTCTGGGGTCAGCAGTTACCGCTGCCAATACGTGACCCTCCTTTAGTCGATCAATGGTGAATTCCTGGTCATCCTGCAAAAGATCCATCCTGACACCCTTGTCCTTTGAAAGACCTGCCATAACAAGCGGGAACCATGTGGCAATGCTGTCGGCATTGACCGCAACTCTAAGGCTGAGCTTCTGATCTCCGAGTTTTATTGAGCCAGACGGAAAAATATTGAGGAATTCACGTTCAAGCAGTCTGACCTTTTCCAAATGTCGAATTACAACATTTCCAAGTTCAGTCAGTTCGCAAGGCTTCCCCCTCACGATAAGAATCGCGCCAAGGCGGGTTTCAAGCAGTTTGATTCTTTGTGAAACGGCGGAAGGCGTCAAGCTCAGCGCCGTTGCAGCCCTGTCAAAACTGCCTTCCATGCTCACTGCCGAGAGTGCTTCCAGTAGGTCATAGTCAAAGATCAAGATTTAGTTTTCCTAATTTCAGATGAATCATATTAATTTTAGTAAATTTTCTGTTAACCGTAAATAGTGAAATTTTTCTAATTTTCAGTGAATCAATTTAATTTTGGTTAATTTTTTGTTAACGCTACACTCGCGGCCTGCGTGGGGCTCACTAAAACGAGGTATTGGGAGCAAAAAACATGAAAAATGGAATAATTAGAACCAAATTCAGGGAAAGATTTAGGTATTTTGAGAAAAATTCAAAATTGGCGGCGCCATTAATTTTGGGTTCTTACATAGTTCAAATTTTATTGTGCATTAGTATTGGCTACTTCGTGTGGGATATGCCGCTGTACATAAAAGTGCCGTCTCTCGTACTGCTCACTATTCTGATTGCAACAAGATATCGTGGTATCAACAACATCATTCATGAATGCTGCCATCTCACGTTTTCTCAGGACAAGTTGCAAAACTTCAGGCTCGGTTCAATTGCAGCAGCTGTATTGTTCGCATCCTATAAGAGTTATCGAGAAGAACATCTCACGCATCACACACACCTGGGTGATTTTGAACACGATATGGATTTCATGCATCGCCGGGTATTCCGTTTCGATGAAAAGCTAAGCCCGGCTGTAATCTTTCGGCATATTTGTACACCACTCCTGGGACTGCACCTTGGGCATTACTATTCAATGGATTTTTCTGCACGCGATGGGTGGCCATACCAGATGATAAAAATTGTGATGGCTCTGGCGGTTGCCATAGCCCTGTATCTTGATCCTTTCGCCACGATCTTTTTGTTCATCATACCGTTTGTGTGGGCTTTCAGTGCCGTTAACTATTGGACAGATTGTGCTGACCATGGCGGGCTGATAACGCAGGGGAATGAGTTGGAGCAGTCGCGAAACATCATTCTACCCAGATTCATTCGTTACATCCTTTTTCCACGAAATGATTCATTCCACCTCATTCATCACCTCTTTCCTAATGTGCCTTCTCAACATTTTGACCAATGCCATCAGGTTTTGCTGGAGGATGCGAGTTATCGGGGGACTGAAGTAAAAAGACCGGGAATAATCGGTAATCCAGTTGCTGTTGCATAAGGAACGAATCCTCAAGCATACTCCCATCGGCCTGCGTGTTGATGGGAGAACAGGTTATCTAATCGAAGTTCGCGCCTGGTACCTAACGTAGCACCACAACCCTATCATACTCTCCGGGCGCCTACGCGCGAAGAGTATTTCTGCTTGTTACATTCCACATTATTCAATTTACAATGTTCATTGCTACCGGCTTGGATTTACACGCCGGATTTCTCATAAAAGCAGGGTAGAAAACTCAATTAATATTTGCTAATCATACATAAGAGGATTTTAATTAATTCGTATGTGTGGAAGCTTGGGAAGCAGATTAAGCAAAATTGTTGCACGGATTTCCGACGATGATCGGTCTTTTGTCTGCGAAAA
This sequence comes from Hyphomicrobiales bacterium, assembly GCA_021775415.1. GTDB lineage: Bacteria > Pseudomonadota > Alphaproteobacteria > Rhizobiales > Rhizobiaceae > JAALLB01. The sequence continues at coordinate 555,300 of JAJFHV010000010.1, read as the reverse complement.
TTATTTTTAATGCACGAGACAGAATGCAAGCGCTGTGAAGATACCGGTCGAATTTTCGTTGGACCGTTGGCTTGTCCCTGTGGAACTTTGTATCCGGGCAAATGGATCCGGTGTCATGAGTGTACGCAGCGTGCTGAAAGGCTTCCTTCTGCAAAAGAGCAAAAGACTGTGCCAGCCGAGTAGTGATGAACAATACTAGTCGATCTTGTTCAAGTCTTACGTCATCGCCCCGATTTCCAGACTGTCTGCATCTATACCGGTCTTGGCCATCACTCGCAGACCAACGTAAGTAAGTGTGAGATTGTGGGCTTTTGACCGTCTCGTGCTTTTGTCTTTGAATGTGGCAGAAGCGATCAACGCTTCTTCAAATGCATCTGTGAGCCGATCAAGCAACCCATTAATCACCTTGGAAATCTCTGCGTCACCGGCTGTTGAACCAGCTGCTGTGTTGCACAACAGGCAGCCGCGTCGATCGCCATCACGAACGACGCTTATTGCACCAGCAAATACGTTCTTTATGCGCGTTTCCCCGGAGGGTTCGCTTTTGTCTTTCAGGTGCACAACACCCGGCTCTACATATCGCTGGTCATAAAGTTCAAGTGCGCGCAGAAAAAGCTCTTTCTTGCTGCCGAAGGCCTTGTAGAGGCTGCCGCGTGCAATTCCGATACCATCCAGCAAATCGGGCAGGCTTGTGCCCTGATAGCCATTTAACCAGAAGACATGCATCGCCGCTTCTACTGCCTTATCGACATCAAATTCTCTTGGTCGTGCCATACTCACTGCCTTTCTGACCTGTCCTGCATATAGTATGGAACCAAACAGTCAACAATTCACCAAACTGTGATTGTGCAGTTATTGACCAATTGGTTCCAAACTGTCAAACAAGGCAACTCGAAAGTCGGCTCCCTGATCCTGTCCGGCTCATCCAAATGGAAGGAAAATTTCAATGCAAATAATAGAGCGCCTCAAGGCCGTGGCAATTGCTGTAGCAGCCATTGCGTCGATTTTGATAATCACATTCGTAGATAGCCCCGCCCAGGCAGGGCAAACGATTTCCACTGGCCAGTTCAATGGCGCAAACGGGCATGTAACCACGGGGAAAGTTACAATCAAAAAGGAAGGCAACGATACGATTGTCATCCTGGAAGACAATTTCAGCCTCGATGGAGCACCAAATCCAAGCTTGGGATTTTCGAAGGACGGCAATTATGATGTTGCTACAGACTTTAGCCCTTTGAAGTCCAACACTGGTCGTCAGGTTTATAAACTGCCAGCTTCGATCAACGTTGAAAACTATGACGAGATTGTTGTTTGGTGCGCGGATTTTACTGTGTCACTCGGTTCTGCAAAACTGCACTAACGATCACCTGAAAAATCAAAACCCGTCTCGGATACGAGGCGGGTTTTTGCGTCATGATTCAGTGAGGTGTGGAACCGCTTTCTGATCCTGCTACACGTGTTTGCCGCATTCTGCGCCGCCAACGATCTGCATCGTAGGGAGTGCCGCGATGCAGGAGACACCGGTTATCCCAGATCACAGTGTCACCTGCTGCCCATTGGTGGGAGTATATAGCTTCAGGTCGTGTTGTCGCTGCCATCAGCTCGTCAATTAATGACCGGCTTTCTATGCCGCCCAATCCAACAATCGAACGAGAATGAGAGCCAACGTAATAGTTCTTGCGGCCGTTGCGCGGGTTTTCCTTTACAAGCCTGTGCGCAACCGGCGGGAGTGATGCCGCATGTGCGGGATCCACAGGAGCGACCTGGCTACGTGAGAAAACGTAGTCATGGATGACTTTGAGCTGATCCAGTTTTGCACGTTCTTCTTCGGGAAGCCGTTCATAAGCTGCCCGTGCACTAACGAACTCCGTTGCTCCACCTTCACCGGGTACTTCATGCGCATGGGTAATCGTTAAGCTGCAGGGCAATTCCCGAAATGAGGAATCCGCATGCCAGAGCTGGTTGCCGGTCTGATAATGCGTGTCAGGATGGGCATTGCCCTTTTTCGTGCCGTCATCGGAAACATTACCCACGGTGCCAAAATACTGGATTTCGCCAGTCCGCCCCAAGGTTACGTGTTCTGCCTCTGGCTCTCCCAAAAACTGAGTGAACTTCAGCAATGCATCATCATCCAGTGACTGTTCCGGAAAACACAAAAACGAGTAAGTGTCGATCAATTCACGAATTTCATCTTTGGTGGCGTCATCAATTGATGAGGAAAGGTCGACGCCGCGAACGCTGGCACCGAAATCGGCATGAAGTGCTTCAGTTTGAAGTTTGCTCATTAAAGCGTACTCCTGCATCCCTTATAAAATTCCAGGCAAGTTAAGCCCGTGTTCCTTGGCACAATCAACCGCAATCTCATAACCTGCATCGGCATGACGCATGACACCGGTTGCCGGATCGTTCCACAAAACCCGGCCAATGCGCCGGTCGGCATCCTCGGTGCCATCGCAACAAATTACCATGCCTGAGTGTTGCGAGAAGCCCATGCCGACGCCGCCGCCGTGATGCAGAGATACCCAGGTGGCGCCTGATGCGGTGTTGAGAAGTGCATTAAGCAGCGGCCAGTCAGATACCGCGTCAGATCCGTCCTTCATCGCCTCTGTTTCGCGGTTAGGTGAGGCGACCGAGCCAGAATCCAGATGATCCCGGCCGATCACAACCGGTGCGGATAATTCACCAGTCCGCACCATCTCGTTGAAGGCGAGGCCAAGCTTGTCGCGTTGACCAAGACCTACCCAGCAGATACGCGCAGGCAAGCCTTGAAACGAAATGCGTTCGCGCGCCATGTCGAGCCATTTGTGCAGGTGCGCATCATCGGGGATAAGCTCTTTTACTTTGGCATCGGTTTTGTAGATGTCTTCCGGGTCACCGGAGAGCGCGCACCAGCGAAATGGTCCTACTCCACGACAGAAGAGTGGCCGAATGTAAGCTGGAACAAATCCGGGAAAATCAAAGGCGTTCTTCAAACCTTCATCGAGCGCGACCTGACGAATGTTGTTGCCATAGTCAAATGTCGGAACGCCCATGTTCCAGAAATCAACCATGGCAGCAACGTGAATTTTCATGGACGCACTGGCGGCTTTCTCAACCGCTTTGGGGTCGCTCTCGCGCTTCTCACGCCACTCACCGAGTGACCATCCCTGTGGTAAATATCCATTCAGCGGATCATGTGCGGAGGTTTGGTCGGTCACCATGTCCGGCTTGATGCCGCGCTTTACCAGTTCCGGAAAAATATCTGCCGCATTGGCAAGCAGCCCGACCGATTTTGCTTCACCGGCACTGGTCCATTGCTCGATCATGGCCAGGGCTTCTTCGAGTGTTTCAGCTTTTTCATCCAGATATCTTGTGCGGAGGCGAAATTCTATCTTTTCCGGATCACATTCGACCGCCAGACAACAGGCACCTGCCATGACTGCCGCCAGGGGTTGCGCACCGCCCATGCCACCAAGACCACCAGTCAAGATCCATTTGCCCGTGAGATTGCCATCGTAATGTTGGCGGCCAGCCTCAACAAAGGTTTCATAGGTACCTTGAACAATGCCCTGTGTCCCGATGTAGATCCATGAACCGGCAGTCATCTGGCCATACATGGCGAGTCCCAGTTTATCGAGATGATTGAAATGATCCCAATTTGCCCAGTGAGGCACCAGATTGGAGTTTGCAATCAATACCCGCGGTGCGTCCTTGTGAGTGCGGAATACACCCACCGGTTTACCAGACTGAACCAGAAGGGTTTCATCTTCGTCCAGTGACTTCAGGCTTTCGACAATACTGTCAAAGTCCCGCCAGGTGCGCGTTGCGCGACCAATGCCCCCATACACCACCAACTCGTGCGGATTCTCGGCCACATCCGGATGTAGATTATTCATCAGCATTCGCATCGGCGCTTCTGTAAGCCACGACTTGGTGGTGATCTGGGAGCCGGTTGGAGGGAAAACATCACGGGAATTGTGCCTTGGATCATGGTCACTCATTGTGGTTTCCTCTTTGTAATTGTTGGCAGCACCGCGCGATGGAGACTGGTGGTCAGTTCACCACTGCGGATCATGTCTGACGCCTGTTTGATTTCACTGGCAATGTAACGATCATCGGTGAGTTTCGGGATGTGTTTGCGGATCGTCGCGACAACAGCCCTGAGCGTCTTGCTGGTTTTAAGCGGGCTACGAAATTCAATTCCCTGTGCTCCGCACAGCAGTTCAACGGCAAGAATTCCAGAAAGATTTCTGTTCATTCTGATCAGTCGCCGGGCGCCATGGGCTGACATCGAAACGTGATCTTCCTGGTTCGCGCTGGTAGGTGTTGAATCCGTCGAACAGGGGTTTGCCAGATGTTTGTTCTCGCTCATCAGAGCTGCAGTTGTGACCTCGGCAATCATGTAGCCAGAATTAAGCCCCGGGTCCGGTGTTAAAAACGGAGGCAAATCGAAACTCAGGGTGGGATCAACCATCAAGGCAACCCGTCGCTGTGCAATCGATCCAATCTCGGCAATTGCCAGCGCAATTATGTCGGCTGCGAAGGCAACCGGTTCGGCATGAAAATTCCCACCTGAAACGATCCGGTCTGCGCTTGCCAGTACCAGTGGGTTGTCAGTTGCCGCATTTGCCTCAATTTCAAGTGTGCGGCCTGCTTGTCGCAGTAAGTCCATCGCAGCACCGGTCACTTGTGGCTGGCAGCGAATGCAATAGGGGTCTTGAACCCTGGTATCGTCATCGCGGTGGCTTTCACGAATTTCTGATCCCGCCATCAGCGTTCGCATGCTGGCCGCAACTTCAATTTGTCCGCGATGGCCACGCAGCTCGTGGATTTCCGGTTGTAAAGGCGCGGTTGAACCCATGATGGCATCAGTGGACAGGCAGGCAGCAAGGATTGCATTCTGCCCACAGTTCCAGGCCTCAAACAGTCCAGCAAGGGCAAACGCAGTCGAAAACTGGGTGCCGTTGATCAGCGCCAAACCTTCCTTGGGGCCAAGCGCAATAGGGGGCAATCCAGCACTGGTGAGTGCTTTTTTACCCGGCATGGTTTTCCCACCAAATTCAGCCTCGCCTTCGCCAATCATAACGGCAGCCATGTGCGCAAGCGGTGCCAGGTCGCCAGATGCACCGACGGAGCCCTGTTCGGGAACAATCGGGGTAACACCCTTGGCTAGCATCCCTTCCAGCAATTCGATGAGCTTCCAGCGCACGCCAGATGCGCCACGCCCAAGCGAGATCAGCTTTAATGCCATCATCAACCGGGTAATCTGGGTGGACATCGGTTTGCCGACACCTGCACAATGGGAGAGGATCAAATTGCGTTGCAGTGTGGCGGTATCACGTTTGGGTATCTTGATATGTGCAAGTTTGCCAAATCCGGTATTAACGCCGTAGACGGCTTCGTTTCCGCTGGCCGCAAGCGCCACCATTTTGGTTGCAGCTTGAACGGCGGGCTTGCATTTCCGGCTGAGTTTGGCCGAGCGACCATCATGATAAAGCTGACTGAGTTCAAAAAGCGTCACATTACCAGGATCAAGAACCAGTGACCTCATGAAGTGCCTCCAAACAGTCTGCAATGTAGGGGGTTCATCCCTGTCCAATAGGACAGTTCACGCGGGTGGTCCAAATCCCATATCGCCAGATCAGCACGCATGCCTTTGGAAATCACGCCGGTGTCTGAAAGACCAAGGGCTCGAGCCGCATTACGGGTTGCCCCGATAAGCGCCTCTTCCGGTGTCATCCGGAAAAGTGTGCACACCATGTTCATGGTGGTCTGGATTGACGAAAGAGGCGACGAGCCGGGATTGCAGTCCGTAGCGATTGCCATCGCTACATTGTGCTTGCGAAACAGTTCAATCGGCGGCGCCTGTGTTTCACGCAAAGTGTAAAATGCACCAGGCAGGATGACAGCAACGCTACCCGCATCAGCCATTGCTTTGACCCCGGATTCATCAAGGTACTCCAGATGGTCGGCTGACAGCGCATTGTATTGCGCGGCAAGCTTGGCACCACCCAGATTGGAAAGCTGCTCTGCGTGAAGCTTGACCGGAATGTTGAGATTACGGGCTTCTTTGAACAGCGGCTCAATTTCTTCCGGTGAAAACGCGATACCCTCGCAAAATCCATCCACCGCATCCACAAGACCTTGGTCAAATGCGGCCTTCAAACCCGCAATGCAAACGTCGTTGATGTAATCCTTCGCCCGGTCCTTGTATTCAGGTGGCAGCGCGTGGGCAGCGAGGTAACAGGTTTTGACCCGGATTGGTCGGACCTTGCCAATTTCTCGCGCCACTCGAAGCATTTTGAGTTCGCTCTCAATGTCGAGACCATAACCGGACTTGATCTCAATGGTGGTTACCCCTTCGCTGATCAGCGCATCCACACGCTTCAGCGCACTCGCCAACAGCTCCTCTTCTGATGTGGTGCGGGTAGCCTTTACGGTCGAAACGATTCCGCCGCCTTCGCGGGCAATCGCCTCATAGGAGGCACCTTCGAGCCGCATCTCGAACTCACGCGCACGGTCACCGCCAAAAACCACGTGGGTATGGCAATCGATTAAACCCGGGGTTACAAGCCGTCCTTCCATGTCAATTTTTGGTAGTTCGGCATGCTTTGCTTCCATCGCAGCCGCTTCGCCAACATTGAGAATCTTGCCATCAGCAATCGCAATTGCGCCATCTTCAATCACCCCATAGGGATTGTCGCTGGCTGCCAAAGTTGCAATTTTGCATCCGGTTAGAGTTGCATTTGGAGGAATATCTTCGACTTGAAGGGTCATTAGGTATCTTGCATTAATTGAGATTAATCATATTATGTCTACACATAATAATTTGTCAAACACAGGTTTTCGAAATGCAAAAAATCAATGCCGGGTTGGCTTTAACCCCGTCAGGGTGGGTGGACAATCTCTCTCTCACCATCGGTGAAGATGGCAGGATTTCCGAAATCACCGAATTGGAGCCCGGCGCAACAATTGATGTTGGAGTATTGCTACCGGCAAATGCCAATTTGCACAGCCACGCATTTCAGCGTGCGATGGCCGGTCTAACTGAGCGCCGCGGACCGGACAAGAGTGACAGTTTCTGGACCTGGCGCAAATTGATGTATCAGTTTCTCGATGCGCTTAATCCTGATCAGGTTGAGGCCATCGCTGCCTTTGTCCAGATGGAAATGCTTGAGGCCGGCTATGCCAGTGTTGGAGAGTTCCATTATGTTCACCACCAGACAGCGGGGCGTCCCTATGATGATATCGCCGAACTCTCAAACCGGATCTTTGCTGCAGCAGGTAAAACGGGGATTGGCCTCACTCATCTGCCCGTACTCTACCAGCAGGGCGGATGCGATGGACGACCGCTAGAAGGCGGGCAACAACGATTTGGAAACAGCGCGGAAGCCTACCAGCAGTTATGGGACAAATCTGCAAGTGCTATCCGTGCCTTACCTGACGATACGGTGCTTGGCGTTGCAGGGCACTCCCTGCGGGCGGTTTCGCCAGAAAGCCTTGAATTTGCGATCTCGCTTGCAGGAGATGGCCCGTTCCACATCCATGTTGCTGAACAGGTCGCCGAAGTTGAAGAGATATTAGCCGCTTGGAACGCACGCCCGATCGAGTGGCTGCTAAAAAATCATGAACTCGGCAAGAACTGGTGCCTGATCCACTGCACCCAAATGGCTCCGGATGAAACCAGGGGACTTGCCAAAACCGGCGCAGTTGTCGGGCTTTGCCCAATCACCGAAAGCAGCCTTGGGGATGGAATTTTTGATGGAATGAATTATCTCGATGCGGTTGGAAAAATTGGCATCGGCTCAGATTCAAACATCCGCATCAGTGTCTCCGAAGAGCTTCGCACGCTTGAATACTCCCAACGCCTGCGGGACCGGGGCAGGGCCATGTTCGCAACCTCGCAAAAATCAACCGGCAGACGGCTTTATGAAGCAACAGTTGCTGGCAGTGTACAGGCCATCGCACGGGATGCCGGTTCAATCGAAGTCGGGAAGCTTGTTGATCTGGTGGCACTGGATGCCAACTCAATCCATCTTGCAAACCGTTCGGGCGATGAAATTCTGGATAGCTGGATATTTGCTGCAAATGATGAGCTGGTAACCGATGTCTGGTCAGCGGGCCGCCATGTTGTCCGGGAGGGCAAGCACAAGCATCATGAAGCTATCACGCAGGCTTATCGTAAGGTATTGGGCCAGTTGGTGGATGCGCTCTGAACATGGCTGAAAACGTTTCCTATCAAAATGTTCAAGCCGAGGTGATGCGGCGGATCAATGATCATGTTTGGGAACCCGGCGGACTAATCCCTGCGGAATCGCTTTTGGCAAAGGAGTTTGGCTGCACGCGCACCACAATCAACCGTGCACTCAGAGAATTGGCGGACAATGGTATCCTTGATCGAAAGCGCAAGGTTGGCACCCGTGTTGCACTTCATCCCGAGCGTAAGGCAACATTCCGGATACCGCTCACCCGTCTGGAGGTGGAAAACTCTGGCGCAATCTACCGCCACTCACTGATTGAACGGAAAATCTGCAAGCCACCAGTGGTTATTCGCACCCGGCTTGGACTATCTGCAACTTCGAAAATGCTGCATGTGCGGGCACTGCATCTGTCCGATGGGCAACCATTCCAGTATGAAGATCGCTGGGTTTGCCTTGAGGTAGTGCCAAAAATTCTCGACGCGAAATTGGAAACCATCAGTGCAAATGAGTGGTTGGTCCAAAACGCTCCATTTACATCGGGTGACATCATTTTTTCTGCGGCTTCCGCGAGTAAAGAAGAAGCGGAGCTTTTGGGGACCCACGAAGGTGATGCGTTGTTTGTTGTTGAGCGGATTACCTGGCAGGGAACCGCGCCGGTAACCCAAGTTCGCCTCGCTTATGCGCCGGGTTACCGATTGCACAGTGTTATTTGAGAGGTAGGAGAAACCGTCATGGAAATTGACATTGAATATCTTGGCGGACCGGAAGTGCACGAATTGGCGCTCACGAATGACGAGATCATTGCTGCAGTTGAGACCGCACTCGATGCATCCGGACGTGGTCAAACCGTGATTGAGCCGAGAATGCATCTAAAGCCGGATGCCGGTACAAAAGGCCATTTCAATGTATTGCGCGGTTATGTGGCACCGCTGGATATGGCTGGTGTCAAGATTGTTGGTGACTTTGTTGATAATTATAAAAGCGGCCTGCCATCGGAAATGGCGCTGCTCAATCTGTTTTGTCCTCGAACCGGGATGCCAAAGGCGGTGATCGACGCGGCCGGTATTACCGATATGCGAACCGGTGCACTGACTGCGATTGGCGCAAAACATCTGGCGCCTGAAAACCCGAAACGTCTTGGTCACATTGGTGCGCGGGGAACTGCCTATTGGAATGTGCGGTTGCTGGATCATTTGTTTGATTTCGATGAAATCCGGGTGCACTCCCGTCGACCCGAGAGCCGGAACGCTTTTGCAGAACGTTTGAGCCAGGATCTCGGTAAGCAGGTAGTCACAACCGAAGATTGGGAATCTTGCCTGGATGGAGCAGATATTGCGGTAGAAGCATCGCGCCTGCCAGAACCGGAACCAATGTTCAAATCAGAATGGGTTCCCAGGGGAGGGCTGGTTGTCCCTTACGGTACAATGAGCGCTCTGCCACTGGATTTTACTGACCATTTCGACAAGTTCATTATGGATGACCTCGGACAAATGATGGCTGGCCCCTTTGGAGCCCTGCGACCGCACATCAATGCTGGCAAGATTACCGAGAGTTCGTTTTATGCAGAGATTGGTGAAATCGTCGCCGGTTTGAAGCCGGGACGTGAGAGTGCGGATGAAACAATTCTGTTCTGGCATCGAGGTCTGGCAACCAGTGACATAGCATTGGGCGCATTCATGCTGGAGAAAGCGCGGACTATGGGGTTGGTCAAAAAGCTGCGCTACGCCTGAAGTGCATTGTTTGAAAGAATTCCGGCAAGCATTTCAATATCACGCGTCATGGAACGATCACTGGTTACGCGTGGGGAAACCTGTCTCACAGTTTTCAGTACCGGAAGAAGTGCCGGGGCAATCCCCTTTCCAAGGTCACGTAACTCAATTGCCTGTGCGGCCACAATCAGTTCAATCGCGATAAGTCTGGATAGTCGGTGGTTGATTTCAATTAACGCTTTTGCCGGGATGGCGGCATTGGTAATCGTATCCTCTACGCCATCGGCGGAAAATGAGGGATAGACTGGCGGCGGTGAAGCCAAATGCGCAATTTCTGCGCACAACGCCTCGCACGCTTTGGTTACCGGCGCGAGACCGGCCGAGTTCGCCTCTTCAGATACCAATCCGCTGGGCAGTTCGGTAAATCGACTGTTCAGCATTTTGACAGTCCGGGCCGCAATCTGGGCAGAGATGTGTACCAGGGCATGATTGGTTGCAACCAGCGTTACGCCAAGATGCGGATTGAGATAGCCACCACCCGACATGATTTCACCGGTTTCGGGTAGGACGATCGGGTTGTCGGATGCCCCGTTGATTTCACCGGTCACGGTTTCCTCAAGCGTTTTGAGTGCAGCAAAAACACTGCCATGCACCTGAGCGGTGTTTCGAATGCTCAAAGGATCCTGCAATCGTCGTGCAGCCCCCGGCTCATGTAGAGTTGACCCTTTAAGACGCTCTAAGAGGTCACAAGCAGCTTCCACCTGACCTGGCTGTGGTCTGGTTTGTAGCAAATCTGGATTAAGAGGTGAAAGATTGCCGCGAAATCCCTCCAGCGTCATTGCAGCAGCGGTTTGCGCGCTTTTCCACAGAACGCCTGACTGATGATTTCCAATCGCGGCAATGGCAGCGGAAAAACAGGAATGACTGGCAAGCGCCAGTCCATCACGCGGTCCAAGCGCCAATTTTGGAATTCCCGCACGCTTGATTGCTTCGCTTGAAAGAGTGCCATCTGGCTCACCGAGAAACGCACCCTCACCGACAAGTGCCAATCCCATAGTCCCGCCCCACAGCAAATCGGCTGCACCCGTTGAAGCGGTTTCACCAACAACCGGCACCAGATCTGCATTGAGACATGCTTCAATATGGGAGCCGATATTCGGGCTGGCACCTGAAGCGCCAATCAAGAGCGAATTGAGGCGCACAGCCATTGCGCCCCGCACAATTTCGCGGGACAACGGTCTGCCAAGTGAATGGGCTCGCCCCCGCACCGTATTGAGCACCATTTCGTCGATTTTGTCGGGTGTAAGCGCCTGAACCACGCGTGGTCCAAGGCCGGTCGTCACACCATAAACCGGTTTGGCATTGCTGACTGCGTCAAGGATCAGCACATTGGAGTTTGCCATCCGCTTCAGTGCTGTCGGATCAGACCTTACAGTTTTGCCTTGTGCGATTTCATAGAGCGCACCAATTGAGAGGCCCTGACCGCAAAGAGTAACTTTATCATCAGGCATCGGCTGTCTCCGCGTTTCCTGCATACAGATCCAGGAATATAGCCACCAGTATCAGGCCACCACCAGACCATGCAATCAAACCGAGGTCAGAACCAATCAAAAGGGCAGAGCTGATGGTTGCGACCACAATCTCAGACATTGTCAGCAATGCAGCAGTTGTAGAAGGTATGAAGCGAGCCCCCCATAGCTGACCAGACATGGTTGGCCAGACAATGAGCATACCGAATACAATGATCGGAATTGCTATCGCTGTGAGAGCATCAAACGTGGGAGGAGCCGTTTCCAGGGAGGGCCGCCACGCGGCGATTGCAAACGCCAGAACGACAGCAAAAACGAAGGCATAGGCAAGTGCTGCACCGGTTACGGCCAGTGGTCCCACGTCGTTACGGTCCCGAATAATAGTGAGGCCAAGGGCCCAGAACATTCCACCAAAAATCGCCAGCACATCACCCAGGTTTTGTGGAATCGGCCAGCTTCCGCCACCCAGCAGAAGCCAAACACCGGCCAACGCCAAGGCTATGGCAATCATGCGTTGTGGCCCGATGGTGATGTTGTAAAAAAGCTTTGAGGCTATCGTTGCCCAGATTGGCAATAGGTAAAACAGCATCACTGCCCGCACTACATCAGTGAGGATTAAACTTGCGAAATAGCAAACATGCGAACTGCCAAAGCCCCAGGCAAGAATGAGTATCCACTTGAGTTCACCCGGGCGATATTCTTTCTGGTAGATTGCAGCGGGTACGGCAACCAGTGTGCAGGCAGCCAAAAGAGCCGCTATTGCCCAGAGCCCATGGACGCCGTTTTCATCAAAATATCTAAGTGGAATCCAAAACAGGCCCCAAACACTTGCGCATAAGAGGATCGACAACGATCCCCGCAGTCGCATGTTAGGTGTTGAGGCACTCATGCGACCGCTTTGGATTGTCCCGTACTAACAGTCAATAACGTTTTCGCGTTCCCAGGGAGTAAGGCTGGCGGTAAACTTGAGCCATTCTTGGTGCTTGAGTTTCAAGAAAGCGTCGATCACTTCGTGCCCCATAACTTCACGCAGAGAAGAATTTTTCTCAAGTTCACGCAGGGCATCAAGCAGGTTCAGCGGAAGATGTTTGGCACCTTTCACTTTGTGGCCTTCTTCAAACATGTTGAGATCAACGCGCTTGCCCGGGTCACGCTTGTTGGCAATTCCGTCAAGACCGGCTGCAAGCAAGGCTGCCTGGAAGAGGTACGGATTGGCTGCGCCATCCGCGAGGCGGAACTCAAAGCGACCCGCATCAGGAATTCGGATCATGTTGGTGCGGTTGTTGCCGCCATAAGTAACAGTGGTAGGGGCCCATGTTGCACCGGAAGTGGTGGCAGAACCACTGATCCGTTTATATGAGTTGACGGTGGGATTGGTGATGGCAGTCATGCCGACAGCATTGTGCATCAACCCGCCCATGAACTGGTAGCCAAGTTTGGAAACCCCAAGCTCGCCCTTCGGATCATTAAACAGGTTCTTTTTGCCAGTCTTGTCCCAAACACTGATATGCGCGTGACAACCGCTGCCGGTAAGGTGTGCAAAGGGCTTCGGCATAAAGGTTGCGCGTAGCCCGTGTTTTTCCGCCAGTGCCTTCACCATGTATTTAAAGAAGGCATGTTGGTCAGCAGTGACCAGGGCATCATTATAGTCCCAGTTCATTTCAAACTGGCCATTCGCGTCTTCATGATCGTTTTGGTATGTTCCCCAGCCCAGTTTGAGCATGCTGTCGCAGATTTCTGAAATAACATCATAGCGGCGCATCAATGCGGATTGATCGTAGCAAGGCTTTTCCTGGGTGTCTCTCAGGTCTGAAAGCTCTTCACCGTCCTCGGAAATCAAAAAGTATTCAGGCTCCACACCGGTTTTAAGCCGGTAGCCCTTTTTCATCGCACTATCGCATACCCGTTGCAGCGTGTTGCGCGGTGCTTGTTCAACTTCTTTGCCGTCCATCCAGAGATTGGCGGCAAGCCATGCAACTTCTGGCTTCCACGGCAGTTGAATGAGACTGGTTGGATCAGGTACAGCGAACATGTCGGAATTGGCAGGTGTCATGTCCAACCATGAGGCGAACCCTGCAAACCCCGCACCGTCTTTAGCCATGCCGCCAATCGCTGGTGCAGGAACCAGTTTTGAGCGCATTACGCCAAACAGGTCCGTGAACGAAATCAGGAAATACTTAATTCCCTTTGCTTTCGCGATTTTTGCCAGATCAATTGCCATTCATGCCTCCTGGTGGGTTCCCAACAATAAAAATGCACAGCATAAACCAATTATGCCTGCACGCTAGCCATAGGATAGGATAGAGAAAGAATTCCTGCAAGGAAAAAATTATTCCCTACATGAAATTAATTAGAGTATTTTTATTCTGAACCAATTGGAACCAATAAAACGGCGTGTGCCGTCAAAGGCCGCTCTCTGCGCCAATCAAATCATCGCGTGCAAGATCCATGTGGGCTGATATCGCCTCGACTGCGGCCACAGAGTCCCGTTTTCCAAGTGCGGTGAATATTTGCCGGTGGAATACATTGTAACTGCGAATTTGATTTGGTGTCAGAACCAGGTTCTTCATCGCTCTCCATTGGGCATGGGAGCGAACATCGTTGATTTGTTCATACAGGTGAACCAGCAACGGATTTCTCGAAGACCGGGCAAGCAACAGGTGAAACTCCGTATCCCAGCGGGAAAATTCATCCTTGTCGTTCTCGCACGTCTCCATATGCTCCAGAACGGTTTGTATTTGATCCAGGTCGCGGCGATTTGCATGAAGCACGGCAAGCCTAATCATCTGACGTTCAACACCAATTCTTGCCTGAATAAGATGTAGTGGACTTATCTGATCTATTACACTTTCCACATCCGGTGTGGGCGGACCGGTGTAATTGATGAAAGTGCCGCTACCAGCCTTTCTGACCACCAGGCCGGAATCTTCAAGATTGTTAAGCGCCTTGCGAATGGTGCTACGGGAAGCAGAATAGGTATTTACCAACTCCCGCTCGGGCGGCAATTGTTCTCCGTTTGCATAGGTGCCGGTTTCAATTGCGCGCCGGATTTTGTCGGTAATTGCCCGCGCATTAAAGCCTTTTGTCTCCATTATCGCCGAAATATCAGGTTCCTCCCATGCTGTATTCCTTGAATCGGTTTCCTGATTCACGTCAAGCAGATTTAAGGTCGATTGCGTTGTATCCACAGTCTAACGCGTCGTTTCGACACATCCACTCCTGTCCGATCTTATCCCAGAATATTCAAAAAACATACCTATTTGTCTGAAATTGGTATGAAATTTGGTTATTATTGGTTACCAACCATCGGTTTTGTGTAAAACTGTGAAAAACCCCCGCAATCCCATAAATCACAAAAAATATCACCATCGGCAAAAATACCAGTTGTCAAAATTGGTATAATATTGGTAGGTTATTGGTTGCGACGTTGAATTTAAAAATACGGATGCGTACGGGAGGTACCACATGGCAACCGATCTTGAGAAATTTGTTGAGGCGAAAGGGCGAGACGCGCAGATTAAAGCGGTTCGCAAAAAAATTGATGAATTGGGGGTTGAATATCTTTACCTGCAATTTGTTTCGGTAACCGGTAAAATTCTCGGTAAGGGTATTCCCGCCGATCACTGGGAGCAAATTGCTCAAAAGGGCTTCCAGCTGGTTTACGGCGCAACCGTCAATCTGTTTACTGATCGTGCCGGCAATTACATCGGCTATGGTCCTGAAGCTGCTGAAATGGTTGGTATTCCAGAGCCTGAAACATTCATGCAGTTGCCGTGGGACAAGCGAATTGGGCGCTTTTATTGCACCTTGTTCCGCAACCGCGAAGAAAAAGAAAATCCAGGTGGCGCGCTGACCTCTGACGGCCGGGGCAATCTGCGTCGAATGCACGATGAGTTCAAGAAAAAGCAGGGTCGCAGCCTGCGAATCGGCACTGAGCCGGAGATGATGTGGCTTAAGTACGATGAAAACGGAAAGCCAAAGGACGGGTATTCCAAGCCGTACTGCTACCACATCGACCAGTTTGAGAGCCTTCGTCCTGTCTATATGAAGGTTATGGAATATTCCCGGTTGATGGGTCTCGACATGATCCAGGGCGACCACGAGGACGCACCAGGACAGCTTGAACTGAACTGGATGTATGACGACGTGCTGCGCAACGCAGACCGTTTAACCACTTATCGTCAGATCTGTGCGCAAGTTGCGCGTGAATTTGGTATTTTTGCCTGCTTTATGACCAAGCCATTCATGGGTGTGTCAGCTTCTGGTTGTCACCACAACATGTCCCTTTGGCGCGGTGGTAAGGATGAGTTTGTCAAATGCGGCAATGATGAAAAGAACCTGCCGGGCATGCGCGAAAATTACATGTACGTCAAAGGCGGCGAAAACACTTTCATGCCTGATGACGATGATCCCCAAATGCCGGGTGCCGAAGGCCTCGAAGCGATCGGCGGCGTCGTGCACCACTTGCAGGCGTTGACCGCAGTTGGTTGTTCGACCGTCAACTCGTACCGCCGCTTGTGGGATACAGGTTTCTGGGCACCGGTTTTCGCAGACTGGGGTTTCCAGAACCGTACAACAGGTCTGCGGGTTTCCGCACCGGGTCGGTTTGAGTACCGTTCGGTCGACTCCATGGTGAACCCGTATCTGATGGGCACAACGCTGTTGGCTGCAATGGATGACGGTATCGACAACAAGCTGGATCCAGGTAAGCCTGAAGAGCGCAACATCTATGACGCGATCAAGGCAGGCAAGCAGGTTAAAAAGCTGCCGATGTCCTTGGGCGAAGCGCTTGATCATCTGGAAGGCTCCGAGGTTGTCCGCCGCGGTATGCCGGGTGAGATGTACCGCCTGTTCCACGAATACAAGCACGACGAGTACGCGCGATTTATGTCGACCGTGACCGAATGGGACAACGACACTTATATGGAATGCCTGCCATAGGTTGGCAGTTTTCAAAAAACATGAAGCATCCGAAGAACGGGTGCTTCAACTAACTAAAATTTGAAATTTAACAGGAGTTAAAGGCCATGTGCGGAATTGCAGGTCTGATTCACCGCAAGGGCACTAGCAATGTCGGTCAGGAAATGACCAACATGTTGCAGTCGCTCAAACATCGCGGTCCCGATTCAACCGGGTATGCCATCTATGGCGAGCCTAAAAAAGGGGAATATATTCTCCGTTTCAAGGTTGCCGAGCAGGAAGAACTTGATACCGGCAGCAAAATTCACGATGAAATCAAGGCACGCAGAGCTGCAGTTGATGAGGTCCTGAAGGACAATGGTGCCAAAGTTGTCAAAAAGGATGAAGCGACGGAGTATTCATTCCGTTATCAGGTTGAGTTCGACGGTGACCTTAAAAAACTGGCTGACCGGGTTGAAGAAATCGAAGGTGCAGAAATCCTTTCCATCGGCAATTCGCTTGAGCTTATCAAGGATCTGGGTGACGCTGCTGTTGTGAGTGAAGCTTACGGTCTGCACAATTTCCAGGGCACGCATGGTATTGGACATACACGGATGGCGACCGAGTCTGATGTGGATATTCGCTCCGCTCACCCATACTGGGCATACCCATATAACGACATTGCAGTGGTTCATAATGGCCAGCTCACCAATTACTGGTTGATGCGTCGCCAGCTTGAGCGCGAAGGCCAGCGTTTTGTGTCCAGCTGTGATTCTGAATTGCTCGCTGTGTACACAGCTACAAACCTTGAAAAAGGTATGACCCTGGAAGAGTCGCTCAAACGATCCATTGAAGAAATCGATGGTGTGTTCACTTATCTGGTCACCACAACCGATCAGTTGGGCATGGCAAAAGATACGATGGCTGCCAAACCAATGGTTCTTTACGAAAGTGATGACATGGTGGCGCTTGCTTCGGAAGAAGTCGCCATCCGCGCAATCATTCCACATGAAATTGATACATATGATCCATATGACGAGGAGGTACGGGTATGGCAGGCGTAAGCTCATCCCACGAAATGGGACTGCACACGGAACCTTTGAAGGGCCGTGATATCAAGACAATGTTTTCCCTCGAGAACGAGGGAGGATACGGCTACGCGTTCGCACGTGATGTTGACTTTAACAAACGTGGCGAAGTTGATGCCAAAGGCAAAAACGCGACTGAAACCAACAACGAAATTCGCGCTTTGATGGATTCAGGTCACGGTTCAATTGTGATCAAGAACCCCGGTGCCGAACACTCGTTGATTGTTGGGATTCTTAACCGCATGAACATCATCGTCGAAGGTAGCCTTGGTTACTTTGGCTGTGGTCTTCTTGATGGTCCGACTGTCCGGATCAAAGGCCGTGTTGGTTGGTCATTCGGCGAAAACATGATGGCTGGTGTGTGCGTTGTTGAGAAAAACGCAGGCTCCACATTTGGTGCTGCTATCCGCGGTGGCGATCTGGTCTGCAAAGGCTCGGTCGGTTCACGAACCGGCATCGACCAAAAAGGTGGAACCATCCTTGTGGGCGGAGACACCGGTGCATTTACCGGCTTCATGATGCAGCGCGGGCGCATGGTTATTTGCGGCAATGCTGGCAAGAACCTTGGAGACTCCATGTATGACGGCACCATTTATGTTGGCGGTGAAATACAGGACCTTGGTGTCGACGCGGTGCCTGAGCCGATGTCCGATGTCGACAAGGCATGGCTGACGCGCAAATTGAAGCAATACGATTTGTTGCCTGAAAAAGGTGTCGACCACTTCACAAAAATCGTCGCTGGCAAGCAGCTTTGGAGCTACGACAATCTGGAGCCTTCCGAGAAGAAAATGGTTCTCTGATTGGCAATAATTTTGGGGCCGTGCCCCGCGAAAGGTTGAAACACTATGTTGGAAAAATCAAAAACATCCGACACCGGCATCTCAAAGCTCCAGGTCGAGAAAAAATATTCTCTCGGCAAGAGCCAGATCTTCACGCCGGAGGTCATGAATGACATTCATATCAAATCCGAACTTGGCCGTTACCGCATGCGCGGGTTTTCTCTCTTCAAGAAAATCCCTCATTGGGACGATCTGACATTTATGCCGGGAACGCTCACACGTTTTGTGGTTGAGGGTTATCGCGAAAAATGTCTGACAAAAACGGTCATTGGCCCAAGGGCAAAGCGCCCGTTGGAACTGGATATTCCGATTTACATCACAGGCATGAGCTTTGGTGCGCTATCCTTTGAAGCAAAAACCGCGCTGGCTCGTGGTGCGACCATGGCCGGCACAGCAACATGCTCCGGTGAAGGCGGGATGATCCCGGATGAGCGTCGTTTTTCATCCAAATGGTTCTACCAGTGCATTCAGTCACGCTATGGCTTTAACCCGCACCATTTGCAGCTTGCTGATGGTTGTGAATTCTTCATTGGTCAGGGTTGTAAGGTTGGCCTTGGCGGTCACTTGATGGGCCAAAAAGTAACCGACCAGGTTGCTGAAATGCGCTCTTTGCCTGCCGGTATTGACCAGCGTTCACCTGCCCGTCACCCGGACTGGCTTGGCCCGGATGATCTGGCGCTTAAAATCCAGGAAATTCGTGAAGCAACCGATGGGCAAATTCCTATCCAGCTTAAATTGGGTGCCGCACGTGTTTACGACGATGTGCGTATGGCTGCAAAAACCGATCCAGATTCCATCTACATTGATGGCATGGAGGGTTCAACCGGTGCTGGACCGCACCTTGCAACCGAAGAAACCGGTGTTCCCGGCATGGCCGCAATTCGTCAGGCACGTCGTGCAATTGATGATGTGGGCAAGCGTGGTGAGATAACGCTGGTTTACGCCGGTGGTATCCGCAACGGTGGCGATGTTGCAAAAGCGATTGCACTGGGTGCAGACGCGATTGCTATTGGTCACTCTGCAATGATGGCACTGAACTGCAACAAGGACATCCCGGAAGCTGACTACCCGTCAGAAATGGGTGTCCATCCAGGCGAATGCTATCACTGCCATACAGGCCGGTGTCCGGTTGGCGTTGCAACTCAGGATCCAATCCTGCGCAAGCGTCTTGATCCCGATGAAGCATCTGAACGCGTTTACAACTTCCTTCACACATTGACGATGGAAGCTCAGATGATGGCCCGTGCCTGTGGTAAAACCAATATCCACAGTCTTGAGCCTGAGGATTTGGCTGCACTCACAATGGAAGCCTCGGCAATCGCACAGGTTCCGCTCGCCGGTACTGAACACACAGTTGGCGTTGCCGACTACCACCACATTTAGGAATTGAAAGGATAAAACAATGGCTGGAACTAGCTATAAAGGTGCCGAAATTGATGATGTCGATCACTTCCTGAAAGGTGGTGGGGTTGATTCAGAGCGTGAAAAAACAATCGGTCAGCACATCGGCTATCGCTACGATGTGAACCTGGTTCCCGATTACGATCGGATAACCGATTTTTTGAAAGGTTACATTGAATTCATGGGTTGGGACGATCTCAACTGGCTCGAAGATGTGCATATGGGTTATGACGACGGCAAGGCTGCCGTGTTTGACCGCAACATCAATGGCTGGTTGGCTATCCCTGAAGACATGGAGCTTCCAGACAATCAGCAGGATCGGGACATGGCCGCCCGCGAAATGCTGATCAAGTTTCAGATGTCACCAGACCATCCAATGGTTCAGTTGAACAAGGCATATCGCAAGTTCTGATATTTGCGGTTTGAATGAATTGGCGGCCTCATCTGAATTCTCAGATGGGGCCGTTTTAGTTTGAGGAGAAAATTATGAGCGACCAGTTCCTGTTTAACATGGATGATCCCGATGCTGGAATTTTCCGCCAACTCGCAGAAGGCATCACCACACACATTTTT
Source organism: Hyphomicrobiales bacterium (assembly GCA_021775415.1). GTDB lineage: Bacteria > Pseudomonadota > Alphaproteobacteria > Rhizobiales > Rhizobiaceae > JAALLB01. Next base: position 535,082 of record JAJFHV010000010.1, on the reverse strand, counting down.
CCCGGTGAACAAGCAATGATTTCCATCGTCCGGATTGAGCCGAACACGGAAGGAGTGCTGCATCATCATGAAGAAGAACAATGGGGCTTCATGGTGGAAGGTTCGGCTACCCGCTATCAAGGCGACGAGCAATTCGAAGTTAAAGCGGGCAACTTCTGGCGTACACCCTCTAACGTTCCCCACACCATACGAGCCGGTGCTCAAGGCGCTGTGGTTTTCGATGTGTTTGCCCCACCACGAGAAGCATACTTAAATCCAGGATCAGGATTTGGGAGTTAGAGGTGCATGTGTCGGCTTTGAGCCCTTTGCTGGCATTGCTATCCTGTCGTGAGTTGGATAGCCCGGAATTGAAATGAGGTTCGCTTATGACCCAAAGTGGACATACAATGTTCAACCAAAATTATTCGATGTATTCCAGATTTGACTGATTTCAGCGGAAACTCTACGAGATTTACTTCGTGTGCCGCTGGCTTGGATGGAGGCTTTTACCAAGAATATGTTCGCTGGTTCCAATAACGTCTGCACTTGAGCCAACAATCAATGGATCAGGTCGATTAACCAAGCGCCTATCCTTTTCCGGGTAAGGTAGTGCCGATAGGAAATGTCTCATACAATTTACCCGGGCTCGTTTCTTGTCGTCAGATTTTATGATCGTCCAGGGAGCGTCAGCAGTATCCGTGTAAAAAAACATTGCTTCCTTCGCTTCGGTGTAATCATCCCATTTGTTTAATGATGCCCTGTCTATGTCCGACAATTTCCATTTTTTCAAAGGCTCGTGTTCACGTGACTTGAAGCGCTTTAATTGTTCTTCCTGGGTTACAGAAAACCAGTATTTAAACAACCGAATGCCACTGCGAACCATCATGCGTTCAATTTCAGGAGTTTCCCGCATGAATTCCAAATACGCATTGGGAGTGCAGAAATCCATAACACGCTCGACACCTGCTCGGTTGTACCAGGAGCGATCAAACAGGACGATTTCTCCACCTGAGGGAAAATGTTCAATATAGCGCTGAAAAAACCACTGTGATTGTTCCTTGTTTGTGGGCTTTTCCAGGGCGACAATTCTTGCACCTCTGGGGTTCAGGTGTTCGGTGAAACGCTTAATCGCTCCGCCTTTGCCTGCCGCGTCCCGGCCTTCGAAAATCAATACAATTTTTTGCCCGCTCGCCTTGACCCAATCCTGGGCCTTGAGAAGCTCAACCTGCAATTCTGCCTTTCGACGGTCATACGCCTTTCGGGTAATTCTTCTTTTGTAGGGGTATTTGCCATTTTCGAATACTTTGCGTATCGCAACTGGATCATCGCCCAGTTCACTAAGCTCCATCGCTGTTTTTTCGTCGAGCTCGTCACTGCCATTTGCCGGTTTGTGCAATTGCGCGGCCTCGGTGGCGGTTACCACTTCACCAGGCTCATCTTTTGATTGTTGATCAGGGACCTTTTTACTCATTTTTAATAACTCCGGAACGCAAACATTGAATTTACCAACAAAACAGGGCCGCGTCTTGGTACACGAAAACAAAATATCGACCAATCCAACCGCGAGTGTCAACTTGCATATCTTGCGCTGTCTGGCTTACGCTGAGGAATGAACGACCAAATTTATGTTCAAACTCTCTGATCGCAAGTAACTTGCTGAACAGGAACAATCAGGCAATCTGACGTTAGGCAACAAGATGGCAAAGAAACCTACAGTTAAAAAAAACGAGATTTCCGGTAATCTGAATGGTAGCAGAAGCAAGAAAATCTCCAGCAAGGCATACGAAAAAGAGCTGGCGCGGCAGCAAATTGAATTGGTGAAGCTTCAGGAATGGGTAAAGGATACCGGTCACCGGGTAGCCATAATTTTCGAGGGCCGCGATGCGGCTGGCAAGGGTGGCACAATCAAGAGGATCACAGAAGCGCTAAATCCACGAATATGCCAGGTTGTAGCATTGCCAGCACCAACAGAGCGTGAACAGACACAGTGGTATTTCCAGCGCTATGTGCCTCATCTTCCAGCAGCAGGTGAAATCATAATTTTCGACCGCTCTTGGTACAACCGGGCAGGCGTAGAACGCGTAATGGGATTTTGCAGCGAGGAAGAATACAAAGAATTTATGCGCAGTTGTCCCGAGTTTGAGCGCATGTTGGTTAGATCCGGCATTCAGCTAATCAAGTATTGGTTTTCGGTCAGTGATGAAGAACAGGAGCGAAGATTTCAAAAAAGGCTAACCGATCCGACGAAGCGGTGGAAGCTAAGCCCGATGGATCTGGAAAGCCGCAAGCGTTGGGTGGATTACTCAAAAGCTAAAGATACAATGTTTGCCCATACTGATATCAAGCAGGCTCCTTGGTATGTTGTGGCATCAGATGTCAAAAAACACGCACGCATCAATTGCATCAGTCATTTGTTGTCATTGATACCTTACAAGGACCTGACGCCAGAACTGATTGAATTAGAAGAACGGCCAGAGCAGCGTGGGTACGTTCGTCCTCCAATGGACGACCAGACGTTTGTACCTGAAGTCCATAATTCGGTTTAGCGGTATTTGATTTGCCTGGCCCGATTGGACTTTGTTGATACGAGTTAGGTCCGTTGTTGGCACAAAGCAGACATTGATCGCTGAAGGCAGAACTTCTGCGTTCGGGGATAAAGCGTACATTTTTCAAATAAATCTATCCCCGCTCTTAAAACCTCAATCATAATCCCTCGCACTGTCGTTCTGCACAAACACTGGACGTACGCCAACGTTAAGTGGAGCGACAGATGCGGAGCGGCGGTGGCCATGTCTATCATCCGGTGAAGGTCTTCGACTTTTAGGGTGGCGAAACGTGGGCGGCTTAGTAAGGTGCGGTGACCTCTGGTCAGAAATTGCGGATAGCAATTTCAGCGCCGAACGCCTGAGCGCCTACTGGTGCGAAGGCCACATAGCGGTTCGCAGCGCTGCTCACCGCGTTCATCACTGAAAACAGTTTCACTGTTTTCTTCGCTTGTCAGCGAACCGCTCTTCACTCTCCGCGCAGGACCCGGCGGTCCAGCACACAGGACATTTTTCCGGTATCCGGGTCCTGCTTTTGTGCTTTCAATTTGCGCTCGCGCCAGTGGCTTTGCCACGGCTACGCGGGTGCGCCAAGCGCTTCGGCTGTCGCCTCAGTTGGCGACTAGTCGCCGCCAATTATCAAGACACTACTTCGAAGGGAGTGAGTGAATGCAGAGCTGTGCGAAAATTCTTCTTCACCTCATCATTCGCAATGAATATCTGAAACCGGGAACAGGATTTGGGAGTTAAGAAGGGAGGTGTCGTTCATGCGCATTTACATAGCGTAGATGCGTTAGCTAAGTCTGCAGCGTTAAAACGAACTGCAAAGGGATGCACAGATGGGTAAGAAACTATCTGAACAGCAGATTGAGAGTTACAAACGCGACGGATTTCTTTCACCTGTCGATATTTTTTCGCAGGCTGAAGCAGCAACGATGCGCGAAGCGCTTGAAGCGGCGGAAGCAAAATGGCCGGAAGCATTTGTCGGTTCTGCCCGCAACAATGCCCACTATAACATCAAAGTCCTTGATGAGATTGTCCACAACAGCGATCTGGTAGATGCGGTCGAAGATCTGATCGGACCGGATATTCTGAATTACGGAACGGTGCTCTTTATCAAGGAAGCACGTGATCCTGGTTTTGTGAGTTGGCATCAGGATGCCCGATATATGGGGCTTGAGCCGCATATTGGCGTTACGGCCTGGGTAGCACTCTCGCCAAGCAATGCCGAGAGCGGTTGCATGCAAATGATCCCTGGTAGCCATTTGGAAAATATTCGCGATCACAATGATACATTCGGTGAAGAAAACATCCTGACCCGCGGACAGGAAATCGTGGATATCGACGAGTCGAAAACGGTTGCAACGCCATTGCTGCCCGGCCAGGTTTCATTTCACAGCGCTCGCGTGATCCACAGTTCGCAACCCAACAACAGTGATGACCGACGTATCGGTTTTGCGATCCAGTCCTATCTGCCACCCCAGGTCGAGCAAACCCTTGCCCGGACTCATGCGCAGCTGGTTCGGGGGAGTGATCCACACGGGAACTTTGAAGTTGCGCCGCGCCCGTTGGACGATATGGTGCCGGAAAATGTTTCACTACGTGACGAAGTAAATGCCACCTGGTCGGAAATCCTCTACAATGGTGCAGAGAAGCGCCGCAACTATTAACCGACACCTGTGAACGCGTTTCAGTTCCTATTTCGTGTCATTTTGGAAATGAAATGCCAAAGCAGACATCATCACTTCGAATTGTACTGGTTGGACTCAGCGCATTGGCGATTGCAATGGGGATTGGCCGGTTCGCCTATACGCCGTTGCTGCCATTGATGCAGGGCGACGGGCTTGTGGACATCGCAGATGGGGGCATATTGGCCTCCATTCATTTTCTTGGCTATCTGCTTGGTGCAATGTTTGCAGCGAAACTCCCTCTCGCTCCCAAAACTGCCTTAAGGCTCTCGCTGATCACCATTGGTATATGCACTCTTGGAATGGGTCTGACAGAAAATTTCTATGTCTGGTCAGTTCTTCGCTGGTTGGCAGGGCTTTGCAGCGCTTTTACCCTGGTGCTGGTCAGCAATTACTACGTCAAGCATCTTGCAGAAATTGATCAAGCGGCAAAACAGGGTTGGATTTTTTCAGGCGTAGGTGCAGGAATTTTAATTGCCGGACTGGGAACCCTGGCAATTATGATTGCCCAGATTGGCAGTGCATTAAGCTGGCAGATCTTTGGAATGGTGTCGCTCGTCGCTGCGGTTATTGTTTGCCTGCAAATTGGTTCCGAAATCTCTGACGCAGGAGTTGATGCGCAAAAACGGAAGTCAAAGCAAAGCCCATTAATCTGGAGCATTGTCATAGCATATGGGGCAGCTGGCATGGGATACAGCATTCCGGCAACTTATCTACCAGTGATGGCACGTGATATCATCCAGTCTCCACTGATATTTGGCTGGGCCTGGCCAATATTTGGCGCGGCGGCATTCCTGTCGACTCTCATCGCAGGCCGACTTCAGGCGCGATTTTCAAACCGGCAGATATGGGCAGTGAGCCAGGCAATTATGGCTTTGGGCCTGTTTCTGCCAGTTGCCTATCCTGACATATCGACCATTATTGCCGCTGGTATCTGTGTCGGTGGTACCTTCATGATTATTACCATGATGGGCATGAAAGAAGTCCATCGGGTAGCACCGGCTGAAGACGTTATGCGCCATATTGCAATCATGACAGCCGCATTTGCCGGGGGGCAAATGATTGGGCCTGTGTTTGCCAGCTCGATTTATGATGTAACTTCAAGCTTCTCGGTTTCGCTGGTGCTGACCAGTGTTATGCTTTTGGTCACCACGGTCACCTTGTTAAGTGGGGAGGCAGGTAAGGCCACGCCTCGTGCTTCTCAACGCTGATGAAGGAATTCAATCTATGTCCGAAATAAAGGCGATCCTCTTTGATGTTGGAGGGGTGCTGATCAATTTTGAAGGCTTGAACAAGGTTTCAAATTTTATGCGCAATGCCCCTGATACAACTGACATCAGATCCAGGTGGATAGCTTCTCCAGCGATCATTTCATTTGAAACAGGCAAGCTGTCAAAGGAGGAGTTCGCCGCGCAATTTGTCGAGGAGTGGGATCTGCAGATAACGTCTCGGCAGTTCCTTGAGCTATTTGTCGCCTGGCTCATAGGACCGCTACCTGGAGTTGATGCGTTGCTGGGGGAGTTGCAAAATCACTTTACGCTCGCTTGTTTGAGCAACACAAACGAACTTCACTGGGAGATAATGTTGGGTGGGTGTGGCTTGCGTGAGCAAATGCACCACCAATATTCCTCACATTTGATTGGTAAGCTGAAACCTGATCCCGCCGCATTCAATTTTGTATGCAAAGACTTGGAATTGAACCCGGATCAGATCATCTTTTTTGATGACGGGGCAGAAAACATTTCAGGTGCGCAGCAGTTCGGCATGCAGGCCCACAAAGTGCATGGGCCGCACGAAATACGTGAAAAACTGGTTGAGCTTGATCTGTTGGGTTAAAGTCGGCAACGCAATGGCGTTTATGTTCGCATCGACTGCTCGGCTGGAGAGTTGATTACTCCACAATCATGTAAAATTTGCGAAGCGTTTCTTCGATATGCCAGATGCATTTTGCACCTTTCGCTATGTAAAACGTGTCGCCCGCGGTGAATGTTTCAGCTTTGCCCTCCGAATTCGTGACGGTCAGTTTTCCGGAGATAACCGACACCATCTCATGTACCGGATAGGCATCAATTTCTTCCCTGCAGGGCGCGCACTCCCATACACCCGTTAGAACGGATTCATCGGGTGTTGAGAAGAACGTGTGATTTAGCTCAGTATGATCGTCAGTGGTAAAATCACTAACGTTGGTCAAATTGGATGATTTCATGCCCGACGCGGGGTCTCCATCGGCAAGTAGCCTGATGACTTTATCTGGCATTTTTTTCTCCTAGATTTGTCGAGCTCTGAACCAGCTTAGGCCCGTTTGACCTCACCCTGCAAGCAGGCTGGAAGCCAGCCAGTCCGGGGTAAATTTCAAAATCTCAACGCGGTCGGAAATATTGGGGCTGAAGGTACGATTATGCCAAAGGGTTGCGGAATGTTCAGGTGTATCCAATTCCAGCCGCTCAACCGAGCAATGCAGACGGTAGCCTTGATTGAACTGCTTGAATTCCAGAACACATTTGCCCTGCTCAATCAGATTGGCTGCCAGCGTCGATGCCTCCGCAAAAAGTGCGGTCAAGCAATCTGAAAATTCTTTCGGCCCATGAAAATGCGTGGACTGGAGGTATGTCAGGGTTCTCTCGCGAACCAGTTTTGGGTCGTGGGTTTTTTGCACCTGAAAGCGGAAAAAATCTGTACTTTCATCGGAAGCTCCCCGGATAATCAGGGTAATGATTTGTTCTGCCAGAACTTCATCGCTCTGGTTGAGAAGTCGTGGGCACATGCCAGCCGACGGCCTGCCCTCATCTTCGCGCATGGCAATCTGCCTGATCCGGCATTGCCAGGCAAAAAATTGCTCACGGAGTTCTTGACCACTCAATACTTCATTGGTTTTCATCGGATTGACGCGCTCTTTGTTGTGAAGTTGCCCGCAGGCAATTTGACATTTTGGATGGGTAAATTGCAAGAAAAAGGGCCGCAAATTATGCGGCCCTTTCCAATTTTATGTGACAGTCGGATTAGTCCGCATTTGCCTTTGATTCATGTCTGTGTCCCATCCACAATGCTAGTAAGCACAATGCAATGGAGACCAAGAGCCAGCCGGCTTCAAAGCCTGCGCCAGCATAGTAAGCAGCGTCAGCCACTGCGTCCCAAGAACCTGTAAAAGGTGCACCCATATGTCTATTCCTTTCTTATCTAGAGTTATTCAGCAGGAGCTGGTGAAGCAGGAATGCCTTCTGGGTAAGCAGAAGCAGGTACCTTGGATGGATCCATACCAGCAACCTCAACTTTTTCGCTTGTCCGCAGGATACCCATCATGCTGAACAGTTTTGCGAAAATATAGCCAGGTATAAAGCCACAAAGAGCCATGACGATCGCGCCGACAAGTTGACCAACAAAGCTGGTCAGAACAGCGCCTTCACCTGTGGTAGAAGGATAACCGGCAGCAAAAATACCAACGGCCATAATACCGACTACACCCAAGGTTCCGTGAACAGTCACAGCACCAACAGCATCATCAATGCCCATTTTCTCGAACATTTTTGCTGACCAAGGCATGATCCAACCACATGCAACAAAGGCAATACAGAATGTCAGAGGTGGCCAGAATAGATCAAGGCCAGAAGCAACGGAAATGATTCCGCCAAGAGCACCAGACATCATCCAGAATGGATCACGTGTGGTTGCCCATGCGCCGATGATACCACCTGCAAAGGCCATCAAGATATTGAAGGTCAGAGCTGACAATGTCATTGGTGTGCCATAGATATTGGTAAACTCTGTTGCCGACCAGGACCAGGCTTCACCTGGAACGATCAAACAAGCCATCAAGAAACCCCAGAAGCCAACAATAATGGTCATAAGGCCGATAAGTGTCATTGGCAATGAGTGCCCTGCGATCTGGTTTGCCGAGCCGTCCGTGTTGAACTTGCCGATTCTTGCTCCAAGAGGAATAAGAACACCAAGTGCAAAGAAACCGGCAACTGTATGCACAACACCGGACGCACCCATATCGTGGAAGCCCCATTTTTGTACAAGCCAGCCATCTGCATGCCAGCCCCAGGCCGCTGCGACAATCCAAGCAAACGATCCAAGGATGATTGCAAGAATGACGAACGGTACAAGACGGATACGCTCGATAACAGCACCAGAAAAAATTGAAGCCGTGGTACAGGCAAACAGGGTGAATGCACCCCAGAATACGCCAGTAGCATTGTCACCCAGATGCGGGCCCATAACGGATCCAGCCGGATCAGCAGCTGCCCAGGCATATTCCCAGCCTGAGATACCATTGGCACCAACACCAAAGTCAAATCCTGTTGGGAATGCCCAATAAATCCACCAACCGAAATAGTAGAAAGTAGGTATCATGAAGGCGCAGGCAAGAATATTTTTAATGCCTGAAGCCAGTACGTTTTTCATGCGCGATGCGCCCATCTCATAACCCAAAAATCCAACGTGGATCAGAATCATAAGTGGTATTGTTATATAGTAATACATTTCGGCAAACATGGTGTTACCCACGCCGTCATGCGCTTTTAGCGCTGCCACTTCCGCGGTCAGCGCTAGTAGTTGTTCTTCCATTTGAGTATCCCCCTCAGGAAAGTGAATGTTACATGTGTTGCACCAAGGCGTAGAAACACATTGGTTGCAATTGGTCCATAGTTGGTCCCAATTGGTTTGTACCATCTGTTGCAGTGAATCGCGAGTCAGAAGATGTTTTTTAGCGGTATTTCCCACAGGACAAGACGCTGGTTCAATAGATGAAAAATTTGCCAGTAAATTGAGCTTGCCAAACAGTCACGGTATTTTCAAAAAGCGTAATTATATCAATACTATGGGGTGAGTATGAAGGGGTGCAGTACTCCGAAAAATGCCGTTTTATGGAAATTTTCCACTTGGATAAAGTTTTCCTCATAGGAAAAATTATTTCACATGAGGGGAGAAATAAGGGTAGAAATTCGTTGATTGGGGATTTGGTTTGGTGCAGTCTTAACCACGATTCCGCTGTCATGCGGAATTTTTGCGGCTGGTGAGGCAGCGGTCAAATCTTTACAGATTTGTGCCGACAACCATCAAGCGTATTCGGGAAGCTGGCGAGGGTTTCGCTGCTTCGGAGGGATATAATCGGTCAGTGCGTTTGTCGGCTGGCCCAACAGGAGAGGGCACATGGGTAATAACCTTGATGCACTAACCACCGTATTTACGGAGTTCTACTACTTCGTGACGGTGGTCTTTATGTTTTTGATCCACGTTGGATTTTGCATGTATGAAGTGGGGGCAAGTCGCCGCCGCAATCACATGCACACACTTATGAAAAACACCATGCTGATACCATTGGTGACAATTACGTTCTTCTTTTTCGGCTGGTGGATTTACTGGGCGTTTCCAAACGGTCCTTTCATCTTCGAAGGCCAGGGCCTGATTGATGGATCGGCAAATGCACCGTGGTCAGAAACCATGGGTACCAATCTCGGTGACCGTATCACCGGTGTGTTCTGGGCGGCATTCTTGCTGTTTTCCTGGACTGCCGCATCCATCGTTTCCGGTTCAGTGATTGAACGCATTCGTTCATCAGCGTTCTGGATTCATGCAGTGTTGATCGGTTCAGTGTTCTGGATCATTGATGCAGCCTGGGGCTGGCATTATGACGGCTGGATGGTGAAACTGCTTGGCTACCACGACGCTTACGCATCTGGTGTTATCCATGCGATCGCCGGAGGTTATGCTCTGGGTGTTCTGGTCGTTCTTGGACCGCGCCTCGGCAAATTTGCCAAGGACGGTACACCGCGTGATATACCACCACACAATCCGTGGATGGTAACCCTCGGCCTGTTCATGATCTATACCGGTTTCTGGGGTTTTTATGCTGCCTGTAACGTACCGGCAATTTCACCGGAGTTAATTGGTGGTCAGATCACCGGTGAAACCTGGACTGCAACCAACATCTACCTGGCACCGACATCCTTGAGCGCAATCACGTTCAACTTCCTGATGTCGCTTTCCGGTGGTTTGATAGCTGCATACATTGTGTCGAAAGGTGATTCCTTCTGGACGTATTCCGGCGGGCTTGCAGGCATTATCTGCGCATCTGCAGGCAATGATCTGTATCATCCGATCCAGGCGATGTTCATTGGTGCCATTGGTGCTGCATGTGCGTACAAATTGCATTTCTGGGTTGAGCGCAAGTTCAAGATCGATGATGCAGTTGGCGCTGTTGCCGTTCATGGCTACGCTGGTTTCATCGGTTTGGTGATTTGTGGCTTCATGCTTTGGGGCGCACCATCGTCACCATTTGAGGGCTACGCTTCGATCAACCCACTGGGTCAATTCCTCGGTGCAATCATCATGTTTGGTGTACTGGGCTTCTTGCCAGCCTTTATCGTGTCGAAGATCATGGCTGGTGCAGGTATTCTGCGAATCCCGGCTGCAGCGGAACTGCAAGGTCTCGACCATCATGATGAAGCGGCATATCAAAATGCTGTTGCTGATGTAATCGCTGCCGAAAAAGCAGCCATCTAACCCTAACTGATAAGGAGAAAGCATATGTCCACAATTGGTTATGATAGTTGGGCTGTTGATTTGGCAAATGTCGGTGCGATCTATCCCTTCCAGGGATTGGAAGTACCCATGGTGATTGCTGGTGTAATCTTCTGGCTCTGGTTCCACGTTGCGCAATCGCGCGGCGAGAATGCCATGCTGGAAGAAGAAACCCGCATTGCCGAGAAAAAAGACATGGAAGCATCAATAGATCGATATTGATGCTGATCTGATAAAAGATTGAGTGAGGGCGGCCTTTGTGCCGCCCTTTCTTTTGTCCGATGATTTAGCGATAGCCGTTGCGTCGAAATTCACCAGGTGTCACGCCAAACCGCTGTTTGAAGAATTTTCCCAAGTGTGATGCGGAGTGAAATCCGCATCCCAATGCGATCTCCGTGATACTCAAGCTGGTTTGAATGAGCAGTCCAGATGCTCTTGCAAGTCGTAAATCGCGGTAATGTGTTTGGGGCGTGGCATCAACATATCGCTTGAAAAGGCGGTCGAGCTGGCGACGCGAAACACCAACCGTTTCAGAAATTTTCTCTATCGCCAGTGGGGTTTCAAGGCTGTTTTCCATAAGTAGTAAGGCATCTGACAAATCTCGGTTCTTTCCGGCAATCCGGAACGCATTCGTCATGTGCTGCACTTTGGAAGTGTCCCTGATGGTGTCGTGAAAGTAATTGTCAGCAATCCGGCTAACAACGTCACTTCCAAAATCTGCATTGATAAAGTGCAGCATCAAATCCAGGCTGGCTGTGCCACCGGCGCATGAAAAACGTTTCTCCGCCATCTCAATAATGGATGGCTTGATATCAAGATCAGGATATCGCTCCCGATAGGCATCAAAGCACTTCCAGTGGATTGTTGAGGCAACATTCCTGAACAAACCAATATCGGCAACCACAAATGCACCGTCAGAAATGGAACCAATGGCCTTGCCCTGTTTTGCCTTCAATTGAAGCCAGCGGGTGAGTTCCGGGTTGGTATACTCATGGGATCGATCACCGCCACATACCGCAATCACATCAGGCTCTCCGGCGGTAGAAAGGGGAGTGGTTGGCAGGGTAATCCCGCTCGAGGAAACGGCTTCAACCTCAACCGATACCGCTTCCCAGGAATAGGTCGCGGATTCATTGATGATGTTGGCGGCGCGCAGTGCATCAATCGCACAGGAAAAGGCAACGAGCGAAAAGCCCGGTATCAAGACAAAACAAAAATGCCTGGCAGAAGATTTTGTCTCGTGTTTGGAGTGATGCACATTCATGTCTGATTTGTCTCATTTGTAGTAAATAATGTCTACAATATAGTTTTTAAACAAGAATTTGCGGTGCAAACTCTCCGAAATTTTGGAGGAACGGAAAATGGCATTTCCTGAAAAATCACGCTACGTCATCATTGGTGCAGGCATTCACGGCCTCTCAACTGCCTGGCGCTTGGCGTCGCAACTCAAGGCAAAAGGCAAGGGTGGTGGCGAAGACATCGTCGTCCTGGACAAGAACGGTATTGCTGCCGGTGCCAGTGGCATCGCCTGCGGTGTTGTCAGAAACAATTACTTCCAGCCGGCAATGCGCGAATTGATGGCTCACAGTGTGGGTGTTTGGGAATCCGACCCGGAGGCATTCAGCTATCATCCGGTTGGATACATGCAGATCAGCCACGAAGGCATGCGCGAGGATGTGACATCGATCTACGAGCAGCAAAAGGCAATCGGTTACGAATCCGAGTTCATCGAGGGTGAAGGCGATTGCATGACCTACATGAAAGGTCTTTTCTCCGATTGGCGTGCGCAGAATATCACATCTGTGCTGCACGAGAAAAAAGGTGGTTTCGCGAATAACACCACATCCATCTACGGTCTTGCCAAAAAGGCAGAAGACGAGGGTGTTCGAATTATCACCGGTGTTGAAGTTACTGGCTTTACCCGTGGCAATGGTTCCGGTGCAGTCACCGCTGTGGAAACCAACAAAGGCAATATCGATTGTGATGAGGTCGTGGTTGCTGTCGGTCCCTGGGCAAAAACCATTTGGGACATGCTGGACCTTCCAAAAGAAGTTTCCATCAAGGGCACTGATGGCGCAATGCATTCAGGCATTCCAACCTGGCGTTATTGGTGCCTGGAGGAAGGCGTGATTGGTGTTGATCCGGATCTTCAAAAACTCAATGATGGTGGCATGCCACCCGTAATCCATGTTGATACGGACGCAACTTTGCTTTCTGATGTGGATGGATCGGTTGTACGCGAAGAAGCCTGGGGAATTTATTATAAACCCGATTTCCACTTCGGCGGAATTCAGGGCGGAGCAATGCCTTACGAGGTTATGACACCGGCAGATGAAATTGAAATTGACCCTTATGGTCCCGAATCTCCTGAGTTCATTGTTGGTGACGATTTTGCCCATATGTGGTGCTCCGCTCTGGCGCATTGTCAGGAACGGTTCTCCGGCCAGATCGTGAAGTTCAACAAAGAGCCTTCCGGTGGGCTTGGTTGCTTTACGCCAGACAGCTTTCCGGTTATCGATCACTTCTGTGAAAATGTTCACTTCATCGCGGACTCAAACCACGGCTACAAGATGATTGGTGTTGGTCATTTGATGGCGGACGAAATGCTTGGTGAAAAGCAGGCTTTGCTGGAGCCATTCCGATTTGACCGTTATGAAAAGGGTCAGCTTCACCCGGTCAGCAACAGCCCGTATCCGTGGAGCTGAGTTTAAGAGAGGAATAGACCTTTGCATTACTCTGCACTCTCGGTTCTCTGGCAGGGCCTTACGGGTCACAAGGGGTGGGATCGCGCCTGGCGTGATCCACAACCCAAGAAGCAATATGATGTAATCATCATTGGTGGTGGTGGGCATGGTCTTTCGACCGCCTATTACCTTGCCAAGGTGCATGGAATTACCAACGTTGCAGTGCTGGAAAAAGGCTATATCGGTGGTGGTAATGTCGGGCGTAACACGACGATTGTGCGCTCCAACTACATGATCCCGCCGAATACGCATTTTTATGAAAAATCCATGAAACTCTGGGAAGGCCTGGAACAGGACTTCAACTTCAACGCGATGGTTTCTCAGCGCGGAGTGATCAATTTGTTCCACTCAGATCCGCAACGCGATGCCTTTGCCAAGCGTGGCAATGCAATGCGGATGGCGGGCATTGATGCCGAATTGCTTACTCCTTCTCAATTGAAAAAGATGGTGCCGATCCTCGATTTTGAAAACGCCCGTTTCCCAATTCAAGGCGGACTTATCCAGCGCCGTGGTGGGACGGTTCGTCACGATGCGGTTGCCTGGGGATATGCGCGCGGTGCGGATAGTCGCGGTGTGGATATCATCCAAAACTGTGAAGTAAAAAACATCCTGCGCAAGGATGGCAAGGTACTGGGTGTTGAAACCAGCCGAGGCACGATCAAGGCCAACAAGGTCGCGATGTGCGTGGCGGGGCATACTTCCCAAGTGGCACAAATGGCTGGCATTAAATTGCCAATCGAAAGCCATGTACTCCAGGCATTTGTGACAGAGGGCATTAAGCCGCTGATCGACACGGTGGTGACCTTCGGAGCAGGGCACTTTTATATCAGCCAGTCGGACAAGGGTGGTCTGGTCTATGGCGGTGATCTGGATGGGTACAATTCTTATGCCCAGCGCGGCAATCTACCGATGATGGAACACGTCATGGCTGGTGGCATGGCGATCATGCCGGCAATCGGCCGGGTTCGCATGCTGCGTCACTGGGGCGGTGTCATGGACATGAGCTTCGATGGTAGCCCGTTCATTTGCAAGACCGATACAAAGGGTCTCTATCTCAATGGTGGCTGGTGTTACGGTGGATTCAAGGCAGCACCTGCTTCAGGCTGGTGCTATGCACACACAATCGCAAATGATGCGCCACATAAACTAAACGAAGCATTCACAATGGACCGGTTTGAAAAAGGCCGGATGATTGATGAAAAGGGCGTAGGCCCGAACCCATGGATACAGTAGGGCATGCGGACCGTATGGATTTGGAGCGTGGTATGAACCAAAATTGTTCAGTTTTAGGAGAAAATTCGAAGATAGGGCCAAACCCTTTCAAGGATTTGCGACGCCAAAATGGTCAATTTTGGCCATATCCCTGCGGGACGCGGCGAATTTTTACGCTGAATACGTTGAAGAACCCTTGTGGTGCGTCGACACCATCGCGGTTTCTTCGTCTTTTCAGCACAAAAATTCAATACGCGCCACGCCCGAAACCATACGGTCCACTTGCCCTTGGAGCAGATCATGCATCAAATTGATTGCCCCTGGTGTGGCACAAGAGATGAAGCTGAATTTCAGTATCAGGGCGATGCGACCGTGACCCGGCCGAAGCCTGATGCGTCAGAAAAAGCTTTCTTTGACTATGTTTATATCCGTGACAACCCAAAAGGATGGCACACAGAGTGGTGGCATCATGTGGGTGGCTGTCGCCAGTGGGTGAAGGTCGTGCGCAATACCTTTACACACGACATCCATACAACCGGTGGGCCGCATGACAAGCTCTCCAAACCCCGGAAGGGAGCGCGGTAATGAGTAATCAACAAAACCGCCTTGCATCCGGTGGGGCAATCAATCGCTCAAATCCGGTAAACTTTTCCTTCGACGGAAAAATCTATTCCGGTTTTGAAGGGGATACACTCGCCTCAGCCTTGTTGGCAAATAATGTCGCCCTGATGGGGCGTAGCTTCAAGTATCACCGCCCGCGTGGGTGTTTGACTGCGGGTTCTGAGGAACCAACCGCGCTGGTGGAAATGCGTACTGGCGCTCGACGTGAACCCAATACCCGTGCCACAATGGTGGAGCTGTACGACGGTCTTGAAGCCTCAAGCCAGAACCGCTTTCCATCACTCAAATACGATGTGCAATCGGTCAACCAGCTGTTGGGTAGGTTTTTGACTGCCGGATTTTACTACAAGACATTCATGTGGCCGGCATCTTTCTGGGAACCGGTGTATGAAAAGTTCATTCGCAAATCTGCCGGTCTTGGGCGCGCTGCTACGGAAGCGGATCCAGACTCGTATGAGCACTCGCATGATCATTGTGATGTGATGGTTGTTGGAGCAGGTCCTGCGGGACTTGCAGCGGCACTGTCTGCCGGCAAAACCGGTGCTCGGGTAATTCTTGTCGAAGAGCAACCTTTCCTTGGTGGAAATCTTTGTCTTGAGCGCGACGAAATTGATGGCATGCCAGCGGCTGAGTGGGTAGAGCAATCTGCTGCTAAACTTGCCAAAATGGACAACGTCAAGGTCATGCAGCGCACTGTGTTGTTTGGCTATTATGATCACAACGTAATGGCAGCCCTTGAGCGGGTGAGTGATCACGTCGCTGTACCGGCGGAACATCAACCTCGCCAGCGCATGTGGACAATCCGCGCAAAGGAAGTGGTTGTGGCTTGTGGGTCTCAGGAAAGACCAGTTGTTTTCGACAACAACGACATGCCTGGCATAATGCTTTCAACGGCTGTACGCCGTTATGTTGATAGGTTTGCGGCAACTCCTGGCAAAAAAATCGCGATTTGCACCAACAATGATGATGCGTATCAAACTGCAGCGTTGTTGCAGGACAAGGGCATCGATGTGGTTGTTGTGTGTGATGTGCGGACGAAGGCGTCTGCAGCCGCAAAAGCTGCGGTCAAAAATGGCATCAAGGTTGAATTGGGTATTATTCCAGCAAAGGCAAATGGCTGGCATCGTGTATCTTCATTATCGCTACAGCGGCTGGACGGATCTTCCTACGGCAGTGTTGAGTGCGACTGTGTTGCCGTTTCCGGCGGCCATTCTCCGGATGTACATCTGGTAAGCCAAACGCTCTCCCTGCCGGTATGGAATGACGCAATCCAGGGTTTTGTGCCTGGAAAGCCCACTCGCCCCGAACGTTCGGTCGGCGCATCGAGTGGAAGCTTCGCACTTGCAGATGGCCTCTTGGAAGGTCACCGCGGTGGCCATGAAGCAGCAAAGGCTGCGGGTCGAAAAGTCGGCAAGCTATCAGCCGAGCCAAAGACAAAACGCATCCCGTTTGGTTCAATTGAATCAGTTTGGCGTTGTCCCGGCGACGGCAAGGCTTTCGTTGATTTCCAAAATGATGTGACTGCTAAAGACATCCAGCTCGCTGAACAGGAAGGCTATTCTTCCGTTGAGCACACAAAGCGGTACACAACGCTGGGCATGGCGACAGATCAGGGTAAAACCTCCAACATCAACGGGTTGGCAATTCTTGCTGCCGCGCGTGGGCTGAGCATTCCAGAAGTTGGAACCACCCGCTTCCGTCCTCCTTACTCGCCGGTGGCGATTGGTGCCTTTGCCGGCCATGAGCGCGGAATGACTTTCCAGCCCATCCGGCGGACTGCGATGCACCGTTGTCACGAAAAACTCGGTGCTGTGTTTGTTGAGGCAGGCCAGTGGTTGCGGCCCCAGTACTATCCATTGCCTGGCGAAGACATCATGGAAGCAATCTGGCGCGAAAGTGCACAGGTACGCAAAACCGCCGGCATCTGTGACGTATCCACACTTGGAAAGATTGAGATATTCGGGGACGACGCTGGCGAGTTTTTGAACAGACTTTACATCAATGGTTGGAAAATGCTTGCACCGGGTAAGGCCCGATACGGGTTGATGCTGCGCGAGGATGGTTATGTCTTTGATGACGGCACCACGTCGCGGTTGGCTGACGACCATTTCTTCATGACTACGACGACCGCTAACGCCGCGAGAGTTCTGGCACATATGGAACACGCCTCCCAGGTCCTGTGGCCAGAACTCGATGTGCATTTTTGTTCAGCTACAGAGCAATGGTGTGGTGTTGCGGTTGCCGGACCGAATTCCCGCAAAATTCTGCAAGCCGCATTTGGAAAGTCGTTCGACTTTGCTGACGAAAATGTTCCGTTCATGGCAGC
Source organism: Hyphomicrobiales bacterium (assembly GCA_021775415.1). Lineage (GTDB taxonomy): Bacteria > Pseudomonadota > Alphaproteobacteria > Rhizobiales > Rhizobiaceae > JAALLB01. The sequence continues at coordinate 517,447 of JAJFHV010000010.1, read as the reverse complement.
TAGAGAATTTGACTGGAATGGCGCAACGGCTCGTGTTTTCCGCATCAGCTTTTCTGGTGAGATGGCGTTTGAGGTAAATGTTGCCTGGCGCCATGGCGAAGCAATGTGGGATGTAATCTGTAAGGCAGGCGAAAAACGCGGCCTGATCCCATACGGTACAGAGGCGCTGGGCGTTATGCGTATTGAGAAGGGTCACGTTGCCGGTAACGAGTTGGATGGTAGAACGACCGCCGCTGATATGGGGCTTGGTTCAATGATGTCTTCCAAGAAGCACTTCATTGGCCTGCCAATGGCTCGACGTGAAGGTATGACTGCAAGCGACAGGCCAAAACTGGTGGGTATCAAGCTTACCCAGAAAAGTGGAAGGCTGCGTGGCGGAGCTCATATCATTGAAAGCCTCGATAACACCTTTACTGATGCAAGCCTTGGCTGGATCAGTTCTGTAGGTGACAGCCCGGCAATTGGAACCTGGATCGGGCTTGGTTACATGAAGGGCGGTATGGAGAACGAGGGCAAGAAAATGTATGCCCATTACCCGTTGAGAAAAGAATCTGTGGAGGTCGAAATTTGCTCTCCACACTTCTTCGACCCGAAAGGAGAGCGTCACCATGGCTAAAGCTTCCCGCATCTCCGAAACACTGCCACTTGATAACTTCCATGCAGCTGTAAAAAACCCCAAGGGAACAGCTGGTGTCAGCATCGAGGATCGTCGCAATCGAGGTGTGATCCAGATTTTTGCAAAAAATGGTAAAACCAAAGCTGTCGAACGGGCGTTGAAAATCAAGCAAACCCCGGGAAAAACCACGCAACAAAAAAACTTTTCGGCAATACCGGTGTCGCCCGGTCAATGGGTGCTCGTTTCGCAGACTGCAAATTCCGGTTTTGCCAAAACAATTGCCAAAAAACTCAAGGGCATTGGTTATGTATCCGAACAATCAGATAGCCGGGTGATTTTCAGGGTTTCCGGCCCGAATGCCCGTCAGCTGATGCAAAAGGGATGCCGGCTTGATCTGCACCCAAGTGTCGCAAAGGCTGGATTTTGTGGACAGACACAGATGGCCCAGATGGGTGTGTTAATCCATCAGGTCGACAATAAGCCGAGCTTTGATGTGCTGGTTTATTCCGGCTTTGCACAGGATTTTGCCGAGTGGCTGCATCATTCCGCTGTCGAGTTCGGTGTAAGTGTCATCAAATCTTAGTGATGCTCTAACTTGGTTTTCCAATCCATAGGCGGTTTTGGCGTGCGGAGTTTAGTTGTGTGTTGTCACGGATTTGAATCCCAAGAGCCATTTTTCAACAGTATTGCGGGCAGGAAACGATGTCCGGGTTTTCGATGTAACCAGGTAGTAACCCGAGCGTGTACTAATTTCTTCGGGAGCGAACGGTTGAACGAGCTGGCCGGATTTTAGCAAATGATCGACCAGATGTTCCCATCCAAGGCACACGCCAATTCCATCCAAAGCTGCCTGGATCGCAAGCGGATAGGTGTTTACGGTTACAGTTTGCTTTAAATTCATGCTGTGGCCCAGCTTCTTCTGCAGCCAGGTTTGCCAGTTGAGCCACTCTTTATGCTCACTGGAGACTTCTATCAATGAGTGTTCAGCAACCGCCTCTAGTGAGTCAAAATCCGGGTGAATTTTCCTGTAAGCAGGAGAACACACTGGGAAAACACATTCTCCAAACAGCATTTCAGCATGATGATCCGGCCATGTGCCATTACCCCGCAATATCGCAACGTCCACGTTTTTACCCAAGCATTCCGCATCATTATCGGAGGCCACCAGGTTGATTTTTATTTGGTTATTCCGGCGATTGAATTTCTGCAAACGTGGCATCAACCAGAGCGATGCAACGGAATTGGTGGCGGAAAGCGTAACGGTGTTTTGGCTCTCCAGCGTGAAAATATCATCGGACGCTGCGATCATCTGCTCAAGGGCAGGCCTCACAGAGCCAAGTAACTGGTGTCCCTCGGGCGTTAGAGTGATGGACCGGTGGCTCCTTATGAAAAGCGGGCACTTAAAGTGTAATTCCAGCAATTTGATCTTCCGGCTGATGGCGGTTTCGCTGATGTTTAAATCCCTAGAGGCGGCAGCGAAGCTTTCCTGCGTTGCAGCTGATTCAAAAGCAACAAAATAGTCCAATGGAGGAAGAAGATTGCGTCTTTGGAGCATTCGTAGTCCCGTAGTGTGTGGTTTTCGCATGCACTGCTTGCCGGTCGCCGCAGAATCGGCTGGTTTATTTGATAAGCGGATAATTCCGGCATTTGTTATAACGACGGGGCATTAAACCACACATTTTAGGCTTTGCCACTAATTTCTTTGGGCAAAATATCAAAAAATTGTGGTCTGAAAACCCAAGAAAGGCTGTAGTGTACAACTGGTATGAAATTGGTTTAAATTGGTATGTCTTTGGGTTACAGTAGGCTCCAATTTGACCAATAATGGAAAAGGTTGGGAGGCCTAACGGGGTTGCGTGATGCGAACTCATTTGGCCAAATGACAATTTTAATCGGTCCCTGTTGGATCGATCACTTAGGGAGGAATACCAACGTGAAGAAACTTACAAACAATTTAATGGCAGGCGCAGTTGCGCTCGCATTTGCAACTGCTGCTGTTCCAGCAATGGCTGCAGACTCAAGTGAACCAATCGTAATTCCAACACACAACTGGTCAAGCCAGGTTGTGATGGCCTACGTTATTGGCGGAATTTTTGAGAACATGGGTAACAATGTTGAGTATGTACCCGCAGACTCTCAGGCAGTTTATGAAGCTATCCGCAATGGTGATGTCACAATTTCGCACGAAGTATGGCAGTCCAGCTTTGGCAAGTCATTCTACAATGCGATGGCAGCTGGTGGCGTTATCGATGCCGGTACCCATGCTGCAGCAACACTTGAAGAAATGGGTGTTCCACAACATGTGATCGACAACAATCTTTGCCCGGGTCTTCCAAACTGGGAAGCTCTTAAAGACTGTAAAGACGTATTCGTAACAGCAGACTCCGGCGGCAAAGGCCGTTGGCTGGAAGGTCCTCAAAGCTGGCACGGTGATCTGATGCCGGAACGCGTTGATGCTCTTGGTCTTGGTGACGATTACGTAGTTACTTTCGCTGGTGGTGCTGATGCTCTTTGGGCTGAAGTTGCTGCTTCCAAGAAAAACAATACCGGACTTATCGTCTTTAACTGGACACCAAACTTTACCGATGCTGATGGTTTCGTATTTATCGAATTCCCTGAGTATACAGAAGGTTGCCGTAAGGCCGATGGTGGCGATGGCTCATGTGGCTCACCAAAAGGTTGGTTGAAGAAAGCTGCAAACTACAAGATGCCTAAAACGCATCCAGCTGCTTACACAGCTTACAGCAAACTTTCATTCACCACGACTCAGATTGGTCAAATGGCTGCTTTGGTTGACGTCGATGGCATGACTCACCAGGACGCTGCTACAAAGTGGTTGGCTGACAATGAATCCGTTTGGAAGCCTTTCACAAACTAATCGTTTGGCGATGTTCTCACTGTTTCAGGAAAGAGCATCGTAGAATGTAAATTCCCTCCCTTGACCTTCGTGGGTCTGGGGAGGGTTTTGTTTGGGTAGGTGGAATTTTGATGGTCCTGCCTCTGGCACCCATGTGATTGATGTTTCTCCGACTTTACCCACACCCAGATCATCCCAATTCACTTTGGATGTTTTCATAAAGCTGCAGTCATGCAACAGTTCCTTGTGGTGGCTGTAAGGATTAAAATTAATGGCTAAAAAAGCAACGGCAAAAAGCAAGCATCCCGTCATAAAATGTGATGGTGTCTACAAGATTTTTGGTGAAAACACCGACAAATTGATACAGGCGTCAAACGGTGTCATTGATGTTCAGTCCTTTCAGGATGCGGGTTGTATTTTTGGGGTTAATGACGCGTCCTTTGAAGTTAGCAAAGGGGAAATGCTGGTAGTCATGGGTCTATCGGGATCCGGGAAATCCACGCTGCTTCGCTGTATTTCGCGGCTGACCGATACAACTTCTGGCAGCATACACATTGATGGCGAGGATTTGCTTGCCATGAATGACAAAGAGCTGATCGAACTCCGTCGCAACAAGATGGGAATGGTGTTCCAAAGCTTTGCGCTTCTACCGCACAAGACCGTTCTGGAAAACATTGCCTTTCCGCTACAGGTGAAGGGCATGAGTACAGATGATGCCATAAAAAGAGCTTCTGCCATGGTCGAATTAACAAGCTTGACCGGACGCGAAAATTATTACCCACGCCAACTTTCCGGCGGACAACAACAGCGTGTGGGAATTGCGCGTTCTCTAGCTGTAGAGCCTGATATTTGGTTCCTGGATGAGCCATTTTCCGCCTTGGATCCGTTGATCCGTAAGGAGATGCAAGATGAATTCCTCAGGCTTCAATCCATATTGAAGAAAACTATCTTGTTTGTAACCCACGATTTTGACGAGGCACTGCGTCTCGCGGATCGAATTGCGATTATGAAGGATGGCATTATTGAGCAAATGGATACGCCTGCTAACATTGTTCTAAATCCCGCCACCGAATATGTTGCCAAATTTACGAATGAAGTGCCTCGCGAAAAAGTACTAAAGTGCAGCGATGTCATGGATAAGGCTGAAACAGATAAGAAAAATATCAGCGGTTTGACGGTTCCTCATGATGCAGTGATTGAAACTGTAGCTGAGGCGGTGCTGAATGAAGCCAAGGCAGTCCCCGTTGTGGATGACAAGGGCAAAACCATCGGTGCCCTCCATCGCAAATCGATCATTCATGTGTTGTTTGGCAAAGACTCGCACTGAATTATTGGACGAATTATTATGATAAAATCCTTCACACAATCAAAGTTACAGCAATTCGCGCTCTTGTTCATTGTGTTTCTGGCACTTTGTTGGCTTGTGCAAAAGCCGGAAGGTTATAAATATTTTGTAAGCGCAGGTGGTGGTAATGAAGAATCAAGCAATTGGTTATGGCGTCTGCCGGCACTTTTAGCGTGGTTGCCCGCATGGTTGGCGGATAGCATCAATTTCGTCATGTTCGATTGGATAACTATTGATGTTTACAATGAGCTTCTCGAAGATGATGAGGAAATTTCGGTTGTTAAAGAATTTACCCGATCCGTTTCCTGGGCTGTCCTGTTTTTCATTCAAACCATTCGTGAGCTTCTGGTAGGTGGCATTAAAACAATTGTGACCTTCACCAGTTGGGGGTTTATAAATGAAAACCCCTGGGCAAGATTGCCAGGACTTCCATGGACTGTTGTAACCGGTGCCGCTGTATTGCTTGGTTATAATCTAGGCGGAAGATTTTTGGCAATTTTGGTTGGGTGCGCATTGACTTACATCGCTTTGTTTGGGCAATGGGAACCAGCGATGAAAACCGTTTCCCTGGTATTAGTCGCCGCCTCAGTCTCTGTGGTTTTTGGCCTATTTTTAGGAATTGCCGCCTATCGCAGTAAAGCCTTTGAAGCTTTCATAACGCCGATATTGGGTGTTGCGCAAACGATGCCGCAATTTTCCTATCTCATTCCAATGTTTGTGCTATTTGGCCTTGGTGATCATGCCGGGGCCTTGGCAACCATTGTTTTTGCAACACCACCTATGGTGAGATTGACATTACTTGGATTAAAATCCGTGTCGCCTGAGGTTGTTGAAGCAGGTCTCATGAGTGGGTGCACTCGCCGGCAACTGATGTTTCGTGTCATGTTACCGACCGCACGCAAAAATATTTTGATCGGGGTGAATCAGGTTATCATGGGGTGCCTGGCGATGGTTGTGATTGCATCACTTATCGGAGCTACTGGCATTGGCGATGACCTGTTGAAAGCTTTGAATGGCCTTAAACTGGGTAAGGCATTTGAATTGGGGGTTTGTATTGTTCTAATAGCGATTACGCTTGATAAATTATCTCTTGCCTGGGCTAACAAGCCGATTGATTATTTTGCAGATTTGAGTTTTTCTGAACGTCACCGAAACAAGTTCATTCTGCTGGCAATTTTAATCGGTGGTGTTTTACTCGCGTTTATCGGGCGGTACATCTTTGGTGACGGGATAAATTATTTTTTCATTATTGAGACGAACAAAGGCATTTCTGCAGATAAGATTTTAGATGCGGGCATCGATTGGTTCGTGACGGTTTTGTTTGAACCTTTGGAGGTTTTCAAGGCATGGGTTTTTGTCGATGTTTTGGAACCGGTAAGAGCTGCATTTAGAGGCATGCCGGTCATAGCAACCTTCGTGTTGGTGATGGGTATAGGCTATATCGTTGGCGGCATTCGCTCTGCATTGGTCGTTGGCGGATATCTTTTGTTTATTGCATTGTCTGCCTGGTGGGATCGGGCTCTTACCACTGCTTATTTTGTTGCAATCGCCCTGGTGATTGCGGGGAGTTTAGGTGCCTTGATCGGCATATTGTCTGCGCAAAACGAAAGAGCTACCAAGGTCACTTTGATCGTGTGTGACACATTGCAAACGTTTCCGTCGTTTATTTACCTTATCCCGGCGATCATGTTGTTTCAGGTATCCAACATTGCGGTATTAATAGCCATAACGCCATATGCGATGATTCCCGCCATGCGCTATACGATTGAGGGGCTTCGTAATGTGTCACCGGCACTACTGGATGCGGGCGCTATGTCCGGTGTTAACCGCATGCAACGTCTACTCTCAATCGAACTTCCTTTGGCCTTCCCGCATATCGTGTTGGGGATCAATCAGACTGTAATGTTTGCACTTATGATGGTCATCATTGGCGCCATGATTGGGAGTACCGCCGATCTTGGTGAGCTTATTCTAGGTTCCTTGTCAGATACGAAAGGCATCGGAAATGGTATTATCCTGGGCCTGTGTGTCGCATTTATTGGCTTGGCGATTGATCATATTCTCAACACTTGGGCAAAAGCACGCAAAGATGCGCTTGGGTTGGCTTGATCACTCCCGCCTTGTTCCTGTTTGGGCTTCGCGGTCGTCCATATCGTCAATGCATGGACGAGAGAAAGAAGATCTACTCTGGGCCTGGATTGACGGTAGGCACTGGTGGACCTTCACCGACAAAACACGAAACTGAATTGCGGGTATTGAGAAAATGGTCTCCAGAATTCTAATTGCGATCGACGGATCGGCGCACTCCATGAAGGCTGCCAATTTGGGGTCGCAAATTGCTGCGGCAATGAGCGTGGACCTTGTGTTACTTCATGTCGTACGCCAAGAGAAGGCATCTAATGCCATTCACGAATTTGCCAAGACGGAACAGTTTCCGGGCTCAGAGATTGAAAAAATAATGCAAAGCGCGCAGGCAATTCTTGAGGGAATAGCCGACAAGGCTCGCTCCGCCGGCGTAAAAAGCGCTCAGGTAGAAGTCGAGAAAGGACCGGTTGCCCGAACCATAATTGCCACGGCTGAGCGAACGGATTCTGATATGATCGTGATTGGATCCCGGGGAATGGGTGACCTCGAAGGCCTGTTGCGCGGCGGTGTATCGCACCGTGTTGAAACACTGGCAAAATGCCCCGTTCTTGTCGTCAAATAGCAGGATCGATTTGGTCGACCTTTTACCAATTGATATGTTCCGTCCTCAACATTAATGCGATAGCGTATCAAACTAATCATGTATGAGATGCAAATTTCCAGGGAGGCATAAAGTATGAAACGTGTAGCAATAATCGGGGCGGGACCATCGGGCCTTGCGCAATTGAGGGCATTTCAATCAGCCGCTTCAAAGGGTGAAGAAATTCCCGAAATCGTATGCTTCGAAAAGCAGGACGAATGGGGCGGGTTGTGGAATTACACCTGGCGTACTGGCCTCGATGAAAATGGCGAGCCGGTACATTGCTCCATGTATCGCTATCTTTGGTCCAACGGTCCCAAAGAGGGATTGGAATTTGCTGATTATTCATTCGAAGAACATTTCGGCAAACAAATTGCATCCTATCCACCGCGCGCAGTGTTGTTTGACTATATTGAGGGGCGCGTAAAAAAGGCCGATGTCCGCAAATGGATTCGTTTCAAGACACCGGTGCGGCATGTAACCTTCGACGATGCTACCAGCATGTTTACGGTCGTCGCGCATGACCTGACCAAAGACAATGAGTACACGGAAGAATTTGATCATGTAATCGTTGCTAGTGGGCATTTCTCAACACCTAATGTTCCGCATTTTGAGGGATTTTCAAACTTCAATGGTCGGGTGCTGCATGCGCATGATTTCCGCGATGCAATGGAATTCAAAAACAAGGATGTTCTGATCATCGGTACTTCCTATTCCGCTGAAGATATCGGTTCGCAGTGCTGGAAGTATGGTTGCAAATCCGTAACGGTCAGCCATCGAACGGCACCTATGGGCTACAAGTGGCCGGACAACTGGCAGGAGGTACCGCTGCTACAAAAAGTCGATAAAAATACCGCCTATTTCAAGGATGGTACCACCAAGGAAGTTGATGCAATCATCCTGTGTACCGGTTACGTCCACCACTTCCCGTTTATGGAAGAAAAACTGAAGTTGAGAACCGCCAATAGGCTCGCAAGCGCTGATCTTTATAAAGGCGTTGTTTGGGTGGACAATCCGGCACTGTTCTATCTTGGCATGCAGGACCAGTGGTTCACCTTCAACATGTTCGATGCACAGGCCTGGTGGGTCCGGGATGCGATTATGGGGCGTATTGAAGTGCCAGATAAAGAGGCTCGGGCAGCTGATGTCGTTGCGCGGGTTGCTGCTGAAGACGCTGGAGAGGATGATTACGCTGCAATCAAGTATCAGGGCGACTATGTACAGGAGTTGATCAACGAAACAGATTACCCGAGCTTTGATGTGGATGGTGCGTGTGATGCCTTCTATCAGTGGAAAGGTCACAAAAAGAAAGATATTATGACCTTCCGAAACAATAGCTACAAATCTGTGATCACTGGCACAATGGCACCGGTACACCATACGCCCTGGAAAGATGCCTTGGATGATTCACTGGAGTCGTATCTACAAAATTAGAGCAAACTGGAAGGCGATGACATGATTGCACGAAGTTATCGTCTTCTCGTCATGGCTCTTGTGGCGTTGGTTTCTTTTTCATCAGTTGCGCGCGCGCAAGACGTTGATCTGGAAATAGTTCTCGCTGTTGATAGCTCCGGCAGCATCAGTAGCAGCGAACTCAAACTCCAGCTGGAAGGGTATGCTGCAGCCTTTCGCGATCCAACCATCCAATCTGCGGCAACTTCTGGTTCGTTGGGTAAGGTTGCAGTAGCTTTGATGATCTGGTCGGATGCGGCTTTCCCGAAATTTCCATCTGAATGGCACGTAATCGCCGGACCGGTCGATGCGGAACGGTTTGCGGTAGTGCTGCAAAATTTCTATCAGTATACGGGCCGAAGTGATGGCCTTGGCGGTGGAGGAACCGGAATAGGCGATGGCGTAGCCTACGCAATCAAGATGCTGGAAGAAAACAACCTGACCAGCCTGCGACAAGTGATTGATGTTTCAGGTGATGGGGTTGAAACAGATCCTTGGTTCCGTGGTGCTGTAACCATGCCCGATGCGCGCAAGGCGGCTGAACTGCGTGGGGTAACGATTAATGGACTAGCCATCCTCACAGATTTTCCAAGGTTGGACATCTGGTACCGAAAACACGTAGTGCGTGGGCCCGGGAGTTTTGTTGTCGTTGCCCAGGAAATGTCGAACTTTGCCGAGGCTATTCGAAAGAAACTCTGGCGCGAATTCACAAACCAGATCAGTGAGGTTGATGTTCCCGTTGGTAGTCAGTTCACATTGAACGTGGAACAGATTGATCAACCTCCGAAAAACGGAAAAAATCGAGGAGGATAAATTTTGAAGCTGCTTGTTTTTCAACACATTGACTGTGAGCACCCTGGCTCATTGCGTAACTATCTCCGTGAAGACGGAATTGATTGGGATGCGGTTGAGCTTGATGAAGGGGAAAAAATTCCCGATCTTGAGCCTTATGATATGCTCTGGGTCATGGGTGGCCCGATGGATGTGTGGGACGTTGATGAACATCCCTGGCTCGTAGCGGAGAAACAGGCTATTCGCACCTGGGTAAACGATCTGAAAAAGCCCTATCTGGGCATGTGTCTCGGGCATCAGCTCCTGGCAGATGCCTTGGGTGGTACATGCGGTCCTGCACGGCCACCCGAGATTGGCATTCTGGAAGTGAGCCTCACGAGCGAAGCTGCAAACGATCCGGTGTTCGGCGATCTTCCAAAGACCCAGAAATGTCTCCAATGGCATTCTGTCGAAGTGGCGCAAGCTCCTGAAGGTGCCGTTGTGCTGGCTTCTTCACCAGAGTGCCGGGTACAGGCGATGCGTGTTGGAACCAATGCCTGGTCGACGCAATATCACGTGGAAGTCGAACCCGATACCATCATAAATTGGGGTGCAATCCCTGAGTATCGCAAGGCGCTCGAAGACGGTCTTGGCAAGGGTGCTTATGATGTCATCAAGAGTGATGGCGATGCAGCGATGGAGGAGTTTGGTCAGAGCTCACGGCAACTTTATAATAATTTCATGGCACGTGTACGCAAATAACCGGGCCTCATGCCTCACCCAGCCATGCTGAGCGCTTGCCATTGGCCGTCCAAAGGACTGGGAACGCATGTTCGTCCATTTCGAGCGTGTGAGGTTTTTTGTACCTGTTGTAAACCGGGCTGGTAATTTCACTGTCAAATACACTATTGGCGTTCATGCAATGACCGACAATCGAGCGACGCGGATTTGAACCCCGATTATCACGCGATCCATGCCAGGTCTTCCCATGGTGAATGACTGCAGAACCTGCGGGCACTTCAATTGGAATAATATCAGGTGTGACACCGGCGTGTTTGGCCGCGATATTCATATCGGCCAGTGGATCATCTGGTGCGTGAAATTGCTCGATCTGATCTGATAACGGCCAAAGATGAGATGAGCGCACATATTCGATTGTTCCCTGATCGGCCCTGGTGTCATCCAGTGTAATCCAGCAGGTCATCATTTCGCCGGGCCGGTTCCAGGTTTGATAACTCTCGTCCTGATGAAATCCGAGCGGTTTTGCACCAGGCGGTTTCCAAATTACATTATCCTGATTGATGCGTGCACCGTGCCAGCCACGCAACTGCGCACATGCCTTGCCAACGTCCTCAGCCAGGACTATCGAGGCGATAGTGTTGTCCGATTTCCAGGCATTACAAATCTGCCGGGTGAGTGCTTCGCTGTCCTGGCCTTCCCGCCAATTCCATTCATCAGGCTCAATACCGGTTTCAAACTCGCCTCGAAATAACTTGGGAAAGCGTTTTTGCGCACTCTCTATCTGATCTGAATTCAGAACGTTTTCAATAACCACGAAGCCATCCGCTTCAAACTGGTCAAATTCTGCCTGACGTAGTGAAATCAACTTCAGCTCCGGGGGCGCTCTTTCTTCGGATCATAATGGGGAAAGGGAACGATGGTTGCCGGAACGCGTTTGGCATGGCCGTCGAGTTTACCGATTTCGACCTCGGTGCCTAATTCTGCATGCGTGACATCCACCCGCGCCAGGGCAATGTTTTTCTTTAGCACGGGCGAACGCATGCTGCTGGTAACCTCGCCGATCTGGGGCCGGTCCACATGAACGCAATCACCTGCTCCAACAATTACTTGAGAGTGGATTTCAAGGCCGACGAGTTTTTTCTGCGGATTTTCCTTGCGTCTAATCAAGGCTTCCTTGCCGATGAAATTATCTTCCTTTGATTTCAATGGAACAGTGAACCCGATACCGGCTTCAAAGGGATCCGTCTGGTCATCAAATTCAGAGCCGGCAAATATCAGGCCTGCCTCGATACGAAGCCAGTCAAGCGCTTCCAACCCTAGTGGTTTGAGTCCGTATTTTTTCCCAACTTCCCAAACAGCATCGAACACGGCATTGGCGTCTTTGGGGTGGCAGAACAATTCATATCCAAGTTCGCCGCTGTACCCGGTTCGGGAAACCACGACAGGTGCACCGTGAAAGTCTCCAATCCGGGCCGGTGTGAAACGGAACCATTCCAGCTCTTCAAGCTCCGGTCGGTTCGGAGGCGTCCAGATAATTTCCTTCAACAAGTCACGGCTGTTGGGGCCTTGCACCGCAATGTTGTGCAACTGGTCTGTTGAATTTCTAACCCAGGCTTTGAGGCCAAGCGCTTCAGCCTGTTTGCGCAATTGAATTCCGGAGAGATCATTACCACCAATCCAGCGGAAATTATCCTGATCAAGCCGGTATACGGTGCCATCATCAACCATGCCGCCATGCTCGTAACACATGGCTGTATAGACGACCTGGCCCGGTGAAAGTTTTCGAATATTGCGGGTTACGCAGTGTTGCATGAGGGCTTCAGCATCGGGGCCCGTCACTTCGTATTTTCTGAGAGGGGAGAGGTCCATGACCATGCACTTTTCGCGTGCAGCCCAGTATTCCTCAGTCGGGCCCTCATTGTTGAACCGGTTGGGGAGCCAGTACCCGGCATATTCTGTGTAGTCTCGGGTGAGTTTTGAAAACCGTTCATGAAAGGCGGTTTCCTTGGTCATCTGTGGTGTTGATTCTGGGGTCATGCGAAATGCCGTTGCTCGTTTGAAATCTTCGGTTTTTTTGTAGGTTCGAACGTGAATGTCTGTCGGATTCCAGCCATTTGCTGCATCGATATCGCAGGGGCAGGCGGAAGCAACACAGACCAGATCAGTCAAAGCCCGCATCATCACGTAGTCACCGGAACGCGACCAGGGCTCGTCAAAATAGATCTGGTTAGCATCATCAATATTGGTGTTGTAGAAGTAGTTTATCGCTTCCCAACCACGGCGGCTGGCAATGGAATAAGGATCAAGCGCCCGGTTGAAATTGTCAGAACAATTCACGTGCCCGGGATATCCCATGTCATCGTAGTAGCGGGAGTTGCAGGCGGTTAAAAACACATCGTGACGACCGCAGGTGTCTTGAATAACTTCAACCAGCGGTTCCATTTCACGGTCAAACGCTTTTGCAGGCAGCCCGGGTACGGGGTTACTCATGCCGATTAGTGACCGCGTGATTGTGGCATCCAGCGCAAGTTCCTTGCCCTTGTCCAGTTTGCTTGTTGCAAAGGCCTGAAAGTCAGAACACTGTCGACCCGACACATCTATAATCTGGATATATTCACCTTCCTTGACCGTAAAACTCTCGGCAGTTGCCGCATGAACCCTGATATCGAGGACTGGGTCTGCCAGTGGCTCGGGAAGTCTCGCTTCTGAGGCTGGCCGGATACGGCTGCGTTGAATGAACAATTCAATTGGGGTTGTGGTATTTTGAAGTTCGGCATCCATCGCAGAGCCGGGTGCACATACAATCAGAATTCCCTCGCGTTCCGTTGTGATCTCAACCCGATTTCCCATCGGAGAATCTTCGCCAAATACCCGGAAAGATTTTGCCTTGGAGACATCAATATTGCGTCGCTTTAGTGAAGCGTGCGCACGCTTTGCGCTTTCATCCGAACCTGCCAGTATTGAGTGCAGGCCATCTGCACCGGCATTGGGTTTTTCGGACAGTACGCCGGCATCAAATCGCCCGGCCTTATCGACGCTGATCAGCTCGCAGGCTTGCTTGCCTTCCATGTCGACGACACTGATTTTGTCACCTGTCTCGACATCAACAATGACAGAACCACCAGCGGCAATGACAAAACGTTCCATGCCTTCCGGCAACACAAGTTCGCCAGGTCGCAGGATAATCGAAGGCTTTGGTTCAGATTGTGGTGAAAGTGTATCCATTGTGGGTTGAGTACCTTGATAAACTCAGCTTGATCCTTGTGGCACAGTACTACTGTCCGCACAAAAATCAACAATTGGTTTACAATTGGGTGGAATTGGTATGCGCTGGGATTCTCACCGGTTCATGTTGCTGATTTTGGGACAATTCTTCTGGCATGGTTCTTGTTAGGGAACTGGGAATACGGGTTTTTCTCGAATTGGAATTGCTTCATGAATATGACCAAGCGCAGATTTCTTGGGGGTGCTGCAGCTACGTTTGGCAGTTCGCTGGTAGGCGGCTTTCAATTTAACCAGGCTGTTGCCGCTTCAAAGGGTGCGGTTATAAATCCGCGAAGCGGTTTTTGCTCTGCCGGTGATTGGGATCGGGCCTACGAAAACCGCTGGGGATTACTTGGTACGCATAGCAGGAGCCAAATCGAATTCATCGTTCATGCAGATAACGGCGTTTATGATGACTCAGAGGGCGTATTTGCCTGGATTGCGCACTACTGGCTTCGAGCCTGGGCACAAATGGCTGATTGGACCGGGGATGAGAAATATCTTCACGCCGGCATGTCATTCATCAATTACATGCTTGCTCACACCGATGCGGAGCGCATTGCTCGCGGAGAAATTGTTGAAAACTATCTTCGTGAGCCAGCCGGACTTCAGGGCACGGGAAGGGGTGGACCGTTCTGGAAGCGGTGGGAAGAGGTAAATGCTCTGAACACAGGTCAGGTTACCCATGGCATTCTACGGTTTGTGGATACGGTACTGGAAAATGAGGATCGTTGGCCCGCTTACGTTCCTATCGTGGAAAATTATTTTGAAGCCGCACGCAAGGCGGTTGATTCCTTTGATAGTGATTGGCGGGATTTTGGTGATGCCGGATCATATTTTTATCGCGATAGTGGGGGTACGAACGTACTCGGCTCGACACAAACGGCATTCAATCAGTCAGCCACCATGTGCTCTGCCCAATTGTTGCTGAACAAATGGGATCCCAATCCAGTGCGCGTGGAAAAAGCACGGCGGCTTGCAAATTCCTGGGTGAATGATTTCGCTGAATTTCAATCGGATGGAACAGTCAGATGGCCATATATCCTGGTGGAGCACCTTCGCCATGTTGAAGACACAGGTCATGCATCCGTCGATCTCGACTTTCTGCTGCTCGCGCATAAGCAGGGGATTGAAGAGATTTCCACCCAACATGTCGATGCACTGGTGAAAACCTTTAAAACCAAAATCTGGAACCGGGATGGCACGCTCAATAGATTCTTGGACGGCACAACCAGACCTGGGTACAAAGAACATTTCAATGCAGGATTTGGCTGGTTTGAGCTTGCCCGGTACGATCCCGAGATACTGACCATGGCGCTAAAAACCTATGAAACGCATTATCCGGAAAATTCAGCCAATGGCATCATTTGGGCACGACCAATGTTGGGATGGGCAAATATACTGGCTCAGTCCACGGGTTGTTAGGCAGGTTTGCGGATGGAATGTCCGTTAGTCACCAAATCGAGACGGATATTGTATCAAATTGAAACACTACTTCTCTCAAATTTGAATGATTCCCAGCATGGCATTTAAATGCTTGGCACATAAATTGCTTTGAACGGGGTAGGTGTAGTCTGAAATTCTTCAGTCCGCATCACGAACCATTTGGCATTAGTGTACTGGAAAGCTTCATGAACGACTTTGCATATCCATCGGACCGAACCATCCTGGTAACCGGCGCAGCCGGATTTCTCGGATCTCACCTGTGCAAGAAATTGTTGGCTACGAATGACAACATTGAAATTCTGGCAGTCGATAATCTCTATTCAGGAACGAAATACAATATTGCGGAGCTTGAGAAGCATCCACGATTTGAATTTCTACGTCATGATGTAACCAACCCGCTTGTTGTTGAAGTTGATGAAATCTACAATCTCGCCTGTCCCGCAAGTCCGGTTCACTATCAACACGACCCGGTTCAAACACTGAAAACTTCGGTTCATGGTGCAATCAACATGCTTGGGTTGGCCAAGCGCACCAAGTCAAAAATCCTGCAGGCTTCAACCAGTGAAGTCTATGGTGATCCAAAGACGTCGCCACAACGTGAAGAATACTGGGGTAACGTCAACCCGATTGGAATACGTTCCTGCTATGACGAAGGCAAACGTGCTGCTGAAACCCTGTTTTTTGATTACCGCAGACAGCATGCACTCGACACGCGCGTAATGCGGATTTTCAATACCTACGGTCCAAGCATGCATCCTAACGACGGTCGGGTGGTTTCCAACTTCATCATTCAGGCTTTGAAAAACGAACCAATCACCGTTTACGGTGACGGATCGCAGACCAGAAGTTTCTGTTACGTTGATGATCTTATCAATGGCATGATCGGTCTGATGAATTGCCCACAAGCCGGTGCAGAACCGGTCAACATTGGCAACCCGCATGAGATCACTGTCTGTCAACTCGCAGATATCGTGATTGAACTGACAGGATCGAAGTCGAAAGTCGATTATCTTACCCTGCCAGGAGATGACCCATTACAGCGTTGCCCGGATATTTCCAAGGCAAAATCCCTGTTCAACTGGGAACCAAAGGTTCAGCTTGAAACCGGGCTTGCCCGTACAATCAAGTATTTTGATGAATTATTGATGGCAAAACCAGCTGTGCTTCAAGCGGCTGAATAATCAGTTGCTTTAAAGAGCAACCCACAGGGGGGCAAAGTGTGAAAGAAGTTGTCATCATAACTGGATCGGCCGGTTTGATCGGTTCGGAAGCTGCAAAGTATTTCTCTGAAAAGGGATTTAAAATTGTCGGCATAGATAATGACATGCGTGCGGCCTTCTTTGGCAAGGAAGCATCTACGGCGTGGAACCGGGAACTGCTAAGCCAGTCGCTAAAGAATTATACCCACGAGGACGCTGATATTCGCGATCCGGAAGCGATCAATTTGATATTTGAGCGATATGCCGGAAATATTGGATTGGTTATTCATACCGCGGCTCAGCCTTCGCACGATTGGGCCGCAAAGGACCCTGTTACTGATTTCACTGTCAATGCCAACGGCACGCTGACCATGCTGGAAGCAGTGCGAAAATACGCAATTGATGCCCCATTTATTTTTACATCAACCAACAAGGTGTATGGGGATCTTCCCAATTCATTTCCATTGGTTGAAGAAAAGACGCGCTGGGAGATAGGCCGTAAACATCCATTTTTTAAGTACGGGATTGATGAGACCCTGTCGATTGACCAAAGCACGCACAGTGTTTTTGGAGCCTCAAAAGTTTCAGCCGATGTGATGGTTCAGGAATATGGTCGCTACTTCGACATGAAAACGGCTTGCTTCCGGGGTGGCTGCTTGACCGGTCCTGCCCACAGTGGCACGGCGCTTCATGGCTTTCTTGCATATCTGATGAAGTGCACCGCTACCGGCGCGCGCTATTCGGTTCTTGGTTACAAGGGCAAACAGGTTCGAGACAACATCCACAGTCATGACCTGGTTAGCGCGTTCTGGCATTTCGCTCAAAATCCACGTTCAGCCGAGGTGTATAATATTGGCGGTGGTCGACGTAGCAATTGCTCGATGCTGGAGGCAATAAGTGGGTGTGAAGTGATCTCCGGGCGGGAGCTTGACTGGACTTATGAGGAAACCAATCGCACTGGTGACCACATATGGTGGATATCCGACACGAGACGATTTGAATCCCACTTTCCCGATTGGAAACCTGAATTCGGAATCACCGAAATCCTGCGCGAAATTTACGAAGCAAATACAGAGCGCTGGCATGCAAGTGGCTAACTTATGATTGATCATGGTAAGAAAAATATTATCGGCATAGACATCAGCATTGTCGATTACGACGGTGCTGCGGCAAGAGTTCTGGAATCGGCCAGAAAGGGTGAACCCTTGAAGGTAACAGCTCTCGCAGTGCACGGGGTGATGACTGGCGCACTGGATCCACATCACCGCTATCGGCTCAATCAACTTGATCTTGTAATGCCGGATGGCCAGCCCGTACGTTGGGCGTTAAACCTGATTTATCGTGCTGGATTGAAAGAGCGGGTTTATGGCCCGACATTTACCCTCAAAGTCTGTGAAATGGCGGCGAGGGAAAATTTGAAGATCTTTTTGTACGGTAGCAGCCGGGATGTTCTGAAAAATCTTCAGAAAAACCTTCGAAAAAAATACCCCGACCTTCAAATCGCAGGTGCGCGCCCTTCACTGTTCAGACGCAGCTCCGATGAAGAAAAGAGGGATATAACGAAGGAAATCCGTGGAAGTGGCGCGGATATTGTGTTTGTCGGTTTGGGATGCCCTCGTCAGGAAATCTGGGTTCACGAATGTGCAGATCTGGTTGGCCTTCCTTCCATCGCTGTAGGTGCAGCTTTTGATTTCCATGCGGGAAATCTCAATCAGGCACCAGCTTTTATGCAACGCCACGGACTTGAGTGGCTCTACAGGTTATCTCAGGAGCCACGAAGATTGTGGAAACGTTACGTTTTGCTCAATCCGGTTTATTTGACGATGCTTGCTGCGCAAATGTTGCAACTGCACAAGTTCTCCGACCGGGGTAGCCCACCACCTCAAACCGAGAATTTTGGCTGATCAACCCACTTTGAACATGACCAAGATAAATCTGGTTTTGTTTAGATTTCGGTAAGCATGAATCTTTATAGATTGTTAGGAACTTTCGGCGCTCGGCGTGAATTCAGGCATGTGTTTGAATTTCATGACAAAAAGTCGAACGCAGTATAAGATTCAGGGTTTTTGTATGTCAGTTTCAACAAGACATTCCAGCGGTGATAGAAGAGGCAGTCTCCATCAGCTGGACACTCGCCCAATGCTCAGCTTGACAGACATTTTCAGGACTTTGAGCGGATGGTGGAAGTTTATTATGCTTGTCACCCTGTGTATCGGCGCTCTTTCGTTCACAATTGCCGGCGCTCGCAAGGCGATTTACGAAGCTGAGGTTTCTATTCTTCTTGATCCGCGGGGTATCGAAGTCCTCGAACGCGATATAAATCCCCGCATTCAGTCCGCCGATGGAAACATCGCGCTGATCGAAAGCATGATGCGCATTATGACCTCGGATCGCATCCTGGCCCGGGTCGTTGAAAATGAAAACCTGGTTTCTGATCCAGAATTTAACGGCAGGGGTGCATTCAGCTTCATATCCAGCGTGAAAAACATTGTATTGGGAAATTCCGGCGCTGCCGCCAGTAGAGACATCAAAAATGTTACAACGCATAAACTGCGCAAGGCGGTAGGGATTTCCAGACCAAAGCTTAGCTACGTCGTAGAGCTTGGCGTGGCCAGTGAGGATCCCGAAAAGGCTGCGCATCTGGCAAATTCGATTGCCAAGGTGTTTCTTGCTTCAGAATTGGCAGCTCAGTCGGAGGTAGCGCAAAGAGCTGCAGATTCTCTGAGCGGCAGGATTGAGGATTTGAGGGCTCAACTTAACGCTGCAGAAAACGCCGTCGAACGTTACAAGCTGGAGAACAACATCCTCAATGCCACCGGCGGCCTGATCAATGAACAGGAATTAAGCCAGGTCAACAAAGCGCTTGTTGAAGCTCGCGACAAAACTACTGCCGCCCGGGTGACGTTGGAAGGGCTCAAGCAATTAAGAGCATCCGGCGGATTGCCGCAAACGCTACCTGCAGCAATACAATCTCAAACCATTGCGAACTTGAGGCTGCAATTGTCACAAGCAAGCCAATCCAAGATCAGTCTTTCGGCTCAATATCTGGATACCCATCCGATAATGAGAGCCGCGGAATTACGCATCAAGGATGTTCAGCAATCAATCCAGGCGGAATTGGACCGCATAGCATCAGCTGCACAGGTTGAGTACAACAGCGCGCTCGGGTTGGAAAAAGAGCTTAAATCCAAGGTCACTAATCTGGCAAATCAAACCTATTCAACCAACGATGCCCGGGTAAAGCTTCGTGAACTTCAAAGGGAAGTCGATTCAAAGCGGGTCATTTATGAGGCATTTTTAGTGCGGGCTAAAGAGCTTGGCGAACAGGTTAGAGTGGATACAAGCAAAGCACGTGTTGTTTCCGATGCAATTCCTCCAATAAAACCTGCCGGACTGCCTTCATCTATTCTGGCCGTTGCAGGCACTGGCGCCGGATTTGGATTCGCCTGTGCCTTGGCACTTCTGGGTTCTGTATTTTTCTCTCATTCACCCACGAATAAGATGTCTGCCGCCGGTACAGCCCGACAATCGGTTAAGCCAAAGAACACGATGATGGAAAATCCATTGAGTGGTATGTTGGGTAGGCGAGGCAACAAGCCTCCAGCTAATGACCTGGCACCCGAAGAAACGCAATTCAAGCTCCCCGTTCTCCTGACACTTGCAATGCCGCGTGGTTATTTGATTAGTGATAATATCCCGGAATTTGTCGGGTATGATCAGGATGATCTGGTTGCGCAAGATTTGGCGGGTATTGTTGGGTCAATATCGCGTTCTTTCAAACCCAAGCGAACACGCACCGTATTGGTGACCGGGATTGAGGACAATTTTGGGAAATCTGTGTTCGCTTCCAACTTGGCGCTTGCCGGCGCTTTGGCCGGACACGATGTGATGTTGGCCGGAGCAGATTTTGAAAGTGATGTTGCAGTCCATGATTTTTCAAAAACAGCTGAAAATCTCTTGAAGACCCTCACCAGTCAAAAACTTGCCGTTGGACAAAATGTTAGCGAGCCAGCTCACGCCGGAAACTATCAGTATTGGCCGCTGCGTTCACCCGGTGCAACAAACAGGCTTCACAAAATGGTTCGTTTGGAAAAATTGCGCGATCGCTTGACTGATAAAAAATTCTCAACAGACTTGGCGGTGATCGACGGTCCGTTGCTCGATGCAATGGATGATTCTACCACGCTTTCCACACTGGCACATGAAGTGATTGTCGTACTCTCGGAAAACCAGGGCTCTAGTGGCGAAGTTCACAAATTACTCTCCAGGCTGCGTGGAAAGCGTTCTCGGATCAGAGGCATTGTAAAAGTTGCATATACCGCCTGACCATTTCGCCCGGCTGCTACATTTCTTGGTGTCACGCCACATTCCCTCCACGGGAAACTAAGCATCCTGACTGTATTCAAAATAACCTGAATTAAATGAGGGTTATCCTGTGACGTTGGACGATCGCGCCTCAGGCGTTAACTGCCTGCTTCATGCCATTTGCTAAATTACGCGCCATGTTTTCGGCTGTGTACAATTGTCCGCTGGCCCGACAACCGGAAGTCATTTTTTTGCGAAGTATTTTATCACCCAGAAAATTTGTGACTGCATCAGCGTAAGTTGCCTCACTCCCGTCATCCGGAATTATCAGGCCGTTTTCACCAGATTTCAAATATTCCAGTTCGGGGCTGTGATGGCGATAATCAGTAGTGACAATCGGGCACTCTCCAATGAAGCTGTCTATTACGGCAAGTCCGACAAGTCCCGGCATCAAAAACACGTCCGACAATTTAAGTGCGATTGCCCGGTCTTTATCAAACATTGGACCGGGAGCATGAATGAATGAATGCTTTGCTGCGTATTCCTGGGCGATATGAGAATGTGACCCGCTACCAATTAACAGCAATTCGAAGTCAGGTACTTCCCTGCGGATTCTGATTGCGGCCTCGCACAGAAACGGCAGGCGTTTTTCCTCGTACATTCCGCCAATGTAAATCCCGATATTGTTGCCTGTAATCTGGAACTTTTTCCTGAATGAAGACACATCCTTGTCCGTAACGCTTTCGATTTCTTCACGCAGTTTGATTGTGTCAATCGAATTACAAACAGTGGTTATGCGTTCTTTTGGAAACCCGAGGGAGTTCACCAATTCAGCAACGCCTGGTGTGTAGGCAAACCACCAGTACACCCGTTTCGCCAGGAATTTTTTCCAGAGTTCCAAAATGCCGTTGGGGTTTTTGGATTGGAAGCCTTTGCCGTGCCCAAAATATGCAAACCGTTTTCCACCGAACAAATATCGGGCAAGCAGGAAGTAAT
The DNA here is from genome assembly GCA_021775415.1 of Hyphomicrobiales bacterium. Taxonomy (GTDB): domain Bacteria; phylum Pseudomonadota; class Alphaproteobacteria; order Rhizobiales; family Rhizobiaceae; genus JAALLB01. The sequence continues at coordinate 495,730 of JAJFHV010000010.1, read as the reverse complement.
TCATCAGCAGCTTGTTCTCCTGACTGACAATTACGAGATCACTTCCTTTGGTGGCCTGCAATGCCTTTTGAAAGTGAATTTTTCTGCCGGCAAAATCAAAGGTCTTGAGCGGAACCTTTTGTGCCCACGGTAAAATCGCGGTATCGCCTTTTTTTGCGTCACTCCCCTCGGGTGCTGAATATACCAACTGATATTCAATCCCCTGTTCTGAAAGCATCTTGCGAATTTGTTCGTGCACCACCACGCGGTAGTGACTCAAGACCAATGTCAAAAATGTGACCTTCTTCCGAGTGCTCATACCGGTCTCCCAATCGGATTGCCGGCAACAGATCTCGATGCTCTGAAGGGGAGAAACGTAGAATATGCGACGCTCAGCAGTAATGCATCCCGCGCGATTATCATGCGATAAGTTGCGCTTTCCAGCCCGGCCCGACTCATCAGGGAAGGGAACATGCTGCCGAAAAACTGGCGTGATGAGAGGTGATTGATCATCCGATCACACTACGCCCAAACAGGGCGCCATATATTCGCGCGTCAAGTTGCAAATTCTTTATATTCTCGGATAGGGAAATATAGGATTTCAAACCAGTGCGGTGAATACGCATGGGTTGGCAGGTTTTTTGATAAAGCTGACCGGAAATTCCGGTAGCGATGGTCTTGAAACCCAAGCTTCGGCAATAAGCTTCGAGTTCACTATTGAAGTCGCGCCGCATACCAAATGGAAACGAAAAGTCCTGAATTTCTGCGCCAATCAGACGCTCCAACACTTCTTTGGAGTGGGCAATTTCGCGATCCCACTTGTCCCTGGGAAGATCGGGTAGAAGTGGATGAGTATGGGTATGACAACCAATCGTGTGCCCACGTTTTGCAATTTCTTGCAATTGCCCGACGGTTAGGGTCTCCCGGTCACTTGGTTGCCGAATGCGCTCCATGAAGGCGCGTTGTTCAGCAATTGTTGAGCGGTTCGCAAATACACCACTGGTTACGTAAAACGTGCAGGTTGCACCCAACTCATCAAACATGTCGAGTGTGTCATGCCAATCTCGAAAATTGTCATCGAATGAAATGAACAGTCGTTTTTTCGGGCCTTCACTTGCAACGTACTGGCGGGGATTGACCGTCTCATAACCAAGCGAGAGCAGGTGCTCGATGCACTCCTTGAAGTGTCTGCGATATTCCGGTCCAAGCTCGTGGCCGTAAATTGCCACGCGATCAGGCAAGGCGCGTCTACGAAAAACGACATGAATTTGTCTCAGGAGGTTTAAGATGAGGCGCTTCACGAAAGGCTCTCCCCTGCAAAACTGGGTGAAGCCGTTGTGGGGTCACGATCAAGATTTTCATTTCGCTCAAGTAATGCAAGCACATTCTTGCGAAACCCGGATTCACTGTATCCAGTCAAAAACTGGGCGCGGGCATTTTTGGCGTCTGATGTGAGTGATTTTCTGTTTGATATGTAATTTGCAACGATGTTGCTGACCTGGCCAGTGAATTCCGTTTCACTCATTGATACGGGCAATACATTTGTTGCAAGCTTTACGCCCACGATTTCCGGAATTCCGCCGGTTTCAAATACGATTGGAACGCACGCGTGCGATAGCGCTTCAATCAGCGACAGTGGCGCGAGATCGTGGCGTGACGGATACAGGAATATGTCCATTTCCGAAAGCAAGCGGTTCTTTTCAGATTCATCAACACGACCGGTGACTGTGACTGTGTCCGCGAGTCCCATTTGCTCGACTTTTTGCCGGAGATCTTTCACAGACAACGCATTGGTTGGCCCGCCAATCATGGTTCCACGCACGTGATGTTCCGTGCTCTTCAATGCCGATATGCATGCAAGAAATTCAAACACCCCCTTTCGTGGGTCGAGATTACCGACGGTTCCCAGGTGGATGGATCCAGTTTTCTTTTTCTTTGCAATGCCGGGGTCTTTGGCGAAATTTGGAAGATGGATCACGGAGTTGAAAATCTTGCAATCCTTGCCAAGTTTTACAGTGTCGCTTGTGATCGCCAGCAACTCAGTTCCGCGAAGCACCCACCGTAAGGTACGCTGCACAAGGGTTTGCGGGCGAGTAAATTTCTCCAGGCCATCGCCATGTACATGTACCCAAACACGACGGGATACCAGCTTCGCCAAAACAATGAGAATAGCGTCCCGCAAAATTGTGTGTGCCCATGGCGCAACACCCAAATAGGCTACTTCAAATCGTTTCCGGCGCGCAATCAAACCAAAGAGACTGCAAATCATTGCAGCAAATCCGAGATACTTTGAGATGGAACGTGTGCCGACATCGGTGGCTGAACGTGCACCACCGCGCCACAATTGTAATGTTTCTGCCTTTGCATCATCAGTGAAGATTTTGTGCATTGCACCGGCCACCTGGGATTGTCCGTGAAACGGTGGCGGTAGTTGCGCAAGAAACAATATCCGGCGAATTTTGCTTGCCTCGCCCATCACGCAGCTTTCAGGACACTTTGGAGCGATTGTACAATTTCAGCCGGTGCCCCTGCTGGAAGATTTGCATGCATTGGTAATGTTATCATTGACTTTGAAAACTCTTCTGCAATCGGTAGTTCAACAGACGAGAATTCGCTAAAGGCCGAGAACAGATGAATTGGAGGGTAATGAAGACTTGTCTGGATCCGAAGTTCAGCAAGCTTTAAACGGGCGATGTCGCGCTTTGCTGTTGGAACAATAACGCCTGCGACATGACCCGTTCCATCCTTCGGGCGATCACCAAAAATGAACTGGATTTCATTTGTTGCAAGATCGGAAACCGCATCGGCATAATCCTCTGCACGCATCCTGCGTTTTTCATTGTTTTCAAGCAGCCGACTGAGTTGCGATAACCCCAGCGATGAACGTAAATCATCAATTCGGTAATTAAACCCGTGCATGATTACGTCGTAGGTTGATGGTCTACCGAAATGCCGGTCCCATGAGAGCGTTGTCATGCCGTGTGAACGCATTTTACGAATTTTTTCCGCATGCTCATCATCGTCGGTCGTAACCATGCCTCCCTCAGCGGTAGTCATGTTTTTGTTCGAGAAAAAAGAAAAACAGCCGATTTCGCCAATCGTGCCCAGATAGCCGTCGAGTTTCCCGGAATATGTCTGACAGGGTGCATGGCAGGCATCTTCGATCAGAGGCAGATTGTGTTCATCGCAAATTGCGCGAATTTCATCCATTCGGCAGGCATAGCCACCGAAGTGCATCACCACGACCGCCTTGGTGTTCTTTGTAATTTTTGTGCGAATTTCCTGTGGGTTGATGGTTGGATCGACCAGTGAGAGGCAATCTGCAAACACAGGATCAGCACCAAGTGCGCATGTCATGTTAGCCGCTGCCACAAAGTTGATAGTTGGTTGAATGACCTCGTCATCGCTTGACTGCCCAACACCGACTGCAGCCAAAGCCAGATGCAATGCTGCCGTTCCGTTTGAAACGGCAATTGCATGCTTTGCTCCGGTCATTTCCGCGAACTGTGCTTCAAATTCCTGGGTCTTTGGCCCCATTGAGAGCCATTGTGAGCGGATGCATGCTTCGACGGCGTCGCTGTCGGATTGAATGAGATCGGGTTCCGAAAGGGTGAATTTCCATGGGTCAGACATTGGCAACCATTCCAAATTTTTGAGGATCTTTTTCCATCAACTCTTGTGCAAGTGCGTAATCATCCGGCCGGCCGATATCGAGCCAGAATGCAGAATTTCGATGAAGGCGAACGGTTTCTCCAGCCGCCATCAGGTTCTGGACCAGGGTTGGGAAGTCTAAATACTCGCCTTTAGGGACATGTTTGAGAACCGATGGGCTGTAGGCATAAACCCCCATGCTCACCTCATAATCCAGCGTGGGTTTTTCGACATAGTTTTCCAGAACGCAGCTACCGTTCGCTTCAAGAACGCCAAGGTCGATTTTGACCTCCTGCTTATGGGCGGCGATGGTAAGGCTGGCATCGGATTGGTCATGCTCGCGGACGAGAGCGGTAAAGTCCATGTCGGTTAGAACGTCACCATTCATAACCAAAAACGTTTCATCCAATCCATCAATATTGGCGAGCGATCCAGCAGTGCCGGTCGGCTCATCTTCATCAACAAAGTCGATGTCCAGATTTTCAAACTGTGATTTTCGTTGGGCAATATACGCACGGATCAACCCGGAAAGGTGGCCCAGCGCAATCGTAAAGCGTGTAAATCCCTGGTTCGCCAACTGACTGATCAGGATCTCTAAAATCGGAAGGTCGCCAACCGGTACCAGCGGCTTCGGAAAGCTTGCTGTGTAGGGCCTCAACCGGGTTCCTTTGCCCCCTGCCAGAATGACAATGCGATTTTTCATATCTGACTTTCCTAATCAGTTTGGGTCGGATTAGCTTTTTGCTCCAACCTGTTCACTGTTTTCAGTGATTTACGATGCCGTAGTTCCCGTAATAAAGTTGACGCGCTTCCACATCATCAAACAGATGCTCATCCATTCCGGAAAGAAGCTCGTCGATTCCGTCAGCGACCGAGTATTTGCACTCGAATCCAAGCACATTGCTCAGCTTGGAAAAGTTCACCCGGTAGTTCCGTGGGTCAGAACTATTCTCGTTGTAGCTTACCTTGCGATCAGGCAAGCGACCGCAAATCAAGTCGACAATACCCTGCTTGGTGAAATTGTTTTCATTGCTGCCGGCATTGAAAACCTCAAAGGATGTCTTGTCGGTGTCAGCCTGCAGTACTTTTCGGATTAGCCGTGCAAAATCTTTTACATGGCAATATGGCCGCCATGTTTCTGCGTCATAGACCAGCAATTCTTTATCGAGATATAAATCCCTGGTAAATTCGTTTACCGTCAAATCAAAGCGCATCCGTGGCGCCATACCAAATGCAGTTGCAAATCGAAGAATGGTTGGGTGGAAATCCACCTTCCCTTTAAGAGACAAAATCAGTTTTTCAGCATTTACCTTCGAACGCGAGTAAGCGGAAAGCGGCTCAAGCGCGTGATCCTCGTCAGCAATTTCGCTCTCTTCAATTTTCCCGTAGTTTGAACAGGTGGACACAAAAATCACATTCCGGATTTCTCGGATGTTCAAACTCTCAAGACAATGCTTGATTGCCATGTCATTGTAGCGGTGAGATTCCTCGGGCAATTTCTTGGTAATGGGATCGCCCACGAGCCCGGCCAGAATTACTACATCGGTTATACCATCCAGCGCTTCGTCCATGGTTTTGCTGCAGCCCATGTCACCAAATTGAAATTCGTAATCGGGTGAAAGCATGTGACCCATGATTGCCGTTTGATGGCCATAGGTTAGAAGATCCAGGTTGCGAACCTTGTATCCGCTTTCAAGCAGGAGTGAGGTCACCGGGCAGCCTATGTAGCCTGCACCACCCACGAGCAATACACGTCTGCCCTGTGTAATATTTTCTTTTTGACAATTGACCAAAGTCATTTCACCTCACCTCGATTTTCCATCAATCTGTTATCGCTAAATAGTGCTTCTTTTCCGTAAACTTGAGCGTCGGCATTTTCATGAAATTGCCGATTGCTGTGGGTTTCGCTAGAAGGCGTTTTTGTGAACGAAACCAAGAAATGGCGTCGCAAAAATTATCTTCAGGTCAAACCACAATGACCAGTTCTCGATATACTCAAGATCGTATTCAATGCGTTTGCGCATCTGGGAGGCTTTTAAGGTCGGGCCGCGGTATCCGTTGATCTGCGCCCATCCGGTAATTCCAGGCTTCACTTTGTGTCTGTTGTCGTAGCGCATTAAACGCGCACTGAAATCGGAGTTCATTGCGACCGGATGCGGACGCGGGCCAACAATAGACATTTCGCTTTTCAAAACATTGAAGAGCTGCGGAAGTTCGTCGAGGCTTGATTTACGCAGGAAGGAACCAAACCAGGTGACACGCTTGTCATCTTTTACAGCTTGTTTGAATTCATTCGTGCATTCACGGGCGGTCATGGTGCGGAATTTCCATACGTCAATCACGCCACTGTTGTATCCATGTCTGCGTTGGCGGAAGAATACTGGTCCGGGGCTGTCAAGCTTGATGCCCAATGCGATAAGGGCCATTAGGGGTGAGAGAGTTACCAGCGCGACTGAGGCGAGCAATTTGTCCTCTACCGTTTTGATCAGCAAACCCCAGTCAGAAATCGGCTTCTTTTGAATGCAAATCAGCCGTGATTGATTAACAAAAGTCAGACCGGATAGATTGACGGTTTCACCGAGAAAGTTTGGGTGCAGCAGAACTTCGGCAGGTAGAATCCCTAACGAGTCCATGATTTTGCTGAGTTCGGAACCTGTAGTTGTTTTCTTGGCAATCACGATACGATCAATTTGCGTTTCAAGACCCAGTTGGATCAGGTCCCGGAGATTGCCTGAAATTTTACGGTTGGTAGAATTTGTTGGCGCATCGGAGAATATCCCGACTATTTCAATTCCGGATTCGTCTGCGGTCAGTGCCGTGCTTACTTTGGTTGCCGTCGCCGGATCCCCATAGATTGCAACTCTTGAGAGCGGTATCTGATTATCGGATAACTGCTTAAGCACATAATCAAGCAAGCCTCGCATCAAGAGGACAAGGCTGGTGGAACTAAAAGCCCAGCCAACAAACCAGATGCGTGAGTAGGCCGATGCAATACCCGCCAAAAACCCAAGCAACACCAATCCTGCAAATACAATAGCCATGGATTTGAGAATTGGTTTTATGACCGCTGATGAGCGTTGCAGAAGTGCTACTTCATAAAGCCCGTCATTGCGAAACCGCAGGGCAGAAAGCAACGGCGCCACCAACAAAGGTGTGATGTAGAATGGATAGTAGTTTTCAACGCCCAGATGCCCGCCTACATAAAAATGAGCAATAGCGAGACCAAGTAGAAATATCGCGGCCATTTCGACGAATATGTAGCCAGCTACCAGTATGCCTTCTCCGAAATAGTTTGAATATCGTGGACGGCGGACGTTCTTTGGCACCGATGTGTCCGTCTCAATTGTGATATTTTCAATGTTCAAAGCGGTGCCTCTTACTGTACCAATTCCGCGCAACAGTCCCAAAATGGGACATGTGTTGTCGCTTCTCTCCAGTAAGGAGCAAGTCACGTGCCATGATTCAGCGGATGATTGGTTTCAGGGTGAAACTCTCCTTTGTGAATTTGAGATGTTGCGCATCGACCAATTCCCGGATTAACGTCCTGGAGCAGCAGCAGGCAGATTGGGGTAGTAGATGAAGACGATAGGGCTGGAGGAAATTGAAGACGCAAAGGGGGTGATATCCGGCTCTGTGAGGAAGACCCCGCTTGTTCGCTCTGCGCATCTGAGTGAACTGGCCGAAGCGTCGATATGGCTCAAACTTGAGCACCATCAATTGACCGGTAGCTTCAAACTGCGTGGCGCAACTAACGCAGTAAAAAACCTGGCCGATGATCAAAAGAAAATTGGTGTGGTTGGAGTGTCAACCGGTAATCACGGTCGGGGTCTTGCCCACGCGGCAAAGCAGGCCGGTGTTCGTTGCATAATTTGCATGTCGAACCTGGTCCCTCAAAACAAGATTGACGGCATCAAGGGAGAGGGTGCTGAAGTTCGGATTGTCGGTCAATCACAAGATGAGGCACAGGTCGAGGCAGACCGGCTCGTGGAAGCTAAAGGCTACACCATGCTGCCGCCATTTGATCATGCCGACGTGATTGCCGGGCAGGGAACCTTGGGCCTTGAAATTTTTGAACAATTGCCAACTATCTCAACCGCCATCATCCAACTGTCTGGCGGGGGATTAATCTCTGGTGTTGCAGCGGCCTTGAAAGCCCAAAACCCGGATATCCGCATCATCGGCGTTTCGATGGACCGCGGCGCTGCGATGCATGAATGTCTAAAAGCCGGGAAACCGGTGGAAGTTCCAGAATTACCGACGCTTGCAGATTCCCTGGGTGGCGGGATCGGGCTGGATAATCAATATACATTCAAAATGGTCCAGGAACTGGTCGATGAAGTTGTGCTCGTCACGGAAAAGGAAATTGCCGAGGCCATTCGCCATGCTTATTGGCAGGAACGGCAAATTATTGAAGGTTCCGGCAGTGTCGCAATTGCCGCAATTCTTTCCGGAAAAGCCCGGCCAAGGGGTGACACATTGCTTTTGTTGAGCGGTGGAAACATAGACATGAAGCTTCACCATCGCATCGTCTCCGGTGAAGATGTCGATGTTACGAAAGACACCTGAGATGGCCGAAGTACGAATTGTCACGGAAACTGAATTGCGCAAACTCGTTCCGCTCGATCTTGCTGCAGTCGATTGTGTGGAAAATGCCTTTGCAGCGCTGGCCGGCGGCAAGGTGGAGATGCCTCCAATCCTTTCAATGCCGATCCATGAGCACAATGGAGAGATAGATGTAAAGACCGCCTATGTGCCGGGTCTCGATGGATTTGCGGTAAAAATGTCTCCCGGGTTTTTTGATAACCCCAAATTAGGTCTCCCGAGCACCAGTGGTTTGATGGTTGTGTTTTCAGCGACCACCGGAATGCTGCAGGCGGTGTTGCTGGACAATGGATGGCTGACAGATGCAAGAACGGCCGCCGCCGGTGCAGTAGCAGCGCGGCATCTGGCTCGTGAGGATGCTACCACAGCAGTCATTGTTGGGGCCGGTGCCCAGGCAAAATTGCAACTTGAAGCGCTGACGCTGGTGCGCGGAATAAAGTCGGCTGTAATTTGGGGGCGGGATACGAAAAAAGCGGATGTTGCTGCTGCCGAGATGTCTTCAAAACTTGGGATTGAGGTCACAGCCAAAGCGGAATTGCGCGATGCGATTTCTGGTGCGGATATTATCGTGACCACCACACCATCCACCGTTCCATTGACAAAAGCCGATTGGCTTGAACCGGGTCAGCACGTAACTGCTATGGGATCAGATCAACCAGCCAAGGGTGAGCTCCACCCAGATTGTCTGGCACGAGCTGATTTCTATGTGCCGGACCGATTGGCTCAATGCGTGCTTTCCGGTGAGTTGCACAATGCTATTGATGCTGGCGTTGTTGGCAAAGACCAGCAGTTCGCGGAACTTGGAGAAATCATTTCAGGCAAAGCAAATGGCCGGTCAAACTCGGAAGCAATTACGATATGTGACCTGACCGGAACTGGCGTTCAGGACACCGCAATTTCTACACTTGCATTTGAACGCGCCATTGCCGCAAATGCCGGAACGATATTTAATTCTTGAAACTCACATAGGTGTTTGATGAGCGATAAACCTCACCTCAATTTCTCAACTGAAGAATATGCAAACCGGATTGCGAAGACCCGCAAGGCGATGTCGGAAAAAGACATTGGATTGATGATTATTTCCGACCCGTCAAACATGTCCTGGCTTACCGGCTATGATGGTTGGTCATTTTATACCCATCAGGCTGTTTTATTGACCCAGGAAGGTGAGCCTGTCTGGTGGGGGAGGGGCATGGACGCGCTGGGTGCCAAGCGAACCGTGTTCATGGATCATGCGAATATTGTTGGGTACGAAGACATCTATGTGCAGAACCCCGCCCAGCATCCAATGGAGACACTGGCCGCGTTGGTCAAGGAGCGTGGTTGGGGGTCCCTTTCCGCCGGTGTGGAAATGGACAATTACTATTTTTCGGCCGCAGCATGGCAATCGTTGCAACAAAACCTGCCAGATACGAAGTTTTCCGATCAAACCGGATTGGTAAACTGGCAACGCGCAATCAAGAGTGAAACTGAGATTACATTCATGCGGCGCGCTGCCCGTATCGTTGAAAAAATGCATGCGATGATTGTCGAACGCGCGGAGCCGGGCTTGCGAAAGAACGAACTCGCTGCAGAAATTTATCACACCGCAATCAAGGGTGCCGATGGACACTGGGGTGACTACCCCGCAATTGTGCCGATGTTACCTTCCGGCATGGATGCAACTGCACCCCATTTGACCTGGGACGATAAACCTTTTGTCAAAGGCGAAAGCACATTCTTTGAGATTGCGGGTGCCTACAAGCGATATCAGTGTCCGCAATCCCGCACACTGTTTTTAGGCAAGCCGCCACAGAAATACCTTGATGCAGAAAAGGCGGTACTTGAGGCCGTTGATGCAGGTCTGGAACAGGCAAAACCCGGCAATACCTGTGAGGACATTGCTATCGCGTTTTATGACACACTCAACAAGCACGGATTCGAAAAGGACTCTCGGACTGGCTATGCAATCGGGATATCCTATCCGCCGGACTGGGGCGAGCGCACAATGTCATTCAGGCGAGGTGACAAATCTGTTCTCGAACCGGGGATGACATTTCACTTCATGCCCGCCCTTTGGCTGGATGACGGTGGCCTGGAGATTACAGAACCAATTCTAATTACAGAAACCGGGGTTGAGTGTTTGTGCAACACTCCGCGCAAGCTTCAAGTAAAAGCGTAACGAACTCAGTATGTTAGGGTAGTGTAATTAAATTTTCTTCATGTTCTGGAGCGTCCTGCATGGTCGCTTTTTAACATGTTGGAACAACGCTGACGAACATAGTCTCTGGTCAAGCAAATTCTTGATTAGATTGAGTAATGACAGAGGCTGAAGGAAAGACCCGTCGCGGTGGGCGTGGTGCACGGCGCATTCTGCGGGATGCGCATGATGTTACAATGCTTCCAGGCCTTTCAAATAACCTTCCATTTACCGAGCCGCTTGACGACGAGCAAATTCAAAAGATTGATGATGCCTCAATGGCAATTCTGGAAGAAGTGGGCGTTATCTTCCGTGATGAGATTGCTTTGGCAGATTGGAAAGAGGCTGGTGCCAAGGTAGAAGGTGAGCGGGTCTATTTTGATCGGGCACATGTTCGTGAATTGATTTCATCAATTCCAACCGACTTCACCTATCATGCTCGCGATCCAGCAAAAAATGTGCGGCTTGGCGGACGGAACTCAATCTTTGTACCGATGACAGGCGCACCCTTTCTCCGTGACCTTGAAGATGAGCGCCGCTGGCCAACGCTTGAAGATTTGGGGATGTTCCACAAACTCAGCCACATGCTTCCATCAATGCATTCTGTGGCTCATCATATTGTCGAGCCAATGGATCACGCGGTACCCCACCGCCATCTTCGCATCACTTATTCCTCGATGAAGTACTCAGACAAGACTTTTATGGGGATGACCACTTCCGGCAAAAATGGCGAAGATGTCATGGACATGTGTGACATACTGTTTGGCGAGGGGTTCATAGACAACCATCCAGTGGTGACTGGAAACGTCAATGGCAATTCACCCCTGGTGTGGGATGAGACAATGCTCGGTGCGTGCCGAGCCTTCAACAAACGCAACCAGCCTGTTCTTTGCTCACCATTTGTTTTGGGTGGCGCCAATACTCCAGCTTCTACAGCTGCCGCTGTAGCTCAATTAAACGCCGAAGCTCTCTCCGCGCTTGCCTATACCCAGATCGTGCGAAAGGGTGCGCCTGCAATCTATGGCCACTATCTGTCGACTGTTTCGATGAAATCAGGCGCGCCTATGGCCGGTACACCGGAAATCAGCCTGATGAACTTCATGATTGGTCAAATGGCACGCTATTATGATGTTCCCTGGCGCACCTCCAATACATTGGGCGGTGCAAAGACTTTGGACGCGCAAGCGGGATATGAAAGTGCCACGACTCTAATGGCGGCAATACTTTCCGGTGCAAATTATATCTGGCACTCAGCCGGCTGGAATGAAGCTGGAATGCATTGTTCTACAGCAAAATTTGTTGTCGATGCGGAGCAGTGTGCCATGGCCTATCGTATGGCTGAGGGTGTCCAATGGCATGACTTCGACGAAGCGCTTTCCGCCGTTCGCGATATAGGCCCTGGGGGTCACTACCTTGGTCACAAGCACACCTACGAGAATTTTGAAGCTGCATTTTTTATGCCGGAGCTGTTAGATAACAACTCGATTGAACAATGGCAGGCAGAAGGATCGAAGGACATCACTCAACGCGCGCTTGAGCATGCGAAAAAGCTTTTGAATGATTACGTGGAACCCAAGCTTGATCAGGCGAAAGATGAGGAACTGCTTGCCTACATTGCCAAACGTGAGGAAGAAATTCCCGCCAACGGAGGCCTGAATGAGCAATTTTGAGGGCAAAGTTGCACTGGTAACCGGTGCAAGTGGGGGGATGGGTTCTGCAATCACCAAAGCTCTTCGCGAAGAAGGAGCAAGGGTCGCAACGGTTGATCTTGTTGCCGATTGTGAAAATTCTGACTTCCACGTTGCGGGTGATTTGACTGATGGGTTGTTCTGCGATGAGTTACCTTCCAGAGCTGTTGAAGAGCTGGGTCGGTTGGATATCCTCATCAACAATGCGGGTTTGATGCGGCGCGGGCCAATAACCGACGCAACTGATGAGGATTTCAGGCTTTCGTTTGCGGTTAATGTTGAGGCGCCCTTTCGCCTGTGCCGCGCAGCCATTCCCATCATGGAGAAAGCCGGTGGGGGAACAATCGTCAATACGGCTTCTTGCTGGGGAAAATACCCTGGGCCCGATCACGTTATTTATTGCACAACCAAGGCAGCGATTGCGGCCATGACCCAGTGTTTGGGCCGGGATTGCGCGCCGATGAACATCCGGGTCAATGCAGTGTGCCCAAACGAGGTTGATACCCCAATGCTGCGCACTGGATTTGAAATCCGCGGGCTTGACCCGGAAACCGCAATTGAACACCTTAACTCGACAGTTCCGATTGGTCGGGTTGCTTCGCCAGATGAGATTGCCAATGTGGTGCTCTTTCTTGCTTCGGATAAGTCCAGTTATCTTTGTGGTTCACTGATTGAAATTAACGGCGGAAAACCGGTGTATTAGTATGAGATTTAACGGAAAAACAGCTTTGGTTACAGGCGGTCGCAGTGGCATCGGTCTGGCGATCGCCAAACGACTGGCAGAAGATGGCGCCAGAGTTTTTACTGCCCAACGCGGCAAGGATGACATCCACGAAAGCATCGAAACCGATCTTGGGATGCCCGATGAATGTGAGCGCCTGATTGCCACGATAGTGAATGAGGCAGGCAGCATTGATGTTTTGGTCAACAATGCCGGAATGATGCAGGAAGCGACCATTCTTGAGATGTCTGTGGAAGACTGGGACCGCACCATGGCAGTTAATCTACGCGCACCTTTCTTGCTCGCTAAATTTGCGCTGCCCCATATGCAGAGCGGAAGTTCCATCATCAACATTGGTTCTATCGAAGGATTGGGTTCAAATCCTTCCCATCCAGCCTATTGTGCTTCCAAGGGTGGGTTGCATGCCTTGACCCGCGCTATTGCAGTCGATCATGGCAAGGATGGTATTCGCTGCAATACGGTCGCACCTGGTTGGATCGATACGGAATTAAACGATGGCATGATTGAAGCGATGGATAATCCCGGTAAGTTCCGTGCCAGTATCGGATCAATTCATCCGGCCGGTCGAACGGGTCTACCGGGTGAGGTTGCATCAATGGTTGCCTGGCTTGTATCGGATGAAGCAGGATTCGTAACCGGGCAGGTATTTGTGGTAGACGGTGGCCGAACCGCCAAATTGAGCCTGCCGCAACAAGGATAAAATGGGCTGAAATAGATGGATATGCGTAATGCGTTTTGAAGGTATCTACACACCGATTGTCACGCCATACAGGGAAGATTTCTCGATTGATCGGGACCGGTTTGCCCAGGTGATCGAGCATCTGATCAGTGCCGAAATTCAGGGGATCATTCTTGCCGGAACGACTGGCGAGTATTATGCGCAGACTACCGAAGAACGCATCGAGATGATGAAGTTCACCAAGCAGCGCATCAAGGGCCGGTTGCCGCTGATCATCGGAACAGGTGCAATTCGCACGGAAGATTCAATCATGTTTGCCGAGGCCGCAAAGGACGTTGGCGCGGATGGAATACTGGTGGCAACCCCGCCATATGCCTGTCCGACGGAACGCGAAATTGCGCTTCACGCGTTGGCAATTGATCGGGCGGCAAACCTTCCCGCTATGCTTTACAATTATCCCGGTCGGATGAGCTCCAACATGGGCGAGGAAACACTGGATCGGCTTGGTCGCAGTCCGAACTTCTGCGCCATCAAGGAGAGCTCAGGTGACATCAACCGGGTTCATTTGCTTGTGCGTGATTACCCTCATATTCAGCTCTCTTGTGGCATGGATGATCAGGCATTGGAGTTCTTTGCTTGGGGCGCTCGAAGCTGGGTATGTGCCGGTTCCAACTTTGCACCGCAAGCCCACATCGCGCTTTACAAGGCCTGTGCGGTTGAAGGGAATTTCGACAAGGGTCGCCGCATTATGTCCGCGATGCTGCCGCTAATGAGTGTTCTGGAACAGGGCGGAAAATTCGTTCAGTGCATCAAGCATGGATTGACCTTACGCGGTATCAACGCTGGGCCACCACGAAAACCACTGCAGCCACTTAACAAGGATGACAAGCGTCAACTGGAGCAGGTCATCAAGGTAATGGACGTTGCAATTGCACAAATTGAGAAGGATTCAGCAATATGAGTGACCTGCTGACAAGAGACGAATACGCCGCCATTGCTGCTGACATGACCTATCCGGCAGCAGCGTTTATTGATGGAAAGTTTCGAGCCGGAAGCGGTGACAAGTTTCCAACCACCAATCCAGCTACAGGAAAAAAAATCGCAACGATATCAGGATGTAACGCGAAAGATGTGAATCTGTCTGTCAAGAAAGCAAGGAAGGCTTTTGAGGAGGGGCATTGGTCAAAACTGCATCCGTCTGAACGCAAGGATGTGTTGATCAGGTTTTGTAAACTGATCACCCGCAATCGCCGGGAGCTTGCGGTAATGGAGTGTCTCGATAGCGGCAAGCCGATCCGTGATTGCGAGTTGATCGATATTCCCGAAACCATTCACACCATCAAATGGCACGCTGAAGCGGTAGACAAAATCTACGAACAAATGGCACCGGCAAGTGATGATCATATTGCGATGATTGTTCGAGAGCCCGTTGGCGTTGTTGGTTGCGTACTGCCCTGGAATTTTCCACTGCTGATGATGGCCTGGAAAATTGGTCCGGCACTTGCGGCTGGCAATTCGGTGATTGTGAAGCCGGCTGAGCAAACCTCGCTCTCTGCGTTGCGCCTTGCGGAACTCGCTTCTGAAGCAGGAATTCCCAATGGTGTTTTACAGGTTTTGCCTGGTGATGGTCCGTCAGTTGGAGAGCCTCTTGGCAGGCACATGGATGTCGATATGGTGAGCTTCACCGGCTCCACTGAAACAGGTCGGCGTTTCCTCAAATATGCAGCAGAGTCCAACCTCAAGAAAGTGGTGCTGGAATGTGGTGGAAAGAACCCCGCCGTCGTTCTGGAAGATGCTGAAGATCTCGATCTTGTCGCGGGCCACATCGTCAACGCAGCGTTCTGGAATATGGGCGAAAACTGCTCGGCGTGCTCGCGTTTGATTGTTCATGAAAAGATCAAGGCGCCGTTGATGAAACGAATTCATGCGCATGCACGAGATTGGCGAACGGGTGATCCACTGGATCCGGCCAATCACCTTGGGGCGCTGATCGACAAGGAACATTTTGGCAAGGTCACGTCATATCTCAAGAAGGGAAAACCTGTGCTTGGGGGTAAGACCCGCGAGAAAATCTACGTCGAACCAACCATTTTTGATGGTGTAAAAACTGGCGATGTATTGGCAACGGAAGAAATCTTTGGTCCGGTACTTTCGGTGATTACCGTGAGTTCCACCGAAGAAGCAATCAGTATCGCCAATGATACGGAATACGGTCTTGCAGCAAGCCTGTTTACGGCCAATGCAAAACAGGCGCTTTCCTGCGCACGTGATATCCGGGCAGGAACGGTGACGGTCAACTGCTACGGTGAGGGCGATATCTCCACACCATTTGGTGGCTACAAGCAGTCGGGCTTCGGTGGTCGTGACAACGGTATCCACGCGCACGATCAGTACACTGAGCTAAAGACCATCTGGATTGATCTTTCCGACCGCGCACCGGAAGAGAGCGTCGGTTGAGAAGGGTAAAAAGACTTCCGGTTGACACGGGTATCTCGGGTTGGAACGCGATACTTCCTGAACAACCGGCCCCGACCACTCTGGAAACGCATGAGAAATCTGATTGGCTGGTGATTGGTGCGGGCTTTGCCGGTCTGTCTGCAGCGCGGCGACTATCCCAATTGCAGTCCAACTCCCGCATTGTTGTGTTGGAGGCTAACCGGATTGCTGGAGGACCCGCAGGGCGCAATTCAGGCTTTATGCTCGATTTACCGCACGATCTTGCATCCGCAAACTACGCCGGTCAGATTGAAAGCGATCGTAAGCACATCGACCTCAATCGTAAGGCAATTGATTTTGCTGAAGACGTAGCGCGTGAATACAAGCTAAGCGATGAGGTGTTTATCCGATCCGGCAAGGTGAATGGTGCCGCCACAGACAAGGGCATGCAGCATAATTTTGAATATGCTCAGCATCTTGAAACGCTGGGCGAACCAAGTCGTCATCTTGATGCGGATGAAATGAAGAAGCTCACAGGATCGAAATGGTATCTCGGTGGATTGTTCACCCCAAGTACCGCCGTAATTCACCCAGCGGCTTATATTCGAGGCTTGGCGGGAGGACTCGCGCATAACGGCATCGATATTTTTGAGAACAGCCCGGTTGTATCGCTTGAAAATGAGAACGGGAATTGGATTGCAACCACACCTGCCGGTTCCGTGTCAGCCCCAAAAGTCATATTGGCGGTAAACGGGCACGCAGAGAGCTTCGGTTTTTTTAAACGAAGACTCGTTCACGTAATTCTCTTTGCGTCCATGACACGTGCGCTGAGTAAAGGTGAGATCAAGACCGTGGGTGGGGAAAGGCGATGGGGTATAACCCCGGCCGATCCAATAGCAACAACCGTTCGCCGTATATCAGGCACAGGTGGTGATCGTATTGTGACGAGAAATCGGGTAATTTATCAGCCATCAATGCAGGTTAGCGACAGTGTTGTGAACAAAATGGGCCGCACTCATGATCGTTCATTTGTGGATCGCTTCCCCGAGCTTCAGGATGTTCCCCAGGAATATCGGTGGAGTGGCAGGCTTTGTCTCAGCCTCAACAATGTGCCGGCATTTGGTGAGCAGGCACCCGGATTGTTTTCTGCCTGTTGTCAAAATGGACTTGGAACCGCGCAAGGCACATTGGCTGGCATGGCTGCCGCTGAGTTTGCCGTCGAGGGCAAGACCCCGCTTGCAACAGCTTTGTTAAAACACCCGGAGCCTAAAAAACTTCCTCCCGAGCCCTTGGCCTGGATTGGTGCAAATGCCTATATGCGTTGGAATGAATGGAAGGCGGGCAGGGAAGTCTAAAAATCGCTGGCCCCACAATTGAAAGAACGAATTTTATGGAAAAGACCGGCAACGATACCGTCAAATTGGCACTGGATGAAGTTAAGCCCCTCGCGGAAGAAGCTCTAAAACGAGCTGGGTGCAATGACGAGAATGCATCTGCAGTTGCCGAATGCATCTATCAGGCTGAGCGACATGGTGCTCATAGTCATGGGCTCTTTCGCATGCCGGGATATCTGGCATCGCTGAATAGCGGCAAGGTCAACGGCAAGGCTTCACCGAAGGTTTCCGTTTCCAGGCCTTCCGTACTTTCTGTTGACGGTGATGGCGGATATGCACCCCTCGCACATCAACATCTTGCAAAGCCGTTGGCAGATTTGGCAAAACAGCAGGGGGTGGCGATCGGTGCCCTGACCAACACGTTTCATTTTGCTGCCCTTTGGCAGGAGGTCGAATTGCTCGCCCACGAGGGTGTTGCGGCAATCGCCTGCACAGCCTTTAAACCGGCACTCCCACCGGCTGGTGGCACCAAACCTCTATACGGCACCAACCCGGTAGCTTTTGCCTGGCCTCGCGAGGGTGCCGAGCCCATGGTGTTTGATCAGGCAAGTGCCGTAATGGCGCGTGGTGAGGTGATGATTGCAGCCCGGGAAGGCCATACCCTGCCGGAAGGTGTTGGCATTGGGCCGGATGGAAATCCAACCACGGATCCAAATGAAATCCTGAAAGGTGCCTTGTTGCCGTTTGGTGGATACAAGGGTGCCTCGATTGCACTGATGGTTGAATTGCTGGCGGGTGCCATGATTGGTGAGCAAATGAGTTTCGAAGCCGCTGCCACAGACAACAATGATGGAGGACCACCACGTGGTGGTGAATTCATTCTTGCAATTGCCCCAGGTGGCGCTGGTCCGTTTAACGCAGCCGAGCAACTGTTTGAGCAAATCCTGACACAGGATGGTACCCGTTTGCCGGGTGATGGCCGCCGGCAGAAACGGGCAAGCGTCGCAGCCGCAGGCGTTGAAATACCAAATGCTCTTTATGAAAAAATCGCTGCAATTTAATTTATTTTAACGCGTAAGTATTTGAACTAACAATCAAAAACTATTTATGAACCGCGCCTGAACAGGATGTTCCATCACAGTTCAGGCGCGGTTTCATATTGTCGTCTCCATCGAATGACTGATCGCCTCAATCCCGGACACCTGTCATTCCAACAAAGGAGAAAACGATGTTTAACAATACGATCAAAACAATCCTTGCGGCCGGCATCATTGCATCCGGCGCTTCATTTGCCACAACCACGGCAGCAAACGCCACTTCAATTGGTGTTCATATCGGTGGTCATGGAGGTGGTTTATATATCGGATCTGGCCATCGCCGCCACGCGCATCGTCATGGCCGCGGACACAGACGCGGATTTTGCAAACCCCGCCGGGCATTGAACAAGGCCTGGAACATGGGTGTTAATCGCCCACACATCGCCCGCGTTGGACCGAACCGGATCGTGGTCAAAGGCTTTAGCTACGGTCACCGAGCAAAAGTTGTGTTTTCCCGCCAAGGCAAACGTTGCCCGGTAATCAAAACTCGCGGGTTGCGGTAAAACTTCTACTGTGAATTTAAAACCTGCCTCCACCAAAGCAGGAAAAGCGCTCCAAAACACCTGGGGCGCTTTTTCTGTTCCGGGAACTCCCAGAAACTTGATGCTGCCTACTGGCTGATTTCCCAACTGATCTGCACATGCACTGAGTAGGAATTTTCGCCAGAAGCAACCGGTACACTACCGGCATCTTCCTGCGCTGCCATCCGGGTATGGGCCATGGGTACAGGGCGCGGCTGATTGGCGTTTTCAGAAATTTCGAGAATGCGCCCCAAGCCAACACCTGCAGTTGTTGCAAGGATGTTTGCCTTACTGAGTGCATTCTTCACCGCCGCAACCCGTGCTTTTTCGAGGAACGCTTCAGGCTTGTCGTTCATGAATCGAATGTTGCCGCCGCTATTAACGCCAAGGGTTACAACCAGGTCGAGAATTTCACCGGTTTTTGACAGATCCCGAACCCGGACTGCCAGCTCATTTGACACAACATAGCCGGTAATTACGGGTTGCGGTTGTGAGTTGTCAGAGTTGCGCTCTGGATAATGGTATCGTGGAGAAATGTTGAAGTTTGAAGTTTGCAAGTCCTTATCGGCAATGCCCATGTCCTTCATCGCCTGCAACACCTCACTCATGGCCCTGTTGTTGGCTGTAAGCGCTTCACGAGCGGTCTTGGCCTCTCGTACAACACCAAATGAAATCAGTGCCAAATCCGGCGCTACATTGACGCTTCCCGTTCCAGAAACACTGATGGTGGAAACGCGTTCCTCCGATGCCATTGCGGCTGGTATCATTAAAAATGAAAGTAGTAGCACCAAGGGTCGTAACGTATGAACCATGGCAAAATTTCCGGGAAATAATCGTGAAATATTATTAAGCATGCAAAGCGCTCCGGTGAAATTACGTCATGTTACTTCTCACCCAATTGGGGAAGCAATGGGGCGCGGTGCATAAAGCGACATTCCGCACTTGTGAGCCACAGGCAAACAGGATATTGGAACTCGCGCCGGGTCTGTAGCTCAACTGGTTAGAGCCAGCGGCTCATAACCGCTTGGTTGGGGGTTCAAGTCCCTCCAGACCCACCATTCAGTCATGCCATTTCAGGTGTTTTGATAAGCCTTCGGAAAGTGTCCGACATTCCGGGGGTTTAGCCGGGTCTTGGGCTGATGGTCTGGTGTGGAGACGTTAATTTCCGGGTGTTTTGGGCTGATTTGGCCAAGTGTCTCCCGAGGGCCTTTTTGGCCACCAGACGTTTGCGGGCTAGATCATTTGGGAACTTGGGTGTTCAGGCAGCAAAGCCGAGCATTTCTCGCTGCTCATTCCATGCGGCTGGCAATGTGGAAGTATCCCGAAGCTTTTGAATGGTGAGATCAACAGGCTGAGTTCCTGCCAGAATGTGTTCGATGATGTCGGGTGCCAGGAACGCGAGTGGTAGGAATCTGCTGATCTCGCTTTGGTTTTCGTTTAGTTGATTTGCCAGATCACCGATTGAAGATGCAGTGCCATCAGTAAGTTTGCTGATCCAGAGATGTGCCTTGGCAATCAGTATGATCAGATGATGATCGGGATTGGGTTCTTGTGCTTCTGTGTTTGCCAGTACCAGCTTGGCCTCAACACCACGTTTACGAAGTTGGTGATCGATCTCGATCCGCTTGATGTTGGGATTTGCAGGTTCTGTTTGGTCATCGATCAGAAGATTTTGTAGCCGGTTCGCATCTACATCGATGACCAACTTGCCTGGTTTCAATTCAATGCGGTGAAAAAAGTATGCGAGGATTTGTTTCTGTTTGGCGATCGGTGATTTGATTAGATCTCTTGATATCTTGTTGGCGGCTGCAAAGAGCGATTGATGTTCATTGACCGACAGGTTCTTCAGATTGATCAGTTCACCAAGCTTGAGTGGGTTGGTAAGGTGCTCATTCAGGATGCTGAGGACTGGTTGTTCAAGTTCCTTTGCGGGCAAGCGCCATCCATCTGTTTTTGCTGATCCACGATTGGATAGGCGGTTGGAGATGTAATAGCGGTATCGAACACCATTCTTCATGGCATGGACGGGTGAGAGACGATCACCAGATTCATCAAAGATCAGGCCAGTCAGAATGGATGCAGATTTGATGTTGGTTTTGGAGAACCGCTCGTTGGTGTTGGTTGCTATACGAGCCTGGACTGCATCCCATAGTTCCTGATCTATGATCGCCTCATGTTGTCCATCATAGACATTGTCCTGATGTCGTACCTTGCCGATGTAAACCGGATTGGAGAGAAGATGATAAAGATTGCCGCGGCCGAACGGTGTGGTCTTTCGTATCTCGCCGTTTTTCTGATTGTAGGTGCGTCCTACTAATCCGCTCGCTATCGCTTCTTCGGATAGTTGCTTTACCGATCCAAGCTCAAGATAGCGTTCAAATAGATGATTGACGGTTTTGGCTTCGGCCTTGTTGATTACCAACCTCTTGTCTTCAGATTTGTAGCCAATCGGTACAATTCCTCCCATCCACATGCCTTTCTTCTTTGAGGCTGCAATCTTGTCCCGAATACGCTCTGCAGTGACCTCACGTTCAAACTGGGCAAAGGAAAGAAGCACATTGAGCGTCAGCCTCCCCATTGAGGTGGTGGTATTAAACTGCTGGGTAACGGAGACAAAGGAAACGCCCTTGTCGTCGAAGACATCAACTATCTTTGCAAAGTCCATCAGTGATCGCGTGAGGCGATCAATCTTGTAAACAACCACCACATCCACCAGGCCTTGTTTGATGTCACTCAGCAGTTGTTTGAGGGAGGGGCGCTCCATCGTGCCGCCAGAAATGCCACCATCATCATAGAGTGTAGGAGATAGTTTCCAGCCGAGGCTGGCTTGTGAAGTGATGTAAGCCTCACAAGCCTCTCTCTGGGCATCCAGTGAGTTAAAGTCCTGATCCAAACCTTCTTCGGATGATTTACGCGTGTAGATGGCGCAGCGAAGGCGAGGGGAACTACTCATAACCCGAAGAACCTTGGACCAGACCATTTGGCTCCAGTAATCGCCTTAGCAATCGCTGAGAGGGAAGAGTATTCATCCCCATCCCATTCAAAGCCACTGTCAGTGACATTCACCTGATACGGTTTGCCATGCCATTCACGCACCAGGCGGGTGCCTGGCTTAAGTCCTGTTTGCGTTGACATTTGCTTGTGATGATCCCCTGATGCAATTGCCAGCAGAGCTCTATGGGTTTCTGGCTTAAGTTTGCCAAATCGTCTTGTCTGCAAACGGTACGCAGCAGCCCGCTCGAGCAATCCCCGCTTTACGCCCTTCGGCGGGCGATGTTTGAAGAGTTTGATCCACGTGGCGGTGAGATCTTCTCTGGACATCTCGGATATGGCCAGGAGTTTTTGCTCAACCGAGCTCAGGGAGGCTGAGGTGGTCATTTCACCTGCTCCGCTGTAACTGCAGCGGTAACGGCTTCATCAATGCTGGGTTCGGCAATGCGATAACGTCGAGTGCCCTTGTCGTCTTTGTTGCTGACAAGATTGAGCTTTAGTTGTTTCTTCAGCGTTCCGGACATAAAGCCTCGAAGGCTGTGTTCTTTCCAATTGCTGGCCTTGCCAAGTTCAGCAAGCGTTGCACCCTTTGGGCGCTTCAAAAGCGTAATGATGCGATCTTGTTTTGTAGGCTGTTTGGACTTTGAAGTTGGTTTGGATTTGGACATCAAGTTCTCCTGTTGTGTTGCAGCAGTCACACCAATTTGGCGCTGCCACTGACACAACCCCGCAGTTGGCGGGGTGAGGAGAAGTTGCCTGCGTGCAAGAAAAAGTGTTTTTCAGTTATTCCTTTCCATATTGGCCGAGGCCATTCACATAGGTTGCCAGAACAAACAGTTTCTTCGCATCGTAGAGCTTGGGTTCAATCTCTAGCATTGCCTGAAGGCAATCATCCATGCGTCCGACTTTAACATTATTGGATGCGCTTTTAGCTGCCGAATGTGCCTGTCTGGTTACCGCTTCCAGATCCTTCGCGATCTGCTTGAGCAGTTTTGCTTTTTCATCCTGTTTGATCTTTGCCATCTCGCAGCCTCCGGTTCATCGCACGACCAAGCAACGCTTCCTTTGCCAGTAAAGTCCAGTGGAAAGATCCATAAATATTCCGGTTAGACGATGATGGATTATGCAGAGGTTGAATCTAAAACCATGATGGCTGTTATGGGGGGAATGCGGTCGTTCGCTCCGTCTAATACCAATGTCCGCTATTCAGAATTGAAATTGGTACAGCCGAAACCGGAAAAAGTGGGGGGCGTACAAGCATCGCATGAACCGGGATAACATCACATCAGCCCAAAAATGGATGGAATTTAGGAAATTCATGAGTAGAGTGGGATTCGGGATGCTGCTTTTTGAACTGCACCGATATAGTTTGCTTTTCTAAACGTCCAAATTACTGCTGCAGAGTGATATGTATTCTGGCCACAGGGAGGTTGAATGTCCAATACAAAACAAATATTGGCAATGTTGAAGAGCAAAACAGAGGGTGATGACGAAACTTTTTTCTCAATCGCTATTCAAGTCGCTGCTGCTGAAGCGCGAAAAGGACATCGCCGCTCAGCTGAAGAAATTAGAGCGGAAGTCGACAAGGCAAGGGCAAACAAATCGTTTGGAGCTTCTGTTGCGATCCCATTTGCGCAACCACGAGGAGACCTCGAGGGCCTTTTGGAAATGCGCCAACCGCGATTCCGACTGAAAGACGTTGTTCTAAATGAAAGAGTGGTGTCCCGCATCTCCTATATTCTACGCCAGCAACGGAAGCGGGAATGGTTGCGCGAGCACGGAAAAACACCAAGCCGACGAGTTTTGTTTGTTGGGCCACCGGGGTCGGGGAAGACCATGTCCGCGGAGGCACTAGCCGGAGAATTAAAGTTACCGCTGTTTGTTATTCGACTGGAAACTCTTATCACCCGCTTCATGGGTGAGACAGCAGCAAAACTACGGCTTGTTTTTGATGAAAGCGCCAAGCATCGAGGGGTCTATCTTTTCGATGAATTTGATGCCGTCGGTGGTCGACGCATCGCAACCAATGATGTTGCAGAAATGCGGCGCGTTTTAAACTCTTTTCTTCAATTCATGGAGGAAGACAACGCAACAGATAGTCTAATTGTTTGCTCGACCAATCATCCATCTCTCCTTGATCGCGCATTGCTGCGCCGATACGACCAAGTGCTAGAGTTTGACGCACCATCATCTGACCAGATTAAGGCAATTGTCCAAGCAAATCTAAAACCGATGAAAGCACCGCGTATCGGATGGAAGAAGGTTATAGCCGCTGCACAAAACCTTAGCCAATCGGAAATCGTGCGCGCCACCGATGATGCTGTGAAAACTGCGATCCTGGATGAACGGAATTCAATTTCAACTGATGATCTGCTATTAAGACTCCGTGAACGTACGGAAATGAGAACAGTTTTTTCAGAGACAGAATATCCCGACTAGATGGCTTCCCGATTTACGCTCCCCCACATAGATATTTCCAATTTTCGGAGTAGTGGCACTTATCAGGGATCGGGCTCAGCGATAGATGGTGCTTTACGAATTCGGGAAGAACATGGGCGTCGTCTGCAAAATGAATTGGACGCTGCACTCGCCGCAGCTGATGAATCAAGGCCGTCCGACGATCGTTTGCCGACTGCAGAGGGAACCTACCTAGAAGTGGAATTGCAACGGGGCACGACACCGGACATCCTTGTGCGAAAACGAGAAGGAATTCGTCCTGGGGCCGTTAAAGCCGATGAAAACAATGTCAGAACCGTAGCGCTTTATGTTCCAGATAGCGCTCGAGCGGCTCTGCAGCAAATCCTCGCTGATTACACAAGTGGCCCGCTTACTTCACGTGGTAACGCACCCAAGAATTCTACAGTTGGGCCCATAGAGACTTTTAGACGCGCTCGTCTAGAAACAGTATGGACCGATGATCCGAATGCGTTGCCTGACGATCCCCAACACCAAATGTGGTGGGCTGTATGGTGCCCACCAGGGGCTGAAGCTCGAATAGAACAGGCTTGCGAACGCTTGGCTATCAG
The DNA here is from genome assembly GCA_021775415.1 of Hyphomicrobiales bacterium. GTDB lineage: Bacteria > Pseudomonadota > Alphaproteobacteria > Rhizobiales > Rhizobiaceae > JAALLB01. The sequence goes on along the minus strand of JAJFHV010000010.1, from coordinate 470,805 downwards.
AGCTGCTGCACGGGACCGCCGGTCATATTTTCCAGAAACAGTAGTCATACCTGTGCTTGCAACTCGTGCTGCAATTGAATTGATGCTGTTTCTGACAGGCGACATCAATGAGTTGCGCCGGGCTAGCGACAACCCAGTATTTTTTATCGACGAAGTAAGAGGCGATCAAGCGGAATGGACTGAGGAATTAGCAGAGCGGATCACCTGGCCAACATCGGCTACGCCAGCTGTATGTTTACTAGATACTGGCGTTAACCGAGCGCACAATTTGATTGAACCGGCATTAGCTGCAGCCGATATGCACGCGATCAATACCGAATGGGGAACCGACGATCATGATCATGGTGGGCACGGGACCGCGATGGCCGGGCTTTCGCTTCATGGTGATCTAACTGTTCAACTCGGTGATCAGTCAACCCGCGTTTTAAACCACCGCCTTGAATCTGTGAAGCTTTTGCCTCCGTTAGGCTTTGATCCAAATGAGCCTCACAGCTATGGCGTGCTTACACAAGCAGCGATTTCGCTTCCGGAAATTTCCGCACCAGAGCGTGGCCGTGTTTTCTGCATGGCAGTGACGAATCAAGACGTGTCCGGCGCAATACCATCAACTTGGAGTGCAGCTGTTGATCAGATCGCAGCGGGCACCATGATCGGCGATGGCGAAGATGCACCGCGTCGATTCATAGTTGTTTCCGGCGGCAATGTTCCACCTGTGATCCAGACTGATCAGCTCCAGCCGCAAGACAATTTCCCAACTGAAGACCCGGCCCAAGCATGGAATGGCATTGTCACGTTAACTCGCTGGTGTCAGCATTGATTGAATGCGCTACCATTGTGATATGAAGAAAATCTCTTTCAAACGGCATCGCTTCTCTCCCAAAATCATCCGAGATGCGATCTGGCTTTATGCCCGTTTCACATTAAGTTATCGGGACATTGAGGATTTACTCGCAGAACGTGGTTTGGATGTTTCCTATGAAACTGTCAGGCGTTGGGTCCTGAAGTTTGGCAAGCCAATCGCAACAAACTTACGAAGATCCCGACCAACTCCAAGTGATCATTGGCATCTGGATGAGATGGCCATAATGATCAGAGGGAAACGGCATTGGCTTTGGCGTGCAGTAGACAATGAAGGCGAAGTTCTCGACTTCCTTGTGCAGTCGAAACGCAATACCAAAGTAGCGTTGAAGCTGATGCGCAGGCTTCTGAAAAAACAAGGGTGGGCACCCACACAGATCGTAACGGACAAACTTCGATCTTATCGCGTGGCTTTCAGAATGATCGGACTGGGTGCGGAACACGTTGACGACAAACGGGCAAACAATCGTGCCGAGAATTCACATCAACCGATCAGGCGGCGTGAGCGAAAGATGCAAAAGTTTAAATCACCCGGCTCCGCTCAAAGATTCCTCAATGTTCAATCAGCAACTTACAACACATTCTACCTACAACGACATCTCATAAATCGAACCGACTTCAAGCACTATCGTACCAATGCGTTTAATGTTTGGGAATGTGCAAGCGCCACCACTTGAATTCCCACCGCAAGGAATACCTGCACCACTCTACAGTTAATGTGACAATGCCCGCGAGCCCCTGATGCAATCGAGCATGGCCTTGAAGGGTTCATCGGAAAATATTTGAAACTGATCTTGGGTTGGATTGACTGGTAGTTCCGGCACCGGGCAACTTTCATCCTTGAACTCAAAGTTTTCGAGTTCATTCTTTGCCAATGAGGAGAGGCCTGCCGTTTCACCTGAGGACACGTTTTGCGCGAACATGGTATTGTCTGGATATTGCAAAATTGCACCCAGCGCCGGTTGCTCCGAATTTTTCATCATTGCGGCGTTGGTAGATGCCGCGGGTAGCAACATCATAGCGGTCAACGTCAGCAGAATTTTCGTTTTCATTCCGAGCCTAATTCAATAATGATACTTTGATTAAGAACTAATGACTGTGATGTTTTCAAGGTGCAACACTTATGTATGAACCACCAGTGCAGTTTGACCCCAATCTCGACCATCGACCCGCTTGGATCTATGTGATTACCCTCATCATTCTGTGGTCATTGCCCTGGTTTGGTATCGAATGCGTTTTCGGTTGGTGCATTGTGCAAGACATCTATTGGTGGGTCTATGCCGCAGCACTTGCACTGCCAGTACTACTTTTGCTGGAGTTCCCGCTTCGGCTGCTGGACAAAATCCGAGGTGTAGAGGAAAAGGATGATTAACCTAGGGAGGGGCACCTAAGCAATGATACCATTACAAAAAGTCGAGACCAGTTGTGGATTGTGTTAGAGCGCCCGGTCGTTAACTGCCTACTCAGCCAATGTCCGCTTTGGGTCATTAGTGGAAGTCGCGCTAGCCAATATTGAAGTCTGCTTTGTGCGGTGGTCACAACTGATCGACGCAACACTTTAATCTTTTTTGCAAAGATGGAGTGTTTAAGTTTCGACAGTTGGCACGTAACCCCAAATCTTGCTGAGTAACACACTGCGATGGACGGGTTTGCCAGACGAGTTACACAAAACATTCTTATGAATCGATACTTGATTGTTCCAGAGAGGATGAAGTGTTAGCAAACAGTCTTATTTCATTTCTGTAGCAACGATGAAAAAATCACCGTCACCCATTTGGGAAAACGAATATTGGAGGGCAGATGCCCAATACATCGACATTTGAAGAACTCAAGGCACTCGTCAGCGGCGGCGCAATCGACACCGTGCTTGTTTGTCTTGTTGATATGCAGGGCCGATTGATGGGCAAGCGTTTTCACGCGCAAAACTTCATCGAGCATTCCTTTGAAGAAACTCACTGCTGCAATTACCTTTTGGCAACCGATCTGGAGATGGCAACACCAGATGGCTACGCCTCTACCAGCTGGCAATCCGGCTATGGTGACTATGTCATGAAGCCGGATCTCGACACTATAAGGATGATGCCGTGGCTTGATGGGACCGCAATGGTGCTCTGCGATATTCTCGATCACCACACGCACAATGAAGTTTCTCATACTCCGCGCACAGTTCTCAGGCGCCAGGTTTCGCGGCTTGCGAAACTCGGGTTCACCGCAAAAATGGCGACCGAGCTGGAATTCTTTCTGTTTGAGAAAAGCTTTGATGAAATTCGCAAATCAGGATTCCGGGAATTGGAGCCGATTAGCGGTTACAATGAGGATTACCACATCCTGCAGACAACCAAAGAAGAGGCTGTAATGCGCCCCTTGCGCAATCATCTCTTTGACGCAGGTATCCCGATCGAGAACTCCAAGGGCGAGGCAGAGGCTGGACAAGAAGAACTCAACATCCGCTACGCCGAGGCCATGTTGTGCGCGGATCATCACACGATAGCAAAACACGCCACCAAGGAAATTGCCTGGCAGCAGGGTCATGCTGCTTCCTTCTTGCCAAAATGGGATCACAACAGGGTTGGCAGTTCTTCCCATATTCATCAGTCGCTTTGGACACAGGATGGCGAGAGTGCCTTCTTTGACCCGAAGGCGGAATTCTCAATGTCGAAGGACATGCAGCATTATGTTGCGGGGCTCATCAAATATGCACCGGACTACACCTTCTTTCTGGCACCTTATGTAAATTCCTATAAGCGCTTTTCAAAAGGCACCTTCGCACCAACCAAGGTGGTCTGGTCGGTAGACAATCGAACAGCGGGATTCAGGCTTTGCGGCGAGGGCACGAAAGGTGTGCGAATGGAATGCCGGATCGGTGGTTCTGACATAAATCCATATCTCGCGCTGGCTGCGCAACTGGCTGCCGGTATTAAAGGGCTTGAAGAGAAGCTTGAACTTCCTTCTCCCACAACCGGCGATGTTTATGATGCAAGAAAAGCCAAGGAAATTCCATCGACCCTACGTGCGGCGACGGAAACACTGCGCCGGTCGAGTATGCTGAAAGAGGCATTCGGCGAGGAAGTCGTTGCCCATTACACTCGTGCAGCGGAATGGGAACAGGAAGAATTTGACCGCGTTGTTACAGATTGGGAAGTGGCCCGCGGCTTTGAGCGGGCTTAGGTAAAGACAAACAAAATGAGTAAAACCCCGGAATTTATTTCACCCACTGACCCAAAGCAGACAATTGAAAAATCGCCTAGCAAACTCAGTGAATTTAAACACCCAGATAACGGTCACACAGCGCTGGCGTAAGTTCTTTGGCAACACCTGCCCAAACGCTTTCACCCTTCTCCAACAGAACACATTTATCGGCAATCCTGAGGAGTTCTTTCAACGATTTGTCAACAATCAGGATTGAGAGACCTGCATGTTTCAATGTGGAAACAGCAGCCCAAATCTCCTGCCTGACCACCGGTGCCAAGCCTTCGGTTGCTTCATCCAAAATCAAAAGTGTTGGGTTGGTCATCAAGGCTCGTCCAATCGCCAACATCTGTTGTTCTCCGCCTGAAAGCGTGTTTGCGAATTGTCCCTCGCGCTCCCCCAAACGGGGGAATAGATCAATAACCGACATCAATTCCCACTCACCCTTTCTAGCAGTGGCAATCAGATTTTCCTTCACCGTAAGATTTGGAAAACACCTTCGTCCCTCAGGCACTAACCCGACTCCCATTTGGGCAATCTTGTAACTTGGTAGCGTGGAAATATCGGTCCCTTTGAAAGTGATGATCCCATCTGAATGCGGCAACAGCCGACATATTGTGTGGATGGTCGTGGTCTTTCCCATGCCATTACGCCCCATCAACGCAACAACTTCGCCTTGATTTAGAGTGATGTTAACGCCAAACAGAGCCTGAGAAACACCATAGAATGCTGTTACGTCCTTAAGACTTAAAAGCGGGTTCATGATGCAACCTCTTCTCCAAGATAGGCATCCCTGACAGCTTGGTTGTTGCGAATTTCAGCGACTGTTCCGGTCGCAAAATTACGTCCCTGCACCAGAACAGAAATGCGATCCGCAAGACTGAAGACTGCATCCATGTCGTGTTCAACTAATAGGATGGGAGCCTGCTGGCGCAGTTGGTCGAGAATTCCGGTGAGCACTTTTGACCCGCCTGGACCAATGCCTGCCATAGGTTCATCCAGCATGAAGGCTTTCGGCTGCATTGCCAGCGCTATGGCAATCTCCAGTTGGCGACGTTCACCATGTGAGAGTTCTGATGCAGCCGTGTGAGCGCGTTCTTCCAGGCCGGCGTTCTTGAGGAACTCCATTGCGGGTTCAACGAGGCTCATATCTGACTGCACAGGCTTAAAAAACCTGAAGGTGTGTGCGCTTGCACCTTGAACCGCCAGCATGACATTTTGCAGGGCAGAAAATTCACCGGCCAGTGATGAAATCTGGAAAGTGCGTACAAGCCCCGCCCTAGCCCGTTGCGATGCGCTTAGAATATCAATGTTGTGTCCGGCAAATTTGAACGTACCCGAATCCGGCTTTTGCTCGCCCGCGATCTGCTTGATCAGGGTCGATTTTCCAGCACCATTGGGGCCAATCACCGCATGAATTTCACCGGGCTGTAAATCCAGCTCTATCTTATTGCAGGCCAGCAACGCACCGAACGTCTTTGTAACCCCTGAAACCTCCAGAACCGGATCAGACATCTTTGCCGCGCCCCGAAGTCAAAACACCGATTAATCCACCAGGTGTGTACAATACCACAAACAGCAACAGAAGCCCGAGCCATAGCTGCCAATGTTCGGTCATGCCACCCAGAGTAAATTCCATAGTGATAAACAGGGCGGCACCAGCGAGCGGGCCAAACAATCGCGCCACACCACCAAGGATCACAAACACCATGATCTCGCCAGACGTTTGCCACGAAAAAACAGATGGGCTGACGAAACGGTTTAAGTCGGTGTAGAGCGTACCGGCCAATCCGGTTATGCCACCCGAAATAACAAAAGCGACCAGCTTGACGCGGAATGGGTCAATTCCAACACTGGTCACCCGCTGTTCGTTTTGCCTCGTGCCCTGAAGAGCCAGGCCGAACCGGGAGTGCACGATTGCCGAGCAAAGCATTAATGACACCCCGAGCCAGACAAAACAGATCAGGAAAAATTCTATTGGGTTGAGTGTGTTTAAGCCCGGAAACGAATTGCGGATGTAGGTAGGCAAGCCGTCCTCACCGCCATAGGCTGGCCAGGAGATCGCGAAATAGTAAATCATCTGCGCAAATGCGAGTGTGATCATAATGAAATACACGCCGCTGGTGCGAAGGGAAAGCACACCGATGAGCAAAGCCACAAGTGCTGATAGAAAGATGGCGACGGGCCAGATCATCAGCATCGAATTTGTACCTGCCATTTCAATCGGCCATGAGAAAACAAGCGTGTTGTTCAAGGCATGATTGGCCAGAATTCCAGCTACATAACCGCCAAACCCAAAAAACGCAGCGTGTCCAAAGGACACCAGTCCGCCATACCCAAGCGCCAAATTGAGACCGATACCGGCAATTGAGAATATCGCGACTTTGGTTGCCATGGTAATGATAAAGGGTTCATCCAGCAGATACGCAATCAGTGCGGCAATCAACAAACCGACAAACAACACTGCATTGATGGCTGTTTCACGTGTAAGGGTCATGCGTTGAGACCAAACAAACCGGTAGGCCGGAAAAACAATACACCCGCCATAACCATGTAAATCAGCATGGATGCCAAAGCCGATCCGACAGCAGTTGCACTGGAAGGGTCCATAAACGCACCAAACAGAATTGGTAGCAGGAAACGACCAAGTGTATCGACCACACCGACCAGGATAGAGCCGACCAACGCGCCTTTGATTGATCCAATTCCCCCGATAACGATCACCACAAATGCCAGGATAAGAACCGGTTCACCCATGCCAACCTGAACGGATTGAATGGACCCAACCAGTGCACCAGCAAAACCTGCTAACGCAGCGCCCAATGCAAACACAATTGTATAGAGCTTGTTGATATCCACACCCAACGCGGAGATCATCTCGCGATCCGATTCACCGGCACGGATCTGAATCCCAATTCTGGTTTTGTGGATCAGCGCAAGAAGCCCACCCGCAATTGCAAATCCAACTGCGATGATCAAAAGCCGAAACAGCGAATACTGAATGCCGCCGGGGAGAACAACTGCGCCAGATAAAATTTCAGGTACATTGAGATAGAGAGGAAATGATCCGAACAACCACCGAGTGCCTTCGGAAAAAACCAGAATGAGGGCAAACGTTGCCAACACTTGATCGAGGTGCCCTCGCGTGTAGAGTTTTCTGATTATTGCAAGTTCAACCAACACACCGGCAAGTGCGGCAAAAACCAGGCTTGCCGCAAGACCTAACCAATAGGAGCCGGTTGCCGTTGCGACTGCCGCGCAGGCAAAGGCACCCACCATGTACAATGAACCATGTGCCAGATTAATCAGGCCCATGACCCCAAACACCAGGGTCAATCCCGATGCCATAAGAAATAACATCACCCCAAATTGCAGCCCGTTGAGGATCTGCTCTATCAAGAGGGTGAAGGTCATATGAAAATTATTGACTCAGCGGAGTGAAAAAGGGGTCTTGTTACCAAAACCCCTTTTGATAATTGGATTACATGGAGCAATCAACGGCATATGCATCGGAGTGATTGCTCAGCCCTTTTGCGATAATCTTGTTGGTGAATACGTCACCCTCCTTGATTACCTCACGCACATAAATATCCTGCACCGGATGATGGTTTGGGCCAAACTTGAAGTCACCCCGAACAGAATCGAAATCAGCAGCCTCAAGCGCACTGCGGAATGCATCTGCATCACTGACGCTCGCTTTACCCATCGCAGATATAATCAGGTTCGCCGTATCATATCCCTGGCTGGCATACAGTGACGGCAGACGACCGTACTCCGCCTGGAACCCTGCAACAAACGCCTTGTTGGCGGCATTGTCGATATCCTTGTTCCACTGGGAAGTGTTTTTAACACCCAGCGCAGCCTCACCAACCGCCTGCAGGATACCCTGGTCAAACGAGAACGCGGGGCCAACGAGCGGAATATCTACACCTGAACCGGCATATTGTTTCATAAAGGAAATACCCATGCCTCCCGGCAGAAAGAAGAACACGCTATCAGCGCCGGATGCACGTATCTGGGCAATCTCTGCAGCATAATCTTTTTGACCCAACTGCGTGTAAATTTCATTGGCAATTGTACCCTTGAAAAAACGCTTGTAGCCGGTTAACGCGTCCTTGCCAGCCGGATAATTTGGGGCAACGATAAACGATTTTTCAAAACCGGCGTCATTGGCATAGGCACCCGCCGCTTCGTGCAGATTGTCATTCTGCCACGCGACGTTGAAATAGTTCTTGTGGCATCCCTTGCCAGCCAGCGCTGAAGGGCCTGCATTTGGCGAAAGGTAAAACTTGCCCTGTGCGGTTGTGGCCGGCACGACAGCCATTGCCAGATTGGACCAGATTATTCCGGTGAGAATATCAACTTTCTCACTCTGGATCATCTTGTCAGCCAGTTGAACGGCGATATCGGGTTTGCGCTGGTCATCTTCAACAACCACTTCAATATCCGAATTGCCAGAGTTTTTGACCGCTAGCATAAAGCCATCGCGCACATCTATTCCAAGACCAGCACCGCCACCTGAAAGAGTTGTGATCATGCCAATTTTTACCGGCTCAGCCTGAGCTGTACCTATGAGTGCAAGCGCCGATAATCCGGCGAGAAAAGCTCCAAGCTTTTTCATCTGGTTTCCTCCACAGAATTGTTGTTATTGCGCCGGTCGATTTCATTAAATTATTTTGCCAGCGCTTAATTTGGCGGACAATAAATTAATTTCGCATACAGTCAAACCGGAAGGGGTTGGTCTTTTGGTCTATACTGGTGCTTCGCTACATGGGTACAAAGGTTCGGCAACAGGAAATTTTCGATGACAGACTGGGACGATGCATACGACAACAGGGGTTACATTGAAAACGCTGAAGGCTACCCGCCAAAATGGACCATTCAAGCTAAAGGATTCCGCGCAACAGCTCATACTGCAGGCAGGGCTGAACTTGATGTTTCCTATGGCAAAGAAGAGCGGGAGGTCCTGGATATTTTCCACCCGAAAAGCTCATCAAGGGGACTGCTTGTTTTCGTTCACGGAGGATATTGGCGGGCCTTTGATAAATCATATTGGTCACACCTGGCTTCGGGACCCCTGGAACACGGCTGGAGCGTCTGCATACCAAGTTACACCCTTGCGCCAGATGTCAGAATATCGCGAATCACACGGCAAATAGCGCAAGCGATCAGATTTTCAGCAGACCGGATAGATGGCCCAATTCGGCTTGGTGGACACTCCGCCGGAGGTCATCTGGTAACACGCATGGTCTGCAAGGATACACTTCTTCCAATTGCCTGCCAGGGCAGGATTGAGCACGTTGTATCAATCAGTGGTGTTCATGATTTGCGGCCACTGCTCAAAATCAAATTGAATGAAACCCTGCAGCTTGATGCGGCAGAGGCTGCGTCTGAAAGCCCAGCCCTGCTTAAGCCGACAGGGAAGTTTTCACTGACCTGTTGGGTTGGTGAAAAAGAGAGGCCGGAGTTTCTACGTCAAAATGACTTGCTCTTTGATAACTGGTCAGATGCTGGCGTTTTGACGAAGCGTGTAAGAGATCCTCACAAACATCATTTCAATGTAATTGAGGAGCTTGCACTTTTGCACTCACCCCTCACACATGAGTTGTCAGGCGCCGCGAAGTAAGAATTTGAACAAACATTGATGTCTGCTATTGGCACAAAACGGACCTTGAACCATTGCGCGAGCACTTCCTATTTCGGGGAATCCATGTTTGGCAATTGACATGTATAACAATTCCGATCAGTCTTCGCAGTATTGCAACATTGCAGCCAATGGAGATCGCAATGTTTGATCAGGTATTGGATCGCCGCTGTGGTCGGCGTGCAACGGGATGTGATCTGGTCGTCTAACCGGACAGTTTAAGACTGTTTCCCAACGCTTCTACGCGTTCCGGAAATTCACAACCATTCCCGGAAACAAACATTGCGATTAACCCATGACAACACAATCCGGATTGCGGATTGCCATTGATATCGGTGGAACTTTTACTGACACGGTTCTGGTGGATCGGGATGGTGTCATATTGGCGACAGCCAAGACACCAACCACACCAGACAGCCCAACGACAGGCGCGCTTGAAGGGGCAATTGATGCGGTTAACCACGCCAAGGTGTCGATGGAGAATATCACCGGCTTTATCCACGGAACCACACTTGCAACGAATGCACTGATTGAACGGCGTGGTGCACGGGTTGCCGGTGTCACCACAGCAGGCTTTCGGGATATCCTTGAAATCGCTTATGAACGCCGCTACAGCCAGTACGACATCAACCTTGAAAAACCAGATCTTCTCGTCCCGCGTGAGCGATGTTTTACCGTTGGCGAACGAATGTCTTCGAGCGGCAAAGTACTCACCCAACTGGATGAGGCTGATGTTGACAGACTTGCCGACGATTTAGGCACCAGCGGTGCGGACGCGGTCGCAATTTGCCTGCTGCATTCTTATGCAAATTCTTCCCATGAGGAGCGATTGCGCGAATTACTTCTCGAACGTCTCCCGGATTTAACGGTCTCGATCTCAAGTGAAGTCAGTCCCGAAGCCCGGGAATTTGATCGACTGTGCACTACAATTGCCAATGCCTGTATCCAACCCTTGATGTCTGCCTATCTTGGAGAATTTGCGAAAGCCTTCAACACCCAGGGGATAGCGTGTCCAATCTTGTTGATGACCGCCGGTGGTGGCATGACGACGATCGAGACCGCTGCCAAATTTCCAATCCGACTGGTTGAATCCGGACCGGCAGGCGGCGCAATTCTAGCCGCAAAGGTTGCATCCGACTGCGGCATGGATCGCGTCCTTTCCTTCGATATGGGCGGAACCACAGCCAAACTTTGTCTGATCGATGACTACCAACCACAAACATCACGTCAGTTTGAAATTTCGCGGGCGGAACGCTTTATCAAGGGTAGTGGCATGCCAGTACGCATTCCCGTTGTAGAGATGATTGAAATCGGTGCCGGTGGTGGATCAATAGCCAGCGTGGATCGGCTCGGACGAATCTCGGTGGGCCCGCAAAGCGCTGGGAGTATTCCTGGACCCGCCGCATTTGGACGAGGCGGCAAGGACGCCACCGTAACCGACGCAGACGTAGTTCTGGGCCTCGTTGATCCCGCTCAATTTGCCGAAGGTCGACTTCCGATCGACACGGCAGCAGCACAAATAGCTCTTGAAGATAGTGTTGGTAAACCACTGGAATTAAATGGGATTGAAGCCGCGTTGGGTGTTGCCGAAATTGTTGATGAAAGCATGGCAAGTGCGGCACGCATGCATGCTGTGGAATCCGGTAAGGACCTTGGCGAGCGCACAATGATTGCTTTTGGTGGCAATGGTCCGCTTCATGCCACGCGGGTAGCACGCCGCGCTGGCATCAAACGCATTCTGGTACCACGTGATCCCGGTGTTGGTTCAGCCGTTGGTTTTCTGTATGCACCGGTGTCATACGAAATTGTTCGCAGTCGGTATGCAAGATTGGACCGGATCGATATCGCACAAATCAATGCGTTGTTTGATGAGATGGCTGCAGAGTCAGATTCCGTTGTTCGAGCGGGTGCACCTGACCGAGAACTGATGCACAAACGCAGTGCCTTCATGCGCTATCATGGTCAGGGTCATGAAATTGAAGTTGTACTCCCGGATCGCAACCTCACCACTGATGATATTCCGCAACTGGTTACAGATTTTGAGGAGGAGTACAGTAGGCAGTTCTCCCGTGCAGTGCCGGGCATGACAATCGAAATCCTGAACTGGGCGATCAAGACATCAACAATTAGCAAAACCAGCCCGCCAACACCCAAGAGGGTTGCGAGCCAGAAAGTCGGTTCGAAAGTTACACGATCTATTTGTTGCGAAGTTACCGGTAGCACAGTGAAGGCAGCCGTGCTTGAACGGGCAACGTTGCAGGCGGGTGATACTATGTATGGCCCGGCGTTGATAATAGAGCCGCAGACTACAACCTATGTAAGCGCAGACTTTTCGGCTGAGGTAGATGCAGAGCTGAATCTGATTTTAACCCGCAACGAAACAGCGGAGGCTTCGCAGTGACTAAATTCTCAAAAACACAATTGCAGGTAATGTGGAACCGCCTTCTGGCCGTAGTTGAAGAGCAGGGCCAAGCCTTGATACGTGCTGCTTTCAGCCCGATTGTACGGGAGTGCGGAGATATTTCCGCCGGAATTTTTGACCTTAAAGGCCGGATGTTGGCCCAGGCAGTAACCGGCACACCGGGGCACATCAATACCATGGCGGAAGCCGTTAAAACGCTTCGTGGACGGTTTGCACTGCAGGACATGAAGCCGGGTGACATCTACATGACCAATGATCCCTGGATCGCAGCTGGTCACCTTAATGATTTTTTGTTGATGATGCCTGTGTTTCACAAAGGTCAGGTGATTGGTTTTACATCATGCACTTCACATCTGGTGGACCTTGGCGGCCTGGGTATGGGGCCGGAAGGCTCCGATATTTTTGATGAAGGTTTGCTCGTGCCGCCCTGCAAGCTCGTTGAAGGTGGTGAAGTAAATCAACTGTTGCTTGATATCGTAAAGGCAAATTCCCGAGAACCGATTGCAAATGAAGGCGATACATATGCGTTGATTGCCTGTTGTGAAGCGGGGGCAAACAGGTTGGTAGAAATGATGGATGAATTTAACATCGATCATCTTGACCCTCTGGCTGATCACATCATTGAAACTTCGCTTCGAGGAACGCACGATGCTATCGCCGAAGTACCAAACGGTATTTACCAAAGCCAACTGCGGGTAGATGGTTACGAGTCAGAGATAGACCTTTGCGCCCAACTAACGGTTTCATCAGATGAAATCCTGCTTGATTTTGAGGGAACATCTGAGTGTTCCAATAAAGGCATCAACGTACCAATCAACTATGCGACCGCTTATTCCGTGTTTGCCATGCGCTGCATCATAGGCCCGGACATACCCAACAATGCGGGTTCTCTGGAACCCTTCAAAGTAACCGGACCAAAGGGATGCATATTAAACGCTCAATCACCCGCACCCGTTGCCATGCGCCACACGCTTGGTCAATTGATGCCTGATCTGGTCTATGGGTGCCTTTACCAAGCCCTGCTCGGGCAGATTCCAGCTGAGGGCGCTTCCTCCATGTATGACCTTCCAATGCGAAGTGCACCTGAAGTTGTCAGAAGAGGCGGGCAGGTTTTTGTCGTGGAACTCACCCACAATGGCGGCACAGGTGCAAGACCCACAAAGGACGGATTATCAGCAACTGCATTTCCCAGTGGTGTGTGGGGAAGTCAGGTTGAGATCACGGAAAGTGTTGCACCCATCTTGGTCACCAAACGCGAACTGCGAATTGACAGTGGTGGAGCAGGAACATATCGCGGCGGACTTGGCCAACGCCTGGAACTGCGCTCGGCCAACGACGATCCGTTTCTCGCGTTCATGTCACTGGAGCGTGTCAAATTTCCAGCTCTTGGCCGTGATGGAGGTGGCGCAGGTGCATCTGGTCGGGTTCGCATTGATGGTGGCCCCGATTTATCCGGCAAGGGGGAGGTGCGAATTTCACCGGGTGAAACCTTGATATTGGAAACCCCTGGCGGGGGTGGATTTGGCGATCCGAAACTCCGATCACCAAACAATGTTAGAGCTGACCTTACCCAGGGACTGATCAGCGAAAAATCAGCAAGAGATATCTACGGGTTTAAAAAATGATCTGTCCCAATTCCCATATTGCTGCAATGGCACCTTACGCACTAGCCGACCTCGAACCACCGCAAGGAAAGCGCCTGATATCCCTGGCACAAAATGAAAGCGCTATTTCGCCAAGCCCGCTGGCGATCAAGGCCGGTGAGCAAGCGCTGGCTGGCGCCCAACTCTACCCTGATCCGGAATGGTGTGAACTGCGCGCTTCAATTGCACAGGTTCACAATATCAGTGCGCAAAACATTTTGTGCGGCGCTGGATCAATGGAAATTATTGCGTCCCTGGTCCAATGTTATGCATCTCCAGATACGCATGTTCTCTCAAGCCAGTATGGATACGCCTTTTTTTGCAGCGCCTCGCTTGTTGTGGGTGCGCCATACGATCAGGCTCCAGAGGATGATATGACGGTCTCCGTCGATGCTTTGTTGGGAACCGTGCACTCAAGCACAAGTGTCGTATTCATTGCCAATCCAGGAAATCCAACGGGTACACGCATCAACCGCGCAGATATCGTCCGGTTGCGTGAGGAGTTGGACGACCAAATTCTGCTGGTAGTCGATGAGGCGTATGGTGAGTTTGCAGAAGCACCAAATGAACCAATCTTTGACCTCGTTGAGCGCGGCAATGTTGTTGTGCTGCGCACATTTTCCAAAGCATATGGCCTTGCAGGCGCGCGGGTTGGCTGGGGCCTTTTCCCGCCTGGTATTGCACGAGAGGTTCGCAAAGTTCTCAATCCAAACAACATCAGTTGTGCGAGCCAGGCGATGGCGGTAGCTGCAATGATGGATCAAGCGCACATGCATCATATCTGTGCGGAAACAACATCGCGGCGCAATCAATTTACAGCTGATCTCAGGCAGTTCGGTTTAACAATTCCCGAAAGCCATACCAATTTCGTACTCATCCGGTTTGAAGATGCAGTAACAGCTCAACGTGCAGATCATGCATTGCGGGCTGAAGGCGTTTTCATGCGTGGTATGGCGGGATACGGTCTACCTCAGTGTTTGCGTGCGACTATTGGTGAGGAAAAGGACATGAATTTCACCCGTGACGTTCTGAAGAAGTGGTTCAACGTGGAGAATTCGAAATGATCTCGTTATCACGGGGCCGGGCACGCGTCGGCATACTTGTACCATTCACAAATACAAACCTCGAAGCCGACATGCCGCTGTTTCGTCCTGACGGTGTATCGTTTCACTTTGCCCGACTTGGTGGATATGACCTTGACGAAGTGCCGGACTCTAAACAAATGGCGGGGTTAGGCGAAGCACCCCTGGATGAACCTTTAAGGTTGCTGGCTGGCTCGCGTCCAGATGTGATTGTCTACGGCTGCACATCCGCAACGCTTAGTCATGGAATCTCGTTCGATCGTGATCTTGCAAAGCAAATTGGAAAAATGAGCAATGCTGCGACTGTCACAGCTGCCGGTGCACTCGTTTATGCGCTCCGATCGCTGGGCATTCATCGCATTGCGTTTACCTCACCCTATGTTAGCGAGCTCAATGACCGGGCAATCTCCTTTCTGGCAGATGCCGATATCGAAACCGTTTCGCGGTATGACATCGATGTCGAATTAGGAAATCATGCCCAGGGCGGCTTAACATCGGATGAAGTGTACGAGTTAGGCTTGAAGGCTGATGATGCGAAAGCGGAAGCTGTTGTACTTTCCTGCACTGATATGCGCTCGGTTGAAGTTATTGAAAAACTTGAATCCACTCTCGGAAAACCGGTCATCTGTTCCAATCAGGCGATGATGTTTGAAACATTGAACATCCTCAAAATCAATCCGTGTGAAATACATTGCGGCCGATTGTTTCGTCAGGAATTGAGTTGACATGAAGACGCATACCAGGACTTTCGACAAATTGGTGAAACTGATCTTCGGTGCGTCTTCGGATATTCCGGATTCTGCACTTGAAACAGCTGCAACGCTGCTGCTGGATACGGTAGGAGTTGCCGCTGGTGCGACGCCTCTTGATGCCGGTCGAATTGCCCGGAATTTTGCTGCGGATTTCTATGCAGCCCCCAATCCCGATCTGAGTGCACCACTGATGTTCGACGGTCGTCACGCCAGCCTTCCAGGCGCTGCCTACGCGTCAGCCACCCAAATTGATAATCTGGATGCCCATGACGGTTACAATCCCACCCGTGGCCATATCGGTTGTGCGGCGGTACCTGCCTTGTTTGCATTTACCCACGCACAACCAAAACTCAGCGGGCGGGATGCGCTGGCGGCGTTAGTGATTTCTTATGAGATTGCAGCGCGTGCCGGAATTGCGCTTCATTCAACGGTTTCTGATTATCATACCTCCGGGGCATGGAATGCGCTTGGTGTTGTCGCCATGGGATGCCGGTTGCTGGGTCACGATGACGAGATCATGCGGCAAGCGATGGGGATAGCCGAGTATCACGGACCTCGAAGTCAGATGATGCGGGAAATTGAAAATCCAACCATGCTCCATGATGGTTCCGGAATGGGTGCTTTCGTGGGGGTGAGCGCTACGCTGCTTGCTTCACGTGGATTTCAAGGTGCTCCGGCCATCACAGTTGAAGATGAAAACGTGGCACAGATTTGGGAAGATCTCGGGGCTAACTGGACGATTGAAAAAAACTATATCAAGCCTTACCCGATTTGCCGCTGGGCACACGCGGCAATTGATGCAGTCCAACAATTGATGGTAATGCACAAATTCAAGGCAGAAGACGTCGCCAGTCTGGAGGTCCGCACTTTTCATCAGGCAGCGCAGCTTTATCCAGGCATGCCTCAAACCATATCTCAAGCACAATACAGTCTGCATTTTGCTGTGGCTGTCATGTTGCAGTATGGGCATATTGGACCAATGCATGTCTCTGGCGCTGCCTTATCGGACCCGAATGTTGGAGATGTGATTGGGCGGATAACAGTTGTTGAGAAAGAGCGTCACTCCAGCCGTTTTCCCGAAAGTCGCTGGTCTGACGTCTCGGTTGAACTGAGCGATGGACGGGTGTTTGAATCCGGTGATGTACATGCAAGAGGTGGTCCGGAAGCGCCGATGAGCAATGCGGAAATTCGTGGAAAATTTGGTGTTATGTGCAATCCGGTGATTGGTGAAAATCACGCCGATAAAATCTGGCAAACAGGGCGGAAACTTGTAGAACAGGGCTCTGTGTTCAGTGATTTTTCGAGGCTGATTTGCCCAGCACCATCACGTGATGTGAAATGACAAATGGTCTGCAAGCTAGCAATATTGAGGCATAATTTATAATGGCATTGCTGATTGATATTCGCGACCCTGACTGGATGAGTGAGGAAGCGCTGCGTGACATTCTTGTCCCGCTGCTCCCCGGGGTCACAATCCATTGTTCGATTGGCAAAGAAACGCTGCCAGATGTGAAAGTACTTGCTGCGGTAAAACTCTACCCAGGCGTTGCCGGAAAACTGCCCAACTTGCAATTGGTTCAAAAACTGGGCGCAGGCGTTGAGACGATGGTTGGTGATCCGGACCTGCCCCAAGGCGTCCGGGTTACACGATTAAAGCCGAATTCGGCCGCACAGGAAATCGCAGAATATTGTTTGGCCTATGTATTGAGAGACCAGCGCAATCTGCTGTCTCATGCAACCGATGCTGCACGACAAACATGGAATCCGGTTCCGCCCAGAAAAAACTCGGAAACAACTGTAGGTGTTCTTGGACTTGGACATATCGGGGGGCGAACAGCCAGAATTTTTGCCGGACTGGATTTCCGCGTTCTTGGATGGAGCCGGTCACTGAAGTCTATTGATGGGGTAGACTGTCGATGTGGTGAAGACACATTACCCGAACTTCTCTCGCAATGTGACTATGTTGCAAGCATTCTTCCCTCCACTCCACAAACTCGCAATTTATTTGATGCAAGCCTGATCTCGAAACTCAAACCGGGCGCTGTGCTTATCAATGCGGGACGGGGCGATCTCATTGTTGACGATGATCTCATTCATACACTCAAGTCCGGGCATCTGGGGGGCGCTGTTCTGGATGTATTCCGTGAAGAACCGCTACCTCGAGATCATCCATTTTGGTTCTGTGAAAACCTCACAATTACGCCTCATGTTTCCGGCTGGCATATCGATGGCGGCCTGGATGATGTTGCCGCAAATTACTTGCGACTTTCACAAGGACAACCGTTGCTCCATGAAGTTGACAGACAAGCTGGGTACTAGCAGATCAACAAAACGCACAACTACACAGCATACTGCCCTATGTCCGATATTGGCACAAAGCAGACACAAATCTGCCTGGAGCCAATGTCTGATGTTGAGGATAAAGCAGACATCGCGGCCAAGTAGGCTGATTTTAGTTAATGACCCAAAGCGGACAAACAAATGCAAGTGCCCGGCAACGGCACTTCTATAAACCTAGTTTGTTGAAGGGCATCTCATTTCGTGGATTGTGGAACTGTATTAGTGCCTGGGAGATATGTAAAACCTGAGAGGGGCGATATCGGTTTCCGTACCGGTTGGAATACTGTCTCATTCTTCAATCGTTGGTTCGATTCAGCAGAGAGTTCAATATCCGGATAGACTTGGTTCATAACCTCCTGCGCCGCGCCTTTTGCAAGATTCTGTTCAACGGTTTCCTTTGCCACGATCAGAGAAAGCACGGCGCCAGACACCCCGCCTACCACAGCCGAAGCCCCATCAATATACTTCACTGGCACGGTATGAATATTCTGACCATCAGAAGGTCTGACCAGAGAGGCAGAGCCAATTACATAATTTGCATCACCGGGTACGACTGAGCCCAAACCCACCTTGAAATGCACTTTCTCAATATTCAAGGCGAGGGTATAACCAGTTTTTGCTTGGGGCCGCATTGCGTTATATTCCGAGGCATAGTGGTCAAAAGTATTCGTCATCATTTCACGAAGACCGTCGGTATATCTATGCAGCTCTACAGCGGTGCCTTGATTGGGTAGTGTTACACCCACACTGATGATGTGGAAACCTTGGTCCTGGACCTTCAATCCGTCGGTTGATTGGCATGCAGCCAGCAAAGTAAGTAGACCGAGAGTTATTGCCTTGCCGGTCGTATTCAACATTGCCGGCCCCCATTCTGTGACAAAAAATAACTCGGTTTTGGACACTAGAGTGAATGTATTGGGGATGTCTAGTTCGGATCGCACATATTCGCTATTGGGCTGATCGCCCGTTGCTAACCGGGTGATTTTTGCGAAATATCGTAACTCAAGCACTCTAGCTTAGTCGATATCCGCTTCGTGCCAAAGTTTGCTCGGGATAGGCAATTTGTAGCTGTAAGATACAGATAATATCCCGACGAAGAAACGAGCGGGTTTTGTAACGACAGCGAGGGAGAGTTGATGGAAGAACAATCTTTAAATAGTTCTGCGAGTACCACGAACGGACTATTCGCACCGGCAGAAGAGGCCGCGCATGCCCGTACTTGGATGTGCTGGGCTTCAACTCAGGAAATATACGGTCCATCCACCAGCTATTTCGAAAGTGTTCAGGAGACCCTGGGGCGGATTGCAGCAGCGATTGCGGAGCACGAACCTGTGACCATGTTGGCAGCAGCGACAGATCATGAACTCGTTCAACGACTTTGCGGGCCAAAAGTTGATGTGCTCGATATTGCAACCGACGACATGTGGGCGCGTGATTCAGGACCTGTATTTCTCAAGTCTGAGGACGATCAGCATGCATTGCTTGATTTCAACTTTAACGGCTGGGGTGACAAGGAGCGTCATGCAAATGACAACCTAGTTGCGATTGCCATCGCCAAAGCGTTGGAGCGACCTCATATCCGAGCCAGCATTGTTGGAGAAGGTGGTGGTGTGGAATTCGACGGCGAAGGCACGCTTATCCTAACCGACAGTTGCTGGGTCAATGACAATCGAAACCCTGGAATGTCCAAAGCCGAAATTGAGATGGATCTCAAGGCAGCACTTGGCGTAGAGAAAGTCATCTGGGTGCCCGGAGTGCGGGATCGCGAAATCACCGACGGTCACATTGACGGCTCAATCCGTATTGTCCGCCCGGGACTGCTGGTGACCGGTGGTTTTTCCAATGACACAACCGAATGGGGACTAGCACTCGCTGAATCCAGAGCAATTCTTGCCAAAGAGACCGACGCGAAAGGGCGTCCGTTTACCATGGTTGATATTCCAAGTGCCATCGATGTGCGTTCGACCCATCATGATTTCTTCACCGGCTATGCAAACTATTACGTTGGTAACGGCGCCGTCTATACTCCTCAATTTGGTGACTCTTCGGCGGATACCCACGCAGCTGAGACTCTAGGGCGCATGTATCCGGATCGGCAAATTGTCGTTCTGGACGTGGATCGCATTTACGAGAACGGTGGTGGCATCCACTGTGTAACCCAGCAGGAGCCATTGTAATGACACTGCCAAAAGCTATCGCAAACCGAGCAGAATAGTGAACCTACCCTGTCACAATCGCATGGCTGCAAACAAAGTGTATCATTGTCCGCTTTTGAAAACTTGTGGGTCTCGAATTAATGCGGGTAGGGTGGGTTAGCTGACCAACCGTTATTCCGCCGTGCGCGAGTGTAAGCTGCCGGAGGTCATGTAGCTGTGTTCAGATATGTGGATGGAGATTGATTATGCAGATATGGAAGGGAAGCATCGGCATTGCCACTGTGCTGACATTAATATTTGGCGGGCTGGTTGCTGTCTCGACCGGAGCACTTCTGCTTCTTTCTCTCAATAACGCTTTTGAAGCGACGCGCAGCAGTCTGGGTTCGAGGCTTGAAACCTTGATCCATGACGCCGCACAGCAATCGCACGCTTTTTTTGAACCCATGGAAGTTCATGCGCGTTGGTTGTCACAAGAAATCGCTGATGGTGGGATCGATCCCGAAAACCAGACCAGGCTTGAGTCCGTGCTCACTGGCGTTGTATCAACATTGCCCCAGATTGCAGCCGTTTCATTCCAGTATCCTGATGGCACCGGTTTTTTCTATGATGCGCAGACCAGGGCGATGCAGCGCGTTGTGTGGCCCGAGAATTGGCGCATCCGGCTTAACCGGGGTGAGGTAAATCCCCAGACTTCGCCACGTTCAGAGGGGATTTGGGTCCTGCGACCTTCGGTGATGGATGGAACGCCGGCGAGCACATTCATCATTCCGGCGCGAACACCAACTGGCGATGTTGGAGCTGTCGCTGTGCGAGTCGACCCAAGCCCGCTCTCCAAGTCGCTTGCCACAAATGCCACGTTCCGGGGTTACGAACTGGTCCGCTTTCTTTTGTTTAACAATCGCATCGTCCTCGGCCATCCACAGTTACAAAATCTGGATGGCGTAAGCAGGCCGTCGATTGAAGATTTAGACGATCCTTATCTGAAACAACTGGACAAGGGGGAGCGTTTTGAACTGGCGATTGTCGGGGAAATTCCAGGTGTTGAGACCTTTGTGCTGCAGGCGGATGAGGGAGAGCGCGTATTCGCCCTGATGAGTGATACGAGCCGCGAGGCGGGCGGCGAATTGGCAGTTGGCGTTCATTTTGATCCCCAGGCAGGTGCAGCGGAGTTCAATCGTCTCATCAGTGTTGCTGCGATCGGCGGTGCGCTGCTGATCAGTTCCATTATGGTAGCCTTTTTTCTGGGTCGACGGGCAGCAGCACCAATGAAGCGGCTTGCTGACGCGGCCCAACTCGTACAAAACAATGAGCTCGACCGGGTTAAGCCCCTGCCTGTCGGTTCGGTAAAGGAACTTGCAGCAGCTGCTACCGCCTTCAATTCAATGGTGGACGGGCTGAAAGAGCGTATAAAGATCCGCGATCTTTTCGGTAAATATGTGCCCCAGGACGTAGCGACCCTTCTGCTTTCTGATGACACTACCGCGGAACCCAGGAATACAGAGGCAACAGTATTGTTTCTGGATATTGTGGGCTTTTCCTCGATATCGGAAAACCTTAGCCCGGCTGCTGTGGTTGAGACGATGAACGCCTTTTTTTCCGATGCCGTAAAGCTGATTGAAATAGAACAGGGAATGGTTATCCAATTCCAGGGGGACGCTATTCTCGCCGTCTTCAACGTGCCAATCGAGCGTGAAGATCATGCTTCATCCGCAATTCGTGCGGCACTTTCGATAATCGAGACCATCAAGCAACAAGATTATGCTGGCCATAAGCTTGAATGCCGGATCGGTATCAATACCGGTCCACTGGTTGCAGGGGCAATTGGCGCGCATGACCGGCTCAGCTACACGGTCTATGGCGATGCGGTCAACGTCGCCGCCCGATTGGAACAGATGAACAAGGAATTTGGCACCCGGATCCTGCTGTCCGGATCAACAGCTGAATTGGTGGAGGACATACCATTCAAGATGATCGGCAAGCTGCCGATCCGCGGCCGTGAAACTGCCGTAGACGTATTTACCCTGGCCGACAAATAGGCACCGTTTATTCATGTTGAACGGACAACTCGTTATCCATTTTGGATTTCGGAGCTTCTGCAAGTGCAATTTCAGCGCAAGACTGACGCAAGGCTGCGAAACCATAACCGCAGGAGGTGAACGCAACCGTTCACTGCTGATTCTTGGGGGAACGACAATGTACATTCATGAGCTACTTTCGCAAAAGAAACCGATGGATGTTAAGTGCATTCGCGCAGACCAGTCATTGTTGGAAATGGCAAGCATGCTACTGAAACACCGGATTGGCGCCTTGCTGGTCGTGGATGACCAGGAAGTTTTGAACGGTGTGGTGACAGAGCGCGACCTGGCCCGAGCGGTTGCAGAATTTCCAGAGGACGTAGCTGCCAGAAAGGTCAGTGACATCATGACTCGGTCGATTATCACCTGTCGACTGGACGATGATGTTTTAGAGACACTGGAAAAGATGAACGAAAACCGGTTTCGTCACATGCCGGTACTGGAAGGCGACAAACCAATCGCCATGATAAGCATCCGGGAGTTTGATAGCGCTTGTAAGCAACTGCAGGTGCTTGCTCGCACAGATGAACTCACCGGGCTGCCAAACCGCCGCTTTTTCATGGAATCGCTGCATGCCGAGCTCAGCAGATACAATCGTTTTCAGACTCCATTTGCCGTGGCACTGCTTGATATTGACTTTTTCAAACAGGTAAATGACACGTTTGGCCACGACGCCGGTGACAAGGTTTTGCGTGCGCTTGCAGCAGTCTTAGGTAAGGAATTGCGCAGCTATGACGGCTCGGGTCGTCTCGGCGGCGAAGAATTTGGTCTGATCTTTCCCAACACCGAGCTCGATGATGCTGTGCGCGCATGCGAACATGTTGCGGATGCTATCAGAGCCATTGAAGTGATGACCGATGAAGGTCCAATTCGCATTACTGCCAGTTTTGGAGTATGCGGCGTGGCAGGTGAGATCAACGACTGCACTGATATTTTGATACAGGCGGACAAGTATCTCTATCAAGCCAAAGAGGATGGGCGGGACAGGATTGTGCCTGGTTTTATTGATGCTCCGATTTCTGTGGACACAAATTTATCCGCAGCAGCGGGTAGCCATACTGCAGCATGACAACTCAGGCAAATCTCAACTGGTAAGACAGGTGAGAAATGGTTTGGCTGCAAATCCCGGTTGAGGGTGAGTAGTTTTATAGTGCAAGAGTGTTTGCAATTGCCACTTAGCGTGCAATCCAGGTCCCATCAATTATTTTCATAATCTTGGCAGCAATCTGATGCTTGTATTGCATCCTTCACTGTCAGGTGTATTTTCCACCGCTAATTGTATAATTCATTGCAGGTAATGACCTGTTTGGGAGCGGGTTATGGAAAACTATCCTGACACTGGAAAAACAACGGCGCCACAAGAGCAAGTTGATGAACTGATTGCACTTTATGATCGGGGCAATTTCCAACACGTGCTGGCGCAGGGAGAGGCGTTGAGTGAGAAATTTCCTTCAACGGTAGTGATTTACAAAATTCTAGCCGCCACAAACTTTGGACTTGGGAACCTGGATCAAGCGGTAGAAAATTACACAAGAGTTATCCAGTTCGATCCGCAAAACGCTACAGCACATAGCAATCTGGGTGTAGCTCTCACCAAGCTCGGCAGAGCTGGGGAGGCGGTGACCAGTTATGAAAAAGCGCTTGCCATCGAACCCGACAATGCAGAGACCCACAACAACCTGGCTGGTGTTCTTAAAGAAGTCGGTAAAACCGATGAGGCAATAGCGAGCATTGCCAAAGCCATACTGCTCAAGCCTGATTATGCTGGCGCGTATTTCAATCTCGGAATAATCCGGGCTGATCTTGCTGAGTACGAAGTGGCGATCACCAACTTTGCCAGTGCTTTGGATTTTAAACCGGACTATGCGGAAGCGCACAACAAAATGGGTGCTGCGCTCTTCGAAATAGGCAAACAAACGGAAGCTGTCGCCAGCTTCAACAAAGCGCTGGAAATAGAACCTGACCTTGTCGAAGCGCACAACCGTCTTGGTATCGCACTCGTTGACCTAGGGAAGTTTGAAGAGGCCATTGCCAGCTACAACGTGGCCCTTCGGATAGAACCCGACTATGCCGAGGTGCACACCAATTTGGGGGCAGCTCTTGGTGAGCTTGGAAAAAGTGAAGAAGCTGTGGTCAGCTACACCAACGCTCTCGAGCTAAGGCCCGACTTTGGAGCCACGCATTATGCTCTGAGCAGATTCAAAAAATACACTTCGGATGATCCTCATATTGATCAGATGCAGTTATTGCTGAAAGACGAACCCGGATATTCCGATAATAGAATGTTCCTCAATTTTGCACTTGCAAAAGCCCACGAAGACACCGGCCAAATAAAGGAAGCGTTTGAACATCTGGCGGAGGCTAATCGCGTACAGAGGAGCAATACGGATTATGAAATCTCACATGACAAAGAGCTGTTTGAGAAAATCAAAACCTGTTTTCGTTCATACCCTCTTGAACCAGCGCTAACCCAATCCGGCAGTCAAAAAGCGTTGAGGCCGATTTTCGTTCTGGGTATGCCACGTTCTGGAACAACGTTAGCCGAGCAAATAATTGCCAGTCATTCAACAGTGTACGGCGCTGGTGAACTGACTACGTTAAGTCAAATTGCGAGGCCAATTGTCATGAACTCCTGGCAGGGTGGCGGAAGTTCAACAGATGAAAATCTTCACCAATCAATACGATCCGCATATCTGGCGGAACTCGGTAAATTCGACGTGCCAGAAACAATTATAACCGACAAGCTGCCGCTAAATTTCCGATGGATCGGGTTTATCGCAACTTCATTTCCAGAAGCCAAGATTATCAACCTTGTCAGAGATCCGCGGGCAATATGCTGGTCGATCTACAAAACTGCTTTCTCTGCGAATGTTCATGGCTACACAAATGATCTCGCCGACGTCGGCGAGTTTTACAAATTGTATGAGGATTTGATGTCGTTCTGGCGGGCAAAATTACCAAACAAAATATATGATTTGAACTATCAGGCCCTCACAGAAAACCAGGAAGAGGAAACCCGCAAATTGCTCGAGCATTGCGAACTTGAATGGGAGGACGAATGCCTGAATTTCCATGAAAACAGTAGACCAGTCCAAACTGCAAGTTCGTTGCAGGTTCGTGAGAAAATGTACAAAGGCAGTTCAAATGACTGGAAAAAGTACGAGAGATTTCTCGGGCCACTGTTGGGCGTATTGGACGAATAAATTTCCACAAAATATCATCAATCCAGACAACGATATTTAGCGCTCACTGGGATGTGGGCGTAAGGTGCTGAAAGACCGGGGAAATTTCAGATTTACTTGGTGAACTACTCGAAAAAGCCCGTTTACTCCAAATTAGGCAGTTTCTGATACGGTTTTATTGTGGGTGGGTATTTTCGAGAAATATCCAGGGCATGACGCCGTTCCACGACACCGGGATACCGGGATGTAAATTTCATCTTCGGTTGCAAAAATTCCGGCAATTTTATCCAGCGAATATTGGTTTGATCAACTGCCCATCCAGTGGATTGGAGATCAGTTTACCATTCCTGTTTTGATCGCCAGATAAATCGCTCTGCAGCCTCTTCTTTTAGCATAGGGCAGAGGAAGTCATGCGCACAATGTTCAAAAATCTTTTGGTCAACCGCGATGCCAATGTGGCGACAATGTTTGCCTTATGTCTGGGGCCTTTGCTTGCGGTTATCGGCGCGACGGTGGATTACTCCCAGATTTCAAATTTGCGCTCAAGAGCGCACCAGGCTTCGGATGCAGCCGTTCTCGCTGCGGCGAACTCGTTGATGTCGGAAGGCATAGTAAGCGCTGGTTCTGAAGGAAATCCAGATGAAACTCAAAGGGTATTGGAATTCCTCAACTCGGAAATACCGAAATATTATGAAGCCAACATGTATCACAGCGCACGGCACAGTTTTAGTGGATACGAAATTGGTTATGAGCCGGTAACCGGAAATATCGAACTGACCGTGAGTTACGACTACAATCCATGGATCATGGGGATCTTTGATCAAAACCTTATTGGCGTCGGAGTTACCTCATCAGTCAACGTGGAGGTAGAACAAGGCGGTGCAATATCCATGTTTCTGGTATTGGATTCGTCCGGTTCCATGGGTTGGCAAGACCGCATGACATCGCTTAAGACCGCCGTCGGCCAGTTAAATGTTCAATTTGCTCAAACAGACCCTGATAAGGAATTCGTTCGTGCTGGAGCAATTGCTTATTCACATTACGCTCACAGAACCTTTCGCCTCGAATGGGGTTTTGAAGGGGTAAACCGCCATATCCAGAGACTGGCACCTGGTGGTGGGACCAATTCATCA
Source organism: Hyphomicrobiales bacterium (assembly GCA_021775415.1). GTDB lineage: Bacteria > Pseudomonadota > Alphaproteobacteria > Rhizobiales > Rhizobiaceae > JAALLB01. The sequence continues at coordinate 444,329 of JAJFHV010000010.1, read as the reverse complement.
CGAGCAATGTCGATCGCCTATCGCGAGCTTGATCAGACTCGAGAAATAACAGAACACGAGAAGAAAAACGGGCAGCAACCCAGCAAAATATTGGTATTTATGACGGATGGTGCCAATTCCAGGTCCCGATATGACAGGTATACCAAACGAACCTGCGACCAGGCAAAGCGCGACGAGATTGCTATTTACACGGTGGCGTTCCAGGCGCCGGAGGCTGGCAAAAAATTGCTGCAATATTGTGCAAGTTCGTCATCCCACTATTTCGATGCCGACAATGCTGCAGAGTTGCTTGATGCATTTCGTCAAATTGGAGCGGCGGCAGCGGAGGCATTGGCACTAAGCAAGTAAGGTTTGCGTAGCTGTTCACAAGGTAGACGCAAGCCAGATTGGATAAGTCGAAACTGATCGTATTGCACTTGTGTGATTTGTGAAATTCGATTGAACAGATCATGATGATCGTTTCCTTTGGCGCGTCGGGCATCAATGCAAACTACTACCATGGTGATGCTCGGCGCTCCCGATTTGCAACAATTGACTGCTGTATATGGTCGAATTGAGAAATCTCGATTAAGCGCAATGGGCTAGCGCTCGATTTGGTAGACGAAGATAAATGCTCGAAAATGCAGGAAGGGTGCATGGAAAAGCGGGGTGTTTCCAGAAGACGAGTTCTAAAGCGTGTACGTGTTTCATTTCTCGATGGGGCATGTGCAGTCGATTGTCTTTTGCGTAATGACTCAGATGCCGGCGCTTATATTGAGATCACAGACGGGTTGTTGATCCCAGACTTATTCACACTACATAATGAAATGGATCAGTACAAAGTTGACTGTGAAGTGGTAAGACGGGTTGGTAAAACCGTTGGTGTCAAATTTGTTGGAGAAAAGGTAGCCATTGATGCTACCAGGGTCCAGGTCATCAACATGTTGAACGATGCGAATTCAGCTCAAGCGAATGAACCCGCCGAAGATGTTGAGGCTCTGTCTGCGCCGCCAGATGCGGTGGAAACATATCCACGTCCTACTCTAGCTCCCCCAAAGTCAGTTGCCTTCGGGAAAAAGGGACAATAACTCAGGTAGTTATACCGCACGATAACCAATCAACAGTCTTGCCGCACAGTCCTCGCTAAAAAACGGCGACATATTCTGCTGTCAACTGCCGCAGCTTGAGGTCCCGTCTGCAAACTGTGTTCACGCCCAATTTTCACGTCATTTTCTTTGGAAGATATTAGTGCGGCTGGCCGAAGCTAGGGGGCGAGGGCCAGCCGCTGGAGTTTGCAGGCAATAGTGCTATCGCTTGCATTTGGTGTCGGGCGTGTTGACACCGCGTCCACAGTGACACGCGCTTACTTGACTGAACCTTGCGAAGAATGCCGTTTTGAGTTGCTGGTAAGCGGCGCTGATTGGATAATTTGTTTCAAATGTACAAAGGAATAACTTTACACTGAAGTGTTGAACTTGGCTCTCTCTGTTGAGGGCTTTTAAAATTTGCGCACTGGAGTCTAAACAGGGTTTCCCTAAACATCGCATTTGATGGCATAGTCTGATAACCGAAGACTCAAATTCCTTAAGTTGGGATTCTAGGGCCTTGGCATTAGGGCAAATATCAAATATGCAGTTCCGCGAGCACATGATTTAGCTCAGCAACAAAAGCCGGTCACGCGAATTTAACGCGGTAGATTGGTGCCTTGAGGGAGGCATGCATGAGGGGAGAAATGAGCGCGCTAGTCGCGGCTTACAAGTGTGTTAGAAATCGAATGTGTGATCTGCTTCTGGAAGAAGCCGAACCCGCGTATGAAACAATACATGAATTGGACGTAGAGCTTAAAAGTTCATTTGATCAGATTCTGACAGCGACACCCGGCAGTTTCGAAGAAACCCTTGAGCGAGTTCAGTTTCTTATAGAACTTGTTAATGAGGCAAGTGAGGGAAATTCTCTGGTAATCGCGATGACGGAATCAATATCAAAAGATGTTCGCAGCATTGTTGAAGGTGCTAAAACCTGAGCTGTCTAATTGATATATATATATATGTGTGTGTTTGAGGCTTGAATTCTCGGTCAGCAGACCAAGCAGATTCCGGTGACCATGATTCATTGCGCTCCACATCCGATCAGAATGCATGTTGTCTTTGTGAAGATTTTGCACCTTCAACCGGTGTTTCTTGAACGGTAATATATTGTAACCGCCTGGATTACATTATTCACGCCCATGGATGTTGAAGCAGATTTCAAAATGATGGAAACTGTATGCTCACTAAGTTCCATTCGCTGACTTATCTCAGTTTGCGACAAACTCTCAGCGCACAATCTAAGCGCTTTTTCCTGGATTCTACTTAATTGATGAATTTCACTCAAGATGTTCCCGCCCACTCTTATACAGGATAGAGACAATTACGTTACGTAAGTCAATTAGAAAATTTCAGAACTCCACAGATATACTAAGTAGAAATTAATTGAGTGAGCTTTGTTCAGCCAACGGAATACATTCGAAAACATCACGAACAACTGTTAGGGGCGCAGGGAATAATTTGCTGCGATCATCCTATAATGATTGGATTTGTCCGGGTTTGGCAGGAGTATTGTGTTTGGTATCGAGGAACTTCCACAAACGTTTAGCATCGCCAATAATTGAAAATAGATTGTATTTGAGCGTTTTGTAAGCGGAATTCGTAACGAATGTTATGTAGTGTTCATGTATAGCACCGTCACGCGAGAACGCGGGGTGATGGCATGATGCACCGCTATCAAACCGGTATTACCGGAATGCAAAACCAATCTATTTATCAGGTTGAGAGCGGTGAGAAATTTCGAAAAAGTATTCATGGATGCGTGCTGCGATCCGCAGCCCGTCGCTTTAGAGCGAAGAAGATCCAATCGTGAACAATGTGAGCTGCGTGGGTCAATTTTGCTCGGTGGAACATCGATTGGTATTTGTGTTGTTAAAGACATCTCAATTGAGGGTGCCAAGCTCGTGATTCCAAACACTAGCTGGATACCGTTCGAATTTGGTGTTTCCTGTCTCAGTGATAAAATATCTGTACGGGTTCAGCGGGTTTGGGCCAGCAACGGGGAACTGGGTGTTCGATTTTTGGACCCAATCAACCTGGCCGTACTTTAGTCCTCGCAAACAATACAATTACGGCCGGAGTTCTTTGCCTCGTAAAGTTTGGTATCCGCGCGCTGAACAAGTTTTTTGGGATCGTCACCTTCGCAAACTTTGACCAACCCAAACGATGCAGTAATTCTGCCTATGGGTTTGTTGCTCTTTGATAACATCAAGTTTGATGCTTCAATTTGAGCCCGAATGCTCTCCATTAACAATCGAGCATTGGCAAATTTTGTGTCAGGCAGGATCACTGCAAATTCTTCACCACCATAACGTACGCATATATCCTGGCCCTTGACGTTCTTTATCAATAACGAACCAAAATATTTCAGCACCTGATCGCCAACTGTGTGACCAAAGGTGTCGTTTACTCGCTTAAAGTGGTCAATATCGATAAAAGCCAGACACGTTTCGGACTCGTATGATTTGGCCTCCTTTATTATCCTGGCAAGGCTTGTCTCAAACAAACGGCGATTTCCCAAACTGGTCACCGGGTCGCGCATTTCGTTTTCCCTGGCCTCGGCCAGTTCCTCACGTATCTCCTGAATTTGCGATTTTGACTGCTCCAGATTATCGGTAAGTTTTGTTGTTTCAGCTCTCATTTTCTTGTTGTCAGTGATTAGTAGTTCAATGGTTTTCCGCAGTTGTGCCGGGCTGGACGAATCGTTCAGATTCGCCATGGTCCTATCCAGCGATCCTGAAAAGTCCTCATTACATGAAAGATGTTCCTGAATAAGTTTAAGGATGGAATCCAGTTCGCTCTGGATTGTTGAATTTATATCCTCTTGCCCGTTTGAGGATAGGTATTCACCATGGATTTGATCAATTTCATATGTGTTCAGAGATCCTGCGTTGCGGATAGTCATATCGATTTGATTGGTAACCAACTCATTCGAACCGGCCGCATATGTGTACCAAACTTCATAGGTTCTCGGGAAAGGCGGTGTGTGATGTGTATCAACCAATTCCAACACTTCATCAGCCAGTTTCCGTGTTATCTTGAACTCCGGGTGCCGCACAGGTTGTTCATCTTGTTGTTGCATAGCATCGGCACAATGATCGTGTAGTTTACTCATAATAATTTTACCAATTCGAGGCTTGCCTCTGGCGCAACTTGATGAATTCCAACTGAATCCATGCATTGTTGTACCTTGCGGCAAGACGCATTGCTGGCTTCACACGGCGAGCCTGCAATGAGTAATCATGTTTTAAGTGGAAAGATTCTCGATGAGATTCGAGCAACGATATCGCGTCATGCTACAAGTTTGAACCAACTTGCTCGTCCCCCTGACTTTAGGCCAACAGGCTTAATAAACTCTAAATTCGCTTGCCGTATCCACACGGTTCCAGGCGAAAGATGATCGAAATGTGGTGCCCAATCCCTTCATGGCGGAGATCGTCGCTTTTGGTGTTGAAAGCGTTCCAATTTATCAGGGCATTTTGGACATATTAAAGCAATTGAAACAGATTTGGAAAATCAAGTTTCGCGCAGGATTCGCAGCTTACAATTTGAATTGGTTATCTGTTTGAAACCATCGGAAAAACAGCTGTGAGATAGATGAAATATGGTTACTCCTCCAGGACCCTCTGCATCCGAGGGAATCAATACAACTCCTCCCAAAAGCATCAAAATATTTAAGTTGCTGCAGAAAGCATGCCCTGTGGTTGGCATGATAGCGACAGCAATTCTCTTTGCTGGTGTGTATGATTTTGGTGTGGTTAATCTCACTCATCAGGTTTCAGGTTTTGCCGGCTCCGCATTGCTGACTTTGATATTGATCACTTTGCTTGGTGTTGTTGCCGACAAAGGAATTACTGCTTACGGTTTAACCGAAGCAGAACAGCAAAGAGAAGGTCTTCTGGCAAAGGTTGAAACGCGAATCTTGGCCGTGGAAGAAAAGGCCGCCGGATTTCTCAGCGAAGAATACGAGCGCGTCAAAACTGAAAACGAGAATTTCAGGAACGAGTTTCAGGAAATTGAGGTCCGTGAGAAGGAAACTATCAAGGAGGAGATTGAGGCGTTGCGGCTCAAAAACTCCAAACTTCTGGAACAGCTAAACCAGCAGTCCACGCGAGAAGTTGATGTGATTATTCCAGAAGTTGAGGAACCTTCTTCCGAAGAGCAGGCCGCGTAACACCGGAACCTGGATACGATTAGTGAGCGAACACGCAACGCTGGTATTATCCAGTTACGTTGCCGGTAAATTGGTGAGTTATTTTCACGATCACTAGTGTGTTCAGGTTGCTGGTAGTTTCCCTAAAACAGTCCAAAAAATGCCATATCCACTCATGCAAATCCGGGAATATTGCGAAAATTTTGCAATGTCTTTTTGGTTATTGAGTTCATCACAATGTCGCCACACAGGTCGGCATATTGGAATTGGGCGTACCGAATCGGCCGGTTCTTGACGGATCGCCAAGTCCTTTTTTTGGGGAAGTTCGCTTAATGCACCAACTGCTTGAACTTAAGATACTTGAAGACAAATTGACGGAGGCTGTTCAAGCTGACGACATAGAAATGGTTCGCAATATTGACAGCAAAATAACAGCCGAATTTGGTGAATTGATTCAGCAGGTCCCGGCATCAAAAGCAGAGCTTGTTGAGTTGGTAGATTATCTCCTGACGATGGCAGAACCCGATTGTAGTGCGGGTGGTCAATTTAATCGGATAAGAGATCGGATATTGAGTTTGCTTGAGATGTCTTTTGAGTTGCCACAGTAACTGTATCTGGACGTGTGGCAAAACATGGAACTGTGCATCCTCAACAAAGTTCACGAAGCCTGAGCTGTTCCTCTTCAAGACCAGAAATATCAAAATTTGCGTAGATATTGGTACGGTCTTCTGAAAGGGCGCGGATTGAAAGTGTGTTGGCTGCCACTAATTTTTGCACAAACGACATCGTGTTGCGGTTCGACCACAAGCCCAGGATAAAGGGATTTGATACCTGGGTGAATGCCAAGGCTTGTTCCGGGTATCCGTCAAGGCTGTAAATTATTTCGGCTAAACTTCCCTCATCAGACATTTTGTATCCGGGAAATTCAAAAAACACACCGGGTGTGTTTTCAAAACACGCAACATACAGTTTCGCAGGACTGTCCGGTCCAAATTCCGATATTTGTATGTTCTTGGAAACAACTTTGGCAATCACAGTATGATGGCTGGATGGCAGAGACAGCTTTACAGGCCTGGTCCTGGTAAACTTCTCAAGTTTACGGGGCGTAGCTGGTTTGGGGGCCTCAGATGAAAAGAGATACCTCATGTTTTGCAGTTGACGCGTGCATTTTGATGCGCCGGTAAACAGTGGCAACACTCCCTGACAAGGTTCCATGGCGGTGGCGTTATAGGTTGTAAGCGAAATTCCAGCCGCGGCGATGACTTGCAGCCACCAGGCGTTGTGTGACCTACCCATGATGTTCCACTTCCGAAGTGTATTTTGTGAATTTAGGTTGAAAGCCTTGCCTAAAACTCTCCAGTATAGCTCTTTTCGCAAGATTACGGCAGTTGTCCCGCTTGTGTGGAAGTTTGGATTTATGAAATATTAAGGCAAACTGCCTACAAAAATGCTAGGCGGGGATGACTGATTATCACCCTAGGCATGATGCCATTAGCTGCACCGGTATCCGGAATGTATCAAAGAACGGATCCCAAGCTAGCACCCCGGTATCAGTGAATCCTAGTTGATCTGATGCCAGTTGCGATAACCTGTCTTTCGCAACATCAACCATGCAACACGTTTGGTGGTTTCAGTTTTTTGTAAATCCTGAAGTTTGAGGAAGGACTTGACCGGCCGCTGTGGGGCATATTGTCAGCCCGGCCAAAACATTCTCAACTTCAGACTTTCCAGTTTTAGCCAAAATTCAAAGGCGCTTGGAAAGAAGGGATCACGTTTACAATTGTGACGTGGTCCCGCTTTTCTGACGAAAAAAGCAATATAGTTTCAATCACCAAAGGGAATACTTTGGCCGTGATTAGCTCCGACGCAATTGCTTGTCGCGAACATCATCCTTGCTGATGAAATCGATTTTCTGGATGAGAATATCATGAATGGTCTTTTCACCCATTTTCAAATTGATATCAGCCAGCATCTGAGTTTGAAATTTCTTTAGGTTAAACTTCTCCAGTCGAAAGATATCGATATCCGGATTGTTATGTACGGACCCGATAATCAGATCTCGAAGCAAAAACTCCACTGGCACTGAAAGTCTGGGTATGTCGCTTTGTTTGATGGTGAACACAGCCTCGAGAATGAGGTATCCGCGAACTTCATTTTCGCGAATTACCACAACCGTCATTGGCTCCAGACTTACATAATCAAGGCCGCCAAAATATGCCGCCACTGGTTCTGAAGAGTTTTTGGATTTGGCTTGCATGCTACCAAAAAAATAAACTGACCCGGATAGTATCGAAGCAACCCAAACACCAATGAAGAGTGCTTTCATCATTTTGAGCGGCCATTTCGCGTGGTGCCGACTTCATAGGTGCCATCACTGTCTGCCTCTCTAACAGCAGATTCAATAGTATCTGCAATTTCCCCAATTGCGCCAATGCGAAATTTTAATGTGCGCATGTTGTCGTCCAGCCTTCGGCGGGTTTCTTGAAGCTCCGTTCTGGCATGTTCCAACATTGTGGAGGATGTTTCTTCGCTTGTAATGCGATTGAGGTTTACAAGGATGCGTAATTTTTCCCGCGCATATGTTTCAAGTGAATCAGTGCGGCCGGATGCCAGAGCTTGCTCTTCACTATCCAGAACCTCGCGTAAATTACCAAGCAATGAGAGAAGCGGATCAGCCGTGATCTGGCTGTGGATATTGGGATTAAATTGCGGGGTGTGGTTGGTTGGCATTGGGCGAGTTCAATCAGTTAGTTTGACTTGGATTGATAATTAAAACTTCCATTTTGGCTAAACCAGTTTCGCAAAACCAAAACCGCCGCGTTCCGAGAGCTGTTTGGCTATCGCATCTGAAAACAAGGAACTGTAAAAATCACCTTGAAACCCTTCACCAAAAAATCCACCCTTCTGCTCGGTAAATATCTCGCCAACAAATTGTGAAATCAGCATCGCCTCAAATGATTTTGCAACCTCTTCAGCACGGATTGCATCTGGCGAAGCCGCAGCATCTGAAGATGCAATTTCACTCGCTGTCATGCTTGACTGAAGAACAGTCGAGAACTGCAGCTGCTCATTGGGAGGCGGCGCAATTTTGAGTTTTGCAGCAATGCCGTCACCCATCGAAAGATTGATGCTCGGCGCTGTCAGGGCTTCCAATTGGGTCATAATGGTTCTGCTGGTTGGTTGTGTGGCTTTGAAGTCTATTTTTGATGACTTGCCCGAACCTTATTTGGCCGCTCGATTGGATTCACAAGATGTCATTGACCAGTCGGTCAAGTTCGAGATTAAACAACAACAGGATGTCATCGCCGACCCATGCGAAAAGGACCATTCCACCACAAATGAGGAAGGGAGTTGACACGAAATAGACTGGTATTTGGGGCGTGAGTTTGTTTACCAGCCCTGCAATCAAATTCATGATAACCGCGTAGATAACTACTGGTGCACCAAGGCGGATAGCGATGTTGAAAAATTTACTCAAATTGTCAGTGATGTTTTCAACCATCGCTCCAAGCGACAGCAACTCACCGGGTTGAAGCACATAAAAAGACTGCGCAAGGCCCAAAATAAAGGTCAGGTGAAGGCCGCTTGAGAAGAACAGAACGATTGCGGTGATGTTGAACAAAGCGGATAACACAGTTGATGCCTGGTCATCACCAATGGGTGTGCCTGGGATTGGATTAAGTCCAATCAACTGCATGGAAACTTCGCCGAGGAAGGACAGTGCCAGGAAGAAAAAGCGAATTGGGAGCGCTAAAACCGAGGCGACAAGAATTTCGGCGAAGATTAATTTGGACAGTTGGACTGTACCGATATTGGCCTCGATTTTGAAAGCGTCTTCAACCAGTAGATAAATCGAAAAGCTAACTGCTACAGCGATAAACAATCTAATTCGCATGGCAATTTGCACCGATGAGAATCCGGGTAGCAACATCATGCAGGCGGCAGTGCGAACGAAAACAATGAAGAACTCAATCAGGCTGGCACTGTTCACAATCATTCCGGGATCGATCCGAGAACCTGTACCTCCATACCCCTTGCGATTTCCAGGCTTGATAGCACTGCCAGCGTTGGGAAAATTCGTTCAATTATCATACGGACATAGGTTCGACCTTCAGGTGAGGTCGTGATTGCAAACACCTGATTTTCATCAATCAGTTTTTGAATAGTCTCACGCGCTTTACTGCCAAAATCCTCCAATTCGTTGGTTGCCATTTGGAAGTCCGTAATTTCTCCACGCTGATCGCGCTTTAGCGATTCGGTAAATACTTGATCCCATTTGTCCCCCAGACGCAGCAGCTTGAGTTTTCCGTCCTGTATCAGATCGCCGCATATTTGCTGGGAAATTCGGGTGCGAACATGGGCAACAATTTGTTCGCCGCGTTTTGAATAGGGCGCAACTTCTGCAATCGCTTCAAGCAGCTGGTGCACATTGCGTACAGAAACTCGTTCAGACAGCAGCAACTTGAATACAGCTTGAAGACCTGAAAATGAGAGATGGGTGGGGCATATCTCCTCAACAAGTTTGGTGTATTCTTTATCAAGTCCTCCAATAAGCCGTCGCATGTCCTTATAGGAGAACAATTGAGACAGGTTATTGCGCAAGACCTCACTCAATTGGGTGAGTATCTGTGACATTGGATCTACCGGTTGATAACCTTGCTGCGTAAGTTCGTGCGTATAAATATCCGGTATCTTCCAGGCTTTGGTGCCAAATGCTGGCTCAAATATTTCTTCAAGAGGGAAGGGTGGAGGAGGTTCATTATTTGCAATGACGATCACATCAGTCAGAGAAATGGTTTCAGATGTGACCGTGGTTCCGAAAATCTTGATTTGGTAGGCACGCGGTTCGATGAATAAGTCTTCAGAAACCTTGACCTCAGGGATTACGAAGCCGTAGGTCTTGGCAAATTTCTTCCGCATCCGGCTTACACGGAACCCCATTTCACTTTCTCCAACAAGGAGTTTTGCCCGCAATTGTTTTCCAAGAACCAGTTCAATTTCCGGGACGATCAGGGAATTTTGGACAGAATCCTGCTGCTCTGCTGCGCGTCGTTCACCTTCTTCCGCAGTTTCTTCTTGTGTCTTTGTGTCATTGTCAGTTCGCCGTTTTGAAACCAGATAGGCGGTTGAGGCCATTACAAGTGCGAGCAGGGTGAATGGTGTAAAAGGCAGGCCGGGTGTCAGAGCCAGAACCATCAAAAGTCCTGAGGCCATGACCAGCGCTTTTGGATAATTCGCAAGCTGGTCCAAAACAGCACGCTCCGCAGAACCGCGGGTTCCTCCTTTGGAAACGAGTAGTCCTGCTGCCAGCGATACAACCAGCGCAGGTATTTGTGATACCAACCCGTCGCCAACAGACAGTTTTGTAAATACATCTGCGGCTTCGCCAAGCTCCATACCGTGCCGCCATACGCCAATTATTATGCCGCCAAAGATATTGATGCTGGTAATGAGCAAACCCGCGATCGCATCACCACGAACAAATTTGGACGCTCCGTCCATGGAGCCAAAAAACGAACTTTCTTCTTCAAGCTCGCGGCGTCGTGATTGTGCTTCTTTTTCATCCAGGAGACCGGCGGACAAATCCGCATCAATGGCCATTTGCTTTCCTGGTATTGCGTCGAGGGTAAATCGCGCGCCAACTTCCGCGATACGCGTTGCACCCTTTGTAATCACCAGAAAGTTAACAACGACCAGGATGATAAAGACGATAACACCAATGACGAAATCACCCCCCATTACAAATCCGGAAAAACCGCTGATGATATCGCCCGCAGCGGTCTCCCCCTGATGCCCATTTGATAGTATCAGGCGGGTGGTGGAGATGTTGAGGGATAGCCTCAACATTGTCGCAATCAAGAGCACGGTTGGAAATGCGGAGAAATCCAGTGGCTTTTGGATCCACAATGCGACCATCAATATGAGAACTGAAAACGCGATCGAGAACGCCAACCCGATATCTATCAGGAATGGTGGGATGGGCAGAAATAGAACCGCCAATATTACCAGAATGCCAATCGCAAAGATTACATCCCGACTGTTGTTTTTATCTGGGATTGACGCGATGTTTTCTGTCGACCCGACCATAAGATGTGCTTCCGATTCGAAGTTAGGCTAGGGCGTGAGGCTTGCTCGAAGTTGGATTGTTCGCCAGCTATAGTGGCAAAATAACAAGCTAAAAGCCGGTCGAAATTCTGGAGTAGGCCAAGACCGCTAGAAGATTGATTTGGGCACCCATAAAGGGTGCCGCAAACGAGGCAACCAAAAGAACAGCAACAATCTTGGGAATAAACGTAAGCGTGATTTCCTGAATTTGGGTCAATGCCTGGAGCAGCGCAATCAGCGTTCCGACCAGCATCGCAGTTATCACGATGGGGGCCGACACCTTGAGCAGGGTCTGAAAGGCGATTTGGACAATTTCCAGAGCTTCGGCTTCGTTCACTTAATCGATCCCCCAGGTTTTATAGAGTAGTCTCGTTCTCTGCCGGGTCGGTGATGATGATGCCATCGCCAATTGCAACCTGACTACCGTCTTGAAGCTCTGCGATAATACCAAGTGAAGTGAGTGCAACTGATGTAACCACACCGCTGGTCAAACCATCCGCTGTTGATACAGTCTTGTTAATCAGGCCGCTGGCCTGACCCAGCTGGTTTGACTGGATTAATGCATTGAGTTTTTCGTTTGTCTGTATTTGCTGCTCAACGCTTGAAAAAGATGCGAGCTGCGACATGAACTCCGCAGAGTCCGTAGGCGCAGTGGGATCCTGGTTTTTAAGTTCTGCTACGAGCAGGGTCAGGAATGCGTCGTAATCTACTGAACTCGCCGAACTTGCGGACGCAGAGTTTTGTAAGTTGTTTGAGGTAAGGGGGTTGGATTCAACCGGATTTACATTTTCCATCGATTTAGCGCTCCTTGGCCATGGTTTTTGCTTCACCATTAAGTTCCTGCGTGGCAATCAGATCGGCAGGTGCTTTTGGCAAGTTGACAAGAACACCCTCCTCAACTGGAAAAAGGTTTCTGATCGTTTTGAGTGCTGCAAATGTTTTGTCTGTTGAAACTTCTACGTCCGCTTGCTTGACACCTGCGAGTAATTCCTGGTTTTGAAGCGTCTCGAGAAGGTTCGTCACCATCTGCTTAAACAACATCATTGGCTCTTTTGGCGAGCCGGGTTCCATCAGGAGCATCTGCACGACAAAATACAGTTGCTTCATGGGTGTATTGGCATCTTCCTTCTGCAGGACATGGTTTTCAAGCAGAAACGTTGCGTCATTCAACAGTTCAATGGATACCTTACGGTCGACCCGAAGAACCGCGCCGTTTATGAATATTTTTTCGTTTGCACGAAGATACAGTCGCATGATGCCCACTATTTCAATCCTTGCTGGATGGTTTTTGAAATTTCGGTTACTGGCTCAAAGTTCAACGAAGGATCTTTCCGCATGCTCTCCAGGTGTTTGAGTATGAATATTCCCAGCGACATCAAAGATGCTTTCAATTCGTCAGCGGTTTGATTTTCAACGGATACAAGATCATTGAGAAAGTAACTCCAGATTTGTGAAGTAAAGTGGATTGCCCTTACGCGAGACTGTGCATCATGCGGGTTTTCATCACTTTCCTGCATCATCTCGGTTGAGCGCTGGATGACTTCTCTTTCACTATCGCGTGCAGATTGTTGTTCGTCTTCCATCGATTCTGAGTATGCCAAGTTGAACATGTTATTCCTTATTAATGCGGGGTAAAATTCACTCTGGTTCAGTCATTCGTTTGTTAGATAAAATTCAACAGAGACAAGGACTGTATCCTTGCTGTCGCCGTGTAGGAGGCTTCGAGCGATATTACGATTTGATTGAGTCTCAGCGCTGCTTCATATGGGTCGACTTCCGTAAGTTCCGCCAGTTGAGTTGAAAGTATGTTTTGTTGAAACTCCATGCGTTCGTTGGCGACGCTGACACGTTGCTCAATAACTCCGATTTTTGACTGTTCTGCTCCAAGTAGCGCTACACCTGCTCCCATCTCCTCAAGCGCTGTATTGGCAATCTCGTCGATAGCTGAAGGATTAAGATTTCGATCGGAAAATTCAGCCATCAGTACCGAAGCAGCAACGGTGTCGCGAAATGCCTGTGCATGAGCTGTTGTTGGGTTTTCAACGAGTTCATTGGTAGAAATTTTGGAACGTATTCCCCGATCAGAACTGCCCGACCAGAGTGATTGCCAGTTCGCATCATTAAACAAATCAGCGTATGGCCCGTCGATGAAGGATTTCATTGCAGCCGGTGTAACCGTTTGTGCGGCTGGATCATCTGGCGTAAATCCAAAATTGGTCAAAAAGGCATTCTGAACTGCCGCTTTTGCAGCTGTACCAGATGCGCCCTCGTAATCTACAAGTGCGGAAGAATCCGTATTGACGCCAGAAAAAATGTGCTCTCCCCTGAATGTCGTGTTAATTGCGGCGGTCAAATCACCAAGCGTGGATTTACCAATTGTTTCCAGCAACTCGGGATTGAGCGACCCTTGCAATTCAGCGGTGACTTGTCCCATGAGATTATTGGCGCTTTGAACCATTGAAGTAATGCTGGATTGCATCGCTGACATGCGGTTCTCGGCAAATGAATTGGTCACCGTGATTTGGTTGATGAATTTGATTTGATTCTCAATCGAAACCACGGAGGACGAAAATGCACCGAGGCTCAGGCCAAGATCAGCTTTTTTGCCGGTGGCCACTTCAGTTTGAGCTTCGGCAAGGTCATGCTGCTTTGCCAGAGTAATATTTCTCAGGCTGGAGTTGAGAGCATAGGTGCTTATGTTGTTAAGCTTCATGATCACCTCACACTGTCTAGTAGCGTTTGCAGCATTTCATCGACGGTAGTTAGCAGCTTCGCGGTTGCCTGATAGGCTCGTTCAACTTCGAGCAAACGTGACATTTCAAAGTCCAGATTTGGCCCGGTTTCGTTTTGGAGCGATTCCTTGAACTGGGCGGCAAGTCCGGTTTGAAATTGTTCGTTGTTTGTAGCCGATTGGCGGCTTGCATTGAGCCAATTGAGTGACGAAGCTGCAAAGTCTGTAAGGCTCTGATTTGTGGGTAGATTGCTCGCAGGATCAAAGGTCAGTCCCGTATCAAAGACGGATGCAAGAGCAAAAAGTCGATCAGAAAATCCGGCCCCACCATTGGTGTTGTAAAGATAGTCCACATCTCCATTAATAACGCCATCACGAATTAGCGTGGTATTTCCTCCTGCCTGTGGATCAACCAATGGATTGATTGACAGTGAGTTGGCTATTCCAGGTTCAAGCGTTCCTGACGCTGGAACTGTTGGGCCGCCGCTCCAGGTAAACAGTCCGGCAAGTTTGGGCTTGCCACCGCCGGTTTGATCTTCTTCCGCAAATATATCAATCAACCCGCGAGCGATCTCATCAAGCTGGTTTTGCTGTTGAACAAAGACCGTATCGCGAAGTTCCAGATTACCGGCAATTTTACCGGAGTTGATAGGAAGCGTTGCGTTGGCACCGCTGGTTGTCACCCCATCGATAATAAGAGGGTTGCCAACTGTATTTGGTCCATATGCCGGCGTTGGTTGAAAGCTTACCGTGCGCGGGCGTCCTTCAAACAAAAGGACCCCGTTGCTGGTCATAACAATGATGTCGTTGTTTTCGCGCGAAACAGTACTGATCCCTATTTCATCGGACAACTTCGTCAAAATTTCATCCCGGATATCGAGGTTGTCAAAGACGTCATCGCCAAGTTTGGTGCCATGGACGATCTGCTCGTTTACACCGTCCAACTGTTCAAGCAGTGCATTTATGTTTGTAACGCTGTTGGAAATTTCCTTATCTGCATTTGCCCGAAGAGAAAGAATTTCACCGCTTGCACTGTTGAGCGCTGAAGAAACAGTTCGCGCAGTTTCAACAAAAGAAGAAAGGGCTGCACTGTTTGACGGGCTGGATGCAGCAAACTCCGCAGCTTGTTGCAGATCACCAAGTAATTTTGCGGGAGAATAGGAGAAATTTCCAAGTTCTTGCAAAAGAGCCAGCCGATCAATTCCAGTCGCAACTGCATTTGCCTTTGCAGCGTCAGCGTTCGCCAGGGTTGATGCCTTGAATACCGACTGATTTACAATGCGTTGTGTTTCTACTCGGGTTGTCCCAAAACTGCCGGAATATTGGTTTGCCTCGCGACGCACATAATTCGGGTCGCCGACGCCAGCGATATTGCGAGACAGAACAGATACCTGCTGTGAACTGGCAGACAGTGAACTTGTAGCTGTCCGAAGGGCGTCGGTGAGGGTCATCGTATAATGCGGTTGCCTCTATCGTTGAAGATTAATCAATACGTCCATTAGTTCTGAACCGGTTTGAAACACTTTAGAGTTGGCACTGTAGGTTCGTTGAGATTCGATCATGATCGTGAGTTCAGTTGCCATATCAACATTTGATTCCTCGAGGGCGCCTGCCTCGACGCTACCAAAGCCAGTGGACTCGGCGAGGCCTACTAGCACGTTACCAGAATCGATTGTTATGGAGTAATTGTTGCCCGGCAATTGCCTCAAATTATCGGGACTTATGACCTTTGCCAGGGCAAGCTGGTAGATTGGAACCGCATTGCCGTTCTGGAATATTCCAAAGAGCGTACCGTCACCGCCGACTTCTACCCGCTCTATCGACCCAGGTGGATTGCCGTTGGTTTCTGCCGAAAGCACCTCGTAACCCGATCCGAGTTGACTGATACCGTCCATGTTCAGCAACACCGTTTCGCCGGTTGGCAAGTTGAAGTTAACACCAGTGCTTCCGCCACCAACCACCAATCCGGTCAGTGGATCAAATGGCACGTTTAGTTGCGCTACTGGACCACTGGCGTAAGGGAACCCACCTGCGGTGGCTCCAGCATTATCGTATACCGTTGCTTCCCAATTGTTGGCGGCTGTCTTTGCAAAATATACATCTGTCAATCGCTCGTTACCCAGGGAGTCATACAACAGTAGCGAAGTCTTGCCGGCAAATTCGGACGTTGCAACATTGTCTGAAGGCAGCGAACCTGGTGCAACGACCGGAGCGCCTGCGGGCAGGTTGGGCAACAGGATGGCTTCATCAGTGGCCTCAGCCTGCAGTGCGACCAGGCCGACATTGATAGGAGTTAGCCCGCCAAATCCATTGGCAACCGGCGCACCACCGGTTGTGCTTAAATCATATCCCAAAAGAGCGTTACCTGCCGCATTCACCAGATTGCCGGTACCGTCAACGATGAACGAACCTGCCCTGGTCAGAAAATTGGCACCAGAAGGATCTTCGACCACAAAAAACCCAGCTCCACTAATCGCAAGATCAGTGGCAGAGGTCGTTGCCCGGAGCGCGCCCTGGCGTCCAACTTCGGTGCGAGTGGTTGTCTCGACGCTGCCTGAATTGTAAGAACCGGTATTGGCATCCAGTACCTGTGTACTGAATTGAATTGTGTTTCGCTTGTAGCCGATTGTTCCTGCATTTGCGATGTTGTCAGCGACGGTTGATAGCCTTCCTGCTTGTGCATTCATGCCCGAAACGCTTGTCCGCATCATTCCAAAAAGACTCATGTCGTTATCCCGTCGGTTAATAGGCTTGATTCTGGTTGTCGAAGGATGGGCTGCAAATCTTGCGTGAAGCTGTTCGAGGTAAAATAATTTGGATTATTTATTCAATGGGTTGCGTTCATTTGTTGTCAGAATAGGCGAGTTAAATAACTTGCAGTTGCTTGCTGCCGCCTGTGCGATAGAAGTTTGTTCTGTAATTGGAACTTTGCCTGTAGCCGAACCCGCAAAGAAAGCATTTGCTCCGCTACGCAACCAGTGCGTGGGGAACCATCTTTTCCGTCGCCACCGATTTGGGGTCTAGTTGGTAGCCAAGATACCGCTTGGAATCGATTGGATCGTACCCGAGATATTGACGAAGCTTCTTGCGCAGTTTGGAGATGTGACTCTCGACTACGTTTTCTTCAATCTTTTCGTCGAATACGCCATAAATCGCGCCGAAAATTTGGGCCTTTGTGGCGCGCCTGCCATTTATGCTCGCAAGGTACTCAAGGATTCTGCGCTCCCGTCTGGGTAGCAGAAGTTGGTCTCCGTGAATTTCTGGATCACGGCCGTCGAAGTACACAACAATTGGTTCGGCAGTCTTCTGTTTTGCTGGCTGCACAATCCGCTTTTTGATTGCCGCGATCCGGATCAGTAATTCTTGAAAGTGAACAGGTTTGACAACAACGTCATCCACGCCTTTGAGATAAAAGTTGATCAGTTGTTCAAGCGACCGATTGTCAAGTAGCGCCACAATGGGCACATTCAATTTTCGCCGAATGGCGTCAATCGTTTCACTGGGGGCCTCAGTCTCTCCAATCAAGAATGCCTCAACAGATGCAAGCTCTGATGCATTGCTTGTATTTATCCAGTCAATGAGGTCGTTTGCTGTGAGGCGAATTAATGTTTCGCCAGCCTTTTCAAATCGATTCTTGTAACCCTCGACGACAAGTTGGCGATTCTCGATAAATATAATCATGTTCCCCTGCGAATCAGTAAGCATTTCTGATAAGAAATTGTTAAGCGAATCGGGGACTCTTCACCAATAGATGACTTTTAATAGATGATTTATTACCTATCATTTCTGGTATTTAGTGAATTATACACATAAACAGGAAAATAATCTTAGTTTATGAATAAATTTGTGGATAATTGGATTCAGGATTTGATTTTGCCAACAGAAGAATTTTGGCAGCACGCATGATTTGCAATGCAACATTCGAGTTATTTATCGATGGAGTTGTCTTGAGCGGCCTGAAATTTCGACATGAATCATCCAGGATTTTGCAAATTTGATCGACTCTAATTACTGAATAATTTGATCAAAAATAGATGCCGTCGCTACGAGATATTCGTGTTTGCGGTTGTCCATTTGGCAATTCGTTATCTCGATTTTGGTCATAAGAATCTTTACCATTCCAGTCGGTTTGGCCCGTATCTTCTTGATGATCATTGGGGTCATTGGCCGGTGTAAAATTGCTGTCTGCACCCAAATTTCCCTCACGGTGCTGCCTTCCGTGATGCTGGGGTAGTTCCAGTTGCGGGTTGTTGGTTATGGACAATTCGCCAATTGTGAGACTTGCGCCTCGCAAAGTTTCCACAATACTCTTCAGCTCCGTTTGCAGCAGCCTCTCAGCCGTTTCGGTCTGGGTTTGTATCCTGATGTCCAGTCGACCGTTCAGCTGGGTGATTTTAATCTCAACCACCCCCAGCGTCTTTGGCATAAGTTGAATTGCGATTGATTTAGTCGGCACTTCAGTTTCGCCACCAGCCGCCTGTGGCACCAAAGTCGTAATTTGGGTGGCCTCGGTTTGACCGGCATTCTGGACAATGACCAACCCCATGGTATTTATGGTCGCAACAATTGGTGGTGGGATCTGTGCCGGTTTTGTTGTCGCCAAGTGGGTGATTTTTACCTCTTTGGCCTGGTCAGAGACATTGGTCAAATTGGGTAAGATTCCCGTTCGAACCAGGGCAGGGGCGTCATGCTTTTTGCCTTCAACAACAAGATTAGCGCTTTCCTTCTGTGAACTGGCTTCCGTCGACCCGCCGGTAGGTAATTGAGTAAAGTGTATGGTCTTGTCAGCCTTTACAGAAAGTGGTTTGTCGCCCCGTGCACCCGCGTTGATTTCCACTGGTGGAGAAGCAGGTAACGGTGTCGGTTTTTCTGCCGCCATCGGCTTGTTCGCATAACTGGCGCTAGCTTCTGTATGCTCCCTGGAGGATACAATTGCTTCAGTGGTCACGGCCGGATGCGCTACAATTGGCGCAGCTGCCTGGGTAAGGTCCAAGTTGTCAGTTCTGCCGCTAGTGTTGTTTAAAAGCCTTGCGTGTACATCCAAAACCGGTGGGAGGACTTGTGTTTTGGCTCGAGCGGAATCACCTGAAAATACATCAACCTCCCGAAATTCATCGTTGATTTCTGCATCTTCGATAAGGATATCTGGATGGTTTGGGGGCGTTGGCAGTTTCAGCTCGCCTGATGGATGAACTTCAACATCGGTTTGAAGCTGCGTGGTCAAAAATTTGGAGAATGAGTTACCAGACTGCTCAGCACCAACTTTTGAAAGTTGAAAAGGAGCGGCATCTACGGCAGAAACCGTCGCACGTGATGTTGGAAGCCCTGTTATCGGTTTCATTGCGTTTTCTCCGGTACCAGAGTCCCCATGTCTAAAAACAATTTCTGCGAACGACGGACCGTTTCATTTGAGTTCAGGAATTCTGTTAAATCATTTATCGATTCTGGCATAATCGGTTCATCTTCGGGGAAAGTCTGTTGCTCTTTCCTCAGAACCTGTTTCAAATGTTCAATTCCCATAGGCTGACTTACTATCCGGTCCGACAACGATGCCACAGCATCAAATAATTTTTGATGCCTCTCATCGAGTTCAGACTTTTCAATTGTCCCAAACATTTCCATTGAAGCTTCGATTGACCCTGTATCGATGATTCCCGAGGCTACTGCATAAAGTCGCATCCGTGTGTGAAGCTTGCTTTGGTCGTTCAAATTTCCAATAGCCCAATTGCTTGCCCATTGGGCGAGTTGGGTTTGACCAGATATCACGGCTTTGCGCGCAGCATAGGTTGTAATGGCGATTTGCTGTTCTTCATCAAATTCATCGATCAGGCTTTGGAACTCTGACAACATTTCATCTTCATCCGGCATGCGAACCAGCGCGAATACGTAATTTTTGAGATAGTCACTGAAGTAATGCGAATTGCGAAAGCGGCTGAAATAGGTGTTGGACAGGGCCTGAAAATCATCCAAACTTTTGGTTTCCCCTGAAATTCTTAAAGCCCGGCGTAGTGAAGCCTCTTCGATGAGGGTTCCAGGCGCCAGCCTTCGCGCTTCATTGAGATATTGGTTGGCCATCTCCAGATTGGATGAGGAGACGATCATCGATTTTGCCAGAGCGAACTGAGCTGAGGCTGATGGTGGCAACACCTTGTGATCAATTGCTGCCATTAGTTCACGCGCTTTGGTAAATTCCCGCTTGGCATACGCTATTGCTGCTTCCAGCGGCAGCTTCTGCGGATAGGAGAGTTTACTTCTTGCATAAGCAGTTTCACCGACTTCAGGATTGCCGCCAATCAGCAGGTAAATCGCTGCCGCGTCGAGATTACGTTCATGCTGCCAGACCGCCTTGTTTTGCACCAGCAACCAGTCGGAGGTTTTTGATAGTAATATTCTGTAGAGCCCAAGTCCGCCGGGTTTACCAGTAGCAATACCATCCTGTACCAGTTGCAACGCCCGAACCAATCGCCACGGTTGGTACTTGCCTTCAGGCAGAGGTGCAAAACTTGAAGTGGCTCGAACGATTTCCGGCTCGCTAGCCCCGGTTTCTTCTTCCCCCCCGCTATCGTGATCGTCTTTCTCAACTTCCACAGGGGCAGGGGTACTGGACGCGCTGGCCGGGACTGGATGAGCGAGCATTAAAAGCAGAATGGATACACATGTGAGTGGTTTGACTGGTTTCCAAATCACGGGAGCCTCAACAAAATCTCAATCCTGCGATTGACCGGGTCAAATGGGTCCTTCGGCATTTTTAGTCGAACATCCGCGTGGCCTTCGATCTTTTCCACGCGTTTCTCTGACATGCCGCCACGCATCAGCATGTAATAGGCCATGTGAGCCCGCGCTGTAGAAAGGCGCCAATTGTCATAATCTCCTGATTGGTATGGTCTGCCATCTGTGTGGCCACTAATGGTTACCAATCCTTCGGCTTGTGAGACTATCTCACCAATTTTTGCTGTGACATTCACAAGTTCCGGTGTCGGTCTGGCGGAGCCGACAGCGAACATGCCTGTCTGGCTTTGGTCCGCAAGAGTAATCAGCGTTCCTTCACCGGTGCTGGTGACCTCCAGTTTGAGTGCCACCATATTCTCAAGCTCAATGGACTTTGCGATTTCGTCGCGAATTGCTTCGGTTAGCTTTTCTGTTTCTCCATCCATGGGGTCCGGTTGGAGTTCAGGTTTTTCCGGTGGCAACTCCGCGACGTTCTCAACTACAGGAACCTCAGGTACGGGAGCAGGTTTTTCGGCCTCTGTGTCCTCAGTGGCCAAATCGCTGGTTGCCGGATACTCAAATTCTTCATCTTCGACCTGCAAGCTGCCGCTGGACTTGTTCGAAGTGGTTTCGCTGGTAGTGTCTTCGATCACGGCACTGTCACTGGGATCCTCCGGTTGTCCGTATTTCATACTCCATGAAGACGGATCAAATGGGTCCTCAAACGCCACACCGCCACTCAACCCGGAACTGTTGCTGCTCCCGGGAGCCGCCTCGTCTTTAATTTCAGATTCGGATGTTCCGCCAGCGATTTCAGAAAGGATCGCAAAGGGATCAACAAAGAGAGCCTGTTCGTCAAAAGTTTTACCTTCCAACTTGTTTGCAATTGCAGACTTTGCAGTCGTTGTAACAGTCGTGTTTTCTTCTGGTTCCACGTCATCCTCGATTGGCGTGCCATATTTTGGATTACGGACGCCTTTTGGATTTGTTGTGGTATCCATCAATTTGATCGGATTGAAGTAGCTGGCAACTGCTTTCTTGGTCTCTTCGTTTGACGCATTGATGAGCCACATCACCAGAAAAAATGCCATCATGGCCGTCATGAAGTCGGCGAACGCGATTTTCCAGACACCACCATGGTGTTCGTCCTCATGTCCACCGCTCGATCGACGAACAATAATGATCTCGCCGTGAGCCATTTCATCTTCTTGCATTACACAACTCCACATTCATAAGAAATATCTGATCCATTCTTCGAGCGTGGTTCCTCAAAAAGTGAGGCAGATGCTGATGGATTCATGACGCAGGTGCATGATCTTCCTGTAACCAATGCTTGATGGCCGAGACGGCCCGATCTTCGTTTTGTGAAATCATGGTTTTAAGCTGTTCGCGCACCTGGGTTTCGCGCGCGGCCAATTCAGTCAGTTCCGTTTCTGCTGCATCGAAGCTATTCGCCCCGGAACCTGCTTGCGTTCCGTTCTGTAATACCGCCTGTGCAGATCCCGACGTTGCCCCGTTCCCAATAGCACCAACGGCCTGGTCTTGTAGCGGCACCAACTGCGATCCAGGCGATGGCGCTCTTTGAAGAAATGCGAGTAGTGGTCGCATCCCCAACAGTGCGAAGATTAGAGCAGCAACTATCAAGCCAAGAACATTGAGTATTGCGCCAAAGTGGACTGCGAGAAACTCGGTTACGCCATTTTGGCTATCCTGTACTTCGTCGGGAGGGGTCGGCATGAATTCAACCATGCTCACGGTCACTTTGTCTCCACGCTCATCAGAAGCAGAAATGGCTGATTTCACCAATTCGGTAAGTTTGAGAAGCTTTGCATCAATTGCACCATCCGCCGGGTTTTCTCCGACAAGTTCAAGAAGCCTCGCCTTGTTTACGACCAGTGCAACCGACAGGCTTTCAATTTGATAACCGTCACTGACCACCGAGGTCTTCTTTTCATTGATCTCGTAGTTGGTGAGCTCTTCGCGTCGTTCTGAATTTTCAAGGGATGACTGCCCGGTTCCAGACAACCCATCCTCATCAGGAAGATTTTGGTCAACTGTCGTGGGTTGTGCAGTTTCCTTGTTTTCTGTGGTGCCTTGCTCACGCACAACCTGAACCGAGCGTTCGACCCGTGAATTGGGGTCAAATACGGTTTCATCAGTCCGCCGTTTGTCGCTGTTTAATTTTGCGGTGACCGATACACGAAGATTTTCTCCACCAAGATATGCACCAAGGGCAGAGGTGATTTTGGTTTCCGCATAATGCTCAAACTCTTTCTCCAACTCCACCAACCGGGTTGAGCCGCCAATTGCATCATCCTTAGTTGTCATCAGGCTGCCATCCGCGCCAACAATGGTGACATTATCACTCTCAAGTCTGGGAACAGCCGCAGCCACCATGTGCCGGATGGCGTTGATTGAGCGGCTCGGCAATGAGCCATAGGTCTTGAGAACAACCGATGCAGAGGGTTTGGCCCCGCGATTTCGCTTGAATACATTTTTTTCGGCCATAACCAAATGAACCCTGGCGGAATTGACCCCGCTAATCATCTGGATGGTTCGAACCAACTCGCCCTCTATCGCCCGTTTGTTGGTCACATCCTGCATGAATGAGGTCAGCCCGAGCGTATTAACACGGTCGAAGAGCTCGTAACCGCTTTCGTGGCTCGATGGTAGGCCGTGCTCCGCAAGTAACATTCTTGCCCGGCCGGTCAAAGCAGGCGCTACCTCGACCGATCCGTCTTCGGATTGAACGACAAAGTCGATGCCATTCTCGGAAAGCACCCGGCTCATGCTGTTGAGGTCCTCACGGGACAGGTTTGAATAGAGCGGAGCGGTAACGGGCTTATTGAAAACTGAACCAATAAAGGTTGCGGCAACAAGTGCTACAAGCAACCCCATCACCAGACCGATCTTTTTGCGACCGTCAAGCGCCATCAGATTGTTGAAAAATAGTTCAAGCTGGTCTTTGAAGTTCATAAGTATCCCAGAATTCGTGAATACCGGGACAGTGCTCAAACAACCTTGTCTGAAAGTTGCCCATTAGCGTTTGAAAAGAAAAAAGCCGCCACCACGAATGTGGCAGCGACTTTCAAATATCCCCGAAGAGATAACTGGTTATCAGATATTATCTGAAGAGTGCCAGGATGTTCTGGCTGTTGCCGTTTGCAATCGACAGAGCCTGAATGCCCAACTGCTGCTGGACTTGAAGCGCCTGTAGTTTGGTTGACTCTTTGTTCATGTCAGCATCAACCAACTGGCCTATGCCACGATCAACTGCATCCATCAGATTGGATACAAAGTCTGCCTGAATATCAACCCGGGACTGAACCGCGCCGATGTTTGTGGCAGCTGTTGTCATTTCCTCAATTGCCGTGTCCACACCAGAAATGTACTCTTCCAGGGTAGTCAAATCAGCCGCTGCATCGGTTAGAGCCGAAATATCAAGGGTTGAGACCTTGAAAGTTGAACCGCCAACGGTCCGGTCCTGGTCAACAATACCGGACTGGTCATTCGCATCATACAGTTCTGTGCTGGAAATATCGATATCAATTGTGCTTACCGAAACACCAGCGCTTGTACGATTGAACGAAGAAACGATTGACTTGGTTGCATTGTAGCCAGCTGCGCTGGAATCTACTGAAAGCCAGTTTTCTTCTGAGAATGAAGAAGAATCAGCAATTGACTGCAACTGGGCTTGAAGTTCGGTGACTTCAGACTGGATTTTCACCCGGTCTACGCCTGGTTCGCGTGCAGCAACCAATTTCTTTTTGATTTCGTCAGTTACCTCAATTGCTGAGGTGATACCGGTGGAAGCCACATCCAGTGTTGCTGTGCCCAGACCCAAAGCATCTTGAACTGTCCCAAGGGCTTTGTTGTCTGAACGCATAGTGGTTGCAATTGACCAGTATGCAGCATTGTCCTTTGCAGAACTCACGCTGAAGCCAGTGGAGATCGCGTTCTGCGTCTGGTTCATCATTTTGTTGGTTTGATTCAGTGACTGAAGTGCAGTCATGGCTGAAGCGTTAGTATTGATACTATTCATGGTTCGTCCCTCTAGACCATTAAACAAACATGGACATTCCGGGCCGACCGGTAAGACATCTTGGCATCATGCCAGCAGATCTGCTTTGTTCGCAGAATTCTCTTAGCTGTGTCTTTAGTAGGGAATGTCTAGCGGTTAATTGTGAACATTCTCTTAATTGTTTGGGGCAAGTCAGCCGCTAGAGAACAGATTTCAGTAGCTCGCCAACAATCAGATTCCATCCATCAATCAGGACAAAGAACAAAATTTTGAAAGGCAGTGAGACGACAGTTGGCGGCAGCATCATCATCCCCATTGACATGGTGACGGTTGAAACAACCAGATCAATCACAAGAAATGGCAACAATATAAGAAACCCGATCTCAAATCCCCGGCGTAGTTCCGAAAGCAGAAATGCCGGCATGATCGTGCGGATATCTGCTTCACCATCGGTGGATTGAGACGGATTTTCACCTTCGGAGAATTGCTCAAACAGTTCGATATCCTTCTCCCGGACATGTTGCAGCATGAAACCCTTCAGCGGCTCGGTCACTTTTTCAAAGGCAACTTCATTTGTGATTTTGTTCTCCAACAAAGGCTGGATGCCATCTTCCCAAGCTTTTTCGAAAACCGGCGACATCACGAAGTATGTCATGAAGATTGCGAGAGATATCACGATTAGGTTGGAAGGTGTCGACTGCAGTCCCAACCCGCTTCGCAAAAATGAAAATGCGATTATAAATCGGGTAAAACAGGTAGTGGTGATCAACAGTCCGGGCGCGATCGATAATACAGTCAGCAGCACAATCCCCTGAACTATCCGCCCGGAGAACGTGCCGTCATCTTTTGGCAATGCGTCAATCAACGGAATAGTCTGCGCTGCGGCTGTGTCTATTGTTAAAAGGACCGCCGCAAATATTAGAAGAATTCTCATTCTACAACCATCGATGTGATCAAAACCTCTTCAACGAACCCATCGGTGGACAGCCTGGCCCGATCGAGAAGATCCTCCCGCAGGTGCAAATTGCCACTGGGTCCTGAAATTTGTTGAATTGAAAGCGTACGGACAAAAGCGGCGATGTCGTTGGCGAGCCGCAGTTTGTTTTCTTCATCGTCAAGCTCTGCTTCTGCATATGCAACGATGGCAAGTTCCAGGCGAATCCACGATCTTTGACTGTTCTGTAAATCTACAATCAGGGGATCCAGAACAATCACAGACGTGCCGACATGTTTGCCTTCTTCCTCTTCATGCTCAGTCTCTTCACCTTGCGAGCCATCTTTTACTGAATGCGTCTCTTTCATGTCATCAGATATTTGTGTTGCAGCAAGCTGTTCGACAACAAACCATCCAGCCCCAACAGCCACCACTGAAACAACCACAAGCGCAATCAAAAAACCGAATACAGAATCAGGTTTCTTTTGATCCGCTGATTTTTCTTCTTCATCTGCCATGAGACATTACTCTGAAGCATAACCCAGAGGATCTGGGTATCGTGATAACTGCCACCAGCGGCGCCTGCGCGGACCATTTCGGGTGTTATGCCCGCCATAGGAAATTCTCGCTTCGGCAATTTTTTCGTAAGGAATGGTGTTGTCCGGCAGGATGTCCTTTGATCGCACAACGCCACGTACGGTCAGGATTCGCAGTTCGTGGTTCACACGAACTTCCTGGCTTCCAACAATATGAAGATTTCCGTTTTCTGATGCTGCAATGACGGCAGCCGCCACCTGCAATTGAATGTTCTCGGTCCGATTGACACTGCCACCACGTTCGACGTCCAGGTCTGCAGTAATTGACCCATCGGCAGTCAAAGTGGGAATTGAGAATAGATGGAAATCGGCAGTTCCCGTGCCCGACAGTCCGCCGCTAAGTGAAGATTCTTTTCCAGATGTGTTATCCAGTCGCGCGCTGTCATTCATTTCTATGTTGACGGTGAGGATGTCACCAACCTCAAATGCGCGCGTATCGCGAAAGTAAATGCCGTCTTGCTTGTTCCAGATACTGTTATCGTCCATCGAGATACGGTCTGGGCCGTAAACGACCGCCGCGCCTTCCGGCACGATTATATCCTGGATTGGCACTTGCGTATCAATAGGCGAAAGTTTCGGCGGAGTGCCAAGGTCGTGCATCGACCAATTGCACCCATAGAGCGCTAACGCGAGGAAGGGCGCGATCAGGTGCCAGCTTGATCTCTTGGTTTTCTCAGTTCGCATCAGTCTCAAGTACTTTGGTTAGAACGGTTGCAATCGTTGCAGCATCCGTTGGCTTCATTTCAGTTAGAATTGCGCTGGCAGTTTTCGGCTCGAGCTTTGCGATTATTGCAGCGGCCAGCCCTGGGCCAACCTCCGTCAATTGCAAAGCCGCCGCATCCGGCCGCATCGATTGAAAAATCTCAACCAGGGAATCATTTGCCGATTTGAGGAACTGGTCCCGTTTCAAGGACCAGCGTTTCAGCATTTCGATCTCGGATGCCAGCCGATCAAGCTTTTGATCAACTTGTTCTTCAATTGCTTCCAGCTTTTCCTTAAGCATGGAGCTGCGAACTTCTGCTGCTGCATCAGATACGTTGTAGCAATAGCTGAGAAGTTCGTTTTCCCGGATGATGGAGCCGGTGATTGTTTCTTCTGCGGGAGTGATGGAACCTGTAGTGAAAGATTCCGGTTCCACTTTCAGGATATCGATGCGTTTTGGTTTTTTTTCTGGATGAGACTGCGCTTGGGCAGAAGGAACAGACATCAACACCAGAAGCCCGAAGAGAATTCCGGATTTGACCGTTAAAATAATTTTGGATGGCTTGTGCATATCAGCTATTGCACCACCAATTCAGCCTGAAGCGCGCCTGCAGACTTTATGCCTTGGAGTATTGCAATTATGCCGGTTGGCTTGGCGCCCATCATGTTAAGACCATTTACCAGTTGTTGAAGATCAGGCCCCTCGACAATGCCAACGGAACCGCCATCCTCGCCAATGATAATTTGAGTGTTTGACTCAATTACCGTGACACCGTCTGAAAATGGCAATGGCTGGGACGCCTGAGGGATTTCAGTAATACTGACAGTCAATCCACCATGGGTAATAGCTACAGTCGACACCTTGACATGCGACCCGATTATGACTGTGCCGGTACGTTCATCAACGATGATTTTTGCCGGTGTGTCGGGTGCTATAGTGAGTTTGCCAAGCGACGCGTAAAACCGGGTCGCGGAGATCTTTTCGGGAATGTCTACAACAACGCTTTGATTGTCGACTTCCGTTGCCAACGCCCTGTGGTAAACTTCTGATGTAAACTCGTTTATTCTGTCGGTGATGGCAACCGCGGTGTTGAAATCGGGATTTGCAAGTTGAAGGATGAGAAAATCCTCATTGTTCAGATTTCCTGGAGCAGGAGCCTCAACAATTCCGCCATTTGGAATGCGGGCAGCGGTTGGATTGCTGCTGCTTACTGCTGTCGCATCACCTTCCGCTGAAAAGCCACTGACAATGAGGCCACCTTGTGCTGATGCATATATTTCACCGTCCCCGCCAAACAGGGGGGTGAAGATAAGCGTGCCACCCCTAAGCGAAGATGCATCTCCAATAGAAGAAATATTTACATCAATTTGAGTGCCTTTGTTGGCGAAAGAAGGGAGTTTCGCCGTCACAAGGACGGCTGCAATATTCTTGGTCCGGAAATCGTTTGCACTACGCCCGATACCCAATTGATCCAGCATTGATTTTAGCGAGGCTTCTGTGAATGGTGAGTTGCGTAAACTGTCTCCAGACCCATTCAATCCCACTACAAGGCCATATCCCAGAAGTTGGTTTTCGCGTGCACCTTGCAATCCAACAATATCCTTGATCCGGACTTGTGCGATTGCCACCGCGCTCCAAAGTAATATCAGGATACAAAATAGCGCTGGAACCAATCGGCATTGTAGCGCTGACATCATTGTGTAATCCCGGCAGTGATGGTGCCATCTGCTTGTGCAATCCCTGATACGATGATGCCAGTCTGGCTGTTCCTGGCACGAACCAGTCCGCCCACTTTGGATGAGTTAAGCGGGACAACTTCAGCAGTAATTCGAAGCGAGCTAGTGGAGTAACGCAGGATAGCTGGTCTATTGACTTTGATAACGTCTGGCTCAACGACTTGATTAGTCGGTATCGGTCGATTGGGTATCAACGTGGTCCGGGCAACCTTGCCAACCACATCAGTCCAACTCACGAATACACTGACGCGGTTGAGGTAACTGTTTGGAACCGTGCGGTCCCGCAACAGATTGGAGCTGATTAGTTGTCCTGCATAAACCACTTGCTTGGGCACCGGGATGGGTGTTGTTTCCCCTGCACGTGTAGAAGTCGCTCCAGTGACAAGCAGAAAACCAGTTAACGCTACACCCATAATTGCGTTTGCAAAAGGTCTCATTTTTTTCCTAATCAGCCCTTTGTTCATTATCTAAGGCTCTGTGTCACAACGCTCGACATCTCATCGGCTGCCTGGATTACCTTTGAGTTCATCTCATATGCCCGTTGGGCGTAAATCATGGCTGTGATTTCTTTAATCGCATCAACGTTCGAAGCCTCCAGATAACCCTGAGACACGGTCGCGAAATTTGTGCTGCCTGGTACACCCTGGACTGCCGTGCCAGAAGCTTCCGTTGCCGCGAATAAATTATCCCCCAGCGGTTCCAGTCCTGCCTCGTTTACAAAGTTACTGAGTGTCAGTTGGCCCAGCGACGTGGGTGTCACGTCACCGGCAACCAGGGCCAAAACTTCGCCGGTTGAGGTGATCGTTATCTCGCGCGCATCTGTCGGGACAGTGATTTGTGGTTCAACCAGATTTCCGTTGAGGCTCACCAGTTGACCATTCTGATTGAGATTTAAGGCACCAGCCCTGGTGTAGACGGTTTCACCATTCGAGTTTGTTAGTTGGAAAAATCCACTGCCGTTCAGCGCGACATCCAACGGATTCCCGGTTTGGTTGAGAACCCCTTGAACATGAATGTCACGGATTGCGGCGAGCTTCACACCAAGACCAAGTTTCCCGCCCTCCGGAACGACTTCAAGGCCTGCTTGCTGAGAAACCCCCTGGCTTCGAACATTTTCATACATCAGGTCTGTGAATTCCGCACGGGCGCGTTTGAACCCGGTGGTGTTGATGTTCGCAATATTGTTGGCAACCACTTCAAGATTGGTTTGTTGTGCATTCATGCCCGTGGCTGCAATAGACAGTGCCTTGATGCTCATATTGGGTACCCTTCATAAACTTGAATCAGATTTGCATTCGGCTGATTTCGAGATAGGCGTTGACGATCCGGTCGCGCACTGCAATCGCCATCCTTAACGACTGCTCCGCCTCCATCACCGTCGAGGCCACCTCATAGGTCGTTGCATCCCCTTTGATGCCTGCAATCGAAGTCGCTTCGGCATTTTGCAGAGACTGGACAAGGCCTTCACCTGCTTCTGCCAGGGCGGCTGAGAAATCCTGTTTCGCAATTCCCTTGGTTGCTTCAGGATTTGCAACCGTCGACAAACTAGAGTTCCTGGTCATGTCGGATGCACCAAGTGTCAGGTTGATTGGCATAATTTCAAAACCGGTGTCCATATCAGCCTCTCATCATATCGATTGTCATGGATATTAATTCGCGGGCCTGTTTAACCGCCTGCATATTGGCTTCGTAGGAGCGGATGGTTTCTCGCATGTCCGCCATTTCAAGCAGCAGCTCAACATTGGGCATCTTCACCATGCCGTTCTCATCGGCTGCTACGTGGCCTGGATCATGAACCAATGTGAAAGGTGTTTCATCCACCCCAACCCGGTGAACCTTGACTGAGGAGATTCCCGTTTCCCGTTCCAGTGCAGAAACGAACGAAATGGTCTTGCGCTGATAAGGGTCGCTGCCAGACGAAGTTCCTGTTGTGCTCGCATTTGCAATGTTTTCGGCAAGGATGCGCATGCGATGGGTCTGTGCTTCAAGGCCTGCACCTGCAACCGCAATTGAGGTTTTGAGCGCATCCGGCATGATCAGGTTCCAAACACTGAGACGACCATCCGATGAAAGGATTTCATTACGGTGGTGTTGAGTTCATAGGCGCCGGCGACTTCACCTGACTTAATCATTTCCTGGGGAAGACTGACATTGCCGCCGGAATGATATACATCCCAAGGTGTCTCTCGGCCTGTCGCAACACCTGCAACATTTCCAATACCTGATGAAAGATGTGCTTCGTCGGTTTGGGCCATTCTTGAAAACAGGCCTTTGGTGTCTTCAAAGGCCTTGACGTCGAGTGCTTTGAACCCTGGAGTGTTGGCATTTGCGACATTGCTGGATATCAGCGATTGTCTGGCCGACAGCCAGTTCGCGTGGTTTGATGCCAAACTGTTCAGGTACATTTCGGACATTCTGAGAATCCGCCAACAAGAAAAATTTATAACAGATTCAATGGGTACGGTGAGTTTCTTGTGTGAAGCTTACACGACCACCTGTAAATGTCTCAGTGTGGTATGCGCGCCCGCTTTATGGCCTTGGCAAGTTGCTCCGTATTTATGTCCGGATCGCCCGCAGACTCTTGAAACGAAATATGGTGCAGTTCCGCTGTTGGTTCATTCGCGCTAAGAAACAGCCGGAAAAATGCAAATATTCCCTCAGATACAAATTCCAGGTCGATCGCAACCATGGACGGCTTGTTCCACGAAATGGCCGTGTCACCGGTACAGGCAAACCCCATGGTATTGTTCCTGTAAAAACGATCCAGCGTCGTCGTTACCATGTCATGAACATCTGGCATCTGGCCGAGTTGAAAAAATACGCTGAACTCCTCAGGCCCAATCTGCTTAAGCTCTGAAACGAGACATAAACAGGCGTCGCGGAGGATCTGCTCACGCTGAACAGTTATGCATTTATCTGCTTGGAAAATCACGATTTGCCTTTCTCTGCGTCCGACAAAATTCGGATTATCTTGGCGACAGGGACGTAGAATTCGGTTGGAATCTCCTTGTCGACTTCTACCGATTTGTAGAGTGATCTGGCCAATGGCGGATCCTCGATTACAGGAATTTCTTTTTCTTCAGCTGTTTCCCTGATTTTCAGCGCTATCAAATCTTTCCCCTTTGCCAGCACAAACGGCACTGAATCTATTTCAGGCCTGTAACGCATGGCGACAGCAAAATGCGTTGGGTTGGCGATCACCAGCGTTGCGTCATTGACTTGGCTCATCATCCGACGCCGTGCCCGGTCTCTGGCAAGAGATTGAGTCCTCATTTTGACTTGCGGATCACCCTCAGACTGCTTGCGTTCGTCTTTTACTTCCTGATGCGACATCTTCAGGTCGTCGAACCACTCTTTTCGCACCCACAAAAGGTCCACCACGCCAAGGATCGCAATAGTCATTGCCAGACCGATAGAGACCTGAAGAAAAAGCGAATGTATGGCTGCAGGAATCTGCATCGGCTCGACCATGATCTGTGAAAGGACGAATTCTGCCTGCGAGAATATAACGATCGTCGCAACAATGCCGGCTGCGGAAAACTTGAAGAGTGATTTAAGAAACTCTCTGACGCCATGTAAGCCAAATAAACGTTTGAGGCCTTTCTGTAGAGACAGGCGTTCGGCTTTCGGGGCGATGCGATTTAAAATCAGACTTGGGGTATTCTGGGAAAAGGATGATATCAATCCAAATACAATCAATGGAATAATAACCGGCGCGAGGCTTGAGATTAGCTTGACGCCAAGCAAGTTGAGAATGTTTGCTGCATCCGCAGAACTGTCCAGGGGCCAATCGCGCAAATTGGCAAATGTGCTTTTCAAAACTGCTGTTAAGTCGCTGATGAGAACGGGTAAATAAAAATACCCAACCAAAATCATTGCAAACAGGGAAAATACATTGGTGAATTCTTTGGAGAACGGCACATTGCCTTTTTCCAGCGTGTCGCTGATTTTTTTCTCTGTCGGAAGCTCGCTCTTGCTGTCCTTGTCGGTGTCTTCTGCCATTATTCTGGTGCGGTGCAGTTACGCACCACCATCACTTTCCGGGAGCGAGATTTTCCCGTCTTTCACCAACTTCAGTGTCAAGCCCGCAATTTTTCTTTGCGCGGCGTCAATTTTCTCCTTTGATGCAGGACCTCGGGCCAGCTCAGACTCTACCATTCGGCGATTCCTCTGGCTTAACACATCGAGAATGCTTTCTTTTAAACCGTCATCCGCTTCCCCAAGCGCATGTACAATGTCATCGCTCTCAACACTGTCGAGCAGAATACTGCGTGCTTCTTTGCTTAGTTGATCGACAGAAGAAAATTTGAAAAGGGATCGCCGTATCGTCGCAGCGGTTTCTGGATCGCTGCTTGCGATAAAACTCACAATGTCATCTGTTGTTTCCTCTCCAAAGAAATTGATCAGGCCCGCTGCCCGCTCAACTTGGACCAAATTTTCATCTTCGCCATTCACATCCTGGATCATTTCGATGAGGTCGGTTTCAAACATATTTTCCAATTCCGGATCGAGGTCCTTTCGATCAAGGAGAGCCTGAAAGATGTCGTTTCTGCGTGCCGGTTCCAAATCCGTAAGAATCTTCGCCGCCAAATCATCATTCAAGGTGCCAATCAAAATTGCACAAAGAATAGGGGGCTCATTTTCAAGGAAATCCTGTATCGCTTTTTCTTCCAGCTCCTTGGGGTCCGCCTTTTTTATGATGCTTTTTTTGGCCTTCTTGGCCGCCGTTGGTGTCTTTGCTGTAAGGTCTCCAAGTAATTTGGATAGATCGCTGGTGTCGGATAACAAGTTGTGGTGCGTGACGTAATTTTCGCCAAACTCTTCAACCAGTTGATTGATGTTCTGAAGATTTAGGTCCGGTAGTTTCCCGGCTGCACCCGCCACGCGCTTCAATTCTTCCTTGGAAAGGAAGTCGGCAAGTATTGCGGCTGAATCTTTACCCATGACCAGCAAAACAGCGGCGGCTTTTTCTACGCCGCTCAATTTTTTGAAGTCTGTTTCTGGTTTGAAGAAATCCATTACTAACTAACCTGATTGCTGGGCCTTAACTGGCTGAAGTGTCGTTATCGACAACTTGAGTGACTGTTACGCCAAACCTTGGTGCGTCTTCCTCAATCACCACAATTTCACCGCGTGCAATTAGGTGTCCATTTGCAAGAATATCTATCGCGTCGCCGACTTTGGTTTCGAGTGCAACAAATTCACCTTGTTTTAGGTTTGCGAGTTGAGAAACTGACATTGTTACCCCACCAAGCATTGCTTGCACCTTGACCCTGATGTTTTGGATTTTTTTGACATCCAGCACTTTTGAACCATTGGTTTCGGGGGATTGGGCAGGTGTTGGCTGTGGGGCAATTGTAGATTCAACCTGGGGCGAGACGGTATTTTCAATCTCTCCCTGTTTCTCCACAGAAGGCGGGCCTGCTGGCTCGATCGTATCAGAATTCACCTGCGGTTCCACGGCTGGTTGTGCAGCTTGTGTCGGTCTGGTGTTTTCAGGTGCTGAAGCCTGTGCTGCAGTATCAGCCATTAGAAATTCTCCGTTCTTCAAAATCTGATTCTGTTCTCATCAACTGAGCTTCATCGCGAAACAGGCTGGGCAGTCCCTCCAACCGAGCAACATTTTGATGTGCGTCGGTGTTTTCAGTTACCTGCTCGCTCGCATACCCGCGGGAAATTCGAGATTCGCGCTCGGCAAAAAGTTTTTCTAGCAAGACAGCACCGCCCGTCAAATTTGAGCCCTTCAGGCTTTCTTCTTCCAGCAATTGTGTGATTGGAAACCTGCCATTTTCGGACCTGCGGTTGCTCGAATAGAGTTTCCTTGGTGAATTGGGTCGATTGGGGTTGGCAGGCGGTGTGGACCTTTTGCCTGCGCTTTCGATGAAATCACTTTCGTCGACAAGCATCGCTTCCAGTTTGTTGATTTGCCGATTTAGTGAACTGAAGAGCACTCGTTGATGATCAAATGACTTTCTTTGGAAGGCGATAGCTTCTTTGCTGTCTGTGGAGAGCGTATCAATTTTGTGCACTCCAGACTGCAATTCTCGAGTGTTGTAATAAAGCGCTTTCAGGATCAGTTTCATGTGCTTGGTTTGTCGGCTGAATGTGCGAAATGCGAGGAAACCAACACCGCCTGCAAAGGTGATAGTTATTCCGATGAGCCATAGTTGTGAAAATCCTGCCATGTTACCTTCCAGCTTGTTCGTGTGCGGCCGCTACTCGAAGCCGGATGTGGTTTTTTTGGAAAACCATGTCTGCCAGGAATGTGAATTTCCCCTCTGCATCAAGGAACTTCACGCCATCAGGATTGAGTGTCAGATTCAATTTTTGACCGACTTTAAGTCCTGAAATTTCTGACAATGCCATGTCTATTGAGGCGGCCTGCGCACTCAGTGGTATTTCCATATTATCCACACTGTTCAGCAGGGTTTCTGACCACGCCCGCTCGGCTTCCTGCTTTCTTTCGGCTTCAGCATCATCCGGCTTGGTGGATTTTGCCGGTTCAAGAACCTCAAGAGGAGCCAAAATTATGAAAGTCTGGATTTTGTCCGCGGCTTCCATTTCAAATCTAATTGATACCAGTTCTATTTTTGAACAAATTCCCTGTAGGCCCTCGATATCTATTAGGTACGGTTTTCGTGGTATTCCAATGTCGGAAATTGAGTCGAGAATTTCAAAATAACCCGACATCAACTGATCGACGAACCGGGAATAAATCTTTCGCTCTGCGAAGGTCAGTTCGATTTGATCGCCTTCCAACGGGCTTTTCCCACCAAGTGTTACGGCAAGCAGATTGCGAAATGTAGCAGATGTCATGCTGAGGCAAAGCAGCAATTGATCCTCATCTCCATCAATTCGCGCCAATGCAGGAAGAGCACCCAGGTCGCCAGAAGAAGCTTCATGATCGTACATGGCAATTTCGGTGAGCTCGAATTCTGTTGCTATGCCAAGAAACGTCTCGATTTTTTTGGAAAGTTCCTTTTTCATCGCCGCGAGCGAATCGTCAATGCTGCTAAAGCGTCCGGATGAGGAACCTTTACGCCTCTCCAGCGCCCCTAAAATATCCAAGGAAATAGTTGTGCCGCTGTCAGCATTGGGTGCTTCAGCGTGCTCTATTGCTTCACTCATTACTCAGCCGCCATCTGCACTGGTGCGTTCATGGTCTGCTCTTCAACCATGTCTATGGTTGGACGATCCTTTGCGGAAATTGTCTTGCGGCCGTGCTCAACCGCGATATGTGGAGTGGCGCCATTCATAAATGCAATCAGAGTTTGTTTGATAATCACATAGAGACGGTTTTGTTTTTCACGGACAGATTTGATTTTGGTCGCTATTGGCCCGGCCATGCCATAGGACATGAAAATACCGGCAAACGTACCAACCAAAGCAGCACCGATCAGTGAACCAAGCACTTCTGGCGCTTGGTCAAGAGCGCCCATTGCCTTGATAACACCCAACACCGCAGCGACGATCCCCAAAGCAGGCAATCCATCAGACATTGCTTGAACTGCCTGATACGGTTTTAGCTTGTCCTTTGAGATGGTGTGGATTTCTTCCTCCATCAAAGCTTCAATTTCGTGGGGTCTGGCGGTGCCAAGAACGATTAAGCGCACATAGTCAGCGATGAAGTGCAACTTTTCCTTGTCCGCCAGTATCGCAGGGTAGGCCTGGAAAATTGCCGAGCTATCTGGGTCATCAATATGGGCCTCAATTTCCGCGCGGGTTTTGGAGCGGATTTCTTGCATCAGCGTAAAAAGCAGCCCAATGAGATCAAGATAATCCTGATTTTTGGGGCCTTTGTTTTTGAAGGCCTCCATGGTCGCCTTGCCGGTGTCCTTTATCGTTGGCATTGGGTTCGCGACAATAAAAATACCGACCGCCGATCCTCCGATGATGACATATTCCCATGGTTGAATAAGGACATCGAGATGTCCTCCCATCGCTGCAAACCCTCCAAGGAGACATCCAAACGTAACAATGAACCCAATAAGAATAGTCAAGATGAAATCCCCGTGTTTCTTGCTTCGATGCAGGTCTAACGCACCGGTGCAAATCATTAATTTCAAACTATTTTCCGCAGCTTGCGTGAAGCTGGATGTTCCATGTCAAGTTTCGCGCAAGCAATTCGGCAGAACTTCAATGGACAATTATCGAAACGGGTTGATCGTACTATGGACGCACTTAGCACATTCAGGCTTTTCGCTGCCGATCCGCAAAGAACGCAGGAGAGAATTTCCGAACAACCGCAGAACGCCCGCGAGATTGAGTATTACTCGGAAAACATTTCCAACATCAAAACCATTGATGACTTCATGAATGATCAGCGGATATACGGGTTTGTCATGCATGCGTATGGGCTGGATGATTTGTCCTATGCAAAGGCATTTATGAGAAAAATACTGGAAGGCGGGCCGGACGATCCGGAAGCTTTGGCGAATCAGTTGACAGATCCGCGTTACCTGGCCCTGGCTGAGGATTTTAATTTTACGGAGTTCGGTACGACCACAACCACATTTGGGCGAGTGCAGACTGGTGTGATTGATAAGTACATTCAGCAATCCGTGGAGATTGAAGCTGGTGGCCAAAACAATGGTGCAAGGCTTGCATTGTACTTCCAGAGAAAGGTCGACGAAGTTGACTCTGCATTTTCAATACTGGGTGACTCAGCCCTGTTGCAGGTGGTGCAAACCGCATTTGGCTTGCCGGTACAAATGAGTTTCTCAACAATTGAAAAACAGGCTGAACTAATTGATCAACGACTGGACATCGAAGATTTGTCAGATCCGGAATTTTTGGAGGGAATGTTGAACCAGTTCCTTGCCCGTTGGGATATAGACAATCCAAGTTCCGTGAATGTGCCACCGCTTATTGCGGCACCTCTTGGTGTCCAGTCCATTTCACTCGACCTTTTAACGTCCCTTCAAAGTCTTAAATTCCGGCAGTAACGGTCAAGCAACAACAACCAAAATGAATTGAGGTGAACTCTTGGAATCATCCCTATATGTTGCAACTGCTGCTCAGCGCGTTCTGCAAAAGCAATTGATTACTGTCGCAAACAATGTTGCCAACTCCACAACGGTTGGGTTTCGAGCCGAGAACGTCAATTTTGATTCCCTGGTGTCCAATACAAGCAATGATCCCGTCCATTTCCCGGTTGTCGGAGGCCTATATGCGTCTACGGTCCAGGGCACTTTAATTGAAACCGGAAATCCCCTTGATGTAGCTTTGTCGGGTGATGGAATGTTTGCTATTTCTACCCCGGTTGGCGTTGCATACACGCGGGATGGCAGATTACAAATAAGCCCGTTTGGAGAAATTCAGACGCTGGAAGGACACTCTGTTCTTGATACCGGTGAGGCACCGATTCAAATTGACGCCAGCTCCGGACCGCCAACAATTCACAACGACGGACGGATCACATTGAATGGTCGACTGGTAGCAAATATCGGCGTTTTTGATGTAGATCCCAAAACGCTCGTCTCGCGATATTCCAATTCGGCTTTCTTTACATCAGTGCCGGGTGTTGCATTGATAACGGGGCAGGAAACCACGGTTACGCAAGGGTTTGTGGAGGGCTCAAATGTTAACCCGGTTAAGGAACTGGCTAGTTTGATGACCATTACACAAAGCTTTGAAAGTGCAACTTCGATCATTAGCCGCGCTGATGACACTCTATCCAAAGCAATCAACGAGTTGGGCGGAAGATAAAAATAATTGTTCGAAGTGCATTTTTTCATTCAATGTGCGGTCTAATAATTTTCCTGGCATGAAATTTGCATTCAACCTTCTGAGTTCAGAAGATTGGTTGCAAAATGATAAACTGGAAAAACACACCGATTGATCAATTAACCAAAGCGGAGCTGCGTCAGGCGTTGAAAGAATCTGTTGGTTTCATTTTGGATAATAAAACCAATAACGATGGCGGCGAATGGCTGCACACATTCTCATTCGGGATTGTCGCTGGTGTATTGGTATCCGTAGTTGGAATATCCCTCACCCAGTTGGTTTAATATTCGACACAAGGTTGCAGCTTGATTAGCCGTTTTACCTAAATCAAGCCTAAATGTATCGCCTTGCTCACCGCATGGGTTCTATTGCTCGCGCCAAGTTTTTTTGTGACATTCACAACGTAATTGTTGATCGTGTTTTCTGACAGATTGAGAATCTTCGCGATCTCAAAACTGGTCTTACCTTGGCTTGTCCATGTCAGTACTTGGTATTCCCGGTTGCCGAGCACCGGTGGCTTGGGTTCTTCCAGACCAAGATTTGCCTTAAGGGCGGTGTGAAGTGCCACGGAAGTCAGCAGGATGTTTGCTGTCAATTCAAAATTGATGTTTTGCCGTTCGTTTGACCACAACAGGGCATAATCATATCCGGCCATTGGGGGCATAAATACAGATACATAGTCGAATCGGTAATCATTGGCGCTTGAAAGAGGGTTTGACAGGACTTCCAATGCATCTTCTTGCTTGTCGTCTTTCCAGAAGGACAGGATTTCGCGGCTATGTGCGGGTATGCCAGCCATGGCTGAAAACTTGCTTGCGAGTTCGAATGATTCCTGATCACCCGTAGAAATTTGATGGTCCTTGCCAAGAAAAAATAGCTCAAAGATTTCTGGATTCTGCCCAAGCCTGTTTCTTTGGAGAATGTGCCAGCTGCCCAGATCCAGAGCAGTCGAAACTCGCCCAAGTATGCCCTCAAATTCAGAAACATCGCTGGATGCACTCAAACTCGAAATCAGCTGTTTGATTTCCACCGTCAATTTTCAACTCCGGCTTTCAGCCGCCCCCATCGAGTCCACGCCATTTTTTTGCACTAGTTTGGCATCGAAATACACCGAGCAATAGGTCTAAGACAATCATTGAGAATTGGGTAAAGTAACACTGATATTGTAAGTGGATTATGTAAAGTTATTTACTGGCTGAGTTAAACTGTCTCTACAATGCGGTTTTGCCTCAATAAATCGTGGATTTTGACAAGGTCCGCGGTATCGTGAGATTTGTCTGGCCAGTCAGACCAGCAATCTGGGGGAAAATTCAATTAAAATTGAGTAAGGTTTTCCACAGTTAACCTCAGTATATGCCCCC
The DNA here is from genome assembly GCA_021775415.1 of Hyphomicrobiales bacterium. Lineage (GTDB taxonomy): Bacteria > Pseudomonadota > Alphaproteobacteria > Rhizobiales > Rhizobiaceae > JAALLB01. The sequence continues at coordinate 404,491 of JAJFHV010000010.1, read as the reverse complement.
AGCAAACAACCTTCCCAACCAGATTACATTGTTTGGTAAGGTCTGCGTAAGGTTCGCGGATATACCTTCTCTATAACAAGTTGCGGGATTCTGGATTACGATTTACGCGCTCGATATCGCGGTGTGATCGACAAAGGCAAGATGCGCTTTTCGATGAATTGTTTGAGCAGAATTGATTGGTGATTATCCCCCCGAATGACTTTGATCATCAGTCTATGGCCGGTTTGTTAAGTTGCTTGGCAAACCGGCCCTTTCTTCAAGGGGCAGGGGTAGATTTAGCCTGCAAGCAAGCTTCGAATGCTTCGAAAATCTTCTGCATCTGCGGTTTCTTGTATGGATACAGGGTCTCACAATCCATATCATGAACGACCAGCGCATTGTCGGCTTCGAACACAACCAGATTCCCGTTTTTATCCTCGGCGCAATCAATCCCGAAATACTCAAGACCTACACATTGTGCGAGTTCACTTAGTGCTTCCTGGTGACGCATCCCAAATTCCCGGTCAAAGCATGTCATGAACTGTTCTTCTTCGTCACGCTTTGATGCTTCTTTCGCCATCTCTGCGTTCATGTACCAAACGGCCCATTGGTCAGCGATGGCCATATGGCAAGGAAATGATTGTCCATCAACAAATACGATGCGATATTTTCGATACTGACCATCGTCACTTCTGTAGTCTACAAATGGTGTCACAAAAAAATCGGGCTCCGGACATTCATTCAAATAGCGTTGGAGATCGGTGGGATCCGATATCCGATCCAGAAATTGCCCGGCATGAGAACCAACGGGACGCAATATAAGCGGAAAACCTTCCAGCTTGACCGCCCTGGTTCTGTCGCTCTCACCTCGAGCTACTGATAACAATTCGCCTCGACTAAACCGTGTTGTTCGGGGGGCAATAAGGCCGGATACATCAGCCAATAGGTGGCAAAGCTGGTCGCGTTCCAAATGCCCGATATTTTGCGGGTGGTTAATAATCGGGTGCTTGAAATTTTCTATCTGTCTGTCTATCGCCTGCAGGAATTGCAAAGTTGCACCCGAGTCACCCGGTGCGGCGATGAATACAAGATCGTGTTCGGGCAACGGGGTTGGCAAATCCGCGTCTGGCATAACGTAGTAAGTGAAGATTTGGACGTTCGAATCTTTCAATAAAAATTCAATTGGTGTGTTGCCACCCATGTGAATTGGTGCGGCCAGAACGAGCACCCTGAGGTTAACTTCGCCGGTTGGTGATGTTTGATACAATTGGCATTTTTCAAGTGCGGCGGCCTGGTAATCGAGCCCGCCATGAAGATTGCCCTTCAATTGCTCGATTACGGAAAGATCCATCAGCGTTGCGGCGTTGTTGGAATCCCGCGATGCGGAAATCAATAAATTTGAAGCAATCCGCGACAAGTTTTTTCCTGCAAACGCTTCCCTTGTCAGTGCAGCAATCCCCAAGCGCTCTGGTATCAGTAGTGTCTCCTGAGTTCTTTCCTGTGCATGCATGTTGGTCTCCAAATTTGCTGGACCAACATAGAAAGGGAGACTTTTGCTAAACTTGTGTCTCGCGGGGAATTTTTGCCGCCGTCAAGAGCTCAATGATATAACGCCGGTGATTTGTCCGGCCAGTTTACGCCCAATGACAATCAGATTGGAAACGCCATTTCCGGACGGTAAGTCTTGAAACTTTCCAGATATTGATTGTTGATCTGACGCTGCCATTCGGTGTCGGGCAGAATCGCGGATACGCATTTGTATTTTTTCCGATATTCGGCGGTCCGTTCCGCATCTTCGATTGCAATTGCCACAATGCCTGCAACAACACCTTGTTGTTGCTCCACCAGTTGAATGGCACCATGCATGGTGCCGCCCGTTTCCACCCATTGGTCCACCAGCAACACTCTCGTTCCCGGCGCATAGGCATTCATCCGCATCTCCATGGATTGGTTGCGGCCGGTATAATTGGTGAACTCGGCACTATCCGTATCAACGCAAAGCTTTCCAGCTTTCCTGATCGGTAAAAATCCCTTGTTCAGTCGTGCTGCAATACCGGTTGCCAATACAAACCCCATGGCATCAAGGCCTGCAACGACATCAATGTCATCTGCATTCAGTTCAGCACATAGATCGTCCAGCAAATCGTGAAACGCCTTGCCGTTGATATAAATGGAAGTGGGGTCGAGCCACGAAAACATCTCACCTTTAGTGTTGGGTGACATGATTGAAAAGTACCAGCGGTCGTCCCGGGGGCCTTTGTTGTGAGCAGCTTCATCCGACATGTTTTGCCTTTCTGATATTTTTGGTAATCCCCATCAGCAATTCCAGCCGCTGTGGATCAATGTTGTAAAAATCATTTTCGATATTGATGCCTGTCGCCACCAGGAAACAGTCAACATGTTGTGCGTAAAGTTCAGCATTTTGCGGAGTAATACCGGAGGCGATTGCGAGCGGTTTGTCACCACAAGTTTTCCGGAAAACCTCAATTTTTGAAATATCGGCTGCCTGTCCAGTTGCGATGCCGGAGGTTGTAACCACATCCATGTGACTGCAGGCAGCCGATGCACTTTCCCGGTAATTTTCAGCGGCAACCTCGCGTTGTTTTTTAAATGCGGTGCCACCGAAATACAGACCATTCCATCCAGATTCTGTGCGTATTCGCGAAATTTCTTCTGCTTCTGCCTGATTTCCAGGAGGGCAGTGTTCATCGATGCGAGCATCATCAGCCCAGTATGCATTTATCTGAACACCTTCGTTTTGTAATTGTCCAAGAATTGGAAAAGCATTCTTGCCTGTAACGGCGAGAAAGTTCACGCCAAACCATAAATCTGGAAAATGCTCCCGTATATGTCGGACAATTGGAAGAAATTGTGGGTATGGAAAATCATGATTGATAAGAAAAACGCCGTGGCTACCACCATCCATGGCGGCGTGTACATTCCTCATCGCCTGTTCATTGTCGAGAACATGGATCACGGGCAGCACAACCGGCCCGTCAGTTTTGAAGAGTTTGTTTAGCGCTTCAATGTTCATCTGTTTTCCGTGGTTTTCGCCAATATATGGGGAACTCTTGAATTTGAAAAATTTATAGATATTATATATCCATAAATTATACAGCAGGTAACATGATCCCAATTAATCTGTCGACGGACTTGTTAAGAACATTCGTCACCGTGAGTGATCTGGGCAGTTATACGCGTGCAGGTGAGGCGCTCAATCGAACTCAACCAGCCATAAGTCTACAAATGCGGCGCCTTGAGGAGCTGGTTGGGGCCAAGCTGATTGCGCATGATGGGCGGATTTTGTCGCTGACAGAAGCTGGTCAGGTTCTATCTGCTTATGCCCGCCAAATTCTCCATCTAAACGACCAGGCGGTTTCCCAATTTCGACGTGATGACGTTGTGGGAGCTTTGAAAGTTGGGTTACCAACCGATTTTGCGGTGCTTAATCTGCAGGAAACCGTTGCAAGGTTTGTATTCGATCATCCCGATGTTGATCTCGAAATTCGATGCGGGCTTTCGCGTGAACTTGTAGAGGCACTTCATGCAGATGAAATCAGTTTGGCGGTCGCGTTAATTCCCGAGGACAAACAGCAATATCTGGTCCGTGCGTGGGAGGAGCGTCCGATCTGGGTAACTGCAAAGAGCAAACGTACCCATTCTCAAAAACCCTTGCCATTGGTTGGACATCCGGAAGGCTGCGAATACCGAAACCGGATGACGAAGGCACTCGAGCGGGTCGGTTCCAAATGGCGTATCGCCTACACCAGTCCGGATGTCTCCGGTTTGCAGAAAGCAGTAGTTTCAGGGCTGGGCGTCAGCGCACTTACCCGTTCAACACTTAGCAATGGAATGCGGGTTTTGTCGGAGGCTGATGGATTTCCCGAGATGGATAAGATCCGCATTGGAATGTTTTACAAACATCCACGCCTGTCGAAGGCGGGGCTCGAGTTGTCAAATGGTTTGATCGCGAATCTTGACAAGGCAACCGACCGCTTCTTCACACAATCCGCTCATCCCTGAGGTTGAGCACACTCTAAAATAATTTATGCAACCATTTGAAACATAAATTTTAAAAATAGGGCTCACCTACACTATGTTCTTGAGGTCGAGCATCCGATCCAAATTTATTTATCATTTGATAAATAAATTTATTGCGCTATTGTGTGCAACTTGCAGATTGGGGAAAGATATCAGGAAAATAGAGTTTAGGCTGTGGTCATTTTGTGCAAAGTTTGAATAGATAGCAGTGTCTGCAGCATCACACATATTGGGAGGAACATTATGAAAAACAAATCAGCCAAGGTACTGACACCAACCAGACGTGAGGTGTTGAAATACACTGGCGCTGCTGCGTTGGCAGCACCGTTTGTAAACCGCGCCTGGGCCCAGGCAACCGAAATCAACATGTTGGCTTGGTATGGTCACGGTGAGCCCGATATTGTCGGCGAATTTGAGGCTGCCAACAATGTTAAATTTAAGCCAAAGTACTATGCCGGTGGAGACAACATGTTGGCGCTCATAGCGCAATCACCTCCCGGCACATATGATGTCATTCTTTCAGATGGCGAATTTGTTCAACAGCTGAATGCGGCTGGCTATATCGAAAACCTGGATGCCGGTGACTACAATTTTGATGACATGCTTTATGATGACTTCAAGCAGTTTCCAGGGCACTGGAAGGATGGCACGCTCCATTCCGTGATGGTACGTTGTGGTCACCTTGGGGTTTCCTACAACACGAGCGCGGTTTCTGCGGAAGAAGCCATGAGCTACAAGTGTTTCTGGAAGCCGGAACTCAAAGGCAAGGTTGGCCATTTTGACTGGCACTTGCCATCGCTCGGTATGATGAGCCTTTACAATGGTAATGGTGCAAATCTGTGGAACCTTGATGATGCCGGATGGGCGAAGGTCCAGGAAACCACGATGAGTTTGCGTCCACAAGTTGGTGGCTTTTTCGACTATGGGGGCACATTCAACTCATTGAAGAACGGTGAGATGACTGCCATGTGCGGAATTGGCGACTGGATTACCGGGGTTCTTGAAAAAGACGGCGCTCCGGTTGCTTCCGTCGTGCCGAAAGAAGGTGGCATTCAGTGGACAGAGTCTTACTGCATCGGCAAGGGTAGCCAGCACGCTGCCATGGTGAAGAAATTCATCCAGTACATGTTGTCACCGGAAGGCCAGGTACACTCTGCCCAGATGGCCGCTTATCCAGGATTTGCCATCACCAAAGGTGGTCGCGCATTACTGAATGAAAAAGACCCGAAAGAAGCCCAACGTACCGGGCAGGTCGATGGAATGGCAAACGACCCAATCTCCTTGATCAAGGATGGTCGAATTCATTACCGCAACATTCCGGTGAACCAGACTCTGGAAGACTGGAATGATTTCTGGTCTGAATACAAAAACGCCTAGGTTTACAGGCTGAAAAGTCCCTCCCTGATCGGGGAGGGACAACTGATCGCTGGCGCACGGGCTGCAACATGGCTGACAAAAAGCACGAGAGCACAAAACCCGTTAAACGCAGCATTGATATCTATGCCCTGACGTGGCGAATGCCGATTATTATCTGGCAGTTTCTTTTTTTCGTTGGCCCGTTGATCTTCATGATCGCGATGTCGTTCTTTCTGGTGGAGAACTATCGCATGGTCGAAGCCTTCGAGATGAAGAACTGGGTCAAAATGCTGGGCCGGAATTATTTCTGGGACAGTTACTTCTATACATTGGGTTTGGCGAGTGCGGCGACTGTGCTTGCAACTGTTTTGGCATTTCCAGCGTCGTATGCGCTGGCCTTCAAGATGTCAGAGACTGCACGCCGCTGGGCGGTATTCTTTCTTATCATCCCATTTTTCACCAGTTATCTGGTTCGCACGTTTTCCTGGTACGTCATCTTGGCGGAGAGTGGCGTAATCAACGCCATATTGAGTTATGTGAATCTCGGCCCCTACACGATGCTCAATACCAAGTTTGGCACAATGGTCGGCTATATGACGCTCACTTTGCCTTTGGTCATAATTCTGCAGACCCTCTCGCTCAGCCAGATCGATCGAAACTTGATAGGTGCCGCGCATAATCTGGGCTGCGGCCGCATTCGAACTGTATTTACTGTGATCGTGCCGCTCGCAAAGGTAGGGCTGATCATTGGAGCAGTATTTTGCTTCATCCTGTCCTTTGGCGATTTTGTGTCACCCTATTATCTTGGAGGATCAAAACCACCAACCCTGCCGATCATGATCATCGATACCACTAAATCCGGACAGCAGTGGCCACGTGCGGCTGTGGTCGCTGTAATGATGATGGTGACCCTGTTCAGTGTTGCATTTGCTGCGATTGCGTTAGCCTATCGGAAGCGGTCCCAATGATGAACGAACGCGCAATCCGGTTGTTTCTTCGGCTCTATGTCGGCTGTATATTTGTGTTTGTTTTTGCTCCAATCATCGCCAGCATGATCTTTTCTTTTAACTCGGACCGGTTTCCGACAATCCCTCTCGGTTCGTTTACCTGGCATTGGTACGAAACAGTCTACAACGATCCAGATGTATGGGATGCGCTGCGCACCAGTGTGATCGTTGGTGTTTCAACCGCTATTTTGTCGACCTTCATCGGTTTTTGTACAGCCTACTCGGACTTTCGTTATAATTTTCGGTTCAAGGGAGCCTATTTGGCACTCGCGTTACTGCCACCTACCATTCCGTTGGTTATCATGGCTTTGGCGATGCTCGCGTGGTTTTCGCGCATTGGTGTTTCAGGACAGGTCTGGTCGATTGTCATGGCGCATACGGTAATGTGTTCGCCCTTCGCAATGGCGATTATCCGGTTGAGACTGCAACAGATGGATTCCAATCTTGAGGCTGCAGCCTGGAACCTGGGTGCAAACCAGTGGCGAACCATGCGTGAGATAGTGCTGCCCTTCGCAAAACCTGGCATTATTTCTGCGTTGTGTTTGACTGCCGCCGTTTCCTTTGATGAATTTGCTGTTGCCTGGTTTGTGTCGGGACTCAACAAAACCATTCCGGTAGTTGTGCTCGAGATTGTTACTGGCAACATTGATCCACAGGTCAACGCAATCGGCACGTTTGTTTTCATTACATCGATGACTTTGGTGATCATCGCTCAAATCGTGATCATGACCCAGGAAAAGAAAGAGAAGCAGCCCGCATGAGTGATCCTCTTGTCGAACTCGATAATGTCGTAAAACGCTTTGGCGAATTTACAGCGGTTCAGCCCATGAACCTGGAAATTCACAAAGGCGAGTTTCTGGCCCTGATGGGGTCTTCCGGCTGTGGCAAAACCACAACATTGCGCATGTTGGCTGGCCTGGAAAAACCCAGTGAAGGTGAAGTCAGGTTGGCGGGCAGGGTGATGAACGATGTGTCGGCCTCTGATCGCGACACGCCAATGGTTTGGCAAACGCTTGCGCTGTTTCCGTTCCTCAACGTTCGCGAGAATGTTGAATTTGGTCTCAAAATGCGTGGAATGGCAGCAAGTGAGCGCCGGGCAAAAGCTTTGGATTGGCTGGATCGGTTGGGTATAGGGGAATTTGCCGAGCGTGATGTGGCATTATTGTCGGGTGGGCAGCGACAACGCGTGGCGCTCGCGCGTGCCCTGGTCACTGAACCGGAAATCCTGTTGCTGGATGAACCGCTTTCAGCGCTTGATGCACATCTGGTTATTCGTATGCAGGGGGTGCTGACAAAACTGCAGAGGGAGCTTGGCATTACCTTTGTTTATGTAACCCATTCCCAGTCTGAAGCATTCGCAATGGCGGATAGGGTGGTCATTATGTCGAATGGCGTGGTTGAGCAGGTAGGTGCCCCACGCGACATATACCGCGCGCCTGCAAATCGCTTTGTGGCAGAATTTGTTGGACGCAACAATATCCTGACCGGCAAAATCAAATCTTCCAGCCAAAAAGAAATCAAGGTGGAGACATCTGCTGGTAATTTTACGGTTCCCAAAGGCAAAGGTACTACCGCAACAACGGGCGACCAGCTTTCCTTTGTTATTGCTGCCGATTTGGTCAGTCTTACCGGATCAAAGCCAAAGACGGAAAACGCAGTCGCCTGCGAAGTGATTTCGGAAGAGTTTGTCGGCTCGGTCGTTACATTATATTTGGAAGCACCCGATGGAACCGAATTCAAGGCTCAGGTGCAACAGCGCGATCTTGACAAGGTAAATGCGGAGGCGGGAAAAACCTTGTGGGTCAACTGGGCCACGAAACACGCTCATGTATTGCCCGAGGCGAGGGCCTGATGATCCAAAACCCGATTGCCTGGCCAAATGGAGCAAAGTGTGCAGCCGCAATTTCCTTTGATATGGATGCAGATAGCCTGATCCATATTGCCAAACCTGATGACAGCTACAATCGGTCCTATCCAATATCCATGGGCCGTTACGGCCCAACGGTTGGAATTCCGCGCATCCTGGAAACTTATCGCCGATACGGACTGAAACAGTCCTTCTTTGTCCCTGGTTGGTGTATTGAACATTATCCCGAGACCATCGAGGCAATTTTGAAAGATGGCCATGAGATTGGTCATCATGGCTGGATCCATGAAGATCCGTGCGAGGCTGGAGTTGAAGCCCAGGCGGCTGCACTTGACCGGGGACTGGAAGCTTTCGACAAAATTGTTGGCCAACGACCGCGTGGCTATCGCGCGCCACTCTACAATGTATCGAAAGATACGCCGCGCCTGTTGATCGAGCGGGGATTTGCCTACGATTCATCGATGATGGCCGATGACATTCCCTACATGTTGCAGACAAATGAAGGCGAGCTGGTGGAGGTGCCGGTACACTGGGGTGTCGACGACTGGCCGCCCTTCGCCCATTACGCAGAGATTGATTACATGATGCCGGTTCGTGGCCCAAGTGCTGGGTTGGCTCCATTCTGGGAAGAATTTGAGGCGGCCTATGAGGCGGGTGGTATGTGGCTCGCAGTCTGGCACCCGTTTCTTACCGGACGTCTTGCCCGGTGGCGTGAAGTGGATCGCTGGCTTGAGGGCGTTATTGCCCGAGGCGATGTGTGGTTTGCTTCCCTTGAAGAAATCGCCGCGCACGTCAAATCGCTTCGCGATGCGGGTGAGTATGTGCCACGCGTTGAGAATCTCCCCTATTTTGATGGACCTGTTTCATAACCCAAGAAACAGCTTGATCAGTGTCTCGATAGATTGCGGTTTCTTCAACTCACATCGAAATGTAACTGCTGAGCGCGTTGAAACTTGCCGCTATCCAATAATTTCTGAATTGTTTCTGGTTCTATTTCTGAATCCAGAAAGAGCAGGGCGATAGCGTCGCCACCTTCTTTATCGCGCCCCAGATGAAAGTTGGCGATGTTTGTCCCGGCTTCTCCCAAAATCGTTCCGAGTGTTCCGATGATGCCTGGAACGTCCTTGTTGGTCGTGTAGAGCATGTTGCTCCCGACATCCGCATCAAGATTGATCCCCTTGATTTGAATAAATCTGGGTTTTTTGTCTGAGAAAACCGTACCGGCAATCGACCTTTCACCAAGTTCAGTGATGACACTGACTTTGATGTAGCTTTCGAAAATCCCGGTCTGTTCGCAAGTAGTCTGGGAAACTTTTATGCCGCGATCCTTTGCCAGATAGGGAGCAGAAACCATGTTCACATCCGGCATTTGGGGTTTCATCAAACCGGTCAAAACGGAGTTGGTCAGGGCGTTGGTATTCATCCCCGCCACTTCTCCATCATAGAGAATGTTTATGTCCTTGATTGGCGACTCGCTCACCTGTCCAATGAACGAACCAAGCTGCCCCGCCAGTTTGATGAATGGCGTCATAACCGGAGCTTCCTCAGCAGAGATTGCCGGCATGTTGAGCGCATTCGTGACTGCACCGTTCAGCAAATAATCCGACATTTGTTCGGCAATCTGAACAGCGACATTTTCTTGCGCTTCAACTGTTGCAGCTCCCAGGTGCGGCGTTGCAACCACATTGGGTAATTTGAACAGGACATTGTCGGTTGCCGGCTCGGTCACAAAAACATCGAATGCGGCACCTGCCACATGCCCCGAACGCAAACTGTCAGCCAGTGCGTCTTCATCAACCAGCCCACCACGCGCACAGTTGATCAATCGAACTCCCGGTTTCGTTTTGGCCAGCGCATCCCGGTCGATTATCATTCGTGTTTTGTCGGTTAGCGGAACATGGAGTGAAATGAAGTCGGCGCGGTTCAAAAGCGTATCCAGTTCCACTTTCTCCACCCCCATCTGGCCCGCTTTGTCGCTAGAGAGGTAAGGGTCGTAAGCCAGCACCCGCATCTTAAGGCCTTTGGCCCGCTCAGCGACAATGGTTCCGATATTACCGCAACCGATTAACCCGAGTGTCTTGTTGGTGAGTTCCACACCCATGAAACGTGACTTCTCCCACTTGCCGGATTGTGTGGAAGAATCGGCCGCAGGAATTTGCCGTGCAACCGCCATCATCATCGCTATTGCGTGCTCAGCTGTGGTGATCGAATTTCCGAATGGGGTGTTCATGACAATGACGCCGCGGCGCGATGCGGCCGTTACATCAACATTGTCTGTTCCGATTCCGGCTCGTCCGACAACCTTTAACCGATCGGTTGCGCCAAGTAATTTCTCGGTAACTTTGGTTGCAGAACGCACCGCAAGTCCGTCATAGTCCCCTATAATTTGAAGAAGTTTTTCTTTGTCCTTTCCAACATCAGGTTGGAAGTCCACTTCAATTCCGTTCTGCCGAAATATTTGCACTGCACTTTCTGATAATTTGTCAGAAACAAGGACTTTAGGTGCCATTTTGGCCTCCTTATGGATTTGAAACTAGTGAATTTGTCTGACTCAAAAGATCAGGATGATTGCGACTTGAGATCGGACAATTCACATTGAAATGCCCAATCAAGCCACGGCATCAATGCTTCAAGGTCGCTGGTCTCAACGGTCGCTCCAGTCCAAATTCGCAGGCCGGGTGGGGCATTTCGATAGGCATCGATGTCGTAAGCTACCGATTCAGCTTCCAACCTCGTGACGATTGCTTTTGCAAAGGCAGATTGTTCGTCGCCGCCAAGGGGCAAAACTGCTGGATGCGTGATTGTAAAGCATGCGCATGTGTTCGAACGGGTCTCCGGCTCAACTGCCAGAAATTCCAGCCAATCGGACTGGGTGACATACTTGTCCAGTACTGAAAAGTTGCGGTTCGCGCGCTCAAACAGGGCATCAATTCCACCAATGGATTTAGCCCATCGAAGCGCATCCAGATAATCTTCGACACACAGCATGGAAGGTGTGTTGATGGTTGCACCTTCAAAAATGCCATGGATCAGCTTGCCGCCTTTTGTAAGCCGGAAGATTTTTGGCAGTGGCCATGATGGCACATAACTTTCGAGCCGTTCGACAGCTCTGGGTGAAAGAATGAGGATTCCGTGCGCCGCTTCGCTTCCCAGTACTTTTTGCCAGGAAAACGTCACCACATCGAGTTTTTCAAACGGCAAATCCTGTGCAAAGGCAGCAGAAGTAGCATCACAAATTGTCAGGCCCTGACGATTGTCGGGGATGAAATCGCCATTTGGGATACGGACACCCGAGGTAGTGCCATTCCAGGTGAACACAACGTCCCGATTAAAATCGATTGTGGTGAGATCTGGCAATTTTCCATAGTCAGCAAGGATTTCGCGAACATCCTCGAGCTTTAGTTGGCTCCGTACGTCTGTGCACCATTCGGCGCCAAAACTTTCCCAGGCAACCATGTCGATGCCACGCGCTCCCAAAAGATTCCACAGCGCCATTTCAACAGCTCCTGTATCGGAGGCAGGCACAATGCCGATTTTGTGGGTATCGGGAACCCGCAATAGTTTGCGGGTCTGGTCTATTGCCAGTTTCAGCTTGGCTTTACCGCCGGAGGCACGATGAGAGCGACCAAGCCAGGCATGGCGTAAATGCTCAACCGACCACTCGGGACGCTTGGCACATGGACCAGAAGAAAAATGAGAATTAGCCGGACGAATGTCCGGCTTGGGTATGTCAGTTATCATGATCTATCCTTCCAGATAGTAGCCCCTCGTTGGGGAGGGGTGGCCCACCTCGAGCAATAAATTGGCATTTGGAATGTGTCAATGGCTGCGACGAAAAATGTCGCAAATAAAATATCGAAACTTTACAACCGTACAAAGTACTCAGGCTGTCAACTGCTGTTGAATTGAGAGCGAAGCGAGATGCGACGCGAAAGCGCCGACCTTGCGCAACTGTGGAGGAGCAGAGATTGCTGAGTTCATTGTTCTTATTCAGACTTCTTCAGAAGCCTGGATTGATGGGTATTCCTAATATTTGTTGTAACTCAAGGGTTTTGGATAGTTTTGATGTAGGCAAGCATGTCACGCAACTGGGTGATGGTGACTTCAAATACCGGCATGGACGGATGCCCGGTTTCTATACGTTCGGCAAAGGCTCCTTCCAAAGCGTCAATCGGATAGAACATAGAGAGATTGCGAAAGGGTGGCGCTGCTTGAAAGCTGCTTTCATCGTCTAATCCAACCGCGTGGCAGCGAGCGCAATTTTCTTCAACCAATCGTTTGCCATGAGCGACCGGTTGTAGCCAATCAATCCATTCAGCAATATCCCATGCCTGCGATACCGTAAGTGTAAAACGTGGCATGTCGGTGTGCTCTGGTGACTCCTTGTCCAGCAACATTCGCGCAATTGTGTCTATGGGGCGCCGCTCATCAAGTTTCCGGAACGGTGGTGCCGCTTTGTTTGGGCTGTCTCCACTCAAGTTGATATTATGACACTGGCTGCAATTTTCTTTCGCAAGCGCTTCGCCATGGACAAGTTCGTCAACTAGCAACTGATCGCTTTGGGCATGGGCATAGTCAACGTCTGTAAAAGCAATGCAGTAAATGGCGATTGTTAATGTGGCAGTTGCGCGAATGATCGGTAATAGAACTTTTTTGATCAACATGAATTAATCCTTGTTTGGATTTGGATGACTCAGCATATGGTCGTGGCGCATGGTGTAATGGTAAAATAGAGATCTGGGTTGAGGCGGTTGGCATCAAAACGCCTGCCATCTCGGCACTGTACTCTTGCCTCGTAATAGACCCTGCCACCCAATTTGCCTTCGCGGATGCTTACATAAAATTCCGGCTTGCACTGTTTTTCGGTTAGCAGCTGCGCATCCAGTTCTTGAAGCCAGGTCGGGTTGGTCGACTGGGCCAGAACCGGCAATGAGAAAGAAAAGCCCAAAACGATCAGGAAAAATTTCCCTATCAAATTTCGCATGCTGAGAGCCTCCATACACAATTGCATTGTATCGGTGCGAACGAGTGCTGCCTTGATTTGGATCAATGGTGACGTTCAGAGTCACCGGTATCCTGCACTTCCACCAGATTGGTTGGATGAGGATTGAGAAATTCGACGACCAGCTGCTTGGGTTAACGAAAATTCTTCCAGGAACATAAAGAGATGAGAATTCTTGTTTTATACGCAACTGTTGAAGGTCATACGCGAAAAATTGCCGAAACGCTTGCGGACGAATTTGAAGCTAGCTACATGGACGTAATCCTCACAAATGTTTCAGATCCAGGATATTGTGACCCGGGTACGTTTGATGCTGCGGTTTTATGCGCCCCAATTCACATCAGCAGATACCCGTCAGGATTTGTGAAATACATTCAGAGTTGGAAGTCTTCATTGCAGGAAGTCCCAACCGTTTTGGTGACGGTTTCACTGGCGATCGCCAGCGATGAGGCGGATGAGCGAAAAGAAGCCGAGGGATACCCCAAGGATCTTACCGACAAAACAGGCTGGTATCCAGATCAGTATTACCATGCAGCTGGCGCTCTAAAATATTTGGAATATGATTTTTTCAAACGCTGGATGATGCGGCGCATATCAGATTCGGAAGGAGGTCCGGTTGATACCTCGAAGGATCACGAACTAACCGACTGGCCTGCGTTAAGGGCATTCGCAAGCGAGTTCGCGAACAAAATCAAGAGCGGAGAGTGAGTTTTACTGATTGGCGAATAATCCGTTGCTTCAGCGCGATCAGTAGTCGGGTAATGAAAGATTGCCAAAAGTCTCTATTTGATTTTGTTCTTTGTGCGCTGGAAGTCATCGAAGTAAACGACTGCTGTACCAGGCATGAAATCGCGATAAATGCCGAATTTGAAATACTGATTTGGCCCGGACATTTCATGGTGCCCGATAGATCCACGCACCCTGACGATGAAGCGATTGTTGGCCCAAATGTCAATCAGACCATTTCCGTTCAGGCCACCACGCAGGCGATAAGTCATATCTACCCAGTTCTTGTACGGGTTTGGCAAGAGAGGATTTTCACCAGGCTCAATAACTATGTCAGTATCGCATTGATAGGCTTGTTTGTTGGCGAGAAAGGCATGTTTTTTTACCTTGCGAGTGTCGATCGTTGTACCAAGCTTTTCAAAGCCTCCACGTGCCTGTGCAATTAGCACCCGGCAATCCCCGTCGTGCACAGCAATGTGAAAGACACCACGATCAAATCGTTGAGATAGAAATGGGCTGCGTCCATTTTCCTGCTTCCACTGACCCGATACCCATCTCGTGTTCTCGTGTGTTGGAAAATCACCTTCTATTCGGAAGCTGAAGCGATACCAAGCTTCTTCGCCAAACTTTACACGTCGGTCAGGAGGTGTGCGAATTTCATTTCGCTGGCAGTCTTCCCCGCAGCCGCGAACTTCGGAATTTACCTGGATAGCAAGAGAATGTTGCCCATTCCGCGAGTAAATTTGGTCGATCCAAAAATTTCCCGGCAAGAGCTGTTTCGTCCACCATTGACCCTGATCGAGATTAACTGTTTCAAAATCATCAAGCAAAGTATTGAATTCACCCACAGACGCTGCATCCATTGCAATTGTGCTGCTTTGAAAAAAGAGAAGCCCACCAATCATGGTTTGAATGATGGGCGATTTGATTTTGTAGAATATCAGCATTTCGCAATACTACAGGCGATTGCCTAGCGTAATTTCCTTGTTATGTACCCACTTGCTTGTGGTTCTATTTTTTCAGGCAATAGCCAAGCCACTCCGACGAAGGCAACGCCTAACAGCAAGCCCAACCACTCACCATCCAATAGGGTGAGCATAGCGGGATAATCAGTACCGGAGATTTGCCCAAGCGAGGTCTTGCCACCAGCGATGTTGTCCAGGATACCAGTCATAGCAACCCAAGAATAAGTAGCCATATATGCGCCTGCACCAACAAGGCCACCAATGACGAAAAAAAGTGCATCAATGCGACCGGTGGCGAATGCGGTAAGGCCGGTGCCCGGGCAATAACCAGATATGGCAAATCCGATTCCCACCAACAGCCCACCTAACAGAACACCAATATAGGCGGCTTTGATGGAGAGATGACCCGGATCCACCAGCCCAAGTATCAAGCCGCCAAACATCAAAATTGACCCGACCCCAATACCGCCAAGAATGGTTTTCATCAGGTGTAGATTGCTGAAGTTCAGCATTCGGATGATGTAGTTTGGGTTAGTGGCGCCGATCCGATCAAGCGTAAATCCAAAAAGCCCACCGATAACTATTGCGAGAACAATCTGGGTCATTTCATGTCTCCTTCTCTGAACAGGTAAAGTGCGGTGGGAATTCCGGCCAAAAAGACACCAGCTGTGAAAATGTAACCAGAGAGTGCGGTCTGCATCATGCCACTCATCATGTGGCCGGATGTACATCCGCCAGCAAGCCGTGCTCCGTAAAGGACAATGAAGCCGGCAGCAAAGGTCGCGATGTAGCGCTTCCATGAGGAATCGCCAAAGTTTGATCGCCAGATTTCAGGTATAGCCCGTTCATCCTTTGGGACACCGCCACGGATGATTGCCGAAACAAATGCGCCAAGCATCATCGCAACGACAAAAACAAAACTGTAATTAAGTGGATTCGCCACTGATTTAGCATACTTTCCGCCACTTTTTGCGAGGTATGAGTTGGTGCTCGTAAATCCACTTTTTGCTTCATCAGACGGCACGACAACATTTGGTTCAATGGCATCCCACAAAACGCCATCGAAAATCACAAATTGAGTTGAAACTCCAATAGGCTTTACCAAAAGAACTGCTGCAAAAAAAACCAAACCCAAAAGCAAGCTACCCGTCTTCCAGGACATGGGTGTTTTGAAAATTGAAGCCAGGGTCATGTTCAAATCTCCTGTATGGTTGTTGGTAAACTAGATCAACGCTGGCGATCTGACGACAGCATCCCAATACATAGCGTTAATGTCCGCATATTAATCGACCTGCAGGAATCTAGATTGATGTGGATCAACAGCACCGGATTATTTTTCAATCTTCGTCGCAAGTCCCCGGTTCTGATGGATGCGCGGTTCCAATGCGACGGATTGCGCAAAAATGAGCGTGCCCTATTTGACAGTCAAACACGCACAGGGCGCTTCCTTGCTAACTGTGTGCGAGACGCTTCCCAGCAATACGCTAGTAATGCCGCCTAAACCACGGCGCCCGGTGACAATTAGATCGGCATCCGTTTTCTCGGCAAGCGTGAGGATTTCGATGGCGGGATCAGCCTTACCAATTATCGTATTTTTGGGTGTGCATCCTTGCCGTTTTGCCAATTTAACTGCTTTATCCATTACCTGTTTTCCTGCTTCACTTACCTGTTCCTGGCTGGGTTCAATGGCGAAGGCACCAGACCCGACAGCAAGCGCGACGGTATCCAGTTGTGGCGAATGAACCAAGTGAAGGTCGGATTTGTATTTTTGAGTGATGTCGCAGGCCGTGGCCAATGCGTGGTCAGATTGATCCGATCCATCAACGGCGACTATAATGGTTGAAAACATGGCTGTTCCTTTCGGACTTGAGTTGATCAAACATAGGACGATCGCGTGTTGAAGATATTGATTCAGATCAACACTCAGCGATAACAATTTCGGCGGGTCTATTACTTGCGCCCAATCGAGATTTCATTTCCAGATCGGGTAATGTGCAACGCCCATTCCGTAAAAAGGGGCAATTTGATATTTTCGAGCTCCCGCACTGTTCGAATTTTTTGATTTTTGAAGGATCTGATAATATCCCCGGCCCTCAAACCAAGTCGCGCCGAAGAAGAGCCACGCCGTACTTCCAGCAGGACAACACCGGGAAGGGTGCTATCAAGTCCGAACTCTTCTGCCAGCGCAGGGGATAGACTTACTGCCTTTGCGCCACGAAATGAGCTTAGGCTAGGTAACCATTTATCGTCACGAGGGGGGTCATTTGGCGGCACCCGCAATGTTACTTCCAATTCAATGGGCCTGCTGGCTCTTGCAATTTGTAATTTGATCCGGTCGCCAATCAGGTGGTTTGCGACACGATAACGCAGGCTGGCAACACTGATGATCGGGAAATGATCAATTGAAAGAACAATATCGCTCGGTTTCAGCCCCGCGTTATCGGCTGGTCCACCGGGAAATACGCTGGTAATCAGCAATGCATTTTGACGCGTGGCGCTAAAGGGCGACTGACGTGACACCGCGATCCCGGAAGCGCCTATCCAGGGTTGAATGAGAGGACGACCCTGAAGCGCGTTTTCAATAATTATACTTACCCTGTTGCTCGGAACGGCAAACCCCAATCCTTGGGATCCTCCACTACGAGTAACAATCGCGGTGTTGATACCAACCAATTTGCCGTCGGAAGAAAGAAGGGCACCACCTGAATTTCCCGGGTTGATTGCCGCATCTGTTTGGATGAAGAAGCGAAAATCACTGATGCCAATCGCTGAACGTGCAAGTGCTGATACAATTCCGCTGGTAACCGTTTGTCCGAGCCCAAAGGGGTTGCCAATTGCAATCGCCAAATCTCCAACTTGAAGTGCATCAGAATCGCCGAATTCAATCGGTGAAAGCGGTCTACCTCGGGTATTTATCCGTAGAACTGCAATGTCAGATTTCTCGTCGGAAAGAATAATTTCTGCTGCATAGGTGCCGCCGTCATTTAAGGCGACTACGATACCCTGCGCTGATTGAATAACATGATGATTGGTTACCACGATGCCGTTCGAGCGCACGATAACACCAGAGCCAAGTGAGTTTTCAATTCGATCCTGCCCATAACCAAATAGCAACGTATCTCTAAACAGACGCCAAAATGCCGAGCCATCAAACTCCCGTGTAGGGGACCTGCTGCGGACAATCTTCTTCGCGTAGATATTTACAACGGATGGCAATTGTGTCGCGATAATCGGCGCAAGAGAAAAGGAGCGCTCTACATTAGGCTTATAATATCCCTTTGTGGCCTCCTCACTTGCAACTGGTGTAAATCCAGCTAAGCAATAGAATAATCCCAAGCAGGTAATTATCGCTGCAATTCGTCGAATATTTTGAGTAATATTTTGTTGAATTCGCATTAATCAAATCCACCGCAACGCTGGCTACGTGCCCCAGGGAAAATACTGCGGCACAAGGATTAGCCCGATTGTCAACCAGAACAGAATGATTGAAAGATACGTCGCTACGCGAAAATGGGATGAGACACGTCGGCTACCCGGAAAATCCTTGTGATTGAAATGACTGTAGATTTGATCCCAAAGTTGGTCGGGATTGTCTGTGCTGAGCTGTTCGGATTTTTCAACAAATGAGCGCTCGCTGTTACCCCGTGGCCGCCGGCGTAAGTAGTCGCGGTAAAAGTCGTATCCGAGCACAATTTCCAAATATACGATCCGTGGATACAGGCATACAACTTCACGGTCGATACTCAATACAGCGCGATAGGTGAACCAAATTATTGCGGACCCGACAAAAGCACTGGCAATCATCATTGGGCGGCTTGCGATTGTGAGGCTTAAATTCAACATCAGCCAAAACGAGCCAAATGCAATAACACAGCCAATCGCGTACCACATGTTGTAAGAGCGGATTAAGGCCATTCGCTGCTCGTGCACCTCCGCGTACTCTAAAGATCCGATGCTTGAGGTGGCCGGTTGTCTGGACGATATTTTGCTGGCGGTCATCCTTTTAGTACTCATGGCGCTTCCAATTCAATTTGTTCACGGTACTCAGTATGTAGAAGTCCCCACATACAACGTTGATATGTATCAATTGAAAATCTGCGTGTTCGTCGTATCTGATCATATCAGGTAATACGAAAATGACTAAATCGCGCAAAACTCGATCGGGTCACAAGTGGTTTTTAGCGTCACTTCGCTGGTTTGATACAACATTCCTGGATTTGTTCCGGGAATTCAGATGGTCTTACCTTCCGCCATTGATGGTGTATCTGGCTGCTGGAATATCCGGCCTTACAGCAATTGCAGGCACCTTTTTTGTCAAAGAATATTTGAATCTGTCGGCGGAATATTTGGCCAGCCTCGGGTTTTGGGCTGGGATACCCTGGGTGCTGAAGATGCCTCTGGGACATATGGTTGATATCATATGGCGATGGAAATCATTGCTGGTCTATTTAGGCGCCAGCCTGATCGCTGCAAGCATTGCCATCATGTACGGCCTGGTTGCTCACACAGTGACAATGGCCGCAATTTGGCCGGTTGAAGTCTGGTTTGTGCTGAGTGTCCTTCTTTCACCTATCGGTTATGTCATCCAGGATGTTGTCGCGGACGCGATGACAGTTGAGGCAGTCCCAGCGGTTGATTTGAAGGGCAATCGCTACAGCGAAGCGAATCTCAAGTCGATGCACACAACGATGCAGATGCTTGGTCGTATCGCAATAATTTCGGGAACAATTACGGTAGCGCTACTGAATGTTGCAATGTTTTCAGGTGTCGAAACAGTTTCACAGGCTGCCAAAGCGACCATATATGCCCAAATTTACATGCTTGCATTAACAATTCCTGCAATTTCAATTGCAGGTGTAACGCTTGGACAAATTATGGTCATGCGTCAGGTTACCCGATTGAAGTCGCTTGGTATGAAACAGGCAGAGATAGACATTCTCATTTATCACCAAGTGCAGATTACCAAACCGAACTGGTGGATATTTGGTGGTAGTATCGTATTCGGAGCGTTCACAATTACAATTGGATTGAGCGGGTTTTCACTTGCGCAGGAGACCATATTTGCAGGCTCCATGACCATCATTCTTTTTTTGATGCATCGCTTGCTGCAGGAATTGCCGGAACAACAGCGCAACACGCTTATTGGTACTGCAATTATTATTTTTGTGTTCCGGGCTGTACCCCTACCAGGCGCAGGCGCTACCTGGTGGGAAATTGATATACTGGGATTTGACCAACGGTTCCTGTCAATCCTGATCGTTATTACATCATCGCTTACGTTATTGGGTATGGTGTTGCTAAGGCCATTGATTGCCAAAAGAACCATTGCTTACATCGTCGTGTTGCTTACGATTGCCGGAGGATTGCTCTCTCTACCAAACATCGGTCTTTTTTACGGCTTGCACAATTGGACTGGCGACTGGACGAATGGCATCGTAGATGCACGCTTTATTGCAATTCTTGATACTGCGCTTGAATCACCGCTTGGCCAGATCGCGATGATCCCAATGCTGGCATGGATCGCAAAAAATGCACCTGTGCATCTTAAAGCAACATATTTTGCGGTCATGGCCTCATTCACAAATCTTGCATTGTCTGCAAGTAGCCTAGGCACCAAATACATGAATAAATTTTTCAGTGTTACCCGGGAAGTGGTCCATCCAGATACCGGTGTTGTGTTGATTGCTGCGGAGTATAGCCAAGTTGGATGGTTGCTCATTTCTGTTGCAAGTATAGCGTTGATTGCGCCTAGCGTGACAATCCTGATTGTTCAGGCAAGCCGGTTCCAAACCCGTGAATAGGTTTTGAGGCAAACATAACCCGTTTGGGTGGTGATCTGGCCCGGTGCACGTTCACCTGGATCAAAGGCAGTGTGGGTGTTTGATCTGGGTCAACCCTTTGGCGGTCATCAGGTGTTATCGTAACTTCGTAGTCCAATCATGGAGTTCGAAGGCATGGTGAAATTTGAATTGAAACGTGGTTTCAAAGATATGCTGGCGGAGGCAAATGCGGTAATTGAGTCTGTTTCTGTGCAAGACCTTCCATATCTCTTGGACGATCCGGATGTTTTGCTAATTGATGTGCGGGGTTCTGAAGAAAGGGACCGCGACGGAGCAATTATAAATTCCACTCATATTCCAAGGGGTCTACTGGAGTTTCACGCGGATCCAGAAAGCCCAATATTCAATGAGGCACTCAATTTGGATAGCAAATTGCTTTTGTATTGCGGAACCGGAGGTCGGTCTGTGCTCGCTGCAAAAACATTATTGGATATGGGATATCAGGATGTTTCATCACTCACTGGCGGGTTCGCTGCATGGAAAAAAGCTAACTCGTGAAAGAAATCACTGACACGAATTCGGCTCGACATTCCAATCGCCTAACAATTTGATCTAGATCAGAGTGTCGCCTCATAGTGAAGTTTAGGCTGTCCGTAGCCGACAGAACCAGAGGAAGTGACATGTATAAAAAGATTCTTGTGCCAATCGATGAAGCGCATTCTGAAACTTCAGGAGCCAGCCTGAAGCTGGCCAACCGCCTTAGCGACAAGGGTGGGGAGATAACCGTATTGACTGTGATTGAAGAAGTTCCTGGATATGTGGCAATGCATCTCCCCGAGAACTTTGAATCAAAGGCTCATTCCGCAGCTCAGGCATCTCTGGAAAAGCAGTTGGATACCCATAATGCCAAAGCCAACATTGTTGTAAAAAGTGGTCATGCTGCCGGCACAATTATTGAGGTAGCAAATGAAAATGATTTTGATCTAATTGTAATAGCTTCCCACAAACCTGGTGCAATTGATCGCCTGCTGGGTTCAACTGCGTCGCGCGTGGTCAGAAAAGCAAAATGCGCCGTTCTTGTTATAAGATGAAACTCCCATTCAACATGGAATTATAAACCTATGACCGAAGAAAAATCTTTTGAAAAAACCCTCAGAACGCGCCGAGACGAACTGATAGGAATGATCAGTGAAATAGAAGACAAGCTGGATGACCCTAAACCCAACGATATCGAGGATCGGGCGACAGAGCGTGAAGATGATGAAGTTTTGGAATTACAGGCCAATGCAGAATACCAGGAACTAAAATCCATAGCCGCCGCGTTAGAGCGCATAAAAAATGACGTCTTCGGAGTTTGTCTCTCTTGTCGCCAGGCGATTTCAATGGAGCGCTTGAATGCCGTACCACATGCAACACATTGCAAAAACTGCATGGAAACAAAGTCCTGATACCAAGTCAGCCTTCCAACCAGGTTTTTTAACATCATAATGTCAGTGGAAAGATCAGGAGCATAAAGCAACTGATCGCTCCAATGACAGGAATTGCCAATGGAACGATGAATATATTGTCCGGAGGGTTGTCTCCGCGCCACTTCACTATAACAAGCGAGATGTTGACCAGCAGGAACACAGCCAGGATTATCTGAGAGGTTAGCTCCGCCAACCTGTCCAGAGGAACAAACAACGCTAGCAAGAGTGAAAGCGTTGTAACTATTATTGTCGCATTGACCGGTGTTCGCGTGCGGGAACTTACCTTGGAAAGTAGGACTGGCAGCAGGCCCTTCTTTCCCAATCCATACATCACGCGCGAAGCCATAATAAATTGGATCACTATGCCGTTTAGCGTTGCCGCGATGGCAATCAGGGCAATTGAAATCGGCGAAATTCCAGTGAGACGCTCAAACAGTAGCCCAACGGGTGCCCTGGATGCAGCCAGTTCTTCCAAGCCCAAAGTGTTGACTGCGATCAGCGAGATGAAGAAGTAAAGCACGGTCACAATCGCAAGGGTAATTCCGATAGCCCAAGGCATTACCCTTGATGGATCAATAGTTTCTTCAACGATGTTGACCACATCATCAAACCCGACGAACGCAAAGAACGCAATCAGGGTTGCGCCGATGATGCTGGCAAATGCTGAGGCATCTGCGGAGATTGGCAACACCTTGGGTATTTCTTGAATCAATGCCGGGTTTTGTTGGAATCCGGCGCCGATGATCGCTACCAATCCGAGGACCTCAACAACAGTCAGAAATCCGGCGATGGTGATCGACTCTTTTATTCCCCAACCAGCAATCAATCCCATGCAACAAACTATGCACGTGATTATGACCGGTTGGGGTAAATCAATCAAAAGGCTGACATAGCCGGCACATCCAAGACTTATGGCTGCGGCAGCGATAATTCCGGCGAGGATGATGGCGTAACCGGTTGCCGCAGAGAGGTATTTGTTGCGAAACCCTTCAGCAACAAAAACAGCTTCACCAGCGCTTTGGGGAACACGACCGGAAAATTCGGCAAAGCTTGCGGCGCTAAATGCCATGACAATCGCTGCAACAAGAAACGAGGATGGTGCGTAAATTCCAGCACGTCCGGCAGTCTCCCCGACAAGTACATATATCCCGGCTCCAATTGTTACCCCAAGGCCATAGAGTATCAGCCAGGGAAGCCCAATTGCCCGCTTGAGGCTTGCGTTTTCATCGCGGCTTCCCTGGATTTCGTTCTTGTTCACCTGAGCACCTTGAGGAATTTGTATTAAAATTGAATGGCCTTGTAATCATCGCACACAGGACATCCAAACAGATTGACCCACATCAAGGTACTTATCGGACGATGAATTAGTCTCCAGTCGATCCTGGCACATAAAGAACTTTTCAACATGTGTTGGAAATTGATTGAGCACACCGATGAGGTTTTTCATGTCGTTTCTGATCCAAATGCTTCGGGTTTTTTGCACCGCCAGCTCCATTATGGCTCTTTCAATGATAGGATTTGCCCAATCGGCGGATCCATCCTGGTTGGAAGATTTGACCTGGCAACTGGCCGTGGAAAACGAATGCAAAGTTGATAAATATATCAAAACACATGAAGGCAAAGTTGGCGGCAAACTTTTCTATGAAGCTCGCTTGAAATGTGAAGACGGTCGAATACTGGACGCGCATCGCATTGAGCCGCAGGAGACGTTTGTAATTAAGGCGTGTGAGATCGTTGTTTGCTAATCGATCATTTGGATGTGGGATGACTTATGCCGGTTTGGTTTTTTCTTCTTTATTTTGATAGAGATCAATCTCACGACTGACAAATCATTCAATACTCACAGCGGAGGCGAACAAACTTACAAACTCAGGACAGGCAATGTTCAAAAACGCTGTTGACCTTTTCGAGATATTTGGATTCCGGATTCGTGTTGATCCCAGTTGGTTGATCATTGCAGCCCTAATTGTGTGGAGTCTCTCGACCTCCTATTTTCCAGTGGAACTTCCAGGGCTAAACCGTTTCGATTACATCGGAATCAGCATTATCGCCATGCTGGGGTTGTTTGTGTCCTTGATACTTCATGAACTCTCACACTCGCTTGTGGCACGGATGTTTGACCTGAAAGTTGGAGGCATAACTCTATTCATTTTCGGTGGCGTTGCAGAGCTTGAACAAAACCCAAGAAATGCGGCATCAGAATTCTGGATCGCTATCGTAGGGCCTCTCATGAGCATTGCTTTGGCAGGGGTTTTCTACACTACACAAGGGATTCTTCCTGCAGTGGGTGCTTCACCGCTGATTATTTCCCTGTTTGGGTATCTTGCGCTGATTAATCTTGTGCTGGCTCTTTTTAATTTGGTTCCCGCATTTCCGCTTGATGGTGGACGTGTATTGCGTGCTGCAATTTGGCATTTCAAAAACGATCTTATGACTGCCACACGCATCGCCAGTCGCATTGGGATCGCGTTTGCAATTTTTCTTATGGCTGTGGGATTGGTTTCGCTGTTTATGTCTCAAACAATGGGTGGGCTTTGGCAAATTCTAATCGGGTTTTTCATATTGGGTGCATCACGGTCGAGTTATGAAGATCTGGTCATCAAACAAATCCTGAAAGGTCAGACTGTACATTCCCTGATGACCAAAACTCCCTGGATTGCGAAACCTGGAGACTCGGTTCAGTCTTTGGTTGATACCGTCATTCTGCAAAAAAGTATCAGCTTCATACCCGTGGTCGAGGAAGGGCATTTGCTTGGATATGTTGATGCAGCAATGGTTCAGACTATTGATAGAGAAAACTGGTCAGATACAAAGCTCAGCGACATTTATGTCGCCTCAGACAACAGCAACACATTTTTACCGGACACTCCAATGCAGGATATTTTTACCCAGATGGCAAAAACCGGACGCCGCAAGATTCTGATCGCCAAGGAAGGGCGATTGCAAGGAGTAATTTCATTTGCTGACCTGATGTCTTATCTTGCAATACGAAGTGGATTGGCGCCAACATCGAATGCAGAGACGATAGGAAAGAGAAAATCGGCGATATATGAATGAGCTAATTGTCCCTTCCCAGATGGCGTGTGCGGATCGGATAACGATTAAAGAAGGCACACCGGGCATTGAACTTATGGATGTTGCTGGCCGTGAAGTTGCGAAATTCGCAATATCAATATTTCCGGAAGTTAAAAGAATTTTGATAATATGCGGCACTGGTAACAATGGCGGAGACGGGTTGATTGCCGGGTATTATCTTGGCAAATCGGAAGCCCAACCAGATATCTTTGTTCACGGAAACTCTGATAAAATCGCCGGCGATGCAGCATTGGCGCTTGAACGATTGGAAAACAATTTTCTGGTCACCAAAAAACCTGAGTTTGGAGAGTATGACCTGATAATCGATGCAATATTTGGCGCCGGGCTTGATCGAGATGCCATCGGCGAAACCGCATCTCTGATTAGCGAAATCAACAATAGTGGTGTGCCGGTGTTATCAGTCGATTTACCCAGTGGAATTGATGGCAGAACGGGTGCGATCAGGGGCGTTGCGATAAAAGCTGCGGCAACGGTTACATTCTTTCGTTACAAACCAGGTCACCTGCTTTTGCCAGGCCGTACTCATTGTGGGTCACGACACCTCGCACAAATTGGTATCGAAAAAAACGTCTTGAAAAAGATCACAGTGGAAGCTTTTGAAAACACACCAAACCAGTGGCGCGATAGCTATCCGATACCCTTGGTAGATGGTCACAAATATTGTCGAGGCCACACCCTTGTCATCTCCGGTCCAGTTACAGCAACGGGAGCTGCTCGACTTATGGCTGGTGCAAGTTTACGTGTGGGGTCCGGACTTGTGACGGTAGCAAGTCCAAGAGATGCAGTGTTGGTTAATGCGATTAATCTTACATCGATCATGCTCCGCGAGGCGGATACACCCGACGAAGTTTCTGGGATCCTTACGGATACACGTTTTAACTGTGTTGCGTTGGGACCCGGATTGCCGGTTGGTTCAGCAACACAGGAACTGGTATTTGAAGTTCTTTCGAACGACAGGCTTTGTGTATTGGATGCCGGTGCCCTTTCTTCTTTCGCTCAAGCCCCACAGAAACTTTTCGAAGCCATAAAAGCGAAAAATATGTCGACCGTTTTGACCCCTCACGAGGGAGAATTTGCCCACCTGTTTCCTGAAGAAAACAAAGCAGTCTCGAAGATTGATCGGGCAAAACTTGCCGCCGTTGCTAGTGGGGCAACTATTGTTCTGAAAGGGCCGGATACGGTTGTTGCGGTTCCTGATGGACGTGCTTCGATTGCATCCAACGCACCGCCCTGGCTGGCAACGGCGGGAAGCGGGGATGTGCTGGCTGGCATTATCGCCGGATTGCTTGCCCAAGGCATGAGTTTCTTTGATGCAGCAAGTGCCGCTGTGTGGATGCATGGTGAGGCAGCAAACCTTGCAGGACCCGGAATGATCTCAAGTGACCTTGACGCGAGTTTGCATCAGATAATCAGCGCGCTCGTCACAAAGGGTTGGGAGAACCTCATTCAAGTGCCAAGAAATAATTGTTAAGCGCGCAGTGGTGCTGGAGTGAAACAGTCATGATCGGAACACGATGATTTGGATCACACTCTTAAGGTGCCAGCACACTGATGGAGGGGGAGAGGTTCAGCGCACTGGCACATCGCCACCCGGGCGAGCTTACGTCGCCTTGGTGATTGAAACACAGGGTTGTTTTTGTTGTGATCACCGAAGATCGAAGGAATTAGGGACTTTGCCATGAAATTTCTCCGTTCATTCGTAAGATGTGTTTTTTGACGTAGGACGGTCTAGCGCGACGCGCCCAACCCTGCATTGAGATAGATCAAATTTGAATAATTAAACTGCCAGGACATGTTCAAAATGGCGTGGAAGATCGTCTGTCCGCGTATGCGTGAGGTCCTTGTCGATTTCGGCAGTAATGTTGGATTTGAGTGGAGCTGGTAGTAGCTTACGCAGTTTGCCAAGTACTGGCGGCGCCGCACAAATTATTAACCGGTCAAACTGCTTGCGATCATAATCTTTCAGGAGGGTGTCGAGAAGCGTTGCAATAAACTCCTGCTGTGTTGGCTCTTGTCCATGATGAGGTTCAAGCTTGTCCTTGCAGGGGATCCGCTGTTAAATGTACGGCCCTCCTGATCCGCAAGTGCATTGTTTTCGGGAGGTCGAAAAACCTTGTTTTCCAACTGCCAAAGCCCCTTGCCGGCCCCGCGGTTTTCCACAATTCTTGCCGAACCGGCATCTGCAATGAGTATCCAGGTTATAATGGGTTTCATCAGTGCACACCTCTCCTATCCACAAAAGTGTCGCAGATAAGCGCCATCAGTGAATTGATGTTGATCAAATCAACTGAAATAACTAACAGCATATCCTGCAGCGTATGCGATTGCTGCTGCACTCGAACCGATTGCCAATGTTTCCAGCCCTGAGCGCCACCATGAAACCAGAGACCACACGCTTTTTGCTGCGCCGATTGCGAAAAATGTAATGCTTGTCGCAACTGCCGAATATGCAAATGCAGAAGGGGATGAAGTAATGAACGGTACCAGCGGTACCAATCCACAAATGAGGAAAGCTGCAAAAGTCATCAATGCGGAGCGCATCGGGTTTTTGTTTATGCCGGAAACTCCATACTCTTCACTAAGCATGAAATTGATCCAGGTTTCCTGATCCGAAGTAATGGCTTCGGTTGCCTGGTTCAGTGAGGTTTCGCTCAAACCTTTCTGGCGGAAAATCTCGCGAACCTCTTCCCGTTCACCCTCTGGGGTTTCTCGTATATGGCGCCTTTCGACCTCGCGCAGTCTGTGGGCATTGTCCAGTTCTGCCTTAGTGCCGGAATAATTGCTTGCTGCCATGGAAAATCCATCAGCAAGAATATTAGCGATTCCCAGCGCAAGGATGATTGTAGGTGAAAATCCCGCCCCTTCGACACCAGCGACAATTGCAAATGTTGTCACCGTGCCGTCAATCCCGCCGTAGATAAAATCACCCAAATAGCTTTGCCTGGGCTTTCCACTTAAGCGTTCACGAATTTCTGTGGTCGAATGCCCATGTTCCATAATGTTTTCCAGTACTTTTCATTTTGCCTGTTGGTGCCCGGTAGTTTGCCGTTGACCAAAACTAAAGCGCAAACATCTAATGATGCATCGGCAAGTCAATTGGCCAGATCGCTCACGCGACTACGGTGGTTATTCCGGACAGCACTCCTTTTTTAGAATAAATTCTGTCTGCTTGATCCAAATCAACTCATAATGGATTTCAGCCAAATATCCTCTGGTAAATCGAATTTACCGTTACACAAAGGGGATAGTTTCGATGCACACGTTGGAAGGGGTAACCCGTTCGGACCAGAACCGTGCACTAGGCCTAAGCACTTTTGCCTTCACGGTGTGTTTTGCAGTTTGGACAATTTTTTCAATCATTGGTGTAAAGATCAAAGCAGACCTCGGGTTAAATGACACCCAGTTCGGCCTTCTTGTCGCAACCCCAGTGCTAACGGGATCTGTGAGTCGCATCTTTTTGGGTGTGTGGACCGAGCAATTTGGCGGGCGCATTATGTTCCCTCTCCAAATGATTGTAACCGCAATTGCCGTCTGGCTGCTAACATCGGTTCAAACTTACGAGATATTTCTGGTTGCTGCACTTGGTCTTGGTCTTGCAGGCGGCTCGTTCATTGTTGGGGTGGCCTATGTCTCCCAGTGGTTTGAAAAGGAGCATCAGGGCACAGCCTTGGGAATATTCGGTGCGGGCAACGTCGGCGCTGCTGTTACGAACTTTGCCGCACCGTTTCTGGTAGTAGCACTTGGTTGGGAAGACACAGCCCGTGTCTACGCCATTGTGCTAGCGATAACAGCAGTGCTGTTTTATCTGCTTGCCAAGAATGACCCAGCCCATCAAGCCCGCAAGAAAACTGGCGCAAAACCGGTTTCGGCAAGCCAACAATTGGCACCGCTTAAAGATATTCAGGTTTGGCGCTTTGCCACATACTACTTCTTTGTGTTTGGCGCGTTCGTCGCTCTCGCTTCCTTCCTGCCTCGTTATTATGTCGGTGCCTATGGATTGCCTCTGACAACCGCTGGCGTTTTTGCAGGTTTCTACTCTCTTCCCGGGTCAGTTTTCCGTGCTTTGGGTGGTTGGATGTCGGATAAATGGGGGGCCCGATACGTTATGTATCTGACCTTCTTCGTTTCTCTCGTTTGTCTGTTTTTGATGAGTTATCCGCAGACCAGTTACACCGTCCAGGGTATCAAGGGTCCGATCAGCTTTACCATGGGAACCAATCTCACATTGTTTGTGACGATGACCGTGGTTCTTGGTTTCGTCATGAGCCTGGGCAAGGCTGCCGTCTATAAACACATTCCTGTCTATTACCCTCACCACGTAGGTTCCGTAGGTGGTCTTGTAGGCATGATCGGCGGGCTTGGTGGGTTTTTCCTGCCCATCGCCTTCGGAATCCTACTCGACCTTACGGGTGTTTGGACTGCCCCTTACATGTTGATGTTTGTGCTTGTCGCAGTTTCAACAATTTGGATGCACGTCGCCATCCGTCGGATGGAGCGCAAACGCCACCCAGCACTTGGTGAAGAAAAATACCTTTCGGATGTACCGGATAAACCTTTGCCCAAACCCCTCGCGGAGGGGGGCAAAAGGGCTGGGACAAAACAAGCAAATCCCGCTGAATAAGAAAATCGTCTGGCTGCAATGTTGCAGTCAGTGTCTGAGCTAACGCGATAAGGAGAAGAAATTGGGACAAGACCTGCGCAACTGGGATCCAGAAGATCAAGCCCTTTGGAAAAAAGAGGGTAAGGCAATTGCCAACCGCAATCTCTGGATTTCAATCCCCAGTCTGCTCTGCGGCTTTGCTGTATGGCTATACTGGGGCATCATCACCGTTCAGATGCTCAATCTGGGCTTTCCGTTCGAAAAATCAGAGCTCTTTACCCTGGCGGCAATCGCCGGGTTGACCGGTGCAACATTGCGCATACCCAGCACGTTCTTCATCCGCATTGCCGGTGGTAGAAACACGATTTTCTTCACCACAGCGTTGTTGATGATACCGGCTGCTGGTGCAGGCTTTGCATTGCAGGATCCCAACACGCCGCTTTGGCAGTTCCAGATCCTGGCCTTTTTATCCGGCATTGGCGGCGGCAACTTTGCCTCTTCCATGTCCAATATCAGCTTCTTCTTTCCCAAGAAAATGCAGGGTTATTCACTGGGCATGAATGCAGGTCTTGGAAACTTTGGTGTCACCACCATGCAAATACTGGTGCCGCTTGCCATGACGATGGCGATCTTTGGCGGTGATCCACTTACCCTACAGAATTCAAGTGGCACGTTGATTGGCAAAATTCCCGCAGGCACGGACACATACATTCACAACGCCGGGTATATCTGGCTGGTGTTTCTCATCCCGCTGGCATTTGCCGGTTGGTTTGGAATGAACAACATCCGTGACAGACATGTTTCGCCGGACATCGGTAATCCCGTTAGCGCATTTGCAATCATCACCTTCATGCTGGTGATCGGATTTTTCACTGCCGCTTGTGGGTTGTGGTTGATGCTTCCAGCCGGTGTCGGAGGTTCAGGTTTCAATGTCAGCAAATGGCTTGTGTTGCCATTGGTGATTGCTGCGACTGTATTGCTGCTGCGCTTGATCCCCGGACAAGTGGGCAAGAGCCTTCATCACCAATACCAGATTTTCGGTAACAAACACACTTGGGCGATGACCATCATCTACACAATGACCTTTGGTTCTTTCATCGGGTATTCGGCAGCTTTTGCTCTGGCTATCAAGGTTATCTTTGGCTTCCAACACGTAATGGTTGACGGCGTATTGACCCACAACACGGTCAATGTGAATGGCCCAAGTGCCCTGATGTATGCCTGGATGGGACCATTCATCGGAGCACTTATCCGCCCAGTTGGTGGAATGATTTCAGACAAGATGGGTGGAGCGAAAGTCACACAGATCATCTCTGTCGTCATGGTGGCCAGTGCGCTGGGTGTAGCCTATTTCATGCAACAGGCCTACGCGTCGGCGACACCTGAACAGTATTTTGTGCCCTTCCTGTTGCTGTTTTTGGTCCTGTTTACCGCAACAGGTATTGGCAACGGCTCGACCTTCCGAACAATCGCAATTGTGTTCGACAAGGAGCAGGCTGGACCGGTTCTAGGTTGGACATCAGCTGTTGCTGCTTACGGTGCTTTCATCATCCCGAAAGTGCTGGGCGAACAGATTAAACTCGCGACCCCGGAAATCGCGCTTTACGGCTTTGCTGCTTTCTACACCATCTGCATCATCATCAACTGGTGGTTCTATCTGCGCAAGAACGCCTACGTCCAGAACCCGTGACCACAGCTCTATCAATCGGTGGGGCGAAGAGCCCCACCGGACAGAGTTTCAATAGAATACCTGAAGGAAAATAAAATGAGTCATCTACTAGACCGCCTGAATTTCCTGGCCAGAAAGAATACTGGCACTTTTTCGAAAGGCCACGGCGTAACCACCAATGAAAACCGGGATTGGGAAGATGGCTATCGCAAGCGCTGGCAGCATGACAAAATTGTGCGTTCTACCCATGGTGCAAATTGCACCGGCTCATGTTCGTGGAAAATTTACGTCAAAGGCGGCATTGTCACGTGGGAAACCCAACAGACCGATTATCCGCGCACCCGACCTGACTTACCGAACCACGAACCTCGCGGCTGTTCGCGCGGTGCTAGTTACAGCTGGTACATGTATTCCGCCAATCGGGTAAAGCACCCCCTCATTCGTTCGCGCCTTTTAAAGTTGTGGCGCAAGGAACGCGTGGTCAAAACGCCGGTTGGTGCTTGGGCAGCAATTCAGGAAGATCCTGCGAAGCGGGATGATTACATCCAGATACGCGGCCATGGTGGCTTTGTTCGTGCGACCTGGGATGAGGTCAATGAAATCATTGCCGCAGCCAATGCCTATACAGCGAAAAAATGGGGTCCGGACCGGATCATCGGCTTTTCGCCAATCCCGGCCATGTCGATGGTCTCTTACGCAGCAGGATCACGTTATCTGTCTTTGATGGGTGGTGTTTGCATGTCATTTTATGACTGGTATTGCGATCTTCCTCCGGCGTCTCCTATGACCTGGGGTGAGCAAACCGACGTGCCGGAATCGGCCGACTGGTACAATTCAGGTTTCCTGATGTTGTGGGGATCCAATGTGCCGCAAACGCGGACGCCTGACGCTCATTTTTACACCGAAGCCCGATACAAGGGCGCAAAATCTGTTGTTGTGTCGCCGGATTATTCAGAAGCCGCCAAGTTTTCTGACATGTGGTTGCATCCGAAAGCAGGCACTGATGCCGCCCTTTCAATGGCGATGGGGCACGTTATCCTGCGGGAATTCCATTTAGATCGACAGGCAAAGTACTTTGAAGATTACTGCCGGCAATACACTGATATGCCGATGCTGGTGCGGCTCGACAAAAAGGATGGGCGTTACGTTCCTGGTACCCAGCTAAGAGCCTCTGATTTCAAAGGCGGGCTGGGTGAGAAAAATAACCCTGAGTGGAAGACTGTCGCCATTGATGGAAAGACAGGCAAAGTTGTCGCGCCGCAGGGTTCGGTTGGATATCGCTGGGGTGAACAGGGCAAATGGAACCTCGAGCCCAAGGATGGCAAGGGCAATGATATTGAGCTCGAAATGAGTCTCATTACCAAGAAAAAGCACGATGAAATCGCTGATGTGGCGTTCCCGTATTTTGGAAATCGTGAACACGATCACTTCGAAGGAACGGACCATGACAGCGTCCTGGTACGGTCGGTTCCGGTGAGAAAAGTCAAATTGGCAGACGGGGATGCGTTCGTTGCCACGGTGTTTGATTTGTTCATTGCCAATTATGGATTGGACAGAGGGTTGGGCGACAAGAACTCAGCCAAGTCCTACGACGAAGAATTGCCATATACACCGGCATGGGCAGAAAAGATTACCGGTGTTCCGCGCGAAAACATCATTACCGTTGCACGCGAATTTGCCCTCAATGCGGAAAAAACAAATGGACGCTCAATGGTCATTCTCGGTGCGGGTCTTAACCACTGGTACCATATGGACATGAACTACCGCGGCATCATTAATATGCTGGTGATGTGCGGTTGCGTGGGTCAATCCGGTGGCGGTTGGAGTCACTATGTGGGACAGGAAAAATTACGCCCGCAAACCGGCTGGTTGCCGCTGGCTTTCGGCCTCGACTGGAACCGCCCACCCCGCCAGATGAACTCAACCTCGTTCTTCTATGCGCACACGGATCAGTGGCGATACGAGACCCTTGAGGTCGATGAAATCCTGTCACCAACCGCACCAGAGGGGCCGTGGGACGGTACGTTGATTGACTACAACATTCGTGCCGAGCGGATGGGCTGGCTTCCTTCTGCGCCGCAACTGAAAACCAATCCGCTGGAGGTTGCAAAAAAAGCTGCCAAGGCGAAGAAAGAGCCCAAGGACTACATCGCTGATCAATTGAAGTCGGGTAAACTCGAAATGTCCTGCGATGATCCCGATGATGAAGCGAATTGGCCCCGCAACATGTTTGTGTGGCGGTCCAATCTGCTAGGGTCGTCAGGAAAGGGGCATGAATACTTCCTCAAACACCTGCTGGGTACTTCTCACGGTGTTCTTGGCAAGGATTTAGGTGAAGAAGGTCGCCAACGCGCGAAAGAAGCCAAGTGGCATGACGAGGCACCACGGGGCAAATTGGACCTGTTGGTTACGCTTGATTTCCGCATGTCCACGACCTGTGTCTATTCCGACATCGTGCTTCCGACTGCCACCTGGTATGAGAAGAACGATCTCAATACCTCAGACATGCATCCATTTATCCACCCGCTAACGAGCGCTGCCGATCCGGCTTGGGAGGCTCGTAGCGACTGGGATATCTTCAAAGGTCTCGCCAAGAAGTTCTCCGAAGTCGCGCCTGAAGTTCTGGGCGTTGAGAAGGACGTGGTGCTGGTTCCCATACTGCATGACACACCCGGCGAATTGGCCCAGGCCCTGGATGTCAAAGACTGGAAGAAGGGGGAGACCGATCCAGCGCCGGGTAAAACCATGCCCGCAGTGGCCGTAGTGGAGCGCGATTATCCTAATCTTTATAAGCGATTCACGGCATTGGGCCCGCTTCTGGATACACTTGGAAATGGCGGCAAGGGAATCTCGTGGAACACCGAACATGAGATAGAGCTTCTCGGTAAACTCAACGGCCTTGTGACCGAGGAAGGTCAAACCAAGGGTCGCCCGAAAATTGACACTGACATTGATGCGACCGAAGTCATTTTGTCTCTGGCACCGGAGACCAATGGCGAAGTGGCAGTCAAAGCTTGGGAGGCTTTGTCGAAATTCACCGGCCGCGATCACAAACATCTGGCCCTACCCAAGGAAGATGAAAAAATCCGCTTTCGTGATGTTGTTGCACAACCAAGAAAGATTATTTCGTCACCCACATGGTCCGGTATCGAAAGTGAGAGTGTTTGTTACAACGCCGGCTATACCAATGTGCATGAGTTGATCCCGTGGCGCACCTTGTCGGGTCGACAACAATTGTACCAGGACCATTTGTGGATGCGGGCATTCGGTGAGGCATTTTGTGTCTATCGTCCACCGATTGACACCAAATCCGTTAATCCCGTCATCAAGGAAAAATCCGACGGCAAACCGAACCTGGTGTTGAACTTCATCACCCCTCACCAGAAATGGGGCATCCATTCCACCTATTCGGACAATTTGATGATGCTGACACTGAACCGGGGCGGTCCAGTGGTCTGGATATCCGAGGTTGATGCTGCCAAGGCAAATCTCACCGACAATGATTGGGTTGAAGTCTACAACATCAACGGTGCGATTGTTGCGCGCGTGGTTGTTTCCCAACGGATGAAAGAGGGAACAATTTATATGTACCACGCTCAGGAAAAGATCGTGAACACACCTGGTTCTCAGGTAACTGGGCAACGCGGTGGCATTCACAATTCAGTCACCCGCGCCATCACCAAACCAACCCACATGATTGGCGGCTATGCGCAGCAATCCTACGGGTTCAATTACTACGGCACCGTCGGCTCCAATCGCGATGAATTTGTCATCGTGCACAAGCTCGACAAAGTGGACTGGATGGAAGGTCCGTATGCCGGACTTAAGGAGGCAGCAGAATGAAGATCCGCGCTCAAATAGGGATGGTCCTTAATCTGGACAAATGCATTGGCTGCCACACTTGTTCGGTCACCTGCAAAAACGTCTGGACCAATCGTGAAGGCGTTGAATACGCCTGGTTCAACAATGTGGAGACAAAGCCCGGCGTTGGCTATCCCAAGGAATGGGAAAACCAGAAGAAATGGAACGGTGGCTGGACCCGCAAGAAGAACGGCAAAATCCAGCCAAAGATGGGAGCAAAATGGCGCATTCTGGCAAAAATATTTGCTAACCCAGATTTGCCGGAAATTGACGATTACTACGAGCCGTTCGATTTCGATTACGGCCACCTTCAAACAGCCAAGGAATGCGAGACATTTCCAACGGCGCGCCCGCGCTCAATGATTACCGGCGAACGAATGGAAAAAATTGAATGGGGCGTAAACTGGGAAGAAATTCTTGGTGGTGAATTTTCCAAGCGATCAAAAGACTATAATTTTGAGGGAGTAGAGAAAGAAATCTACGGCGAATTTGAAAACACCTTCATGATGTATTTGCCTCGTCTGTGCGAGCACTGCCTGAACCCAACCTGCGTTGCCTCGTGCCCATCCGGCGCCATCTACAAGCGTGAGGATGACGGCATAGTGCTGATTGACCAGGAGAAATGCCGTGGCTGGCGTATGTGCGTGTCTGGTTGCCCATATAAAAAAATCTACTACAACTGGTCGTCTGGAAAGTCTGAAAAATGCACGTTCTGCTATCCTCGAATTGAATCAGGCCAACCAACAGTGTGTTCAGAAACCTGCGTTGGTCGTATCCGGTATCTCGGCGTAGTGCTTTATGATGCGGACAAGATATCTGACGCTGCGTCTACTGCAAATGAGCAGGATCTTTACGAGGAACAACTTAAGGTGTTTCTCGATCCCAATGACCCGGATGTCATCAAACAGGCTCGTAAGGACTGCGTTCCAGAGGCTTGGCTTGAAGCTGCCAAGAAATCACCCGTATGGAAAATGGCAATGGAATGGAAGGTAGCCTTTCCACTGCATCCTGAATACCGGACCCTTCCCATGGTTTGGTACATCCCACCATTGTCACCACTGCAATCTGCAGCCCAGGCAGGCAAGCTCGGTTTGGATTGCGATATGCCGGATGTACGCAATTTACGTATCCCGGTGCGCTACCTCGCCAATCTGTTGACGGCGGGCAAGGAAGAACCCGTCATATCGGCGCTGGAACGTATGATGGCAATGCGGGCTTACATGCGCTCCAAAACCATTGATGGCGTGATCAATGAAAAGGTCGCCAAAAAAGTTGGCCTCGACCCTCAAACAATCGAGGACATGTATCAGATCATGGCGATCGCCAACTACGAGGACCGGTTTGTTATCCCAACCACCCATCGCGAAATCAGCGAGGATGCATACGACATGCGCGGTTCATGTGGATTTTCTTTTGGCAATGGTTGTTCAGGCGGAACGTCTGATGCGGATTTGTTCGGTGCCAAACGAAAAAAATCAGTCAAAACCCCAATCGAAATCAGTTGAGGAGAAAGCCATGAACATATCGTTGAAAATTATTTCGTTACTGCTCTCCTATCCAACAATTGAAATTGTGGAGGCAATTCCGGAATTGAAAGAAGCCCTTGCAAAGGACACTCTAACCGGCAAGCAGGAAAAGAAACTCCTTACAAAGCTTGCAGATGATGTCGCTGCACTCGATCTCTTTGATGCGCAGGAACGCTATGTCTTCCTGTTTGATCGTACACGCACGTTGTCTTTGCATTTGTTTGAACATGTCCACGGTGAAAGTCGCGACCGTGGTCAGGCGATGGTTGATTTGATGGAGATGTATGACGACAAGGGTTTGGAACTCGATGCCAACGAATTGCCGGACTATCTACCGCTGTTCCTTGAATTTGTATCGACCCAGGCGCCAAGCGAAACAACGGAACTGCTAGGTCAAATTTCCCACATCATCGTTGCACTTCGCCAGCGCCTGAAAAAGCGAAAGTCAATCTACGCCAACGCCTTTGGCGCTTTGGAGATGATTTCCCAGGCAAAACCTGATCCAGCGCTTTTGGATGAAATGATGGCCATGCCGGAAGATGATCCAAAAGATCTGGAAGCGCTTGACCGTATCTGGGAGGAAGAGGCCGTGACATTTGGTGGTGGTGCTGGTGAAAACCAATGCGGACCAGACCGATTGCGCACGGTCATGAGAGCACACCAACGAAAACCTGCAGAATCGGAAAACGCCAGATCAGGACTGGGAGGACAGGAACATGCTTGATTTTGCCAACACACTGGTTTTCGGCATTTACCCCTATATTGCGCTGGCAGTATTGGGATTGGGTAGCGTCCTGCGCTATGATCGCGAACCCTACACCTGGCGTTCCGGTTCAAGCCAGCTGCTGCGCCGCAAACAACTGGTCTGGGGTTCTGTTCTGTTTCATGTGGGCGTGTTGGTGATTTTCCTTGGTCACCTGGTTGGTCTCCTCACACCGATCGGCCTGTTTGATGCGTTGGGTATTTCACACAGTGCAAAGCAAATGCTGGCGATTGTCGCCGGTGGGATTGCTGGCGTAATGGCAATCATTGGAGCAACCTTGCTGGCTCACCGTCGCTTGTTTGATGCGCGGGTAAGAGCAGCCTCAAGTGCCTCGGACACATTGGTCATTGTACTACTGTGGCTTCAATTGGCTCTCGGATTGGCGACCATTCCGATTTCCATGCAACATCTGGACGGTGGGGAGATGGTGAAGTTCATGAGCTGGGCGCAGGGTATTTTCACCTTTGACCCGAACGCTTCTCACTACATTGCCGATGCTCATCCGATCTTCCGAGCTCACCTGTTTCTTGGGCTTACCATTCTGCTGATCTTCCCCTTCACTCGGTTGGTGCACATGCTGAGTGTCCCGGTGCGGTATTTGTGGAGACCGGGTTACCAGGTTGTACGCACCAGAGAGCAGGCAAAGAAAGGAGCACTCCGCCATCCGGCAGAGTGAATTACCATGGTAAATATCTACCGCAGTCCAGAACCCAGCCAGCACCTGTCAAACGCAGAGCCACACCCGGCAAACAATGTCGCAAGTTCAAGAAATGACGGCTTGCCTGATACCGAAGTACCAGCCAAAGCCCGGCCGGTTCTCGACAAGATATCAGTCAATGACAAAGCACTGGACGAGGCACAGATTTTGGCGGAAGCCCAACATCATCCAGCCAGCACGCCAGGTGAGGCACTGATTGCAGCAGCGCGTGCCTTGGTTGTGCGGGAGCTTTTGCTACAGGAGGCCGACCGTCTGAATATTGTTGAAGAGCCAAAATCTGATGAAACGGGCAATGTGGAAATGCCTGATGACGCGAGGATCCGTGCACTGATGGAGCAAGAACTTGCCACGCCTGAAGCTACAATGCTTGAATGTCAAAGGTTCTATGACAATAACCCCCAGCGGTTTACCTCAACCCCTATCCATGAGGCTAGGCACATATTGCTGGCCGCATCACCTGATGATGTGGAGGGGCGCAAAAAAACACACGCAGAGGCGGTGGCGCTCACTGCGCATTTGCAAAACAACAACTCAGATTTCGCTTCAACCGCCCGAATTCATTCGGCCTGTCCTTCCAAGGAGCAGGGGGGCAATCTGGGTCAAATAACCAGGGGTTCAACTGTACCTGAATTTGAAGCGGCACTTTGGAAACTGAAAGAAGGTGAACTCAGTCAGAAACCCGTAGAAAGCCCCTACGGTTATCACATCATTTTACTCGAACGCTACATTCCCGGGCAACCGCAACCATTTGAAATGGTTCAAGAACGCATATCCGGCTGGCTTGAAGCATCGAGTTGGTCCCGCGCGATCGCCCAATATATCGGGATACTGGCAGCCGCGGCAACCATTCAAGGGATCGACATAACCGAGGCAGACGGACCACTGGTGCAATAGGAGTTCGATTAATGCTGCGAGACCTGCTTGATCACAACCAACGCTGGGCGAAAAACAAGGCTGAAGAAGACCCCGGCTACTTCGTCAAGCTCTCCGGTTTGCAAAGCCCGGAATATCTCTGGATTGGATGTTCTGACAGTCGGGTACCCGCCAATGTCATTACTGGCCTGGAACCGGGTGAGGTTTTCGTACACCGAAACGTCGCCAATCTGGTGCATCGAGGCGACATAAACCTGCTTTCTGTCCTTGAGTTTGCGGTGGAAACACTGGGGGTCAAACATATCATTGTGTGCGGCCACTATGGATGCGGTGGGGTAAATGCAGCGATGGATGGCCACCGTCACGGCGTGATTGATCATTGGCTTCAACCTATCCGTGATATAGCAGATACCTTTTGTGAAGAACTTGAAAATATCAATGATCGTCAAGCACGACTCAACCGGTTGTGCGAGCTCTCAATTCTGGCTCAGGTTGAAGGGCTTTCACGAACCCCCATCATCCAGTCAGCTTGGGAGCGCGGAAAAGAACTGCAAATTCACGGATGGATTTACGGCCTGAATGATGGCCTGTTACGCGATCTGAGATGTGGTCGTGGTCAATTGAACTCCAAGCGGCCACGAAGTGAAAAAATTTCCAGAAGGAGATGGGATGACCTGTATTTCCCCGAAGATGTTAGCAGCAATCCACTATAGTCGCGATGATGTTGGGGTTAGCGACACTTTTGATACGGTAGTCCGCTGGCTTCATTCACAGGGTGTTCGTGTTTGTGGTTATCTTCAGCGTGAAGTGCATGATCAATCCAGTTGCTGCGCGCAAACTTTTCTGGAGGGAATATCAACCGGAGAGAAAATTCGAATTTCCCAACCGCTTGGGAATGGCTCCACAGGGTGTCGGCTTGACCCCCATGCCCTTTCGGAACTTTCCGGCAGATTGCTGAGCGAATTGGAAACCAGGCCGGACTTCCTGATTGTAAATCGTTTTGGTCGAGGCGAAGCGGATGGGCATGGATTTCGATCCGGCATTGAAATGGCTTACTCGATGGGAATTCCAGTTCTGACGGCAGTTCGCGATGAATATCTCGAGGATTGGAGATCGTTTGGAGCAGAACTGGCAACCGAATTACCACCACTCACTGAAGAGGCTCTCGCCTGGTGCCGTCTTGTGACGAGTCTGCAAAATCAAGACCTGATGAAGATTGTTGCCTGAAATCTATCACTCTCGCGAGTTGATCTAGCGCAAGGAGACATTCATCTGCATAGGGCATTGTCATTACCGTAATCGTATAAATACAATGGTGCGAATATGCGCGAGAGATTGCTCGAAAAATACAGCGAAGAAAGATTACCGCGATATACAAGTTATCCAACGGCCCCCAATTTCTCCGATAAGATTGACGCCACCACCTATCGTGAATGGCTTTCAAACATTCCAGTCAAAACACCGGTTTCCCTTTATATTCACATACCCTTCTGCAGCTCCATGTGCTGGTATTGTGGCTGTCACACCAAGGTTTCCTTTCGTGACGCTCCAGTTGTTGATTACCTGTCTGCACTGCATCAGGAAATAGAAATCACTTCAAAAGCCATTAACCAGGCAATTCAGGCGCGTCACATTCATTTTGGCGGTGGAACGCCAACCATCATCGGTCCAGCGAAATTTTTCGAATTGATGAAGCACTTGGAGAAGAATTTCCAGATTAATGATTTAACCGAGACGGCCATTGAAATTGACCCTCGCACCCTAACATCTGAAATGTGTGATGCGCTCGGTGAGGCAGGGGTAAGTCGAGCAAGCCTGGGTGTTCAGAGCTTCGATCCGAAGGTTCAGGAAGCAATCAATCGCACCCAAACAATTCAGCAGACAGAGATCGCTGTGTCTGAACTGCACAAATCGGGCATTGGAGGAATTAATTTTGATTTGATCTACGGGCTACCGCACCAAACTGGTGAATCGTGCATCCAAACAACCCAACGGGC
Source organism: Hyphomicrobiales bacterium (assembly GCA_021775415.1). Lineage (GTDB taxonomy): Bacteria > Pseudomonadota > Alphaproteobacteria > Rhizobiales > Rhizobiaceae > JAALLB01. Next base: position 363,196 of record JAJFHV010000010.1, on the reverse strand, counting down.
ACTGGAGATGCAGCCGGACCGTTTTTCGGTATTTGGCTATGCCCACATTCCAACGTTCAAGAAACACCAGCGTATATTTGACGAGCATACACTGCCTGACGGGAAAGAACGCCACGAGCAGGCTGAGGCGATTTCCGAAACACTTGTTGCTGCAGGCTATCGGCGTATTGGCCTTGATCATTTTGCTTTGCCGGGAGATTCCCTTTCGATCGCACATGAGAAAGGTCAACTACACCGGAATTTCCAAGGATACACCACAGACACCAGCGAAACTTTGATTGGCTTGGGAGCTTCCTCAATTGGCCGCGTCGGTGATGGATATGTTCAAAACGAAGTCGCGTTGGGGCGATACAAAAGTGCGGTAAGCAGTAGCAATCTCGCGACCGCTAAAGGATACCAGATGACAGCTGATGACCAGCTCCGAGCTACTATAATTGAAAACCTTATGTGTTATTTCGAGGCGGATGTCGGACAAATTTGCGCACTTCATGGAGTGGATAGTGGCCTCTTGCTGCAGGGTAATGAAAGATTGAACGAGCTTGTAGAGGATAGACTGGTGGATGTCAGGGATGGTAAACTCATTGTCGACAAGAATATGAGATTTATCATTCGTCATGTCGCAGCTTGCTTTGACATTTATCTCGAACGTGGCGGCAGAACTCACAGCAAGGCTGCCTAAAATACAATTGCGGATGAGGTGAGTTGCACAAATGCTACTTGGGTTTCCACCCAATCAGCGCCGGCCCGAACATAAGACCGAAGCCTGTAAATGCGGCAAACCATCCAAATGCAGCAACATGAAGCATCACATCATGTGAGCCAAGATTGAGTCCCACGGAAATTCTCGCAATTGCTGCGATCAACACACTTGCAAACATGAGTATTACAAAAACTCCCGCTCGTGTGGGTTGTCCCGTATGTCCCAGTGATGCGCGCGTCATGACAGCCAATGTCATTGTGCCTATTGCGCCTGCGCCCAATGCGTGTACTCCCGCAATTTGCTGAACCTCATAAGGAAACAAGTGCGATAAACCCAATAATCCCAAGCCTGCGGGAATAAAAAAATACCCAACATGCAGAATGGTTACCAGCGGTTCCTTGAGTGTCCGGTCTCCTGCCCAGCGCGATAATCTGGCAAACTGTAACAAAGATGCAACCAACAGAAGTAGGCTGGTAATCATTGTATCCGGAAATCCAATCCAGGATGTCAAACCAACAACAACCGTGAGGACTGAGGTAATATCTAGGCGGTTGAAAGATGAGGGGAGGCGACCTGGGTTCTCTTTCTTCAACCAGTTTCGGGTGAAGCTGGGAACAATTCTTCCCCCGATAAGCACGATCAGAATAATCGGGGCAGCGATTGCCATGCGTCTGCTGATATCTGTTACCCCACTGGCATTTGCCTCCAAATGAAATCCGGCATTTGCCGTCAGTAGGAGTAAAAGCGGTAACAGAACTTTGAGATTACGCCAATTTTCTCCAGCGATGATTTCCCTTCCAACCACGGCACAAATGGCAGTCAAAAATGCCAGATCAATCACCATGGTTGGCAGCCAGTCGATTTTGACCGAGAAAGTGATGGCAATTCGCCCGGCAAGCCAAAGCAGTAAGAGAACAAGGAGTGGAGTTCCCCTTATCGGTAACCTACCGGTCCAGTTTGGAACTGCGGTGAACAGAAAGCCGGTTACTACAGCGGGGAGGAAGCCGAAAAATAATTCATGGATATGCCAGTCAATTGGTACGAATATCGTCGATAGTTCCAGTTCCCCATAAAATTGCGGAAGCCACAAAATCATGGACAGACCGGAATACAGCGACCCAAGTAGAAAAAATGGCCTGAAACCATAGCTTAAAATAGCTGGGCCTTCAAAGTTACGCGTCCGCGAGTTTGGCACTAGGAACCTTCGCATGAGAATTCAAAAGACATCTGTATCCTGACATCAGTATCCTATTCCAACCACAAATTCCCGGCTAAGCGAAAACAGAATGCAGTTGGTCCATCAATGGGCCATCAAGATTGGCAACTCGGCGGTGTCCAGAATTTCTTGAGTTGCGCCACCGAGCAACCATTCTCGAATTCTTGAGTGCCCATACGCGCCCATGACCAACAGGTTGGCATTGGTGTTTACGGTATGCTGAAGCAAGGCCTGGCCAACACTCATGCCGTCATCTGGAATTCGGTCGACTGTTACCTTCAAGTCGTGGCGGGCCAGATAGACGGCAATATCATCGCCGGAGTGACCGCCATTTTCCAATGGCTTGGGATCGACCATCACTACATGGACATCCTTCGCCTTTTGCAGCAAAGGCAATGCCAGATGTGCAGCAGAGGCAGCTTCAGCACCCCCGTCCCACGCAACAATCATGCTCTTAATCGCATCAAGGTCAAATGCTTCAGTTCCTAGCAATAGCAGAGGACGACCCGTTGAAAACAATATGCCATTGAATACCTTCTCAATCGCTGAATTTTCACTAACCACGAATTTCGGCAGTACACACAAATCCGAGCACAATGCATAGGGAGAAATTGCCCGGTCGATGGCACCCCGGTCGACACATTCGCTGATTACACTGGCGGACAGCCCCCTATCCTGAACGATATTTTCAATCGCTTCAGCTCGGGCCTTCGCATCAGAAAATACATGTTCGTTGTTTTCCCGCCAGTAGTCGCCTGGAAAAGTGCCGTAGACTGTTGCAGGTGGGGGAAGCAGTACGCCCAGAACGACAATGTCGAGATGGACATCCATTGAATTTGCGAGCTCCAGGATTGGATTGAGTGTTTCGATCCCATCACTTACCGAGTGGACTGTAAGCAGTGATTTGTATGCCATGGGTATTATCTCCGCTGCTGTAAAGCTGATGGGGCTGTTCCCATCGGCAACTGGGAGAAATTTACGCTGTTGCCAATATTGCTTCCTTGATCTCAATCAAAATCTGGATTGTTACTCTCATCGGCAAGGATATAGGTTTTGCACCATCCTCCAGAGCGGTGTTCTGGCCATAGTTCTAAATTCACACAAATGCACCAAAACCCAAAAGCTCGACGCTTATTGATCCAAATCAAGGATGTTCATCACAGAACAACCTAACGATGGTAATTTGATGGATTTACCAATATCGAGAAACCGATGAGCAAAAAGCTCTCAGAGCGCAAAGATCCAAGTTCAAGCCGCGGCGGTAATGGGGCCCTCAGTTCGACAATGGTCGAGTTGGTGAAACACCACAATGCCATATTGCAATTGTGCGATCGGTTGGAGCGGATTGCCGACGGTTTGCCACATGAAGTTAATCGGCAGGAGTGTCTGGCGCTGGCCAGATGCATTTGCCCGATCATCAAGCGAGCACATAACTTTGAGGAAGAGAATTTATTTCCCGAGTTGAGGCGCATTAGAACCAGTGCGGCACAAATGGAACAAACCCTGGAACGTTTGAAATTCGAACATTGGGAAGATGAAAGCTATGCGGAAGAAATCAGCGCGAGTCTGATTGATTTTGTCCACGATTCAGATGAATTCAGTGCAAAATCTCTCTCATATATGTTTCGCGGTTTTTTTGAAGGAAAGCGGAGGCACATCGCATTTGAAGTTGAACATTTAATCCCAATGGTGCGAATCAAATAAGCCTGGATGATCAAGTATCAAGATTCTGTTCTGTACAATTCCTTAGCTTTGCGAGATTGGGAACGGTAACTTGGCGATTGTTTTCTATCTCAATCATTCCGCTCTTTCGCAAGTTTGTTAACTGCCGACTTACTGTCTCGATTGTAAGTCCCAAAAAATCTGCAATATCAGAACGCTTGAGGGGCAATTCCACAACAATCGGTTTGTCGTCGATCTCACGCTCCGGATCAATGTGAGTTGCAACCAAATAGAGAAAACTAGCCACTTTTTCCTGGGCAGATTTCCTTCCAAGGGTTAGCATCCACTCACGTGCCTCATCCAGCTCCTTCAGGGTTTGTGAATGCAGTCGATGCTCCATCCCCTGCGACTCCTGCATCATCTCCTCCAAGACCGTCTTGGGGAAAGAGCATAATCTTACTTCCGTTGCCGCTTCTGCCGAAACTTTGCTTTCCCCGGCGAAGGGGCGCCCAAGAAAATCCGGCGCAAACTGCAAGCCAACAATCTGTTGACGCCCGTCTGCCATCAGTTTTGTGAGCTTTACAATTCCACCCATAACGTTGGAGTAACGCTGCGGTTCTTCCCCTGCCGTTATTAGTTCGTCTTCTCTTGCGTGGACATGTTTGGTTGTACTCTTGCTGAGGCGAACCAATTGATCGGGATCTAGCGCTCCACAAATTCCCTTGTGCCGGGCCTCACAGGCCTGACAAAGAATTGGAACATCAGAATTGTGAACGTCTTTGCGTTCGTGCCCACTCAATTTCGAAATTCCTTTGTATCGTTGCATCACCAGTATGATGTTCAGGCTAACCTATTGTATGTGGGTTGCAGGATCAAACAATTCAAATATGTCCAATTATTTTACAATACATAATTCGCCATTTGGTCTTTGTGTTCGTGATGCAATCGCACAAATGCGGGGAAATCAAGTTAGCTGAAACACGTTAGAAATGCAGGTTGGTAACTTGGAAAAACAAGGCACTGGTAATTCAGGAGACAACAGACAATGCGGTTTCTCTTAGTGTACGGCACCACCGAACCGACTAGAGCCATCCAATTCAACCACAAGGGCCGTTTGCGCTAGATTAAATGCAATTGATCTAGCGCAAATCCCAACGGCTCTTGAGCTGCTATTCAATCACAAGTGAAAGCAAAGCTTTGGAAAGGATGCATTATGGACTGGAAAATTATTGACGCTAATTGGGCAATTTGGAAAACCAGAATACAGAAACACTGGCCCAAACTTACAGATGAAGACCTTCACCGCATTGGTGGTAATCGCTTAAGGCTTGCGGATAAAATTTCCCAAGAATACCCAATATCCGAAGTACAAGCCGAGCATGACATTCTGGTTTGGTTAACCGCACAAAAACAAGATTGATGTTCATCGGCATTGTGCCTTTGAAAATGCACGATGTGGCAGTTGTTCTCGGTTGATATTCAATCTTTGTGGATAGCGGTTTATGTCTGCTTATAGAGTAAAGCAGACGTCGCGTGTGGGTGTTACTATGTCTGCTTACACCCTTTGACGTCAATTTTTGGAGATGTTTCAATCTCATCTCGGAGCATTGTGTTTGTTCATGTTTGGGACTGGAGCACGGATATCTGAGGCCACTAATTTGACTTGGGGTGATGTGAATCTCGACAGCCAAACGGCTCTCACTCGCCAAACGAAAGTTAGGAGGCTGGAAAGACGCCACTCAAGTCTTGAAAACCTACGAGCATGCATTGGAAGACCCAACTATTACAGATGCAATTTTTGGGCATAATTCTGACACGCACCAAATTTAATAAAACTGTAAACCACTGATAAAAAAGAAAAATATTATGTGTAACGCTGCCCCTCTTTGGGGAGGGGTGGCCCACTGAGAGCAATTGATCGGCACAATGCCCATGTCAATATGAGCGACTAAAAATGTCGCAAATAAAATACTGGCAGTTTACAACCACATGAAATTCGATGAAATGCAGGCAGAGATTCTGCGCGTGAATTGGTAGAAACAAGTTTTTGGATCAAGGAAATACTTAGAGGATGAACCACGTTCTAACCCTGATTTGTGATTCCAAGGGGCAACTTCTCGAGAGAGAATTTTGCCAAGCAATTGCGACTGAAATTGGAATAGATCAAACCGAATGGCTCAGGGAAGGGGTTGCGTGTGACATCAAAATTGATCCCAACCTGAGGCATGATGAGGTGCAACGGCTCGTGGCAGAACACACAGCCGGTTTGAAAATAGATGCAATTATCCAACCATCTGAAAACCGGAAAAAGAAACTGCTCATCGCCGATATGGACTCAACCATCATTGAACAGGAGTGCATCGATGAACTTGCCGCAGAAGTTGGCCTGAAGCCACAAGTTGCATCTATTACTGAGCAGGCAATGAACGGAGAGATTGGTTTTGAGATGGCGCTACGCAAGCGGGTGGCACTTCTTGCGGGTCTGGATTGCGAAGTTGTCGCAAAAGTCTTGAATGATTGCATCACAATTACACCAGGAGCATTGGAGCTTGTCGCCACAATGCGAGCCAATAGTGGTTACTGCGCCCTGGTATCGGGTGGCTTCACTGTTTTCGCGGAGCAAATTGCCGGGATGGTTGGGTTTAATGAGTTTCGAGCGAATATCTTACTGAGCCGAGATGGGAAGTTTACAGGCCAGGTAGCCGAGCCAATATTGGGTCAACAAACCAAATTGGATACCTTGATTGAATTATGTGGAACACAGGGTATGGAACTGAAAGACACAATTGCCGTTGGTGACGGCGCAAACGACTTACCGATGATTTTAGGCGCGGGATCAGGCGTTGCATTTAGAGCAAAGCCGTCAGTTGCAGCCAAAAGCGATATCAACATCAACCATGGAGACCTGACAGCGTTACTGTATCTCCAGGGATATCGCCAAGAAGAATTTGCCGAAGCCTGACCGGCTGACGATGCTCTTATTTTGTGCCGTACATCCGGTCTCCGGCATCGCCGAGGCCTGGAAGGATGTAGCCTTTTTCATTCAGTTTTTCGTCAATCGCTGCTGTGAAAATTGGTACGTCTGGATGTTCTGCGGTCAAAGCCTCAATGCCTTCAGGGGCAGAAAGAAGACAAACAAACTTGATGTTCTTCGCGCCAACTTCCTTAAGCCTTGTGATTGCTGCAGATGCCGAGTTTGCCGTTGCCAACATCGGGTCGACCGCTATCACCAGTCGGTCGCCAATTTCGCTTGGAACTTTCATGTAGTATTCCACAGGCTCGAGCGTATCATGGTCGCGATAAATTCCGATATGGCCGACGCGCGCCAATGGCACAAGATCAAGCATCCCGTCCAACAATCCATTGCCTGCCCGAAGAATTGAGATAAACGCCAGCTTTCGCCCGGCTATCACCGGTGCGTCCATTTCCTGCATCGGCGTTGTGATTTTCTTGGTGGTTAGCGGTATATCGCGAAGAACTTCATAGGTCAGAAGCGTCGAAATCTCGCGAAGCAACTGACGAAAAACCGCCGAAGATGTCCCGGTTTCTCGCATCAAGGTTAGTTTGTGTTGAATCAGGGGGTGGTCAACCAGCGTGACGTTACTATTCATTCTTCTGCTATGTCCTCGTTCCAGAGCTCGGGTTGTTCCGCAATGAATTTGTCCATCAGGGCGATGCATTCCGCATCGTCCGCAATAATGACCTCAACACCGCGTTGACGCAACAAGTCTTCGTTGCCGCCAAAGGTTTTGTTCTCGCCGATCACGACACGGGGGATACCAAACTGAATGATGGTTCCGGTACACATCATGCAGGGACTGAGTGAAGTATACAGCGTCATATTGCGATAGGATTTTTGACGCCCCGCCTTGCGTAGACAATCCATTTCGCCGTGGGCAATAGGATCGCCTTCCTGCACACGCTTGTTGCGTCCTTGAGCAATCAGCGTATTCCCTTCCGCAAGCGCAGAGCCGATAGGACAGCCACCTTCATTGTATCCACCGAGCGCTTCCTGATAGGCAATATCAAGAAATTTCCGGTCTGTTTCATCGAGCATTCTATTCCCCTTCAATATCGTTCTCGCAGTCGGAACGGAACAAGTTACGTATTTAGATACTGGTCTTCTTGGCCATTGCCAATGTCCTGGGTCTGCTTCTCATCTCTTGCATCGATCTGTGCTGGAACTAGTAGAGCAAATTGCGCTTTGTTGCACTAATAAATTTACCAATTGATAAATTTTTTGTTTTGATCTAACCTGTTGTGAATAAATTCGCAGAAAACCGTGTGGGTTCGGCGAGGTTGGGTTATGGAGGAAACTGCGCAATGGATGCAAAACAGCTCAAAGAAGGAATTGTTGCGGGACGTCTGCCAGAGCAGGAAATAGACCAGAACTTCGCAGATCTGCATCCACCACTCGATCCTCACGAGGCAATGGTTGAAGCGGATCGCTGTTATTTTTGTCATGACGCCCCCTGCATGACCGCCTGTCCGACCTCGATTGATATTCCGATGTTCATTCGTCAAATATCGACTGGAAACACCCTCGGTTCAGCAAAGACAATTTTTGATCAGAACATCCTTGGCGGCATGTGTGCCCGGGTCTGCCCGACCGAAACGCTTTGTGAGCAGGTATGCGTGCGCGAAACCGCCGAAGGAAAACCGGTCAAGATTGGTCAGTTGCAGCGGTATGCAACCGATGTAGCGATGAACGCTGACAAACAATTTTATGAGCGTGATGCTTCAAGCGGGAAAAAAATCGCAGTTGTTGGATCTGGTCCGGCGGGACTTGCTTGCGCGCACCGTCTTTCAAAGCATGGGCATGATGTCACCATTTATGAAACACGGGAAAAACCGGGCGGGCTCAATGAATTTGGCATAGCCGCATATAAGGCTGTTGATAATTTTGCCCAATCCGAAGTTGATTACGTAACCGCAATTGGTGGCATCAGCGTTGAGAACGGAAAGGCGATGGGAAAAGACTTTTCCCTCGCTCAGCTTACCGAGCAATTTGACGCGGTGTTTTTGGCAATGGGCCTGGCAGGCGTTAATGCATTGGGCGATGCCGATGCAGAAGCTTCTGGAAGCGAAGATGCGGTAAACTGGATTGCCAATTTGCGGCAGGCGAAGGACTTGGCAAAAGTACCGATTGGCAAGCGAGTAGTAGTGATTGGCGGCGGAATGACTGCAATCGATGCAGCCACACAATCAAAGGCTCTCGGCGCTGACGAAGTGACCATTGCCTATCGGGGTCCAAGAGAACGAATGAAGGCCTCTGCCTATGAACAGGAGTTGGCGAAAATTCGCGGTGTTACAATTCGCTATAACATGACCCCTAAGCAAACGGTGACGAATAATGGGCAGGTTGTTGGCATTGAGTTTGACCGTGAAGGCGAACATATCGCTCTGGAAGCCGAACAGGTGATGAAAGCAATTGGCCAAACCTTGCAGGTTTCACAATTGGAGGCAGGAGCATCCCTTGCGCTTTCAGGTGGACGGATAAAAACCGATACGGAAGGTAAAACCTCACTCTCCGGAGTTTGGGCAGGGGGCGATTGTACCGACCAGGGGGATGATCTGACCGTAACCGCAGTGGCACAAGGGCGAGACGCCGCCGAGAGCATCAATAAATATCTGACAGGTGGAGACACATAATGGCTGATATTCGTAACAATTTCATTGGTATCAAATCCCCCAACCCGTTCTGGCTAGCCTCGGCGCCGCCCACCGACAAAGCCTATAATGTGGAGCGTGCTTTCGAAGCCGGCTGGGGCGGCGTTGTCTGGAAGACATTGGGCGAGGAGGGGCCTCCGCTGGTCAATGTGAATGGCCCGCGTTATGGCGCAATCTGGGGTGCGGATCGTCGCTTGCTTGGTTTCAATAATATCGAATTGATTACCGACCGCGATTTGCATGTGAATCTGCGGGAAATAAAACAGGTTAAAAAGAACTGGCCGGACCGGGCGATTGTCGCCTCAATCATGGTTCCTTGTGAAGAAGCGGCATGGAAGGCAATTCTTCCTCTGGTTGAGGAAACCGGTGCGGATGGCATTGAGCTGAACTTTGGTTGTCCTCACGGTATGAGTGAGCGCGGTATGGGATCTGCCGTCGGTCAGGTGCCTGAATATATCGAGATGGTTGCACGTTGGTGCAAGGCTAATACCCGAATGCCGGTGATTGTTAAATTGACCCCCAACATCACCGACATTCGCTTTCCCGCCCGTGCGGCAAAGGTTGGTGGAGCGGATGCTGTTTCGCTGATTAATACCATCAGTTCGATAACTTCAGTAAATCTCGATAATTTCTCACCCGAACCATCCATTGATGGCAAGGGCAGTCATGGCGGCTATTGCGGTCCTGCGGTTAAGCCCATCGCGCTTAATATGGTTGCCGAGATAGGTCGTGATCCGGAAACTGCCGGGCTGCCGATTTCGGGAATTGGCGGCATTACAACCTGGCGTGATGCGGCGGAGTTTCTGGCCCTTGGCGCAGGCAATGTTCAGGTTTGCACCGCGGCCATGGTCTACGGTTTCAAAATTGTCCAGGAGATGATTGACGGTTTGAACAATTGGATGGACGAGCAAGGACATGCGACTTTGGACGATGTGATTGGTCGTGCCGTGCCAAACGTTAGCGATTGGCAATTCCTGAATCTGAATTATGTAACCAAAGCCAAAATCAATCAGGATCTTTGTATTTCCTGCGGGCGTTGCCACATCGTGTGTGAAGACACGTCACATCAGGCTATTACCCAGGAACTGGACGGCAAGCGCCACTTTGAAGTGATTGATGAGGAGTGTGTTGGCTGCAATTTATGTGTCAATGTTTGTCCGGTTGAGAACTGTATAACTATGGAACCGTTGGCGGCAGGTGAGCTTGATAAACGAACAGGCGAAAAAGCAAATCCTGATTATGCAAATTGGACGGAACATCCAAATAATCCGTCCCGTGTTGCAGCGGAATAAATTGAGTTTCCTCCCGAATGGGGCAGAGGGTTGTTTAAGCAAACTTCATTCTGCCCCGTTCAACTGGGTTTAAATGTCCGATAATTCCTCACACTCTTCGGCGCTCGCCACAGGCAGGCAAAAGCTTTTTGGTCATTTGGCGATGGTGTTGTTTGCTTCACTTATTGCCGGGTCTTTTACGCTTGGCGCATTGGCGGTTCCCCATCTTGAACCGGCCGCGCTCAATGCCATCCGCTTTTTGTTCGCGACGCTAATCATCGGGCTTGCGTGCATGATCGTCTTGCCACAACGTGTCACGTCGCCGGGCGCGTTGTGGCGGTTTGTCCTGCTGGGATTTCCCATGGCGCTCTACTTTGTAACCATGTTTGTGGCGCTAAAAACCACCAACCCCGTGTCCACCGGAGCGGTTTTTACTTTGGGGCCATTCATGGCCGCTGGTTTTGGTTATCTGATTTTGGGACAGGTTTCACGACCAATTGTTTTAATCAGTCTGGCGGTAGCCGCAATCGGTTCAATCTGGGTAATTTTCAGAGGCGAATGGGATGCAATTTTGGGGTTTGACATAGGCAAGGGCGAGTTGATTTATTTTGTTGGGTGCATAGGCCACGCGTTTTACGCTCCGATGGTCAAACGCCTCAATCGCGGTGAACCGGTTCTGCTATTCACCTTTTGGACCCTGCTCGCGACAACGATTTGGATAAGCACCTACGGTCTGACCGAAATCATCGCGACCAACTGGTTTGCCCTGCCAGGAATAGTTTGGAGCACCATCGCTTATCTATCTGTTTTTACCACTGCGTTGACATTCTTTCTGGTGCAATTCTCATCATTGAGATTGCCGTCGTCAAAAGTTCTTTCCTACGTTTACCTCACTCCAGTGATTGTCATTTTACTGGAAGGCTTTGCTGGTCACGGCTGGGCTGATGTGTCGATATTGATCGGCGCACTTGTTATCGTTTTGGGGTTGCTCGTACTGGTTTTCGCGCCAGATGGGTGAAGATTATTTGGTTGATATCTTCAAGCCATGCACAAACAACTGTTCCAGAGTTTTCGCTGCATCCGAAAACCTGCGCTCGATGCTCTCTTCTTCCGCCAGTATAGCGCAAACCTGTACATCAAAATCGGCATAGTGTTGCGTGGTGGCCCAAATGGAAAATATCAAATGATGGGGATTGCACCTGGCCATTTTGCCATCTTTGATCCATTGCTCAATCACTGCAGCTTTTTCATCCACCAGCGCCTTCAGGTCTCGCAGCTCTTCCTGTATCCGGGGAGCTCCCTGCAGCATCTCGTTAGCAAACAACCGGCTTTCGCGTGGGTAGTCCCTGGCCAGCTCCAGTTTTCGACGGATATAGGATTGTAGTTCCGCCAACGGGTCTCCATCCGGGTTCAGTTCCCGTAACGGATCAAGCCAGTTATCCAAAAGCGTATCAATCAAGACCTGGTGGATCGCTTCCTTGGTTCGAAAATAATACAACAGGTTTGGTTTTGACATGCCTGCCGCATTAGCAATCTGGTCGATGGTAGCACCGCGAAATCCAAACGTGGAAAATATGTCCAGAGCCGCTTCGAGAATACGGTCTTCATTCTCCTTTTGGATTCTTGTTCTTTTGCGAGTTTCTGCAGCTCTCGGCTTGGTCAAATTGTCTCCCCTGTGAAACTGCTTTTGATTCTAGGTTAGCCCAACATGTGCCACTTTACATCTTGAGAGTTATTGTGAAACCTGTAATATTTACCAACAGGTCAATTTTACTTTTTTTTGCACGGGTGTGCCATAAGATTATGAGTAAAATTTCGAGGAGTTATAAGAATGGCAGCACCGGGTGAAAACCTTCGCATCAATGGCGACAGGCTTTGGGATACGATCCATGAGATTGCCAAAATTGGACCAGGTATTGCGGGAGGTAGCAATCGCCAGACCGTAACCGATGAAGATGGTGAAGGTCGAAAACTTTTCCAGAAATGGTGTGAAGATGCTGGGCTCTCCATGGGGGTTGACCAGATGGGAACCATGTTCATGCACCGTGAGGGCACAGACCCGGATGCGTTACCTGTCTATGTCGGATCACACCTTGATACGCAGCCAACCGGTGGGCGGTATGATGGTGTGTTGGGCGTGCTGGCAGGGTTGGAAATTGTACGCACCCTGAACGACATGGATATCAAGACCAAGCATCCAATTGTTGTGACCAACTGGACCAATGAGGAGGGCACCCGCTATGCCCCGGCCATGATGGCGTCCGGTGTGTTTGCCGGTGAATTCACCCAGGAATGGGCCTATGACAAGGAAGATGCAGAAGGAAAAAAATTTGGCGATGAACTGGAGCGCATTGGCTGGAAGGGCGACGAAGTTGTCGGTGACCGCAAAATGCATGCGTTCTTTGAACTGCATATTGAACAAGGGCCAATTCTGGAGGCAGAGGGCAAGGACATCGGTGTTGTCACCCACGGGCAGGGACTGCGGTGGATTGAATGTACCGTCACTGGCAAGGAAAGCCATACGGGTTCCACCCCAATGCCGATGAGAAAAAACGCGGGCCGGGGCTTGGCGCAGATCACCGAGCTTGTGCACAAGATTGCCATGGATAATGCACCCAATGCAGTTGGTGCAATTGGGCAGGTCAATGTCTATCCCAACTCCAGAAACATCATTCCGGGCAAGGCTATCTTCACGATCGACTTTCGTAGCCACGAACTGGATACGCTCAATAGAATGGTCGAGAGACTATACGCCGAAGCACCAAAGCTATGCGAAGAACTGGGGGTATGCCTGGAACATGAAATTGTCGGCCAGTTTGATCCGCCGGCATTCGACGAGGGATGCGTTAAAGCCATTCGCGATGCAGCCGAACGCTTGGGGTATTCGCACAAGGACATCATTTCTGGTGCGGGGCACGATGCGTGCTGGATCAACAAGGTTGCGCCAACCGCCATGGTCATGTGTCCTTGCGTTGATGGCCTGTCACACAATGAAGCTGAAGATATTTCCAAGGAATGGTCAACTGCAGGAGCTGAGGTGTTGTTTCACGCAGTTGTCGAGACCGCGGAAATTGTCGGCTAGGAGGACGAAGAATGTCAAAACTCATCAAGAATGGAACCATCGTTACTGCAGACCGGACATACAAGGCTGATGTCCTGGTGCAGCACGATAAAATCGTTGCAATTGGTAGCAAACTCGGCCCGGCCGATCATGTGCTCGACGCAACTGGATGTTTCGTCATGCCGGGTGGCATTGACCCGCATACCCATCTGGAAATGCCTTTCATGGGCACCTACTCATCCGATGATTTTGAGAGCGGAACGCGGGCAGCGCTTGCTGGTGGTACCACAATGGTTGTGGACTTTGCCTTGCCTTCACCGGGGCAATCCCTGCTTGAGGCGATCCAGATGTGGGACAACAAGTCCGGTCGCGCCAATTGCGACTATTCCTTTCACATGGCGATCACCTGGTGGAGCGAACAGGTGTTCAACGAAATGGAAACGGTGGTCAAGGAAAAGGGCATCAATACCTTCAAGCACTTCATGGCTTACAAGGGCGCTTTGATGGTCGACGACGACGAGATGTATTCTTCCTTCCAGCGTTGCGCGGAACTGGGTGCACTGCCAATGGTACATGCCGAAAATGGTGATGTGGTTGCCCAATTGCAGGCGAAATTGCTGGCTGAGGGCAATGATGGACCGGAGGGCCACGCCTATTCACGTCCGCCGGAAGTCGAGGGCGAAGCCACCAACCGCGCAATCATGATTGCTGACATGGCAGGTGTTCCACTTTATGTGGTGCACACATCGTGTGAGCAATCCCATGAAGCAATTCGCCGGGCACGACAAAATGGCATGCGGGTTTATGGCGAGCCGCTGATTCAGCATCTCACGCTTGATGAGGGCGAATACAAACACAAGGACTGGGATCATTCTGCAAGGCGCGTAATGAGCCCACCTTTCCGGGACAAGAAACATCAGGACTCGTTGTGGGCCGGTTTGCAGGCGGGTTCGTTGCAGGTGGTGGCAACTGATCACTGTGCCTTCACCACGGAGCAAAAACGCTTTGGTGTAGGTGACTTCACCAAAATCCCCAACGGTACCGGTGGTCTTGAAGATCGCATGCCGATGTTGTGGACTTACGGTGTTTCAACAGGACGATTGACCATGAACGAGTTCGTGGCTGTGACTTCCACCAACATCGCGAAAATCCTCAATATCTACCCCAGGAAAGGCGCAATTCTTGAAGGGGCAGATGCAGACATTGTGGTCTGGGATCCAAAACTCAAGAAAACCATTAAGGCAGAAAACCAGCAATCCGCCATCGACTACAATGTATTTGAAGGCAAGAAAGTAAAAGGGCTACCACGTTTTACATTAAGTCGAGGCAAGGTGCTGATTGAGGAAGGTGCAGTAAAAACCGAAGAAGGCCACGGCAAATTCGTTGCGCGTGAACCTTTCCAGGCGGTCAACAAGGCGCTTTCCCAATGGAAAGAGGTAACCGCTCCGCGCAAAGTGCAACGCACAGGCATTCCGGCTAGTGGGGTTTGATTGGGGGGTATTGGCTTGGATGATGAGCAAGAGGCTGCATTAAGAACCGCTTTCGAGCGACTAACGGCCTATCGCCACAGCGTATTCAGTCGACCAATTAAAGCACAGCTTGGGCTGGATGAAGCCGTCGCACGGTTCAGAACACCCCTTGGTGAAGATGGGATGGTTGCAAAAGATGTCATTGACCAGATGGTGGACAAGGCGGATGCAGGCATTTCGCAAATGTCATCTCCAAACTATTTCGGTTTTGTCCTCGGTGGCTCGCACCCGGTAGGGGTTGCCGCAGATATGCTGGTTTCCGCGTGGGGACAAAATTGCGGATCATCGGCTGAAACACCGTCGATGACCGGCATGGAGCGGGCAGTCTGCGACTGGGTGATTGAACTCTTGGGGCTTCCGCCAGAATCAGGTGCCGGTATTGTCACCGGTGCTTCGCTCGCAAACACTGCCGGAATAATGGCCGCGCGCAATGCGCTGTTGGCCAAAGAAGGCTGGGATGTCGAGAAGGACGGTTTGTTTGGTGCACCAGAGATTTCTGTGTTGATTGGTGATGCAGCGCATTCAGCACCATTTGCGGCACTAAGATACGCCGGACTCGGTGCGGCGCGCGCGATACGTGTTGAAACAGATGATGACGGACGTATTGTATCGGATGCGTTTCTGGCCGCACTTTATCAGTGCAAGGGACCCGTGTTGGCAGTGCTTCAGGCCGGCCAGATCAATACCGGAGCGTTTGATCCGTTTGCGAAAATTGTACCAGCACTTCACGAAAAAGGCGGTTGGGCACATGTGGACGGTGCTTTCGGATTGTGGCTTGCTGCAGTACCGGAACTTGCACCGAGGTTAGCCGGTGTCGAGTTGGCTGACAGTTGGGCGATCGATCTGCACAAATGGCTGAATGCACCCTTTGATGCCGGCATGGTTATCTGCCGGGACCGGGCGCCATTGGTTGCCTCGATGTCGGCGCGCGGTGCGTATCTTCCAGAAACATCCGATCACTGGGAACCATCGGACTCTACAATGGAACTATCCCGTCGTGCGCGCGGTGTACCAAGTTACGCGATTATGCGATCACTGGGTAAAACCGGTATTCGAGAAATGGTTTTTCGGCACTGCCAACTGGCGCAGAATTTGGCCGATGTCATTTCCGGGGAACCAGGTTTGAAGGTACTCAATGAGGTTTCATCCAATCAGGTTGCAATCCGCTGCGGCGAGGGTGATGCCGCCAATGATCACACTCGTGAGGTTCTCAGGCGAGTGCAGAAAAACGGTAAAGTCTACCCAACGCATGGCGAATGGCAGGGCGGTGAGATTATTCGGGTCTCAGTGATCTGCTATGCGACGCAACAGAAAAATATCGATCTGTTGGCGGAGGAAATAGTCTCTGCTTGGCGTGCGGTAAGGGACGCATGAATGTCCGGCAACAAAGTCATATCCTCCGAAAATCTCTCACTTACGTTCGAGACAAATGACGGGCCGGTGCATGCCCTTTCTGATATCGATCTAAAGATCGACAAGGGCGAATTCGTTTCATTCATTGGCCCCTCGGGATGCGGAAAGACCACCTTTTTAAGGGTGATTGCCGATCTGGAAAAACCTACATCTGGCGCGATCACTGTCAACGGTATGACCCCGGAAGAAGCCCGAATGAAACGCGCCTACGGGTATGTGTTTCAGGCAGCTTCGCTTTATCTCTGGCGAACGATTGAAAAGAATATCGCCCTGCCGCTGGAGATCATGGGCTATTCAAAATCAGAACAGCAGGAACGTGTCGCGCGGACTTTGGAACTCGTGGACCTGACAGGATTTGCAAAGAAATATCCCTGGCAACTTTCCGGCGGTATGCAGCAGCGCGCATCAATTGCGAGAGCCTTGGCGTTCGATGCCGAACTGCTGTTGATGGACGAACCATTCGGTGCTCTTGATGAAATTGTTCGTGATCACCTGAACGAGCAATTGCTGGAGCTTTGGGATCGCACCAACAAAACCATTTGTTTTGTAACGCACTCAATTCCTGAAGCGGTCTACCTATCCACCAAAATCGTGGTGATGAGCCCGCGCCCGGGTCGGGTGACGGATGTCATAGAGTCTACACTTCCAAAGAAACGCCCGCTTGAAATTCGAGAGTCGCCTGAGTTTCTCAAAATCGCGCACAGGGTCCGTGAAGGACTGCGGGCAGGGCATTCCTATGAGGAATGAGATTGCCAATGGGTAGATTGTCAAAAGGCAAAACCATTCCGGTTCTCACCGTCCTCAGCGTGATTGTCGCGGTTTGGTATGTCTGCGTTGTATGGATGAATGCGCAATGGGAATATGATCAGGCTGAACGCGCAGGTACTACCATTGAATTCTCTCAACTTGTCTCCAACACGATGCACCAGGAAAGGCCGGTCCTGCCAGCCGCACATCAGGTGTTTGCAGAAATGTGGGAGACGATCGTCAACAAGAAAATTACCTCAAAGCGTAGCCTGGTTTATCATGCCTGGATCACGCTTTCCGCCACCCTGCTTGGCTTTGCGATAGGCACGGTACTTGGCATATTGATATCGGTTGGCATCGTGCACAATCGGGCGATGGAGAAATCCGTAATGCCATGGGTCATTGCCAGTCAAACCATTCCGATATTGGCAATCGCGCCAATGATTATAGTTGTCCTGAATGCAATCGGAATTTCCGGACTGTTGCCGAAGGCGCTGATTTCGACATATCTGTCGTTCTTTCCAATTGTTGTTGGCATGGTGAAGGGGTTGCGCAGCCCTGATCAAAGCCAGCTCGATTTGATGCATACTTATTCCGCTTCAGCCACTCAAACATTCTGGAAGCTTCGCTGGCCCTCATCCATGCCCTACCTCTTTACATCGCTCAAAATTGCGGTGGCAATATCTCTGGTGGGAGCAATTGTTGGTGAGTTGCCAACCGGGGCAGTGTCCGGACTTGGCGCACGCCTGCTGGCCGGATCGTACTATGGCCAAACCATCCAGATATGGTCCGCACTCTTTACCGCCGCGATCCTTGCCGCAACGCTCGTAATGCTGGTCGGACTTGCACACACCTATGTCTTGAAGCGAATGGGACAACAGCCGGGGGGTGTCGCATGACCTGGATTGTTGCAGCTGTCAGTTTTTGGATTTGTGCGTGGGTTGCAAATGAATGGCTTGTGCGACAGGACAGTCGAAGCGTACTTGCTTTACGTGGCATCGGACTGATTGTACCCTTGTTGTTTGGCGTAACACTTCTGGTGCTATGGGAAGGTGTAACCCGCGGCTTCAATGTTCCAACCGTTCTGCTCCCGCCGCCATCGATGATCTGGGAACGGATTACAAACTCCGTCCCCATCCTTATTGCAGATTTCCGCCAGACATTTCTGAAAGCGGTATTGATCGGTTACGCATTGGGATGCGGGCTTGGCTTTGTTGTGGCACTGTTGATTGATCGCTCTCCGTTCCTGAAACAAGGCCTGTTACCGCTGGGAAACTTCGTTTCCGCGCTCCCTATCATCGGCGTCGCACCCATTATGGTGATGTGGTTTGGGTTCGACTGGCAGTCCAAGGCGGCTGTTGTTGTTATCATGACGTTTTTCCCGATGTTGGTGAACACCATTCAGGGGTTGGCTGCATCCAGCCATATAGAGCGTGACTTGATGCGCACTTATGCAAGCAGCTGGTGGCAAACGCTCATCAAACTGCGTCTGCCCGCAGCTGCGCCATTCATCTTCAATGCGCTCAAAATCAATTCAACTTTGGCGCTGATTGGCGCCATTGTGGCCGAGTTCTTTGGCACACCAATTGTCGGCATGGGGTTTCGTATTTCAACGGAAGTTGGCAGAATGAATGTGGATATGGTGTGGGCTGAGATCGCTGTGGCAGCCCTGGCAGGCTCCGCATTTTATGGCAGTGTCGCACTCATCGAACGCGCTGTTACTTTTTGGCACCCGTCTGTCCGTGCAGGGCAGACATAATTGGAGGAATCATAATGAGTAAACTATTCACTCTATTGTTAGCTGGCGCGTTATCGCTAAGCGTATTTCAGGCATGGGCAGCAGACAAGGTAACCCTGCAATTGAAATGGGTAACGCAAGCCCAGTTTGCCGGTTACTACGTTGCCAGGGAAAAAGGATTTTACAGCGAAGAAAATCTCGATGTTGAAATCAACCCCGGTGGCCCGGACATTGCACCTCCACAGGTGATTGCAGGCGGTGGCGCAGATGTCGTTCTAGACTGGATGCCTTCGGCCCTGGCAACCCGCGAAAAAGGCGTTGCACTCGTAAATATTGCCCAGCCGTTCAAATCATCGGGCATGATGCTGACCTGTCGCAAGGATTCGGGCATCAGTTCTCCGGCACACTTCAAGGGCAAGACGCTCGGTGTCTGGTTCTTCGGAAATGAGTATCCGTTTCTTTCCTGGATGAGCCAGCTCGGTCTTTCCACGGATGGTGGTGCGGATGGTGTGACAGTTTTAAAGCAGGGCTTTAATGTCGATCCCATTTTGCAGAAGCAGGCCGATTGTGTTTCCACAATGACCTACAATGAATATTGGCAAATCATTGATGCTGGCCTTTCACCAGATGACCTCGTCACCTTCAAATATGAAGAAGAGGGCGTGGCAACGCTTGAAGATGGTATCTATGTGCTTGAGGACAGCCTCAAGGATGAGGCGTTCCAGGACAAGATGGTGCGCTTTGTACGTGCTTCCATGAAGGGTTGGAAATATGCTGAGGCTAATCCCGATGAAGCCGCCGACATCGTATTGGACAATGACGAGACCGGTGCGCAAACCGAAAAGCATCAAAAGCGAATGATGGGTGAAATTGCCAAACTAACCGCCGGTTCAAACGGAAAATTGGATGAAGCCGATTACCAGCGCACTGTGGAGACTCTGATGAAGGGGGGTTCTGATCCAGTGATTACCAAAGAACCGTCCGGTGCATGGACTCACGCTATCACCGATAAAGCCCTGAATTGAGCAGTGTGAAAGCGTTTTGCCATCAAAATTGTGCAAAACGCTTCCGCATGTTCTTGGCTATATGGGTAACACTGGATATGGTGAAACCAGGCGTTTGAAGAGCGGCATTCGACATAATTTAATAAATGAGGAGTGTTCTGATGGGGCACCTAGACAACCAAATTCCTACGGCTGAGTTGCAGGCTCTTGATGCAGCGCACCATCTGCATCCCTTTACAGATGGCGATGCCTTGAATGCGAAGGGTGCAAGGGTCATTACGCGCGCAAACGGCGTGATGCTGACGGATAATGACGGTGTCGAAATTCTGGATGCCATGGCAGGTCTTTGGTGCGTGAATATTGGTTATGGGCGCCCTGAACTTGCCCGCGTAGCTGCCAATCAAATGGAGCAACTTCCTTACTACAATACGTTCTTCCAGACTACTCATCCACCCGTTGTAGAGCTAAGCAAGCGACTGGCCGATCTGGTTCCTGGCGATCTCAATCACGTGTTTTACTCAGGGTCGGGTTCTGAAGCGAACGATACAAACATTCGTCTGGCACGCCATTATTGGGCCGCGAAAGACAAGCCCACCAAGAAAACCATTATTAGTCGCAAAAATGCCTATCACGGTTCCACCATGGGTGGGGCCAGTCTCGGTGGGATGAGTGCAATGCACGCGGTTGGTGGATTGCCAATCCCGGATATTACACACATCGCGCAACCCTATTGGTATGGCGAAGGCGGGGATATGGACCGCGACGAGTTTGGCCTTGTTTGTGCCAAAGCACTGGAAGAAGAGATTGCCCGTCTTGGTGAGGATAATGTGGCGGCTTTTATCGCAGAACCAGTGCAGGGAGCAGGTGGGGTAATTGTACCTCCGGCAACCTATTGGCCGGAAATTCAACGTATTTGTGACGCCCATGAAATACTGCTTATTGCCGATGAAGTTATCTGCGGATTTGGACGAACCGGAAACTGGTTTGGAATGCAAACCTTCAACATCCGACCTGACATAATTACCATCGCCAAGGGCCTAAGCTCAGGATATATGCCAATAGGTGCGTCGGTGGTCAGTGGCGAGGTAGCACAGGTGATAAATGGCGGGGGTGATTTTACCCATGGCTACACCTATTCGGGGCATCCTGTGGCTTGTGCGGTTGCGTTGGAAAACCTGCGTATTCTGGACGAGGAAAAAATTGTCGATACGGTCGCATCTACAACAGCACCCTACTTAAAAGAAAAGTGGCAACAGCTTGCAGACCACCCATTGGTTGGGGAAGCGCGTGTATGTGGCATGATGGGTGCGATTGAATTGTCTCCGGACAAGGCCAAGCGCGCAAAGTTTTCAAAAGACCCAGGCAAAGCAGGCACCATTTGTCGTGACTTCTGTGTTGAAAACAAACTGGTAATGCGTGCGGTGGGAGACGCAATGATCATTTCCCCTCCGCTGGTTATCAGTCGTAAAGAGATTGATATGCTGATCAACAGGACAACGGCTTCACTGGATATGACGCTGTCAGTGCTCAAGGAAGCCAGCCTGATATAGACTGTCTCGCAGTTTGGATTGCTCCGAAATCAGTGAGAGATTTTTCCACCGGCAACTTTCAATGATGACTGGCGTAATTCTGTATTTTATGCGACATCGGGCGGCGATATGAAGCCGCTAATTTTTGCTGCAAAACTCCAATTGTTGAGCACGAAGTTCTACCAATGCCGTCTGAGACAAAATAATGTTCGAAATCACCCCAACAACACGCCTGCGTAAGTCCCCGTTTTTCAATTCCACCGTCAAAGCCGGTGTTAAAGGGTTCCAGCCCTATAACAACATGCTGATGCCCACCGGTTACGGTGATCCGGATGCAGAGTACTGGCGGTTGTTGAACGGCGTTTCTCAATGGGACGTGGCGGTTGAAAGACAGGTGGAGTTAAAGGGTCCGGATGCGGCCCAATTGGCGCAAATCCTGTCTCCCCGTGATCTGACCAAATGTGTTCCCCAGCAGGGTAAATACGTGGCGCTTTGTGACCATCGTGGAACAATCATCAACGATCCAATCCTGCTGAAACTGGATGAAGATCGGTTTTGGTTTTCAATCGCAGATTCAAACATTTTGTTCTGGGCACGTGCGGTGGCCGCGGAACGCGGCCTCAATGTAGAAGTATGTGAGCCGGATGTGTCGCCCATGGCAGTACAAGGGCCAAAGGCGGAAGATGTGATTGCTTCCATCTTTGGTGACTGGGTCCGGGAATTGAAATACTTCTGGTTCAAGGAAACCGAAATCAACGGCATTCCCGTTGCTGTCGCCCGGTCTGGTTGGTCAAAGCAGGGTGGATTTGAATTGTATTTGATGGATGGCTCCAGGGGCGACGAACTGTGGAGTCTGGTTGAAGAAGCAGGCAAGCCTTGGGGAATTGGTCCCGGAAACCCAAATACGACAGAGCGTATTGAAAGTGGACTGCTTTCCTGGGGTGGAGACACAGATGACTTCACCAACCCGTTTGAAGTTCGGATGGAAAAATACGTCGATCTGGATGTGCCAGATGATGTGGTTGGTATTCAGGCATTGCGTCGGATTGCTGATGAAGGTCCAAAGCGTCACCAGTTGGGTATTGTTATGGAAGGTGAAGCGCTGACGGCTGCTCACGGGCAATTGCATGACATTATGCAGGACGGAGAAAAGGTCGGGGATGTGACTTGCGGGATATGGTCTCGCAGGATGGAGAAAAACATCGGCTTTGCGCTTGTCTCACGAAAGTGCAGCGCGGGTGAAACCGTGAGTGTTATGAAAAATGGCAACAACGTTGCTGCGACCTTGGTGGAATTACCGTTCTACTGATTGACAATTAGTCCGCTCACCGCATGATGAACGGGTTTGCAGCTGTTGTTTCCTGGGCAATCCAGACAGATTTCACCTGTAGAAATTCCTTGATTGCCTCCTTGCCGCTTTCCCGTCCTTCGCCACTTCGTTTGTAGCCACCGAAGGGTGAAGTGAAACTGACCGCGCGATAGGTATTTACCCAGACCGTGCCAGCCTTAAGTTTTTCTGACATTCTAAGCGCCCGTCCAATGTTGCTGGTCCAAACACCTGCGGCAAGGCCGAAAACAATATCATTGCCAATAGCAATGGCTTCTTCTTCATCGTCAAAAGGAATTACCGAAAGGATCGGCCCAAAAACCTCTTCCTGCGCGATCCGCATATCATTCGTTACGCCAGTAAATATGGTTGGTTCAACGAACTGGTTTCCCTTGGAACCTTCACCGGTATAGGGCTTGCCACCCAAGACGCATGTTGCACCGTCTTTCTTTGCCACATCTATGTAGTCCAGAACCTTTTGATATTGCGGTGGTGTGGTGATAGGCCCAACGTGAGTGTCCATCGACATCGGATCACCAATTTTGGCTTCACCCGCAACTTCCACGAGGCGCTTGACAAATTTGTCATGGATCGAGCGCTGCACCAGCAGCCGTGAGCCGGCTATACAAGTTTGGCCCGTAGCAGCAAAGATCCCGGATATAGACCCCATCACAGCTGCTTCAAAATCGGCATCTTCAAATACGATGTTGGGGGATTTGCCGCCTAGCTCCAAGGTAACCGGCATGATCTTGCGGGCAGCGGATTCATAAATTTTCTGGCCGGCAATATCGGAGCCGGTAAATGCAATCTTGTCCACGTCCGGGTGCTCAACCAGCGGTGCTCCTGCTTCCAGGCCAAAGCCGGTGATGGTGTTGACCACCCCTTGAGGGAATCCGGCCTCTTCAACCAGATGCATGAATTCGAGTGTGGAAACGGAAGTAAATTCTGATGGTTTGATCACCGTGGTATTGCCGGCGGCAAGGGCAGGAGCAAGCTTCCACGTCAAAAGCAGCAATGGTGAATTCCATGGGGTTATCAAACCAACGACACCCAGCGGTTCATAACGCGTGAAGTTGAAAACACCTTCTTTGTCAGTTGGAATTACCGAACCTTCGATCTTGTCTGCCAATCCACCATAGTAACGATACCATTCGGCGAGGTATTTGGTTTGCGCACCCATCTCGGCAATCAGCTTGCCATTGTCTGAAACTTCCAGCTCACCCAGACGAGGGGCCTCCCGCTCAATGATTTCAGCCAGCTTGACCAACAACTTGCCGCGCTGGGTTGGTTTCATGTCACCCCAGCCATTATCGAAAGCATCCTTGGCAGCCTTTACTGCCGCGGCCACATCATCTGCATTGCTTTTCGCGACTTTCGCCCAGGTTTTCCCGGTGTACGGGTTTTCAGTCTCAAACCATTCACCCGCTGCCGGGTCGACCCACCGTCCATTGATGTAGTTTTGATAGGATTTCAAGATACAGTCTCCCTGGGAACGTGCTGGTACACCTTGCCTCATATGTACGATTTTGACAAAGATGCACAAGTGCAATCGATGCATTGGCATGTGGCCAGTTACAAGATGGGGAAGAATTCGACATTGAGTGACCAAAAATCTTAATTTACATCATTGAGAAGCATTAAACGTCGTGCCTGAAAAAACACCGAAAGCGAACAACATGCCTGAAGGATATTCAACCATTCTTACCGACAATCCATCCAACGATGTGTTGTTGGTGACGCTTAATCGTCCGGAAGCATCGAACGCTTTCAACACACAAATGGCGAAGGATCTGGTTGATTTGTTTGAGGCATTGGCACTTGATTCTGGCGAAAATCGAGTTGTTGTCCTTACCGGCGCCGGACAAAAGGCCTTTTGTGCTGGTGGCGATTTGAAAGAGCGCAATGGGATGAGTGACGATGCATGGTTTAAACAGCATCTTGTCTACGAGCGCATGGTCCGGGCAATTCTCGGGTGCCCGTTGCCTGTAATTGGGGCGATAAACGGTGCAGCGTTTGGAGGTGGTTGCGAAATCGCATCCGCCCTGGACTTTGTATATGCCTCGGACAACGCGAAATTCGCCCAAACCGAAACCAGGATAGGGATTATTCCAGGCGCTGGTGGAACCCAGTTTTTAGCGCGTGCCGTTGGCGAGCGGCGGGCAAAGGAGTTGATCCTGTCCGGCCGGGTGTTTAGCGCGCAGGAAGCGCATGACTGGGGTCTTGTGAATGGTGTTTTTCCTGCAGATGCATTGCTGGAAGAGGTGCTCAACATCGCCGGGTCTATTGCAAAGAATGCACCTATAGCCGTTCGGCAGGCAAAGCAGGCAATCCACAAAGGATTGCAGATGTCGCTTGCAGACGGGTTAGCGTTTGAGATTGAATCCTATAACCGGACCATACCGACGGAAGACCGGCGTGAAGGTGTGCTGGCATTCAACGAAAAGCGGAAACCTGATTTCAAAGGACGGTAGCATGACCGATCACGTGAGCGTCCGGGAAGTTGGATTGCGGGATGGCTTGCAGCTTGTTTCAACCATTCTTCCAACAAAGACAAAACTGGAATGGTGTCAAGAGCAGGCCGCCGCGGGGTTCAGGGAAATAGAGGTTACTTCATTCGTTCCGCCATCAATTTTGCCTCAATTCAGCGATGCAGCCGAGGTTCTATCCGGTGCGCTTGCCATCGATGGTTTGTTGGCTTCGACATTGGTGCCCAATTTGAAAGGTGCCGTTCGTGCAATGGATGCAGGTGCGCGAAAAATCACTTTTGTTCTGTCGGCAAGTGAAGCCCACAATCAATCTAATGTGCGCCGATCAACGGACGAGTCTCTCGCGATGTTTCGCGAGGTGATGGAGGAGCGGGCATCGCGAAATTTGGTAGACGAGATCCAGATTGCAGGCGTGATTGCAAAGTCCTTTGGATGTAGTTTGCAGGGTTCTGTAAGTGAGAGTCGTGTCTGCGAAATTGCCAATCTGATGGCAGGTTATGGTGCCGATGAAATTAATGTGGCGGACACGGTTGGATATGCCAATCCTGTTCAGGTTGAACGTTTACTGCAAAAAGTGGATTCCGTAACAGGAGCGGTTCCGATCGCAGCGCATTTTCATGACACGCGCGGGATGGGATTGGCAAATGTTGCCGCAGGCGTTCGCGTCGGAGTGCGCCGGTTTGATGCTTCCCTCGGTGGTTTGGGCGGCTGCCCGTTTGCTCCTGGCGCTACAGGCAACATAGCGACTGAGGATTGTGTCTATCTTCTTGAGAGCATTGGCTTGAGCACAGGCATCGATATGCAGGCATTATTGGAAGTGCGTGAGAAGCTCAACAACTGGCTTACCGATGAACGTCTTGAGGGGCGTCTTTCGAAGGTAGGTGTTGCCAAGACTTTCTCATAACACGCTGAAATACAAGAAATATCCTGTAAGTCACATCAGAATGCTTTCGCTATTCAGGCAGCTTTGAGAAATAGGCAATCCGCTCCGATAGAATTCCGGTGTCATCGAACTTGATCAATGCTGAACCCTGTAGCTCCGTATCTGTCGCCTGCCACCAGCACCAGGCACTGTGGGGGCTTGATGAGGTATCGATCGCAGTATCAGAGTAGGTCAAAAACGGTTCGCCGAGTTTTCCATTGTTGAGCTCCTTTGCAGCCGATTTGAAGTCTTCCACAAACTGTACAAATCCATCGTGAGTGATGCGGCCTGTATTGGGATCATCGTAGAAGAAGTCAGGCACAACGGCTTTCAAACTGAGTTCACCATCACCCAGTCGCCACCCTTCGAGGTAAAGTTCAAGATGCTCTGATGCTGCCATATTGCATTTCCAAATGTGTTTCTGGCCTGATGTCGAAAACCTGATAACGAATCTATTCTTGTTACCTCTATAGTTGCGCCTTGAAAATGCAATTCCGCAGAATTTTCCCAGGATACGCGTTGACATAAATTGGTTTCATCGCACAGTGCTGACGAGGGTAGGTGCACTTCTAATCGGAGACAGTATGTATGGCCAAAATCGGTTCGTATAGTGAGTTTGGAAAGCTGCGGGAAGTTGTCGTTGGCTCCGCAAATGATCTGCATTTGCCGCCGTTCGGTAAGGACCTTTCTCATTACAATGATGAACTGCGCAGTGCGCTGCTTGAGAACGGAAACCAGCCACTCGACATCGCAAAGTATTTTCCGGAGCGCTACGCTGCAACCGTTGAACAAATCGAGAATGTTGCAGCGACCTATGAAAAACATGGTGTGAAGGTGCATCGTCCCCGCCGATATTCAAATGAGGAAATGGTACATCTTGGTGTCCTGCAGGAAGGGTGGTCGCAGCTTTACCCAGCCGATCCGGTTTTCGTGATTGGCAAGCACTACATGGAGGTTTCAATTCGCCGCGCCTATAGACGCAAGGAGGTTTTCCCGTTGCGCGATATTGTGATGCCCATGATTGAAGCGGATGATGAGGCTCATTTTGTGGCAATGCCACCGTCGGCACCCTGGTCCCCGTCAGGCGAAGGTCCCGGTCCGTTTTTGGAAGGTGGCGATATTTTGATTCACGGCAAAAACATTTTTGTTGGAATGGGAGAGTTGTGCTCGGATCAGGCCGGGATCGATTGGCTCTCCCGATATATGGAGCAGTGGGGATACAAGGTTTATCCGATGCCGATTAAAGGCGCGATCCTGCATGCGCTGGGTATTATGTGCATGTTAAAGGAAGGCCTGTTGATGGCGCATCTTCCAGCACTGCAAGATGGCCTTCCAGAGCCCCTGAAAGAATGGGATGTCATCGAGATCACTGAAGATGAAATGAATGGTCATGCAACGGTTGGTGTCAGCCTTGATGACAAGCATCACATGATCAACCCGAAGTTTGATCGCATCATGGAACTGCTTGATAAACTCGGTGTGACACCGGTTCCAACGCCGTGCGATGCGATCGGTTACTGGGGCGGTGCCATACGATGCATAACATTGCCATTGGTGCGTGATCCCACCTGAAAGATACTCAAGTTAGAACGCGGAAATTTTTATGCTCGACAGTAGTTTATTTGATGAAATTTTGGCTGCGGTTGATGCGGGCTTTGATACACAGATTTCATTGACCCAGGACCTGGTTCGATTTCCCTCAACGCGAGGTCAGGAACATACGGCCCAGGAGTTCGTGTTTGAGAGTTTGAGTGAACGCGGCTACGCGATGGATCGTTGGGCAATTGATGTCGGTGAAATAGAGCAACACCCCGGATTTTCGCCGGTGAAAGTTGACTACACCAATGCAATCAACGTCGTTGGAACGCACCAGCCGCACGAAGAAAAGGGCCGTTCGCTTATTCTGAACGGCCATATTGATGTAGTGCCAGAAGGGCCACACTATATGTGGTCCCGGGATCCCTTTGATCCCCACGTTGAAGGGGATTGGATGTATGGACGCGGCTCGGCGGATATGAAGGCTGGTCTTGCAGCCAATATCTTCGCGCTTGATGCACTCCGCTCGCTTGGGTTTCAGCCCGCTGCGCGCGTTCACGTCCAGTCGGTCACCGAGGAAGAATGCACTGGCAATGGCGCACTCTCCTGTCTGGTTCGCGGGTATAAAGCAGATGCGGCTATTATTCCGGAACCGGAAGATGACAAGCTTGTCCGTGCGAATGTCGGCGTTCTTTGGTTCAAGGTACATGTGCGTGGTGCACCGGTTCACGTGCGTGATGCTGGTTCAGGCGCAAACTCGATAGAGGCTACATTCCCTCTCATCGCCGCATTGCGCGAATTGGAAGAGAACTGGAACCAGGAAAAAACCGGACGCAGATATTTTGATGAACTGGATCATCCGATCAATTTCAATGTCGGTAAAATCGAAGGAGGGGATTGGGCCTCTTCGGTTCCGGCGTGGTGCACCTTTGATTGCAGGATATCCATTTTTCCTGGTTGGAGTCCCGCAGAAAAGGCGGCAAAAATAGAAGCGTGCATTTTGGAAGCTGCAAAACAGAATTCATACCTTGCAAATAATCTTCCACAAATTGAGTGGAACGGCTTCTTTGCCGAAGGCTATGTGTTGGAGGAAGGGTCAGACGCGGAACTTACTCTCGGTCGCGCGCATGCGAAATCCTATGGAAAAACCCTCGAGAGCTTTGTCACTCCGGGATATCTCGATGGCCGGGTGTTCGTTCTTTATGATGATTGTCCATGTCTTGTTTACGGGCCGTATTCAGAAAACATTCATGGGTATGACGAGCGGGTCAGCCTGAACTCCGTGAAACGCGTCACGGGCACAATTGCCCTCTTCATCGCTGAATGGTGTGAGCTCGAATCGATTTGAAAATACTACACAAACCTAGTGCCTTAACTGCAAATTTTGCCTGTTTTGCTGCAATGATCATGTGGGCAGGTGGCTTCCCGTCCGGTGAAGTTCTGCTGGACAGTTGGGGTACTTTACCGCTGCTGTCACTTCGGCTTTTCATGGCTGTATCCGTATTAACAGTTTTTTGGATTCTGGCCGATGGATTGTTTTCTGTCATCAATGCTCCCTGGTGTCGTGGCTTGGTGGTTGGCGGTATCGGATTTGGGTTGGGTGCCTCATTTTTGTTGTTTGGGCAAAAACTTTCCGATCCGGTAACCCCGGCAATCGCTGCCGCGATGATGCCAATCGTTGGCGCTGTTCTTGAAGTCCTTCTCGACAAGCGGAAACTGCGGTTCCATCTTGTCATTGGTATCGTTCTTGCAATTGCTGGTGGCTATCTGGCGGCAGGCCTCAGGATTGGGGAGGGCACATTTGGTCTGGGTGCGTTACTTTGCCTGAGTTCTGTCGTTCTGTTTGCCTGGGCAACCCGGGCAACTACGAAAAATTTTGAAAGTCTGTCGCCAATTGGGCAAACAACAATCACGCTTGCGGGCGGGCTGGTATTCATGATGTTTGCTTGGGGTGCCCTATCGTTGGGGGGATTTGGCGAGACACAAATTGGCAAGATCGATCAAAATCATGTGCTGTTGTTACTAATATTCTCAATACCCGGATTGGCATTTTGCCAGTTTCTTTGGATATGGGGCACAGGCGGACTTGGGATATTACTCGCATCGTTCCACATGAACGCCGTTCCGTTTTACGTGATGGTGGCGGTGGTTTTGTTTTTAGGTGGCGAATGGAACTGGACGCAGGCTTGGGGTGCTGCGTTGGTCGCTGCGGGCGTGCTGGTTGCACAAACAACCGGTCAAACAAAGACTCAAATTGTTGCCAAATAAAATACGGCGGCAATGGAAATTGCCGCCGATCTGATTTTGTAAGTTGAGCTCAGCTCAGATGGATTAAGCGGTCCACCAGCGCTCAGCACTCTTACTGCCATCCATTGCCCAGTTGCTCGCAACTTGTTCTGGATGCGCAATCTTCTTGTTAATTGCGTGAACGAGGTTGGTGAAGCCCCACACAAGAGACCCGCCATCTTCATTTTGAAGACGCTGGCATTCCCAGTACATCTCACGACGTTTGTTCTGATCGAGTTCACTACGCGCTGCAACGACAAGCTTGTTGAATTTGCCAGCTGCTTCGGTACCTTTCCACGCTGTTTCGTTCCAGGAAGAACCTTCAACGCAGCAGGTTGAGAACATCCAGTCATTTGTCGGACGGCCAGCCCAATAGGTTGTCACCATGCCCTTACCGGTTTGATTCCAAATGTTCGACCAGAATCCGTCGGTAGGCGTGCGTGTAACTTTGACATTGATGCCCGCAGGTGCCGCCGAAGCCTGGATGAGTTGCGCAACTTCCGTCGACCCTTCAAGCGCCGCGTTGGAGGCGAAGAGTTCCAGTTCGGTATTTCCCAATCCGGTTTTATCGAAATGGAATTTGGCTTTGTCCGGGTCGTATTCCCTCTGCTCAAGTTCTGTATTGTAGAACTCCTGAGTTGGGGAAATATCGTGGTCATTGCCAACAACACCATGGCCCAGCAATACTTTGTCGACGATTTCCTGACGCTTTACCGCGTACTTCATCGCCAAGCGTAGATCGAGATTGTCAAAAGGTGGGGTATCCAGGCGCATGGCAAGGGCCCGATGCTGGGTGCTCGTAATTTCCAAAAGGTTGATATTTGGAGCACGCTCGAGGAGTGTCGCTGTCTTCAAGTCAATATTGTCAACCGTATCAATTTCACCACTAAGCAATGCAGCCTGACGTGCGGCTCCATCAAGAATGATCAGGTTTTCAACTTCATCGAAGTGCGCACGACCTTCTTTCCAGTAGTTTGGATTGCGCTTTAAACTGGAGCGAACACCTGGGTCAAAGCTGTCGAGAATGTAACCGCCGGTGCCGATGCCGTCTCCAACTTCCACCTTTCCGTCACTTCCCACAGGCATGATGACTGCGTGGTAGTCACTCAGTACCCAAGGAAAGTCGGAGTTGGCGGACTCCAGTTCCATTACGACGGTATGATCATCATCCTTGCGAATTTCCTTGATCGCTGCCATCAGTGATTTAATGGCAGATCCGGACTCTTCGCCACGGTGACGATTGATTGATCCAATTACATCGTCGGCGTTGAAAGTCTTGCCGTTATGAAATTCGACATCCTTGCGAAGTTTGAAAACCCAAGTCTTAGCGTCATCTGAAGCCATCACTTCAGCAAGCTCGCCTGCCAGGGAACCGTCAGGTTGAACCTCAGTCAGGTTGTTGCCCCAGGCATAATTGACGTTGAGCATGCCCATCGAACCTTCGTTGTTCATTGGGTCAAGTGTGTTGTTAGTGGAGCCGGCAGAAAAGCCCTGGCGAATTGTACCACCTTTTTTGGGCGTGGCGGCAAGTACCCGATCAGCCATCGAAAGGGCCGTTGGTACGGCAACGCCTGCTGCTACGATGGACATCATGAATTGGCGTCGGTTGATCCCTCCACTTGCAAACTTGATTTGTTGTTCGTTGATGAATTTGTTTCGCATAAACTTTCCTCCCGGTTCATGTTCTTTACCTGGCAATGGGGTGCCAAGCTTAAGACTAAAGTTGCATGTTTTAGCAACGCCAAAACCATCCCACACGAGATATTGTAAAACTTTTGGTAAATCGTCAGATATTGCAGCCAAAATTGTCGAATTAACGATAGTTGCTGTTGGCAACGAATTTTAACTCTCGTTTTCCACTCAACGGGTTTGTCTGATTTCCCACATGGTTTCTCAATACTTGACGTTACGTCCCTCATGCGACAAGCTGACTGTCTGGGGATAGAATTGAACAAGCAATCCGGTACCGATTGGTGGGCCAATTGGATGCCCGAGAATTCAATTTTTGTCCCAGCTAATGAAAAAAACAACTGGGAGAAGTACAAATGAAAAATCACTTACTAGGCACATTCGCCGCACTTGGATTGGCACTTGCCGTCCAGGGCTCGGCCATGGCCCAACAACAATTTGTCTCCATCGGAACCGGTGGCGTGACCGGTGTATATTATCCCACGGGCGGTGCAATTTGTCGCTTGGTCAACAAGGACCGCAAAGATCACGGCATTCGCTGTTCTGCTGAATCCACCGGCGGATCAATCTACAACATCAACACCATCAAGGCTGGTGAGTTGGAGTTTGGCGTTGCACAATCTGACTGGCAGTACCATGCCTATAATGGCACATCCAAATTCGAAGAAGCCGGCAAGTTCGAAAACCTGCGGGCGGTATTCTCGGTTCATGCCGAGCCTGTGACGGTTATCGCACGCGATGATGCGGGCATTGCCAACATCACAGACGTTAAAGGCAAGCGGATGAATATCGGCAACCCCGGGTCCGGTACACGCGGTACATGGGAAGTACTTGAAGGTGCCCTTGGCTGGGAGCGTTCTGATTTGGCACTGGCGGCAGAAATGAAATCCGCGGAAACCGGTGCGGCCGTGTGTGACGGTAAAATCGATGCGTATTTCTGGCTGGTTGGACATCCATCCGCACTGACACAGGAAAGCCTGGCATCGTGTGCTGCGCATCTTGTGGATGTAACGGGTCCGGAAATCGACAAGCTGATCGCGGATAATTCATATTATCGCTCGGCGACCATTCCGGCAGGCATGTATAACAACGACAAAGACATCACTACATTCGGTGTGGGTGCTACCTTTGTCACCAGTGCCGATGTACCGGAAGATGTGGTTTATGTTGTTGTGAAAGCAGTGTTCGAGAACTTCGAGCAGTTCACAAAACTACACCCTGCATTTGCCAACCTGAAACCGGAAGAAATGATCAAGGATGGCCTGTCTGCACCACTGCATGACGGTGCGGCCAAATACTACAAGGAACAAGGCTGGATGTAATCCCAGCCCGCGTAGCAGGGGGAAATCCTCCTGCTACGATTGCGCTGCTGTAATAAAGCGCCACAAATAATTTTTATACGCCGGGCGAGTGCTGAGTGATATATGACCGGACCCCTGGGGAGGGACACATGACAGATAATCAAACGATGACAGACGCGGACAAACTGGTCGCGGATGTGGATACAGGTGCGCGTAATCCGGCGGGATGGCAGGCAAAGCTTATACCCGTGATATGTTTTTCATGGGCACTCTATCAGCTTTACATCGCGTCTCCTGTTCCCTCCATGCTGTCCACCGCACTTGGTATTGATTTTTTCCAGTTCATTGGCAACCTGTCGATTTCACGCAAAATCCATTTAGCATTCGCTCTTGTTCTTGCCACGCTCGCTTTTCCACTCTTTAAAACCAGCTCGCGTACCAACATACCCTGGTATGACTGGGTGTTGTTGAGTATCGGCGTGTTGGCCATGCTCTACATGATCCTGATGAACACCAATATCGCGGAACGCGCAGGCGATTTCATTCATCCCAATATCAGGTATGACATGACCGTCGCCGCGCTCGGTATGATCGTTCTTACCCTCGCCGTTTACCGCTCACTTGGCCTGCCGTTGGTTGTCGTCGCCGGTGTGCTTGCCGGCTATGTGTTCATCGGTGGTGGCAACTGGGGCGGCGCCTCGTATGTCAAAGGCATGTGGCATTTCTGGATGCAGGAAGAAGGCGTGTTCGGCAAACCCCTGGCGGTGTCGACGCAAACCATTTTCCTGTTCGTGTTGTTTGGCGCGATCCTGGAAAAGGCCGGTGCGGGGGGCTATTTTATCAAGATTGCATTTGCCCTGCTCGGCCATTTCAAGGGCGGACCGGCCAAGGCCGCTGTCATCGCCTCGGCCCTTAGCGGGCTTTATTCCGGCTCTTCGATTGCCAACACTGTTACAACCGGCACATTCACCATTCCACTGATGAAACGCACTGGCTTTTCGGCTGAAAAGGCTGGCGCGGTCGAGGTGGCGTCGTCCACCAACGGCCAGCTGATGCCCCCGGTCATGGGGGCGGCGGCGTTCCTGATCGCCGAATTTACGGGTGTTGAGTACACCACCTTGCTGAAACACGCGTTGCTGCCGGCAATCATTTCCTACATCGCGCTGGTCTATATCGTGCATATCGAGGCCTGCAAGCTGGACCTCAAAGGTCTGCCCAAGCCGCCATCGATTCACACCTTCCAGCGCAAGATGATCGGTTTTCTGACCGGGTTCATCACAGTAGGCGTGTTGTTCCTCGCTGTTTATTTCACTCTTGGTCAGGTGAAGGCGGCTTTTCCGGGGCTGACGGTCTATACGGTTTTGGCGATTTGTTTGATGCTCTATCTGGTGTTGCTATACATCGCATCACGCCGTCCCGATCTGGAAAAGGACGACCCTGAAGCACCGATAACCGAACTGCCCCCGGCGGCGGATACCGCCTGGACGGGGCTTTATTACCTGCTGCCGATCATCATCCTTTTGTGGTGCATTTTGCCGTCGCCCGAACGCCTCTCGGCACATCTATCGGCTTATTATGCCTGCCTTGCGATGATCTTCATCACTCTTACGCAGCACCCGCTCAAAGCGATATTCCGTGGTGAATCGGCTGTGTTTGAAAGACTCAAAGTTGGCGTCGGCGAGGCCATTCAGGGCACAATCGCTGGTGCACGCAACATGATTTCCATCGGTATCGCCACGGCGGCGGCCGGGGTCATCGTCGGCTCGATCTCTTTGACCGGCGCGCATGGGTTTGTCGGCGAAGTGGTAGAATTCCTGTCCGGTGGCAACCTTATGGTGATGCTGGTACTGGTGGCCATCATGAGCCTGATACTCGGCATGGGTCTGCCGACCACTGCCAACTATCTGGTTGTGGCCGGGCTTATGGCACCGGTCATCGTGGCACTCGCCGCAAAATCCGGGTTGATCGTACCGCTGGTCGCGGTGCATCTGTTCGTGTTCTACTTTGGCATTCTGGCCGATGACACGCCCCCGGTTGGTCTTGCTGCATATGCGGCGGCAGCGATCTCCAGGGGCGATCCGATCAAAACCGGTGTTCAGGGTTTTGCTTATGACATCCGCACAGCTTTGCTGCCGTTCCTGTTCTTGTTCAACACTGAACTGTTGTTGATGAATGTCACGGTGTTCAAAGGCATCGTGGTGTTTATCGTCGCCACCATGGCGATGATGTTATTTGCCGCCGCCACTCAGGGCTGGTTTCTGTTCCGAAGTCGGGTATGGGAAAGCGTCGCCCTGTTACTGGTCGCCTTTACCTTGTTCCGACCAGGATTCTGGCTGGACTACGTGTCGCCTCCCTTCGAACACAGACCGGGCGTTGAGGCGATTGCGCTGGCCGAGGGCATGCCGGACGGGGCCACCATGCGCATCCGCATAATCGGCCCCGATTTCGATGATCCGGATGAGCAGAACAATACCAGCATTCTTCTGAACCTTGGTGAAAAGGCCGACGGTGAAACGCGCTTGACTAATGGCGGGCTTCAGGTGCTGGAAGAGGACGGCAAGGTCGTCATTGACGCGCTAACCTGGGATTCCAAGCACAAACAGCTGGATCGTTTGTTTACGATGGGCGACTTTGACAATCCTTTGGTGATCGACAAAGTCCTTCTGAAACGCGAC
Source organism: Hyphomicrobiales bacterium (assembly GCA_021775415.1). Lineage (GTDB taxonomy): Bacteria > Pseudomonadota > Alphaproteobacteria > Rhizobiales > Rhizobiaceae > JAALLB01. Next base: position 327,434 of record JAJFHV010000010.1, on the reverse strand, counting down.
CGACAACCCAAAGAGTTGTTCTATATTCCTGCACTTTTGCTTTTGGGTATGATCTGCATGTTGCAGCTTGGTCGGCAACGTAAAGAAAAAGCGCAAGCCGCGTAGAAAGAAACTGATAATGTATAAATCCATATTGGTACCTGTCGATCTTGATCAGGAAAGTTCCTGGAAAAAAGCTCTGCCCGTTGCCATTGATCTGGCGAAAAACAACGGTGGTACGTTACACGTCCTAACTGTCGTTCCTGATTTCGGAATGGCGGTGGTAGGTTCGTTTTTTCCGCCTGATCACGCCAAGAATGTGCTGGCCACAGTGGAAAAGGATCTTGCGGCCTTTGTTGCCGATAAAGTCCCCGTCGGGGTATCTGCATCCAGCGATGTTCAGCAAGGTACGATTTACAAAGAGATATTACGCGTAGCGGATAAACTGGAATGCGGTGTCATCGTCATGGCGTCACACAGGCCGGAAACAAAGGACTATCTGCTGGGGCCGAACGCAGCGCGCGTGGCGCGCCACGCAAAACAATCTGTTTTCGTTGTTCGGGACAATTAACGTCCGAAGAAGTGTTCAAGGAACAATCTGTGAGGCGTTGGAGTGGCAGTTTCACCGCTTCCACAACTCTGGATGTCGATTGACATCCTTGTAGAGGAGATACCGGAACCGGGAAGAACCGGCAGCGTAACATCCTTGTGGGCAGAATGCCCGCAACCACATGAAGTCGCCCGCCTCAACTTCCACCCAGTCATTGTTGAGCCTGTAAACCGCTTGGCCTTCCAAAACGAAGATGCCGTGTTCCATCACATGGGTTTCGGCAAACGGGATAATGCCACCCGGCTCGAAGTTGACGATGTTCACATGCATGTCGTGACGAAGGTCTGACGGATCAACAAAACGCGTGGTTGACCACTTGCCGTCCGTATCGGGCATGTCAATCGGCTTGATATCCTGTTCTTGGGTAACAAAGGATTGGGGATGCCCAATTCCCTCGACCTCTTCATAGGCTTTTCGGACCCAGTGAAAAGTAACCGGCTTCTTGGAGCTGTTGGTGGCAGCCCACTCGGCACCGGCGGGAATATAGGCATAGCCCCCCGGTTTCATGGTGTGGCGTTTCCCCTCAAGCTTCAACGTCAGTGTGCCATCTACGATGAAAAGCACGCCTTGCGCGCCGAAATCCGTTTCAGGGTTGGTACTGCCACCGCCGGGCGAAACTTCCATGATGTATTGAGCAAATGTTTCAGCAAATCCTGACAACGGGCGGGCAAGAATCCATGCGCGGGTTTTATCCCAATGGGGGAGGGAACTCGTGACGATGTCGCGCATCACGCCTTTCGGAATGAAGATGTATGCTTCGTTGAATATCGCCCGGTCTGTCATCAGTTGATTTTGTGGCGGCAGGCCCGCGATTGGTTTTGAGTACTTGGCCATTGGTTTTTCCTGGCAATTATGTGTGCAAGATTTCTCTAAGAATACTGATTTTGAGCTGCGTAATTTTCAAAGAGTTGTTGAATGTGTTCAAGGCATTGAGCGGTGATTTTCATTTGCCGTCGTTAGACGTTGAGTGATTGGACATGCTGCTTGCACTGCTTGATCATGAAGTCGACAAAGATTCTGACTTTCGGGTCTTGTAAGCGTCGGTGCGGATACATGCATGCAAATCTTGATACGGGTGGCGGCGTGTTTTCCAATATCGGGACCAATTGTCCGGATTGGATATACTGTGACACCTCAAAGTAGGGCTTGTTTACAATGCCGCGACCGTCGATGGCCCAACCGGTTAAAACATCCCCTTCGTCTGCATCGTAGGATCCAACAACCTGATATTTCTGCTGCCCCTGATCTGTTTCAAGGTTCCAGTAATACTCTTCCGATCCCGGGAAACGCAGCAAAAGACAGTTATGCGGTTTTGAAATCAGTTCCTCAGGTGTTTCCGGAGTTCCAAACTTGGAGAGGTAATCGGGAGAAGCACACAGGACGCGCCGGCAATCGGTGATGTTGCGGATCTTCATATTGGAATCCCGTAAGTCCCCCAATACGAAAGCAACATCTACGCCTTCGTCAAATAGATCCACTTTTCGATCGGAAAGCCGTAATCGGACGGATATGTCCGGGTAGGCGTCATTAAATTCCGGTACATAAGGCGCGATAATTCGCCGTCCAATGCCCAAAGGTGCGGTCACTTTAACAACGCCCTTCGGAGCTTTTGAATAACCTGATACGATCGCTTCGGACTGTTCCAGCGTGTCGACAACCTTGGTGGCATAATCATAATAAAGCCGTCCCACTTCGGTGGGCACGAGTTTACGGGTTGTTCGATTAAAGAGCCTCAGGCCCAAACGCCGCTCAAGTTCCTTGATCCGGTTGCTTGCAACGGCTGGTGTAAGCCGTTGATCTCGCCCAGCCGCAGTAATGCTACCGAGTTCCACGGTTCTTACAAATACACGTATGCTGTCGAGATAAGGCATGGATGCTGTTCACTATCAATGATTTATTGATAGTGAACAGCAATTCTCAATATTTTGCAATAAAAAGAGTTTTGTAGGGTAAATTCAGCCAGAAGCTATTCCGCCGCGTCCAGATAAGCCTCCATCGGCGGGCAACTGCACACAAGGTTTCGGTCGCCCTGCACATTGTCGACCCTGCCAACTGGCGGCCAATACTTGTCCGCACGAACAAACGGAAGCGGAAAGAATGCTCTTTCTTTGGAGTAACTGTGTTTCCAATCACCCATCAAAAGCTCTTGCGTATGCGGTGCATTGTGAAGCAAATTGCTTTCCAGGTCGACTTTCCCGTCACGGATTTCAGATATCTCTGCGGCGATCGAAATCATCGCATCGCAGAAACGGTCAATCTCCTGCTTGCTTTCAGACTCGGTCGGTTCAACCATCATGGTTTCTACCACCGGAAACGACACAGTCGGCGCATGATAGCCATAATCGACCAGGCGTTTTGCTACATCTTCAACAGTTACGCCACAGCTTTCCTTGAAATCACGCATGTCGAGAATGCACTCATGTGCAACGTATCCACCGGGTCCTGAGTAAAGTACTGGAAAGTGACTTTTCAGTTTCGCTGCGATGTAGTTGGCATTCAGAATCGCAACGGCAGTAGCACGTCGCAACCCTTCATTCCCCATCATCGCAATATACGCCCAGGAGATTGGCAAAATAGATGCAGAACCCCATGGAGCAGACGCAACCTGACCAATGGTTTCCTGACCCGCAGCAGCAGGGTTTACCCCATCTATTACCACGTGATCCGGCAGGAATTTTGCCAGGTGAGATTTGACGCCAATTGGCCCAACACCAGGTCCGCCACCACCATGTGGAATACAGAATGTCTTGTGAAGATTCATGTGGCAAACATCGGCACCAATCTTGCCGGGTTGAACAATTCCAACCAGTGCATTGAGATTTGCTCCGTCGAGATAAACCTGACCGCCATTCTTGTGAATAACTTCACATATTTCCCTGATTGCAGATTCAAAAACCCCGTGCGTTGAAGGATAGGTGATCATCAATGCCGCGAGGTTTTCCGAGTGTTCTTCAGCCTTGGCTTTCAAATCACCTACGTCAACATTCCCCTCGGCATCACATTGAACTGCTACCACCTTGAGCCCCGCCATGACGGCAGAAGCAGGATTGGTTCCATGTGCAGATGTTGGAATAAGACAGATATTTCGGTGTTCATCACCATTGGCAACATGCCAGGCGCGGATGGCCAACAAGCCAGAATATTCACCCTGACTGCCCGCATTGGGCTGCAAGGAAACTGCATCAAAGCCAGTGATTTCGCACAGCATTGCTTCAAAATCGTCAAACAGCTGTTGATAGCCTTGCGCCTGCTCAAGCGGCACAAATGGATGCATATGCGCAAATTCCCGCCAGGTAATCGGGATCATTTCCGTCGTGCCATTGAGTTTCATTGTGCACGAACCTAGAGCAATCATCGAGCGATCAAGTGCAATATCCTTGGCCTGCAACTGACGCAGGTAACGCAAGAGTTCCGTCTCGCTGTGATAAAGATGGAACACCGGATGGATCATGAATTCGGACTTGCGCTGTAGCGCTGCTGGGATACATTCCTTTACCTTCTCATCAGCATCATCCAGTGTTTGTCCAACCATGGCGTTGCGGTCAAAGCAGGAAAGAAGTCTCTCAACTTCTGAACGACGCGTAGTCTGGTCCACAGAAATGCCAAGATGATCCCCGTCGACCATCCTGAGGTTGATTTTCTTTTCCTTTGCCTTGGCCAAAATGGCGTGGGCACGTCCGGGAACGTGAACTGTAATTGTGTCGAAGAAACTAGTGGTAACGACATCGTAGCCGAGGCGGGCAATTTCATGCGCACAAATCTCGGCATACCGATGAACACGGCCGGCAATTTTCCGCAAACCATCAGGGCCGTGATAAACCGCAAACATTCCGGCAATGACAGCCAGCAAAACCTGCGCCGTGCAGATGTTGCTTGTCGCCTTGTCGCGGCGGATATGCTGTTCACGTGTTTGAAGCGCCATTCGATAGGCCTGATGGCCATTCGCATCGGTTGAGACCCCAATGATCCGGCCAGGAATTGATCGTTTGTAGGCATCTTTGGTTGCAAAGAATGCCGCATGTGGTCCGCCATATCCCATTGGAACGCCAAAGCGTTGTGAGGAACCCACTGCAATATCTGCACCCATTTCACCGGGCGAAGTAATCAGCGTCAAAGCCAGAAGGTCGGTCGCAAATATGGACAACGCTCCTGCCTCACTGAGCGACTTGGTGATCTTTGAAAAATCTGTGATTTGCCCACTTGATCCAGGATAGGAAAGCACTGCCGCAAATACGTCATCTGCGACCAGGTCGCTTTGCGGGTCGCCTATGATGACTTCATATCCAAAAGCATTTGCTCTGGTTTGCGCTACCGCAATGGTTTGTGGATGGGTGTCTTTGTCCAGAAAAAACTTATTGGATTGGCTCTTGGATATGCGCCGCCCCATCGCGATGGATTCAGCGACTGCGGTACCTTCATCAAGCAATGAAGCGTTGGCAAGGTCGAGCCCTGTCAGGTCGCAAACCATTTGTTGATAGTTCATCAAAGCTTCCAGCCGGCCCTGGCTGACTTCCGATTGATAAGGAGTGTACGCCGTGTACCAACCCGGACTTTCAAGCAAACGCCTCAGGACAACTTTTGGCGTAACGCAGCCGTAATACCCCATCCCGATCATTGAAGTGAATGCCTGGTTTCTTCCGGCTACCCGCCGAAGATCAGATAGCGCGTTTCGCTCACTCAAGGCTTCGGGCAATTCAAGTAACCCATCCACCCGAATGTCTTTGGGAATTACCTTCTCGATCAAATCATCGAGCGAACTGGCACCCACGGTTTTGAGCATGGATGCAATATCTGCATCCCGAGGGCCAATATGACGTGGAATGAAGTTTGCACCCGCCTGAAGATCGGTCAGTCGTTGGCGTTTAGCTGGCATTTTTATGTTCTCCGTTTGGTACTAACCGGTATGCTTCGCGTAGGCGTCAGCATCCATCATCGAATCCATTTCACTGGCATCTGAAATCTTTATTTTCGCGAGCCATCCTGAGCCTTCCGGGTCCTCATTGACCTTGGTTGGTTCTGCCTCGAGCGTATCGTTAATCGCAACCACTTCGCCCGATATTGGTGCGAATACATCACTTGCAGCCTTGACTGATTCAACAACGGCTGCATCACCACCCTTTGTGACCTGGGCTCCAACGGCGGGCAGTTCAACGTAGACCAGTTCGCCTAATTGTTCCTGTGCGTGGTTGGTGATGCCGAATGTGGCGGTGTCACCTTCAACGCTTACCCACTCGTGATCATCTGTATATTTTAGTGTCATGTGTTCTTCTCCTTTTGATTTTTATCGTTTGAAATTGGGTGGAACGAACGGCAGCTTGGCTACACTTGCCGGTAGTGTTTTTCCGCGCACCATTAAATTGAGGCTGGTGCCAACTGCTGCAAGTTCCGTTGGCACATAGCCCATCGCAACCGGACCACCGAGGGTTGGGCCAAATCCACCAGAGGTTATCTTGCCGACAACATTGCCCGGCTCATTGGTAATCTCAGTGCCGTCTCTTGCCGGCGCGCGCCCTCCCGGCAAGATGCCAACGCGTTTTCTCTTTGCACCATCTGCGATTTCCCGCTTGATCCGATCTTCTCCGGGGAATCCACCTGCTTCGCGACGGCGTTTGGAAATTGACCAAATAAGTCCGGCTTCAATCGGGCTGGTGGTTTCGTCGATATCATTCCCGTAAAGACAAAGGCCTGCCTCAAGTCGGAGGGAATCCCGCGCACCCAATCCACAGGCAATCACATCGGGATGAGATAGCAGTTGTTCAGCCAGCGAAGAAGCGCTCTCTGATGGCACTGATATTTCAAACCCGTCTTCACCTGAATAACCAGATCTTGAAATCCAGCAATCGATACCGGCAATTTTCAGGCTGTGCGAAGACATGAAAGCCATGTCCTCTACTCCGTCTGAAAGGCTGTTTATAACAGTTTCAGATGATGGTCCCTGCAGCGCAATAAGCGCTCGATCCTCAATGGGTTCCAGTGTAACTGACGGATCAAGGCCCTCTTTGAGAAGTTGATAATCGACATCCTTGCGTGATGCATTGACCACCAGATAGAGCTTGCCCGCATCTGCCGGATCAATCGGACGGGTCACCATCAAATCATCAATGATACCGCCATCCTGGTTCGTAAACTGTGTGTATCGGGTGCGACCCGGTTCAAGTGCTTGAACTTCGCCGGGAAGCAGCTTTTCCAGCGCGCTCGCCACGGCCTCGTGACTGTCACCTTTCAGCCAGCATTGACCCATGTGGGAGACATCAAACAAACCCGCTTTTGAGCGGGTATGATTGTGCTCGGTAACGATGCCGGCAGGATATTGAACCGGCATTGAATAACCGGCAAAGCCAACCATGCGCCCGCCAAGGCTTACATGTAGTTTGTCGAGTGGTGTGGTTAGAAGGGGAGTATCAGTGGTATCTTCGGACATTGGTCTCTTTCAGTTTTTCACACAGATGCACCGAACCGCAAAAGTTCAGCCTGCCCCATCTGTCAAAAACCTGAGAGAATTCGCCCATCCAACATATATTAGATGCGCTTGCCCCCTTCGGTGAACGGCCAGGCCGTTGCTCTCCAGAGTTATAATACTGCAACGCCTATTGCAGAAGATTTGAATAGCGGTCCTTAGTACCTGAGAGTTTCCGGGGCGGTTGCTCCTTCGGTGCCGGGTCACATGTGCCCGATCTCTCCCGCATGCAAGTCTTGTGCATCAACGTTTACGCAGACAGCAGCGCTTGTCAAGTTATCCAAGAGTGCAACTGTTTCAACACCATGTGATCAATCCCACTTAGACTCCGGCTTCCGCGAAACTTGCTTCCATGGCTTGCGCGATTGGGTCGACATCTTCCATCGACAAACAGAGCGGCGGCACCATCCGAAGGACCGAGCGATGTGGCCCGGATTTGGAAAGGATCAGCCCGTGCTTTCTTGAGGCTTCAAACACACGTGCAGTTTCTTCTGTAGCAGGAGTTTTCGATTGGCGGTCTTTTACCAACTCGATTGCCAGCATCAGACCGCGACCTCGCACGTCGCCGATAATCTCGTATTTCTGCTGCAATCCACTCAAGACTTTCAAAAGCGCGCTGCCGACTTTTTCGGCGTTGGCTTGCAGCTTCTCTTCTCTCAAGGCCTGCAACACAGCGCGACCGGCAGCGCAACACACTGGATTGGCGCCATAGGTATGAAACAGGAATTTACCCTTCATGGCATCCGCGATATCCCGTTTTGCGACAACTGCAGCGAGTGGGTAGCCATTACCGATGCCCTTCGCGCAAACCATGATGTCGGGAACCACACCATGTGATTCAAATGCCCAGAAATTCTCACCGGTGCGGGCAAATCCCGATTGCACCTCATCGATTACCAACAGACCACCTTGCGCTCGCACGCGTTCCGCTGCACCTGAAATGTAGCCTCCCGGCATTTCAACAATGCCGCCATAGCCCTGAACCGGCTCGATTATCATGCCGGCAAGATTGCCACTGGTAGCGCCTGTAATTGTTCGATCAATTTCTTCCAGATAAGGAACTGCACCTTCTCCAAACACGCCGCGATATTGATTGGGCTCAGCCACATGATGGATACCTTCCATCAACGGTACGTTGTGGCGAAAGCCCGCGATTCCGGTGAGGGATTGCGCACCGAAAGTCGCCCCATGATAGCCGCTGCGAAGCGCCAGAAAATCGATGTTTCCGGTTGCCGCCCGTGCTAAAAGCAGCGCAAGATCAATTGCCTCGGCCCCAGAATTGGTGAAATGCACGACCCAGTCATGCCCCTTGGGCATGGTGGCAACGAGTTCTTCTGCGAGATGCGCAGGTGTTGGATGACAGAACATCGTCGTGCAGTGCGCAAGATCAGCAGCTTGTTTGCACACAGCTTCTGTAACCAGTGGATGAGCATGGCCGACGGAGATGCACACATTCATGCCCAGAAGATCAGTGTATTTGTTGTCTTTCTCATCCCACAAATATTGTCCCTGACCGCGCTTGAAAATCAGTGGAGTTTCATAGGGCATAAAGGAAAGCTGGGAAGCTGCGTAGTGAGCCTCACGCCGCTCTAAAATAGCGTCTGTGTTCCAGTCAGTTTTCGGTGCGCTCGACATAATTCTTATTCCAAAAAGCTTCGTACAATATTGTCGGGTTTCATCCTAAAGAAGAAACCCTGAATGACAATCGTGTGGTGGAGACATCAGTAAAACTTGAGATCGGTATTAGCGTAGTTCGCAGCCGTAGCGCCAAGTCACTTTCCGGCGTAACATCTTGGCCATGAGCGAGGGTTCCAAACCATCCAGAGGTCGCAGTGGCGGACGCCAGGCGAGGCGCATCCTGCGAGAGCAGGGTGTGGCCAACCGCATGCCGTTCATCAATCGCAAGATCGCCACCTATGACATCCTGTCAGACGAAGGTCTGGAACTGATTGAGCACAATGCTGATCTGTTGCTGCAGGAAATAGGCGTCGAGTTCAAGGATGATCCGGAAATTCTGGGCATCTGGCGAGAAGCAGGTGCGGATGTGAAAGGCGACCGGGTTCGGTTTGAGCCCGGTCAGTGCCGCAGTATCGTTAAGTCGTCTGCTCCAGCGGAATTTCAACAACACGCCCGTAACCCGGAAAATACGGTAATGTTGGGCGGCTCAAACACAGTGCTTGCACCCGGTTGGGGCCCGCCCTTTATCCATGATCTGGATAGCGGAAGACGCTATGGCACTCTTGAAGAGTTTCAAAACCTCATCAAGATTTGTCACATGCTGCCGGAATACCACCACGCCGGAGGTGTAATTTGTGAACCAGTGGACCTTCCCGCAAACAAGCGCCATCTCGACATGCTTGCCAGCCATTTTCGGTATTCTGACCGGGCGGTGTTCGGTGCGTTGATTGGCGCTGAGCGTGCACAGGATTCAGTCAACATGGCCAGGATCGTGTTCGGTGAGGATTTTGTCGCGAACAATGTCTGCCTTTATTCCGTTGCCAATTCAAACGCACCGCTGGTTTGGGACAGTGCCATGACCGGAGCACTGAAAACCTATGCCCGCAACAATCAGGCGGTTGCGGTGACACCGTGGACCCTGGCTGGTGCGATGAGCCCCACGACTGCAGCCGGTACCCTGGCTCAAGTGCTGGCCGAAGCACTGGCTGGCCTTGCCCTGGTGCAATTGATCAATCCAGGTGCGCCATGCCTGTTTGGCACATTTGCCAGTACAATCTCAATGCAATCCGGTGCCCCTACATTTGGCTCTCCTGAAAGCGCGCATCTGGTTCTTACTGCAGGTCAGCTGGCACGAAGGCTTGGGGTGCCGTTTCATACGGTTGGTGCGCTCACCGCTTCCAAGGTGCCGGACGGACAGGCGATGGAAGAAGGCACTTGGGGATTAGTGATGTCAGTGCTTGCTGGTGCGAACTTCATCAATCATGCAGGCGGTTGGCTGGAAGGCGGGCTGGTGCACGGTTTCGAAAAGGCCGTGATGGACGCCGATATTTGCGGCAAAATTGCTGCGTTTGCTCAAGGGCTGGATCTGTCGGAAAAAGCCCAGGCACTGGACGCCATTCGTGAAGTTGGGCCAGGCTCGCATTTTCTTAATAGCACACACACTCATGCAACGTTTGAAACCGCATTTTATCATCCCCAAAATGCTGATGTGAACTCGTTTGAGCAATGGCAGGCGGATGGAAGCAAAGATGCGGCCACGCGCGCAAATTTACGTTGGAAAAAACTGTTGGCTGAGTATCAGCAACCAGCGCTTGATCCGGCAATTGACGAGGCGTTGGAACAGTATGTTGCAAAGCGCAAATCTGAAATGCCGGACCAGGCCTACGCCTGAGCTTTCAGCTTTTCATAAAATGTTTGGTGATGGGTGAGGTAATCCCGCAAATGGGGAGCCTTTTCAACCGCCGCTTCGAATACGGTATCCGGATCGGTGTTGTCTTTGCGAATGCCACCTGATGCCATGGCCTTTCCATGCCAGCCCTCAACATAGTTCCAGGCTTCCGGTGTTTTGTCCGCATCCCATTCAAATGCAGAGCCGATAAACGGTAATCCGGCATACTTCCACAATGCGCCAATCGCGTTTTTGGGATCATCGGCCACGGCTTCTGCTTCAATCACCATCGGGTTCATACCCAGCTCATCACGCAGAAAACTGTAGAGTTGCCATTGGGCTTCAAGTCCAATCTCGGTCAACGTCATCTCCGGATCGAGTTTGTAATAGGAGGCAATCGACCTGCGCGGATCGCGGATCAGGAATGCATGATGAATGCTTCGTGCGAATGTCCCATCGGCAGACATCGGTGAAGTGACATAATAGGCCATGTCTTTGAAGAAGACTGGTTGCCGCTCTGCAGCTTCGAGAATTTGATCGCAAACCGCGTCGTAATCTTTCGGATTCGCCCCATCATCTTCCAGCATTGGCATGGCATGCGGTGAATGATGTTCGTAATAGTAATGCAGGAACGGTTCGTGGAATACTTTCATGTCACCGCGTTCATGCATGATGCGCTCAGTCGCCGTCGACATGGAGCGCGGGTGAGACCAAAGGGCAACAATTGGATGGCTCATGAGTTGGAATCCATTGCATAGTAGCTGACTGCGGTTTCACACACCGGGCCAAGTTTCTTGATTGCCGAGCGCAGCTTGTCAGTCATTTGATGGGCAAGTTGTTCGGGTAAATCGCCAAGTTCTCCAGTCCTGCTTACGATTGTGATTTCACGTCGAAAACCGGCTGCCGGGAGAGGAACAATGTCGAGTTGCATTCCTTCCTGAATTGCGTCCAGCAGCAGCGTCGGGGTCATAATTGCAAATGCGTCGCCTGAATGCACAGCAGCCGTTACCATACTGGACCGGTCAGCTTCCGTTACCCGTTCAATATCTAGTTGCAGCCGCCGCAAATGTTGATCGGTCCTCTTGCCAACCGGTGTAGCGGCTGAAAACCGAACCAGCGGCAATTTTCGAGAAAGCTCCAGCAAATTGTCTTTGGGACCTTCATATCCCTTCGGGGTGACAAGCAAAAATGCTTCATTCAGCAGATGGAAGCGATCCATGCCGTCGGAGTCATAAAGCGCATCTGAGGTGACAACCAGTTCGGCGCGACGATTACGCAAAAGGTCGGTGTGGTCGCTGGCTAACCCTGCATAGCATGCGACCTCCGGTATCGAATTGGATTTCGCAAAGCTGGTTACTACGGGCATCAGTGTTGTTGCGATGGAAGCAAGCATACCAACACGTAAAAGAGGTACTGATGCGCTCTCTAGCCGCCGCATCTCTGATCGCAAATCTTCAATTTCGCTTAACAAGCGTACGGCACGGCGATGCAGGATAACTCCCGCTTGCGTGAGCTCGATAGGTCTTGCATAGCGGTCAACAAGTTTGGTTTCAAATGCGCGTTCAAGGGATTGCAGATGTTGTGATGCAGCTGATTGGGTAATGCCAAGCATTTGTGCTGCCTGGGTGACTTTGCGTGTCTCGACAATGGCAGCGTACACTTCGAGTGAGCGCATCAGATTAAAATCGAAGCGAGAGCGTTTGACCATGTGTTATTCCTTGGCGCATTCTCAGTAAGATTACACTTCAAAGCCATCATAAGTTATTCTGATTTTGTACGTAACCCATTGCCAAGAACCGGCACACAGTTTTTGTATAATTGTAGGTATTTTTTGAAAATTGAGCGTCATGACAAACCATCCCGAAAGCGCTGAAATTGTTATCATTGGCGGTGGGGTGATTGGTCTTTCAATCGCTTGTCACCTTGGTTGGCGCGGTGCAAGCGATGTTGTGTTGTTGGAGCGCCATCAACTGACCAGTGGCACGTCATGGCATGCAGCTGGCATTATCGGTCCGTTGCGGGCCAGCATGAGCCTCACCAGACTTTCAAAATATGCCCTCGAGGCATTTGAGCGGCTTGAGGCCGAGACCGGTCAGTCCACCGGATATCGACAGACCGGCGGATTGTGGCTTGCGCAAAACGCCGAGCGAATGGAGGAGCTGAAACGTATTGCCGACATCGGTCTGCTTGCTGGTCTGGATGCAAGCATTCTAACGGCTGATGAAGTTCACAAGCGGATGCCATTGCTTAAAACTGCCGATCTTGTCGGTGGCATGTGGGTAGAGCACGATGGCCAGGCCAACCCCGTCGACGTGTGCATGGCCTATGCCAAGGCAGCAAAATCACAGGGTGTCCGAATTTTTGAAAACACTGCCGTTGAAACAGTGCATACCAAAAAAGGGCAGGTACATTCAGTTGAGCTCGCTGATGGTCACAAAATTCAATGCGAAAAGATAATCAACTGTGCCGGTGCATGGGCTCGTAATCTTGGAAAAAAATCGGGTGTTGCCATTCCGCTTCAGGCGGTTGAGCACATGTATGTTGTCACCGAGCCTGTTGATGACCTGCCAAAGCCCTGTCCAATCGTTCGCGATCTCGAAGGGCGTATCTATATCAAAGAGGACGCAGGTCGATTGGTGCTTGGGGGGTTTGAAGCCGATGCCAAACTGTTCGATATCGAGAAAGAGGGGATGGATGTTCCCTTCCTGGAACTGCCCGATGACTGGGAGCAGTTCGAACCGTTCATGTTGGCGGGACTAAATCGCGTACCGACATTGAGCGAGTGCGGCATTCAGCATTTCATGAATGGCCCGGAAAGTTTCACGCCGGATACAAAACAACTCATGGGTGAAGCACCCGAGTGTCGCAATTATTTTGTCGCCGCAGGTTTTAATTCACTCGGTATTGTCTCCTCAGCTGGAGCCGGAAAGGTTATGGCCGACTGGGTTGTTGATGGCGTTGCACCGATGGATGTGATTGATCTCGACATCACCCGTTTTGATCCGGACATGGCAACCGACAGTTTTCTGGAGCCACGGGTTCGAGAGGCCGTGGCGAGCCAGTTTGAAATGCACTGGCCCTATAAGCGTATGAAGACAGGGCGGAACCTGAGGCATTTGCCTTCCCATGAGTTGTGGGAAGAAGTGGGGGCCGTGTTTGGTTCACCTGCTGGATGGGAGCGGCCACTGTGGTTTTCTTCAAACTCCCACAACGAAGAGCAGTATTCCTATGGCGAGCAGCATTGGTGGCCATCTGCAGAACGCGAATGCCTTGCTGCCCGGGATGCCGCAGTTCTTGTTGATCTGTCGCCGTTTTCGAAATTCGAGTTTTCTGGTCCGTATGCTTTGCGGGACTTGCAATATCTTTGTAGCGCCGATGTCGACATTCCAACCGGCCGAAGTATCTACACGCAACTGTTGAATGTGAGGGGTGGGATAGAGGCGGACGCAACCGTGACGCGGCTTGCCGACGACAAGTTCCTATTTGTCGGTGCTGCACCTTCCAGACGGCGTGATCTTGCATGGATCACAAAACATATCCCGGATGCACAAATTCGGGATGTTACACGGGAGTTTGCCGTACTGGGATTAATGGGGCCGAACGCAGGTGAAATCTGGTCAGTCGCCGGAGGGGGTCCGGCCGCAGTAACCCTCGACTATGGCGCATCTGCCGAGTTCTCTATTGGCGATGTATCCTTGCGTGCTTCCCGGGTGAGTTACATTGGTGAATTTGGCTGGGAACTCTATTTGCCCTGGAACGACGCTCCGGCGTTTGCCCGGCAATTGCTTGAGGTTGGTGCGCAGCATGGCCTAACCCCAATGGGGCTTCAGGCAGTCGACTGTTGTCGTGTGGAAAAAGGATTCAGGCATTGGGGGCACGACACCGGGCCGGAAGACAGTCCACTGGAAGCTGGACTAGGCTTCTCTGTCGGCTGGCGAAAAGAATTGAACTTTCTCGGACGAGACACTCTTGTAAAAAAGCGAGAACAAGGAACTGACCGGAAACTGATCCAATTTTCAGTCGATGGTGCCCATCCGTTGTTGCTGCATGATGAGCCCCTGTTTCGCGATGGAAATCTGGTTGGTCATACAACTTCCGGCGCGCGCGGTTTCAGAACCGGACTGTCGCTTTGCATGGGCTATGTTTCGTGTGCTGCCGGGGAAAAAATATCTGACATGGCCGCGAGCAAATACGAGATTTCAGTGGCTGGTAAGCGATATCCTCTGACTTTACACCAGCATCCGCCCTATGACCCAAAGGGCGATCGCATGCGCCAGTTACCAGAAAGCATTTCCCAATGACCACGCACGCCAGAGTAATCATCATTGGCGGCGGTGCGATGGGTGTTTCTGCACTCTATCATCTGGCGAAGCTCGGGTGGAACGATGCGGTGCTACTTGAAAAGAACGAGCTCACCGCTGGATCAACCTGGCATGCGGCAGGCCTTTGTACCCACTTTGCCCATAATCTTACCATCCAGGCGATGCGCGCTCACTCGGTGCATCTTTATACGGGAGCGCTAGAACAGGAAACCGGTGACCCGGTGAGTTTTCACCAGACCGGTGCGCTACGGGTAACGCGGTCTGAAGATCGCATGGATGAGTTTCGTCATGTGAAGGGACTTGGCAAATATTCTGGCTTTGATTTCAACATTTTAACACCGGAACAATTGAAGGAAATTTATCCACTGGTTGAACTGGGCGGTTTGATTGGTGCGATCCACGAACCGCTTGATGGTTCCGTCGATCCCTCCCAAGCCACTCATGCAATGGCCAAGGGTGCGCGTAATCACGGCGCAAAGATACACCGGCAAACATGTGTAAGCGACATCAAGCAAACCGCGACTGGTGAATGGCAAGTCACGACGGACAAGGGCAATTTTGTTGCCGAGCATATCGTAATGGCTGCCGGCACTTGGGCATATGAGATCGGGCGAATGGTTGGGCTTGAACTTCCGGTAGTTCCGATATTGCATCAGTATCTGGTAACTGATCGCATTGATGCTGTTGCCGGTCTTGAAAGCGAGCTGCCGATCATCCGTGACCCAGAAGAAAGCTGGTATGTGCGCCAGGAGCGCGATGGCCTGATTGTCGGGCCTTACGAGAAAAACGGCAAGCCGTGGTCAATTGACCAGGTGCCACCGGAATTTGGCATGGAGCTCGTACCGGGTGATCTCGACAATGTGGAACATATTATTGAAGCGGCGATGGAGCGGGTGCCAGCGCTTGCAGAAGGCGGCATCAAAACAATCGTCAATGGACCGATAACCTTCACGCCTGATGCCAATGCACTAATTGGCCCGGCATTTGGGGTGAAAAACTGTTGGCTGCTCACTGGCTCCAGCATGGGTGTAATGGAAGGTGGGGGTGCCGGAAAATTTCTTGCCGAATGGATGATTGGCGAAGAACCTCCAATGGACGCGCTCGCACTTGACCCACGTCGCTTCGGAAATTTCGCAGACCGCAACTACAGAATAGATAAGGCGGTCGAAAGTTTCGGTAATCAGTTTGCTATCCATTTTCCCTATGAAGAGCGCGAGGCCGGAAGGCCACGATTCATGTCCACGGTCCACAGTGAAATGGATGCAGCCGGTGCGGTGTTCGGCCAAGCGTATGGTTGGGAACGGCCAAACTGGTTTGCTGGCGCTGATGAAAGCCGTGAAGCAACGCTAACATTCAACCGACCCGACTGGTTCAACGCCGTAGCGCGTGAATGTGAAATTGTATCAACCCGCGTCGGTGTTTCTGATCTGTCGCCTTTCTCGAAATTTGAGGTAAATGGCAAAGGTGCTGAGCGGTTCATGAACACGCTTGGTGCCAACACGCCACCCAAGACAGTCGGTCGGGTAGGGCTCATTCATGCGCTTACTCCCAAGGGAGGCATTGCATCGGAATTTACCGTCGTAAAACTTGCGGAGGATCATTTCTACCTCACGTCTGCCGCTGCCGCCCGGCATCATGATCATGACTTGTTGCGCCTTCATGCAGTGTCTATCGGCGATGTGTCTGTGGATGATGTGACGGAGTCGAAAGGCATCCTCGCAATGATGGGTCCACTCGCGCCGCAAGTACTGACGAAGATTGCAAACGGAAATAACTGTTTGAATCAGTTTAAGTGGTTGTCGTCACAAGTAATTGAAATTGCAGGGATTAAGGTTCTCGCACTCCGGGTATCCTATGTCGGGGAAACCGGATGGGAGTTTCATGCGCCAATGGCAGTTCTCCCAAAACTTTATCGCACTATCATGAGTGCTGGTGTTGAATTTGGAATTGGCCATTTCGGTTCCTACGCGGCCAACTCCATGCGGTTGGAAAAGGGATATCCTGCCTGGGGTATGGACCTTTCCACTGAGCGTTCGCCAATTGAAGCTGGTCTTGATCGTCTGTTAAAATTGGAAGGAAGGCAGTTTTCCGGATGTGAGGTGCTCGCCAGTCGACCCGTTGAAATGAGCTTGAAGCTCATCGAAATCACGGGTGAAGGTCGCGATCCATTCGGGCTGCACTCGGTGCTTTCGGGTGGTAAAGTATGCGGGCTTATAACCTCTGGCAGCTATGGGCACCGGACCAGGAAAAAATTGGCCTTTGCATATCTGAGAACAAATCAGTTTGCTTCCGGGGCGGAATTGTCTGTAGAAATATGTGGTGATGTCAGTGCGGCAAAGATACTGGACCGGCCACCTTACGATCCACAAAATCTGAAACTCAGACAGGTCAACGGAAACAAAGCAGAATGAAAACAGGTCGCGCTGGCAAAACCACCAAAAGAGCCGCAGCTGCCAAGGCACCGACGAAATTCTACCGGACTGGCACCCACAGGATCATTTCCCCAACTGATACAATCGCTCGTGCCAAACCACATCTCATCCAAATGGGAATCACCAGAATTGCCAATATTACCGGTTTGGATCGCGTTGGCATTCCGGTCGTCATGGTTACGCGACCCAATTCGCGTTCTGTCGCTGTGTCCCAGGGCAAGGGCCTTGATCTTGATGCGGCAAAGGCATCCGCATTAATGGAGTCAATTGAAACCTGGCATGCAGAACATATCACCCGTCCGGTTATCTACGGTACTTATGATGATCTGGTGAAGGATCATGTGCTTGCTGATCCTGCCCAATTGCAGCAAGTCGCTGGTTCATATTTTGATGCGGGCACCCGCATTTTGTGGATTGAAGGTATCAACCTCATCGATCGGCAAAACATCTGGGTTCCTTTTGAGATGGTGCATGCGGACTATACGCAACCCAGTCCGCCCGGGCATGGGTGTTTTCACTGCAGCACCAATGGGTTGGCTTCGGGTAATCATATTCTGGAGGCCCAATGCCATGCAATTTGCGAGGTGATTGAACGCGATGCTACGACGATCTGGCATCAAATGCAGCCCGGTGATCGCGAGGTGACGCGGCTGAAGGTGGAGAGCGTGGATGACCCGGAATGTCGAGAAATTATCGACCGGATAACAAAAGCCGGCCTGGAATTGGCTATTTGGGAAACCACGAGTGACATCGGGATTACTGCCTTCTATGGTCTCTTAATCAACCCGGAAACCTCTGCACCTGAACACATTGGAGCTGGGGCAGGGTGCCACCCAAGCAAGGCGATCGCTCTGTCACGAACGCTAACCGAAGCGGTTCAGACACGACTAACCTATATATCCGGGGCAAGGGATGATCTGCTTGAAGATGAATATCTGGAAGCAGGTTTGCACGAAAAGCACAAAGCAGCGCGTGCACTTATTTCAGACGAAACACCGGTACTCCGGTTCGGCGATGTTCCCAGCCATGAGGCTGAAACACTTCAGGATGATCTGGATTGGCTGATATCGTGCCTGAATTCGGTTGGGATTGCGCAAGTTATTTCGGTGGATCTGACAAATCCTGATTTCGATATCCCGGTGGTCCGGGTGATCATTCCGGGGTTGGAAGCCCCGCACGACGATGACAGCTACGTTCCAGGCCCAAGATCGGGAATCGGGACATGAGCACGGTAGTTTTCATTGGCCCGACCATATCCAAGACCGAAGTGCGTGCGGTTATTGGAGCGACCTGCCTGCCGCCGGCTGCACAGGGTGACGTCTATCGAGCCATGGATTTGAACCCCAAATGTATTGGTATTATCGACGGATATTTTGATGGTGTAGCGTCCATCTGGCACAAGGAAATCCTGTGGGCGATGTCGCAAGGCGTGCATGTGTTTGGTGCATCGAGCATGGGTGCGTTGCGGGCTGCAGAATTGGCGGACTTCGGTATGCAAGGTGTTGGAGAAATTTTTCAGGACTATCAGTCGGGCAAGTTGGAAGATGACGATGAGGTTGCTGTTACTCATGGGCCACCAGAGCTTGGGTATCCGGCGCTCTCGGAGCCGATGGTCAGTATTCGTGCAACCCTGAATTACGCCGCAGCAGAAAAAGCATTGCCCAAATCGGTAGCCGCCGAAATCGGCGCATTCGCAAAGTCGCGGGACTACGGGGATCGAACCTGGAGAACCCTGATTGCATATGCACAAACTATTGGCTTGAAGCCTTCGCAAGCCGGGAAGTTTGAGCATTGGCTGAAAGAAAATTCGATTGATCAAAAAAAGCTGGATGCCGTGTCTATGCTGGAGGCAATGCAAGCAACCGATGAAGATGACGGCCCTGCTCATGATGCATCTTTCGAATTTGAATGGACAAATCTTTGGAACCGCGCAACTTCGAAATGGCGAGAAAAGAGCGTCAAGGATGATTCATCCGACGGTATCGACGCTGATGCAGTGCTGAATGAGCTAAGACTGAAACCTGATGAATTTCATCGCGTTAGAGAAGCCGCAATGCTTCGGTTTCTTGCAACGACGGGAGTAACGCTGCCGCCACAACAAGTTGACCACAGTGCGATTGCGGAAAAGATCAATAATTTCCGCAAACAGCACGGTTTATTGAATCGAAAAACGCTGGACCAATGGCTTGCGCAGAATGATTTGAGTGCAGAAGCGCTCGAAGAAATGCTCGGTGAAGAAGTTCACAAGCAAAATGCAATCGATACTGCTTCTGCTGCATTCCGCCGTGAAATGATCAAAACATTGAAACTCGGTGACAAATACCACACGCTGGCTGAGCGTGCTCGGTCTAAGCTGGCCAAAAGAGGAGATGGGGGCTCCGTAGTTTCTGGACCGCAAGAGATTGGGCTGCCAAACGTGGCTCTACTGGACTGGCATTTTTGTCAAATTCTGAAACAGGAAATTCCGGAAAACATCGATAATCATCTTCACGAAATTGGATTGCTTAATCGCGAAGCATTCTATCGATTGCTTGTGCAAGAGTATTTGCACGTCCACAATGGCGGGCAAAAGTGAGAAGAGCCGAACTATGGCAGTAATGCATGAACAAACTACCGGGACCCGGTTCCGGCTTTTCCCGCAGGCGCCGGAAGTTGATGAGGATCAGCAGCCGGAAACTGTCTACGTATCTTCGCCATCCGGGTCGCTCATGCCTGGCCCGTCCGATGAGCGCATGTACACCGTCTATCCGGTTGGCAAGCAGACCCATTACGGTATGCACGAAAATGAGAACGGTGAGCCATTATTGTTCCTGCCCCCGTGGCACGCGGAAGTTCATCCACCGGCGCAACCTGGCCCGGATGGACATTTTGATCATCTGGAACCTGGAACGCGCGAATTTGAATCGGCCCATTTGTTTGGCTGCGCCCGCTTTACCCTTGATGTGTGGGAACGGTATTTCGATCGAAAAATTGAATGGCATTTTCGCGAGGATTACGAGCGGCTTGAACTCTCTCTTTTGCCATCGGTTGATAATGCATTTATGGGGTGGGGTTTTCTTGAGGCTGGCGGCATAAAAGTTGAGGAAAACTACAGCGCATTCTTCTTGAACTTCGATGTGATCGCCCATGAAATTGGCCATGGCATTATATATTCTGAAATCGGAATGCCCTCGCAGGATGACGATAATCCAGAGTATTTTGGATTTCATGAGTCTGCCGCAGACCTGGTTGCGCTGCTGGCATCCCTGCATTTTGATTCTGTCACCAACGCGGTTTTGGATAACACCAGTGGCAACCTTTACACACTGAACCGGCTAAGCCGCTTTGCCGAGACCTCTGACAACACGCAAATCCGGTTGGCGGCCAACGATCAGGTACTGTCGGAATTTGTTGACGGTTGGGATAGTGAACACAAACTCTCTCAACCGCTGACAGGCGCAATGTTTGATATTCTTGTCGATGTTTTCCATGAAAATTTGCTGGACGAGGGCCTGGTTTCCGCAGAGATGGAAGACCTTTCGGACAAACTTGAAGGGAGCGACAGGTATGTAGCTGTGATGCAGGAAAAATTCGACAATTTTTACAGGCAGAATCCGGAAGGATTTAAAGAAGCGCTTTTACTTGCACGAGATTATCTTGGAACCTATCTCGCGGATGCATGGCGGTTGCTGGATTCGGAGACCTTGACCTATCAAGGTGTGAATGTGGCCCTTCAAGACGTAGATAAGTTCATCACTGGCGGGCGTTTCAATCGTATCATATCAAACAATTTTCGGATGCGCGAAATTGGCTTGGTAAAACCAGGACCGCGCCTCGAAAAGATGTCCCCAAACAGTCATTTGTTTTCGGATAGGACTGTTACTCCACATACGCTTGGATAGGGGGTTGCTTTGATACCGGTATTATTGTGATAATCTAGTTAGTTAGGGGATTTCCAGCACAACTGAAATTTCAAAATACAAGTCGGGGCAGCAATTCGGAGTTAGACTATGGGTGAAACACTACTAGACGCATCAAAGATTGTTCTATTCGGCTTTGTAATGGACGACATGGAACATAAAATTTTGGATGGTGCTGAACTAAAATCCAACGCAAGCACCGGCAATAATCATTTTCTCTCCGATCAGCTCGCCAACGGGAAAGAAACAAGATTTGCCCGAATTTATGGCTACAGCTATGTCGGTAAATACTATGAGCTCGAAGTGCCGACGATTTTTCTGGTTCACGGCGATGGTGCTAAGGCTAAAAATCTAAAATCTGAAAACACGCAAATTGCGGCGCAGGACTTTGATTTTTCATCGGACCTTATGTGTTGGGCCTATGATCAAGCCGACTTCTCCCTTCGACTGGATATGTCCAGTGGGCCGCTAAGTCAGCTACTGCTTGACCCTGAAGGTGATGGCGGAGGCGGAATGGCGGTCAGTGGCGCACGCGTTTCAGGGGCCAGGGTATCTGGAGCAAGAGTGTCGGGTGCAAGGGTAAGTGGTGCGAGAGTGTCGGGCGCACGGGTATCCGGCGCAAGGTTAAGCGGCGATAACTCTGACTGATCGTCGTCTTCAGTCCCTAATTTGGCTTCAGTGAAGGCCGGCTTTTTCTAGGCCTTCGACAAAATGATCTACGTCTTTTTGAAATTTGTCGGGTTGCACGTCCGCCCAGGCCTTTAGTGAAAAACTGGGGTGCGCTTCCAGCACTTTTTCGGCGTGGTATTTTGCCTCTTCAATGCGTCCCAACTGTCCGCAGCTGGCAGCTAGCAGACGCCGTCCTTCAGCAGGATTATGCATTTTCTGTAAAGCGGCAATTGCTTCTTCATATTGCTTCAAATTGTAGTAGGCGCCGCCAAGGTGCCAAAGATACTGGTCGGGATAGAACGGGTTGAGCTGCATCGCCTTTTTCAACAGCTCAACGCCTTCCTCGGATCGCCCGGCGTGACAAAGTGCATCTGCCATATCCGACATCAAGTCAGCGTCATTTGGGTTTAGTTTTCGTGCCCGATCATAGGCATCAAGTGCCGCATCGTGCTCTTTGCGATACAGATGCGCAAAACCCAATTCACCAAATCCACGGGCATCCACCTGATCCAGTGCGATAGCGTTTTGAGCATATTCCAGTGCCTGATCGAGCGCCGTCGCCTGATCTTCACACCATGCGTATCGCCAGTCGATGTTCATTGTTCTGGAAATCGCAGCATTTGCCCGTGCATATCTGGAATCCACATCATATGCTGCCTGATAAAGCCGCCGTGCTTCATGATTGTCCGGACGTCGGTATTTCAGAACATACTGTTGCCCCTGAAGCACCAGGTCATAGGCAGCCATGTCTGATGGTGGTATCAAACTCGATCGGCCAGCCTCGGAGGCTTCAATCTGAACTGCCGTTGCAGCCACTACCGTGTTTGCGATTTCGTCCTGGACCTCAAATATATCATCAAGGTTGCGGTCGTATCGCTCTGCCCAGATCATGTGCTCTGTTTCGGCATCCGCCAATTCAACTGAAATTCGGGTGCGATTTCCTGCTTTGCGGATAGTACCTTGAGCCACATAACGAACGCCCAGTTCCTTGGCGACCTGCTGAGGTCGAATGTCACGATCCTTGTAAAGGAACGCCGAATTTCGGGCGATCACAAACAGATTGTGAAATTTTGAAAGGTTGGATGTGATGTCTTCTGTGATGCCGTCTGCAAACCAGCCTTCATCCGGGTTGCCACTTCGATCCTTGAACGGGAGAACCACAACCGACGGTTTGGTTGCCAGGGAAACTTTTTGCTGAGCGGTCGCAACCCGTGGGCTTGCCGCCATGGTCACACCGTCAACTTCGCGGTGAACACAAAACGCAGTGATGGGCTCACTGATGTTTTTCAGTCTTTGCTCGCCCAGGCATTCATATCCAAAAGCAAGTTTGTTTCTGATTTGCTCGTAAACTGCACTGCTTACGCAAACCGTTCCAGGTTCAGCCATGCTTTCAAGTCTCGAGGCGATGTTCAGACTGTCCCCATGAAGGCCGGTATCATCACGGAGTACCTCACCAAGGTTAATACCAACCCGGAACTTTATCGGGCGCTCGATGTTTTCGTTCATCGAGTTTATTGCGTGTTGAGCGTCGATTGCGCACTGCACCGCATTTACCGCGCTATCAAAAATTGCAAACACCCCGTCACCACGGATTTGTTCAATAGTGCCTTCATGTTCATTGCAGTGAGTTTGAAATATGCCGATATTTTCCCTGACCGCTTTCAGGGTGGCGAGTTCGTCTTCACCCATCATGCGGCTATAGCCGACGACATCCGCAAATAACGCAGCCTGAAGCGTGCGCCGAACGGAATTTTTACTTTCGCCAGTCATAAAACAAATTCTACCGACTGCGTGAAATCCACGCCGTCAGCGCCCCGATTGTACATTACTGAAACTTCTCCCCGAATCTACGTCAGCGCTTCTGGCCACACCCTCGCTGACCATGGCGGGCGTCCAAATTGCAACTGTGTGGAACCGCCCAATTCCACTGCAAGTTTCTTGCGGGACTCTGCCCACTCATCACCCAAGATGCCCACTACAACAATATCAAAGTATTTGCCACCAACAAACCAGGCCTTTCGCATAAGACCTTCTTTGGAAAATCCAATTGTATTGGTCAGCTTGGCCGTTACGTCGTTGTCTTCCCGATAGTAGGACGTTATCCGGTTCAACCGCAACTGATCAAATGCAAGATCAAGCAGTAAACAGCTCGCCTTGGCTGCCAGACCCTTTCCGCGAGCCTGATCAGAGAGGTAAATCGCCAGAATGCCATCGCCATTCGTGTAATTTATGTTCTCGATTCCCGCGATCCCGACGATATCTCCAGAGGCATCATCCAGTGCAAACCAGTAGCCACGCTGTGGCCCGGTGGAGGCCAAACTGTCCTTCCAGTTGCCTTCCAGTGCAGTCCGGTTAACCGGCACCGGTGAACTGCGGTCAAACAGGCATAGATCTGCCAGATGCTCAAACCACAGTGCAACGGTGTCAAGATCATCAACAGTCATCGGGCGCATGCAATAACGTTGCTGATCTTTTGCAGTCATGAGGATTCCCGCATATTTTTATCAATAAGATGACAATAATCTAGAGTATATTCGTAGCGGCAGGAAGCATTAAAAATTAGAGTGGAAAGATAACGTGTGAAACTACGGAGCTAAAACCAAGAAAGGTTCTGAGAAGTGGCATTCTTCAAGATTGTTATCTTCGCCGCCCCTGTCCACAACCAGAAAATCACAGGCCTCGTTTAAAGCAGTTAAAACACCGTGCCAGGTATTTCGGTGAAAATTGATGCCTTGCCCGGGCTCGGTGAGAAAAGCTCGTAGGTGAATTGCCCTGCCATCCTCATCTTCCGCAACAATCACCAGGAATGGATTTTGTGATAGTGGCACGAATGCCTGACTACCAAGCGGATGTCGCTCAACCATCTTGAGTTCAAGGGGTAAATCATACGGCTGACAGCGGAAGATGTTGATCAGGGGTCTTGCGTCTTCTCCAGCGGTTTCAATCGGGGTAAGATCGTGAAATCGCTGGCACATACCATTGTTGATGGTGAAATTTTCTGCCTCTTTCGTGTCGATTATATCGCCGAAAGGCTGAAACGCTTTGCGGGTTAGCGGTTGAATCAGTATCTGTTCCATCATCTACTCTGGAAGAATATTGGTGAGACGGTGATATGCGATCCGCTCAACCTGCCTGCACGCGGTTTCAAATTCGGTCGCGCTATCATTCTTGATGCGCAGCTTGAAGGCTTTGCGGATAGACACCTTGGTGTTGTCACGGACTGCGATGATAAAAGGAAACCCGTGCTTCTGCACATACTCTGTGTTGAGTTTTTGGAATTCTGATCTTTCCTTGTCAGTCATTGCATCAAGACCGGCGGACGCCTGTTCGTTCGTGGAACTTGCTGTTAGCCGCTTTGCTTGTGCAAGCTTGCCGGCAAGATCCGGGTGTGCAGTTAATACGCCCAATCTTTCCTTTTTGCTGGCGGATCGAAATTCTCTGCACAGCAAGGCGTGAAGGCCGGCTGCGGTGTCAAAAGCCGGACCAGTTTCACGCTTGAAGGCACGTTCTGCAATCCAGGGACTGTGCTCAAATATCCCGCCATAGGCTTCAACGAATTTTTTGCGGGATAGGGAAAAGGGTTGCATACGCGGCTCATAAGGATGGGTCTTTTGCCAATGTTCGGCGATTTCTATCCGTTTTGCCAGCCAGACTTTCTTGTGCCCCCTCACATAATCAAGAAACCGCGCAAGGGCAGCTGCACGTCCGGGCCTTCCGACAAGGCGGCAATGCAGCCCGATGTTCATCATCTTTGGTGCGCCCTGGGTGCCTTCTTCATACAACACATCGAAGCTGTCTTTGAGATAGGTGAAAAATTGATCCCCGGAGTTGAATCCTTGAGGGGAAGCAAACCGCATGTCGTTGGCATCCAGCGTATAGGGGATGACAAGTTGAGCGTTGTTTTTATGTTCACGCCAATAGGGCAGGTCGTCAGAATAGGAATCCGAGACATAATCAAAACAATTTTCCTCAGAGACCAGATCCACCGTATTGACCGAGCAGCGCCCGGTGTACCAGCCGCGTGGCGGTTCTCCGGTGACTTCCGTGTGAATGCGGATCGCCTCACGGATGTGCTTTCGCTCTTCGGCCGGCTTGAAATCCTTGTATTCGATCCATTTCAATCCATGAGAAGCAATTTCCCAATCTGCATCCTGCATTGCCGCTACTTGTGCAGGTGAGCGTTGCAAGGCAGTTGCCACTCCGTAGACCGTGACTGGTATGTCGCGAGAGGTGAACATGCGATGCAGTCGCCAAAATCCGGCTCTGGCCCCGTATTCGTATATGGATTCCATATTCCAGTGCCGTTGACCGGGCCAGGCCGCGGCACCTACGATCTCGGACAAGAAGGCTTCGGAGGCTTTGTCACCGTGGAGAATGTTGTTTTCGCCACCTTCTTCGTAGTTGACAACGAATTGAACGGCTATTTTGGCACCACCCGGCCATTTCGGATCGATTGTTTGGGGGCCATATCCCTGCAAATCTCTTGGGTATCTTGTCATGGTGCTCCCGGCAGCAAAATGGGATAATTCTTTCTACCAATTATCGCGAGTAATGCAGATTGTTTATATATAAAACATTGAAAGTCTTTTGAATGTGTACCTGCTATCGCACAAATAAGGCTATAACGTAAACTGTCCCATTGAATGCCGAAAGGAGCCCGGTGTGGCTGAAGAAAATCCAGGTGGTTATCTGACTACTCATGTACTTGATACCATGTCCGGCCTGCCTGCATCGAATATGATGATTGAGCTTTTTCTCATGGAGGGTGAGAAGCGAGCCTCGCTGTACAGCACAAAAACCAATTCCGATGGCCGGTGTGATGGCCCCATCCTGTCGGGTACAGAATTCAAAACGGGGAATTATGAATTACGCTTTCATGTGGGGGATTATTTGAAGGAAAACGGTGTAAAAATTACCGACCCACCATTCCTTGATATAGTTCCGATCCGGTTTGGTATCAGTGATACTTCATCCCACTATCACGTGCCTTTGCTGGTCTCACCCTATTCATTCTCAACGTATCGGGGAAGTTAAGGGAGATGGCCGCATCCGTTCAAACAGAGATTTCCTTCAGGCTCAACGACCAGATCGTGACACTTGACGAAGTTTCAGCTTCCCAAACTCTGCTTGATTATTTGCGCCTGGACAAGTTCCTGCGCGGCACGAAGGAAGGCTGTGCGGAAGGAGACTGTGGTGCTTGTACCGTCCTCATTGGACGTATGGTTGGCGACGGACTGAAGTATGAATCT
Source organism: Hyphomicrobiales bacterium (assembly GCA_021775415.1). Classification (GTDB taxonomy): domain Bacteria; phylum Pseudomonadota; class Alphaproteobacteria; order Rhizobiales; family Rhizobiaceae; genus JAALLB01. Next base: position 300,471 of record JAJFHV010000010.1, on the reverse strand, counting down.
GTTACCGCTTGTATTCGGCTGCTGGGCTCGCTCCATGGCTGTCACGTTGTGACAGTGGAGCACCTGAAGGGATATGATGGTGACTTGCATCCAGTCCAGCGAGCGATGGTGGATCATCATGGTTCACAGTGCGGTTTTTGCACGCCTGGTTTCGTGATGTCACTTTATGGTTTGTGGCTGGAAAATCCCCACCCAAACCGGCACGAAATCGAAAAATCACTGCAGGGAAATCTGTGCCGGTGCACGGGTTATGCACCAATCATCAAAGCCGCTGAAGCGATGGCAGAAAATGGCCTACCGGAAGACGATTGCTTAATGGCGGAGCGCAAGGAAATCATCCAATGCTTGAAGTCGCTCAAAACCGAAAATCGAATTTCGATGGCAGATCAGATAATTGTTCCGGCAAATCTCGAAGATTTGGCACGTGCAATCGAGGATCAACCCGAGGCAACCCTGGTTGCCGGGGCGACCGATGCTGGTCTTTGGGTTACCAAATTCATGCGGGACATTTCGCCTGCAATCTTCATTAGTCATCTGGAAGAACTGCAAACAATTGATAGCAACGCGAACGGTGTAACGCTGGGTGCGGGTGTGAGTTACTCAGATGCCTACGGACCATTGGTAAAACACTTTCCGCAACTTGGGCCGTTCTGGGACCGGATTGGTGGTGAGCAGGTTCGCAATATGGGAACCGTTGGCGGCAACATTGCGAATGGTTCTCCGATTGGCGATACACCGCCGCCATTGATTGTGCTGGGCGCTACGCTGACCCTGCGTGGCACCTCGGGTAACAGAACCATTCCGCTTGAAGAATTTTTCATCGAATACGGCAAGCAGGATCGCGCACCGGGCGAGTTTGTTGAGCAAGTTCACATTCCTGCCCTGGGCAAGAATGACCAATTCGCCGTCTACAAGATTTCCAAGCGTCGCGATGAAGATATCTCCGCTGTGTGTGGGGCATTCCTGTTGCGCCTTGATGAAGCTGGCAGCGTCGAAGCAATCAAAATCGCGTTCGGCGGCATGGCGGGCACACCAAAACGTGCCTCCAACGTTGAAGCCGCACTGATTGGTAAACCCTGGAATGAAGAAACGGTCGCTTTCGCAATCGAGCAATTTGACCAAGACTATGAACCTTTGAGTGACTGGCGTGCATCAGCAAAATATCGTCAGCAAGTTGCGAAAAACCTGCTGCACCGCTTCTACTCAGAAACAGCTACTCCGGAATTGTTGAGTAGCCTTCCCACAATGTCTGCTGCATGAGGATTTCGGAATTGTTGAAATCAAATAAAAATACCGACCAGCCGATTGTAGGCAATGTTCACGAACCCATTGCTCATGATTCCGCAGTAAAGCATGTCACCGGAGCCGCGGAATACATCGACGATATCGTTGAGGTGGTTGGCACATTGCACGCTTATTGCGGTTTGTCAGAGCGGGCGCATGCGGAGATTGTTGAGATCAACCTCGATGCGGTTCGTGCAGCGGATGGTGTTGTTGACGTGCTCACGGTTGACGATATTCCCGGTCACAATGACATTTCTCCAACTGGCCTGAACGATGAGCCGATTTTTGCCGAGAAGACGGTGGAGTTTCTGGGGCAACCAATGTTCGCAGTTGTTGCGACATCACGTGAGGCAGCACGGCATGCCTGTGAAAAGGCCAAGGTCGAATACCGCGATCTGCGCCATGTGACCGACGTAGTCGAAGCAAGAGATGCCGGATACCCGAATGTCACAGCACCGCTAACGCTGTCACGCGGCGATCCAGAGCCGGTGATGAAATCTGCGACAAACACAATTTCAGGCGAGATGCGGATCGGCGGTCAGGACCACTTCTACCTTGAAGGCCATATCGCAATGGCCATCCCGGAAGAAGATGATTGCGTCACGGTGTATTCTTCAACCCAGCACCCAAGTGAAGTCCAGCACATGGTAAGCCATGCGCTCAATGTTCCGGCCAATGCAGTAACCGTTTTGGTGCGCCGCATGGGTGGCGGGTTTGGCGGCAAGGAAACCCAGTCAAATCTGTTTGCCGTAATCGCTGCGATTGCTGCCAAGAAGCATAATGTGGCTGTCAAAATCCGCCCCGATCGCGATGACGACATGATCTCGACCGGCAAGCGGCACGATTTTCATGTGGACTATAAAGCAGCATTTGACGATGAAGGGCGGATAGAAGCGGTAGAAGCAGATTTTTCAGCCCGATGCGGGTTTTCTGCTGACCTGTCCGGCCCGGTTACAGACCGCACACTCTTTCATGCCGACAATTGCTACTATTTTCCAAATGTGGTTTTGCGCTCTCATCCGCTTAAAACCAACACAGTTTCCAATACCGCTTTCCGTGGCTTTGGCGGACCACAAGGCATGCTGGGCGGTGAGCGCATCATTGAAGATATTGCCTATGCGTTGGGCAGGGATCCTCTGGATATCCGTAAAGCCAATTTCTACGGCGTCGAGGATCGTAATGTCACTCCTTATCACCAGACCGTAACCGACAACATTCTTGAACGAGTTGTTGGCGAGCTTGAACAATCTTCTGACTACGCCTCCCGGCGAAAAGAGATTTTGAAATTCAACAAAGCCAATCCAGTAATCAAAAAAGGTATTGCGCTAGCGCCGGTGAAATTCGGTATCTCTTTCACTGCCACCTGGTACAATCAGGCAGGTGCATTGGTGCATGTGTATAATGATGGCAGCATTCATTTGAACCATGGTGGCACCGAAATGGGGCAGGGACTGAACACCAAGGTTGCCCAGGTTGTTGCGGATGAGTTTCAGGTTGATCTTGATCGGATCAAAATCACTGCAACCCATACTGGCAAGGTCCCGAACACTTCCGCAACTGCAGCTTCATCAGGCAGTGATCTCAATGGCATGGCCGCGCAAAATGCGGCGCAGCAGATCAAGAAACGTTTGGTGGAATTTGGCGCAGAACATTACAAGGTAGATGCGGAAGAAATCACATTTGCTTCCAATCAGGTTCAACTGGGCGACAAATCGGTTTCCTTTGGTGAGTTTATCAAGGCTGCTTACATGGCGCGGGTTCAATTGTCCGCCGCCGGTTTCTACAAGACCCCGGACATCCACTGGGACCGGGAGAAGGGTACCGGAAGACCGTTTTACTATTTCTCTTACGGTGCATCTGTTTCCGAGGTCAGTGTGGATACGCTGACTGGCGAATATCAGGTTGACCGGGTTGATATCCTTCATGACGTTGGTAACTCCCTCAATCCCGCGATTGATCTGGGACAGGTCGAGGGTGGTTTCATTCAAGGCATGGGATGGCTGACCAGCGAGGAATTGTGGTGGGACGACAGTGGACGTTTACGTACCCACGCGCCTTCCACCTATAAAATTCCGCTTGCATCGGACATGCCCCGGATATTCAATGTGGAGCTTGCCAAATGGTCCACAAATCCGGAGCGGACAATTCGCCGTTCCAAAGCAGTCGGAGAACCCCCATTGATGTTGGCGATGTCAGTCCACCAGGCCTTGTCCATGGCGGCAGCAAGCGTTGCTGACTACAAGATCGCGCCACGCATGGATACACCGGCAACGCCAGAGCATGTATTGATGACAATTGAACGGTTGAAAAAAGAAAGACCCAACTAATGCGCCTGACAAGCTCATCAGCCAAGGCATTCCTTGCACAGGAAAACCGGCTGGCCCTGGTGTCGATTACCGATACTGCCGGATCCACACCACGCGATAAAGACGCACTTATGCTGGTGTCCGAGAACACAATTTGCGGCACCATCGGCGGTGGGGTTCTGGAGCACATGGTGATTCAACGCGCCCGAGCAGCTCTCGCAGGAGAAGCTGAATTTGGTGTGATGGATGTCAAGCTGGGCCCGGAAATCGGCCAGTGTTGTGGGGGTAGCGTTTCTCTTGGGATTGAGCACATTGATGAAGTCGCATGGGGCGCATTGCTGAAGTTGCTCGATGAGGAACATAAACATCAAAGAACGGTGTACATTTTCGGGGCTGGTCACATCGGTGCAGCGTTGGCAATTGCACTTGCGCCGCTACCTTACCACGTCATCGTGGTGGACACGCGTGGTGACATTCTGTCAGAAATTGTAGCCGATGTGGAAAAACTGAATTCGGCCATTCCGGAATCGGTTGTGCTGGACGCGCCTGCCAATGCGGCGTTTGTGGTGCTCACCCATGATCATGCGCTGGATTTTCTGATCACCAAAACCGCGCTTGAAAGAAATGATGCAGCCTATGTCGGCCTGATCGGCTCTCGTACCAAACGCAAGAAATTCGAAAGCTGGTTCAAACACGAAGGTGGAGAGATCAAAAATACAGAAGCCCTGGTTTGTCCGATTGGTAGCAACGGATCAGGTGACAAACGTCCGGAAATCATCGCGGCTCTCGTCACCGCAGAAATTGTTACGCATTTGTCCAGGGAAATTCCGACGATCGAATCGCCCAATCTCGTTTCGGTTGATGTCTGATGTATGAATTCACGATTGCCTGGGACTGGATCGAGTTTGCACTGCGCTGGTTGCACGTAATTACCGCCATTGCCTGGATCGGTTCCTCATTTTACTTCATCGCACTGGACTTGGGATTGCGCAAAGTTCCAAATCTGCCCAAGGGCGCGAATGGCGAAGAATGGCAGGTCCACGGTGGTGGATTTTATCACATCCAGAAATATCTCGTTGCGCCTGAGCAAATGCCGGAGCATTTGACGTGGTTCAAATGGGAATCCTACATGACTTGGATTTCCGGCTTCGCGGTAATGTGCGTGGTTTATTACGCAAATGCTGAGCTCTATCTGATTGACCGAAACGTACTGGATGTCTCATCCCTCGCTGCCATCGGCATATCAGTTGCATCGATTGTTGTCGGCTGGTTGCTCTATGATAATCTCTGCAAGCTGTTTTTGGGCAAGAGCGACACCGGCTTGATGATTGCACTATTCGTGGTGCTGGTTGCTGCCGCATGGGGTTATACGCAGGTATTCACCGGACGTGCCGCGTTCCTGCATCTGGGTGCATTCACTGCGACGATCATGTCTGCAAATGTCGCAATGATTATTATCCCAAACCAGAAAATAGTTGTTGCGGATTTGATCGCCGGTAACCAACCAGATCCCGTTTACGGCATGATCGCCAAGCAGCGCTCAACCCACAATAATTACCTGACGCTGCCTGTAATTTTCTTCATGCTTTCAAACCATTACCCATTGGCTTTCGCGACTGAATTTAACTGGGTGATTGCCACGCTGGTATTTTTGATTGGAGTGGTAATTCGCCATTATTTCAATGAACGCCATTCCCGTCGCAGCAATCCGACATGGACCTGGTTGATCGCAGGGCTGGCATTTATAATCATCATGTGGCTTTCAACGGTGCCAAAAGTGCTAACTGGCAGTGCTGACGGATCAACCATGCTCTCACAATCTGGGCAGGAGCTTCAGGCATCACAACACTTTGCTGGGGTGGAGGAAGTCGTGATGACCCGTTGCTCAATGTGCCACACCGCCGAACCGGTTTGGGACGGTATTCACCGGGCACCCAAAGGTGTTTATCTGGATTCAGGAAATGCAATTGCCAATCAAGGAAAGCAAATTTACCTCCACGCTGGCAGATCGCATGCCATGCCGCCAGGTAATTTGACCAACATCACCGACGATGAGAGACAATTGATCGTCCGATGGTTTGAAACAGCTTCAACCAAAGAGATTGCGCTTAAATGACTGGGAAAATTCTCAGAGGTCGTACTCTTTCATTTCTGTCTGAACCAGTTCTTGGCAGCGAATCTGACTCATATGTTTATGAGGAAGATGGTGCGGTTCACGTGGACGACGGCATAATCAAAGCTACGGGGTCTTATGCTGATGTTAAATTGAATGCACTGGATAACATCGAAGTAGTTGATCATCGACCGTATATTCTGATTGCAGGATTTATTGACCCGCATTTGCATTTTCCACAGGTGCAAATAATTGGATCCTATGCGCCAGACCTTCTGACCTGGCTCAATACCTACACATTTGTTGAAGAACAGAAGTTTGGCTCCACTGAGCACGGTGCCCGCATCGCATCGGTCTTTTTTGACGAGCTGATAAAACATGGAACGACGACCGCTGCAGCCTATTGCTCAGTTCACAAACAATCCGCTGAAGTGTTTTTTGCTGAAAGTCATCGCCGCAACATGTTGATGATTGGCGGCAAGGTGATGATGGATCGTAATGCGCCCGTTGGGCTGCTGGATACACCCCAGTCTGGTTACGACGACACCAAGGCGCTGATCGAAACATGGCATGGTACCGGGCGCCAGCACTATGCGATTTCGCCGCGCTTTGCGATTACCTCAACGCCAGCGCAAATGGAAATGTCCGGAGCCCTTGCGCAAGAGCATCCAGAGTGTTTTGTGCAAACGCATCTATCTGAGAACGCAAACGAAATCGCTTTAGCCTGTGAACTGTTCCCTCAGTGTAAGGACTATACTGATATCTATGCGCAGTATGGTTTGCTTGGGCCTAAATCACTCTTCGGTCACAGCATCCACCTGTCTGATCGTGAGATTGCCGCAATGTCTGAATCGGGTTCGGTTGCAGTATTTTGCCCGACCTCGAACCTGTTCCTTGGAAGTGGATTGTTTAATTTTGAAAAATTGAGGAACGGCAAGCATCCGGTGCGAATTGGTGTTGCGACCGATATCGGCGGCGGCACCAGCTATTCAATGCTCAAGACACTTGATGAAGCGTTCAAGGTTATGCAGCTTCAAGGACAGCGTCTCACGCCAGTTTATTCATTCTACCAAACCACTCTCGGAAATGCCTGCGCCCTGGGGCTTGAAGACAGGATCGGCAATCTTTCGCCCGGTTCGGATGCGGATATTCTGGTGCTTGATGCAAACGCGACATCAGCCATGAGCCTCCGGATGGAAACAGTGTCCACTCTTGAAGAAGAGCTGTTTGTCATGCAAACCTTGGGAGACGACCGGACTGTGGCCGAGGTTTACATTGCAGGTGAAGCCTCAAAACCCGGCGCGTAAAAAGGTCCCGTCCGGGTTCCTGATGTTGTGAGGATGTTCAAATGCAGCAAGCGACAGACTTTTTGGAGGAATGTCATGCACTTTCAAAAATCCTGGAGCCATTATCAGATAGTGATTTTGAACGTCACACCCAGTTCAAGGACTGGACCATCAATGACGTGATAGGACATCTGCATCTGTTTAATCACGCTGCAAATCTCACGCTTGAAGATGGGGACAAATTTCTGGCGTTTTATGCACCGATCGCGGCGGCTGTGAAAGAAGGCAGGACGCTTGTTGAAACCCAGGGTGAATGGCTGGGAAATTTGTCCGGCAGAAAACTGTTTGAAGCCTGGAAGGCCGTTTGCGAAGAAACTGCTGCAAACTATGCGAAAGCTGATCCCAAGCTCCGATTGAAGTGGGCCGGTCCGGATATGAGTGCAAAATCGTTCATCACCGCACGGCAAATGGAAACCTGGGCGCATGGACAGGAAATCTTTGACCTGCTGGGGATTGCGCGTGTGGATACTGACAGGATCAAAAACATTGCCCATCTGGGAGTGTTGGCTTTTGGCTGGACATTTGAAAACCGCAAAGAAAAGATCCCTGAACCATCACCTCATGTGAAATTGCACGCCCCGTCAGGTGCGGTCTGGGAGTGGAATGAAAGCCAGGACGATAATCACGTGGAGGGTTCTGCGACCGGTTTTTGCCAGATCGTCACCCAGGTTCGAAACGTTGCGGACACGGATGTAATTACCACTGGCGAGACGGCCCGCCAATGGATGGAAAATGCCCAGTGCTTTGCTGGAAAACCGGAAACACCGCCGGCACCTGGCACCAGATTTACCCAGTAGGAGGTAACCTTCAAATGAACGATAAAGGTGCGAACCACACCACCAAAAGCCCGAAACTCGGAGATGTATACCGGACCAAAACGGTTGAGATGCAGAAGGAGCTTTATCGGGATTGGGCCAAGACCTATGAAGCCGACAGTGTTGGTGAATTTGGCTATGTGGGTTTTGAAACGGCGGCCGTAGAATTTGCCAAAAGGGTTCCGGATAAATCAGCCCGGATTCTGGATGCAGGCTGCGGAACCGGCCTTTCCGGTGTCGCACTTATGCGACAGGGTTACGACAACATACATGGGCTGGATTTGTCACCAGAAATGTTGGAAATCGCTGATAAAACAGGTGCTTATCAAAGTCTTGCAGAGGCAGATTTGACACAAAAACTGAATGTTGAACCGTTCGATGCCGTTTTTGCCAGTGGCGTTTTTGGGTATGGCCCCCCGCATCCCGAGCATCTGGGTATTCTGGTTGATGTGCTGGTACCCGAAGGCCTCGCGATACTGACCGTGAATGGCAAGGGTTGGGACGATTGCGGATGGGAAGAAAAACTGCCGCTGGAGATCGAGAGACAGGGATTGAATCTCGAAGAACAGTTCGAAATCCCATACCTGGAAATCGAGGAAATTCGGGGTATTGTTCATGTGTTTCGAGCATGATGCTGTTCATTTTCTGCAATCATTCACTTTGGAGTATCAATTTTCCGATAATCGTATTTCGCTAGAATACCGTGCTTTGAAAATGCGGTGATCAAACCACATATTGGAATAAATTCGCGCAATCCCCGTTTGCGAAGAAAGTCCAATTTGTTATGCGCCATTTTCCTGTGTTCCTCGATCTGAGAAATCGCCACGTTATCGTGTGTGGCGGCGGTGAGACAGCGATTGCCAAACTGCGCCTGTTGCTCAAGACAGAGGCGCAAGTGGTGGTGTTTTCCCAACATCCGGCGGATCGGATACGCAGTTGGGAAGATGCTGGTCTTCTCAAAGTGATCTCGAGAGATGTATGCCAGGAAGATATTGCAGCCGCCACGATGGTTTATGCAGCGTCTGATGATCCGGACCACGATGCGCGCACCGCTCAATTGGCCAGAGAAGCGGGTGTACTCTTCAACGTTGTTGACAATCTGGAGGCAAGTGAATTCATCACGCCGGCAATCGTTGACCGTGATCCTGTTACAATTGCAATCGGTACTGAAGGAACCGCACCGGTTCTTGCCCGCAAATTGAAAGCAGAGATCGAGGAAAACCTGCCCGGTGAGTTAGGTATTCTGGCACGCATTGGCGAACGTTTTCGCTCAAAAGCCTCAACCTTGCCACACGGCAGCCGACGTCGACGCTTCTGGACACGGTTTTTCTTCGTAGAAGGACCGCTTGCGCTGAGACGCAAAGGCGTAGCGGGTGCCAGCGAGGTTCTGGAGCAGCTATTCGTTGAAACAGGCGAAGAACGGCCAGAAGCTGGACGCGTTTTTCTGATGGGTGCAGGTCCAGGCGATCCTGATCTTTTAACTGTAAAAGCCCGACGCATTTTGGCGGACGCAGATGTGGTTATCCACGATCGGCTGGTATCAGTTCAGGTTCTGGAGCTTGCGCGTCGTGAAGCGGTTATTGTTGAAACCGGCAAGATGGGTTTCGGTGATGCCTGGAAGCAGGAAGATATCAACATCCTGATGATTGAACATGCTTCAACCGGCGCCAAGGTTGTACGTCTTAAATCCGGTGATCCGGTCGTATTCGGTCGTCTCGATGAGGAGATGGATGCGCTCGATGCCTCTGATATTGCCTGGGAAATTGTTCCTGGGATCACAGCCGCATCTGCCGCCGCTGCAAGTCTCGGCGTATCACTCACCAAACGCAATCGTAACTCTGCGCTCCAGGTCATAACCGGTCATGACGTCGAGGGTTTTGCCGAGCATGACTGGCGCACCCTTGCCAAAGAAGGCAGCGTTGCCGCGATTTACATGGGATTGAGAACCGCGCAGTTTTTAAGCGCCCGTTTGCTGATGCACGGCGCGGCTCCTGATACGCCGGTGAGCATCGTTGAAAATGCTTCCCGTCCCGACCAGAAGATCATTGCCTCAACGCTTGCTGAATTGTCCGTCGCGGCAAGGGATTCCGAGGGGCCGGCAATTCTGCTTCTTGGTGTTGAGCCGCGTGAAGCAGCAGGCCACGCCAGACAAATCGTTGAATCCAATACCTTGAAAGTTGGGGCGCTCTGATGGCTCGTGCATTTACTCCCAAGATGTTGACCGCAAACGACCTCTTTGATGGCGATGTCATTTACATGACTGCTTCCGGTGAATGGAGCAGGCATCTATCTGACGTCGCCATTTTTGAGGAAGAGGCGGCAGCAAATGCAGCGCTTTCAGAAGCCAACCAACAACATGACCGCTTGATTGGACCTTATCTGGTTGATGCCCGCTACAGCGCTGATGGCACGCCTGAAGCAACTCATTTTCGTGAAGAATTTCGTTCCAGGGGACCTTCAAACTATCCCCACGGCAAACAGACAGAGGCTTGATCTATTATGTATGTTTACGACGAATTTGATGAGAAGTTTGTCCGCGAGCGGGTACGCCAGTTCCGTGGCCAGGTCGAAAAGCGCATTGATGGTTCACTGACCGAAGATGAGTTCAAACCGCTACGGCTGATGAATGGCCTGTATCTACAGTTACATGCCTATATGCTACGCGTAGCAATCCCCTATGGAACGCTGGACAGCCGGCAAATGCGGCAACTCGCACTCATCGCGGACAAGTGGGACAAGGGTTACGGCCACTTCACCACCCGACAGAACATCCAGTACAATTGGCCAAAACTGAAAGACGTGCCCGACATTCTGGATGCGCTGGCAGACGTCAGCATGCATGCCATACAGACATCCGGTAACTGTATTCGAAATGTAACGGCAGACCATTTTGCGGGCGCTGCGGCTGACGAGATTGAAGATCCGCGTCCAACGGCTGAGCTTCTGCGGCAATGGTCCACCGACCATCCGGAGTTTCAATTCCTGCCGCGAAAATTCAAGATTGCCATCTCCGGTGCCCCCAATGACCGGGCAGTAACCAAAGCTCACGACATTGGTGTTCGTATGGTTTCCAATGATGCCGGTGAGCCGGGTTATGAAATCATCGTTGGCGGTGGATTGGGTAGAACTCCAATGGTTGGCAAAGTCATCCGGGAATTTTTGCCGAAAGCGGAGTTGCTGCCTTATCTTGAAGCGATACTGCAGGTTTATAATTTGCGTGGTCGTCGTGACAATAAATACAAGGCGCGCATAAAAATTCTGGTTCATGAGGCAGGCCTTGAAGAAATCAAATCTGCGGTTGAGGTGGCTTACGAACGCATCAAGCCGGAGTTCCAGCGCCCCTCGGATGAGCTGGTTGCGCGGATTGCGCAATTTTTTGAGCCGCCCCAGTTCAATAATGTTCAAACAACCGCATTTGAGCAGGAAATAGATAAGAATCCCGCACTGCGATCATTTGTTGAGACCAATGTGGCTGAGCATCGCAATCCGGCTTACGGCATTGTCACGATTTCACTGAAACCTGTCGGTGGCACTCCCGGTGATGCGACTTCTGAACAGATGCGTGTCGTAGCTGATTTGGCCGAACAATATGGTCATGACGAGCTTCGTATCAGCCACGAACAAAACATCGTTTTGCCACACGTGCGCAAAGCCGACATCCCTGCGATTTATCAGGCATTGAAAGAAGTTGGACTGGCAACGGCAAACATTGGGCTGATCTCGGACATCATCGCTTGTCCCGGAATGGACTATTGCGCGCTTGCGACCGCGCGTTCAATCCCGATTGCCCAGGAAATTTCCACTCGTTTCAGCGAATTGAAGTTGGAGCATGAAATCGGTGAGATGAAGATCAAGATTTCAGGCTGTATCAATGCTTGCGGTCATCATCATGTTGGCCACATCGGGATACTTGGTCTCGATAAGGCAGGTGTTGAAAATTACCAGATTACGCTGGGTGGTGACGCGACCGAGACCATGGCACTGGGCGAGCGGGCAGGGCCTGGATTTGCTGCAGATGAGCTTATTCCGGCACTTGAACGTTTAATCAATGCATATCTGGAAATCCGTGAAGGCAGCGAAGAAACATTTCTCCAATCCTATCGTCGTCTTGGTAGCAACCCATTTGTTGCCGCCCTCTACCCGGAAGCTGAGCGCAATGCTGCATAGAGTTGAAACCCTGGCTGAACAAACAAGTTTGGAATGGATCGAGCAATCAAGCCTCACCCTCCTGAAACAGGTGTTGGTTGACGGCATCGCAGGAAATACGGCGTTGGTGTCCTCATTTGGTGCGGAATCAGCGGTGCTTCTCCATTTGGCTTCGCGGGTTGATCGTAGCGTCCCGGTATTGTTCGTGGACACAAGGATGATGTTTCAGGAAACCCTTGATTATCAGCGCAAGCTTGCCGATTACCTCCGGCTGAGCGACGTGAGAACCGTTTCGGCATCCAGCACACAAATTCGCCGCGAGGATGTATTCGGTCGTTTGCACCTGAAAGACCCAGACGCTTGTTGTGATCTACGCAAAACCCGACCGCTTGAAGATGCACTGGAAGGCTTTGACAGTTGGATCAATGGCCGCAAACGTCACCAGAGTTCCGATCGTGCAAATATTCGCCCTATCGAGGCAGATGAAAATGGACGGTTGAAAATCAATCCGCTCCTGCATTGGGATCGTGAAGACATAGAGGCGTATTTCAAGCTCCATGCCCTGCCACGCCATCCGCTTGTGGCAGACGGATTTACATCAATTGGCTGTGCGCCATGCACCGCCCGTGTGAAGTCAGGCGCTGACGTAAGGAGTGGTCGCTGGGCAGATTCAGAAAAAACCGAGTGCGGTATTCATGTAGTGAACAACAAAATTGTGCGCCAAGTCGCCTGATTTGGGTGTGGGATAGGATCGGAAAAATAAATGACAGTCATCATTAGAGATGGAAAATTCAGTGAGGATGAATGGCTCGGTGCCGGCGGCTCATTCATTCCGCTTGAGCAATTCGATCTCGATACCCATGAACGTGACAAAGAAACAACCGGTCTCGACATCGCCAACTCAACCGATGCGGATGCTATTGTCGGATTGCTCGGGTTGGTGTCAGCAATCCGCATTCCTTTTCCCTCATTCACTGATGGGCGCGGTTTCAGCCTTGCCAAGCGGCTCCGGCAACTGGGATTTGAAGGCCTGTTGCGCGCTAATGGTCATGTTCTGGCGGACCAGTACCCGCTAGCGCTTCGTTGCGGATTTGACGAAGTGGAGATGCCCGCGCCGCAGGCCGGGCGACAACCGGAAAAACAATGGCGAGACAGTATTACGCGGGTGCAAGCGAACTATCTCGATCGACTGACCGGTCGTAACTCAAGCGCCGATAAAAAAGAATCTGCCTAATCAACTAATTGGACATAGAAATGAACCAACTCCTCAATCCAGGCGTTATAGAAAACGCGACCCCATTACATCCAGATGCCCAGACGGTAACAAGTGTGCAACACTGGACGGACAACCTGTTTTCCTTTCGTTTAACCCGCCCCAGAAGCTTGCGTTTTCGCTCCGGTGAATTCGTGATGATCGGCCTTCCAGGCGACAACGGCAAACCCGTTCTTCGTGCGTATTCAATTGCTTCGCCGTCCTGGGACGACGAGTTGGAGTTTTACTCAATCAAGGTTCCTAACGGACCATTGACGTCGATGCTGCAAAATATTCAACCGGGCGACCAGGTCATCTTGCGCCCCAAGCCGGTCGGCACACTCGTTTTGGACGCTCTCTTGCCGGGCAAGAGATTGTTCATGCTGGCGACGGGTACAGGCATCGCACCGTTCGCCTCGCTTGTTCGCGACCCGGAAACCTATGAGAAATTTGACAATGTGATCCTGACCCAGACCTGTCGTGATGTGGCGGAACTGGCTTATGGAAGACAGCTTGTCGAAAGCCTGCCACAGGATCTTCTCGTGGGTGAAGAAGTGGTGGAGAAACTGAAATACTATCCAACCACCACCCGCGAAATATCACCCAACCAGGGCCGGATTACGGATTTGATTGAGAGTGGCAAGTTGTTCTTGGATCTTGGAATTGAGGGTTTCGATCCGGAACATGATCGAGTAATGATTTGCGGATCCATGGGCTTCAATCATGATGTGCGTTCCATATGCGAAGCAAATGGTCTTATTGAAGGCGCAAACAGTCACCCGGGCAGCTTTGTCCTGGAAAAGGCATTTGTCGGCGAATAATTTCACCTGCGGTAATAAATACCGTTACAAGTTCGAGATATGTGTGCGAAACAGACGAATTACAGGAGGCTCATATGCTAAAGAACGATCAATTGGATGCCTGGGACCGGGATTACTTTATGCATCCCTCTACCCACACGGCGATGCATGCGCGCGGGGAGTCTCCTACTCGTATCGTTTCCAAAGCGGATGGGGTTTTCATCGAAGATCGCGACGGCACTCGGCTGCTTGACGCTTTTGCCGGACTGTTTTGCGTGAATGTCGGCCATGGTCGTACGGAAATTTCCGACGCTATCGCCGAACAGGCAAAAGAGTTAGCCTATTTTCACGCCTATATGGGTCACGGCTCAGAAGCTGCGATTACCCTTGCAAAAATGGTGATTGAACGTGCGCCGGAGAACATGAGCCGGGTGTATTTTGGCCTCGGCGGTTCCGATGCAAACGAAACCAACATGAAGATGGTTCGCTACTACAACAATATTTTGGGTCGCCCTGAAAAGAAAAAGATCATCTCACGCTGGCGTGCCTATCATGGCTCGGGTTTGGCGTCTGGTTCGCTTACAGGACTTCCACTGTTTCACAACAAGTTTGACCTGCCTTTCGAAGGTGTTTTGCACACGGTTGCTCCGTCCTGGTTCAGCCGTGATGATATCTCCATGAGTGAAGAGCAGTTCAGTGATTATTGCGCGGCAGAGCTTGAAGCTCTGATCGAACGCGAAGGGGCTGACACAATTGCAGCCTTCGTAGGAGAGCCGATGCTTGGTACCGGCGGTATTGTGCCGCCGCCAGCCGGTTACTGGGACAAAATCCAGCCGGTTCTCAAAAAGCATGACATTTTGTTGATCGTTGATGAGGTCGTAACCGGCTTTGGACGGTTGGGCTCGATGTTTGGCAGTGATCACTTTGGTCTGGAAGCGGATATGATCACCATCGCCAAGGGACTAACTTCTGCATACGCACCACTTTCCGGTTCGATCTTTTCCAAAAAGGTTTGGGATGTTCTGGTGCAGGGAAATGACGAGTTTGGGCCGATGGGCCACGGTTGGACTTATTCTGCCCACCCGATCAGTGCCGCAGCCGGTGTTGCCAACCTGAAGCTCCTGGATGAGCTTGGACTGGTTAAGAGCGCTGGCGAGGTGGGTGCTTATCTTAAGGCTGCAATGCGTGATGCGCTCGGCGACCACAAAAATGTAGGTGATGTCCGCGGCGAAGGTATGTTGTGCGGTGTCGAACTGGTAGAAGATCGTGAAAAACGTACTTACTTTGATGCTTCGAGAAAAGTATCAGCAACGATCATCGCCGAAATGGCCAGCTTGGGTGTGATAGCCAGGGCAATGCCCCACGGCAACATACTTGGTTTTTCGCCGCCGCTTTGCTTGAGCAAAGAAGAGGCGGACATCATCGTTGATGCGACCAAGAAGGCTGTTCACGCAGTATTGGGCTAACAGAAGATATAAATAACCGGAACCAGTGATATGGACGAGCACGCCACCGGCCCCGATCAGGGGGCGAAGAAAGATGAACCGTTACGCGAAGACATTCGTTTTCTCGGTCGGATTTTGGGTGACGTGGTTCGTGAGCAAGAGGGTGAATACGCCTTCGACATCATTGAAAAAATCCGCAAGACTTCCATTCGCTTTCACCGCGATGCGGATGCGCCTGCCAAACGGGAACTGAAAGAAATCCTGAAGTGTCTCACCCCAAGTGAAACGGTTCAGGTTGTTCGTGCTTTCAGTTATTTTTCGCATTTGGCAAACATGGCAGAGGACGAACATCACATTCGCCGCAGCAGGGCGCATGAGCTTGCCGGGTCGCCCGCCCGGGATGGAACTCTCGAAAATGCGATTGGTAAAGCGATTGCAGCGGGGGTTTCAGTCGACGAACTGATTGAGTTTTTCAACAACGCCCATGTAAGTCCAGTACTAACTGCGCACCCAACCGAAGTCCGACGTCAAAGCACCATGCGACGAGAAATCGCCATGGCTGATCTGATAGATCAACGCGATCGAGGGGGCTGGACTGAAGCAGAGCGGGCCGAGATTGAAGCCAAGTTGAAGCGCGCCGTCTTGATTTTGTGGCAAACAAACCTGCTGCGCCAAACCAAACTCAGTGTGCTTGATGAAGTGTCCAACGGTCTGTCGTACTATGACTACACGTTCTTCAAACAGCTGCCACGCATGTATGCGGAAATTGACGATGCGCTGGCAAAAATTTCAGGTGATCCGGAAACAACGGTTAATTCGTTCTTCCATATGGGTGCCTGGATCGGTGGGGACCGGGACGGCAATCCGTTTGTTGATGCGGGTGTTATGTCGGAAACGATGCGTCGACAGAGTACTGCAGTTCTCAAATTCTATCTCGAACAGCTGGATAAACTGCGCGATGAACTTTCGCTTTCTACGCGTAATGTCTCTGTATCGGATGCAGTTCAAAAGCTCGCCGATCAATCACCTGAAAAATCTTATGTAGAACAGGAAGAACCCTATCGCAGTGCGATTTCAGGCATGTATGCCCGCTTGGCCGCCACGATGCGAAATATCGGTGATGCGGATTCAATATTGGATTCAGTCAGGGATTTGCAGCCCTATGTGAGCCCGCAAGAGTTGAATGTCGATTTGGAAGCGATATCTCACTCATTGCTTGAGAATGGCTCAAAAGCTTTGACCCGGGGTCGACTGAGATATCTGCATCGGGCCGTCGATTGTTTTGGCTTTCATCTCGCTATCCTCGATATGCGACAGAATTCGAGTGTTCATGAGACCGTCATTGCAGAGCTGCTGGAGGCTGTTGCTCCGGGCACAGGATACTCAAAACTTGCCGAAGACGCTCGCATTGAACTGCTGACAGCAGAATTGGTCAACAATCGCTCACTGCTGCGCACAGACTTGACCTATTCAGACGATACCGAAAAAGAAATTGCCATTTTCAAGGCGGCAGCGCGCATAAAAACAAACTATGGCGAAGACGCAATCGTCAATGCGATCATCTCCAACACCACCAGTGCATCCGACATCCTTGAACTGGCAGTGCTGTTAAAACAGGTCGGTCTTGTCTCCCCAGACGGTCAAACTTCAATGCGGATGATCCCGCTGTTTGAAACCATAGCTGACCTACAGGCATGCGCAGATATCATGAAACAGCTGTTGGAAATTCCGGAATATCGCCGGCTGGTTGAATGCATGGGCAGCAATCAGGAGGTCATGCTTGGATACTCCGACAGCAACAAGGACGGCGGCTTCATCACATCAGGTTGGGAGCTCTACAAAGCAGAGACTGAACTGATCACCCTGTTTGAAAAAGAGAAAATTCGTCTTCGGCTGTTCCATGGACGCGGCGGGACTGTTGGCCGCGGAGGCGGTCCAAGCTATGAGGCGATCCTTGCCCAACCAAATGGTGCCGTAAACGGTCAGTTGCGCTTGACCGAACAGGGTGAAATTATTTCGAGTAAATACACCAACCCGGAGCTTGGTCGTCGAAACCTCGAAATTCTGGCCGCTGCAACGCTTGAAGCGACACTGGTGCAAACCAACCAGAAAGAGCCGCCAAAAACCTGGATGAAAGCGATGGAAGAGATATCCGACATTGCTTTTCAAACCTATCGGTTCCTTGTTTATGAGACCCCTGGTTTTGAAGACTATTTCTGGTCGGCCACCGTGATCAACGAAATTGCAACCCTGAACATCGGCTCAAGACCGCCATCGCGCAAAAAGACCCGCAAGGTTGAAGATTTGCGTGCAATTCCCTGGGTGTTTAGTTGGGCACAATGCCGGTTGATGCTGCCCGGTTGGTATGGCTTTGGTTCAGCAATAAAAGGCTATCTCGACAACAATCCGAAAGACGGCTTGGAACTGTTGCAGAAAATGTTTGAAACTTGGCCGTTCTTTCAAGCCCAGATTTCCAACATGGACATGGTGCTTTCCAAAACAGATCTTGGCATCGCTGAAAGCTATTCGGAGCTGGTTCCCGATAGAACCCTGCGCAAAGAGATTTTTACCCGTATCCGCGAGGAATGGGAGTTAACTGTCGAGATGCTCTTCAAGATTACGGGCCAGGAAAAACTGCTTGATGCCAACCCCTTGCTGGACCGTTCAATCCAGAACCGCTTCCCCTATATGGACCCACTCAATCACATTCAGGTCGAGCTGCTGCGCGAGTACCGCGAAAAGGAATGTGAAGATGACAAGGTGTTGCGGGGCATTCAATTGACCATCAATGGAATATCTGCTGCCCTGCGCAACAGTGGCTAGTCGATTTTAGGGCTTGATCATTTTGTCCAGTTCGCCCAACACATTTTCCACGGTTTGAACTGTCTGAATGAATTTACGGAAAATGACACATGAACGGCTCTGTGGGAAATCTTCTGCTCGGCATTGATACTGGTGGCACCTATTCCGACGCTGTGCTGTTCAACGAGCAGTCTGGTGTTGTTGCCAAGGCCAAGTCCATCACCACAAAGCACGATCTGTCGATTGGTATCGCAGGCGCCGTTGATGGGGCGCTCCACGAAATTGGCGATGCCGCGTCGAAAATCGCACTGGTGTCCCTTTCTACAACTCTTGCCACCAATGCGCTGGTTGAAGGTAAAGGCAGCAGTGTTGGACTGGTGATGATCGGGTTTGGCCCGGAAGATTTGGACAAGGCCGGGCTAAAATCCTCATTGGGAAATGATCCGGTTGTCTATCTTTCTGGTGGTCACGACGTGCATGGAAATGAGCGTCCGATTGATCTTTCGCCCCTCGGAAAATTCGTTGCTGAGCAATTGGATAATATCTCCGGATTTGCAGTTGCCGGATATTTTGCCGTTCGCAATGCTTCGCATGAAATTGCCGTACGCGATCACCTCATCGAACTAAGCGGGTTGCCGGTAACCTGCAGTCATGAACTTTCATCCAAGCTTGGCGGACCCAAGCGCGCGCTTACAACCCTGCTTAATGCACGATTGATCCCGACCATTCGTGATCTCATTATGGCGACCAGAGGGCACCTGGAAAAAACCGGAATTACAGCGCCGATGATGGTGGTTCGTGGAGATGGTGCGCTCGTGACAGCCGATTTTGCATTGAAACGGCCTATCGAGACAATCCTGTCTGGTCCTGCTGCCAGTCTGGTTGGGGCTAAGTTTTTACTCGGTGCGGGCGATGCGCTGGTCTCCGATATAGGGGGAACTACAACCGATGTTGCTATTCTCGACAAAGGTTGGCCGCGCATTGACCCAGATGGTGCCGAAGTCGGTGGGCTTCGAACCATGGTTGAAGCCGTTGCCATGCGCACTTTTGGTTTGGGTGGAGATTCTGAAGTTTCAATCGATGACTTCAACAAGCAAACCGGTTTGTTGCTCGGGCCGCGCCGTTTGATTCCCGTAAGTCTGTTGGCAAAGGAATATGGTGAAGTTGTTCACACCGAGCTCAAGCGCCAGCTCGGAGTGGAATTTCCCGGCCAACACGCAGTAAAATTCGCAACAAGGGTTCAGGGAATTGATCTCAAAGGCGTTGGGTTAAAATCGACTGAGAAAAGCCTGTTCGACAAATTGACCGAAGTTCCTCAACCGCTTGATAAGTTGCTGAGAAGCGCAGCAGAAGCAGGAACGCTTAATCGACTGGTTTCTCGCGGCGTTGCCTTTGTCTCAGGTTTTACACCCTCGGATGCCATGCACGTACTTGGTCTGCAATCAAATTGGGATAGTAACGCAGCCCAGCTTGCGGCTGAAACTTTTTGCCGGATGCGCGACCGTAGGGGCACGCCAATTGCCAGCTCTCCCCAAACACTTTGTGAAAAAATCAAGGACCAACTAACCCTTCAAAGCTGTAATGCCATTCTGGGTACCTGTATGGCTGAGGATGGTGTGCCGGTTGGTCCCGGCGCGTCGGTGTTACTGGATCGTGCCCTCAAAAAAGAAGGTAGTCTGGTGCGGTTCAATCTTACTCTTGACCGTCCTCTCGTAGGCCTGGGAGCATCCGCACCAACCTATTATCCAGCAATCGGTGAGAAATTGAATTCCGAGTGCGTGATACCGGAACATGCCGATGTGGCCAACGCGATTGGCGCGGTCGCTGGCGAAGTTCGGATCCAGAAATCTGTTCTGGTTACCAGTCCGGATGGCGGAAACAGCTATAATTTGGTTAGCAGCGACGGGCCGAAGGTATTTACCGATGAACAATCTGCGATCGGGGAGGCAACTTCTTTCCTTATGGATTTGGTTGCCGGGCTTGCAGATGAAGCAGGCGCTGATAATCCGGTATTTGAAACGGATGTTCAAATCGATGCACCTGACGTTGACGGTTCGCGTCATTTCGTTGAGGCGAAAATCGTAACCACTGCTACGGGTCGTCCAAGATTTGGCCTGATCTAGATCAATGTTGCTGCGTGAAATATGCTTATTGAAAGTGTCAGGTGCGACGAAACGGACTGGTATTTTTGTCGGAAATGCTGACAGCATTGACAAAACTGGTCTATAAATGAACTTCGAGCCGCGAGTACGGGTTGGTAGAGATGGATTATCAAAAGTTTTTTAAGACGCGATTGAATGACCTTCATGAAGAGGGGCGCTATCGTGTGTTTGCTGATCTGGAAAGACACGCAGGGGATTTCCCCCGCGCGACACGCCACATCGACGGTGAAACGCATGAAGTGACGGTCTGGTGTTCAAACGATTATCTCGGTATGGGACAACATCCTTCTGTAGTAGAGGCGATGAAAAACACCATCGAGCAATCAGGTTCCGGGGCAGGGGGCACACGGAATATTTCCGGCACCAACCACAATCATGTTCTGTTGGAACAAGAACTCGCTGACCTTCACGGTAAGGAATCTGCACTTCTTTTCACTTCAGGATATGTTTCTAACTGGGCGACATTGGGTACGCTTGGTGCGGAGATTCCGGGCTGTGTGGTATTTTCAGACGAAGAAAACCACGCCTCAATGATTGAGGGCATTCGTCATTCCAGGGCTGAAAAACGCATCTGGAAACACAATTCACCGGAGGATCTGGATCGCAAGCTGTCCGAGTTTCCTGCTGAAGCCCCAAAACTGGTGGCTTTTGAATCGATCTACTCGATGGATGGTGACATCGCACCCATTGCTGAAATCTGTGACGTTGCAGAAAAGCACGGTGCAATGACCTATCTCGACGAAGTTCATGCCGTTGGTATGTATGGCGAGCGCGGTGGCGGTATTGCGGAAAAAGAAGGTCTTCTGGATCGACTGACTGTGATCGAAGGAACCCTCGGCAAAGCCTATGGTGTCATGGGTGGTTACATCGCTGCTTCCGCTGAGCTCTGCGATTTTGTTCGCAGCTTTTCATCAGGTTTCATATTCACAACAGCATTGCCTCCGGCAATTGCCGCAGGTGCACTTGCCAGCGTCAGGCATCTGAAACAAAGCGAATTTGAACGGGCTCGCCAACAGGAACGGGTGAGATTGGTTCGCTCAAGGCTCGATGCTCTAGGTATTCCACATACACCCAATCCAGGCCATATCATTCCAGTGATGGTGAAGGACCCTGTTAAGTGTAAATGGCTCAGTGATCTGCTGCTGGACAACTACGGCATCTATGTGCAGCCGATCAATTACCCGACCGTACCAAAGGGTACAGAACGCCTGCGCATTACCCCATCACCACTGCACACGGATGCGGATGTGGAGAAACTCGTGAGTGCCCTGTCTGATCTTTGGTCGCAATGTGCTCTTGCGCGTGCGGTCGCCTAGTTCGTTTCAGATCCTAGTTTGAAACCGTATTGTCGGTGATGGTGAGATTGGGGAAATCTTCGCTTCCTGATTTTGCCAAGTCTCCCGTTATCGCGTCATTCCAGTGATATCCGGCAATACCGGCACCCTTCAAATTGGAAAGCATGTTGCCGGTAATGCTTGCATTTCCGGTTCCCTCCACGACAGAAACATAGATGCCCGTTTTAGTATTGCGGACTACATTTGAATTGGCGACCACATTACGCAGGTAATTGCCCCAGCCAAGTTTCAGGCCAAAATTGGCGGTTGTATCAATAACATTTCCAGTAATCGCAATATCAGCCTCCGCCGATATGCCATCACCAAATATGAACGGCTCCATTTCGTAAGGGGCATTTTCATGAATATTGCGGATTAGGTTATTTGCGCAAACAGCCAGTCTTCCACCCTGGTCCAGATTTACAATAGAAATGCCTCTGGCACCGCCATCGATGATGTTGTTGGCAACCAGCGCACCATTATAGGCAAATTCAGAATAAACCGATGTTTCTCCCGCCCTGAGGCAGGTATTGCCTGTGATTTGGATGTTGTTGCCGGAGTTTGAACGGATCGTTGAGAACGCGCAGTCGCTGACATGGTTGTTGGAGACAATCACCGAATCTGCCTGATAAACATTGATGCCATTGCCCCACGGACCGGTGCCGCCTTTTTGGGCGGCAATGCGGGCAACACGGTTTCCGGTAACGATCGTGCCGTCTTCACCGGATTTCCAGCGATATACAAGAACGCCCGCATTGGCACAGTCTTCAACCGTATTGCCGGATATCAGCATTTGATTGTTTTCCAGGGCAAAGACACCGCAGTTTCCTGCTGCACCACTGATCCTGCTGCGCTCAATCCTGCCGGAGGAACGGTCGACCTGTATGCCTATTTCGCTACTACCAATAATTTCGCAATTATCCACGACCACATGATCAGCACTGTTAACCCGAAGCGCTGCATCCGCGTAGGATTCAAGCGGTCGATTGGCACCATCTAGAACAAGCCCGGTAAATTCCAGATGTTCAGAATTTTCAGACATCAGGAAATGCCCGCCCCCTGAATATATCAGCCGCGAAGCACCGGGAACGCCCATAAGCCGGGTACGCGCGGGCAGGGTAATATTGGATACGATGTAACGCCCGGGCGGCAAGAACACCGGCTTGTCTTCTACCGCCGCCGCGTCAAGAACCTTCTGTAGCAATTTGCTTTGATCATCAACCGCGCCGGGTCGCAATCCCGATTGCGTGGCGTCATAACCGCCCCGAAGATCCGCAAAAGCCGGTGAAACCGCGTTCGCCGACGTGGTAGCGGCAACGGTTGCAAGGCTGGTTGTTCCAAGACCGCCAAGGAAAGATCGTCTGTCGAGATTCATGCTGCATGTCCTTATTCTCCCTGTGATATGCAGGAATCGTGCCAATTCGCGGCTCCAAACCGGGCAATATATGGAATTTAGCCGAATTCGCCTTTGCGATTGGCATGAATTGCAAATATGAATTGGCAGGGAAGCGGGATTTTGCCGCCAAATTTAGGGGAAGTTTTCAATGATTACCGAAGGTCAGCTTTATCTGGGCACAAGCCGCAAACCGGATGATGCGATAAACAAACCGGAATATCTCAATTTGGCACTGGCAAACCGCCATGGGTTGATCACCGGCGCCACGGGTACCGGTAAAACGGTTTCACTTCAGATATTGACCGAAGGCTTCTCCAATGCCGGTGTTCCAGTCTTTTGCGCAGACGTGAAGGGCGACCTTTCCGGCCTTGCAGCCATTGGCGAGGGCAAGGATTTTCTGCTGAAACGGGCAGAGACGATCGGCCTGGACGAATATGATTTTCAGGAATTCCCGGTCATTTTCTGGGACCTGTTCGGCAAGAAAGGTCATCAGGTTCGTACCACCATTTCTGAGATGGGACCGCTATTATTATCCCGACTTCTGGATCTGAACGGCACCCAGGAAGGTGTTTTGAACATCGCGTTCAAATTGGCTGACGATGAAGGCATGTTGCTGCTTGATTTGAAGGATTTGCGAACCTTGCTTGTCACAATGGGGGAGCGGGCAAAGGAAATTACAACAACCTATGGCTACATGTCCAAACAATCGATTGGTGCAATCCAGCGCCAATTGCTGGTGCTTGAACAACAGGGCGGTGAAGGGTTTTTTGCGGAACCAGCGCTACAGATTGCCGACATCATGCGCACCACCCGCGATGGTCGGGGTGCAGTAAGCATTCTTGCAGCCGACAAACTGATGAGCTCACCAAAGCTTTATTCAACGTTCCTGCTCTGGCTGCTTTCAGAATTGTTTGAGGAGCTACCCGAAGTTGGCGACCCGGACAGGCCGCGGCTGGTATTCTTTTTCGACGAAGCGCATTTGCTGTTTTCCGAAGCGCCAAAGGTACTGATCGAGAAGGTCGAGCAAATCGTAAAACTGATCCGCTCCAAGGGCGTTGGGGTATATTTTGTTACGCAAAACCCGATCGACATTCCAGACAGCGTGCTCTCCCAACTTGGCAACCGGGTTCAGCACGCGCTACGCGCCTATACGCCGCGCGAACAAAAAGCGGTTCGGGTTGCAGCCGATACGTTCCGGCCAAACCCGGATTTTGAGGCGAAAGACGTGATTACTCAATTGGGCGTAGGTGAGGCACTGGTTTCAACGCTGATGAAAAAGGGTGTGCCTTCAATTGTGCAGCGCACATTGATCCGGCCGCCTTCTTCACGGCTTGGCCCGCTTACTGATGCGGAGCGGGAAAAAGTGATGAAGTTAAGCCCGGTTGGCGCGCAATACGACAAGACAATTGACCGGGAATCTGCATTTGAAATTCTGAACAAACGAGCCGAAGAAGCCGCGAAACGCGAAGCTGAACAGGAGGCGCGTGAGGACGACGAGCGTGAAGAGGGCGGCCGAATGCGCAAGACGCGCTCAGGCTTCCAGCTCCCGGATTTTGGCAGGGATGACCGGCCGACAAAACGCTCACGCTCCAAAAGTCGTTCAACCAGAAAACGCACTAGTCGGGGACGTCAAACCGTAACCGAGGCAGCGGTGAAGTCGCTATCAAGAACCATCGCTACCCAACTGGGCCGGGCATTGGTGCGTGGAATTTTGGGCAGCCTGAAGAAAGGTTTTTAGTCAATTTTCAGCGGTAGAACGGACGTCATGTAAAGGCTACGTTATGTCCGCTTCTGACCCAAAGCATTCATCAATCTCCAAACGTGACAATAATAATCGCATTAAATATGCTACGAAAGGTAGCAACAATTCAGGTCTTCTGATTTGAGGGCAAAAAATGTTCAGGTGTTTGAGTTTCTGGGTGAAGCTGTTGATCATCATTGCAGCAACCGCTTTGTATGGCTGTGTTGCCGATTCTTCGACTCGCAACAAAACCTCCACGAATGTCTCGCGGGCGATAACAGCGCCTATAGAATTGGATAAGCTGGAAGCGGATTCAGTTCAGGCCACTGACATTATCAACCGGTCAAAAAAGCACGTTAAGCGTTCGGGTGAGACTTATCTGATGCGAGGGCTTGCGAACGTGTTTTCCCGTGGCATTGACGATATGGCAATTCAGCTGCGTCAAAATGGATACGATGCCGCGAATTTTTCCTATACGCAGTGGCCTCAGGTTGCCCAGGACATTGTTGTGAGGGCAAGCCGTAAGAAGGTGTCATACCCTGTGATCATAATAGGTCACTCGCTGGGCGCTAATGAAAGCAGTAAGTTTGCCAATTATCTTGCGAGCAACAATGTTGATGTTGGATTGGTGATTGCTTTTGACCCGGTTGAAACGGGCAGTGTTGGCAAGGGTATCAAGAAAGTCGTGAATTACTACCTCCCAAAATCAGCGGATAAACGCATTGGTGCGAGCAGCAAGTCGTCTGACAACCGCATTCATGCAGCAAATGACTTTAAAGGCAACTTACAAAACATAGACGTTTCGACAGATTCTACCGTCACTCACGTAAACGTGGACAAGTATCCACCTTATCAAACTGCAACACTGAACAGTATTGCAGAACTGACTAGAAAACTTAAGAAACGCGCGACAAAATCGGCGAGAGAAGGGTCACGTTAATGGCCTCGCTATGTTAACGCCGCAGGCACGGGTGAGGACCATCGCCAATCCGGTAATGTCCGCTTCCGACCCAACGCAGACATCAAGATTGATGAATAGAACGTCTGGAGGTGGCAATCTAAATCAAGTCCAGCAGCCCATTGAGATTGCTGAAAACTGCTTTCGGGGGAAGATCATTGTATTCATTTGGCTGGCCAGTGCGATTGATCCAGTGCGCATCAAACCCAAAGGCTGTTGCGGCTGCTGCGTCCCAGCGATTTGATGATTGAAAGGCGATTTCACCCGGTTCGAAACCATAATTTGCTGTGACCATGCCATAGGTGGCAAAATCCGTCTTGAAGGCTCCTACTTCGTGCACGGAGAACTGATCATCCAGAAATTCGGCGATGCCGGCAGATTCTACAGCACTGCCAAGCATGTCAGGTGATCCATTGGAAAGAATGGCGGTCTTCGCTCCAGACTCTTTCAGCTTCGATAAAACCGCTGGTACTTCCTGGTAGCAATCCAAAGACAAGTAGGCCGCAAGCAGCACTTCATGTGCATCCTTGTTGGAACCGGGTACAGCCTCAAGCGCAAAACTTAGCGCCTCTGACGTCAACTGCCAGAAGTCCTTGTATTTGCCGATGGGAGACCGTGTCCATGTGTATTCAAGCTGTTTGTTCCGCCAGATTTTAGACACCCGGGCGGGGTTTTCGCCGACAATGTCCACATGGCGCGAAACTGCAGAATGGACATCAAACAAGGTGCCGTACGCGTCGAATACGAAGGCTTTATAGGGCATGAAAACTCCTGTTGCGAATGAGGCTGGTTCACGCCTCCCGGATTTGCAATGTAATTTCCTCTAACAAAGCCGATTGAGGCCATTGTGAAAATTACCCGAACGTCTTAATTGTGCTATCAACGAGAACATATTCTATACCCAAATTTGAGGAGAAACCCCATGGCTTTTGAATTGCCCGATCTACCTTACGCTTATGATTCCCTTGGGCCGTACATGTCGGCTGAAACGCTCGAATTTCATCATGACAAGCATCATCAGGCCTATGTCACCAACGGCAACAATTTGCTGAAGGATTCAGGCCATGAGGGAAAGTCCCTCGAAGACGTGGTTCGCGATAGTCATGGTTCAAATGCCGGCCTCTTCAACAATGCCGCACAGCACTATAATCACATTCATTTCTGGAGCTGGATGACCAAGGACGGTGGCGGCAAGAAAATGCCGGGAGCGCTTGAAAGTGCAATTGAGTCAGATCTGGGCGGATACGACAAGTTCCGTGAGGATTTCATGGCTGCCGGTACAACCCAGTTTGGGTCCGGCTGGTGCTGGATTGCGGTTAAAGACGGCAAACTGGAAATCATGAAAACACCCAATGGTGAAAATCCGCTTGTTAATGGCGCAACACCTATCCTTGGCTGTGATGTTTGGGAGCACTCCTATTACATCGATTACCGTAACGCGCGTCCGAAGTATCTTGAAGCGTTCGTCGATAACCTCATCAACTGGGAATATGTCCACCAGATGTACGAGGCTGCTACGTCTTAATATCCAAGACAAAGTTCTAGCGGGGTCTATCCAGCCGTCATGAAGCGGATCGCACTATCACTCGTAATTCTCGGGGTTTGCGGCATCGCTTTGTTCTGGCTTTTGACCCGGCCCGGGCATGTTGATGATGTTTATCTTGCCGGCATAGAAGACGGCGATGCGTTGAAAGGTGAGCGCATCTTTTGGCTTGGCGGCTGCAGTTCCTGCCATACAAAAAAGGAAACAAAAGGTGACGAGAAGTTGAAACTGGGCGGACAGCATCCGCTCAAGACGCCCTTTGGCACGTTCTACGCGCCCAACATATCACCACATCCATCGCAAGGCATTGGCGATTGGTCCGGGGCTGATTTTGCCAATGCGATGATCAAAGGTGTCAGCCCGGATGGTTCGCACTATTATCCGGCTTTTCCCTACACGACCTACACAAGAATGAAGCCCGGTGATCTGGCCGATTTATGGGCGTTTTTAAAATCCCTTCCGCCGGTTGCAGTCGAAAACGTTCCGCATGAATTACCGCTGCCATTTCGTTTTAGAAGAGGACTTGGCTTGTGGAAGCTCGTCAATTTGAAAGAAGGAGCAATCCTGCAGACTCCCGATGACGATTCAATTGTCGAAGAGGGACGTTATCTTGTCGAAGCGCTTGGGCATTGTGGTGAATGCCATACACCGCGCAATTTGATTGGTGGTATGAAAACCTCTCAGTGGCTCGGTGGCGGACCGGCGCCGGAAGGCAAGGGGAGTATCCCAAACATCACACCGCATGCGAGTGGAATAGGGGACTGGTCACTCAAGGACATTACCTATTCACTGGAAACTGGATTTACACCATCATTTGACAGTTTTGGCGGTTCGATGACCTCGGTTCAGGAAAACATGGCGAAGCTTTCTGAGGCAGATCGTGAGGCAATAGCTGCGTATCTGAAAAGCGTTCCGCCGATAATCAGTCCACCAAAGAAATAAAATACCGGCTCAAGCTTTGCCTGCGGATTTCAACGCGAATGCATAACTGAACGCCACTTCTTCAAGTCGCTGGAAACGTCCTGCCGCACCGCCATGGCCTGCATCCATATTGGTCTTGAGTAGAACCGGATTGTCTCCGGTCTTGTATTCCCGCAGTTTAGCCACCCACTTGGCCGGTTCCCAGTAAGTGACGCGTGGGTCGGTTAATCCGCCAACCGCAAGTATTGGGGGATATTCCTGTTGGCTGATTTGATCAAAGGGCGAATAGGACAGGATCATGTCGTGATCATCCTTGCTGGCCAGCGGATTGCCCCATTCCGGCCATTCCGGCGGCGTCAGCGGCAGTGTGTCATCCAGCATGGTGGTCAGGACATCGACAAACGGTACTTCTGCTACAATTCCTGCAAAAAGTTCTGGCCTCATGTTAGCGGCTGCGCCCATCAGCATGCCGCCAGCACTTCCGCCATGAGCAATGATTCTGCCTTTTGATGTGAATTTTTCTGCGATGAGGTGTTCGGCAGCAGCAATGAAGTCGCTAAAAGTATTCGGTTTGTTTTGGCGTCTGCCCAGATCATACCAGCGGAATCCTTTGTCTTTTCCGCCTCTGACATGGGCGATGGCATAGACCAAACCACGGTCAGCAAGGGACAAAATATTGGTATTGAATGAGGCAGGGATTGTGACGCCGTAGGAGCCGTAGCCATACAAGAGACACGGTGCGGAGCCATCCAGGGGTGTATCCTTGTGATAGACAAGCGATATCGGGACTGTCTCTCCGTCATCGGCTTCTGCTTCAATGCGTCGGGTCACATAGTGATCCGGATCATGTCCCGATGGCACTTCCTGGGTTTTAAGGAGTACGCGCTCACCGGTTTCCATATTGTAGTCAAACGTCTGTGCCGGCGTTGTCATGGATGAGTAGGTAAATCGGATGGTATCTGTGTCGTATTCGTAAGCCCCGCCAAACCCCAGGGAATAGGCCTCTTCGTCAAAGGCAATGGCGTGTTGTTTGCCATCTGAAAGCCGATGGATAACAATTCTTGGCAACCCGTCGCGACGCTCCAGCCAAACCAGATGGCGAGCATAAATTGAATGAGCCAGTATCAATCGTCCTTGTTCATGAGGAACAAGATCGGACCAGTGGTCAGGGTGCGGCGTTTGAAGCGGTGCAGAGACAATTTTGAAATCTTCCGCATTATCCCGATTGGTGAGAATGTAGAGCGTGCCACTTCCCTCATCAACCGAGTATTCCACCCCGATTTTCCGTTCTGCCACCAAGACCGGTTTTGTGTCGGGCGCGTCGGCTGGAATTAACCACGCCTCTGAGGTTTGGTGGTCGTGAATATCAATGATGACCGTATCACCGGATTGGCTTTTGCCGGCACTCATGAAAAAACCGGGGTCGGATTCTTCAAAAACCAGGCGATCCTTGGCATCTGAACCCAATGTGTGCAGATACAATTTTGAAGGGCGGTGGTTTTCATCAAGTTTTGTGTAGAAAAACCCATTCGATTGCTTCGTCCAAACACCGCCGCCGTTGGTTTTGGGAATGGCCGTTTCGCCATCCTTGCCAGTTTGAGAATCCCTGAATGCTATCGTGTAATATTCTGATCCCTTGTCATCACAAGACCAGGCAATTGTCTTGTGATCGGGTGAATGACTGCAGCCGCCAATGCTGAAATAGGATGTGTCTCGGGCTTCCATGTCTCCATCCAGAAGAACGGTACGCTTACTTCCATTCATCTGCTCACGAATGAACTGGGGATGTTCGCCACCTTCAACATAAGAAACGCCATACGCCCAATCCCCATCCTGCATTGGGACCGAAGAATCGTCTGCCTTGATGCGGCCTTTCATTTCACTGAACAAAGTTTTCTGCAGATCCGTCGTATCCGCCATCAGGGCTTCCTGGTAGCCGTTTTCAGCTTCCAGGTACTTACGGATACTGGCGTCGAGGGCAGTAGGGTCCTGCATCACTTCCTGCCAGTTATCCGCCCTCATCCAAGCATAGTAATCGATGCGGGTGACCTCGTGGACCGTTGTTTTGAGCGGGTGTTTTTTGGCAACAGGAGGTTTGGGGTCAGAGCCCATAAATGCGATCCAATCAGGATGGGTACAGTTTGCTTATTCGTCAGGCTCGAAGGTAAGTGCGTGGCCGTTCATGCAATAGCGCAATCCGGTTGGATTTGGACCATCGTTGAACACGTGCCCAATATGGGCTTCACAATCCGCACACTGGATTTCTGTCCGAACCATGAAGAATTTGCGGTCCGTTTTTTCGCTAACAGCATCTGCATCGATGGGTTGGTAGAAACTTGGCCACCCAGTGCCTGAGTCGAATTTCGTCTCAGTTAAAAATACTGGCTTTCCACAACATACACACGAAAACTTACCGGGACGGTGCTCATCCTGGTGGGGCCCGGTAAAAGCACGTTCAGTGCCGTGCTCTCTTGTTACATGAAATTGCTCGGGCGAAAGTTGCTCACGCCATTCAGTTTCTGTTTTCTCAATTTTCGCCATTAGATTTCCCGAATTGTGTGAGTTCACTGGATTTCGACATAGGGTCGCCCGCCACAGTTTCAATATGTCGATCCATAGTTAATCGCAATCCTGTTGAGTAACGATCAGGTTATGTGTTTGAGAAAAATTGTCGGAAAACAACGCAAGATTGCATCAACTCACGAAATCGTATTCCAGGTTGAAATTGCTACATGTATAGCGCAGGTACGCAACCTTAAGATTATATGTATACAATACTATGTAAATTAAATATTCTAATGAAATATTTCGTATAACTTATATATGCATGGTACACAGGATTACTAAAGTTATATTGACTTTTATTTTATTCAGGCATAATTAGCAACTCAATACCCGGGTTTGGCGGCAATACTATATTGATTCGGTTGATAAGGTTGTAACCGACAGACGATCGTCGATTGACGGGTATTAAATGGGGGCCTTGTAATCGAAAGAGAGAAGAAAGATGGAAAACCCACTAAATGACACAGGTGAACACTCTGGAGGTATAGACATCGTACTGGAAATGACCTCAGAGGTCGTTTCTGCATATGTGAGCAATAATCCAGTATCAACGAATGAGCTACCAGGTTTGGTTGGCGAAGTATATTCAGCGCTGGCAAAAGCCAGTAATTTGGGTAATGCACAGCCAGCTGAACGGGCGAAGCCTGCTGTCTCAATCAAAAAATCTATTAATGATGATTATTTGATCTGTCTTGAAGACGGAAAAAAATTCAAATCGTTGAAGCGTCACCTCCGCAGTCATTTTGATATTTCTCCAGAGGAATACCGCGAGAAGTGGGGCCTTCCAATGGACTATCCAATGGTAGCACCAAACTATGCAAAAGCCCGCTCTCGGCTTGCCCGCGAAATGGGCCTGGGACGCAAAGCGGGTACAAAGCTCAAAAAATAATTTTGATTGACCTGTTAAAAAACACCGATCTGGGGTCACCAGGTCGGTGTTTTATTGTTTTGTATTGCAGAAATTGCCTTGAATGCTTCGTTGAGGGCAATATGCCGATTTGAATCGTAAAGCGGCGAGCCGGCCCGACTGTTTCTGCGTTCCTGACGCAGGCCCGACTGCAACCGTTGTAGAACGTCGTTAAGCTTCGGTTGTATTTCATCTCCACTGTCTCTGAGGTCGATCCCCGTCAGGTTTGCGATGGCTTGAAAAACATTGGGCTTCTCACAAGCGATCGCTGCTCGTGCATTTACGAAGGAGTTTGCTTCTGGCTGAAGTTTGGCGACAAGTGAGTTCAAAAATTCTGTCGATTTTGGTTGCATGACGCTCCC
The DNA here is from genome assembly GCA_021775415.1 of Hyphomicrobiales bacterium. Lineage (GTDB taxonomy): Bacteria > Pseudomonadota > Alphaproteobacteria > Rhizobiales > Rhizobiaceae > JAALLB01. Next base: position 268,273 of record JAJFHV010000010.1, on the reverse strand, counting down.
TTTCAAAATCAGAACTTTCTCGCCTTTATCTCGGGTGGGAACTCATTTTCGACGCGCTGATGTACTATTCATTCATAAGATACTGTCTTGATTGAAAAATTCGGCAGGTTTTCTTGTTCTAGGAAAAATTTTTTTCCTCCCTTACTTTCCAGCAATGGTAAAACGGAATATATTCCTAGTGCGGGAGAGAAAAATCATGTTGAGTGCGGTAAGTCATACAACCCCCCTTCAAAACATACGAAAACCGAAAAAAACAGATGGAACTAATCAAAGTTGCAACGAGGCAACGATCGATCAGTCCCTGTCTAGCCCCGGTTCAATGCCGTGTGCCAGCGTTCACTTGATGGTGCGTTTGATTAATCAGATGCTTGCCTCAGGTGCCAAAGTATCGGCCAACAAACTGTTGGGGCCGGTGCGGGGAGATGCAAAATCAAGTCGGGCAAGACAAGTTGCCATTTACTTGATGCACACATCACTTTCTCTTTCCTACGGTGACATTTCACGCATTTATGGACGGGATCGAACTACGATTGCCTATTCTTGCAAGGTTGTTGAAGATCTGCGGGACGAGCCATTGTTCGACGGTTGGATTACTGGATTAGAGCAAGCGGTTAGCATGATGTTGAGCCTGAGCGCTCCGGTGTCCTGGCGAAAGGATACCAACAATGCATAAATCGGAAGTGCGGCGTTCTTTAGAAAAGCAATCACTGCGATTGTTGAAGCTACTCTCGAAATATCCAAAATCGGGCACAAGCTTTTCCAGGCAGGCAGATAAATACTGTCTGGATTTGCAAAACCGTATCGTTCGATTTGATGCGAGCGTGTTGGATGCGGCCATCGCTGCAAAACACGTGGTGGTGACGCAAACCCAAATGAAGGCTTCGGATGCCGGACTGTTGTATCTGAAATTTGCACTTCATCCTGATCCTTCGCGCGGATTGTCAGATCGTTCATTAAGCACTGCACGTACCCAGCAGGCAGATGGCGGGCATACAGTTTCGATAAATTTGGCCGAGTCTCCGCTTTCCAGATTGCGGTTCAGAAAATCCCGCAAGGGTGGGGCTTATCTACGAGAAGAAGAATTTCAGGCCGGAGAAAGGTTTCGCAGGGATTTTGAACGTGCACAATTGCAACCGAATATCTCGGCAAACTGGAGCTCTGAAATTGGTGGAAGTAAACGCACAAATGGAGTTGATCCCTCTGAAATGTCTGACTTTTCCCTGGATGCTCGCAATCGGGTGGGCGGGGCAATCGAATCACTCGGCCCGGAACTTGCCGGAGTTGCGCTTGATATTTGTTGTTTCTTGAAAGGCGTTGAATTGGTCGAACGAGAAAGATGTTGGCCACCGCGCTCTGCAAAACTTATGCTCAAAACCGCCCTTTCACAATTGGCGCGCCACTACGGAATTGTGCAAACCAACAACTCCAGATCGGGGCTGGTACGAGCATGGGGAGCAGCAGATTATCGACCTAAGCTGCAGCCTGGGCGTCAGCCTTGATACGCGTCACCAAAGATCTCAAACCGTTTGATCGCTGTGGCGTAATGTGTTCGGACAGGCCAATCTTCTCGAAAACCAGCTTCTCGTCGCACGCAAGAATTTCAGAAGCGTGTTTATTGGAAAAAACTGCAAATGCGATTGCAATCAGTCCACGCACAATATGCGCATCCGATTCACCCTTGAAGGTAAGCACCGGATCGCTTCCTTCTGATTTGGTTGAAGTAACCCAAACCTGGCTCACACATCCTTGAACCTTGTTTTCCCGTGTTTGGTCTTCTTCTGGAAGCGCATCAAGCATGGAACCGAGTTCGATGAGATATTTGTAACGGTCATCCCAGTCTTCAAGGAACTCAAAATTCTCTATGATTTCTTTAATATCCATAAACGCTCCTGTCCCATGCCTATATAGGCCGTTACAGGGCAAAAAAAACTGGAAAAATTGCTGGATTGCGGATTCCTGAACAGATTCTTACTGTTCGATTGAACCCGTCAAAATTTCATCAGGATTTGTTGGCTGCTTTTCGGCAGGTCCATCAGAAAGCATTACAAGGCCTTCGCGAGCCTTTGTTTCCAGCTGGCCGATTAGAGCTTTTCCAGTCACACAGGTTTCGTGATTACGCTCACAAAACCCACTCAAATCATCATAGATCGATTTTGCAGCACTCAGGCCATCGAGTGCGCTGACTTCAATCGTAGTTGCTTGACCGGCACCGATTATGGTTGTCCGATTGCCAAGATCAGAGTTTGGCAGCAGCATGGCGGCGATAAATAGCGCAGTGGCTAAACGAAACATTGGGCCTACCTGTTGTTTGAATACGTCCTTGAGCAAACCTATAACTGATTTTTGTTAAATGTGATTTTAGCTAAACAATGGCAATTGACTAAACTTTTATGGAAATTCCGATGTTGTCCGAATTCACGTCACAAATGCGGAATCGCTACAAATTGAAAGATACTGTTTACCATGCATTGAAAAACCCCGGTGATTCTCGGCTTTCTGGCCCCAATAAATGGGGCAAGTACGGGGATTTAGGATTCCATTAAATACGTTGTGTAACCACATTTGCTAACGATAATTTCGCGAGGCAAGTTTTGAGTACCGCGTTCAGAAAGTCGATAAGCAGATTAAGCTCCACGTTTTGTGGTGACGCCGCTGGTTCGCAAACCGAAGCGGGTGCGACTAACCTCACGGTTAGTCAGCACGTGTCTGCATTTGAACTCCTGTCTGACTGTGCATCGCTGCACAAACCCGATGGAACAACCTTGCATGTAACCAGCAAGGCAAAATCTGTTCTTGGTGTTGAACCCGGTGATCTGACGGGTTCTGGCTTTCTTGAGCTCATTCATGTTCAAGACCGTGTCGCCGTTCTTCGCGCATTGTCTGAGTGTGCATGGGGTGGTCAAGAGACCAGTGCCCAGTTCAGGAAAATTTCGCGAGCATTGGAATTCTCTGGCTCCGAAGAGCCGTGGTACGAAATGCGATGCACCCAATTCGCTATTGAGGTAGACGAAGAAGATCTCCCTTCCGTTTTGGTTCTAACCAGGGATATTTCTGAACAACATCAGTTGAAGGAACTTGCTGCGAAAAAAATTGAACGTGCAGAATCTGCAAATTCAGCAAAAAGCAGCTTTCTTTCAAACACCAGTCACGAGTTGCGTACCCCGCTGAACGCAATTATGGGGTTTTCCGAGATGCTCAAGGGCAAGATAACAGGTCCTGTCTCACATGAAAAACAGGAGCAATATGCGGATATTATACATGATTCCGCCAGCCATCTTCTCGAAGTGTTGAATGGTATCCTGGACATTTCAAAAATTGAGGCCGGCAAATACCGGGTTTCCCCGGAACCACTCGATTTGAAACGCCTGATCCAGTCTTGCATCGACATCATGCAACCCATCGCTGCCGATAGAAGTGTTGGATTGTTGGTTGAATTCGCTGATCTCTTGCCCGAAATGACCGCTGATCCGTGCGCCATCCGGCAAATCCTGCTTAACCTGCTTGCAAACGCCATCAAATTTTCCACACCAGGTAGCCGCGTTGTTTCTCGCGCCACAAGGCACGGACGAAAGATTATCCTTGAGGTGATCGACACAGGATCTGGAATGGCACCAGGTACAGTCGCACGACTTGGTGAAACATTTTACCAGGCTGATGGCAGCCATACACGCCATCATGAAGGCACCGGTCTGGGTTTGTCTATCGTCTACGGCCTCGTGAAACTACACGATGGCGAGGTTTTGGTGGACAGCGTCGAAGGGCAGGGAACCACAATCAGCATCGCCCTTCCAATCACGGCGGCTTTATCTAATCCTGTTCCATTTAATCCGGAGACCGAAGTCGTGTACCTGCGAAAACCGGATGGCATCTCCGAGGCTCAACCACTCAATCTTGCAAAGAAAATTGGATAGTGACATGACCCGAATTCCCTACCGTATCACCAGATCTGCCATTGGGTTTTTAACCAGAAATCCATCCTCAACAACCGGTGTATTGGTCTTTGGACTGGCGTTTTCACTGGTGGCGGGAAATGCACTCTATTCACAATCCGGTTCGCATCCTGACCCCTTGTGGAAGACGAGGGACATGATGCTTACACGTTCTGTTCCTGTAACCAGCAAACCGGTGTTGTTGGCACATCCGGTTTTAACTCAGAAAATCAGTGTTAAAAACATTCCCGTACCCACTGCGAGCCCGGTCAGAAGAACCCTGCCGTCAGCTCATTCGTCGATTGTTCGTGATGTTCAATCAGCACTTGCCGGGATTGGGTATTATGGTGGCAAGATTGACGGGATTTACGGTTCAGCCACCCGGGAAGCAATCATCGCGTATCAAGACAGTGCCGGTATACTTCCTGACGGGGAAGCAAGTTTTGGCCTGCTGTCCAATTTGAAATCAGCACTTGCGGTGTCCAAATCGAAGAAAACCGTTGTCGCGAAGGCCAGCCAACCTGGTTTGAAAGACTCCACACAACAGGCTTCTGCAAGTACTGCAATAGTTGCCAAAATTCAAAAAGGACTGAGCGAGTTTGGATTTGATGAAGTAAATGTGGACGGTGTCATGGGATCCCAAACCCGCCGGGCTATTCGCAAATTTCAAACGCGATTCGACTTGAATGTCACGGGCGAGCCAGACAACAATACCTTGGAAAAATTGGTACAAATTGGGGTTCTTACCAATATTTGATTGTTGGCTTTGAAAATTGGGTTGCATTTCCGATGCGTTTGACAAGTGTTATGTGGTTCGCGGTGTTCATGCGTGTAGAACGTGAGCGCGGAGCCTATGTTTCAGTGGTGCGATCTGGTTCCAAGGAAGCTGGCGCGCTCTTTGTGGTTCACAATCATCTGAACGGAACTCTGGATTTATTCGCTCCTGCTCCCCAATCAATGGCTGATGATCGAGGTGATCGTCAATTTGAGCGAGTGTTGGAAAATGTCGAGCGGCTGGAAATAGATGCTTATCTTGAGCGACAAATCAAGTTTGATCCTGATCTATGGATAATCGAGACAGAAGCTGGTGATGGTGAACTTGAACTCAATATTGGATAGTGTTTACAGCGTTCCATACATAAGTTCAGCGGTTTGTTGACGGTGGGGTATAATGCTGTCACGTCGATTATGGAGCACCTTGTTAAAGTCTTCTGCAAGAGGTTGTTCAGCTGGCGTTGCAGCTCTATCGGTAAATTGAGCCCCCAGCCTTTCAAAAATTGCCTGGCATTCGGAGCGTCGTAATTCATCAAATTTTTGGCTAACCGCCCTGAAAACCGTTACATTTCTTCCAATATCCCGGTTTAGCAGGAGCAAAATTTGGCAACTGACAGTCTTTGAGATGTGCATCGCCCGCAGAAGGCTTGCCAGCATGCCGGCATCCTGTCGTTCAATAATGTCTACAATTGCGCTTGCATCAAGAGCGCAGGCATTTTCAACTGTTTGAGCAAAACTGGCGTGGTTACCCTTCCGAGCACATTCGAGCAACTGCTTTTCAAATAGTTCAGACGAACCGACATAACTTTGAACAGTCGAATGTCTTTTTCTGGCGAGCCGGCCTCCAATGTTTGCGATCTCAAACAGCTTCTGGTGTGTTGGCTTCGCCTCCGGTTGATCAAAATCATCTTCTGTCCGGATGGTTGGTTGTTCGGCACCGACTTCCTCGGGCGTCTCAATCTGAAACGCGGAAGAGGGCAGGCTGAGCAGGTCAATTGCCTCCTGATTTTGTTGAAGGCTGGCGTTCTTTTTTAATAGTTTGCGTACAAGTTCCTGATCGTCGTCACGTGAAAGTAATTTCCTGACAGTGGAAGTTTCGAGGGACGTCCGACGCGCAATCACCCGTAAATGGGAGATTGTGGTCTTTTCGATCACGGCGTTGAGGTCTCGTTCTCTCAGCACGGGTGAAAACAAAAGCATCGGCGCAGATATTTCAATTTCCTCCATGGAAAAGAAAATTGCGATCGTCCGTGGCGTGTAGTGACTGCGGGCAAGTGCCGTTGACAGTTTTCTCTTCGCACTTGCATCTGCCTTGAATATTAGATTGAAAAACAGCTCTTTAAAGATGTTCACTTGCTTCTCGGTAGGCCTGAGTTTGCTTCCAAACTGCACGCTCGCTTCAATTAGCGGATCCGGTTTTCGCGTGTTTCTCAAGACCCTTGGTGGTTGAGATGTTTGATGTAGCTCTTGTGCCTGCACAGTGTTTTGCCTCGCGTGAATGAAGGTGATTCTCTCACTTCGTGACTTTTCTACGAATATGAAATTAACAGGCTGTTAACCATGATCCGGTTCAATCAACTCATCGTCGAAGAATCACACCACTGTGGTTCGATTGTTTTGGGGCAGGATCTTGAAATGGGTGCATTAGTCAGATTTCCAGTTGAGCGCGTATCGCAAACCGCTGCGTTGCGGGTGAATGACAACGCGTCAGACACTAGCGCCAAGATACTGTTTTTTTCAGGCGTGCGTTATTCGCTCATGACTGACAACCCATCGGTTGAAAAAGTCCGTCGCACATCAAAATCCATGAACGAAACGCTGCGCTAAAAAAATCAACGGGTTTCATAGGGTCCACAGGTCGCGGCACTCAAAAATTCCCGCGTTCGTGCTCGCCATGAACTGTCCCGATTCAAAACCCGAAGCAGCACAAAACCACGATTAGACAATGTTTCAACAATAATTGAGGTTTCAACATCTTCTGGCTGGTGTTCGCGTAAATCTGCCATTTGAATGGGATTAAGCACAATCAACTGCAATTGGTTCTTGATGGCAGTCCGGTCATTCAGGCTGTAAACGACACGGCCCCGCTCATCAAACACTGATGCAGACCAGAATGTTGAGGATTTCATGCCACTTACGATCAGCGCATTCTGCTCAAGGTCATAGCGGCACACGGCCAGATGGAAAAATGGGTCCCGATCGGAAATTCCGACCTGCTGACCGTCTTGTATTAGCTGAAATTGACCAATTCGGCTGTACTCGGAAATTTGTTGTGCGGCATCTCGTGACCCTAGAAAGGGAATGAGAAAAATAATTGCAATGTGAACAATGCCCGCGAGAATTAACCCGCATACCAAAAGATATACCGGACGCCAGCTCATGACACACAATCCAGTCTGCGAATTGTCGGCATGATTGGATCAATCAACCCTGAACTGCTGGTAACCGGCGTGTCGTACAATCTCAAGATCAGTTTGAACGTTCCCTCGCCGCTAACCGACAACCAGTTCCCGGGCTGCGGTGAGTTGCTGATTGAAATCGTGAACGATCCATCAGGAAATCGCACAATGTTTCCGGAGTATTTTGACGAAATTCCGGCTTCTCCCGGTTTCACATAGCTTCCGTCGTTTTCATAAGCAGCCAGGGTCCAAAGCCGTGCTGATGGTGTGATCCCAGTCAAATTATATCGGCACTCTTTTGAAAGCAGATCCCCATCTTGATCGATTGCGGCCTCAAATGCGAGGCCTTCGGCAGCACCTAGAGGGATGGTTCCGTCAGCAGCAACTTTGGCGGCTGTGTACGGATCAACTTCCGAACCACCAACAAATGGCCAGGCAGACCATTGGCCAATATTGATGGCCCCGATCCCGTGCGATCTCTGGATTGAATAGTCGGCCGAATATCCCCCAAGAGCGAGACCGATAACAATTACGATGAATACATTGAAAAACAGGCGCAAAAGATCTGTCCAATCCTACAAGCGCTGTAACGCAAAAAACATCATTGAGTTACCTGACTCCCGACCGTAGTACCAGCCAGCTCCGGTGCCAGTTTCAATGGTTTTGCCCGGCGGAGTTTTTCCTCAATTCGGCGCAATGCCTCTTCCGCATTGTCGGTGAGCAGTTTTGGTCTCGACGGCGGCCTCTGCAATTCATCACTGGCAGATGAAACAGCAGTTGTGGCTTCTTCGGATTTTCCTGGCAATGGGTTATCGATATACGGAATCGGCCGCAGTTCGATATTCTGGTGCGCGTATGTCATGAATTTTTTCCAGGTCATCGCCGGCAACCTGCCGCCCGTCAGTCTGTTGGTGGACTGGTAATTGTCATTCCCGAACCATACCGCAGCAACGTAGTTGCCAGTAAAGCCGACAAACCACGCATCACGATAAGCCTGGGTGGTCCCGGTTTTCCCGCCGGCACGGATGCCATCAAGAGCTGCTCTTCTGCCCGTTCCCCATTCAGGAACCTGCGCCAAAATCCTGTTCATTACGGTGACCGTGGATACTTTCAAGGCCCTCTCCGGCTTGGGAAGTTCTTTACGTGCGTCATACAATACAGTTCCCAGTGGATCAGAGATTTGCAATATTCCGTGGGAATTTACCTTGTTGCCGCCCGTCATGAACGTGCCATATCCCCTCGCCATCTCCAAAACAGACAGGCCGTTTGCCCCCAGAACCATCGGTGGGTTTACGACCAAATCTGAAGTAATTCCCATTTTTCGAACCGTATCAACCAGACGGTCTCCACCCAATTGTTTGAGGTTGTCCCGGCCGAGATATAATTTCACGGGTATGGTGTTGATGGATTTCACCAATCCGATTGTGAGGGTTATTCGCCCGCGATGACCGCCGGAATAGTTGCGTGGACACCAGTTACGACCAAATCGAACGACGCAAACAGGACCGTCTGTCACTTTCGTGTTTTCATCATATCCAAAATGTTCGATGGCAGAAGAGTAGACATAGGGCTTGAATGAAGATCCGGGTTGGCGGCGAGAGCTTGAAGCCCGGTTAAACTGGCTTTGTGCGTAGTCGCGTCCACCAACCATGGCGCGCACCGCGCCGGTATGGTCAAGAACCACCATGGCCGCGTCGCGTACCCGATAAGAGCTGCCGAACTGGCGCAGATGGGATTCAACTGAATCTTCCGCCGCCCGCTGCAAATCCATATCAACTGTAGATTTTACGACCAGATTGCGCATTGGAAACTTCACAGCAATTCTTCTCACCTCATCATAGGCCCAATCCATGAAGTAGTTTGGTCCCTCAACATCCAGGCGTTCGACGATTTGTGCGGGATCGCGACGAGCACCAATAACCTGGCCCTCGGTCATGAAGCCTGCTTGCACCATGTTGGTAAGCACCTCATTGGCGCGCGCACGGGCCGCAGGCAGGTTAATGTGCGGCGCGTATTTGCCCGGCGCCTTGTAAAGACCGGCAAGCATTGCCGCTTCCGCAAGGTTCACATCCTTGATGTTTTTTTCAAAATAATACTGCGAAGCGGCCGCCACACCAAAATTGCCGCCACCCATATAGGCCCGGTCAATATAGAGCTTGAGAATCTCTTTCTTCGAGATGTTGAATTCCAGCCAGGTCGAGAGAAACGCTTCCTTGATTTTTCGTTCCAGCGTTCGCTCATTTGTAAGGAAAAGGTTCTTTGCAAGCTGCTGGGTAATCGTACTGCCGCCTTGAACAACCGAGTTAGCCTTGATGTTTTCGGTCATTGCCCGGAAGAGACCCGGAAAATCGATGCCCCAGTGATCAAAAAACCGGCGGTCTTCTGTAGCCAGCACCGCCTTGATGAAATGATCAGGCAGGGAATCCAGCTCCTCGGCATCATTCTTCCTGATACCCCTTCGACCAATCTCCTTGCCGTAGCGGTCAAGGAACAGGACAGAATAATCATCCTGATTGCGCCAGTCCCGCTGGGTTTCCTCAAATGCCGGAAGCGCCAGCGCCAGCATCACGATTGATCCGATCAGCCCGAGCGTTATGCCTTCATCAAATATTTCGACAAGAAATCGCGGAAATCCGGTTACCCGGAAGCGGCGGAAAAATATCGTGATTGATTCCCAGCTCTCGGAAGCGCCCGAAAACATGTTGTAAAGTGAGGAATCGATCCATGAATCGATGTCCAGAAGCTTGTTCCAGCCCTTGTCTTTATTTGAACTGCCAAACGGATCACGCAAAGGAACTCATCCCACAATTGTCGAAACACAAGTAGTTTACACCACTTTGCTTTCAGTTTGAACTGAAAGAGACATCAAATTGACCTAACGGTAAATTGACAAATTTCAAGCCCTGAATGTTGAGTGGAACATTGTTTGTATGACTGGTGTAAGTAATTCGCACAGGCTAAGGGATAGGAGCCATGCCTGATGAACCATTCTGGAAAACCAAATCGTTCGAAGAACTCTCCCCTGATGAGTGGGAATCGCTCTGCGATGGTTGCGGGCGCTGTTGCCTCAACAAGCTTGAAGACTGGGACACCGGAGAAATCTACTGGACCAATCTGGCCTGCGAATTGTTCAACTGCGAAACTTGCCGGTGCAAGGATTACAAAAACCGGTTTAAGAAAGTTTCAGACTGCATTGAATTGACTCCACAAACTGTTCGCGATCTGGGCTGGTTGCCACCGACCTGCGGCTACCGTCTGGCGGGAGAGGGCAAGGATCTGCACTGGTGGCATCCGCTGGTCTCCGGCAGCACTGAAACGGTTCATGAAGCAGGCATTAGCGTGAAGGGCAGGGCAATCCCCGGCGATAATGTTGATCCCGATGACTACGAGAAGCATCTGGTCGACTGGCCGATGGAGGATGTGGTAAAATAGGAGTTAGTGGGTATGGGCGAGGATTTCAGCATCCGTGCTAAAACCTCATCGCCCTTTTTCTCATCTACTTTTTGAGTGGTATCTGACATGGCAAAATTACCCGACCTCGTGAATGTTACCCGCTTAGATGCCCTAAAAGGCCAGTATCTAACAGAATATGCAAATCTGGAACTAGAATTGGTTTTCTTGTTTACGTACCTTCTTGGTGTTGACCCCCAAAAATCACTATCCATATTTTCGCGAATGACAAATACTCGGTCGCGATACGCCTTAGTCGATGATCTAATTCGGCAATCTCAACAATCCGAATTCAGGCCATTCTGGTTAGGACTCGAACAACTACTTCAACCCATTGACCAGTTTCGCAACAACCTAATTCATTGGGTAAAAATTCCAGATTTAAAAACAATGAAATTTGAAATTCGCCCAATGCGCAACTTTGCAGAATCCAACAATCAAACTCCACCGATCACAGAAGAAAGAATTGAGGATGAATGGGAAACGCTCGTACTCCGAAAGTTTTTAGTACATTTATTTTGCAACTTCCTGGCTACCGCCGAACATCAGAAGCGCGGAGCATTGCGTGAAATATATCTTCAACGAGCAACCGATCAGACCCTAGAGGCTCTGACGAAACTTCAGGCAACATCTTAAGGACTTCTAGCCCAGCCTCCACCATCTCTGACGTGACTTCTATTTCTTCTCTGGATTCTGTACCGACCTGACGGGCCATTTTGTAGAGTCACGATTCTGGTACGTCAAGTATATAATTAGGGCTCCACTGCAATACAAGCAGCGCGCGACCGATCCGCAAGCCGGCGAAAGGCGGACGCATATGAAAAGCTTGAAAAGGCGGTCAGGGCACGTCGCAATGCTGGGCATCATGGCGCTGCTTCAGACGGGCTGCCAGACGACGGGTTTCAAAGAAAAGACTGAAGATAGTTGGTACTGCACAGCTTTTCTTCCAATCACTTGGTCAGCCAAAGACACGACTGACACTGCTCTGCAGATTGTTGAACATAACGCTGTGTGGACTAGCCTATGCACAACGATAGGCAACAATGATGCCAAAGAGCGTTAAGAGCTAACAACAATTTCATTCATGTTATGTTCAGGGCCTTTCTGTTAATTTGGGCAGATGAAGTTGAGCCTATCCATATTGGCGGTGTTTGCCGCTTTGATTCTTGCGCCAAATCCGGCTTTTGCGGATGCGTGTAGCGAACGTGCGCGCATTGAGGCAGCAAACAGACCCAATGTAACCTTGCTTGCTGTGCGTTCGAAAGTGAACGCCAATGGGCGATTGGTTTGTATTGTCACTGTACGCGTCGTACCATTAAATGGTCAGCCGCCCAGAGTCGTAACCCGCCGCTTCAGACCATAAAAGCAGTTCCAATTTGATGAGTGTCAAATGCGCATATTAATTGTTGAAGATGACCCCGAACTAAACCGGCAACTTGAAGAAGCATGTGTCGAAGCCGGATACGTTGTTGACAAGGCGTTGGATGGAGAGGAAGGGCATTTTCTCGGTGACACCGAGCCTTATGATGCTGCAATTCTCGACATTGGCCTCCCCAAAATGGACGGGATAACCGTACTCGAAAACTGGCGTGCCGCTGGCCACAAAACACCGGTTTTGATGCTGACGGCCCGCGATCGATGGAGCGACAAGGTTTCTGGCATCGATGCGGGAGCCGATGACTATCTGTCCAAACCGTTTCACATCGAAGAAGTGCTTGCCAGATTGAGGGCACTAATACGCAGATCAGCAGGTCACGCAGCATCGGAAATCTCCTGTGGGCCTGTAACGCTTGATACCCGCACTTCAAAAGTGACCTGCAATGACCGGGCGATAAAATTGACATCGCATGAGTTGAGATTGCTGTCCTACCTGTTGCACCACACGGGAAAGGTAGTTTCACGAACCGAACTCACTGAGCACATGTATGATCAGGACTTTGACAAGGATTCCAATACCATTGAAGTGTTCGTCGGCCGACTTAGAAAAAAACTCGGGACTGACATGATCGAAACCGTGAGGGGGTTGGGTTACCGGCTGCAGGAACCTGGTTCGGGTGGGTAGGTACTCATTTTGCGTTTGCGGCTAAAAACCCTTTCAGTTCGACTTTTTCTGCTTTCATCGTTGGTGGCGTTGATTGGTGTTGCCGTTGTCGCTTTTGTAATTTCGACAGATTATCGACAGAACGCAGAAACTCGATTTCAAGAGCTGCTTTCGGCCAATGCATACAATTTGATGGGTGCGGTTGAAATCGATGAGAACGGTTTTTTGTCCGGATTTCCTAATCTTGGCGATGCGCGCTACGCTCGATTTGATTCCGGCTGGTATTGGTCAGTTGAAAAAATTGGCGAGCCCACTGTTCGCCTTGCATCTCTCTCGCTATCTGACCAGCAAATACCCATTCCCAATGAAATTCCTTTAGATGAGACGTTTCAACGCTCCTTCGAATTCAAGGACAGCGCAGGCCAGAATCTGGTGGGTCTGGAAGCTCAGGTGATTTTGGGAGAAGGCGATGATCTCTATAGTTTTCGCATCACCGCAAACAAGGAAAACCTCACCAACGAAGTTAGGGAATTCGGGCGCAGGCTTGCGATCATTCTGTGTGTATTTGCACTGTCAGTAGTGCTGGCAACCTATTTTCTGGTGCGCTTCGGTTTGCGCCCGCTAAGCGAGGCGACAGACAGTTTGGCAGAAATTCGAGCCGGTAGGTCTCAAAGTATCGAGGGTGAATTTCCCGATGAGATCCAGCCTTTGATTGATGAGACCAACGCCCTCATAAAATCGAATAATGCAATTATTGAAAGAGCCCGAACGCAGGTTGGAAACCTTGCGCACTCATTAAAAACACCGCTTGCAGTAATGAACAATGAGCTTTCCGGTGCGCGCTCTGGCAAGATGAAACTGCTTAGTGAGCAACTGGGCGAGATGCAGCGGCAAGTACAGGTTTATCTCGAACGGGCGCGAATTTCAGCACGCCGTTCAACAGCGCTGGCAAGGACTGAAATTGTCCCCGTGCTTGAAAAACTCGCATCCGTTGTCGGCAAGCTCAATCCCGACATAAAAATTGACGCTAATGTCGCTGATTCCAATAGGCTGATATTTGAGGGCGAAGAACACGATTTTCAGGAGATATTTGGAAATCTGCTTGAGAATGCGGCAAAATTTGCAACCTCGCGTGTCACCGTCAGTGCGGAAAAGGGTGCCGGCTCAAACCAGTCAATAATGGTTCATGTCGAAGATGATGGTCGTGGAATGACCCAAACTGAAATATCCCAGGCACAAAAGCGCGGTAGTAGAATTGATGAAGGAGGCAGAGGATGGGGACTTGGATTGTCCATCGTTCACGATATTGTTGATGAGTACGAAGGCACCATCAAACTTTCCAAGTCGAATCTGGGTGGATTGAAGGCAAGCATCGAATTGCCCGGCCGCGCTGAATGATGGCGGTTGGAAATTGTGCAGATTGATAAGTTTTCGTAGGACCCAATTTTGACATGATCGAAAATCATAAGGGTAACAAGAAATTTAGATTTTTCACCGACGGTATCACAATGCAAATTCAGATCATTTCAGCCCCTATCAAAATTGCTCTCGTCGGGATTTCCCTGATTGTTGCTTCAGGGTGTACGGCAAACAACGAAAGTGTCGGAACCGTTTCTGGTGCTGTAATTGGCGGAATTGTTGGAAATCAGTTTGGCAAGGGTAATGGACGGGTTGCTGCAACCGCCCTTGGCGCGCTTGCTGGAGGGGTTATTGGCGGCAATATCGGAAGACGTCTCGACTATCAGTCGCGACAAAGTGCACTTCAGGCGGAATATAATGCACTCGAAACTGGTCGAAGTGGTGCTCCTGTCAGGTGGCAAGGTACAGGCCAAACCTATGGTGAGGTAGTGCCCCAACAGCCCTATCAGGTAGGCGCATCAAATTGCCGTCGCTACACTCATACAATTTATATTGGTGGTCAGCCGGAAACTGCGACGGGAACAGCATGTCGTAACGCGGACGGTACCTGGACACCATTAGCTTAATCTTCTTTTTTTTGATGATCATAGACGCTATGTAACCCAAATGAGCTTTTGGATTATTATATTGGCCATGGCGACACTCGCCGTGATGGTATTGTATTTTTACACGGAAAAACCGTCGACATCAGCAATTGCCGGTTCCGGGCATGATCGTGTGTTTTACAAGGCACGGCTTGCCGAAATTGAGCAAGATCTGAAGGTGGGGCGACTTGATGCCGAAGCTATGGAAGCAGCAACGGCGGAGGAAGCCAGAAAGCTCATCCGGCTTGAAAGTGACCTGCCGGAGCCAACAGTAGGCCTGAATTCAAAAACCCGCTCTGCTATTCTTTGCTGTTCCCTCCTGTTCGTTCCATTATTTTCATTCGGATTTTATGTGTCTGTCGGAGCCTATTTCCCCCAAACACTGAGGGCCGCTCAGGAAACTGCTTCTGATCCCTCAATACAGTCTATTGCAGATGTTCTTGAGATCGCAGAAGCTCGCCTTGCAGCAAACCCGTCCGATGTTAAAGGTTGGGTCTTGATAGCGCCTATCTATCTGAGGTTGGGAAGGGCAGATGACGCGGTGACCGCCTACCGCAACGCGCTGCAATATTCTGACCGCGAACCAGATCTGCTCTCAGCGCTTGGGGAAGCTTTGGTGGTTCAGGCAAGTGGTACCGTTACCAAAGAAGCCCTGACCATGTTCGATGAGGTGCTTGGAATTAAACCGGAGCACATTCAGGCAGGATATTATTCCGGTCTTGCCAGCGAACAGAATGGCGATATCGAAAAAGCGGTAACTACCTGGCAGTTAATAGTTGATCATGCGTCCGGTGACGAACCCTGGCTGCCAAATCTCAAGAGCAAAATTTCCAAATTGAGCGGCGCAGCATTGCTGTCCCGCACACCGGAGCTGAGCGAAGACGCTGTTTCACAAGCCCAGGAAATGAATGCAGCAGATCGCAACGAAATGATCAATCAAATGGTTGCTTCGTTGGCTGGTCGGCTGGATGATGATCCGAATGATATCATCGGGTGGGAACGACTGATCCGTTCCTATCTGGTACTTGGTCGCAAGGATGAAGCACGAAGCGCAATCGTGAAAGCCAGGAGCCATTTTTCAGATAACATCACATTTATTCAGAAGTTGGAGAAAATTGAGGCTGACTTGAAATGACCCGAAAGCAGAAGAGATTGATGGGCATTGGCGGGATAGGGCTTGTCCTGCTTTTTGCAGCCGCACTCGTTGCCACGGCACTTCGTGATGAGATTGTTTTCTTTCACTTTCCAACCGATATCATCGTCCACAAAAAAGCTTCCCCCGGTCAACGTGTTCGAATTGGTGGCGTTGTTGAGGCAGGAAGTGTTTCAGCAGAAGGGGCAAATGTCTCGTTCTCGGTGACGGATGGCGACAATGTACTGCCAGTCGAGTTTGTCGGGATACTGCCTGACTTGTTTCGCGAGGGGCAGGGGGTGATCGCCGAAGGTGCGCTGCATGTCGATGGGCATTTTGATGCTGACAAGGTTCTTGCCAAGCATGATGAAAATTACATCCCGAAAGAACTCCAGGAACTCCTAAAGAAAAAGGACGTGTGGCAAGGGGGTGAAACAGCCCAATGATTGCTGAACTTGGACATTATTCACTGGTTCTCGCTCTGGCACTTGGCTTGGTGCAATCAACGCTGCCTTTGTTGGGGGTTAGATATAATGACGCTGGTTTGATGGCGACCGCAAGTGCCGCGGCAATCACCTCATTTCTTGCAATCCTGTTTTCATTTGGGACGCTGACAAATGCATATGTCTCGTCAGATTTTTCGTTGATCAATGTTTGGCAGAATTCTCATTCACTGAAGCCCATGTTGTTTAAATTCACGGGCGTTTGGGGAAATCATGAAGGCTCAATGCTGTTGTGGGTGTTGATACTGGCTTTTTTTTCCGCATTGCTGGCCGCGTTCGCACGAAATCTTCCTGCCAGCCTTAAAACTCTCGTATTGTGTGTGCAGGGCTGGATTTTATCCGTATTCCTGTTGTTTGTCCTGACGACATCCAACCCGTTTGCGCGCTTGGCCCCGGTTCCACTGGAAGGTAGGGACCTAAACCCGGTGCTTCAGGACATAGGATTGGCGATCCATCCACCGTTGTTATACCTCGGTTACGTCGGCTTTTCATTGACGTTTTCGTTTGCCGTCGCCGCGATGATCAGCGGTCGCATCGATGCGGCTTGGGCGCGCTTTGTCAGACCTTGGGCGCTACTTGCCTGGATGTGCCTGACAGTCGGCATCGCCATGGGGTCGTACTGGGCTTACTATGAATTGGGCTGGGGTGGTTGGTGGTTTTGGGACCCGGTTGAAAATGCATCCTTCATGCCATGGCTGGTTGGGACGGCGTTGATCCATTCAGCACTTGTCATGGAAAAAAGAGATGCCCTGAAAATCTGGACAATTCTACTGGCACTTCTCACCTTTTCCCTTTCACTCCTTGGAACATTCCTCGTGCGCTCAGGTGTGCTTACATCCGTGCATAGCTTCGCCAGTGATCCGACACGCGGAGTATTCATATTGGCGATCCTCGTTATGTTCATCGGAGGTTCACTCACCCTGTTTGCGTGGCGGGCCAACCGGCTGCAGCCTGGGGGGTTGTTCCAGCCTTTGTCTCGCGAAGGCGCGTTGGTCTTCAACAACCTCTTTTTAACAACTGCTACCGCAACGGTGTTCGTAGGCACACTTTATCCATTGTTGCTGGAGGCAATTAATGGCGCGAAAATCTCGGTAGGGGCACCTTATTTCAATTTGACCTTTGGGCCGTTGATGATCCCCTTGCTCATGGCAATGCCAATAGGCCCGCTGCTTTCCTGGAAGCGCAGCGATTTGCTGCCGGCATTGAGCAGATTGTATTTTGCTGCCGGGCTGGCTCTATTGGCAGTGGTGGTCACACTGGCTGTTACTGAAGATGGACCTGTGTTGGCCTCGCTTGGAATTGGTTTGGCATTCTGGGTTATGTGCGGTTCATTGTTTGAGCTTGTTCAAAGGTCAGGCCAGCCGGGAACTTCATGGAACAATCGCTTTGCCAGGCTTGCAGGATTGCCAAGATCAACCTGGGGGACCGCTTTCGCCCACTTCGGAATTGGTGTGATGGTCCTTGGGATTGTCGGTGCAACTGCATTTGGAGAAGAGCACAATAAAAAACTCGCCAAGGGCGAAACGATGGATGTCGCAGGGTTTCAACTCAGCCACGATGGGTTGCAGACCAGAAACGGTCCAAATTTTGTTGAGGAGGCGGTTCTGATTTCGGTCCGCCGCGGTGGTGCATTGGTTACACGTCTTGAACCCGCAAAACGGTTCTACACAGCAAGACAGTCTTCAACCACAGAAGCAGCAATCAAATCCTTCTGGTTTTCACAGCTTTATCTTTCTCCTGGTGAAACCAGCGCAAATGGGGCGGCAGTTCTTCGCGTCTGGTGGAAGCCATTGGTTTTGTTGATTTGGTTTGGTCCGGTCATCATGGCGTTCGGTGGGTTACTGTCGCTTTCGGACCGGCGATTGAGAGTTGGTGCGCCAAAATCCTCACGTGCAAAGCGACGGTTTGCCAATGCTCAGTAAGTTGACAGCAACATTTTTGATCCTGATGGCGCTCCTTGTATCGCCAAATACAGCTTGGTCTGTTGAGCCGGACGAAATACTTGCCGATGTCCAATTGGAAAACCGCGCCCGAGCTCTTTCCGCTCAAGTCCGGTGTCTAGTTTGTCAAAACCAGTCCATCGACGATTCCAATGCACCTTTGGCAAAGGATTTGAGGGTGCTGATCCGAGAAAAGCTCACCGAAGGTCTAACAGACACTCTGATCCTGGATCATCTCGTCGCAAGATATGGTGAGTTCGTGCTTTTAAAGCCAAGGTTTGGCGGCCAAACGGTTGTTCTTTGGCTCCTGCCTGCAATTGTTCTGCTGATTGGGGTTTGTGCCGCTGCAATTTTGTTCCGCTCCAACAAAGGGGTGACAACTGAGCCAAAGCATCTAAGCAAGCGCGAACACAAATTGCTCACGAAAATTCTGGATGAAAGTGATTGAGCACTTTACGATATTGATAACGAGCGGATTATGGCTATTCCAGCCTGCGGGAGGATGTAATGAATTCAACAACACAACGTGTAGACTTTGAAGGCAGCCAGGGGGCAAAGCTCTCTGCCCGCCTTGATCTTCCTGCGGGTACAGTTCGGGCCTACGCAATATTTGCCCACTGTTTTACCTGCTCGAAAGAGCTTCATGCCACACGGCGAATCTCAGGCGAACTTTCCAAACTTGGCATTGCTGTCCTGCGGTTTGATTTTACCGGTCTTGGTAAAAGCGGCGGTGATTTTGCGTCGACAAATTTTTCTTCAAATCGCGAGGACCTGATTGTCGCCGCTAATTATCTTCGAGAGAATTTTGCAGCCCCCAGCTTGTTAATCGGACACTCGCTCGGTGGTGCAGCTGTGCTGTCCGTTGCTGGCGATATTCCGGAAATAGCCGCGGTCGCGACCATTGGTGCCCCGGCAGAAGCAGATCACGTAGTCCACAACTTTGGCGCAAAAATTGATGAAATCGGTGAGGCTGGGGAGGCTTTGGTAAATTTGGGGGGTCGTGAATTCTCCATTCGCAAACAGTTTTTGGAAGATCTCCAGGCAAATGATGTGCTGGAGCGCGTCGCCAAGCTGAAAAAACCCATCCTCGTTTTACATTCACCAGTTGATCAGACCGTGGGGATTGAGAACGCCCAGCAGATATTTCTAACAGCAAAACATCCCAAGAGCTTCGTATCTTTGGACAAGGCAGACCATTTGGTAAGCAGTGAAGAAGATGCAGTGTTTGCTGCAAATATTATCGGTGCCTGGAGTGCTCGTTATCTCGCATCTGCTGCTATGGGGGACGATGAAGAGATTGGCGGAGAAACACTGGTTTCAGAAACCGGGATGGGAAAATTTCAAAACACTGTTGTTACAGGATCGCACCGTTTAATTGCAGACGAGCCTCTCTCGGTTGGCGGCCTTGATTCCGGTCCCACACCCTATGATTATCTTTCAGCTTCTTTAGGTGCGTGTACCTCCATGACAATTCGAATGTATGCAGATTTCAAAAAACTCGACATCGGGCGTATTTCGGTCGGCGTATCGCACGATAAAATTCATGCCGCTGATTGCATGGAGTGCTCAGAAGAAGAGCGTGGAAAGGGCGGGAAGATTGATGTTTTCGAGCGCAAGATCACCATTGATGGCGTCGAAGACGAGACAATAAGGCAAAAATTGCTGGAAATTGCCGATAAATGCCCGGTGCATCGTACACTTGAGAGCGGTGCGAAGATTGTCACCGACTACGCGGATTAATTGCTTTCATTACAAAAGTTTAATTCGTCGGACATACAAATGTAATTTTGAGTTCCCCATATTGGCTCCAATGGCTTCGCACAACAATGTGCTGGTTGCCGGTTACATAGCCAATACAAGGGAATATCGATGAATACCTCCTCTCAATCCAACGTTTTAAAACCCTTCCGAAAAATCCTGCTCGCCTCCGCCCTTGCAATTGGGGTGGTCGGTTATGGTGTCGGCAGCTCGGGCATTCTTTCTGTGACACCGTCACTGGCCGATGCAGTAAAAGTTGAAGCCCCTGTTGCGTTCAGCTTCGCGGATGTGGTTGAGGCCGTTTCTCCCGCAGTTGTAAGTGTCCGTGTTGAAGCTGATATTCACCCGGCCACGGACAATGGCGAATACAATTTCGACAGGCGTTCCTCACCTGAAGACGGATTTGGGTTAGAGGAATTTTTTCGAAAATTTCAAAATCGCGGTGGTGAATTTAAGCGCGGCCCCCGAAATGGAAAGCCACGTGGTCCCGGTCAATCCCAAGGTTCAGGGTTTTTTGTGTCTGAAGACGGCTATGTCGTAACCAATCACCACGTCATCGAAAACGGCTCCAAATTCATCGTTGTTCTGGATGATGGAAGTGAGCATGAAGCATCTTTGGTGGGAGCCGATGCCCGTACCGACCTAGCCGTGTTGAAAGTAGAGGCAAACGACAAGTTTACCTATGTTGATTTTGGTAACGACAGGCCGCGTATTGGCGAATGGGTGGTGGCCGTCGGCAATCCTTTCGGACTGGGCGGTACCGTTACGGCTGGTATTGTCTCAGCTCATGGCCGAGAGATTGGTGCCAACAGATACGATGATTTCATTCAAATCGATGCTGCTGTTAACAAGGGTAATTCGGGTGGCCCGGCATTCAATCTCCAGGGTGAAGTGGTCGGTATTAACACCGCTATCTTCTCACCATCAGGAGGTAATGTCGGCATTGCGTTTGCCATTCCAGCCTCGACTGCCAGCGAAATAGTAAATGACCTGATTGACAATGGTAACGTTGTTCGCGGGTGGCTGGGTGTTCAAATTCAACCTGTAACCCCTGATATCGCTGAATCCCTGGGCCTGGAATTCTCGGAAGGTGCAATTGTCACCTCACCACAGGAAGGAAGCCCCGCAGATGATGCCGGTATCGTGTCCGGCGACATCATCGCGGCTGTCGATGGGAAAAAAATCAAGGGCCCTCGGGAATTGGCCCGAACCATTGGTTCGTACGACCCTGAAACCACAGTCACACTTGAGGTATGGCGTGATGGAGCATCTGAAAACATGGAGGTGAAGCTTGGCAAGCTTGAAGCTCCTGCCACTAAAGCAAGCCGACAAAGTGTCAAACCACAAAGCCTTTCCAAACTTGGCCTTCAGATTGAAAGCCTGAGTGATGGTCAAGGAGTGTTGGTTCGTGATGTGGAACCGGGTAGCAGCGCTGAACAAAAAGGCGTTCGTCCAGGCGATGTAATTGTTGCGGTTAACGGCGAGGATGTTTCTGATCCGATGGCTTTGAAGAAAGCAGTCGATGAGGTTGTCGATCTTGGCCGAAAGTCGGCGCTGTTCCACATCAAGCGGAACGATAACACTCTGTTTGTTCCTATACCTGTCGACCAGGGCTAGGCTTTGCAATTTGCTTTCCGCATCTCAAACGGTCGCCTTCATCGCGGATTGCAATCAGGCGACGGGTTTATCCCCTTCAAACCCGTCGCCGTTCTTTTTCTTTTATCACCAATATTGAACATGTAGGATCAGCGGATGCAGATTCTAATAATTGAAGATGACATCGAGGCGGCTTCTTTCCTGATAAAGGCATTTTCGGAGGCCGGTCACAATCCAACCCATGCCGGGGATGGTGAGAACGGTCACCATCTTGCCAGCACAGGTGAATATGATGTTCTGGTCGTCGACCGGATGCTGCCAAAATTGGATGGGCTATCAATTCTGAAAAAACTTCGTGACGCCGGAGACGGTACCCCTGCCTTGATCTTGTCCGCATTGGGTGAGGTCGACGATCGCGTCGAGGGGCTCAGATCCGGGGGTGATGATTATCTGACCAAACCCTATGCATTTTCCGAGCTTCTTGCCCGGGTGGAGGTTCTGGGACGGCGAGTTCGCGGCGATGAGCAGGAAACCACTATCAAGGTTGGGGAGCTTGAGCTTGACCGGCTTTCCCACACGGTGAAGCGAGCAGGGCAGAATATTCTGTTACAGCCGCGCGAATATCGATTGCTGGAATACTTGATGAAAAATGCCGATCGGGTGGTGACCCGAACAATGCTACTCGAAAAAGTGTGGGATTATCACTTTGATCCCCAGACCAACGTCATTGATGTTCATGTCTCAAGGCTGCGAGCCAAGATTGACAAGGACTTTGATGATCCCATGCTGCAAACCGTGCGGGGCGCCGGTTACAAACTCTGTGATCCGGGTTAAGCGCATGGTTTCAGTCCGCTCATTGTTCAGGGTAACTGCGGTTCGGCTGTCGATCATCTACACAATAATTTTCGGTATTCTCGCGATCGGTGTGGTTGGCTATATGACTGCCGGTACCGTAAACGTGTTGCGCAAGCAGTATGAAAACTCGATCGATGAGGAGGTTATGAGCCTCGCAAAAATATACCGTGGCAGCGGGATTAACTCACTTATCCGAACCCTGGATCGCCGCGCCAGAGCGCCCGGAGCAAACCTCTACATTGTTGCCGATCCCTCTGGTCGTATTATTGCTGGTAACGTGCCGCAACTGGAAAGTGGTGTCATGAACCGAATTGGCTGGACCGGGAAACCGTTTAGCTATTCCAGATATGGTGATCCGGCAGGACGCGGTCACCGCGCGGTCGCGCGGGTACTTGAGATTCCAAATGGTATGCGGGTTTTGGTGGGCCGGGATATTGGTGAGCATGAAGGATTTCGCAAAGTTGTGCGCCGGGCGTTCCTGATTGTGTTGGCCAGCATGATCCTGCTCGGGCTTTTGACCTGGCTACTTGTTGGCAAAAGGGCTTTGCGCCGTATCGATCAGGTATCGCGTTCATCAAGCAGGATCATGGCTGGTGACCGCGACGAACGTTTGCCGGTTACCGGTGCTGGTGATGAATTTGATCGGCTGTCTGAAAATCTCAATACCATGCTGGATCGCATCGCTGGCCTTGATGATGGGTTGAAGCAGATGTCGGATAATATCGCCCATGATTTGAAAACACCCATCACCCGCTTGCGCAACAAGGCAGATCAGGCACTTGGCTTGTCCAGTGACCCCGATGCCAGGGAAGACGCGCTTGAGGAAATCATCTCGGACTGCGATCAGATCGTGAAGACCTTCGATGCGCTGTTGATGATTTCGAGAGTGGAATCCGGGGCAAGTGTTGCCCGGTTTTCAAAAATTGATTTGGTGACAATTCTTCGCGACGCGCATGAACTCTACTCCCCAGTTTCAGAAGAGCGCGGTATTGAGCTCAACCTCAAGCTTGTAGGTATTGAAGGCGCCGCCAAGGTTGAAATCAATGGTAGTCGTGAACTGATTTCTCAAGCCATTTCCAACCTGATTGACAATGCCCTGAAATACGGTGGAGGAGGCGATGCGGGTGTCATTGAGATCGGAATTGAACTTGGCAATCAGGTGATAACAATTAGCGTTTGCGACACCGGGTCAGGAATTGCAGCAAAGGACCGGGAAAAAGTACTCGAGAGATTTGCACGGCTAGAAGAAAGTCGCAGCCAAAGCGGAAACGGTCTTGGTCTAAGTCTGGTCAATGCGATTACTAAATTGCATGGTGGCAGATTGGAATTGAAGGACAACAATCCCGGGCTTTGCGTAGAACTGGATTTCCCGGTTGCTGAAAATTCGCTCAATCCGGCGGCGGAATGATGTCATGAGCAAGTGTCAGTTCTTTGAAACCTCACCACGCATTCTAAATCCGCTAGATGAAACGAAGGCGAAGGCCGAATATGCCGAGCTCTCCGAAAAGCTGTCACGGAGTGGCAACAACAAGCTGCCGAAAAAGCTGAATAATGCTCCAGGTATGCCTGCATTCCTTGGTGCCGTGTTCAACCTGTCACCATTTTTAAGAGACTGTGCTTCGATTGATCCGGATATGTTTGCTGATATTGCAAGCCGGAGCTTCGAAGAAACAAAGCAGACCATTCAAGAGGAGTGCGTTTCGCTTGGATTGCGACTGGAGGATGTGGCTGAACTAATGTCGCGGCTTCGCAAATTGAAGCGAAAGACAGCACTACTGTGCGCGCTTGCTGATTTGGGGGGGTGGTGGTCAGGGAAAACTGTAACAGCCGCCCTTTCAGATTTTGCCGATGCAGCGCTGTCTGCATGCTTGGACTTCATTTTGCTGACACAGGAAAAGGGCGGGAAACTTGCGCTGGTGGATTCTACCGCTCCCCAATATCAATCGGGACTGATTGTCCTTGGTATGGGAAAACATGGTGCACGCGAACTCAATTACTCAAGTGATATTGATCTTATATTATTGTTTGATGAGCGCGCGCCGATAACTTTGCACACGGATGATCCGGTGACTCTTTTGGGCCGGATGGCCAAACAGCTTGTAAAAATGATGCAGGAACGCACTGGCGATGGATACGTATTCCGCATGGATTTGCGCCTGCGTCCCGATCCATCATCTACGCCTCCCGTGATGCCCCTTGGCGCAGCGCTCAATTACTACGAAGGGCAGGGACAAAATTGGGAACGGGCAGCACTGATCAAAGCCCGGCCGGTTGCCGGTGATCTGGAAGCGGGGGCCGGATGCCTGAAGGAGCTTTCTCCGTTTGTTTGGCGTAAATATCTCGATTTTGCTGCGATCCAGGATGTGCATTCCATCAAGCGCCAAATCCATGCACACAAGGGTCATGGTGAAATTGCAGTCAAAGGACACAACGTTAAACTTGGTCGCGGTGGAATTCGCGAAATTGAATTTTTCGCCCAAACCCAGCAACTCATCGCCGGCGGTAGAAATGAGAAACTGCGTGAGCGCCGCACTATTGAAGCGCTGAAGCGATTATCAGAACAGGATTGGATTTCACCCAAAGTCGTGGATGAATTGAGCGATGCCTACTGGTATTTGCGCAATCTTGAGCATCGGCTGCAAATGGTGTCTGACGAACAAACTCATACTTTACCCGATAACGATAAAGACTTGAAACGAATCGCTTTTTTGATGGGGGACACGAGTGTCGCCAGTTTTTCAAAGCAACTGACAAAAGTGCTTAAGCAAGTTGAAGGTCGATATGCGGAACTTTTTGAGGCGGCTCCCGAACTTTCTACCATTAAGGGCAATCTGGTATTTACTGGGGATGATGAAGATCCCGGTACGGTCGAAACGCTTTCTGCATTGGGATACCAGCGCGCTTCGGAAATAATAAAGATCGTAAAGGGGTGGCATTACGGTCGTGTTCCAGCACTGCAATCAGCGCAGGCCCGGGAATTGCTCACAGAGCTTGCTCCCCATTTGCTGAAAGAATTCGCAAAATCGGGGAATCCAGACGAGGCAATGTTTGCTTTTAGTCAGTTTGTTTCCGGCCTGCCTGCGGGCATTCAGCTCTTCGCAATCCTTAGTTCCAATAAAGCTCTTACAAGCCTGTTGGCGCGTATCCTGGGTGCTGCACCAAGATTGGCAGATGCGATTGCACGAAAGCCCCACATTTTTGATGGACTGCTTGATCCCCAATTTATGAATACGTTGGCGACCAAAGAGATCCTTGGTCCTCTCCTCGATGCTGATCTTGAACGCGCTGTGGGTTATGAATCTGCGTTGGATCAGGCACGGCGGTTCTTCTCTGAGCATAAATTCCTGATCGGAATTCGCTACTTTGGCGGGACGTTGACTACGCATCAGACCGGGGAGGCTTTTTCCGAACTTGCGGAAGTCATGATCTCCTCTCTTCTGCCGCTTGTGCAATCAGAGTTTGAAAGCAGGCACGGTAAAATACCAGGCGGAAGGATTTGCATCCTGGCCATGGGGCGGCTTGGAAGTCGGGAACTCACCGCCACCTCGGATCTGGACTTGATATTCCTGTATGATCATGACGCGGATGCCGAGTATTCTGACGGCGAAAAGCCACTTGCTACTTCTCAGTATTTTATTCGCCTTACCCAGCGATTGATTACGGCAATGAGCGCGCCAACTGCAGAAGGGCTTATTTACGAACTGGACTTCCGCCTGCGACCTTCCGGCAAGGCTGGCCCACTAGCAACGCATGTTGATGGGTTCATCAAATACCAGGGGGAAGAAGCTTGGGTATGGGAGTCTCAGGCGCTCACTCGCGCACGACCCGTTGCCGGCGATGCTGTGTTCTGTAGTGAAATTGGTGCAAAAATCAGCGAATTGCTTTCTCACGCCAGTGAAAATCCGAATCTCGGCAAAGAAATTCGTGATATGCGCTTGCGAATTGAAAAAGAAAAAGCGGGTTCAGGTCCCTGGGATGTAAAAAATACCAAAGGTGGTCTGATTGATATCGAATTTATTGCCCAATGGCTTACCTTGAAAAATGGCCCCGCAGATAACGATGCGACATCGATCAGGAACGCAATTTCCAGTTCCAGCGCGGAAGATATCGAAATTGTGGCTCGCGAAAAAATCCTCTCCGCCTTCGACCTGTATTGTGGAGTATTGCAAATTCAGCGCATTTGCCTCGGCCCGGACGGCGACATCGATGTTGCACCGTCCGGTTTCGTGAAAACTTTGCGCGAGAGCATGGACCTACCCGACTTGAAGTCCTGTGCCGCTCATCTGATGCGTACACAGGAGGAAATTCGGGGTCTGTTCAACAAAATTCTGCCACCTGTCCAGGCAGAAGGGAATCTGGGCAAGAAGGCAACAATGACGGCGACCACAGCTAAAGGAAAGAACAATGAAACGTAGCACAAAAATTGCGATTGCCGGAACCACATTTGCGCTTGTTGCCGGAAGTTTGGCCTTTGCCGGTCAGGGGTATCAGGAGCACCGCGAAATGCGGCGCCTCATCTCACCCCAGGCACTAATGGACAGGGCAGACGCCAACGGTGATCTGACCCTCAGTATTGAAGAGGTTCTTGCCGCGGTTAAACTCAAGTTTGACCATGCCGACCAGAATGCAAATGGCGAAATCTCCAAGGCTGAAATAGTTGGCGCTATCGAAGCAATCGACGGGTTTTCTCGCGTAAAACGGCATTCGGGAAAGATAGCCGATCGCATCTTCAAGCAGCTTGATATCAACGAGGATGGAAAACTTGCCAATCAGGAGGTCGAAAATCGTCTCCGCAAGTTTTATGCACTTGCAGACTGGAATGATGATGGTGCTGTCGAAATGGCAGAAATTCGTCGTACCCGTAAGCCTCACGGTGACAGGCATTGGAAGCGTTGGCAGAATTCTGACGACGATTCAAAAAACTCTGACGACTAAATCAAGTCAAAAAAAACCCCGGATCAAAATGATCCGGGGTGCAGTTGGCAGGGTAAACTTGTCAGGCCTTCGCCGCCTTTTTTGGCGATGCCTTCTGATCTGTACATTTCGCGAATTTGAGCGGTAGACGCAGGGAAACGATGGTACCGTTACCTTTGGTGGAACGGATTTTCATCGCACCACCATGCAGTTCCGTTAATGATCTGGAAATTGCCAGGCCTAGTCCGGAGCCTTTGTGGCTCTTTGTGAACTGGTTCTGCACCTGCTCAAAGGGTCGGCCCAGTTTGCGCAAATCCTGGCGGGAAATACCGATGCCATTGTCTTCTATGCTGATGGTAACGCATTCCTTGCGTTGTCTGGCGCGAATGTGAATGCGGCCACCATCATTGCTGAATTTCACGGCATTCGACAACAAGTTGATGAGAACTTGTTTGATTGCCCGACGGTCGGCTTCCAGCTCTATATGGGGTGAAACAGTTTCGCATATCTCGATATTTCTGTCCTCAGACTGGTGGGCAATAATACGCAATGTTTCTTCAATCATCGCACTCAGGTTGAAACCTTCCGGATCGATTGCAACGCGTCCTGCCTCAATTTTTGACATGTCCAGAACATCATTGATCATGCCCAGTAGATAATTTCCGCTCTCATGAATATCGCGGGTGTATTCGGTATATTTGTCTGAACCGAGTGGCCCAAAAAGGCCTTCATTCATGATCTCGGAAAATCCGATGATCGCGTTGAGCGGCGTTCTTAATTCATGGGAGATATTGGCGAGGAACTCGGACTTGGTTTGGTTGGCAGCTTCCGCCCGGTTTTTTTCCTTCGAGTAATTTTCTGCCAGTTCTTCCATCTGCCTGGCTTGTTCCTTGAGTTTCTGGCGGGAT
The DNA here is from genome assembly GCA_021775415.1 of Hyphomicrobiales bacterium. GTDB lineage: Bacteria > Pseudomonadota > Alphaproteobacteria > Rhizobiales > Rhizobiaceae > JAALLB01. The sequence goes on along the minus strand of JAJFHV010000010.1, from coordinate 240,071 downwards.
TTTTGCAGATCAGAAACACTGGCCATCAGACGTTTTTCGGAATCAATCAGTTTTGTTTCATGTAACTTGATCGCCGTGATGTCGGTGCCAACTGATACGAACCCACCATCTTTGGTGCGGCGTTCGTTTATTTGCAGCCAACGACCATCTCCAAGTTTCGCTTCCAGCGTTCGTGCGCCCTCATCATGGTCCAGGCCCCTGACAAGCTGGCTTGTCACCTCCGGAGATTTGGCGAGGTTCATCACATTGTCATAGCTCATGCCAGGCTCTATGGATTTTGCTTCCAACCCATGAAGCTGTTGGTATTTGGAGTTGCACATCACCAGCTGTTTTGATGGATCCCACAATACAAACGCTTCTGGAAGATTTTCGATTGCCTCCCGCAAGCGCAAATCCTTGCGTTGTGTTTCTTGCTGGATGTTATGTTGTTCACTAATGTCTTCTGCGATGCCAATCAGTCGGGGTTTACCAGTTAGCGCGCCGACAAATTCCACCTTAATTCTGATCCAGACCCAATGTTCATCGGCATGACGCATGCGGAATACCTGCTCTACGTGGGGTTGTCTTTCCGCAACCGCCTGGCTGGCGAGTTCATAAAGATCTACATCCTCAGGATGGGCAAGGCCGGCAATTTCTGCAAAACCGATAATCTCGTCGCGCGGTTTCATCCCGAGCAGTTTGAACATGGACTTGGACCAGTAAATCTGGCCACGTGACAAATCCCAGTCCCACAAGCCGCACTTGCCGCGCATTAGCGCTGTATCAAACCGGTTCTGGACTTCACCATAAATGCCATCGGCTTCGCGGGCCCGCGCACTTTGTGCAAAATAGGCATAAAGAATAACCAATAAAATGCTTGAGGTTCCAACGAACAGTGTAACATTGAGAGACGCTGTTTTCCGCCAGTTTTCGTAAAGTGCCGTGGTTGGCTGGACGATCGTGATGCCCCCAAGCGGGGCGTCAAGAATCCGGTGAACTGCTAATGCTTCGTCACCCGACGCAGTGGTAATTGTGCGACTTTCCGCTCGCTTGCCGAATGTTGTAAGCAGCAACACATCCCCCAGAACTGATTCAATGCTTTCATTGTGAAGGTCCGGCATGTGGGGCACGCTGGCGACAATTTCGCCCGCTTTGTTGGAAAGCATCACACGGCGATTACCGGTGACATAGCGTGAGGGAACGGAATCCGACAGCAGGTTTTGCAAATTCATTGCAGTACCGGGCTGGTTCGGTGCGATTTCTGATCTGCTGAATTTTTCGTCCACCAGTTCCGCAATGAAATGTAGCTCCGCATCGACCTGTGTTCTGATGAATTCGGATTGGGTCTGAAGAGACATCCAGCGGGCGGTCGCTGCTACTGCAAGAAACAGGACGATGAGCACCGGTACGAGGCGACGAAGAAATGTTTCAGATTTTAAAAGGCGCTCATAGGCAGGATGGCTTAGCTGGCGGGCATAACCGGCAACGATTGTCGTTGTCCGGTCACCTTTCAACGCCAGGAATCCATTACGGGCTCGCACAGGACGTGCGTCCGCTAGGGCCATCGCAGGCCTCCTTTTTTTGATTTCAAGACCCGGTAACGCCGCACAACCGAATCACTTCCATTTGAATCGACGTGATTCGCCTTGTCCAGCCCTTGTGGAATCTTTTTTGCAATCCTGTTTTGATGGATTATCCACAACTAATTACAGTTGGAAAACCGGATTGAATTGGCGCTAGCCAAGTGTGCGGCTGAGTATATCCTGCACATCACGGGAAAGCTCCGGGAGCTTCTTCAAATCCTTCAGCGTGTTCTCTGCCAGCTTCCGGCGCTCTGGTTCCAGGGATCGGAACGATCTGAACGACGTGAGCATCCTTGCTGCCACCTGCGGGTTAATACGATCAAGTTTTGCAATAGTTTCGACAACCAGCTGGTAACCTTCGCCAGAGACGTCATTAAATCCACTTGGATTGGCGACTGCGAATGTGCCGATCAAAGACCTGACCCGATTAGGATTGGTGAGACTGAAATCTGCATGTCGTGTCAACTTGCGTACCGTCTTGGCAGTTCCAGCACCGGGACGGGTTGCCTGCACACTGAACCACTTGTCCAACACGAGATGATTTTTACTGTAACGCTTGTAGAACGCTTCGACCACACGTTTGCGCTCGGAAGCGGATGAATGATTGTGAATGATTATTTGCAAGGCCGCAAAACGGTCCGTCATGTTCCGTGCCTTGGCAAACTGGTTGATGATTTCGTCTCCTGCCTCCGATGATCCACCTATAACTGCCAAAGCAAGAAGCAAATTCTTGAGGCTTCGCTTTCCGGCATCTTCTGCACATGGATCATAGGGACCAGATGTTTTCAGGGATGAAATCAAGGCTCTCCGATTGGGCTCCAGAAGATTTCCTATCGATGCCTGTAGACTGGCTCGGGCATTATGAATTGCCTCTGGATTGACATTTTTGCTGATCGTTTGGGCGAGGTCACCTTCGCCGGGAAGGGTAAGGATTGATGCGCGGAATGCCGGCTCAAGCTTTTCATTTGTTGCCAGTTCCAGCGTCGTATCGAGAAACCGCTGATCGAATTCCAATGGCTTTCCGGATTGAATTGCCCGGGATGCGGATATCAACAATCGGGTAGCGTAATCCTGATAGGCTTGCCACTGGTTGTAGGGATCGCTTTCATAGGTTGCCAGGAACGCAAGGTCGGTAGGGGATTGCCGATAATCAATTTCAATTGGTGCTGTGAAGCCGCGGTTCATGCTGAGAACCGCACGTTGGTCTACACCTTCAAATTGCAACTTATGTTTTCGCTTGGTGAGATGAAAAACACCGTTACGAGTTTCCGCCCCACTAATTGAAGAAGCGTTGATTTCCTCACCGCCCGCGCCAATCAAGGCGATTTTTTGTGGGATATGCATGGGTTGTTTTCGGTGTTGGCCAGGAGTTGCAGGAACTGCTTGTTCAACCTCAACTGTCATCCGGACCTTGGGCTTGTCATAACTGGCTGAGATGCTCAGGGCTGGTGTCCCGGCCTGAGAGTACCATAAGGCAAATTGTGAAAGATCTATCTTTCCAGCCTGTTGAAAACAGGCAACAAAATCTTCAATTGTTGCCGCGTCACCATCATGCCGTTTGAGATAAAGTGTCATTCCCTTGCGAAATTTCGTTTTCCCAAGGATTGTCGCGATCATGCGAACAAGCTCTGCACCTTTCTCGTAGACGGTTGTCGTGTAAAAATTATTGATCTCGCGATAGCTTTCCGGGCGTACCGGATGAGCAAGCGGCCCGGCATCCTCTGGAAATTGATGGGCTTTCAAACGGCGTACATCGTCGATCCGTTTGACAGCTCTCGAACGCTGATCAGACGAAAACTCCTGGTCGCGATATACAGTTAGTCCTTCTTTCAGACACAGCTGAAACCAGTCACGACAGGTAATCCGGTTGCCGGTCCAGTTGTGAAAATACTCATGTGCGATGATTGCCTCGATGTTTTCGTAGTCTGCATCCGTTGCCGATTGCGGGTCGGCCAGCACGTACTTGTCGTTGAAAATGTTGAGACCCTTGTTCTCCATCGCACCCATGTTGAAATCGGGAATTGCGACGATGTTGAAAACATCAAGATCATATTCACAACCGAAAACCTGCTCATCCCAACGCATTGAACGCACCAGCGCATCCAGCGCATATTCGCTGCTGGTTTCCTTGCCCTTCTGGACATAGATGCCGAGTTTCACTGGCTTCCCGGAAACCGTCTTGAATTTGCGATGAATGGAGCCAAGATCGCCCCCGACCAAGGCAAACAGATAGCTGGGTTTTGGATGCGGGTCATGCCAGATCGCATAATGACGGCCACGCCCGGCGCTTCCCTTTTTCACTAAATTACCATTACCAAGCAGAATTGGTGCTTCTTTGCGGTCAGCCTCCATTCTGGTTGTGTATACCGCCAGCACGTCCGGTCGATCGGTGAAATACGTGATACGTCGAAACCCTTCTGGCTCACACTGGGTGCAGTAATTGCCACCTGAGCGAAACAATCCCATCAGTTTCGTATTGGCTGTCGGGTCAATTTCGGTAACAATCTCAACTTCAAATTTTCGCTTTTTGGGAATTTTTTGCAGCGTCAGTGAGTAGGCATCGCTGAGATATGAAGCGTTATCCAGCTCTCTTCCCTCAATGGAAACGGAAACCAGTTTAAGTTCATCACCATCCAACACTATCGGCCGGTTTGTGGCAGTATCTTTGTGCCGTTGAAACAATATTCGTGCTGTGACACGCGTCGCAGTTGGATGAAGATTAATGTCGAGATCAACCTTCAATGCAGTGTAATCTGGCTCTCGGTAATTTTTCAGGTGGACTGCCTGGCCTTGACTGGCGCGCATTATGAGTTTCCTTGATGAAGTGTTTTCGCAATTGTGCGAATCCATTACGTTAGTTGTTTGATTTAGTGCAAAATGACGAGGTTTCCAAACAGGCCCCGTTAGTTATTGGGATTGTCCATGCCGGCCAAAACATTTCAGGATCACCTGAAGATATTGAAGACGCACGAAGCGCGGCTTGCGGACAAGCATATGCGGGCAATGTATGAAGCCGATTCAGACCGGTTTTTGAAATATTCGCTATGCCTCGATACGCTGGTGTTTGATTATTCCAAGAACCGGATTGATCAAGATGCGATGAATGCATTGTTGGATATGGCGGCAAATCTTGGCGTTGAACAAAAGCGTGGTGCGATGTTCGCCGGTGAGAAAATCAACCGGAGCGAGCGGCGTGCGGCCCTTCATGTGGCATTGCGAGGAAGTGTTGATAAGGCAGTCAATGTTGACGGGCTTTTAATTTCAGACGCAGTTGAGCAAGTACTTCAACAGATGCGCGACTTCTCGGATGCGGTTCGCAGCGGTGGCTACCAAGTCACCGGTGGCAAGGTAACTGATGTTGTGAACATTGGAATTGGGGGATCGCATGCAGGTCCTGCAATGGCCTGCGAGGCGCTCGGCAAATTCCGGGATGGGCCGAAGGTGCATTTTGTTTCGAATGTGGATAGCGCAGACCTGCTCACAACCTTGTCCGGCTTGAAGCCCGAGACAACTCTTTTCGTAATTGCATCAAAATCCTTCGCAACAGCAGAGACCATGATGAATGCGAATTTTGCCCGTGAATGGGTGGAGGCCACAGTTGCAAAAGATCAGATCGGCGATCATTTCGTGGCGCTCTCATCCAATCTTGAAGCAACCGGCGCTTTTGGGATTGCTGATGAACGCTGCTTTGCATTCTGGGATTGGGTGGGGGGACGTTATTCCATTTGGTCAGCAATCGGCTTGTCTTTGATGATTGCCATTGGCTCCCGCAATTTTGATGCCATGCTGGAAGGGGCTGCATCTGTCGACCGGCATTTTTGCGATGCTCCCTTGGACAAGAATATCCCGGTCATTATGGCTGTCCTGGGTATTTGGTATCGCAACGCTTGGGGTTGCTCGGCACATGCGGTTTTACCCTACGATCATCGAATGGACGGATTCCGAACCTGGTTGCAGCAATTGGACATGGAATCCAACGGTAAGTCTGTGGACCTTGATGGTTCCATAATCGAATACTCAACTGCACCTGTCATTTTTGGCGAACCGGGTACAGACGGCCAGCATGCATTCTACCAACTTCTGCACCAGGGTACGGATTTCATACCCTGTGATTTCCTGTTGGCGTCCGGTGCTAACGATGATCTGGACAAGCATCGATCTACACTGGCAGCGAATTGCTTTGCGCAGTCCGAAGCATTGATGCGTGGAAAATCAAAAGAAGAAGTGGTTTCCGAACTGATTTCGGCGGGTATGGATGAGAAGAAAGCGTGTGAGCTTGCGCCACATAAAGTGTTTGAAGGGAACCGGCCCAGCAACACATTTGTGTATGAAGAATTGAATCCAAGAACGCTCGGGATGCTCATGGCACTCTACGAACACAAAGCGTTTGTCCAAGGGGTAATCTGGAACGTCAACTCTTTTGACCAGTGGGGCGTGGAGCTCGGCAAGGAATTAGCTGATAAAATTGAGCCTGTGTTGGTTATAGGCGATACCACTGCAGCAAATAATTCTTCTACTGAAGGCTTGTTGCGAGCCTATTTGAATTTTCGCAAAAACTGATCATGGCGTGTTGCCACGGCCTTCTGGAGTGCGAACCAGAACCTGTTTTCTTTGGGCCTCACGGCGGATTGTATAGAGTGAAGCCAAGATGATGATGGTTGCACCAATCCATGTCCACATATCTGGGAGATTGCCAAAAAACAGGAATCCCAGCAGGATTGCATAGACAAGTCTTACATAGTCGAGCGAAGCCATCACAGACGCCTCTCCCCATTTGTAAGAGTAAATATTAGCCAGTTGGGAGCCGTACGAAACCAAACCGATAGCGGCAAGTAACAACCATTCTTCATAAGTTGGCGCCTGCCAGAACCAGATACCCGGAAACGCCATTAAAAATCCAACGCCAAGAGCTTGGTAGGCAAGTATGGTTGCTGGCTTGTCGGTACGTGCCATCAACCGGATCAGAACCAGCACTGTCCCCACGCAGGCGGCAGCAATCAGCGCGTAAATTCCGTAATAGGTAAATGCCTCTGTTCCTGGACGAAGGATGATTAAAACACCTATAAATCCGACAATGACTGCAGCCCATCGCCGTACGCCAATTTCTTCTTTCAAGACGAAAATCGCGAAGATGGTTATGAAAAAGCTCTTCGCAAATCCAATCGCGGTAACATCTGCAAGTGGCATATGGATAACAGCACTAAATCCCAGCAGCATTGCAATCATGGCCAGCGCTACCCGCAGAGCCTGCAATCCCGGGCGCGACGTTCTCAAAACACCGGGGAAATTTGTTATAATTGTCGGGGACACAATGGCGGCCATAATCGCCTGACGAGTGAGCAGGATTTGCGTGACGTGTAAACTTTGGCCAGCGACCTTTATCAGCAATGTCATGAGTGAGAACCCAATAGCTGCCACCATCAGCACCAAGCCGCCTTTGGCATTATCGGGTAGTTGATGAAATTTTTCGACGGTAGATTTGAGTGGCATTGAGGTGGGCTCCGAGTCGCCAACATCGCAGGTTCATCCGGCAACAGCAATTGGTGCTGGGCGCTCAATTAAAAAAGTTTACCTAGATACTCTTGCGCCAACCGCCTCAAACGCTTATTCAAAGTTGAACTCATAGAGGTGCCTGTCGAAGAACAGGCTGAGAGGCGTGACGCTAACTCTTTGAACCTGATCCGGATCGTGCCGGCGTAGGGAATGGGCCATGAAACATAGTCTACAAATACTGGAAGAAGCATTGGAATCTATCGTCAGCCTCAGGCGCGACGGTGCAAAAGTGCATTCTATTTCCAATACTGTAACGCAGGGTTTCACCGCAAATGTGCTACTCGCCTGCGGCGCTTCACCTTCAATGACCATCAATCCGGATGAGGTAGAAATTTTCACTACCAAAGCCGATGCGCTGCACATCAACCTGGGCACGCTTGATGCGGCGCGTATTGAGGCTATTTTGCGAAGCGTCGTAGTTGCGACCAAAAAGAAGCGGCCGGTTATTCTGGACCCGGTTATGGCGCATATATCGGTACTGCGATGCAATTTTGCCAAGGCCGTGATCGCAGACCATACACTCACGGTTAAGGCAAATGTTGAGGAAGCACTCGCACTTGCGCTGGAGAACGGCCCTCAAAAATGCGCAGTTATTACTGGTCCAGTGGATCGGATTATCACCTCCGGCGGCGAGATTCTTATCAGCAATGGTGATCCAATGATGGCGAAACTCATTGGTACCGGTTGCGCTTTGGGTGCCTTGATGGCCGCTTTGGCGGCCCGGTCCAATTCTGCAGAAGTGGCATGTCTTGCAGCACTGGCATGGTTTTCTATCGCTGGCGAAATTGCTGCGCAAAAATCTGCAGGGCCGGGGAGTTTTCATTCGGCTTTTCTTGACGCGTTGCATGATCTGCGCACCGATCAAATTCGTGAAAGATTGAATTTGGAATACACGCGTGCAGGTGGGTCAAAATGAAAAAAATTCCAATCGCACTCACTATTGCAGGTTCTGATTCTGGGGGTGGAGCCGGTATTCAGGCTGATCTGAAAAGTTTTTCTGCAAATCGGGTTTATGGAGTATCGGTGCTAACGGCTCTTACTGCCCAAAACACGCTTGGTGTTACTGCAATTCATGATGTTCCAATCGAGTTCATCACACAGCAATTGGATGCAGTGTTTACAGATATTGCGATCGATTCAGTGAAAATTGGCATGCTCTCCCAAGTCGGCGTTATTCAGGCAGTCGCCGCCGGACTTCAAAAACACAATGCCAAAAATATCGTACTCGACCCCGTCATGGTGACGACCACGGGTGATCCGTTGCTGCAGGAAGATGCGGTAGGCGCGGTGCGTTCAGTACTGATGCCACTGGCAGATTTGGTAACGCCAAACTTGCATGAGGCCGCCAAACTGACAGACACAAGGGTTGCTGCATCCGAGGATGAAATGAGTGCCCAAGCCGAGGCCCTGATCAAATTTGGGGCTAAAGCCGTTTTGGTCAAAGGCGGTCATGGTGACGGTAATCAGTGTGCTGACCTATTGGCGTTCAAAAATGGACATCAGTGGTTTCGAACCAGACGCATTGATACGAAAAACACTCACGGTACCGGCTGCTCCCTTTCATCCACGATCGCTGCCAATCTGGCACATGGATTGGAATTGAACGAAGCCGTCGACAAAGCAAAGTCCTGGCTTACGGGTGCGCTTGTTAAATCTACAGAATTGCAGGTCGGGAGAGGTTCCGGACCAGTTCACCATTTTCACGAGTTATGGAGAAGTTAGGATGTCACAGTCAAAGAAACACAATACCACAAGGCGTCAGGCGCTAGGTCTTCTTGCTGCATCTGTAAGTATGCCGATTCTTGCCGCTCCTGCACTGGCACAATCAACAATTGAGTGGCGCATGGTTACTTCCTGGCCGAAGAACCTGCCCGGACCGGGCATTACAGCCCAACGCCTGGCGGATAGAATTACCGCTCTCTCCGGCGGGCGGTTGAATGTAAAATTATATGCGGCTGGAGAAATCGTACCCGCGCTGGAAACTTTTTCCGCCGTTGCTAATGGAACAGCGGAAATGGCACACACGGCTCCATTGTTTTGGGCGGGCAAATTTTCGGCGGCACCCCTGTTTACTGCAGGACCCTTCGGTCTAACCCCAATTGAGCACATTACCTGGGTAAATCATGGTGGCGGTCAGGCGTTATGGGACGAACTGTATGCGCCCGCAGGCGTTAAACCATTCATGGCTGGCAATACTGGTTACCAGATGGGTGGGTGGTACAAGAAGCCGCTACAGGGATTGGACGATTTGAAGGGACTAAAAATCCGCATGCCCGGCCTTGGTGGCGCAGTTATGTCTCGACTTGGTGCTGTGCCTGTTTCCCTTGCCCCGGGCGAGATATTCATAAATCTCAAGAGTGGTGTGATTGATGCAACAGAGTTTTTGGGTCCTGCATCAGATTCCGCAATGGGCTTCCACAAGGCGGCAACGAACTATTACTCGCCAGGATTTCATGAACCAAATGGGACGGGCGAAGCGCTGGTCTCACTTGCGGCAATAGAGGCCTTGCCTGCAGATTTGAAGTCGATTGTAGAAACCTGTTGTGCCGCAGAAAACATCTATTCGCTCGGAGAAGCAGAATGGCAAAACGCAGCCGCCCTTGAAAAACTCGTCACGCAGGAAGGCGTCACAATTCAGGAATATCCTGACGAGATTATTGATGCTGCAAAAGTCGCTACAATTGACGTGATGCAAACGCTTGCAGAAAGAGATTCTTTATCCAGGAAAATCGTCGAAAGCTATCAAGCCGCTGCTCGACATCTCGATCCATGGTCAAAGATTTCAATTAGGGCATTTTTGTCGGCGCGAGGTTAGTTATGCTCTTCATCAGCCATATAGGTTTCTACATCTGAACGTGGATCGAGGCTGAATGTTTCCGTTGTTTGACCAACCGACAAAGTCTGGAAGTCCATGGTTTCCAAATCATCCGGTCGTGCCCGGGCGAGCATCCTGTAGGTGATGTAAATGGCCAGAATAAAATGAGCGACGCCGATCACCTGAAACAGGGAATTGGTTCCAAATCGCTCCATGATTGGCCCCGTGACCAACGGGCCGATCACATTCCCGCCGCCATACAGGACCAGCATGCCGGAAGCGGTTTTAACAAAGTCTTCTGAATCGGCGTAGTCATTGGCATGGGCCATCACCAATCCGTAAATTGGATAGATGAACCCGCCAAGCAGTACCATCAAACCGAAGAATGGAAGGCCAGGGGATGCACCGTTTACCTGGTAACCAGCAATCAGAAAGCATGAGAGTGCCCCGGTCAGACTTAACCCAACCATCACATAGCGACGATCCATGCGATCGGACAGCTTGCCGAGCGGGTATTGAAAGAGGATTGCACCAATCATGACCAGCACCATCATATTGGCGATACCTGCGCTGGTCATATTATTTTGTACACCGAAAACCGGCGCAAAGCTCTGAAATGCACCGGCAATTACGCCGGCAGTTACTGCGCCGACAACAGATGCCGGGGAGTTTTTATAAAGCCCTTTAAAGTCAATCCTGGGCTGATTAAGTGGTGCCGGCGATTGCGCCTTCGATAGTGCCGTGGGAACAATCGCCAGTGCATAAAGTATTGCAGCAATCATGAAGAGCGTTTCGCGCGCAGGATCGGCCATTACCAAAATGTATTGGCCGATCATGTAGGCGCCTTGCGAAATGATCATGTAGACCGAGAAAATTGCGCCGCGTGTTTCGTTTGAGATCTTCTCGTTAAGCCAGCTTTCGATGATCATGTAGCTGCCCGACAGGCAGAAACCAGCCAATGCTCGCAGCACAATCCAGGTGTAGGCTTCAATAACAAGGCCATTCAGAAGAACCGTCGTGGCAAGTAATGCCGCCAACGCACTAAATGTTCTTACATGTCCTACGCGTCGCACCAGATGCGGAACCGCAATACACCCAATGGTAAATCCAATGGCCCATCCCCCACCGATGAGGCCAATTTGAGAAGTGGTAAAACCCTCAAGCTGGCCGCGAACCGGCAGCAGTATGGCCTGCATGCCACTGCCAGCCATTAAAAAGGCGGAGCTCACGAACAGCGTCAGGATCGGTAGAATTTGTCTAAACATGGGGTTTGTAAATCCGGTTTGGGATTCAATGTGCAGCACATTGCGCTTCAATTATTCTCTTTCACCCAAAACGATGAAAATACAAACCAAATTATGACCGTTAGTTAGATTTTTTTAGGCTTTGGCTTATCTTCAAAAAGTCTTGCCACGCGAGTTTTTTGTGTGCTGGCTGCCGCAGCAGGTAGGCCGGGTGCAGGGTGGGCATGGCCTGGGTCTTGATATTGCCGGTAGAATATTCACACCACTTGCCTCGCAACCGCATAATACCATCAGTGGTTTTTAATAGTGTCTTGGCCGATGACCCTCCCAACATCACAAGAACTTTGGGATTAACAAGTTCAATATGCCGCTCAATGAAAGGTCGGCAGATTTCAGTTTCTTGTGGAGTAGGTGGACGGTTACCCGGTGGGCGCCAGGGAATAACGTTGGAAATATAGGCAGTTTCACGATTTAGACCGATCGCAGACAGAATTCGATCTAGCAATTGGCCGGATCGCCCGACAAATGGCAGCCCCTGTAAGTCTTCATCGCGACCCGGCGCTTCACCAACAAACATGATCTGCGCTTCCGGATTGCCATCTGCAAATACGAGCGTTTTCGCGGTAAGTCTCAAATTGCATCCCTCGAACTGTGACATCGCATTGCGCAGTGCTTCAATGTCATTGGCAGATGCAGCAAGCTCTTGAGCGGTCTTGATCGCTGCACCATCGGGAAGCGTCGCTTGGGAGCGGGGCTCACTCGAAAGGGGGCGTTGTGGTTCAGGAGCGACATCAGTCCGTTCAAGTGACTGTTTTGGTAATTCAGTCGTTCGTTTGACAGGAGTTGGCGTTATCTCGGTGAAACGATCAACCGGATGGTCTTCCAGCGCCAGGTCGACTCCGGCGTCTATATACCAATTGAGAATTTCACGGACATTTTCCATATTGTGAGTCTATCCTTGCCAGCTCTTTTGCGCAAAGAAAGTGTCGCCTCCAGAGGCCATTTTGCCTCAAAAAATACAGGCCTGTGGATCATTGCGTGACAGAGTTCCGCAATTGGGGTATTTCGGCTGCAAAATGCGGGAAGAAAATTCCCGGCTGGATGGAATATGGAGATTGGTATGCCTGAGGAAAACACGGTTCCAGAACGTGAAAGCATGGAGTTCGATGTTGTGATTGTTGGCGCCGGCCCATCCGGCCTTGCCGCTGCAATCAAGCTGAAACAACTTGATGCTGACCTCAACGTTGTTGTGCTGGAAAAGGGGCCGGAAGTTGGCGCCCATATTCTGTCAGGTGCCGTGGTTGATCCAATCGCCGTCGACAAGCTTTTTCCAGATTGGCGTGATGAAGAAGGCCATCCGTTTAAAACACCGGTCAAGGACGACATATTCTACTTCCTGACCAAGGGTGGGAAATTCCGCCTGCCGAACTTTGGCATGCCGCCATTGATGAACAATCATGGCAATTACATCGTGTCACTGGGTAACGTTTGTCGTTGGCTTGCTGAAAAGGCGGAAAGCCTTGACGTTGAAATCTATCCAGGTTTTGCAGCAGCAGAGTTGATTTATGACGACGAGGGTCGTGTCAAAGGTGTAGCAACCGGCGACATGGGCATTCAAAAGGATGGCGAACCTGGCCCAATGTTCGAACGCGGCATGGAGCTTCACGGTAAATATGTCTTGTTCGGCGAGGGCGCACGCGGCTCCTTGTCGAAACAACTGATAGCAAAGTACGACCTTGCAAAAGATTGCGAACCGCCAAAATTTGGTATCGGTTTGAAAGAGCTGTGGGAAGTAGACCCGTCCAAGCACAAGCAAGGCCTGGTTCAGCACTCGTTCGGTTGGCCATTGGACAAATCCACCGGTGGTGGTTCATTCCTTTATCATTTGGAAGACAACCAGATTGTGGTCGGGTTTGTTCTCCACCTAAATTACAAAAATCCTTACCTTTCGCCATTCCAGGAATTCCAGCGCTTCAAAACGCATCCGGCAATCTCCGATTTATTTGAGGGAGCAAAACGGATCAGCTATGGCTCGCGGGCAATCACCGAAGGTGGTTGGCAGAGCGTTCCGAAAATGGCTTTCCCGGGTGGTGCTTTGCTTGGGTGTGCTGCCGGGCTCGTCAACGTTCCGCGGATCAAGGGCTCGCACAATGCGATGCTTTCCGGGATCATGGCGGCTGAACATGTCGTGGAGGCGCTTTCAGCTGGTCGCTCAAACGACGTGCTTGAGGCATACACTGAAGCATGGCGCGATAGCGAAATTGGCAAGGATCTCAAGAAAGTTCGCAACGCCAAGCCACTCTGGACAAAATATGGTACGCCGCTGGGGATTATGCTGGGTGGCATCGACATGTGGTGCGCGACCCTGTTTGGCGGCTGGTCTCCATTCGGAACCATGAAACATGGTAAGGCTGATTATGAAGCTTTGGAGCCTGCGGCAAATCATACTCCGATTGATTATCCAAAGCCGGATGGCAAGTTGACATTTGATCGCCTGTCTTCGGTGTTTCTTTCAAACACCAACCACGAAGAAAACCAGCCAACCCATTTGAAGGTAGCAGATCTTGATCTGCAGAAAGCCTCTGAGTTGCATCAGTTTGCCGGACCTTCAACGCGTTATTGCCCTGCCGGCGTTTACGAGTGGGTGGACGGCAAGGGTGATGCGATTCCGTTGGGTGAAGAAGCAAATGCATCTGACGCGACCTTTGTAATCAACGGTCAAAACTGTGTTCACTGCAAAACTTGCGACATCAAAGACCCGAACCAGAACATCAACTGGACCACGCCTCAAGGCGGGGAAGGACCGGTTTATCCGAACATGTAAATGCTGATCACCGCGCGCCCGCCTATTGTTCGTGAATGCAGTTGACGCTTATTTGGTTTGGAGAAGATCGGCTGTATTCCAGATTGTTGGGGCATTCTCCCAGGTGTCGCTAACGCCTTTCAGCCTACCGAGATAGGGTTTTGCAACCTCAAGCACGCGATGATGATCGGCGTCTTCTGCTGCCACGAGACCCTGTCTCGGGTTTTCCAGCACCCACACCAGTCCTCCCAACACCCCGGCAGCCACTTGTAGTGAGGTTGCGTTGGAAAGAGGAACCAGGTCACGGGCTTCGTGAATATCGAGCGTCGAACCGTACCAGTAAACTTCTTTGCTGTTTTCTCGTAAAACCAGGATGCCCAGTTCATCAACCCCGCTTTCAACCTCTGCAATTATCACGTGGTTGTCTTGTCCAAGCGGATTTGTGTTCGGATCGTGGAGTGCCTCAAATGCCTCATCGCAAGGACGATATGCAAACATGACAGTCGGTTGGTAGCACTGTCCTGTGGATGTGGCGGGCGACGAAAACAGTTCAGCGATGCTGAAAGCTTCTTCGTGCGGAATTATAGCGGCCTCGAATTCTCGGTGACCAGGTAGCCAACTGCGGATCGCACAATCTTTTGCCTCTCCAGGCAATGTAGCAACAACGCAGATGGGATCCGTTCGTAACACTGCAGGAGAGTAGGGTGCTTCATGCGTTCCCCAGGCAAAGCAGGGATTGGAATGGGATTCCTCGATTAGTCCTTCGATTGACCACGTGTTGAAGAATTCGCCGGGTTTCGAACGTTCGCGTGGGACTTGCGTGTCACGTTCGGAAATATGGAGAGCTTGAACATTCAGGGCTTGCGCAAGGGTGGGCCAATCAGGTTCATCGCCGGAATTGGAGTTGATAAGACCTTCTGCGATTGCAATGTTCTCAATCGCTTGTTTTGCAAAATGGCTTACCAGTCCGGGATTGGCCCCGTGGCTCACCAGAGCGGTCGCTGATTTGGGTAGACTGTCGCGCTCAGAGATCAGCTGATTCCATTGTTGGGCAAAATCCGCTGAATCGTTGTAGACGGCACCGTGCTCCCAGCGTTCATTGCTGGTGTCGATATAATCAATTCCACTTTCAAGGCAGAACCGGACAAGGTCCCGGGCGGATACACCTCCTGTCAGATTGACAATGCAGTCGCCCGCGTCAACGAGAGACGACAAAGTTTCGATGTGGTTGTCAGGTGTCAGGTGCCCATGAACATGTTCCACGCCGATGTCGTTCCGCACATCGCTGTAACGATCATCATCGGAGAGGATCAGTATTTGATCTGGAGAAAGACGGATATGCTTCAAAATCATCGGTAGGACAGTTGCTGCAATGCTGCCAAATCCCAACAAGAGTATTCTCTTGCCTCGAAAATCTACGTGTATATCCCCCACTGAACGCCCCTCGTGTTAGTTGCCCTGGATGATAGGCAGGTAACCCGATGAATCAATTCAAAAACGTGAATTGCTAAACATCGATATCCAGAATTAACGGAACATGATCGCTAAAGCCATTGCCACACCAATCCTCAAATGTACCAAGTTCAAACTGTTTCAACATCCACATCCAAGTCGTTGGTACAAATGCATAGTCAATATGATAGGTCGGGCCGTCTTTCTTGCGGTCGCGCCAGTAGTGGGTCGGGACAGTTTCAGCGCCCTGCGCTTCGCGCATCGACTCGTGATAGGCGCTTACCAGGCCAAGTTCAGAAAGCTTGTCCACAACCGTCTGGTGGTTCATTCGCCAACCGGGTTTGTCCCAGAAAATATTATTGTTGAAATCCCCGGCCACAATTGTTGGTCGGTTGGTCAGGAAATCGCGGTATGCGCTGAGCGCTCGCCTGAGCGGCCCTGATTGTCCCTTGCGATAGGTACCACCGCTCATGTTCTGCGCCCAGACGGCTAGAATGTTGAATTCAGTAGGCCCCTGAATTTGCACGGGTGCAATATGAGCAAGATAGGGATGCCATGGTTCGGCGAGGCTCGCGCTATAGTCGTTGAAAGCGAACACTCCGAGACCCTTGTTCGGGTTTTTACCGATCCAGACAGGGTCTCCTTCCATCCAGGCATTTGCGCCACGTTCAAGGAGGATTTCAGGTTTTGCACATTCTGAGATGACGGCAATGTCTGGATTGAGGTCTAAAACTGCATCCACCTTGCGATGAAATGCCATGGCGCAGTTCCAGACAACCAGCCTCACTGAAATGCGGTCTCGTCGAATGCCCGGAGCTTTCTTGAGTGCAGTCGCTCCGTAGGCATGGCGCGAACCTTCTCAAGAGCCTTGATGCCGATCAACAAATGTCTGTGCACCTGGGTTTGGTAAAACTCGCTAGCCATACCCGGGAGTTTGAGTTCACCATGTAATGGTTTGTCGGAAACGCACAACAATGTGCCGTAGGGTACCCGAAAGCGGAAACCGTTTGCAGCAATGGTTGCTGATTCCATATCGAGTGCAATTGCCCTTGACTGCGAAAGCCTTTGCACCGGGCCACTTTGGTCGCGCAGCTCCCAGTTTCGGTTGTCGATGGTTGCCACGGTTCCAGTCCGCATGATGTTTTTGAGGTCGTACCCGGACATGCCTGTGACTTCCTCTACCGCATCCTCAAGTGCAATTTGCACTTCAGCAAGTGGCGGGATTGGAATCCAGACCGGCAAATCCCTGTCCAGCACATGGTCTTCCCTGAGATAACCGTGTGCCAATACATAGTCGCCGAGTGATTGAGAATTTCGTAGACCCGCACAATGTCCAAGCATCAACCAAGTGTGAGGCCTCAGTACTGCCACATGATCTGTGATGGTTTTTGCGTTAGATGGACCCACACCAATATTGATCAGGGTAATGCCACAGCCATCACTGGTTTTCAGATGATAGGCAGGCATTTGTGGTAGTTTGGAGAGAAGTGCTTTTGTGATGCCTGTTTTGGATGCCTTTACAGCATCTGCACTTGTAATTTTGTTGCCTGGCTCGACAAACTCAACATAGCCATTTGAATTGTTGGAAAGCGCTTCATTGGCAAACTCAATGAAGCGATCAACATACACTTGGTAGTTTGTGAACAGCACATAGTTTTGGAAATGCTCTGGGCTGGTGCCCGTGTAGTGGGCCAGCCGATGCAGGGAGTAGTCAATTCGGGGCGCATTAAAGGGCGCCAGGGGTTTCGGATTACCCGGCGTTCCCTCGTATTCGCCATTTACGATGCTGTCATCTGTTTGGGAAAGATTTGGTGCATCGAACATGTCTCGAAGCGGTCGCTCGGTATTGTTGTCAATCGATGCTTCCACATGTGCGCCTTCAGGAAATGCAAAATGCAGCGGGATTGGTATTTGTGAGGTGCCAATTCGAACGCCCACACCGTAATTTTCCATCAAAAGGTGAAGCTGGGTTTCGAGGTAGCTTTTATAGTGATCCGGTCTCGTTACAGTTGTTGAATAGGTACCAGGCTCGCTAACATGTCCAAAGGAGAGCCTGGAATCGATTTTCGCAAAGCTCGTCGTTGTAATCTGAATTTCAGGATAAAACGCGCGAAACCGAGCTTCCTGTTTGGGGTTTTTTAAAACAGCTGCAAAATTATTCTGCAAGAAAGCGGTTGCGATCTCGTATAGTTCGATAAGCCGCGCTACAGCCTGGACCGGATCTGAAAATTCTGTGAATTCAACATGCTCCGGAATTGAAATCGGAGCGTCGGAGGTTTCGCTTGGTTTGAATGTTTTCATGCCGACAATATAGGCGCTACATACTATCCTTGGAAGGGTCGCGCCGGGGAAGGTGCGTTGGGTTCATATTTTGGCCCGGCATACCCACTTTGCATTTCCTGTGCAATCCACACCCCAAGGGTCACAAAAATCAGAACAATCACGAAATATGAGCGATGGAAAATATCAATATGCATTGTTGCCTCCTTGCGCGGGAGGATACAGGGTTGCTTGTGAACCGATGCTTGCCGTTCTGTTCATCCTGCATTCAGACCAACACAATTTGCACTTTTGAATTTCGGCTCTAGATTGTTTGTCTGTCAGGTCCAAAAACAGGAACACCAATTCATGCAGCAGGAAAAACCGATTGAGCTTTATTATTGGCCAACGCCCAATGGATGGAAAATCACCATCATGCTGGAGGAATTGTCGGTTCCCTATGAGATTACTTACGTCGATATCGGCAAGGGTGAGCAATTTGAACCTGAGTTTTTAAAAATTGCTCCAAATAACCGCATGCCTGCGATTGTTGATCCAGAGGGTCCCGATGGAAATCCGATCTCAGTCTTTGAGTCTGGTGCAATCCTTCAATATCTCGGCAGAAAATCAGGGCAGTTTTATCCAACCGATGAGCGACAGCGCGTTGAAGTTGATGAATGGCTGATGTGGCAGATGGGCGGGCTCGGGCCAATGGCGGGCCAGGCACATCATTTTCGTATCTATGCGCCAGAAAAAATCAATTATGCAATGGATCGATACACGAACGAAGTGAACCGGCTTTATGGTGTAATGAACAAACGGCTTGCCGGTCGTGACTTTTTGGCAGGGGAATATTCAATCGCCGATATTGCCTCTGTTGGGTGGGTGTCTAGTTATGAGCGGCAAGGGCAGGACCTGGAGGAGTTTCCGAATCTGAAGGCCTGGTTTGAAAGGATGAGCGCGCGTCCCGCAGTTGCGCGCGGTCTCGAAATTGGAATTGAAAAGCGACAACAATTGAATATCGCTGATGACAAGGATGCACAGCAAGTGCTGTTTGGTCAGCGAGCTCAGTAGGCTGGAAAAATTATAAGGCTAAACAGCGTCCCGCGTCTCCCTTAATAATCCCTGTTCAGCATTGGTGTGTGAATGCACCTTGCAGTTGCCAATTGCCCAAAGTGAACGGGCGCAATTGAAGCAAGATTAATTTCATTTGTTTCGAAATTTTTGCGATTTTGAAAATCCCAATGTCAGTAATGGTTACAGAAAGCTTGAGATCGTTGAATCAGATTTTGAAGAAATTATGAGTAACTTATTGAAAACACGAGATTCTTTAAGTGAATCAATTCTGAATTTTACCGATCGTTTTTGTTTCATTTTGTTTCGGTTAAGCATTGTTTTTAACTCCAGTTTTAGTCGTGTCCGTCAAATTGCATCCATCGAATAACAAGACCGGAACCAAGCCGGCATCACAAAATTTGAGGCAACGAGACAATAAATAGATCCCGACTGATAGCGGGGCGCAAATAAGGGGAAGAACAATGGCACGATACGAAATGGGTACGGCAGACTTTGCGGATATGGCATCCAGCGGCAACGCTGACGTAATGTTTGAATTGGGTTTGATTTACTCAACCGGCCGGGATGGGATCCAGGATATCATTGCGGCACACAAATGGTTCAATCTTGCTGCATTTCGCGGTAGCGATGCAGCGAAAGATCGCCGCGAGGAACTTGCTGCTGAGATGAGCAGGGAAGAAGTCGCTGAAGCACAGCGCGCTGCCCGTGAGTGGATTACTCAGCACTAACAATTTGAGAATTTCCGGCATTTATCTTCACGAATGCCGACAAACACGCCAACCAAGAAGCGTGGGTACATGACCGGAAAACCGGTTGAATAAAACAAAGAGTGCGAAAAGCACCGAATAACAAGAAATGCGATTAACGCATCCTACCAGCCATGAGCTGGACACGTTGAAGTAAATACAAGCGGAGGCTGCTTGTCTCGATGGGGGTATCGGGGTGGAAAAGCAGCTTCCGCAATTTCTTTCCTGCAATTGAAGTAATATCCCGGTTTTACACTTCATCCAAACGTTGTTATCAGCGGTTGGAGAATGTCCCAGCACCGCAAAAAAAAGTTGCTGCGGACAAGTTTGAGAATTGGGAATTCTGCGATGACCTATCTTGTAACCGGCGCTGCCGGCTTCATTGGCTATCACGTTTGTCGTGCGTTGCTGGCCAAGGGAGAAAGTGTCATCGGTATTGATGATTTAAATGATTATTATACACCCGATCTAAAGCGTGCTCGCCTTCAGCATCTTGGAAATGAAGAGGCATTCGAATTTGGTGAAGTTGATATCGCTGACGAAATTCAACTCGAAGGGTTCCTCAAGGAAAAGCCGGTCCGCAAGATAATCCATCTTGCTGCTCAGGCAGGCGTTCGATACTCGCTTGAAAATCCCCGTGCTTACATGCGTTCAAATCTTGCTGGCCACATCAACCTGCTTGAAATTGCCCGTAATCTTGATGGGCTGGAGCACATGATTTATGCGTCTTCAAGTTCAGTTTATGGCGGCAGAACCGACCTGCCATTTTTGGAGACTGACCGGGCGGATCATCCGGTATCATTATACGCTGCAACCAAGCGCTCTAATGAGTTGATGAGCCACACCTACTCACATCTTTTCCAAATTCCGTTGATTGGACTACGCTTCTTTACAGTTTATGGGCCTTGGGGAAGGCCTGATATGGCCTATTGGTCCTTTACCCGGAAAATAATTGCCGGAGAGGAAATCGAAGTGTTCAATCACGGCGATATGCTGCGGGATTTCACCTACATTGATGACATTGTGGATGCCATTATCAGGATTGCTGAAAAAGGGTTGGTGCAGGAACTTGAAGTTCCCCATGCAGTGTACAACATCGGCAACAACAAACCTGAAAAACTCGAGGATTTCATCAGTATTTTGGAGAAGATCATCGGCAAGAAAGCGGTTCGCAAGAATTTGCCGATGCAACCAGGCGACGTGCCTGCGACCTATGCGGACATAACCGCAATCAAGCGCGATTATGGTTTTGATCCTAAAACCAATTTGGAAGATGGGCTCGGGAAGTTTATCGGGTGGTATCGCCAGTACACCGGCGCATAGGGAACCTTTTGGTGGCGCCTTGCGTTTATTGGTTCAACGTTCTTAATAGTCTTCTGAATTAGTTGGTGAGGCATTTTACAATTTCTGGAACACGATGAGATGCCAAAAGATCAACCTGAAAATCCGAGGATCCGAACCAAGGTCAATCGACTTGACCCAAAGATCGATCATGATTTTTTCTTGATTTTAGAGGCGCTACGCAACGGTGAGACAGATGTCGCACAGTTTCAGGAAAGCTGTCTTGGCTTTTTTTCACCGCTCGTCAAGTCAGGGCATTTTGATGAAATTGTCGACGAAACCATGACCGCTGACGATCAGGTTTGGCTGGTTCGGCGGCATACGGATCATTGCCGTTACACTGTTTTGTTTTATCGGGTTGATAGTGGTGAAGTACATCCACCCCATCACCACCATAACGTAATTTCAACCCAGATTATTGTCAGAGGGAAAGTGCGAATTCGCGAGTATGATCGGGTAAGGCGAGAAGATAATGGACAGTTGGTTCTACGCCTGGCAAGCGACCGGATACTTGGACCCGGTGACAACTTTCAAGCTTCTGAATGGGATCGAAATGTTCATTGGTTTCAGGCGGTTGATGGGCCAGCAGTAATCTTCAACACCAATGCCCGTGGCTATGAACTCTCGACATTTGACCAGGATGAGGGGTCGTTTGGCCGACGCTACATTGACCCAACCCGGTTCAGATCGGACCAACACATTGATGCGCAGGAATTTGACGAACTTGAAGCAGAGACGCGATTTCAAGGGAAGCCACTTGATGATTTTCCAGTGCCCGATAATGCGTTTGCTATAGAAAACGCAGACTGAATTTTCAGATGAACATCGATCCACTTGATATAAAAACCATGAGGGTTCTGCGCAAGGAACTTGCGGTGCCACCTGTTCTTTCCTTGGCTGAAATGATCAAGGCTGATCATGGTCGCGCCCCGATGGTCAGTCTGTTCAGGGCACTTTCCGCACGCTTTGCACCCGGTAAACTTTCTCCGGGCGAATATGCAATTTACGGCATCGGGGATGTTTCGATGGAAACCCTGCGCCGCTTTGTCGGTGTGCGGATACAAAACAAACTTCACGCTACCTGCAATGATGAAACCTGGTTCGCCATAACAAAAAACAAGTTGCTGTTTGAAGCAGCGATTGGCGGAATTGGTTTAGCAGTGCCCGAAACAATTGCCGCCTATGACCGCAAGGGCAGGGGAGCAGGCACTAAAATTCTGTCAACCCGGGAGGAGCTTGAAAAGTTCCTGTGCAATAGACGTAACACCCCGGTATTTTGCAAACCGGTTACGGGTGTCAATTCGCTGGGTGCGTTTAGGCTGAATTCGGTGAAAGATGGCGTAGCGGATATAAACGACGGTGTTCACAAACCGATTAGGCAGGTAGTGGATTTCATCTGTGAATTCAGCGCCAAAGGTTATTTGTTTCAAAAACCATTGCAGCCTGATCCGGAAGTAATCAAGGCCATTGGTGAAAAGGGACTGGTATCAATCAGGTTTTTCACCCTTCTGACTGGCGGTATCCCACACATCGAAGCCTGCCTGGTAAAGCTTCCCGGACCGGGAGAAACAGCTGACAATTTCTGGCGGGAAGGTGCAATTGTTTGTGGAATTGATCCCGCTAGCGGAAAAATCTACCGCGCAGTCGCCAACCATGCACATCAGGCGGTTTTGATAGACAGCCATCCTGTTTCGGGCAAACGACTTACAGGAAAAACACTGCCAGGATTTCATGCCGCTCTGGATGTGGTATCCCGCGCCGCGCCCTTATTGTCGGGCATAGCGACGCAGTCTTGGGATGTGGCGCTTACAAAACAAGGACCAATTCTTTTGGAGGTAAATTTTGGTGGAGATTTGAAACTTGTTCAAACGGCAACGGGAAACGGTCTTTTTTCAGAGACTTATTGCAACCACCTGCGGAAGTATGGTTACACAGGTAGCTTGCCAAATTGAGTAGTGAAGGGGTTTGGAAAGACCGATATTTTGAACGTCAAGAGCTTTTTGCACCAATCTGACCCGAAGTGTGCAATATGTCACTTTTCATTCTGGATGCTGTATGCAAACTTCATTGCAATCTGAGGGAGACACCGGCTAGCGGTGCAAAAAATTGAGAGGGGCAAAACCAATGGCGCTAACCCAGCGAGCATTGCTGGAAGTAAATAATCTGCAGGTATCGTTCGATATTCAGGGCGGTCGTGTGGAAGCAGTCAAGGATGCCAGTTTTTCAGTGTACCCGGGTAAGGTCCTTGCGCTCGTTGGCGAGTCCGGGTCGGGAAAATCTGTGATTGCCCAATCCATCCTCAGAATCCTGCCACGTAATGGGTCGATTGATGGGGGCAGCATTCTGTTCAATGATCCGAGTGATGAAAACGAACCAATTGATATCGCGAAATTGGATGACCGCGATCCGTTGCTCTATGAATTGCGTGGCGGAAGAATTTCCATGGTATTTCAGGAGCCGATGACTGCACTGTCTCCGCTTCACACAATCGGTAATCAGGTTGAAGAGGCGCTAACCCTTCATCACAAAAAATCCGCCTCGGAAGCTCGTAGTGATACAGAGGAAATTCTAAAACTTGTTGGTTTCCCAAATCCCGAACAGGGATACGAAATGTATTCGTTCGAGTTATCCGGCGGATTGCGCCAGCGTGCAGTGATAGCCATGGCTCTAATATGCAATCCCGCGATGGTAATCGCAGATGAGCCTACCACGGCGCTCGATGTTACAGTTCAAGCACAAATACTTGGGCTAATGAAAGAGCTTCAAAAGAAGTTCAACACGGCAATCTTGCTGATCACTCACGATTTGGGTGTTGTCGCCAATATGGCCGATGACGTGGTTGTTATTTACCACGGCAAGATCATGGAGTCGGGGCCGATCGACGTGATCTACAATCGCCCGCAGCATCCGTATTTAAAGGCACTAATGGCGGCCGTTCCTCATTTTGACATGAAACCGGGTGAGAGACTGGTCTCCCTGCGTGATATGGGTAAAGACAATTCTGCAATTCACAATCTTGCACACAAGTTTCGTGCTTCGGCAGCGGATGAAAAGATGGATGGGCCTCATTTGAAGGTGGAAAACCTTCACAAAGAGTTCATGATCCGCAAGGGCACCTGGTTTGGTTCGCAGAATGATCGCAAGGTCGTTGCAGTTGATGATGTGAGCTTTGAAATCAAGAAGGGTGAGTGTCTTGGTTTGGTGGGCGAAAGTGGCTCAGGCAAAACAACAGTTTCAAAACTGATAATGCGTGCCTTGTCTGCCACTTCGGGTTCGGTAAGCCTCAATGGCAGCGGTGGGATGGTCGATGTCCTTGCGCTCCAGGGTGATGAGTTGATGGCCTTCCGCCGTAAAGTTCAAATGATTTTTCAAGATCCCTTTAGCTCCCTCAATCCACGGATGACTGTTCAAAATATTCTGCGCGAACCATTGGCCATTCACGATGTTGGAAATAATGCAGATCAACAAAAAGACATTGTTGATTTGATGAGCCTCGTTGGACTTGACCCCAGATTTTTGAACCGTTATCCGCATTCATTTTCCGGAGGGCAGCGCCAACGTATCGGGATCGCCCGCGCACTGGCGCTTCATCCTGACATCATGATCTGCGACGAGCCGGTGTCGGCACTTGATGTGTCTGTACAGGCGCAAGTTCTCAATCTCCTCAATGATCTTCGCACCGAGTTGGGGCTTACCAGTCTGTTTATTTCCCACAATCTGGCGGTAGTAAATTATGTGGCGGACCGCATTGCGGTTATGTGCCAGGGCAAGCTGGTAGAACTTGCATCGCGAGAACAATTGTTTGAAAACCCAAGTCATCCGTATACAAAAACCTTGTTGGCATCTGTGCCGTACCCGGATTTGGATCGGTTGCTGGATTTTGAAAAGGTGACATTTGCCTCCTCAATGGAAACCGATAATTGGGGGCTGGCATTCAGACCGTCCGATGCTGGAAAGCTTGTTAGAATGAGGGTCGATGAGGGGCATTTTGTGTTGGCAAATGAAAATTGCGACGTAAGGGAGTTAAGCGCATGAAATTAGGGGTGTTCAGGGCGATTGCCAGAGTATTTGTGGCATTTGCTGCGCTGGTTGGGTCGTATGTTGTTGTTGCCGCAGGAGAAATTCCCGCACTTAAGGCCGCTGTAGATGCTGGAACACTTCCAGCCATGGCCGAACGGCTACCGGAAAATCCATTTGTTGTTGACTATGATGGGGAAGGCAAAACACCTGGCGTCTATGGTGGTGATTTGCGCCTGTTAATGGGCAAGGCAAAGGATATTGGACAGATTACGGTTTACACCTATGCACGGTTGGTTGGATTTGGCCCGGACCTGATCCTCAAGCCTGATATTCTGGAATCTGCAGAAGTTTTGGAAGGGCGCGAATTTACCTTCAAAATTCGCAAAGGCCACAAGTGGTCAGACGGACATCCTTTCACATCAGAAGATTTTCGCTATTTCTGGGAAGATATGGTCAATCACGAAAAGCTTGGCCGCAAGGGTATCCCGACGAACATGCTGGTTAATGGTGAAGGTCCGACCTTCGAAGTGTTGGATGACCTCACAGTTCGCTATACATGGGCGAGCTCGAATCCCGCATTTTTGCCAGCCTTGGCCGGGCCATCCGCACTCTACATTTATCGACCAGCCCATTATTTGAAGCAGTTTCATCCGACCCATTCACCGATGGATAAAATCGATGAATTGGTGGAAACTGCAGGCGCGAAGGATTGGATAGCATTGCATACGCGCAGCCAACGCCAACGTCGCCCGGAAAATCCTGCACTTCCTACCCTGCAGGCCTGGCGAAATACAACACCACCGCCCAGCACGCGTTTTATCTTTGAGCGGAATCCTTATTATCACCGGGTTGATCCTTCAGGGCAGCAGTTACCCTACATTGACCGCTTGATAATGAGCGTTGCCTCAAAGGATGTAATTCCCGCAAAGACGGGCTCTGGTGAAAGTGATCTCCAGGCCCGATATCTGCGCTTTGATAATTTTCCATTCCTGAAAGAGGGTGAAGACCGAAACGGTTATAACGCGTACTTATGGTCCGTCGGCAAGGGTTCACAGATTGCCCTGTTCCCGAACATGAATACCAGTGATCCGGTGTGGCGCGGTTTGATGCGCGATGTTCGTTTTCGCAGGGGGTTGTCTTTGGCGATAGACCGAGACGAAATTAACGATGCGATTTATTTCGGGTTGGCAACACCCAGCGCCAACACCGTGATGCCCCAAAGCCCGCTTTTCCGTGAGGAGTACGCCCAAGCTTGGACGGCTTACGATGTGGCTCTGGCGAACAAGCTACTCGACGAAGCTGGACTTGGTGCAAAAGATGATGATGGAATTCGTTTGTTACCGAACGGCGAGCGGGTAGAGATAACCATCGAAAGCGCAGGGGAAAGCACCGAGGAAACAGATGTTTTGGAGCTCATAGCGGACCACCTGGACAGGGTTGGTGTCAAGATTTTCATTCGAGCCTCCCAGCGTGATATATTCCGTCGACGAGCATATTCTGGTGAGACGCTGATTTCGGTCTTTACTGGTATGGACAACGCGATTGCAACCAGCGAAATGAGCCCGCAAGAATTAGCACCGACCGGCCAACCGCAGCTTCAATGGCCGATGTGGGGACAATATTTTGAAACCAATGCAAAGGCGGGTGAGCCGGCAGATTTGGAAGAAGTCAAGGGTCAGCTCGATCTTTACAACCAATGGTTGGCTGCAGCATCTGCTGAAGAACGCAAGGAAATTTGGCATGCAATGCTTAAATCCTACACAGATCAGGTTTTTACAATTGGCACCGTCAACAACAGTCGACAGCCGGTTGTCGTTTCCAAGGATTTGAGAAACGTGCCTGAAGAAGGTGTATTTACCTGGGAGCCAACTGCATATTTTGGCATCTACCGTCCCGATACATTCTGGTTTGAGAGATAGATCAGGTCAGGATTTGAAAGTGGGAACGGGGTAAAGAGATGTTGTCATATTTGGTAAAGCGGGCCTTTTACATGGTTCCGACACTGGTGTTGACCAGCATTCTGGTTTTCGTCCTGATTGAGCTTCCGCCTGGCGACTATTTGGAAAGCTATGTGGCGGAGTTGCTGGCCGCCGGTGAAACGGTTGATCCCAAAGAGATCGAATTCTTGCGTGTTGAATACGGCTTTGACCGCCCTGTGTGGGAGCGCTACTTCAAATGGGCCAGCGGTATGCTGGTTGGTGATTTTGGTTATTCATTTGAATACCAGTTACCCGTGCGCGACGTGATTGGTGATCGATTGTTTTTCACAATTCTGGTGACGTTTTTTACAATCATTTTCACCTGGATTGTTGCCTTCCCAATAGGGATATATTCAGCAACCCATCAGTATAGCTGGGGCGATTACGGGCTGACTTTTTTTGGGCTGCTTGGCCTTGCCACTCCCAATTTCCTGCTGGCATTGATTATGATGTATTTAGCGAACCGGTGGTTTGGTACGTCAATCGGCGGGCTCGTTGACCCGGATTACATTGATCAGCCTCTGAGTTTGGGCAAAATCATGTCCGTGCTGGAGCACTTGTGGATTCCGGTGATTGTCATTGGCACTTCTGGAACTGCTGCGATGATCCGGCGGGTAAGGGCAAATTTGCTTGATGAACTCCGTAAACCCTACGTCACCACCGCGCGTGCGAAGGGGATTCCGGAGTTCCGTGGGTTAATGAAATATCCTTTCCGCATGTCTTTGAATTTTTTCATTGCGGACATTGGAGGAATGTTACCCCAGATTATTTCCGGCGCTGAAATTGTTGCCATCGTCATGTCACTTGAGACTACCGGACCACTTCTCATTCAGGCGCTGCAAAGTCAGGATATGTATCTAGCAGGCTCATTCCTGATGATGCTTGGGTTCCTGACGGTCATTGGCGTGTTAATTTCAGACATCGCTTTGGCGGTCCTTGATCCAAGAATTCGTCTTCAGGGAGGTGTCAGCCGTTGACCAAGAATGCCCCAACAACGGCCGATCATTTTGTTTGCCAGGAGCAGTTCGATCCAAAAGCGATCGAAAAGCTCACGCCGGAGCAGGAAGCGGTATTTCTTGCCTCACAGAAAAAGCTGATGTGGTGGAAATTCAAACGCCACAAGGTCGCTGTCATATGTGGTGTGTTTTTAGCCTTTATGTATCTGACAGCTTTTATATCCGAGATCCTTGCGCCCTATGGATTGGAAACCAGAAACTCGAAATATATTTACGCTCCACCACAGTCAGTACACCTGTTTCACAAAGGCGAGTTCGTCGGCCCCTTTGTGTATGACTACAAATCGGAACTCGATCTCACCACCCTAAAACGGATCTACAAGCCTGACACTCGAACACCACATAAACTCCGGTTCATGTGCTCTGGCGACAAATATTGGTTTTGGGGAATGATTGAAGGGAGCTTCCATCTGGTATGCCCACCAGAGCGGAAACCATTTTTCTTTCTCGGTGCAGATCGCCTTGGCCGCGATGTAATGTCCAGAATGATGTATGGAGCCCGGATATCGCTCACAATCGGCCTGATTGGCATCTCCATCAGCTTTACACTTGGCATCGTGATTGGCGGGCTTGCAGGATATTACGGCGGTTGGGTGGACTTGGTCGTGCAAAGAATTATAGAGGTGATTCAGTCCTTGCCCACGATACCGTTATGGCTGGCGCTTGCTGCGATCATGCCGGTCACCTGGAGCCCCATACTGGTCTATTTTGGCATCACCGTCATACTCGGCCTGATTGACTGGACCGGATTAGCGCGAGCGGTACGTTCAAAACTGTTGGCCTTGCGTGAGGAAGATTATGTGCTTGCAGCTCGATTAATGGGGGCGAGCCCAAGACGTATTATAGGCTTGCATCTTGTTCCCGGCTTCATGAGTCACTTGATTGCGTCTGCAACGATTACTATCCCGACAATGATCCTTGGTGAGACTGCATTGTCCTTTCTGGGCCTCGGCCTAAGATCACCAATCGTCAGCTGGGGCGTATTGTTGAACGAGGCGCAAAACATCAATGTCGTAGCGCTCTATCCATGGCTAATCCTTCCGGTTGTCCCGGTCATTCTTGTAATTCTGGCATTTAATTTCTTCGGGGATGGATTGCGCGATGCTGCCGATCCATATGGCTGAGGACGTGGTTTAAAGATCGCTGATGCACTCATTAATGCGATCTGCAGCCCGCTCCAGGCCATGATTGTTCAATACGTTTGCCCGTGCTTTGGAAGACATCGACTGGCGTAAGTGGCTATCACCAAGCAGTGCTTTGAGGTTGGCGCGCATCGCTTCCAGATCATCTTCGGGCGATAGCATTCCGGTTTTTTGGTCCTGCACCACCAACGGAACACCCATGCTCCTTTGGGCAATAACGGGTAGACCCTGAAGCTGTGCTTCAAGATAAACCATGCCAATTGGTTCTTTCCAGCCGGGCCATACAAAAATATCGCCAGCTGCCATCCATTTTAAAACTTCTGCGTGTTCAATCTGGCCACACCAGTGAATGCGCTCATCAGGAACAGAGGAAAATGCCGCCTGGATAGCATCTTCCTCAGGGCCGCCACCGATGACAACAAGGTTCCAGCTATCTCCTATTATTCCGGAAAGAACCTCAGCCAACATGAAAAAATTACGATCCTTTTTCCCCTTGCGCATCATTCCGGCGGTGACCAGTACCGGCGTGTGGGAATTCCAGTGACTGGGTAAGGAAGCAGGTCTGGCAATTCCAATGTTTGGCGTGTCCAGAAAGGCCGGTATATCCATGAGATTTTCATCACTTCCAAGCAACTCTCCAAGATATGCGCGATCCGTCGGTTTGAAGCACAAATGTCGATCTGCGAGTTTTATTCCAGCTTGCGCTTCCTTTCGCCATGGCTCCCATTCATCGCCCACACCTTGGGCTGTACGGGCAGCTTCGATGGTCAGATAGGGAATATTGAGCGCGCTGCTAACCTTTGGCCCAATCCAGTCTGGAGCCTTGCAATAGGGATGGTATGTAATCCAAAGATCCGGTCGCGTTTTGGTTGGGCCATTGGCATATTTCGATATGATCCGGTCCGCTTCCGCAATTGCCCCATTCTTTCTTTCTTTCAGAATATCCAGAGAGCTACGTTTTGAGTATGAGATGTTTCGCGAGGCAAGGTTCACCGTATGGCCTGCAAGCTTGAGTGCCGTAACTATATTGGCTGCAATTAATCGGTCACCAGATGGGATGGGATGATCGGGTGGTTTAATCGGTGCATAAAAGGCGATGTTTTTTGGGTTTTTCACAGCAATCCGTTGCTTTGATGGTGCGGAGGAGAAGAATACCGTCTCCCGGTTTTTTCACAACCACCGACTGAAAATCTGTTAGGTCGCAACAACCTGTTATCTCGTTTTAGCGTTGAGTGCTTGTTTTGATCGCCAAACTTGTTAAAAATCGCATCCTAAAGCTTAACACGTGCCTAGGCGCGTCCAATACAGGATAGGCATCCCTTGGATATCAAGCGTCTCGAGCACGTCAGAATACTGATGTACAGCCATGATACATTTGGCCTTGGACACTTGCGGCGGTGCAGGACGATCGCGCACGCCATTGTTGAACAGTTCAAGGGCGTCAATGTTATCATCATATCCGGGTCACAAATTGCCGGGGCGTTCGATTTTAGAGCCCGGGTGGATTTCGTAAAAATCCCCAGCGTCATCAAACTCTACAATGGCGAGTATGATTCAATTGGTGAGTACATCGATCTTGATGACATATTGGAAATGCGCAAGTTGATAATTCAGCGTACTGCTGAAGCTTTCCAGCCGGACATATTTATTGTCGACAAGGAGCCAATGGGCCTTAAGGGTGAACTGGTTCCCACATTGGAAATGATGCGAAAGCAGAAAGTTCATACAATCCTCGGGCTTCGCGATGTGATGGATGCACCCCACCTTCTCGAAAAGGAATGGGCCAAACAGGACATGGTGCAGAAAATCGAGCGGTTTTATAACCGGGTATGGGTTTTTGGTCCGGCGCATTTCTGGAACCCTCTGGAAGGGCTTGATATACCTGAAAGCCTCCAGGAAAAGGTACACTACACAGGGTTCCTTGATCGGGAAATCTCCTTGAGCCAAACAAGTGAAAGCCACTTTTTGCCGGACGAATACATTCTGGTGACTGCAGGCGGAGGGGGTGATGGCAGCGTATTGATGGAACAGGTTCTGGCTGCCCGCGAATTTGATTCCAGGCTGGACTATCCAATGGTCATGGTGCTTGGTCCATTCATGAAACTGGAAAATCGTGATCGCATTCGTATGCGTGCATCCAGCCTTGCGAATGTAACGGTTATTGATTTTGAAAACCGTATGGAAATATTGATGCAAAACGCCGTAGCAGTCGTCGGTATGTGCGGGTACAACACATTTTGTGAGGCTCTTTCGTTTGACCGCAAGGCGCTCTACGTGCCCCGCACTCATCCACGGCAGGAGCAGTATATCCGCGCCAGCAGGGCACGTGAACTGGGGCTTTGTGAAATGATTACTCCTGAAGAAGCCTCAATCCCCCGAACCCTGGCGGATTCGCTTCTGCGCCTTCAAAAAATTCCGAAACCGTCAAAAAATCTTGCTGCAGATGATCTCAAGGGTCTGGATTCGGTCTGCGTGGAAATTGAAAAACTTGTTGGAGACAGCGCAATCCGGCCGGAACGCAAGAAGCCGGACGAGCAGCAGGTTATGGTATTTGACTGATCGCATGAGCCGGGAGCAAAAAAACCAACTGGTTTTGATACTCAAAGGATATCCTCGTCTGTCAGAAACCTTCATCGCTCAGGAAATCCTGGAGCTTGAAAGGGCCGGCCTCAAGCTGGATATCGTTTCCCTGCGTCATCCAACAGACAAACACAGACATCCCATTCACGACGAGATTTCTGCGCCCGTCTATTATCTGCCCGAGTATCTCCATCAGGAGCCGGTAAGGGTTTTGGCAGGCCTCAAATATGCGCTTGGGCTTTCCGGGGTTTGGCAGGTATTTTCAATATTTTTCAAAGACCTGTTTAGGGATTTTACCGTCAATCGCATACGCCGTTTCGGACAGGCCCTGGTTCTTGCAAACGAGTATCGCGAAGACGCAAAATTATTCTACGTGCATTTTCTTCACACACCTGGATCGGTTGCCAGGTACGCGGCCTTGATTCTGGGCTGTCCATATTCTGTGTCTGCCCACGCAAAAGACATCTGGACCACCCCAGAGTGGGAAATACGTGAAAAGCTGGCGGACTGCGAATGGTGTGTGACGTGCACTAAAGGTGGGCGGGATCATCTGGCGGAACTTGCCCCCGGCGATAAACCGGTGAAATTGGTTTATCACGGCATCGATCTGACACGATTCCCCCCCCCTGCTTCCGATAGAACCCAATCACGAACTGGCAGTGATCCGGATAACCCAATTCAGCTTTTAACAGTTGGCCGCGCAGTCGAAAAAAAGGGGATAGATGCTTTATTGGATGCACTTGCAGCCTTGCCGGAAAATTTGCGCTGGAATTGGTCACATATCGGCGGCGGCCCACTGAAAGCCAGGCTTGAGGAGCAGGCAGCTCAGCTAGGCATCGCAGATAGATGTCAGTTTTTGGGTGCACTGCCACAGGCAACAGTTTTGGAGACCTACCTAAAGTCTGATCTTTTTGTTCTGCCAAGCCGAATTGATCCAACCGGTGATCGCGACGGATTGCCGAATGTGATTATTGAAGCACAGAGCCAAGGCTTGGCAGTCATTTCAACCAACATTTCAGGTATTCCGGAATTGTTGGATGATGGCAAAAATGGAATTCTGGTTGAACCAGATGATACATTGGCACTTGCTGCAGCAATTGAGCAACTTTGCAGAGATACTGGACTGCGAAATCAAATGGGCAGTGCAGGTGAGGCCAGGGTTCGATCCGAATTCGATCACCTGAATACGATTGGCTCAATCGTCAGTTTGCTGACACACACCATGGAAGAGGCAAGGAAGTGACCGGCACCGCAAAGCTTCCGGTAGTTTTCTTCTATGTCCAACATCTACTGGGAATAGGTCATGTCTTCCGTTCAACCCGCGTCGCACGGGCATTGGCACGGATGGGGTGTGAAACTCATCTGATTTGGGGAGGAACGCCTGTTCCGGATTTGGATGTCACGGGATTGCAGGTCAAATATTTGACTGCAGTGCGGTCCAGAGATGCCTCATTCGGTGAGTTGGTTCACAAAGGCGGCGAGCAATTCACCGAAGAAGATCAAGCGGTAAGATCTGCGGAATTGCTCGACTGTTTCAATCAGGTCCAGCCGGATATCCTGGTCACAGAAGCCTTTCCATTTGGCAGACGACAGATGCGTTTTGAACTGGTTCCATTGTTGGAAGCTACCGCTCAACGTGCAAATCCTCCAATGATTGTCTCGTCAATTCGGGACATCATGCAGGAAGGTCGACGCGAAAAATCGGTGCGTGAATCTCTGGATTCAATTCACCGATGGTATGATCTCGTACTTGTACATGGTGATCCGGCTCTTATTCGGATTGAAGAAACATTGCAGGGTGCATCCGAGATTGAAGACAAGATACGCTACTCCGGTCTTGTTACGCCCGACCCGCAAAAAAGCACCGTTCAGTCGAATCCAAAATATGATGTATTGGTTTCAGCCGGCGGCGGGGCAGTTGGATTGTCGCTGATGAGAGTGGCACTTCAGGCAATGAAGTACTCAAAAAAATACCCGGAAAACTGGTGCTTGTCTGCCGGAACGGAACTGCCGGAATCTGATTATCAATCATTGCTGCATGATTGCCCGGACGGAATGAAGGTCGTCAGGTTTTTACCTGATATGGTCCAGGCAATGCGTTCTTCAAAAGTTTCCGTCTCACGTTCTGGCTACAATACCGTTGCCGATGTATTGCGGGCAAATACCGCTAGTGTGCTGGTGCCTTTCATCGGTGGTCAGGAAACCGAACAACTCAAACGCGCAGAACTTCTTGCAGAAAAAGGTATCATAACGTTGGTGCGCCCAGATGAGCTATCACCTGAAAGTCTCGCGAAGGCGGTTGATAGTGTTGAATATAGGGATTCTGCAAAACCGAAGTTCAATCTTGATGGAGCGAACAGCTCAGCTCAAATACTGCTCGATGAATTTTCCAGTCGCCAAAATCCCTCCTAGTCAGTTGATGCCGAGTTTGGTCAGCACCTGGTCGACTAACACATCAATTTCCTCTTCTGCGCCTTTCAGCAGGATTTCGGGATTTTCTGGAACCTCATAGTCAGAATCAATTCCCGTAAAGTTTTTCAACTCACCCGCCCGTGCTTTTTTGTAGAGGCCTTTTATGTCTCTGGCTTCGCAAACCTCTAATGGCGTATCGACAAAAATTTCATGGAATTCGTCATCTGCCACCAAGCCTCGCGCCATTTCCCGCTCGGCCTTGAAGGGTGAAATAAAAGACACCAATACGATAAGTCCGGCATCGACCATAAGTTTGGCGACTTCAGCTACGCGACGGATGTTCTCAACCCGGTCCTGATCCGTAAATCCAAGGTCATGGTTTAGCCCGTGTCGCACATTGTCGCCGTCGAGCAGGTAGGTTCTGCGCCCCAAAGATTGTAGGCGTTGTTCCAGACGGTCTGCAATTGTCGATTTTCCTGATCCTGAAAATCCGGTAAACCACAACAAGCACGGCTTTTGGTCGTTCATCCGGGCGCGCTGCTCTTTGTCCACCCGGGTTTCTTGCCAATGAATGTTGCTTGCGCGCCGTAGTGCAAAATCGATTACACCTGCACCAACGGTAGCGTTTGTGTATCGGTCGATCAGGACAAAGGAACCGGTTTGACGATTTTCCGAATACGAATCAAAAGCCGCCTCCCGGTCAAGCGAGAGTTTGCAGTATCCAATCTCATTGAGCTCAAGTTTTTTGCTGGCTATTTTCTTGCCCGTATTCGTGTCAATCCGGTGAACAAGATCGGTAACCTGCGCAATACACGACATGCTGTGAAACCGAATTGTGTAGGGTCGCTCTGGAAGCATTGATGCTTCGTCCATCCACACTATGTGGGCAGCAATCTGATCTGCGACGGCAGTCGGTGCATCAACGGCAGCAATTATATCGCCCCGGCTGATATCGATTTCATCTTCCAGTAGCAATGTGATGGCCTGATTGGAACTTGCTGTCTCAACTGTGCCGGAAGGGCCTGCGATCTCCTTCACCCGTGTGGTTTTTGCGGACGGCAAAACAACGATCTCTTCTCCAACCTTCACAGACCCGGATGCGACGGTTCCGCAGAAACCACGATATTCAGAGTTCGGACGGTTTACGTATTGTACGGGCATGCGGAAGGGAGCTTGCGCCTGGCCCGTCTCAATCTTGATAGTCTCAAGCAGATCAATCAGAGAGCTACCCTTGTACCAGGGCATATGTTGCGATGCGGTGAATAAATTGTCGCCATTAAGCGCAGATACCGGAACAGAATTGATGCTTTGAAATTCCAGCGCCTTGGCAAATGTCTGAAATTCATCGGCAATCTGAGTAAACGTTTTTTCGTCGTGGCCTACCAAATCCATTTTGTTGACCGCGAGGATGCAGTGGCGAACACCAAGTAGTGAGACAATCCGGGCGTGACGTCTGGTCTGGGGCAGCAACCCGGATTTTGCATTTACCAACAAGATCGCAAGGTCGGAATTTGATGCTGCTGTTGCCATGTTTCGCGTATATTGTTCGTGGCCCGGCGCATCCGCTGCAATGAAAGAGCGTTGCTTGGTCGAGAAATAGCGATAGGCTACATCAATCGTAATGCCCTGTTCGCGCTCTGCTTGTAGTCCATCTAGCAGCAGGGCGAGATCAACGGAATCGCCCTGGGTCCCGAACTTGCTGCTTTCGTTGGCAACCGCATCCATTTGGTCATCGAGCACGGAGCTTGACTCATAAAGTAATCGTCCAATGAGTGTCGATTTCCCGTCATCGACAGAACCGCATGTCAAAAACCGCAGGCGTGGAAGGGCGTCATTCTTCGATTGAGGCATCAGAAGTAACCCTCGCGCTTTTTCTGTTCCATCGCCCCAATCTGGTCATGGTCAATCATTCTGCCTTGTCGCTCAGAAGTTCGGTCCTGTTCCAGCTCGGTGATAATTTCCTCAACAGTTGTGGCATCCGATTCAATCGCGCCGGTTAGCGGGTAACACCCAAGCGTTCGAAACCGTACCCGCTTCATCATTGGTTTTTCGTCAGGCTCGAGCGGAATGCGATCATCATCTACCATAATCATCATGCCATCGCGTATTACGATAGGGCGTTCCTTAGCAAAATATAGCGGCACTAGTGAAATTTTCTCACGTAAAATGTAGCGCCAAACATCAAGCTCGGTCCAGTTTGACAGTGGAAATACCCGGACACTTTCGCCCTTGGAAATCTCGGTGTTGTAGAGGTTCCAAAGTTCCGGTCGCTGGTTCTTGGGATCCCATTGCTGGGCAGCGTTTCTAAAGGAAAAAACGCGTTCCTTGGCCCTTGATTTTTCCTCATCGCGTCTTGCGCCACCGAATGCTGCATCAAACTTGTGAGCCTTGAGCGCTTGCTTCAGGCCTTCGGTTTTCATCACATCTGTGTGGACTTTCGAGCCATGCGAAAAGGGACCAACGCCATTTTCGATGCCGTTCGGGTTGATATGGGTTATCAGCTTCACTCCGAGCCGTTTCACCTCTGCGTCGCGAAAGGTAATCATCTCCCCGAACTTCCAGGTCGTATCCACGTGTAGCAGCGGAAATCCGGGTTTGCCCGGATGAAAAGCCTTCATCGCCAGATGCAGCATTACGGCCGAATCCTTGCCAATAGAATACATCATTACCGGATTGGCAAAAGACGCCGCCACCTCACGAATAATGTGAATGCTTTCCGACTCCAGGAAGTCGAGATTATCTGCCAATTTCTGATATCCTTCATGCACCAATTGCGGCAAAATTGAATGACTGATTTAGCTATCCCCCTGTTGCTTGTCACGCCATTTCCTTGCCCAATATCAGGCCTTATGAAAATAAATTCTCCCAAATACACCTATCCACGAAAATTACCGGCAAAGATGGTGCTTTGAGAAAGTTGGGAACAAGCAGCGGATATTATGGCGCTTTGGAGAAATGCACACTACATTGGGTAGAGGCAGCATTGTGGCCAGAAAATTGGCATCGCTGACGATTGAAAATGGGGAGTCGATTAGCCGTCCAAACTTCCATTTTGACACGGCAACTGACTTAAATACGGGAAGAGATATGGTTCGAATGATTGGAGCAGCACTTGGGCTAGGGGCCTTGTGGTGGCTGATGTCCGGATTGTTCACGCCGCTGCTTCTTTGTTTGGGAGTTATTTCTGTTGTGATTGCGGTGTGGGTGTTTGAACGCATGGACGCTGCCGACGAAGGCCGTCTGGAATTCAGTTTTAGTTTGTTCAGACTGGCAAAATATTCGCTTTGGCTTTTGGTTGAAATTGCAAAGGCAAATTGGCAGGTAACAAAAATTATCCTTTCATCGAAAATGCCAATCAGACAAAAATTGTTCAACGTTAAGATATCTCAGCAATCAGACATCGGGCAGGTTGTTTTTGCGAACTCCATTACGCTGACACCCGGCACCATCACGGTTGAAACAGAGTCCGATCATTTTCTGGTTCACGCCGTCGCGTACAATGAAACAGACATTGATGCGTTGGCGGAGATGGATCGCCGGGTAACAGAAATTGAATCAATCCCGCAGCAAGGCTTGTCATAATGTTCGTCGTGGCCGCCATAGCCCTGATTGTCGCGATGATGCTTGTATTGGCGCGTTTATATGCGGGGCCTACATTGTATGATCGGGTGATCTCGGTAAACGTATTTGGCACCCATACGGTTCTTTTGATCGGGGTTGTAGGGTTCTTGAGCGATCGACCGGATTTTCTCGATATTGCACTCTTGTATGCC
Organism: Hyphomicrobiales bacterium; assembly: GCA_021775415.1. GTDB lineage: Bacteria > Pseudomonadota > Alphaproteobacteria > Rhizobiales > Rhizobiaceae > JAALLB01. Next base: position 202,297 of record JAJFHV010000010.1, on the reverse strand, counting down.
TTGATAAATTTTGTTGGCACGATTGCTGTTTTGAAGTTCTTCCGCTACCGGGCGATTGGCGATATTCCGCAATCGCAGATCGGCAAAGGTGGCACTAAATGACCGGAGCTGAATTGATCATCGAAGTGTTGAGTTGGATTGCCATTGTGGGCGGCGGCCTCTTTGTGATCATCGGTTCTGTTGGCGTTGTTCGGTTTCCGGATTTCTGGTCCAGGCTCCACGCTGCTTCGATTGTCGATTCCGCCGGAGTAATTCTTTTGGTTGTTGGCATGTGTCTGCAAGCAGGGCCGACGCTGATTACCGTTAAATTGCTGATTATTGGAGTGTTTCTGTTCATTACCGGGCCAACCGCAACGCATGCGGTTGCAAATGCGGCGCTTGTTTCAGGTGTACTCCCACTGGGCGAAATGAAACGGCCAAAGACCATCGCAAAAAAGCAGCCTGCCAAAGCAGCACCTGTCACAAGTCCCCGCAAGAAAAAGGCACGGAAGTCATAGAAACCTTCATCACCATAACCTTGTTTGCGATGCTGATCGCCACCGCATTGAGCGTTGTACAAACAAAACGGCTGTTTGCAGTGGTAATGCTTTCAGGTGTTTTCAGCCTGCTGTCTGCATTACTGTTTGTTATGCTGGACGCGGTGGATGTCGCCTTTACTGAAGCTGCGGTAGGGGCGGGAATTTCAACCGTGTTGATGTTGGGAACTCTGGCTCTCACCTCCAGAACTGAAAGAACACCGACAAGATCGTCACTTATCCCATTGCTGGTGGTCGTTGTGACTGGCGCAGTTCTCGTTTACGGAACAATGGACATGCCGAACTTTGGTTTGGCCGACACACCTGCAAACAATCACATTGCGGCAGAATTCCTCAAGCAAAGCCCACACGAGATTGGCATTCCCAATGTGGTGACTGCGATCCTTGCAAGCTATCGAGGCTATGACACGTTGGGCGAAGTGGTTGTGGTATTTACGGCTGGTATCGGCGTTCTCCTGTTGATTGGGCAGCTTGGTCGCCGACGTCGCAAAGGCAAAGGGGGCAAAGTCTGATGCGCCATCACCTGATCCTGCGCGTAATCACCAAACTGTTGGTTGGCCCGATTATGCTGTTTGCATTGTATGTCCAGTTTCATGGGGATTTTTCACCGGGCGGCGGATTTCAGGCTGGTGTCATCTTTGCAGTTGCATTCATTTTGTACGGGATTGTTTTTGGATTGCACAAGGTACAACACGTATTCCCACCCTGGCTGGTTCATAAAATGATGGCGCTGGGCGCCCTGATTTATGCTGGCACGGGGGTTGTTAGTCTGTTCCTCAATCACACTTATCTCGACTATTCGGCACTTGCACATCATCCTGAGCACGGTCAGCACTATGGCATCTTTGCTGTTGAACTCGGTGTTGGTGTTACAGTCTCTGCTGTAATGGTTGCCATCTATTACGCATTTGCCGCCCGTCCTCCACGACTAAGCGATGAGGAGTGGTGATGGCTTCAGGCTTTACATGGGATTTCATTGTTGGTCATCTTAACTACTGGATGTTCATCGTCTTGATGATGACCGGCTTCTACATCGTTGTCGCCCGCGGCAATCTGGTAAAGAAAATCGCCGGTCTCAATATATTCCAGACTTCGGTGTTCATGCTTTACATCTCGATAGGCAAGGTCACCGGCGGCACAGCGCCCATATTTCCAGCTGACATGAACATAGACCCGGAAACGGTTTACTCAAATCCGGTTCCCCATGTGCTGATACTGACCGCAATTGTTGTGGGTGTTGCAACCACTGCCCTGGGGCTCGCCCTGATCGTTCGAATTCGTGAAGAATATGACACTATCGAGGAAGATGTAATTCTTGAGGCAGAGCGCAAAATTGCAGCGAAGGAAAACCGCGCTTATGGCGATGCGATGGGGGGCAGGGCTTAATGTCTGCAGGTTCCGCCACAGCAACGCTGACATTGGCTCAGCATCTGCCGGTATTGCAAGTCGTTGTTCCGCTTTTGGCGGCCCCCTTGTGTGTTCTGCTTGGCAGTCGAAAACTCGTATGGCCGCTCGCATTTATCGCCAGCGCCATCACGTTTTTAATTGCCACACTGCTTTTGATGAAGGTGCTGGACGGAAGTGTTATCTCCTACCATATCGGTGGTTGGGCTCCGCCACTGGGCATCGAATACCGGATCGATGCGGCCAATGCATTTGTGCTGTTCCTGGTCTCTGGTATCAGCACAATTGTATTACTTTATGCCCGGGAATATGTGGCGGCAATCATTCCACCTGCCAGCCAATTGCTGTTTTATGCCTGCTTTTTGCTATGCCTGACCGGTCTTCTGGGCGTTGCAGCAACAGGTGATGCTTTCAATACGTTTGTGTTTCTCGAAATCTCCTCGCTTTCCACTTACGTATTGATTGCCATGGGTGCGGGCAGGGATAAGCGCGCACTGACTGCAGCATTCGACTATCTCATCATGGGAACAATCGGTGCGACCTTCTTCGTTATTGGCATCGGGCTGCTCTACATGGCGACTGGTACGTTGAACATGGCAGATCTGTCAGACCGAATTTCAGACATGGGTGATAATCGGACAGTGCGTGCGGCATTTGCGTTCATTGTCGTTGGTATGGGCCTGAAAGTTGCGATTTACCCGCTGCATTTATGGCTTCCAAACGCTTATACCCATGCGCCATCTGTCGTTACGGCTTTTCTTGCAGCAACAGCTACCAAAGTGGCCATCTATGTGTTGATGCGGTTCATGTTTTCAGTGTTTCAGCCGGGCTTTGTGTTCGAGACCTACACGCTCGAATTTGTTATCCTGCCATTTGCAATTTTGGCGATGTTTGCTGCGTCAATTGTTGCGGTATTTCAAACCAATTTAAAACGCATGCTTGCCTATTCAAGCATTGCACAAATTGGCTACATGTTGCTTGGCATCAGTTTTATCACCAAGACTGGCTTGACGGCGGCGATCATTCATTTGTTCAATCATGGGATCACCAAGGGTGCGTTGTTCATGGCGGTTGGTGCGTATGTGCTGCGGACAGGAAATTCATTCCTTGATCGTCTGGAAGGACTTGGCAAAGCCATGCCCTGGACAAGTGCAGCGTTTGTCATTGGCGGGTTGAGCTTGATTGGCGTACCCGGCACTGCGGGATTTATCAGCAAATGGGTTTTGATAACTGCAGCAATTGAAAAAGGCTGGTGGCTGGTCGCTGTTCTCATTGTGGCGTCATCATTGCTCGCCGTAATCTATATCTGGAAGGTCATCGAGGTTCTGTATATGCGGGAAGTTCCGGATGGAGCGCATCATCAGGAAGTCCCGGGATCTATGCTGGTGCCCATCTGGATTCTGGCGCTCTCAAGCATTTATTTCGGCTTTGATACGAGCCTCACAATGTCTGCTGCCAATACGGCAGCTGACAGCCTGTTGTCAGGATTTTAGGAGCGATGATGGACACCAATAGCGCCATAATCCTGTCGATCCTGCTTCCGGTTGTTGCAACCATCACCAATTTGATTTTGCGTAATCATCCGAACTTGCGCGATGGAACGACGCTCGCTGCAGCTATACAGACATTCTTGCTGGTGCTTTGGATATTGATGGAGAGCGGTGGTGCGCTGTCTGAGAAATTTACACTTCTCACGGTTATGCCCGGACTGGACATCGCATTTCATATCGAACCGCTGGGCCTGTTGTTTGCGCTTGTTGCGTCGGGCCTTTGGATTGTGACCCACCTTTACGCAATTGGTTACATGCGTGGAAACAACGAACAAAATCATACCCGCTTCTTCGCCTGTTTCTCGTTCGCGATAGGGGCCACACTGGGAATAGCATTCTCAGCCAACATGTTTTCGCTCTTTATCTTCTACGAGATATTGACGCTCTCAACTTACCCACTCGTGGCGCATAAGGGTACGCCGGAAGCTAAGCGCGGGGCCCGGGTATATCTTGGAGTGTTGCTGGGTACTTCAATTGGATTGCAGCTTGTAGCAGTTATCTGGACCTGGGCAGTCGCAGGCACGCTCGACTTTACCCAAGGTGGAATTCTGGATGGAAAGATTGCCGGTCCGCTTGTTGCCGTTCTATTGGCACTCTACGCATTCGGAATTGGCAAGGCAGCGCTTATGCCATTTCATCGGTGGTTGCCGGCGGCAATGGTGGCCCCAACACCGGTCAGTGCACTACTGCATGCAGTTGCTGTGGTGAAGGCCGGTGTCTTCACAATGCTCAAAGTTGGTGTTTACATATTTGGGATTGATTTCCTGGCGAAAACCGGCGCTTCCCAATGGTTGATGTGGCTGGCAGCATTTTCAATTGTTGCCGCATCAATTATTGCCATGACCAAGGATAATTTGAAGGCACGACTCGCCTATTCTACCATCAGCCAGCTTTCCTACATTACGCTCGGCATGGCACTTGCAACTTCAATGGGTGTGCTTGGCGGCGGCATGCATATTGCGATGCATGCAATGGGCAAAATTACCCTGTTTATGTGTGCTGGTGCAATTTATGTCGCGACCCACAAGACCGAGATCAGTGATATGACAGGTCTGGGACGATTGATGCCATTTACGTTTGGGGCGTTCTTGATCGGCGCAATATCGATCATTGGATTGCCACCGTTTGGCGGCTCGTGGGGCAAGTGGCTGCTGATGGTTGGCGCGGCCGATGCCGACCAGAAGGTCATGATTGGTGTCTTGATGGTGAGTTCGTTGTTGAATGTCGCCTATCTTCTGCCAATTGTTGGTAAAGGTTTCTTCCTGAAGGACGACAATAATCTGAAAAAAACTACCGGCATTGCCGAGGCACCACTCCTGTGTGTGCTCCCGCCTGTTATGACCGCATTTGGATGTCTTGTGCTGTTTTTTCTGGCAGGCGAAATTCAAACTTTCCTCACACCACTTGTGGCAGGTAATTGATGGCAAAGAAAATCAAAGACAACCCGCAAAATTATCCCTGGCTGGGACGGGTCTTCCTTTGGGTTGATCAACCGGGCAGTGCCACAAAGCTGTTCGGGGGCCTGGCCGTTGTCTGCCTGATGCTTGGTCTGGCGGATTTTCTGTATGAAAAGCACGGTCATTTCACGTTTGAAAATCTACCTGCATTTTATGGCCTGTTTGGATTTGTAGCATTCTCATGTGTGATTTTCGGAGCAAAGGCGTTGCGCGAGTTGATCAAGCGCCCGGAAGATTTCTACGCCCCGCACGTAATAGACACCGAAGAATATCCTGAAGACGAACTGGAAAAGGTGGCACATGATGCTGATTGACCAGTTCCCACCTGCATTTACATTCATCCTCGCGGCCATTGTGCTTTTGGCCGTACCACAGGGCAGGGCACGAGGCGCCCTGTCATTGATAGTGCCAATAGTGGCAGCACTACAAGTTTGGAACTACGACACCGGCATATACAACCAGGTCGAGTTCTTTGGCTTCACACTGGAATTGATGCGGGTTGATAAACTCTCCACGATCTTTGGGTTGATATTCTGCCTCGCAGCATTTTTGGGCAATCTTTTTGCCTGGCACGTTCGCGACAGCGTTCAACAAGTTGCTGCACTTTTATATGCTGGCGCTGCCATTGGTGCGGTATTTGCTGGCGACCTGATAACGCTCTTCATCTATTGGGAAGGAACCGCAATTGCTTCCGTCTTTCTCATATGGGCACGCAGAACCGAAGGCGCCTATCATACAGGTCTGCGCTATCTGCTGATCCAGATCGGCTCAGGCGTAATTCTCCTGGCCGGGGTGGTGTTGTGCTATCGTGAAACCGGTTCGATTACCTTTACCAAAATGACGCTTGGTACACTCGCGACCTGGCTCATTTTTATTGCATTCGGCATCAAATGTGCTTTCCCACTACTACACAACTGGCTTCAGGATTCTTATCCGGCAGCAACTGTAACCGGCACCGTAATCCTGTCTGCGTTCACCACCAAGCTGGCGGTATATGCGCTTGCACGCGGGTTTCCAGGAACCGAGCTACTGATTTACATCGGTGCGGTTATGACCGTATTCCCGGTGTTCTTTGCCGAGATAGAAAACGATTTGCGTAGGGTTCTGGCCTACAGCCTCAACAACCAGTTGGGCTTTATGGTGGTCGGTGTTGGTATCGGTACGGAGATGTCGCTGAATGGGACCGCATCCCATGCCTTTGCCCACATATTGTACAAGGCGCTACTGTTTATGAGTGTAGGCGCGGTATTATTCCGAACCGGAACCTCAAAGGCTTCAGAGCTTGGTGGGCTTTATCGAACCATGCCATTGACCACCGTATTCTGTCTGGTCGGCGCGGCATCGATTTCGGCATTCCCGCTGTTTTCCGGATTTGTCACCAAATCCCTCATTTTGGATGCGACTGCCTCCAACCACTACACACTGGTATGGATCATGCTGTTGTTCGCGTCTGCCGGTGTTCTCAGCCATTCTGGCATCAAGATCCCGTTCTTTACATTCTTTGCCCACGACAGTGGCATGCGCCCGAAAGAAGCCCCCTTCCACATGCTTCTGGCAATGGGGATAACCGCATTCTTGTGCATTTTCATTGGGGTGTATCCCGACCCGCTGTATGCATTGTTACCTTATGAAGTAGAGTTCCATCCTTATACGGTCGGTCACGTGATTGGTCAGTTACAGCTTTTACTCTTTGCCCTGCTGGCCTTTGGCGTTTTGATGCGAACAGGCATTCATCCGCCGGAAATTAGAGCAATCAATCTGGATAGCGATTGGGTATATCGACGGATGCTACCCAAGTTTATTGGCAGCATCGCTTTTGCCGTTACTGCATTTTGGGCATTGCAGACAAAATTTTGGATGCATCGCGTAGATGGCGTGATTGCACGACTCTACAAATCACACGGACCAGAAGGGCGAATTGCCCAAGTCTGGCCAACCGGTTCCATGGTGTTGTGGATTGCAATCCTGCTCGGCGCGACGTTGCTGGTTAATTTTGTTTAGAATCAAGGATCGTCTGGCGGAGAGGAAGGGATTCGAACCCTCGAGACGCTTTAACACGTCTACTCCCTTAGCAGGGGAGAATGCCTAGGGTCAGATCAGACGATCTTCAGGGCTCCGCAACGAACCATATTTGGCAAAATGACATTCCGCGCCGTATCGCACATTGATGTAATCATTTGTTCTTGAAGGTTTTTTGCATCCACCGTCTGATTTTGACCTATCTGATACTTGCCAGGCACGCCGCGTATGATTTTCAGAATCTGAGCAGGAGATAAATCACATCGTTTGCGACTGAGAAATGCAGCTATCACGGCGGACAACAAAGGTGGAAAGGAGATGCATCCACCATAATATGGTGATGCCAAAGTCAGCTTTTGGTTTCCATCAAGAAAACGCTGGATAGCCACCTGATTGTAGCGGTTCGCTGGCCACACTTTACTGTATCCGATTTTGCGCAGTTTTTCGGGTGGTCGTGCAAATACTTTCATGTTGGAAACCAATTGCATGCGCCCCATCATATTAACAACGTCATCAGGGCTATGGTTTTCGCTCAGTGATTTAGCGGCGATTTCTTCGGCACAAGTCAAGCCTTCCGACATACCGACAACAATCTGATCAATCAAATCCTTGTCTACTTCCAGCGGGTTGTTTTCTGGATCACGAAATTCCCACCAATTTTGATCTGGCTTTTCTTCTGGCGGCCAGAGAAATGCAAAATGAGTTTTTGATGCGCGGGGAGATGATGTTTCACTCGATGTGTCCGCATCTGCACGTACAAAAACATCCTGCCGTAGCTGGGTGTGGTGATAGAACTCCTTGATTAACTCTAACTGAAACTGATCCGTCTCGAAGCTGCCGACGCCACGCAGAGTGTCTGGCAGGGCCATTTCAAGATCATTCAGCAGTAAATTACAACTTCCCGCAAATCGAAGCCCGATTTTGGAAAATTCTGCTGCGACTTCGGAAAAGTTCTTTGGGTCCCAGTTTTCAGAAAGTGCATTGTGAGCCAAATCTCTGGCCTGTCTTGGGTTTAATTTCAACTTACGATCCCAGTCGTCAAAAATACTTTTGGCATGGGAATTTTGCTCAAAATATCCGGCGTCATTCTCTACAAGCAGGCGTAGTATCTCAAATGCTTCTCCAGCTCGTTGCGCTGAATCACCATCCAATCCTGAGCCTATGCTGCGTAGCAAGTGCCACATGGGTTCAATTGATGCTTTGCCGGTTTTGGACATGTAGTCGACAAAAAAAATACCATTTTTTTTCAAATGCTTGTCTACCAACGAGTGGATTGCCGCTTCGGTAGTCAGAGCCAACCATGAGTAGGTTCCGTGTATGGTTATGTAGTCAAATTTCGGGAGGTCGAGGCGCTCATGGTCACCGAAATCAGCCTGAAAATACTCAACATTAGTGAGTTCACACGCCTTGGCCCTCTCAGACGCGATGGCAATGTGCTCTTCGTTAAAGTCTATGCCATAAAACCGGGACTGGGGATTTGCTGCCGCCAATCCATTAGTTGTGGCGCCAATACTACATCCTAACTCCAGATAGTTGTATTTTCCGGACGGGTCTGCCGCCGTGAAATTTCTGCTCGCAGCAATGTAGCTGAGCAAAGCCGGCCTTTGAGTGTCCTTATAACCCGATTCGAAAATAACATCTTGGACGTAGGATGCTTGTTTTGCGGGTGAATTGGGTTTGTGCATTGATCGCTACCTACCTTTATCTTCGTGCTTGGGCGGGTCGAACGACAAGCCCGACTCCCACGCTGGATCGGGAAAATTGCTATGGCGGAGAGGAAGGGATTCGAACCCTCGAGACGCTTTAACACGTCTACTCCCTTAGCAGGGGAGCGCCTTCGACCACTCGGCCACCTCTCCACCGGTGTGGATAGGATAGAAATTTAAGGAAAACAAGATAATTGTACCGCGACCTACTACAAGTGCGGTTGCGGGCAGTTTCATCACCGAAAACTCCAATCCCGCAGGAACCAGCCTCCGGCAATCAAGGCAGATTATACCAATAGTAACAGCAGTTTATCTGCCTGCTGTGGCGAGTGTCGCCAATTCGGCCTCATAATCAGCGATACATGAGCCCATGCCTTCGATCATCGGTTGCAGGTGTTTTTCGTAATGCTTCCATTTTGCAACAGACGTTGTGTAGATTGGCTGTCTGACTTGCCACTGTGACGCAGTGCTGACGGTCTTCTTGGATGAGGTGTGATCGAGGCAGTTGTCATCCCACTCCAGCCCCACATGATCGATCATTTTGCGTGCAACAAGCTCGGTGTTTACCACCGTGTCCTCATAGTAGACCTCAAACATCTTGCCTGGAAAAACTTTCCGCCAATGTTTCATCAGTTCCCAGTACTGCCGGTAATAAAGCCCCAGGAATTTGAGATCTGTTGCATAGGAATGGAATTCGGAAAATGAAGATTTGTAGCAGGAAAGCGCGCAATCCACGGGATGGCGGCGACAGTGAATGATTGTGGCATTGGGAAACACAAGTGAGATCAGGCCAACCGACATGAAATTGTGAGGAAGTTTGTCCACCTGCTTCTTCCGGTTTTTCTTGTTGAATCCGGGAGACTCGAAATAACCCTCGCCAATAATTTTGAAATAAGAATCAGGCATGTCTTGGAAATATTTTGCCAAAGTAGGGAGTTGATCCCTCAGCAGCGCGTTAACCTCGGCATACAATCCATTGGTGTTCATTACAGCGTGGAAGTATGGGAGCTCACCATTATCAATAATTTCAGAATGCCCCGCCAATATGCTCTCGGTTAATGTAGTACCGGAACGGGGCATGCCGACAATAAAAATTGGTTGGTCAGAATCTAATCCTACATTGGATTTTTGAGCAAGAAATTCATCAGTGAATGTCTCTCTAATATTTTTGAAGCCCGCCAGCGCAGAGTCACGATCCAGTCCTTGCGAGGGGAGCTCATTTGATAGCTCAAAGTAACGAAATGCATGATCGTATTCTTTTCGTTTTTCGTAGCCCGTTGCTATCGCTGAATACAGATTTGCCTGTTCACCAGGTTTATCCGATTTGTCAGCAACGCGTATGGCCACATCAAGCGCAGCCTGATCCGAACCGAAGTTTGGCAATGTCGCCAGTTTCACAACGACTTTTTCATTCTCTTCAATTTCCAGCGCTCTCTTGAAACTGGTCATTGCATCATCGGCGTTCCCAAGCTTGCTGTAAACGTCACCTCTAACAATGTGGAGGTGTTGCTCTTTCGGATCAATTCCCTCAGCCTTTTCAATTGTTTCCAGTGCTTCATTTGTCTTTCCGATATTCATCTGGCACTCAGCGATATATGCCCAGATGATTGCCAGTTCTTTTCGAATAAATGCCCATTTTTTCAGAAATTTCAGTGCATCATTATAATTTTTGCGCTCCAGCAGTAATATCTCGCACAAGGTTTTTAGGATTATCTCTGATCTTGGATTTAGTTTGTGAGCTTTTTTTAAATGACTAGTGGCAGAACCATATTCCTCGGTTCTGCACAACATCAGTGCCTGGGCAAAGTGCAATTCAAATTGCCTTGGATTCCGTTTGAGTAGCGCACCGGTTTCAGTGGATTTCCGCATTAATTGATCCATCGGCATTTTCTGAATTTCTTCTTCAAATGCGACTGGATCGAAATTTTGCAGGCTATTCATGCTGGATAGTTTCCCTGGGCATATTGTTGATGGTGATTATGGCGCTGGAATTCATGTTGGAATTCACCCTGTACTTCTATTTACAGACTCTGCAATTTTTAACAATGAATTTGCGGTCCAAGACCGCAGCGATGAGGGATGCTCGGTGGATTTATGAGATTCGTCCAAATTCGAGGCCTGGCTGGAATATTTGTGGAATTTTGGTGCTTTTGACTGGTTTTATTCACCATCAAAATAACAGTTTTCCCCGTTTAAGCCCAAAATCCGTGGCAATTGTGCAACACCTCAAGATTAAGCGTCATATCTGGACCGATATCAGCTGGTTAGCGGTTGCGTCGTGAGCCGCGTTTTGTATGTTCACTCTCAGGTGAGGGTGCCTTGTGTGTCCGACCCTTTGGTTCACGGGTTTATCAAGTGATTATTTTGAATAGTCGGCATCTTGAAAAACCTTAAAATAAATAATTGATTTTGACTGGAGGTCAGGACAATGAAAATCAAAGCCCTTCTTTTGGGTTCCGCAGCAGCCATGGTTGTTGCAACCGGTGCTCAGGCCGCCGACGCTATCGTCGTTGAGCCGGAGCCAGTAGAATACGTACGCATCTGTGATGCATACGGTTCCGGGTTCTTCTATATCCCGGGAACAGAAACATGCATCAGCTTTAACGGCTTCGTGCGGTCTTCATACGAAAAAACTCACCTTGATGGTAATTTTGAGCTAGGTAACATGACCGCTGGTGGTGTAATCGGTGGTGCTCTTGGTGGCGCCGGTACCATGACTGGTCTAGTTGGCACACGTGCCGATCCAAGCTTCACCCTTTGGGGACAGCGGGCGCGTTTGAACATCGACACCCGCAACGAGACCGATTGGGGTACATTGCGTGCCCAGTATCGTCTTGAAGCGGGCCAGTCCAACGTTGATGTTGACGTCGACATGGACCGGGCATTGATCTCAATCGCCGGTTTCCGTTTCGGTTTCTCCGACAACTACTGGACAACCAACCACGGTTACGGCTGGGTCAATGCTGAATCAGTAGCTTCTGTTGCTTCGGGTATTATTTATCCAGATGGCTTCTACGGCTTTGATGATGCAACCCTTGCTGACTACACCTGGGCAGCTGATGGTCTTGCAATCACAGTTGGTGCTGACGATCCACGCATCGACTATGGTCGTGATGCATTCGGTAACGCTACCAATGCTGGTGGTACCGATGGTCGTGCAAACTTCTATGCCGGTTTCAACTACTCCGGTGACGGATGGGGCATTGCAGGTACGGCAGTACACGATTCGATCGCACCTGAGCTTACACCTGTAGGCGCAGTACCGGGTGCAATGACAGTATCCGATATCGGTGGCTGGGCATACAAGGTCAGTGCAAACATTGATCTCTCCAGCATGGCACCGGGTGCTTCGCTCTGGGCCATGTATATGGCTGATGGCGACTACAACACCGCCTATGTGCACTCTAACCTGCTAACAGAAAACGCCGAAAGTGTTTGGGGTGTAGCTTACGCCATGGACCTGACGGATGAGGTTCAGTTCTGGGCCAACTACTACCATATTGATGGCGGTAACGCCTGTGCTGGTGGTGCTGCTGCTGGTACTTCTGTTCCAGGTGGTGTTGTTGGTGTAGTTGGTGGTGGTTGTGTAACCGGTGCCGCTGTTGTTGCCACCGGTATCACGGAAGGCGACACCAACCAGTGGTCCGTTGGCCTGAACTGGTATCCTGCTGCGGCTCCTGGCTTCCACGTCAAGGCTTCATACACTGCAGGTGATACCGAGCGTTCGGCTTCTTACCTGGTTAACGGTGCATTACAGCCAGTTGGTTCAAGCTTCGACTACAACAACTGGGAAGTTACGGTTCGCCGCGACTTCTAAGTCAGTCAGTTAATCTGATTAACGGAAAGGCCCGGCTCTGCCGGGCCTTTTTGATTCTACGCTTTCCTTGGTTCATTTCCTGTTCACAGCATTCTCCTTGCCCCAGCGTTTTCTTGCTTGATTCCGCGGCTTTGCATAGTGTTAGCTGGGAGATGAATATTGGCATGTGCGGTAATTCGGCCGAGATTGGATCAACTTTGATAAATTTACCCACAAGCGGAAAACCATTCATGTAAATTTGAATTGCTGAATGACAGCCAATATTCAGCGTGGAAGGGGATTGTGGGATGATCAATTGGAAAAAGTGGATTTGGCCCGGCATACTGGTAGTGCTTTTGTTGACTGCCTTATCGACCTGGTATCTGGCTGATGAAGTCGAACAGGATCTTACATCCAAGACACTCACCGGTCTCTTAACCAACCATTCCTGGGCAACTGTTTCACTCAACGGCCGTGATCTCACCCTGAGCGGAACCGCACCTTCTCAAGATGCCGTAAATGAGGCTTTGGAGATTGCGGACGCAACCTATGATGTCCGCACGGTTGTCAACGCGACTGATATTTATCAACCACCACCAATTCCGGTCGCAAGTCCCTATGAGTGGGGGGCAAATTACGATGGGATGACAGTCGTACTTTCAGGGTTTGTTTCCAGCGCCGATGAACGGGCGGCACTTGTCGGTGAAGTTGGCAGGCATGTGCCAAACGCCTCTATCACTGACAATTTAAAGATCGCGACCGGCGCTCCCAACAATTTTACAGATGCGATGAGCTTCGGGCTGAGTTTTCTGCCAAAGTTTGAAAAAGGACGGATAACATTTAAGGACAACGCATTTTCGGTATCCGGTTACTCCAGCTCAAGTGCGAATTTCGCCGACGCAACCGCACAAATTTCAAAGCTGCCAGCGGGATTCCGAATAGCTGAAAATGATATTCAGCCGGTTGGGGTGTCTCCATACACCTGGAGCGCCAGCCTTGATGGCAAGATGCTTACATTGAATGGACACATTCCTAGCGAGCAGGCTCGTAAGTCGATGATTGAGGTAGTAAATGCGGTATTTCCAGGCGTTGGCGTCAATGACAATCTTTCGATTGCGGGGGGCTCTCCATCAAAATTCGAGGCGGCTACCCGACATGGGTTTGAGATGTTGAAGCTTTTTGAATCTGGTAAAGTTACGTTGACCGACAACCAGTTTTCAGTAAATGGCCTAGCCAAGTCGCTTGATGATTACGATGCAGCGTTGGCTGCATCCAAAAAATTGCCTGAGGGTATCTCCGCCCGCGCCGTTTCAGTTAATCCGGTTGTGGTGTCGCCCTACCGCTTTGGTGCAATAAAGTCTGAAGATTCTATCACGCTGGATGGGCACATGCCGTCGAACGCTTTCCGCGCGGTGGCGCTGTCAGCCGCCAGGAAAGCTAATCCGAGTGTAAATATTATCGACAACACTCGCATCGCCAGTGGCGTTACACCCGGTTTAAGTTGGGCAGACGCAACCGGTTACGCTTTGAAAATACTGGGAAATTTCAAAACCGGTAGTGTTTCGATAAATGATGGCAAGTTCTCAATCGAGGGCGAGGCAATCTCCACGAGCACCTTTGAAGCTGCCGACGGTATTCTCGCTGCTGGATTGGGCGGCGGAATGGAACTTGCCAGCAAACAGATTACTGCGCCAATCGCTGCTCCCTATTTGTGGATGGTCAATAAATATGGTTCTACGGTCACAGTAGCCGGCCACATTTCAGACCGTGCATCCGGAGATGCGATTATTGAAATGGTAAAAAAAGCCACGGGTGTTGATGCCGTCAGCGATCTACAGGGAGTTGCGGCCGGAAAACCGGATGGATTTGATGAGGCGCGGAATTTGGCAACCGGAATTGTGGGCAGACTTGAGGCATCAGAAGCAATTTTGAGCAACAAAACTCTCACCCTGACTGGCCACGCTCTCACCGCTACAACCCGGAATGAAGTTCTCAATGCAATCAGCAATTCATTGCCGGACGGGTTTACGGGAGAAGCGAAGGTTACGCTTCAAGACTCAAATTTAGATATTTCTGCGGCAGAGGCGAGCGGCGACAATTGTCAGAATTTGTTGAATTCCAGCATGGCGAACGGAAAAATCGAGTTTGAAGTGAACCGCGCAGTGATAAAGCCGGTATCTGCTGGTCTTTTGGATGAATTGGTAAATAACGTGGCATCTTGCCCGAATGTCAGAATTGAAATTGCTGGACACACGGATGCGGACGGCAGAGATGGATACAACCAAAAGCTAAGTGAAGGGCGAGCAATAGCTGTTCGTGAGTATCTGATTCGTGCAGGTGTAATTGCCAGCCGGTTGGATGCCAGGGGGTATGGTGAAAGCCGTCCGGTGGGTGATAACAACACAGATGAAGGCAAAGCCCGCAATCGCCGCATAGAATTCAACGTCATTCAATAAGAGAGAAGGTCAACATGTTCTATTTAGTCGAACAGCTCTTCTGGTTTCTACTCGCTGCTTTCATCATTGGTGTAGTCGTGGGTTGGATTACATCCGCGTCTCAGCCAAGCAGCTGAACATAAAGAGATTGGAAACACGCTCATGACAATGTTTATCATTCAGTCCCTGATACTAATGGCCATCGCTTACATTTTGGGTTGTATTGCGGGCAACCTGTTACAGCGGTTGTTTGGGACATCTGAGAGGGTGGCTGTGCCTGCTCCCGCTACTGCTGATGCACCAAAACTCAAACCTGCTCCAAAGACTGCCCCAAAACCACGTAGCAAACCTGCCAAACCGAGAACGCGTGTTGTTAAGGCTGCGCCTGCAGCAAAGCTGGCCACAATGGACGATCTCAAGAAAATCAAGGGAGTTGGTCGCCAAAATGAGGCTAAACTCAATGCGATAGGTATAGCGACCTATTCACAGATTGCCGAATGGAGCGCAAAGGAACAACGCAAAATGGGCGAGCGCCTGGCATTTCCGGGGCGGATTGAAAGAGAGGAGTGGGTTAAGCAAGCCAAATCTCTTGCCCAAGGCGGTCAGACAAGTTTCTCGAAGCGTGTCACAAGTGGTGAGGTTTCAACGTCAACCGGCAAGGGTCTAGCGGGGGATGTGGGTGCCAAGCCTCCAACAACGGCCAAACCGCGTACTGGAGGAGGGGATAACCTCACATTGATTGATGGAGTGGGTAATGCGCTTGAGAAGAAGCTGTTTGGATTAGGTATCCACCATTTTGACCAGATTGCAAAATGGACAAAAGATCATCAGGCATGGGTCGGTAATGAGCTTGGTTTTCCTGGAAGGCCGGAACGTGAAAACTGGGTTGCTGAGGCAAAAATCCTTGCC
Source organism: Hyphomicrobiales bacterium (assembly GCA_021775415.1). Taxonomy (GTDB): domain Bacteria; phylum Pseudomonadota; class Alphaproteobacteria; order Rhizobiales; family Rhizobiaceae; genus JAALLB01. The sequence continues at coordinate 186,485 of JAJFHV010000010.1, read as the reverse complement.
AAAGGCGGTACTAAGTCAAAGTCAAAACGTGCAGAGCGGGGTGAAATTGTTATCCGTCGAAAAACAAAAATTAAATAATTATATCAACTAGATAACCGGGAAAGTTTAAGGTTCCTTCAGTCGATTATCTTAATAATTTGAGAAAAAACTGGCGATTGTTTGTGGAATTCCTGCTGAGCCCAAATCAGGGGCATGGCCTTGATCCGGCACATGTATGATCCTCATTTTCTGATGTTCGTTCTGCATCCTGGAAACACAATCCATTGACAACAGATCTGTGTTTTCGCCTCGTATCAGGAGCAGGGGAAGTTTTCTTAACCCGGCAAATTGCGGCCATAGATTGGGAAGACGAATGTCGAGATTTATATCTTTCAGCCCGTTGACCAGCTTGGGATCGTGCTGACGAACAAGTTTCCCGTTCTTTTCATAATATATGAGCGTCGTTTGTCGACGCCATTCTTCATCATCCCAGTTTGTAAAGTCGCCTTTGCCAACCTGCTTTAGATATTGCGTTGCTTCATCCCAGTTTTTGGGCATTCGGGATTCACTGATGTAATTCTTGATCCGTATGAGGCCTTTGCCATCAATCTCAGGTCCAATGTCGTTGAGTATTACGGATTTCAAAATTCCGGGCCGGAATGCGGCCAATATCATCGCGATAATGCCGCCGCGCGAAGTGCCAACGATATCAGCATGTCCGATACCGGCAGCTGTTATCCCGGCCAGCACATCATCTGTTTCAACGAGGGGATTATAGTTTCGCCAGTTTTTATCATATTCGGATTGACCCCGGCCCCGATAGTCGAGACACAACACTTTCCGGGAACCCCCGTCGCTACTTGCAAGATACTTTGCCAGTTCGTCAAAATCTGCAGCATTTCGGGTTAAGCCTGCAAGGCAAACTACTGGTGCGGGATCAACATTGTTCCAACCATATTTGCGACCTGCAAGACGCAGCCCGTCACTGGCGGAATAGTGAAACATTTCCCAGCCTTGAGATGCAACCATAGTTGGAATTCCGATTTCTGCCCTAAGGTCAATGAAATATCGCTTAAATGAATTTGATTCAATGTCTTCCTGAAACAAGGTCTGCTACTATATCAAACTTTCCGCCATCAATGCGCGCCTTGTAAATTTGATAGTTCTCCATCACCCGCTGCACGTAATTTCGGGTTTCTGTAAATGGAATGCGTTCTATCCAGTCGATTACTTGTTCGATCGATTTGCCGCGTGGATCACCGTAGGTTTGAAGCCACTCACGTACCCGCCCCGGGCCTGCATTGTATCCGACAAACGTCAAGATGTAGGAATTATCAAAATTGTCGAGTTGCTCAGAAAGATAAGCGGAGCCAAGCGTCGCATTGTAGGCGGGATCGCTGGTCAAACGCTTGTATGAGTATGAAACGCCATTTTTACGAGCAACCTGTTTGGCGGTGCCTGGAAGAAGCTGTAAAAGACCGCGCGCATTGGCAGGCGAAACAGCCTTTGGGTTAAAGGCGCTTTCCTGCCGGGCGATGGCGTAAGCAAGTGCGCGACCGGTCTTTCCAATCTTGGCAGCGGTTGGAATTGCTCCTGTCGGCCATGAAAGTGTATCTACAGGAAGCCCTCTGCCGTACGCAATTTTCCCAACTTGTAAAGCCAATGACGGGTCACCTCGGCGTTCTGCCCTTGCTGAAAGAAGCGCAAGCTCACCTGGAGAATTGAACGTTTTGGCAAGATGGCGATAGATGATGTTCGCTCTCCAACCATGATCCGCTGCTTCAAGTTTTGTGATTGCTCGCACCAGTTCACGATTTTTGAATTTTGCCCGCTCACTGGTAGAGGGCCTCGGTTTTCTGATGTCCAACCTGCGCTTGCCAAGTTTGGCCGCAGCTAGTTGCCCGTAAAACGTGCCGGAGTGCATTGCCGCGCGTTTAAAATGATCGCGAGCCGTATTGCCGGTTGTTGCACGGCCCAGCCAATAATATCCCCGTGCCTGGCTGATTGGGCGGCCGGAGACCTTGAGGATATTTGCAAAGTGCCGACGGGCGTTATTTTTGTTTTTCAAAAACCGAAGGGCGTACCAGCCTGCATGGAACTCCGCCTCTGCGATTTTTGCAGGCGTTGCAGCTGCATGTCCTGCGGCAAGCTTGTAGGCAGTTCTTGCATCCCCGAGATCTATCATGTGCCGGGAAATGATTCTCCGCTCCACCCACCATTCGTCAGGATGAACCAGATTTGTACTGCCTTTTGGAGCTTTGAGCATGAGCTTTGCCGCTTTGTGATAGTCACCAGCACGGCGTGCATGTTGAATTTGTGCAAATAAATAACCCGGGTCACGTTTTGAACTGGGTGCAACGGCAGCAAGTAATTTACCTGCCTTGGTTGATTTGCTTGAAACCGCAGTCCGCGCCTTTGCCAGACTTGTCTGCTCCGCAAATTTTGACGCCCGATTGGCAGCCTTTGTCCGGTCGCGGTAAAAGAGTTTATGCATACGGTATCTGTGGTCGTTCCGGTTCAGGGCCCGACCTACTTTGGCAAGCACTTTGTTTTCTATTACTTTGTCCAGCTTCTCTTCACGCCAAAAGGGTGCAATTGCCGCATTTGCTGCTCGAGCGTTGCCCGTATCGAGGTATGCTTTCGCCAGCACCATGCCGCCGGTAACGCTTGCTGGCTTCTGGCCGGAAAATGCTTGAATGATCCTGCCCGCAGAAATGTTTTCACTCCCAAACGCGGCTTCTGAATTCGTGCGCATGGTGGTTTGACCGGGCCAATTTGGCAGGTCCCCGGCAATTTTTGCAATTTCACCGGAAGTAATTCCAGGCAGGCCGGAAAGTGCTATCGCCCAGGCAAGGATCTTTCGATCAAGGGTTCCTCCAGCCATGCCAGCGCGTATTCCGCGTGCGCGCGAAACATCTTTTTTGCTGAGCGCATCAAGTCCATCACGCAGGGAACCTGATATTGCTGAAGCGGGGGCTGCGGCTTGCCCAGAGACGAAAGCACTCCTTGATGCAATTGTGGATGTTGAGGCCACCGTAATTGAAGGGGAGGTCACTGAATCATTAGGCCTGCGCGTCGGAACAGGGATGCGCTCAATAAGCAATTGTTCGATGCCTTGAGCAACAGCGGCAGTGTTGGTGCCCAAGCCGGAAATCACAATGAAAACCATTGCAAACTTTGCAACAAACAATTTGAAAATCATGTAAGGAATGTCCGCTTTAATTCGAAGATATGTTGATTCTTCGCCCCTGTTTGCCATGAAGCACTAAAGTGGTGAAAATTGGATGAACAATGATTTTCGGAAACACCGCATCCATGCTTGCGCAAAAATCCCACCATCGCTAATGTCCCGCCAAATTGTAGTTGACACTTGATGTCGCCGTTAAATTGCCTGCGGTATACGGAGTAGACCATGTTTAAAGGTTCAATGCCTGCACTTATCACGCCTTTTACCAGTGATGGTGCGTTTGACGAAAAAACATTTCGTGAGTTTGTTGAATGGCAGATTGATGAAGGCACTCACGGTTTGGTGCCAGTAGGAACGACTGGTGAATCTCCCACCTTGTCGCACGACGAACACAAACGCGTTGTCGAAATTTGCATTGAGGTTGCGAACAAACGGGTACCGGTGATTGCAGGTGCCGGATCGAACAACACCTATGAGGCTGTGGATTTGGCAAAATTCGCAGAATCTGCAGGCGCTGATGGTGTTCTGGTCGTCACCCCCTATTACAACAAACCCAATCAGCGCGGTATGAAAGCACATTTCGCTGCGATTGCAGAAGCAATTGATATTCCTGTAATAATTTACAATATTCCGGGCCGCTCAATCATCGACATGAGTGTCGAAACGATGTGTGAACTGTTTGAAACGCATGAAAATATTGTCGGCGTAAAAGATGCAACTGCCAACGTTGCCCGCGCTTCTGAACAGCGACATGCGATGGGCGCCGACTTTATCCAGCTATCCGGTGAAGATATTACGGCACTTGGTTTCATGGCGCATGGCGGGCAGGGTTGTATTTCAGTGACCGCAAATGTTGCGCCACGTTTGTGCTCCGAGTTCCAGACTGCTTGCCTGGATGGCCGCTTTGATGACGCGCTGGTAATACAGGATAAATTGGCCCCACTGCATAAGGCACTGTTTATTGAACCCAATCCGGGTGGGGCAAAATACGCACTTTCAGTCCTGGGAAAATGTGAAAACGTCCAGCGTTCTCCACTGGTTCCAGTTGAAGCGAATACCCAGTCGTTGATCCGTGATGCGATGGTGCATGCCGGTTTAATAAACTAGTAGACAGTTGTTCTGATGGCCGCCGCTGCAAAGAAGAAAAGTGAGTCCGGTGGCAAGCTGATTGCTGACAATCGCAAAGCCAGGCACAATTTTGAATTCATTGAAATACTTGAGGCTGGTATCCAACTCACCGGTACCGAAGTCAAAACCCTGCGCAATGGGAAGGCAAATATCGCGGAAAGCTATGCCACGGAAGAGGGCGGCGAAATTTGGCTGATAAACAGCTACATACCCGAGTATCTGGCAGGCAACCGTAACAATCACAATCCACGCCGTCGTCGTAAACTGTTGCTTCACCGTAAGCAGGTGAGCAAGTTAATCGGGGGAGTCCAGCGTGAAGGTTTGACCATTGTTCCCAACAAGCTCTATTTCAATGAACGCGGCCTCGCAAAATTGCAGATCGCCTTGGCGAAAGGCCGCAAGGCACATGATAAACGCCAGGTAGCCAAAAAGCGTGATTGGGAACGTGAAAAAGCAAGATTGATGCGGGATAAGGGGTAAAATTAATGTCCTTTGAGCTACCGACGGACTTGCCGATGCCTGAAGATGATGGCGCTGCAGCGCATCTTGAAGGATCCAAACTGCCGGATTTGACGCTTGCTGCCACCACGGGTGAAGCAGTCAATTTGTCAGTACTTTCGGGAACCATGGTCCTGTATGCCTACCCAATGACGGGAAGTCCGGAAGTTGAATTGCCTGATGGATGGGATGAAATTCCAGGCGCAAGGGGTTGCACTCCGCAGTCATGTTCATTTCGCGATCATATGGCAGAGCTGAGAGAAGCCGGCGCCACTCATGTCTTTGGGGTATCCACTCAGACAACAAAATATCAGCAGGAAGCCGCTGAACGCCTCCATCTACCGTTTCCGCTACTATCTGATGCGGATTTGAAATTGCAACAGGCTATGAAGCTTCCAACGATGCAGGTGAGTATAGAAGGGCAGAAAGATGTGCTTTTGAAGCGCCTGGCACTAGTTGTGAAAAATGGTGCGATTGTGAAATGCTTCTACCCAGTGTTTCCACCCGGTCAAAATGCGCAGGATGTACTTGAGTGGCTCGTTGCAAATCAGGCTTAATGGTTGTTCAGAAACTCTGAGACATTTCGAAAAACATCTTCAAACATTTGCGGCGTCAGCCGATTGGTGTTCGTGTTGTAGCGGGAACAGTGGTAGCTGGAAAAGACTTGGTACTTCCCCATGGATTGTCGCCGATTGTGCCCAAAGGGCACCTGGGAAACGCGCTCACCCAGCGCTCTCGCAGTGGAGTCATGGGAAATTTTTCCAAGCGTGACCAACGCCTTCAACTTTGGAAACCGCTCAAGAGTTGGCAGCAAAAAAGGCCTGCAGTTGTTGATTTCCTGTCCGACCGGTTTGTTTTCCGGTGGCACACACCGAACTGCATTCGTTATGGCTGAGCGAGTGAGCTGTAAACCATCATCAGGCCGTGCACCATATGCACCACTTGCGAACTCGAACTTCCCAAGCGTTGAGTATAAAAGATCCCCGGCATAATCGCCGGTAAACGGGCGTCCGGTCTGGTTTGCACCCTTGAGCCCCGGGGCAAGCCCAATAATGAGCAATTGCACATCATCGACGCCACGATACGATACCCAAGTGTCTACTGGTGCATTATGCCATAGGGGATTTTTATCTCGGTGAAGATTTCGAAACGCCTGAAGTCGTGGGCATAGGGCACAGTCGCGCCCGGGATCAAATTCCGCTGACATTGAGACCATCAATAATCATCATCGTCGTCGTATTCATCATCGCCAGCCAATTCAGGTCGCGGTGGCCGCTCTGATGGATCTCGCCCAAAAGCGCTCTTCAGACTGGTAAGCTCAATAAAATGATCTGCCTGCCTTCTTAAATCGTCTGCGATCATCGACGGTTGGGTTGAAACCGTTGAAACAACACTCACCTTGCGTCCCTTGCGTTGTAGGGCCTCTACCAGCACCCGGAAATCACCATCTCCTGAAAACAGAATCATATGATCGACCGTATCGGACAATTCCATCGCATCAACCGCGAGTTCAATGTCCATATTGCCCTTCACTTTGCGACGACCGGCAGCATCGGTAAATTCTTTCGCGGGCTTGGTGACAACCCGATAACCGTTGTAATCCAGCCAGTCGATCAGCGGGCGGATGGAAGAATATTCCTGATCTTCAATAATTGCGGTGTAATAGTAAGCTCTAAGCAAGTAACCTTGTGTCTGGAAGTAAGCCAGCATCTTTTTGTAATCGATATCAAATCCAATGGCTTTTGATGTCGCATAGAGGTTCGCGCCATCAATAAACAGCGCCATCTTTTCGCGTTGATCGAACATCACAAATTACCTTTGTCAGTATCGCTAAATTAAATTTTTGTCCGTTGGTAACCGGACCGGTGTTTAAATCGAATTGTAAAATGTAAGGTGAAAATTGGTCATTCAAAAGAATGCCCATGGTAATTTTCTTCAAAACTTTAAGATTATCATATCGCTTTTACCCGGTTTACACAATTGGCGAGCGCGAGCGCAGTAAAATTGACCCGTGTAAGATGGCTGAAGCTGCACAAACAATATGGTGGCAATCATTCGGAATTCCCTTGAATTCCGAGAGGTTTCCGGTTAGGCAAAGCGCATTCTCCAAACAAGCGGGAGCCTCCCATGGCACGAGTTACGGTCGAAGATTGCATCGACAAGATTGAAAATCGATTTGAGTTGGTTCTTCTAGCCGGTCACAGGGCACGCCAGGTATCAAGTGGTGCTGAAATTACCATTCCTCGCGACAATGACAAAAACCCGGTCGTCGCATTGCGTGAGATCGCTGATGAGACATTGTCCCCGGGTGACCTGCGGGAAGATCTTATCCATTCGCTTCAAAAACATGTTGAAGTTGATGAGCCGGAAGCGGACATTCCAGATGCACCAGCGATCGCTGATACCCCGGTGGTTGACGCTCCGACAATGGAAGATACGCCTGATGCGCCACAGCCTGAAGCGACTTTTGACAGCCTTTCAGAAGAAGAATTGCTGGCTGGAATTGAAGGCCTTGTGCCTCCGGAGAAGAACGACGACTATTGATAACGTCACGCGTTCTTCTGCAAATAGCACACCCACCTATGTTAATGCCCGTAAGAATGGGGCATATTGGCCGCTGATTAATGGTTTTGTTAGGTGTGAATTCCAGCCATGATGCGCCAATACGAGCTCGTTGAACGAGTTTCAGGCTACAAAAAAAATCCGGACGAAGCCCTTTTGAACAAGGCTTACGTTTACGCCATGCGCAAGCATGGCGAACAAACCCGCGCGAGCGGTGATCCGTATTTTTCTCATCCTCTTGAAGTTGCAGCCATCCTCACCGAACTCAAACTTGATGAAGAGACAATTGCTGTCGCATTGCTGCATGACACAATTGAAGACACCGACGCCACCCGCAAAGAAATCGACGAGGTGTTTGGTGGCAAAATCGGGCGTCTCGTTGAAGGTTTAACCAAGCTGAAACGCCTTGATCTGGTTTCAAAAAAAGCAGAGCAGGCTGAAAACCTGCGCCGTCTTCTGCTGGCAATTTCCGATGATATTCGGGTGCTGCTGGTCAAGCTTGCTGATCGTCTCCACAACATGCGCACTCTCGATCATGTGAAGGTCCATAAACGCGGGCGAATCGCGACGGAAACGATGGAGATTTATGCACCCCTGGCGGGCCGGATGGGTATGCAGGACTTGCGGGATGAATTGGAGTTATTGGCCTTCAAGTACATCAATCCCCAAGCCTACGCTACTGTGACTGGCCATCTTGAAGAGCTTGCCGAAAAAAACCGCGACTTGATTGAGCAGATTTCAAAGGATTTAACCAAGCGGTTAGCGAAAGAAAAGATTACTGCAAAAGTCGCCAGCCGCCAGAAAAAACCCTATTCAGTCTTTCGAAAAATGGAAAGCAAGGCGCTTAGTTTTGAGCAGCTATCGGATATATTCGGATTTCGGGTGATTGTTGACACAGTTGAGGATTGCTACCGAACACTGGGGTTTGTTCATACAAATTGGGCAATGGTTCCGGGCCGCTTTAAGGATTTTATCTCTACACCAAAGCAAAATGGCTATCAGTCAATTCATACAACGGTGGTAGGTCCCTCCCGACAGCGCGCAGAATTGCAAATCAGAACCCTGGAAATGCATGAAGTTGCAGAATTCGGCGTAGCAGCTCATGCGCTCTACAAGGAGGGTAAAAAGCGTGGTGGGCAATCCCTGTCGGAGAATACCGCTTATGCTTCGCTCCGCAAAACCATTGAGCAGCTCGCTGAAGGTGACAATCCGGAAGAATTCCTGGAACACACAAAACTGGAGCTGTTTCTTGACCAGGTGTTCTGTTTTACCCCGAAGGGACGCATCATCGCGCTTCCAACCGGCGCCACACCCATTGATTTTGCCTATGCGGTTCATACGGACATCGGCAACAGTTGCGTTGGGTGCAAACTCAATGGAAAAATCATGCCGGTGATTACACAATTGCAAAACGGTGATGAGGTGGACATAATTCGCTCTGATGCCCAGACACCACCTTCCGCGTGGGAATCCGTAGTTGTTACCGGAAAAGCCCGCTCCGCCATTCGTCGAGCCAGCAGGCAGGCAATTCGAACTCAGTATGCAGGCCTTGGTACAAGAATTCTTGAACGTGCTTTCGAGCGCGCGGGGAAATCCTTCTCACAAGAAAGCCTGGAATCTGCTTTACCCCGACTTGCGCGGGAAAATGCAGCGGATGCACTTGCAGATGTTGGCAAGGGTGAGATTACATCTCAGGATGTATTGAAAGCGGTGTTCCCTGAGTTTCAGGAAGAACGGGCCGTTCAAACCGCCCCGCCTCGAGAGGACGGGTGGTTTGGTCTTAGATCAGCAGCAGGCATGGTATTTCGTATTCCAGGAAGTCGTTCAAAACCCAAGGTTAAGCGGGTAAACAAATCTGGTGGTACGATCCCGATCCGGGGTGTGAAAAGTGATCTTCCGGTGAAATTTTCACCCCAGGGTGGTGCAGTTCCAGGTGACAGGATAGTCGGTATTCTGGAGCCGGGGCAGGGTATAACCATCTATCCAATTCAGTCTTCGGTGCTTGCAAAATACGACAACGAACCGGAACGGTGGCTGGATGTTCGCTGGGATATAGAAGAAGATAATCACGAGCGATTTCCTGCTCGCATTGAAGTGCTCGCAACCAATGAACCAGGAACTTTGGCAACAATTGCAGAGGTGATCGCGAACAATGACGGAAACATCCAAAACCTGGTGATGAATGTTCCTGTGGAGGATTTTACCGAAATGGGAATTGAGATAGATGTGTGGGACCTCAGCCACTTGACCCGCATCATAAAACAGCTCAAGGCCAAATCGGTGACAAGCAAGGTCGAGCGGATCATCGACTAAAGGACTGCCAATGAATACTGAAGAAGTTCTGGATGTTTTCCGTGAATGCGGCGCAATGCTGGAGGGGCATTTTATCCTCACATCCGGTCTCCACAGCCCGGTATTTCTGCAGAAGGCCCGGGTATTTATGCACGCCGATAAAACATCCCGGCTGTGCAGCGCAATGGCGCGAAAAATCAAAGACCGTTTCCCCGATGGTATTGATTATGTTGTGGGCCCGGCGGTAGGCGGAATCATCCCGGCATACGAAACTTCGCGTCACCTCGAGGTGCCAAATGTTTGGGTCGAACGTGAGAATGGCAAATTTCGCCTGCGAAGGTTCGAAGTCGAAAAAGGTGCAAGGGTTATCATTGTAGAAGATATCGTCACAACCGGCCTTTCGATCCGCGAAACTGTCGAGTCATTGCGGGAACTAGGTACAGATGTACTGGCAGCAGCCTGTTTGATAGATCGCTCCGCCGGCAAAGCAGATGTTGGCGTACCATTGATTGCGCTGGCCGAGTATGATGTGCCGGCCTACCCGGCAGACAATTTGCCACCTGAACTCGCAGCAATTCCTGCGGTAGAGCCTGGTAGTCGCAATCTTTAAGTGAATTTTTTATCTGAAATTTGGAAACGGGCTGTTAAGCGCATTTGGTTACTATTTATACGCCGAGACCTTCATTTTTGAATGGTCAGGTTGCAGCCATAGACAAAAGTATGGGTGTATTTTGGGGCCACGATAAAGCCACATGCGGTTTTTAATCGAGTATCATGTTATTTGGACGACGAATACCTGTTAGATGGTCTGAGAAGCTGCGTGTCATGCTATGGCCGCGACGTAGCTGGGCGCGCTCTGCCAAATACGTAACAAAACGTGTTCTGCGGTTGACCGGTTCTCCCCATGCCATTGCAGCCGGCGTTGGTGCGGGCGTCTTTGCGTCATTTACACCTTTTCTGGGCTTGCATTTCCTTATCGCATTTCTTGTTGCTTACATCATTGCTGGAAATTTTCTTGCAGCTGCAATGGGCACGTTTTTTGGAAACCCGTTTTCGTTTCCATTCATTTGGGCATCAACCTACAAAATTGGCAATTTCATACTTGCCGGAGAAATTCAGGAGCCTGAAGCTGGAGGCATGGATAGTCTCTCCAGTAGCGGTATGATGGATTTGGGCCTCTCAGGTCTCTGGGACAAGGTGATTGGTCTTTGGGATCCTTTGATTAAACCAATGTCTATTGGTGCGGTTCCATTGGGTGTTACTTTTGGCATTATTGCGTACATTATTACGAGATGGGCAGCAGTTGCGTTTCGCCATGCTCGTTTGCGGCGATTGGCGCGGAAAGCTGAAAAATCCAGGTTGGCTGAGACCTCCCACAATTGAATTCCAGCCCGATAGCGAATACTTTCATTTGGCACAATTAGATAAAAGTTCGGACGTTTTATGATCATCGGCCTTGGAAGTGACCTTATCGACATACGACGAATTGAGAAATCACTTGATCGATTTGGTGCACAATTCACATCGCGGGTTTTTACGGAAATCGAACAGGCTAAGTCGGATCGCCGCCGAAACAGGGCCGCGTCTTACGCAAAGCGGTTCGCTGCAAAAGAGGCGTGTTGCAAGGCACTTGGAACCGGTATTTCCCGCGGTGTGTATTGGCGGGATATGGGTGTAGTCAATCAACCGTCCGGCAAGCCAACCATAGCGCTCACCAATGGTGCTGCAAAAAGGCTTGCGGAAATGGTTCCCAGTGGCTACCAACCGCATATTCATGTCACGATCACGGATGATTTTCCTTTGGCGCAGGCATTTGTTGTTATAGAGGCCCTGCCGAATACCTGAGCCCCGTAACACATCACGCCTCATAGATGCCCGGTTTAAGTGACACTTGCGCTGATACAGACGTAGAAAACATGGGATTTGAAATGGTAAGTGAACACGTGAGCAAGAAAAAAAGCGGCGCAATTTCCGAAACGGTATCTGTAATAGTCCAAGCCCTCTTACTCGCGCTTGTATTGCGTACGGCCCTGTTTCAGCCATTCAGCATTCCTTCGGGATCCATGAAACCAAATCTGCTGGTGGGTGACTATCTGTTTGTTTCGAAATTTAGTTATGGATATTCGCGCTACTCTCTTCCCTTTGCGCCAGATCTGTTTCGTGGGCGTATCTGGGCAAGTGAACCGGAGCGGGGCGATATTGCTGTTTTCAAGTTACCGAGCAATCCCAACATAGATTATATCAAACGGGTAGTTGGCTTGCCTGGTGATCGCATTCAAATGATTGATGGAATTCTTCATATCAATGGAACGGCAGTGAAACGCGAGCAAGTCGCCGGATATGTTGACGAAGAAGGTTCAGGCCAGGCAGTACCCGCATTTGTGGAAACTTTGCCCAATGGGGTGAGCTTCGATACACTCGACATCAATCCTCGAGGAGGGGGCGATAATACAGGTGTGTTTGAGGTTCCTTCTGGTCATTATTTTTTGATGGGCGACAATCGCGATAACTCCGCCGACAGCCGTTTCGAAGTTGGATTCGTGCCCTTTGAAAACTTTGTCGGGAAAGCCTCAGTGTTGTTCTTTTCGATCAAGAATGAAAGCCATCCACTGGCAGTCTGGAAATGGCCAACAGATTTACGCCTAGAACGATTTTTCCAAGGCCTATGATCCGTGTCTGTCAATAGTCTCGAAAATGAGAAAAATCGTTTCGCAATTTTAGAAAAACGTCTTGGATATACATTTTCAGACCATTCCAATTTGGAACGTGCGTTAACTCATTCAAGCGTACGCCAGAAGTCCAACGACAAGTTTCACTATGAGAGACTTGAGTTTCTTGGCGATCGTGTGCTGGGGCTCTGCGTAGCAGTATTGCTGCATCATGATTTTCCGCAAGCAGACGAGGGGGAGCTGTCCCTGCGGTTAAACGCTCTGGTGCGAGGAATAACCCTGGCTGAGATCGCCGATGAGTTAGAGTTGCACGAATTCATTCGCACTGGTGACGATCTTATGGAAATTACAAGTAAACGGATGCAAAGCGTTCGCGCCGATGTACTTGAGGCTGTAATTGCTTCAATCTATCTCGATGGTGGACTGGAAGCGTCAGAGAAATTTATCAAGCAGTTCTGGAATGAAAGAATTTATGACACCAAGGGTGCACGGCGGGATTCAAAAACAGCCTTGCAGGAATGGGCTCACGCCAATCAGCTAGGAACGCCACGGTATCATGAAAAATCACGCACGGGCCCGGACCACGATCCCGAATTTACCGTCGCAGTAAATGTCCCCGACAAAAAGGCTGCGATTGGTATTGGCCGCTCCAAGCGGATTGCAGAGCAATCTGCCGCTCGTGAGCTTCTGGTGCGCGAGGGCGTTTGGAAAGAAGAGCAGACCTGACTATGGCAACACCTGATAACACAACGCGGTCTGGATTTGTGGCGCTTCTTGGTGCTCCCAACGCAGGTAAATCAACACTGCTTAACCAGCTTGTCGGTTCAAAGGTTTCAATCGTTACCCATAAGGTACAGACAACCCGTGCCGTAATGCGTGGCATTGCGGTTCACAATGATTGCCAGATTGTATTCGTTGACACGCCTGGGATATTTGCCCCGCGCCGCCGACTTGATGAGGCTATGGTCGCAACAGCATGGAGTAGCGCAAGAGATGCCGACCTTGCCGTGCTGCTGATTGATGTTGAGCGTGGACTGACCCCGGATGTTGAGAAGATCATCGGTGAATTCAAGGATAAATCGAATCCGGTAACACTTCTGCTTAACAAGATAGATTGCGTGCCTCGCGAAACCCTGCTCGAGCTTACCAAAAAAGCGAATGACCTTGTTGCATTTGCCCAGACGTTCATGATTTCTGCACTCAATGGCGACGGCTGCCAGGAATTCATGAATTACCTCTCCACCACTTTGCCCTTGGGTCCGTACTTGTATCCGGAAGATCAGATTTCCGATCTGCCGATGCGTTTGCTCGCTGCTGAAATTACCCGCGAAAAGTTGTTTTTGCGCCTGCATCAGGAATTGCCCTACGCGTCACATGTCGAGACGGAGCGTTGGCTGGAGCAGGACGACGGCTCAATTCGGATTGAGCAGGCAATCTACGTTGAACGCCAAAGCCAGAAGAAGATTGTCATCGGAGCCAAGGGGCAGACGATCAAGGCAATCTCAACGGGTGCCCGTAAAGAGTTGTCCGAGTTGCTTGATCAAAAGGTGCATTTGTTCCTATTTGTGAAAGTCAGGGAGAATTGGGGCAGTGATCCAGAGCGATATCGCGAAATGGGACTTGAATTTCCAACCGGTTAGATGATTGATAGCGAATGGATTGGAAAGACGAAGGTCTGATTATTGGAGTTCGTCGCCACGGCGAAACCAGCGCAATCATAGAACTGATGACTCCAGGGCATGGCCGCCATTTGGGGCTTGTGCGCGGTGGCAGGTCCGCACGAATGCGACCAGTTCTCCAGCCAGGAAATTCTGTAACAGCCACATGGCGGGCCCGCCTTGAAGAGCATTTGGGCACGTTCACGGTCGAGGCGAACAAGTTGCGCGTGGCTGAGTTGATGCAACGCTCTGCGGGTATCTATGGCATCCAGACTCTGGCAAACCATCTTCGATTGCTCCCTGAGCGCGATCCCCACAAAAATCTCTATAACGCGTCACTTATTCTGGTTGAGCATTTTGATCAGCCGGAGATCGCGGCAACCTTGCTGGTGAAATTCGAAATCGCCCTGCTCGAAGAACTGGGCTTTGGATTGGATCTGACGCAGTGTGCTGCATCAGGAGTAACCAGCGACCTTGGTTGGGTGTCTCCAAAATCTGGTCGCGCGGTTAGTCGCGGAGCAGGAAAACCCTGGGAAGACAAATTGTTGGCGTTACCGGAATTTCTTCAGCAATCCAGCCAACTCACCATTGATGCTCAGTTTGAATTTCCCACACCAGAGGACGTGGAAGCTGGTTTTGCGCTGAGTAGTTATTTTCTAGAGCATCACATTTACCATCCACGAGGAATTCGTCCACCAGATGAGCGGCAAGGTTTTATCCGTGCAGCAAAAAAAGCTGCACAAACTGGCGTTGCCCCGCAATCATAATGCTTCTCCGCCAGCGACGGGCCGCTTGAAGGCTTCTTCGCGTATAGGCCAGTGTACGATTGCTGCAAATACACCCAGCCCTACACCAAGCCACCAAACCGGCTCGTAGCTGCCGTATTGGTCACGTAAATATCCCCCGAGCCAAACGCCCAAAAACGATCCAATCTGGTGAGAAAAGAAAACGATTCCTCCGAGCAGGCCCAAAAAACGGGTTCCAAACATGACCGCAACCAGCGCGTTGGTTGGCGGAACTGTTGAGAGCCATAATAGTCCCATGACAGACGCAAAGATCACAACACTCAAAGGTGTTTGGGGTAGAAGCAAGAATGCAGTCACTGCAACTGATCTGGCGAGGTAGATGTATACCAGAAACATCGGCTTGGAATATCGTTGTCCAATGAAGCCGGATCCAAGAGATCCGACGATGTTAAACAGGCCGATAAGCATCAGCCCAATGCCTGCATACTTCGCGTGGATCCCGATATCCACCAGGTAAGCCGGGAAATGCACCGTGATAAACGCAACTTGAAAACCGCATACAAAAAACCCAGCCGTCAAAAGAAGATAGCCGTTATGTCCACACGCCTCGCGCAGCGCTTCACCAATGGTCTGCTCCGCCTCTTGTTTTGCGATCGCGCTGGATTCTGAATTGCCCCGCAGTGGTATTCCCAAAAGAGGAATGATCAACATGAAAGCTCCCATCCAAAGGAGCGCTTCCTGCCAGCCAAGTGCCGCAATCATGGCAACTGCAATAGGTGAAAACAACGCCATTCCGGCCGATCCGGCCGCCGTGCCAATACCAAAGACAAACATGCGTTTTTCTGCCGGAACATTACGCGCGAACGCGGCCATGATGATAGTGAACGAGCCACCGGCAACGGCCAGGCCAATCAATATTCCGCCGGAGATATGCAGTAGCCAAACGCTTTCTGCAAAAGCCATTAGACATAGTCCGACCGTATACATGATGCCACTCAATGCCAAGACGCGCCATGTGCCAAATTTATCGGATATCGCGCCAAACAGCGGTTGACCCACACCCCACATCAAGTTTTGGATAGCCATTGCCATGCCAAAGGTGGTTCGGTCCCAGCCCCGTGCCTCAATCAACGGCAGTTGGAAAAATCCCATGGTGGAGCGGCCGCCAAAGGTCATCATGGCAATAATGCAACCAAATATCACGATGGCCCAGGGGAGCGAAGTACTGTGTGGTCTGTCAGCCATGTGGTTCATTGAACAGCCTGTTTATCGTTTGCGAATTCTGTCAGCCATTTGAATTGTCTGCAATCAAAACATGTTAATCGAAATCATCACGAAGTGTTATGAGCCGATGGGCGTATGGTTGAAACTCGGCATCGCAAGAATTTCTTCACGACCGCCATAGGTCTCAGTCAAGCGTGCTTGATCTGCAAAAGCTGCACTGTTCACCTCATCGGGATCAATAACCTCGAGTAGATGTTCGTGCATCTGCTTCAAGGTGATTGCATGCGCATCGCTTTCTGCAAGGTCTGCCAGTTCATCCGGATCGCGTTCCAGATTGAACAATTGCGATGGGTAGTCTCCCGCATAATAAACGTATTTCCACATCCCCTTACGTACCATGAACATGCCGGTCGGACAGCCACCATCATGATACTCGCTGATAACAAACCGGCTTGCATCAGGATTTGCGGCGATCTCCATCAGGTTAATCGATTGCCATTGCTTGGTATTCTCTGGTCCAGCAATGCCAGCGATATTCCGTGCTGTTGCGGCGATATCAGTCAAGCTCACAGGCGTCGGATTGTCTCCGGTGGGAATGCCAGGCCCCGCCAATATCATTGGGATGCCGACAGATTGTTCGTACATGACAGACTTGGCCCATAATCCGTGATCGCCGAGCATTTCTCCATGGTCGGAGATGTACACAATGACCGTATCTTCCAGTTGGCCGGATTGTTTCAGTGCCTTGAGAACCTGGTCAATGTTGTGATCGAGGAAACTGCACAGGCCAAAATAGCTTCGCACCGCGATGTCACGGGTTTTTGCATCAAAATAATCATCATAGTCCCAGAATTTCCGGATCTCGCTTAAAACCGGATGATTTTGTATTTCGGGGTTCTCAATTGGTGAAGGAATATCCACATCCCGATAAAGGTCAAAAAACTCTTCTGGAGCGGTCAACGGATAATGTGGACTAACGAACGAAACAAACAGGGTCCAGGGATCGTCGCCTGCATTCTCCCCAATCCAGTCAGATGACAGCTTTGCGATCTCTTTGTCGTAGTTTGTATAGGTGGTTTCGCCCGGACCCACACCTTTCGACATTTCCTGTGCTTCAGGAAATCCCGGTAGGGGATCGCGAATGAGAGCCTGCGGCCAGCCTTTTCCGTCATTAGCCAGATACATCGGCAGGATTTCTTCGTTGAACCCGTGATCATCCTCACCTGAGCGGTAATGCAATTTCCCAATCGATACGACCTTGTGTCCCTGATCGCGCAAATCATGCGCCCAACTTCGCATCTGACCGTGATAGGGCTCGGCCGAAGACCAGCAGCGGTTTTCGTGAACATGTGTCCCGGTAGCAAGACATGCGCGGGCTGGTACGCAGATGGGTGATGGAGAGTAGGCGCTGGTAAATCGCGTTCCTCTGGCTGCCAGCCGATCAAGCACGGGCGTTTTGACAATAGGGTGCCCGTAGCATCCAAGCGCTGATGGAGCGTGTTCATCAGAACACAAAATCAGAAAATTCTTTTGTTTCATGACTGCGCTCCATGCGTTTTGATCAAATCGTATGCGCCAAATTGACTGAATGCGTCACTAAAAACGACACCAGTTTATCCACCGCCCAAAGCTGAGTTTGATTGACTGTCCTTCCTTGTGTTGTACGCTTTGGATTCGCCAAGCATGGGATATTTGAATTGGTTTTTCTTGGAATCGTGGCACTGCTGTTAGTATTCGGATTGCCAATCGCAGCAATCGTGATGTCCAACCGGGCAGGTAACAGGCTTGAGCAACTCGAACGAAAAATCAGTGGCCTCGAAACTGCACTAGCGGGTCTTCGCCCTGGTGGCGCAAAACCACATACTGGAACCGTTGCCAAGCCAGCCAAAGCCAAGCAAACCAAAACAGATGTAATCTCTGAAAAAGCGCCTGCACCTGAAGAGCCTGAAAAAACTGGCAAGTCTGAAGAATCTCCCAAAAAACCGTTGCCTGCAAAACCCAAACCAAAGAAGCCTTCCAGGGATCTGGAAACACTGATTGGTACTCGATGGACGGTCTTGCTTGGTGGATTCACCCTTGCGCTTGGTGTTGTCTTTTTAGTGCGTCATTCAATAGAAGCGGGCCTCCTCGGACCAAGGGCGAGAATTGCGCTCGGCGCGGCATTTTCAGTGGCCTTGTTTGCTGCCGGTGAATGGCTGCGTCGCCACGACCGTAAACTTGCGTTGCCGGTTATAGACAAGGCCGACATTCCCGCAATATTGACAGGTGCTGGCGTGGCCGGGGCATTTGCAACCTTGTATGCGGCGCACGCCCTGTATGGCTTTGTTGGCCCTGCAGCTGCGTTTGTCGCTCTGACTGTGATCGGGCTGGTTAGTCTCGTGTTGTCCGCTCTTCATGGTCCCGCGCTGGCTGCAATCGGCATATTGGGCGCCTACGCAACGCCGCTGCTGGTTTCATCGGACAATCCCAATACGTTGGCACTCGCGTTGCATGTATTGACTGTCACCATCGCGGTGATGGCGGTTGCGCGCGTGAGGAGTTGGCTTTGGCTGGCACTGTCAGGGGTAGTTGCTTCTTGTTTATGGACCGCCCTTGCCGCTGTTTCCCCCGGTATTTATGGCGGCTTCTCCGGATTGGCGATGGTTTGCGGTCTGGCTGTTGTTTTTTCCGTTGCGCTTGGATGGGAGTTTGCAGATCGACCGAGTCCGCCTGAGGATCGACCGATCGATCGTATTGCTGTTATTTCATTTGTGTTGCTGGGAGTAGCGTTTCTGGTTCAACTGGCCGCCAACAATGCATTGCCCGATACGGCCACTGGTTTGATAACAGCCTTGATCATCATCGGTGCAGCAAGTGTTTGGCCCGCATTTGCGCCAATCGCGATAATAGCTGGTGTCGTTGTGATTGTCACTGTCGCCGAGAGTCATTTGCCATGGACGGTGGTTGATGGTCTGACCCAAACCGCACACGTTCAGGATGGCCTTGTTCCCCCTGACACGTCTGCGTTCATGCAGAATGCGCTTCTGATAGTTTTACCACCGTCAATCCTGGCAATATGGGGCGCTTGGCGATCCGCTTCCACTGCACCAAAGATGTCCGGCTGGCTCGCCTCCGCATCCGGCGTCATGATTTTCTTCGCACTGGTTATCGCATATTTGAGGATAGCACCCTTTGAAACCCGTCCGGTCTTCGGCGCGATGGGATTGTTGGCAGGCGGTGCATTTGTCGCGCTGACAGAGGTTTTCACCAAGGCAAGGCCGGGCGACGTGATGGCAGCGGCACCTGCCGCCTATGCGGTTGCAGCCGTTTCTGCTGTTTCATTTGCAATTGGGGTATCACTGGATACCGGTTGGATGCCATTGGCGTTTGCGCTTACCAGCCTCGGCATTGCGGTAATTTACAAATCGCGGCCGGTTTTCCCGTTGCCCTGGTTGTCACTGGCTGCTGCTGTGTTTTCAGTTCTGAGCATATGGGCAAATGCACCGTTCTCTCAAAACGAGGTCGGCACTACGCCCATATTGAACGGCCTGATATTAATCGTCGGACTACCCGCCGCAGCGCTCGTGGTGGCCGGTGAATTCCTGCGTCGCCTTGATATTCGAGAACCTTCCGTCGGCCTGACCGCGATAGGTCTTGGCGTTACAGGATTTTTTGTTGGTATTGAAATCCAGCATGCGCTCAATGGTGGCGTAGTTCATGGTGGTAGTTTTGATTTGGCGGAACTATCCGCGCAAACCCTGGCTGCATTGGGATTTGCAATTGGTTTACAGCGCATTGCCAAGATTGCCGGCGCTTCAATTTATGACACGGCATCACTCGTTGCCGGAGCCATCAGTGTGGCATTCATAGCATTGGGGTTGCTGGCTGTTTACAATCCGGCTTTCACCAACGATCCGGTAGGTGGGGGAACGATATTCAATCTGCTCTTGCCGGGGTATTTGCTGACCGCAATCGTGGCAGCAGCGGTGGCGTGGCTTGCAAGGCCGGTTCGGCCACGCTGGTACACACTTGGTTATGCGGCACTGTCCGGTCTCCTGTTGTTTGCCTATTGCTCCTTGATGTTGCGCAAGGGATTCCATGGTGAAAGACTTGGCCTCTACCGGTACACGTCAGACATTGAATTCTGGTACTACTCCGTTCTGTGGTTAGCGATGGGTGGCGCAGTATTGGCGTTGGGGCTCAAGTTAAAATCTGCCCCGATCCGTGCCGCTTCCGGTATTTTGATTGGTTTGACGATCTGCAAGGTGTTTTTGTTGGATATGTCCGAGCTTACCGGCGCTTTGCGGGCCTTCTCGTTCATCGGATTGGGAATATCATTACTGGTAATAGGCAGGTTCTATCAGCGATTGCTGATGCGTAAATCGACCGGAAAAACTAAAGTATAACCTTCTGCCTGGATACTTGAACTGGGACCGCAGATGACCTAAATTAAGGGTGCCCATTCGTGGGCATGTTTTTTCACCTCCCTTATACTCAAAATGAGTATAAATAGGTTGGAGTGAACATCAAAAGAAGGGGTTTCACGATGAGCAATCTGCATCAAGACTCTGCCAGCGTATCGGTAGCAAATACGACACCTGCGGTATCAGCCGCTGAAAGATTTGGCGTTTTGGATATACCGGAACTTGAATATACGCCGGAAGTAGCGCGCGAAACGGCCCCCCTTTATGAGCGTGTACGCCACCATATTCCCGAGATTGAATGGCCTGTACATGCGCCATACGTGCACGCAATCAATCGCATCAAGAAAGAGCGAAACGCGGTCATTTTAGCGCACAATTATCAGACGCCGGAAATTTTCCATTGTGTTGCTGATTTTGCAGGTGATTCTTTACAGCTTGCCCGCGAGGCGGAAAAGGTTGACGCAGAAATTATAGTTCAGTGCGGCGTACACTTCATGGCTGAAACGTCTAAATTGCTGAGCCCTACAAAGACTGTTTTGATCCCGGACATGAAGGCCGGCTGTTCGTTGGCTGAATCGATTACCGGCGAAGATGTCCGTCTGCTGCGTGAAGCAAACCCGGGCGTTCCAATTGTGACTTACGTCAACACCTCCGCCGACGTGAAGGCCGAGAGCGATATCTGCTGCACGTCATCCAACGCAGTGCGGGTTGTGGAGAGTTTTGAGTCTGATACCGTATACCTGATACCTGATGAATTTCTTGCGCAAAATGTAGCGCGCCAGACATCCAAGAAAATCCTCACATGGAAAGGTCACTGTGAAGTGCATGAACGCTTCACCGCGGAGGAGTTGCTCGCCTACAAGGAAGCAGATCCCGCCATCCAGATTATCGCTCATCCGGAGTGCCCACCATCGGTGGTTGATATCGCTGATTTTTCGGGCTCCACATCCAGCATGATTGACTATGCAAAGGGCCGCAAACCGGGCGCTAAGGTGCTGTTGGTTACAGAATGTTCCATGGCATCGAACATCGAACAGGAAGCCAAAGGGGTTGAATTCATCAAGCCATGCAATCTGTGCCCGCACATGAAGCGCATTACGCTTCCTAAAATTCTGGAAAGCCTGGTGTACATGCGCGAAGAAGTTCTGGTTGATCCGGTCATGGCTGAAAAAGCGCGCCACGCTGTTGAGCGCATGGTCAATTTGAAGGCGAATTGACAAATGCAGCACGAGTACGCCCATGCCACAACAACCTGATCTCTTCCCGACTTTATCCACGGATGGTGTCGACGATGTCCTTATCATTGGCGGAGGATTGGCAGGTCTTTTTTGCGCGCTGAAACTCGCGCCACGGCCGGTCACAGTCCTTGCCGCCGCTCCAATTGGTACCGGTGCCTCGTCCGCTTGGGCCCAGGCTGGGATCGCTGCAGCGATAATGCCTGGGGATACGGTCGAAAAGCATGTCACGGATACGCTGGAGGCAGGAGCCGGTATCGTCGATGAATCGATTGCCCGTTTGATGGCGGGTGAGGCTTCTGATCGGATACATGATCTGCTGGAGTACGGCGTGCCGTTTGACCGTGATCTTGAGGGGCATCTGACCGCATCGCGCGAAGCTGCCCACTCGGAAAGCCGCGTGATCGGTGTTCAGGGAGATCGCGCAGGCAAGTCGATCATGGAGGCATTGATTGCTGCAGTAAACAACACGCCATCGATACGGCTGCTGGAAGGATTTGTGGCCGAGGAATTGTTGTGTGAAGCGGGTAAAATTACAGGATTGCTGGCAAGGCCGCAGGCTGGGTCTTCTCCGCATCGAGTTTATTTGCAGGCCCGGGCAGTGGTCATGGCATCTGGCGGCACGGGGCATCTTTTTGAAGTAACCACCAATCCGGCGGAAGCCCGGGGAGGGGGATGCGGTATGGCGGCGAATGCAGGCGCGGTGATCGCGGACCCTGAATTTGTCCAGTTCCACCCAACGGCTATTAATATCGGGAAAGATCCAGCACCACTCGCGACGGAGGCACTGCGGGGTGATGGATGTATTCTGGTTAATGATGCCGGTGACCGGTTCATGAGCGAATTGCACAAGGACGCAGAACTTGCCCCACGCGATATTGTCGCTCGGGCAATTTTCAGTGAAATCGCCAACAAGCGTGGTGCTTGGCTTGATTGTCGAAGTGCAATTGGCAAACACTTTGAAAAAGAATTCCCCACTGTTTATGGATATTGCATGCAGGCGGGAATCAATCCCGTCACCGACATGATTCCCGTTGTCCCAGCTGCACATTACCATATGGGTGGTATTTTCACCGATGCGGATGGCCGCTCCTCTATTGATGGGCTTTATGCCTGCGGGGAAGTCACCTCAACCGGTGCCCATGGTGCCAATCGGCTTGCCTCAAACTCGTTGCTGGAGGCGGTGGTCTTCTCCTCGCGCATTGCTGACCACCTTTCCGGATTGTTGCCATCTGGCACTGTAAGTCAGGTCATCGAAAGATCCAGCGGTGAGGACAGCGCTGCGCTTTCACCACCACTGCCGGAACTTCGGGGCATTATGTCTAATTTTGTTGGTGTGAGTCGCACCGCGGATGGTCTGCGTCAGGCAATTGCTGCCATATCGGCAATGCAAAGCACGAATTATGGCGCGCGCTTTGGCAACGCGTTGATCACTGCAAAACTGATATCCGTTGCGGCCCTGATGCGTGAGGAAAGTCGCGGTGGTCATTTCCGTGAGGATTTTCCGGTTCAGG
This sequence comes from Hyphomicrobiales bacterium, assembly GCA_021775415.1. Taxonomy (GTDB): domain Bacteria; phylum Pseudomonadota; class Alphaproteobacteria; order Rhizobiales; family Rhizobiaceae; genus JAALLB01. The sequence continues at coordinate 163,390 of JAJFHV010000010.1, read as the reverse complement.
AAAAAGAGTGGCAAAAACGAACCTTCATGACGCTGGAAGAGGCCAACAGGTTCGCCAATGAAGTTACCGGAGTTTCAGCATGAGCAGATCCGGCAAACCGCATTTGTCTCCGATATTGATTTCGGAGGCAGTCAAGGCCGCTCTGCTTGAAGATTTGGGCCGTGCCGGCGACATCACCTCTAACGCTACAATCCCTGAAAATGCGGTTGCGACCGCAGTATTGGCATCTCGCGAAATTGGAATTCTGGCGGGCCTACCACTTGCGGAATCTGCATTTCAGCAAATAGATCCCTCGGTTACGTTCAAATCATCGAAGCAGGACGGGAGCGCAATCAAAAAGGGTGAGGTAGTCGCACGCATCAAGGGAAATGCACGGGCAATTCTTGCCGCTGAAAGGGTTGCCCTTAATTACCTGATGCGTATGTCCGGCATCGCCACATACACTTCAAAGTTTGCAAAACTAATTGCTCACACAAACGCAAAAATATGTTGCACCAGAAAAACCATCCCCGGACACCGGGCATTCGACAAATATGCCGTAAAATGTGGTGGCGGTTCAAACCATCGCTTTGGCCTCGATGATGCAATCCTGATCAAGGACAATCATATCGCAGTTGTAGGCGGCGTTGCTTTGGCAATCAAACGTTCACGGGAATTTGCAGGTCATTTGGTAAAACTCGAGGTCGAGGTTGACACACTAAAACAGTTTCGCTCCGCATTGGTTGAGAAACCAGATGTTGTGCTGCTCGACAATATGACCCCAGCTCAGCTTTCAGAGGCAGTTAGTTTTAATCAGGCAAACAATGGCGGCGCGATCAAGCTGGAAGCTTCGGGTAATGTGAGTATCGATACAGTGCGGCAAATAGCAGAAACCGGTGTGGATTATATTTCCACTTCGAAGATCACAATGGCGGCGCCGACACTCGATCTCGGGCTTGATATCAAGATCCGCTAACCGTTCCCTCATTCGCTCTCCAAAAATTGTGAATTGCCGTTACTGCAGGAGTTCGGCAAACTCCGAATTGCAGGAAGGCGATGTCATGGAGAAAGTACGCCAGGTGGCAATGTTTTGTGTTGGCAGAGCCGTATTCTTCGGCGGCTTTGCAATCAGCATTGTGATGTTGTCGTTTGCTTTCGATTTCGCATTGTCTCTTCGCAGTGGCGCGATGCTGACACTTGTCATGTCGCTCATTTTGTTATGGTTTGCCCAGACTGCGCAAAACCGTAGTCCCCAAAGCACGGAAACATGGATACTGCTTGCAGATGATCGCAGGCCTCGAAACGATCATGCCCGAAAGGCGTTCTGTGAAGTGATGAAGGGTGTTTATGGATTTTATGCCTACTACGCGGTCATGATTTCGATTGGATTGTTTGTAGCATCGTTGGGTCTCGATCTTTTTGGCATAGAGGTTGGTCTGGATTAAACCTAACTTCGTCCAACCCGAAGGCCCGGCGCCGGGCGTTCCTGTAATACCGCATGGCGGAAGCGAAACAGGGCAGCTGGCCGTCCTCCGGTCGAGCGCTGGCTAGCACCGGTCAGTTCAACCAGACCGGCGTGTTCCACCTGTCTTCGAAAGTTCTGCTTATGAACCCCCCTGCCGAAGATACTTTCAACGGTCTGCTGTAGATCAGTCAGGGTGAAACTCTCCGGCATCAATTCAAAAATTACCGGCCGGTATTTCAATTTGGCACGTAGTCTGGCGATCGCGGTCGCAAGAATTCGACGATGATCGTGTAGCATGGCAGACCCCAATGGCGGGTCAAGATTGGTTGATTTGATCCTGCCATCGTTAACTGCTTCGTCTACAAGCCCTGCGGAATAAACCAGTTCATAACGGTCCAGCACCAGTTCATCGTCCCACTCAGAACCTTCCAGACCGAATGCAATTCGGACTCGCGCCATTGCGTCGAGTCCACGTACAGCATGCTTGTTACGTTCTGGATCGTTGGCCCATTCCAGCAGTGCCGAAATAATAACCTCATCAAGCAGGAGGGGGCGTCCACTGCGCCAGTCTTCCCAGGGAAGGAACTGGTACCAGTTTTTCCAACCCGCGGAGGTGCCCGCTAGCTGTAGCTTTTTTTCTTTGTGTATGCGTGTGAGGGCGAGATAACCAACCGAAACCACATGCGGAGTTTCATCACCTTGCACACGGTGTCTGCCCCGATCACCAAAGGTATACAACTGCTCCACATAGCCTGGGCGCAATTTGGTCTGTGCCTCGACAAGCTCTCGCAGCCCGGCATCCATAGTGCGGTGTTTTAACGGATCAAACACACCATAGGGCAGGGCGTCGGTAATTTTGTTGTCAGGTCCTGGAATTCTCAGGATTGCAGGATTTCGATCCACCATTGCGACAATGGCAGCGTTAAGGCCAATCTCTATACGTTTTGCATGTCCCGGCATTCTGGAAGTCTCAGCCATTTAGTAAATGAGGTCAACGCTTGAGGCTGCGCAATGTTTCGATAGAACCAAAGACCTTCATAAAATGCTTGTGGGCTGCATTCGCTGGTTTGGGTTCAAGATCAAACATGTCGGCAGAAAATCCGCGCGGTCGTCCGAAATAAAGGATTGCTTCGGGTGCTGCAAAACCAGCAAGTTCTGTCGCTTCAAAATAGGCAGCAACGGTATCAGCCTTTTTGATTGTGGAGGAGAGCTTCACCGGAGTTTCCGCAGGCAGTGAGTATCGAAGGTGAATTGCAGAGAGCAGGCGTTGCTCAACACCTTTGTAATCTCCGCCAATTACAGCTTTGAACGGAGAGATCATGTCACCAATCACATATTCCGGGGCGTCGTGTAACAAAGCCATGAGTTGCTCGTCACCACTGGACTTCGGCATCAGTTTGCAAAATATTTCCCATACAAAAACCGAGTGCTGGGCCACACTAAAGGCGTGCTTGCCATGGGTCTGCCCATTCCAGCGGGCTACCCGCGCAAGCCCGTGCGCAATATCATCAATTTCAACATCAAGCAGTGAGGGTGCCAGGAGGTCAAGCCGGCGCCCGGAAAGCATGCGTTGCCATGCACGGGGTTCCCTGGTGGTGTTCTTTGCCATGCGACTATGAAACCTCTGGCCACTCAAATTCAGCCCAATCCGGGATTGTGGCTTCTATCAGCGTGGCATCAGCGGCAAGTGTTTTTCCCTCAGATTGTGATAAAGCCACACGGTCCAGTCGCAGGAGTGCGAGTCCGGAATTTCCATCCACCGAACCAAGAGTTCCAACCGGGGCGCCATCCGCCTTGATGGTTGTGCCGGTTGGGGGCAGTGGTGTATTCGCCGAGACCTGCAAAATCCGCTTTCTGGCGGTTCCACGATGCTGCATTCGAGAAACAACTTCTTGTCCAACAAAGCATCCCTTCTGGAAATCAACCCCACCAATCTGATCCATCAAGGTTTCATGCGGAAACGCATCGCCGTAACTAAAATCGCGGCCACCTTCCGGTATTCCAACTGAAATACGGTGCTGTTTATAGCTGGCGCTCTCTGCGTGAGGAGTTTCTTCTGCATATATCCGCCAGCCCATTCGCGCCAGCCTCGGGTCCGCAACTACGATGCTGCCTTCAATGCTTGGAGGTTGTTCAGACCAAACCGCAAATACAACATTCTTCTCATCGTATGGATCAATATTCACTTTCGCCCGAAGTCTGTAGAACATTAGGCGTTTGATGAAATCGTCAGAAATTGCTTCGGGAACATCAACCAGAAATCCTCCGTCCAATCTCACAATAAAAAAATCAAACAGAATTTTCCCCTGAGGAGTTAGTAATGCACCAAAACGCGCTGCGCCTGGCTCGATACCTGCAATCTGGCAGGTGATGATGTTTTCCAGAAAATTCTCAGCATCTTCGCCGGAAATCTCAAACAGGCTGCGATCATTCAATTGTTCGAAAAACACGTGGCATTCCTCAATAAAGCTCAATCGCCAGATACAAAAAACTGCCAGCGTCCGGCTGGTGTGATTCCAACCCTGTAAAATATATAGGCTCCAAAATCCGTCATGTCTTGAAAATCGCCATAAGTGACAATTCGAAACAGTTCAACACGTTGTTCCCTCGTCAATCCTTCCAGGGGCCAGGCATAAAAATATGGCCAGACATAAAGTTCGTGGTCGCTATCAGCATCCATCCTCACGAAACCTGCCTCAAGAATATTGGCCAATATTGCCAGCGTTTCATGCCCTTCCGTATCCCCCGATTGGGTTTTGAGGAACTCAATCGGATCTCCTTCAAGTTCACCCAGCGAAAGCATGGTCATGTCATTGCCGGATCCGATAAATGGCCGCAAGTTTTTGATGTCTCCTGATAATGCAGCTTCCATCAGCAATTCCCACATGCGTTTTGCAGGAAAGGGTAGTTGGGAAAGGTCGCGGATGATTTCCGGTGGCTTTATGTCGTCGATGCTATCTGAATTTTCAATTTCAGTTGGTGGTTGCGTTGCTGGGGAATCCTGTCCAGCAACTGGTGCAGACCAAGTTAGGGCAACAAGAACAGCAATTAGAAATGTGTTGATGAGCGGCAGTTTCAACATCATGCAAACTCCTGCCTGCATGATACGCATAAAAATCGCAGCCTGAAAGTGCCAGGCTTTCAATTCGGCGAGATCGATGGCGCGTTACTGGAGGGTTTTACCTGCTGGAAACAAACCAAGTTCATCCATTTGTTTTAGCTGAGCAATCAGTTTACTGGCCTCACCAGCTCCAAATCGGATGAATAACTCGTCAAGAGCTCCCTCAACCAGCGCCTCTGCAAGAATCTCCTCATCGATGCCCTCATCCACCGCGCTTTCCCAAATTTCGCGGAAATATTCGCGAGCATAGGCGCGCTTCTCCTTTTCAATGAGAACATCCAGCTTGTCTTTGTCTTTGGGATTCATTTTTTCCGCCTGTGGTGACCCGGCATCGGCAAGTAAACTTACCGTATCAAGTTGCTTGAATTGAGATATTTAAATCCAAAGTCGCATTGATGCGAACCAATCATTGTAGGATGGTTAACGGCCGTAGCGGTTTGGTATTTCGCCGGCAAGTCTGGTGCCCTGTCTGATGTAGCGATTGTTTGCCTCAATCGCCGCAGGTGTGCAGTCGCGGTAGATTTCGTGGTAACCTCTAAACCCCCGATTAAACCGCGCAATCAACATCGCCCTGCGTTCTGCCGTTGGTTCTTCCTGATCAATCAGGTTTTTCATTTCATCTCGCCAAAGCTGTTCTTCCTTGGCACCGCATAATTCACGCAAATAATGCAGGGCACCCAATATCTCGGCAAGACGCATCATTTGGTCATCATACGCAGGTGGCAATACGGTGATGGTTGGCTGCTTCGGCGCTTCCTGCGCATCAGGATCAACTTTGACAATCTCTTGAGCAACAACACCAGTCACCATGCCTGATCCGGGCGAAACGGCAAACATAAGTACAAGTGCAACAATCGCTGTCTTCATCATGGAAATTCAATACCGCAAGCAGGAACGCCTGTCATCGTTATTTGATAATCGTGACCGTAGGATGGAACGCGTGTGCAACAAAGGCAAAGGTTACATCATAAGCAACATCGACCATCTGTTGGCCGTTGTTGTGGGTAACGATGACATTCCCGACATCGCGTCCATTTGAAATCTTCGATGCGTTGAGCGCAGAGTTTTGACCCGCTGACCAACGGAAATTATAGCCGTCAATCTCCCTCTCACCCATGTCTTGTAAGGATGCCATACTAAGAACAATCGGATTATCATCATCCCGTCGCACGACTATAACCCGCGCCATGGCCGCAATGCCATCTGGAAACGGCCCGGAATACAGCCCGGGAATCTTGAGCGTGTCATACCCGACATACGGATTGCGTCCGTATTCTCGTGAACCCGGATGACTAGGCACAAGTACCTTGCCATCGGGAAAACGGTGCTTGAAATTCTCAAACGATTCCAAACGTGATGGCAGAATTTTCAATTTTGCACCCAGATGGTAACCGATTATGGCTTCACCGGAGAACTGCTGCCACCAGGTTTCCGTTTGCCGGTCATACATCAGGAGGTCCGAATTTCTGAGCCGGCCAGTTGTGCCAAAGTCATGCGTTTTGCCATCGATAATTGCATCAAACACGATTGCTGCATTGCAGAGCGGGCAGTACGTTACCGAAACGGGTTTTCCTCCTACGACATCATTGGCAATTTCGTGCCACATGAGAACCGACAATGGATAAGCACGGGCATCGCCGTTGATTTCAAGACCGATTACCGGCTCCAGCGGCGACAGGGTTGCACTTTCGGATGCCTTGATAAATTTTGGCTCATTTATTGCGGGTATTCCGTCCTTGGTCGGTCCACCTGAAACTATTTCACCAAGTGGAACAGAAGCCTGCTCGAAATTGGTTTTCCAGTTTTCCCATAAAAGAGGGTTGGGGTCGGCAAACGCAATGCCGCTGGTAAACAGCATGGCGACAATCGAAAATATCCGAACAATGTTTTGCATTGGAAAAGCCTAAAGAAACGAGAACTTGATGGCTACATAGCCCAAATCAAATTTGAGTGAATTTTTCATCAAGAAATTCGGCAAGAAGCTTGGGTATTTCCGGTGTAGTTGTCAGTGAATCTATATCGTGAATGGAATACCATCCAATGTCGCTTGCGTCATCACTGGCTATGGGTTTGCCGCAAACTTTTTTGGCCCGATACATCGCCAGAACATAGTGATGTGTAATTTCTCCCGCGCCATTGCGGGTAATGCGATCAACAACCCTCAGGAATTCCAGTTCTTCAGCAACAAGGCTTGTTTCTTCCTCAAGTTCACGCCGAGCCGCCTGTTCAAGCGTTTCCCCAAGTTCTTGAGCGCCACCAGGAATAGACCAATGACCGAGATAAGGTTCCTTGCCACGCTTGATCAACAACACTTTATCGCCGTTCTGGACGATTACACTAGCGCCGGTGCGCGGTGAGACTTGGCTTGGGATTGCCATGAAATTTTTTTCACTGGAAAGTTTTAGAGGGCACTGTATCGCAGCAATTGATTTGATAAGGTAACTGCAAAACAGGGAGAATGACAACTAGATGTGTGGAAGATTTCCCCTGACGGCAACGCCACAGGATGTTGCGGAGATATTTGAACTTCCGGAGATAGTGGGTTTTCCACCACGCTACAACATTGCACCGACCCAACCGATCTTGGTTGTTTCTGCAGATCTTTCTGGCAAAAGAACCTCAACACTGGTTCGGTGGGGACTTGTCCCTCATTGGGTAAAAGACCCTGGTGACTTTACTTTGCTTATCAATGCGAGATCCGAAACTGCGGCCGAAAAACCCTCATTTAAGACTGCCATGCGCCACCGTCGCGTTCTAATCCCGGCATCCGGTTTTTATGAATGGCATCGTCCAGAAGATAAAAGCTTTCCCAAACAGGCTTACTGGATAACGCCGCGGGAGGGAAATATCACTGTGTTTGGTGGATTGATGGAAACGTGGATGGGCCCCGACGGCAGTGAGATCGATACCGGTTGTATTTTGACAACCGCAGCCAATAGCCAAATCGGTAACATTCATCACCGTATGCCGGTAGTGATTAACCCACAGGATTTTGATCGTTGGCTTGATTGCAGCACACAAGAACCGCGCGATGTTGTTGACTTAATGCAACCTATCGGCGATGTGTACTTCGAAGCAATCGCAGTAAGTGACCGGGTGAACAAAGTCGCTAATGCTGGCGCAGATATTCAGGAGCCTGGGGTGGCGAAGCCTGTCACTCAGAATATAGTGGCAGAAAGACCAAAACCCTCCGATCAGATGGATCTATTTTGACGACCGCATTTTTCTACGGGTTCACCCTGGGCGCTACGCTAATCATCGCAATTGGTGCACAGAACGCATTTATTCTGCGACAGGGTCTATTGCGTCAGCATGTATTTATCCTGTGCCTGATTTGTGCGCTGGCAGATGCGTTGTTGATTGCAGTAGGTGTTGCCGGTGTCGGCACTGTGGTCGCCCAGTCTCCGCTTCTGATATCGATAATTCGAATTTGTGGCGCTGCGTTCTTGTTTTTTTATGCAGCCATTTCGCTAAGAAGGGCGTTTAATCCGGAAGCTATGAAGACGCGCGGCAACGGTGGGTCCGATTTGAAAACCGCCATCTTGATTTGCCTAACCTTCACTTTCCTTAACCCGCATGTCTATCTCGACACTGTGTTGCTATTAGGCGGGCTGTCAGCAGGCTTTGATGGACCGGGCCGACTGGTCTATGCGATTGGTGCCATGATGGCATCATTTGTTTGGTTCTTTGGGCTTGGTTATGGTGCGCGACTTTTAACACCACTCTTTGAAAAGCCCCGTTCCTGGCAGGTCCTGGATTGTCTGATTGCGTTTGTGATGGCCGCGATTGCGGTCTCACTGCTGCTCGACGTTGGCACTGCTTGACGCTTGTGAGAAATCGCGAGATAAGGGTGCCCATGAACATGACCTTAACCGCGTCTTCATACGCGATTTGCATTATTACCTGCATTATTGACTAGCGATTCGCTGGTTCGGTCGTTCATGCCCTTAAAAGACATGCCAAGAACGTCCCGAACCGGGAATACCTGCGCGTTTGCAGATATTACTTTGAGGGACGAAGATGGGCGATCAGCCTGAACTAAAATTGTACAATACCCTGACCCGTAAGAAGGAGGTGTTTACACCTCTCGATCCGGATGATGTGCGCATGTATGTCTGTGGACCGACGGTTTATGACTTTGCCCATATTGGCAATGCCCGTCCGGTCATCGTATTTGATGTGCTGTATCGCCTGCTTAACCATCTGTACGGTCAGGACAAGGTCACCTACGTTCGCAACATCACCGATGTGGATGACAAGATAAACGCCCGGGCACTGCGCGATTATCCCGATCTGCCCCTCAATGAGGCAATCCGTAACGTCACTGAAAAGACCGCGAATCAATTTCATGCAGATGTGAAGGCGCTGGGGTGCCTGGAACCCACCCACGAGCCGCGTGCGACCGAGCATATTGATGGCATGATCAAAATGATCGAAACGCTCATAGACAAGGGCAACGCCTATCAGGCAGGCGGCGAGGTATTGTTTGATACGGCTTCGATGCCTGCTTATGGAAGGCTATCTAATCGCAAGCTGGAAGATCAGCAGGCTGGCGCACGGGTTGAAGTAACCGATCACAAGAAAAATCCCGGTGATTTTGTGCTCTGGAAACTTTCAAGCGGTGAAGAACCTGGTTGGGAAAGTCCATGGGGCAGAGGTCGTCCAGGCTGGCACATTGAATGTTCGGTGATGAGCAAGCATCATCTGGGCGAGATATTCGACATTCATGGTGGTGGGTTAGATCTCATCTTCCCGCATCATGAGAATGAAATTGCCCAGTCCTGCTGCGCCCATGACACAGATCGTATGGCCAACATCTGGATGCACAATGGCTACCTTCAGGTGGAGGGCAGGAAGATGTCCAAGTCTGAAGGTAATTTCGTGACAATCCATGATCTGCTGCATACGGAAAAATTTGGTGGTCGAAAATGGCCAGGTGAAGTGCTCCGTTTAGCGATGTTGATGACGCATTATCGAGAGCCAATTGATTTCAGCGTGAAGCGATTGGAAGAGGCGGAGAATGTTCTTGCGAAGCTTGAACGACGAACGCGCCAGGATGAATCTGATGCCAGCAGTAAAGCGATCTCACCAATTATTGTTGCACTACTAAAGGAAGACCTCGCCACTTCGGATGCGATCAATAGGCTTTCAATCTTGTCGGGTCAGGCGCTATCTGATGCACTGGATTTGCTGGGTATTTCTTTTAGCGAAGCTAAATCTCAGCTCGATGAATCGGAGATTAAAGTTGCGATCTCAGAGCGTCTTGTGGCTTTTGCAGACAAAAATTTCACCGAAGCAGACCGTATTCGCGATGAACTATTGTCTCAGGGGATTCAGCTAAAGGATTCAAAAGACTCAGAAAGTGGCGAACGCATCACCACTTGGGAGGTAAAGCGATGAGCAATTCTCGAGAGATCACCGGCGGATGCCAATGTGGCGCGGTGCGCTATCGCGTTGCCAGTCTTGGGCGAGCCTCCATCTGCCATTGCCGAATGTGCCAGAAAGCTTTTGGTAGTTTCTTTGGGCCCCTGGTCCATGTAGATGATTTGACTTGGACGCGCGGAGAGCCAAAAGTCTTTTCGAGTTCAAACAAAGTCAAGCGCGGTTTCTGTGGTGACTGCGGCACTCCGTTGACCTTCGACTTTGGTAAATCGGAAATTGCCATCGGTACACTGGATCATCCTGAACTCGCGCCGCCTGCCATACAGGTCAATCCGACTGACAAACTATCCTATTTCAAATCTCTGCACGGTTTGCCGACGCGAAATACGGATGATGAACCATCGATTTCGGGGTTTGTTGCTGGGATTGTCAGCAATCAACATCCAGACCACGATACCCAAAACTGGCCGGAGGATGACCAATGACCCGTGAGCGCTTGTATCTCTTTGATACCACATTACGTGATGGCCAGCAGACGCCGGGCATCGATTTTTCCGTGCAGGACAAGATTGTAATTGCGGAAATGCTGGACGAACTCGGTGTTGATTATGTTGAAGGGGGTTACCCAGGCGCTAATCCAACGGACACGGAATTCTTCTCAAAGAAGCGCACGAAGAAGGCGGCATTCGTTGGCTTTGGTATGACGAAGCGCCCGGGTGTATCGGCTTCAAATGATCCAGGCATCGCAGCGCTATTACAATCAAAGACCGATGCTATTTGCTATGTCGCCAAGGCCTGGGACTATCATGTGAAAGTGGCACTTGGAACGACCAATGACGAAAACCTGAATTGTATCCGCGCGTCTGTGGAAGCAGTAACCACGTCGGGTAGAGAGGCGCTGGTTGATTGCGAACATTTCTTTGATGGCTACAAGGCAAATCCATCCTATGCCCTGCAATGCGCCAAGGCGGCCCATGATGCCGGTGCGCGATGGGTCGTCCTGTGTGACACCAATGGCGGTACACAGCCGGAAGAAGTCGCAGAAATTGTTGCAGCCGTTACCAAAGAAATTCCGGGCGACCATCTAGGTATCCACGCCCATGATGATACGGGTCAGGCAGTTGCCAACTCACTGGCAGCGGTTCGCGCCGGTGTGCGCCATATACAAGGTACACTCAACGGCATTGGTGAGCGGTGCGGAAATGCCAATCTCGTTTCATTAATTCCTACCCTGATGCTGAAACCGGCTTATGCAAATGCCTATGAAGTTGGCGTTACCCAAGAAGGGTTGAAAGGCATTTCCAAAATTTCGCACCGTTTTGACGAGTTGCTGAACCGTGCACCGCATTCACAGGCCCCTTATGTTGGCTCCTCCGCCTTTGCAACCAAGGCCGGTATCCATGCTTCAGCAATTTTGAAAGAACCGGAGACCTATGAACATGTACGGCCCGAGTTTGTAGGCAACAATCGTCGGGTCATGGTGTCGGATCAGGGTGGTAAGGCAAATTTCGTTAGCGAATTGGCAAGTAGAGGGATTGAAGTTTCGAAGGACAATCCAAAACTCGACACACTGATTTCCACGGTTAAGGAACGCGAAGCGAGCGGTTACGCCTATGAGGCAGCCGATGCCAGTTTTGAATTGCTGGCCCGCCGATTATTGGGTTCGGTTCCGGAATTTTTTCAAGTCGACAGTTTTCGGGTGCAGGTTGAACGGCGTTTCAATGCAATTGGAGAGATTGTTGCGGTTTCCGAGGCGGTGGTCAAATTGGTGATCGAAGGCGAAAGCCTGCAGTCAGTTGCAGAGGGGCAAGGACCAGTCAATGCGCTGGACCGGGCGTTGCGCAAGGACTTGGGCAAATATCAGGCGCAAATCAGTGATCTGGAATTGGTCGACTACAAGGTACGTATCCTCAATGGCGGAACAGAAGCGGTGACACGGGTGCTGATTGATTCAGTCGACAAGTCCGGAGCCCGCTGGACGACCGTTGGTGTTTCGGACAACATCATTGACGCTTCTTTCCAGGCATTGATTGATTCAGTCAACTACAAATTGATGAAGTCTGTATGAGACCGATACAGACGGTGCCCGCTTCCACGACTGAGGGTAATACGGCAAGATCAGGATTTTTCTTTGCGCTCTCTGCCTATTCAATTTGGGGCTTTTTACCGCTGTACTGGATACTGTTGCAGCACGTTTCGACGCTGGAGGTTCTGGCGCATCGCGCTTTATGGTCACTACCGGTTGCCGGCATCATACTGGTTGCGATCGGGAGAACAGGCGATATCATTCCAACCCTGAAGGACCGCAAGAAGCTTGGAATTCTTCTGGTTTGCTCACTGATAATTTCCTCAAATTGGGGAGTGTTTATCTGGGCCGTTTCAAATGAACACACGATTGATGCGGCACTTGCCTACTATATCAATCCACTTTTGAGTATCTGTCTTGGGGTAGTGTTTCTGGGTGATCGCTTTAATCGATGGCAGTTAGCGGCCATTCTTCTCGCAACATTGGCAGTGCTATTGCTAACATTTGCCGGGGGAAAATTTCCCTGGATCAGCTTGTTTCTGGCCGGCACATTTGCACTCTACGGCCTGCTGCGCAAAACAGTCGAAGTGGGGCCTACCCAAGGGTTCCTGATAGAAATTCTGTTGATAGCAGCAATCGCAGGCGCGTATGTCATCTGGCTTGCCGTGACAGGCCAGGGAAATTTTCTTGGTAGAACCTCAGATACGTTACTGCTGCTTGGTTGTGGCCCTATCACCGCTGTACCGCTGATTTTATTTGCAACTGGCGCTAAGCGACTGCGGCTTTCGACTGTGGGGCTGATGCAGTACATCGTGCCGACATCAATCTTTATCATTGGTGTTTTCATTTTCCGCGAGCCGCTGGATCATTGGCAGCTTGCTGCATTCGGCCTGATATGGGTCGGACTTTTGTTATATTCCTGGTCAACCCTCGCGCTGGGTCGAGAAAAATAGAAATAGTATCAACCTGCAGCGTTGATGATTTCCGGTACAACAGCTTCTGCACTATCCACCACAATAAGCTTCATCAATTGTTCGGAATGCAAAAATCCCTCTTCTCGCATATGATCCAACAGCGAGATCATCGGATCCCAGAATCCATTGATGTTTACAAAAACCATTGGCTTGTTGTGGCGGCCAAGCTGCGCCCAGGTCATGATTTCAACGATTTCTTCCAGCGTTCCGACACCGCCGGGCAGGGCAACAAATGCATCCGAATGCTCAAACATCGTGTGTTTTCGTTCATGCATGTCTTTCGTGACAATCATATCCATGTTTTCAACTGCGTCCTCACCACCGGCTTCCGCGGTGAGAAGGAATTCAGGAATGATTCCCAACACCTTGCCACCATTGGCTTTGACCGCATCGGATACACTTCCCATTATTCCCCAGGCACCGCCACCAAACACAAGACGAATATTTTGTTTGGCCATCGCTTCGCCCAGCGTATGTGCAGCTTCGGAATAGGCAGGTTTTTTGCCGATCTGTGAGCCGCAATATACGCATATTGATTTGATTATCGCCATTTAGGGTACCCTTTGGTCTTTGTGGAATCAGCAACAATATAGCATCCGTAGTAGATGGTGCGGCCTGTTTTAGTCGTGACAATGTGACTTATCACGGAATGTAATTCGGTGTACGGTGATCTAATAAACAGCTAACGATGTAGCGCGCGACTATGAAAATGGTTGAATTTGCGCATCTTTTGACAACTGGCGGGGCCAATTTGATGATCCAGGGACTTGTACCATTAGTATTTACCGTGTCCGGCGTATTGGCGACCGGTGTTGCCGTTTATGTTGCCGTGGAACGCCAGGAGATATTTGCGCCCGCCCCAACGGAAATCATCGAGCTGAAGCAACCGGAAGCCCCGGCAAAGCCGGAAATCGAGATCGTGGAAGAAAAGCCCGTATTGCCGGGATTTGATATTTTGCGGGTTGAAAAGGATGGGTCGGTTGTAATGGCTGGTCATGGACCGGCAGAAAGTAAAATAGAAATTTTGAATGGCGATCCGGTGATTGCCTGGACCTCATCGGGAAAGTCCGGTGATTTTGCAATAGTCCTTGATAACCCGTTGAAACCAGGAATCTATGAGTTGGTCATTCGTGCCACACCCAAAGAGGGTGAAGTACTGTTGTCGAATGAGGCAGGTATCATCCACATTCCGGATGCCGATACTTCAGAAGTGACGGTTCTCATAACTGAAGTGGATGAACCGACACGGATTCTTCAAAAGCCTGAACCAGTAGAGCCTGAACCAGTGGAACCAGTGCAAGCTGAACCTCAAGCTGAAACTGCTCCAGTGCTGATTGAGGCGGCGGAAGTTGAAAATGACAAGATATTCATTGCCGGAACGGGTGAGGCTGGCGCGCTTGTTAATCTTTACATAGATGATGAACTTCTGGGTACCACCGATGTTCACCCCACCGGAGCATTCCTGTTTGAAGGCGTAAAGGTTCTTGAAAAAGGTCGCTACGCTGTTCGCGCAGACATGATTGAACGTGGAACCAGCAATGTGCTGGCGCGAGCAGAAGTCAGTCTTCTGCATGAACCGGAAGTTGTTGTTGCTGAAGTTACACCAGAGCCGGAAGTTGAAATACCAGAGCCCGTTGAGCCCGAGGTGGTTGTGGAAGCTGCGAAGACTGAGCCGGCGCCTGAAATCCGCACCGGAGCTTCCGTCATCATTCGTCGTGGCGACAGTCTGTGGAAAGTTGCACGGCGCAATTATGGTGCAGGAATTCGCTACACAACAATATTTGACGCCAATCGGGATCAGGTGCGTGATGCGAACTTGATTTATCCTGGTCAGGTTCTGAAGGTACCAGATCAAGCTGGGGCGGACGAAAGCGACTCCTCCGGATAATGACTTCAATATCTCCCGACAAAATCCCCGGCTTGCGCAAGCCGGTTGTTAGTGCTGAGCGTGGTAGTCTTGGCAACACACTACATAACTTGTGGCCCTACATGTGGCCAAGTGAGCGTCCTGACCTGAAAATGCGCGTCGTATCGGCGACTGTTTTCATGTTGGTGGCAAAAATAGTTACCGTGTTGATCCCGTATTTCTACAAATTGGCTACCGATGTGTTGGCAGATCCCTCTGCACAGATTGATGGTGTGGCGGGCTGGGTGCCTGCATTTCTGTTGGTTCCAGCCATGTTGGTAATAGCCTACAATATCGGACGGGTTGTCATGATTGGCCTTAATCAGGCACGGGACGCACTTTTTGCAAGCGTTGGCCAGTTTGCAGTGCGGCAGTTATCAACCATCGTATTCTCGCATCTCCATGTCCTGAGTCTGCGCTATCACTTGCAGCGTCGTACGGGCGGTCTTTCAAGGATCATAGAACGTGGGACGAAAGGCATTGAATCGATTGTTCGGTTCACGATTTTGAATGGCATTCCAACCATATTCGAATTCGCCTTCATGGCGATAATGATCTGGTACTGGTTCGACATTTGGTACGTTGTGGTTATCAGCGTGATGGTTTGGGCATATGTCTGGTTTTCTGTACGAGCATCCGATTGGCGCATTAGCATTCGTCGTGACATGAATGAAAATGACACCGATGCGAATTCGAAGGCCATCGACTCCCTGCTTAATTTCGAGACCGTAAAATACTTCGGCAACGAGCAGTTGGAGGCCGATCGCTACGGCCGTTCCATGGAGCGTTACGAAACCGCAGCGACAAAAGTTTGGACCTCACTTGCCTGGTTGAATTTTGGACAGGCAGTAATCATGGGCTTCGGCATGGGTGCTTGTATGTTGCTGTCAGCCTTTGCCGTGCAACGCGGTGAACAGACGATTGGCGATTTCGTCATGATCAATGCGCTTTTGATGCAGTTGTTCATTCCGCTAAATTTCATCGGTTTCATATATCGCGAAATCAGACAGGGATTTGCAGATCTTGAAGACATGTTTGAACTGTTGATGGTTGATCAGGAAATTACAGACAAACCGGATGCCGAACCCCTGAATGTCAACTCAGGCGTGGTCCGCTTTGAGAATGTGAGTTTTCACTACGACCCGGAGCGCAAGATTCTAGAGGATATTTCATTTGAAGTGCCCGCTGGCAAGACAGTCGCAATTGTCGGGCCGTCAGGTGCAGGCAAGTCAACCATCTCTCGGCTTATGTTTCGCTTCTACGACGTTACCGGAGGCAGAATTACCATAGACGGTCAGGATTTGAGGGACGTTCAGCAGCGTTCCCTGCGCAATGCGGTAGGCATGGTCCCACAAGATACAGTGCTGTTTAATGAATCGATTGCATACAATGTTCGTTATGGCCGACCTGGTGCGAGCGAAACGGAAATTGAGGCTGCCACTGAAATGGCCCAGATTGGTGATTTTATCCGTTCCCTGCCTGATGGATTTAAGACCGAAGTTGGAGAACGTGGATTGAAATTGTCGGGCGGAGAAAAACAGAGGGTAGCGATTGCCCGTACCTTGTTAAAGGCACCGCCAATTCTCATCCTGGATGAAGCAACTTCAGCACTTGATACCCAAACGGAACGGGAAATTCAGGCGGCACTTGATGAAGTGTCCCGGGATCGAACCACGGTTGTTATTGCCCACCGACTTTCAACGGTGGTGGCGGCAGACGAAATTTTGGTGCTGAGGCAGGGCAAAATCGTCGAGCGGGGTAAGCACAAGGCACTGCTGCGCAAAAAGGGGCTGTATGCGGAAATGTGGAATAGGCAGCGTGAAGCGAGTGAGGCTGAAGAGCGTCTGCGTGCAGCCAGGGAAGATGACACATTGGGATTTGTCACCCGCAAAGCGCCGCAGGACGACACAAATTAGCGACAGGACTTGTAGACGAACACATGCGCCCAACACGTCAATTGAGTTGTCGGGGCAAAGCTGCTAGCCACTATTATCAAAACCAGTGATGAGTAAAATGAGTTTAATCAATACGATCCGTAATGCTGTTCCGCCGATCCATCGTGAGGGCTATCCGTTCATCGCAGCATTTGCGCTTGCGACCATAATTTTGGGTTGGATTTGGGCTCCGCTTTTTTATGTATTTCTCGCGCTGACACTCTGGTGCGCGTTGTTTTTTCGCGACCCCAAACGGGTAACGCCTGTCAGCAATGATTTGATTATAAGTCCCGCAGATGGACGTGTTTCTCATGTCGGAAGGGTCACGCCACCAGCGGAATTGAAGCTTGGTGACAAGCCGGTAATGCGTATCTCGGTTTTCATGAACGTCTTCAACTGTCACATCAATCGTGCGCCGGTTCGCGGTAAAATTTCTCGAATTATCTACAAGGCTGGCAGTTTTCTCAATGCTGAATTGGACAAGGCTTCTGAAGATAATGAACGCAACAGTCTGGTTATCGAATCTGAGCACGGCGATATTGGAGTGGTGCAGATTGCAGGCCTCGTTGCACGGCGGATCGTTTGTTGGTCTGAAGAGGGCGATGAAATAAGCAGTGGTGAACGTTTTGGTCTTATTCGGTTTGGCTCAAGGCTCGATGTGTATTTACCGCAAAAGGCTCAAGCCGTGGTGGCTGTCGGCCAAACTGCAATTGGTGGTGAGACAATTCTCGCCCGCTTCGACGATGATGTAAATTTGCCCCTTATCCGAATAAGTTAGATCCTGCATAGTTATGGAAAATCCATTCCCTCCTTTTGATCCTGATGGTGAAAGCGACACCGAATTTGATGTTGCTACGGAATCCACCACGCGTCTGCGGGATATTCCACTGCGCACGATTTTCCCAAATCTTCTGACACTGTTGGCAATTTGTTCCGGGCTGACGGCCATCAGGTTTGCTATCGAGGATCGTATCGAACTTGCAATCGCAGCAATCATTTTTGCCGGATTTTTGGACGGGATTGACGGTCGCGTAGCGCGGTTTTTAAAATCCACTACCCGGTTTGGCGCGCAAATGGATAGTCTTGCGGATTTTGTGAATTTTGGCGTTGCACCGGCCATGCTGTTGTATTTTTCTGTACTGTCCGAGGTGCGATCTGCGGGGTGGATTGCTGCCTTGATCTATTCAATTTGCGCCTGTTTGAGACTTGCTCGGTTCAACGTCATGCTCGACAGTCCCGACATGCCCGAATGGCAAAGCCGTTTTTTCCTCGGGGTACCGGCACCCGCTGGCGCACTGGTGGTCCTGTTACCTGTCTACCTTTTACTGTTGGGGGTTCCAGACACCCTCGCTTGGGCTTGGTTCGCAACGCTGTTTACGGTTTTCTCGGCATTCTTGATGGTCTCGAGCATCCCCAGTTTTTCCGGAAAAAATGTTAGCAAAAAAATCCGGCGCGATCTGGTGACACCAATGATGATCTTGGCGGTGTTTCTCTGCGCCCTTTTGTTCACCTATCCATGGATGACACTCGCCGCAGTCAGCGTTCTGTACCTTGCATCACTGCCATTTTCCTATCGAAACTGGAATCGTTACCAGACGAAAGACCTAAAAGCAGAATGAGGCGGTAACTAATTACTCAGCCGCATCGGGAAGGTGTTTCGGTCGAGATCGCTTGCCAGGTTTGCGAGCGGGTACACGGCGCTGTTTGGGGATAGCACCACCTGCCACTGCTACAGCCGCTTCAACATTGGTTGGTCGGACGTATTCCGAACAGTGTCTGGCAAGACCAACAATGTTTATCGGCAACGTCAACATCACCGGTATCAACACCAGCGTCAGCAGTGTGGAAAATGCGAGGCCGGAAATGATTGCAGTTGAAAGTTGCACCCACCAGGTCGAGGTAATTGAGCCAACGACGATGGTTTGGGAGAAGAAATCAAGATTGATTGCCAAAGCCATGGGAACAAGTCCCATGATGGTTGTAACGGTTGTAAGCAGGATGGGGCGAAGCCTCTGCGCAGAAGTTTTCAGAACCGCATCCCGGATCGGTACGCCTTCCGAGCGCAGTCGATTGTAGGTATCAATCAGCACAATAGCGTTGTTCACGACAATACCCGCCAGCGCAACAACACCGGTGCCGGTCATGATAATCGAGAATTTTTGCCCCGTAATCATCATGCCAATCAAGACTCCCACAATCGCGAGAATGACGGTCGAGAGGGTGAGGGCAGTTTGGTAGAACGAATTAAACTGGGTAACCAGGATAATGAACATCAAAAACAGCGCCCCAGCTGCAGCCTTTGCCAAAAATGCACCAGACTCTTTTTGTTCTTCATCCGCTCCACGAAACCGCATGAATATGTTTTCAGGCCATACTTTTCCATCGATCCAAGTTTGGATCTCTTTGACTTTGTCGTCGGGTGTCAGTCCGTTGGCTTTCGCACTGTCCAGCAAATTGGCTTTCACGTCCATGACATACAGACCGTCTTTGCGGGTAATGGAGGAGACTTTCGGTCTCGGGGTTACCGTCACAAAGTTGGAAATCGGAACCTGGCCATTAGCGGTCCGCAGGCGAAGTTGATCAAGTTGTTCAAGGGATCGGTCTTCTTCCGGAAGGCGGATACGGATATCAACTTCATCTTCTGAATCGTTCGGTCGGTACTTGCCGATCAACACGCCGTTTGTAACCAGCTGGATCATGGCGCCAACCGCGTTGATCCCGGCGTTGTATCTACCCGCTTCTGCCCGATCGACTTGCAGCTGCCATTCTATTCCGGGCAAGGGTCGCCCATCTTCGAGATCCTGCAAGTCAGCAACCAAGTCAAATTTTCCGCGGACCAGCCCAACAGTTTCGACCATTGTATCATAGTCCGTGGACTTGATTTCCAGCCGCACATCCTTGCCCGTGGGTGGGCCACCTTCGAGTTTTCTTACTTCAACCTTGATGCCGGCAATACCCGCAGTACGTTCACGAATATCCGTGAAAATTTCCACTGCTTTGCGGCGAAGGGAATAGTCGACAAGCTCAATTTGCATGGTAGCGACCGTATCCGGTGGGATGTCCTGGGGAGCATTTGCGCTGATGCCTCCACCGGAACTGCCACCCGGGACGGTTGCAGTCATAACAACATTATCAATCCCAGGGGTCTGGAGAATATGTTCCTCAACTTTGATGGCAATGTTCTTTATGTCCTTACCTGAAAGATTTCCGCGTGCAGATACAAAGAGCAAAGCAATGTCCGGCTCCTCTTCAACGAAGAACTCTACGCCAGCGTTGTTGCTTCCGAACATGACAAATGTGGTTATCGTGATACCGATCGCCACGATAATAACCGCCATGTTTCCAACTAGGCCGCGTGTGACTGAATTCAGAAATCTCAAATATCCGCCAGTCAGTCCCGGTACCTTGTTGATGTCCAGATCGGCATTTGCTGAAAGCATCTTTGCGGTTTCATCGACTTCATTTGTAACCGGACCGCGGCGTCGTGCCATCGCGCCACCAACCCACCAGGTGATGTAACCAGCGAGCATGCCAACAACAATGCCACCTAATATTCGGATTGGCATTCCGTATCCGGAAAAGCCTATAAATATGGCAACCAGGCCTGCTGCTACTGCAACAAACAGTGTCTGGCTGACGCGCGCATTTCTATTGAAGAACGCTGAAATTTGGGCAATCAATGTGCCGGTGGTGGGAAGAAATATCAAAGCTGTAAGCAGTGAAGCCGAAAGCACAATAATCACCATGATCGGCAAAAAGCTCATAAATTCGCCGGAAACACCCGGCCACAACAGCAGCGGTAAAAATGCGGCAAGCGTTGTGGCTGTTGATGAAACAACTGGCCAGAACATCAATTTTGCAGCTCTTGGGTAAGCCTCATCAGGGGGCATGCCTTCGGCAATCTTGCGGTCAGCATATTCGCTGACAACAATCGCACCATCCACCAACATTCCAACAGTCAGCACCATACCGAACATGACCATCATGTTTACGGTCATGCCCAAACTGGACAATATCAGGAAGCCAACCATGAATGATGTTGGAATGGAAATTCCGACCAGTAAGCCGGACCGGACTCCTAGCGTTCCGACAACAATGATCATGACCAGCGCAATTGCAGTCAAAATCGCGGATTGCAGTGAGCCGAGCACCTCAAAGATGAAGCTTGATTGGTCGATCATGTATGTGATTTTGATAGTTTCCGGCCAGTCTTTGGTGAACGCATCAACCACACTGCGAACTTCCAGATTGTTTGCAATGATGTTGGTGCCGATACGTTTCACAACCTCGATGGCAATTGCCGGCTTGCCGTTAACTCGCGTATAACTGGAGGCATCTTTGAAGGTGCGGCGAATATCGGCAACCTCTCCAAGCGTGACAACACCCTCGCCATTTTGCTTGATCGGAATTGAATAAACGTCAGATGCAGTTTCAACCAAGCCGGGTACTTCCAGATTGAAACGGGCATTGCCATCGTCAAGAAATCCGGCGGGTACCAGTTGGTTGTACTGGCCAAGCGCAGTCAGAATGTTTTCCTGGGTAATGTCGTAGGATTCCAGTTTCACCAGATCGAGAATTACCTCGAGCTGCTCTTCGCGGCTGCCGGTGAGATTAGCTTCACGCACGCTGGAAATGGCTTCGATCTCGTCCTGAAGCCTGCGAGCTGAGTTGAACAAGGTTCGTTCAGGAACATTACCTGAGAGCGTAACTATTATTGTAGGTTCAAGCGCAAAATTTGTTTCAAAGATTGCGGGTTCTTCCGCCTCTTGTGGCAACTCGGACTGAGCCTGATCAACCTTGTCGCGGATATCGGCGAGAACCTTGTCCTTATCCGTTCCAATGTTGAATTCCAGAATAATCGCCGCATGGCTTTGCGAGGCGACCGCTGTGAGTTCCTTAAGCCCCTCAAGTCCTCGCAGCTGCGTTTCCATCGGCCGCACCAATAGGCGCTCAGAATCTCCAGGCGAGATGCCCTGTTGGCTTATCGAGACGTAGTAGATGGGAACATCAATATCCGGATTGGCTTCTTTCGGAATGTTGATATAGGTCAGGATACCGGCAATCACCATCACCACCATCATGGTGAGAACGGTTTTTGGCCTTCCCAGTATGAGCTCAAGAGCACCCGTCATTGATTGGCCTCTGCCTTAACGAACGTATCCAGGACAGGCTCAACCCGTTCCCCAGTGATTACATATTCCTGTCCAAGCGTAATGATCCTTGTCCCTTGTTTGGGGCCATCGACCCAGAATCCATC
This sequence comes from Hyphomicrobiales bacterium, assembly GCA_021775415.1. GTDB lineage: Bacteria > Pseudomonadota > Alphaproteobacteria > Rhizobiales > Rhizobiaceae > JAALLB01. Next base: position 141,346 of record JAJFHV010000010.1, on the reverse strand, counting down.
CTTTGTTTGCGCAAGGATGGTTACCGGTTCAAATCCGACAATGTCGTCGCTGGATATGGTTTTTAGTCCAACCTCACCTGAATCTGCGAGTGATAACCAGGACGGGGATACCCTGAATGCTGATTTGGGCGGCAGCTTGATTTTGGCACTTGCGGTCAAACCATCCCTGATTGGGTTTTTTGAACTCGACAATTCAATCTCCACCAGAAATGTTCTAGTTTGCGCATCCGCCGAGGGCGCAATGTAGCGAACTTTTCCTTCTACGGTCTGGTTACTGACAATCGAAACTTCCGCGTCCATACCTATCGTGACATCAGCTATTGCCCGTTCAGATACTTGCCCGACAAAGAGCATCGGTTCCGCATCAACCAACGTCACGCATGTATCACCCGCGGCCAGTACATCTCCGACTTCCGCGATTGGATCCTGCACCGTACCCGAAGCGTTTGCACGTACCTCGGTGCGTTCAAGCTCCAGCTCTGACTGGGCAAGCTCAGCCTTTGCTGAATCAAGTGCATACTTCATCTGTCGCAACTTGGTTTTAGACGCGAATCCCTTCTTGGAGAGTTTTTCATTGGCGATGTATTCGCCCTCTGATTGGGCAAGTTGCGCTTCCGCCCGGGCAAGATTTGCTTCTCGCGCGCCACGCTCAATCACACATACAAGGTCCCCGCTTTTGACCATGTCACCTTTTTCGACAAGCCGCTTTTCAACTATGCCGCCTGTTTCCGCCCTGACCGTAATGATTGCATCCGCTTGTGTGCGACCTCTAACCGGAACCGCCCGCAGCCGCTCTTCCTGATGAAGGGGGATGTAGTTGACCCGAAAAAGCTTCTGGTCTTCTCCGGTTTGTCGCTCGGCAATCGTGACAGACTCAGAGGCGGCTCCTGATTGTCCGCCAATCTGCAATTCACCGCCAAGCATCCACGCTCCAATGCCACCGGTAATCAGCACAGCAATGATGTGAGAACTTTTGATCTTAAACGTCATGTCTTTGCCTCTGTATTGAACTCTCTTTGGAGCTCCAGAATTTACTCTGCGGCTTCACCAAACTTTGCTTGCGTGGCAAGCGCCATCAGGGCGTCGCGGTTTTCTCTTAAATAGGTAAGGTCAGCTTGTTTTACATGCTCACCATATCGGCTAACCCAATGTGTTGCAGGATGATCACACTCTTCACGAAGCGAACGGATCATTTCAAGTTTGGCCTCCAGTTCACCCATCCTTTTGTCGATAGCCTGCGCCATTACCTCAGGGGTCGTCAGATCTGCGCAAATGGCTACAAGAAGGAATTCGGATTTGAACTTGTCACTGTTCGGAGGTGTTGAAAGAGCTGATACAAACTCATGGCGTCCGATATCAGTGATTGAGTAAACTTTTTTGTCGGGTTTGCCATCCTGGGATTCGGTCTGACAGGTTACAAATCCATCAGTTTCGAGCTTCGCCAGTGTCGGATAAATCGAACCATAGCTGATATCCACAAAATAGCTGAAACTTCCTTCGGTTGAGAATTTTTTGATCTCATAGCCGCTGGCATCGCCGAAGTTCAAGATAGCAAGAATAAGGGTTTGGGTATTCATTTCACAAAACCTGTCTGATTGACTATCGAGTCATGATTTGTCTCAATAGTGGGAATGCGTACAAACTATGGCATATTCATGGCTGACATATATCTATTCGATATATAAAGCGCAATGGGTATAAATGTTGGGAGCGAAAATTTTGCAACTACTGCGAATTGCCAATTCATTTGACCAAGTTGGTTTTTTCTAAACCTGGTTCAGCCCAATTGAGCTAGTGCAAGCCCCTTGGCACCGTTGTAATCGGTTTTGCCGGATCCAAGAACCGGGACAGCCTCAATGCGAACAATCGAGTTGGGAACCATAAATTCGGTATATCCTTGCGCTTTGGTTGCTCTCGCAATCTCATCCCGTTCTGCGCCATCACGCGTTGTTAACAGAACTATTCGTTCACCGCGGCGTTGATCAGGTATGGAAACGACCGCGTGATCGTCCTCGGGCCATAGGCCGCATACCAAAATCTCAATTGCGCCAAGCGAAACCATTTCACCGGCAATCTTGGCAAACCGCTTTACGCGCCCCTTGATTGCCATGAAGCCATCCTTGTCAAATTCGACAATATCTCCACTATCGTGCCATTCATCGTTAGGCGGCACGAGAATGCCGGGGTTTTCAGCGATCATGTATCCAAGCATCACATTTGGACCCCGAAGCCAAAGTTTTCCACCACGCTCAATACCATCAACCGCCTCAAGCTTCATTTCTATTCCGGGGAGCAGTTTTCCGACAGTTCCAGCCCGGTGCTCTTCTGGGGTATTGACCGCAACAACCGGAGCCGCCTCTGTCATGCCAAACCCTTCTAACACCTTTGTATCAAAGCGTTCTTTCCAGGTTTTCACAGTTTCTGGCTTGACAGCTTCGGCCCCTGCAACGATCAAACGAAGTGATTCAAAATCCTGGTCCTTTGCCATACGGGCATAGCCGTTCAAAAACGTGTCCGTCCCAAACAGAATTGTCGGCTTGGTTTGTGCAACAGCCTTTGGAATGATTTTGTAGTGAAGTGGGGAAGGGTAAAGAAACAGTTTCACTCCGTATACCAGTGGTAAAACCATGCCTCCGGTCATACCAAAGGAATGAAACACCGGCAGGACATTGAACAATTTGTCTGCGGGAGAAAAGTCGATGCGTTGGCGAATTTGAGCGCAGTTTGAGAGGATGTTATGGTGCGAAAGCACCACACCTTTCGGCAGCCCTTCTGACCCGGATGTATACAGAATAAGTGCGGGGTCTTCGGCATTCACGGTTTCCAAGGACTTCATCGCCGTTAGGGCAGAACGCAACTTCTCAAATATTGTAATTTTTTTGCGGACATCCTCGAGCCAGACAAATTCGAGTCCCGCTTGTTCCAGGATGTTTACCAGGTTTTCCAGCTCTGCTTTTTCGATAAACGCTCTCGAGGAAATTACCAATTTTGTTTCAACTGTCGTGCAAGCAGACAGCACAGTTGAGGGGCCAGCTGTATAGTTCAACATGGCGGGAACCCGGCCAATCGATTGTAACGCCAGAAATGTGACGGTAACCGCCGAGGCATTGGGTAGTAAAACCGCAACAGCTTCACCCTTTTGAGTCATTTTCTTGAAACGACGCGCAAGGATATTCGCACCAACCATCAATCGTTTGTAGGTTAGGTTGCCGCCAGTCGCGTCTTCGATTTGATTGACACTACCGCCATAGTTGCGGGCCGCATCAACAAAGGCGTCAAACAGGGTTTTACCCGCAAATGTCGATTTGAATGTGGCCAAGCTTCAGAGCCTCCCAACCTGAATAAGACATCAGGGCAGTCTGCACACTAAAGCAATTCGTTCAAGGACTTGGGCCTAAATTGATTTTGGTATTCCCGGTTCCAGAAATACACCACTGGTAAAATCAAAGATCAATCCGGTTTCGGTGAGTTCCGGTGATACAAGCCGTAACAGGCACTCACCGATTTCTGAAGGGTGGGCAAGTTCATTTGGGTCCTCGCCTGGCATCGCTTCTGCCCGCATCGCGGTGCGCATTGCGCCCGGGCTTAACAGGTTTATCCGAATTGGAGAATTTTCGCACTCTGCTGCCCAAGTCCTTACCAAAGCGTCCAATGCAGCTTTTGAAGTTGAGTAGAGGCCCCAAAAAGGTTTGCATTTATGCGCAGCGCCAGAGGTTAAAAAGACCGCTCGCCCGGCATCAGATTGGCGTAACAATGGCGCAAGCGAACAGATCAACCGCCAATTGACGCTGACGTTAAGGTTCATCACCTTGTCGAAGGTTTTAGGCTCAATGTGTTCTAGCGGTGAAAGTCCACCCAAAAGCCCCGCATTTCCAACAAGAATATCAAGCTTACCCCAACGCTCATGGATCGAAAGTCCAAGGCGGTTGATGGCTTCATGGTCCAGCAGGTCCATCGGCACCAGTGTGGCGGTGCCACCTTCAGCGTTGATTGCATCATCCAGTTCTTCCAATCCGCCGACCGTTCGCGCAATACAAATCACGTGCGCACCTGATTTGGCGAGCGCCAAGGCACAATGATAGCCGATACCGCGTGAAGCACCGGTTACAAGCGCTATACGCTCTGTTAGCGGTGCCAAAGTTTATCCTTTTGCATCAGAAAGCAGGGACAGGTTGGAAATGTTGTCCCGGTCTTCGTGATCGGTGAGGCTTGTTGGATATTCGCCAGAAAAGCAGGCATCGCAATATTGGGGGCATTCATTATCCCTGCTTGCCTCGCCCGCGGCCCGGTACAAGCCGTCGAGTGATATAAACCCAAGTGAATCGACCCGGATAAACTCGGCCATTTCCTCGACATTCATGCGAGAGGCCAAAAGCTTATGGGTTTCGGGCGTGTCTACTCCATAAAAACACGATGCACGGGTAGGGGGGCTTGCAATGCGCATATGCACACTTGCAGCACCGGCATCACGTACCATCTGGACAATTTTTTGCGAGGTTGTGCCCCGAACGATTGAATCGTCAACCAGCACGACACGCTTGCCTTCAAAGGTTTTGCGGTTGGCGTTGTGCTTGAGCTTTACACCCATGTGCCGGATTGCGTCAGTTGGCTGAATAAACGTGCGGCCAACATAGTGGTTACGTATAATTCCTAATTCAAAGGGCAATCCTGCCCCCTGGGCGTAGCCAATTGCTGCGGGATTGCCTGAATCAGGAACCGGTACCACCAGATCGGCATCTACGGGTTGCTCACGTGCCAACTCAACACCGATTTGTTTGCGGACTTCATAAACATTGCGGCCTTCCATGATGGAATCTGGTCTGGCAAAGTAAACATATTCAAATATGCAGAACTTGCTCTTGGTTTTCTCAAACGGTCGCAGGCTTTGCAGACCGCGCTCCGTTATTATGACCAGCTCACCCGGTTCAATATCGCGTACATATCGGGCTCCAATAATATCCAGGGCACAACTCTCGGATGCAAGAATGTAGGCACCGTCAAGATCGCCGAGTACAAGCGGTCGAACACCCATCGGATCACGGCAGCCAATCAGCTTTTTATTGGTAAGCCCGACAATCGAAAATGCACCTTCTAGTCGTGCAAGTGCCTCGGTTAACCGGTCGACAAACATCGGCTGTTTGCCCATAGCAATCAAATGAAGGATTACCTCAGTGTCCGAGGTTGAGTGAAATATTGCACCTTCGCGCTGCAATTCACTTCGAACGGTCAAGGCATTGGTGATATTGCCATTGTGGGCAACGGCAAATCCGCCGCCTGAAAACTCCGCAAAGAACGGTTGGACGTTGCGCATTTCATCACCACCGGTAGTCGAATAGCGCGTATGCCCAATGGCCCGGCTCCCTTTTAACCGGTCGAGGGTTGATTGCTTGGTAAATGTATCTCCAATCAATCCAAAATGACGCTCGGCGTAAAATTGGGCGCCGTCGAAAGTGACAATTCCTGCACCTTCCTGCCCACGGTGCTGAAGCGCGTGAAGGCCAAGCGTGGTAAGGGCTGCCGCATCTTCGTTGTTGAAAAGTCCAAAAACCCCGCACTCTTCACGAAGTTTGTCGTCATCAAGAAAGGACATTCAATTCTCTTTCAAAATCGGTTTTACCGATAAATCAGGTGTCTTGACCTTCTGGTTTGGGTTCTTCGCCGATACCAAGTTTGTCCAGAACAAATTTGGCCGGATCGTCCGGTATCATGTTTACCATGCTCTCACCCACCGATTCGAGCAAGGGCTTCGATTTTGCATTGGCAATCCAGTCTGGCTGGTTGTCCGGAAAGAAGTTTATGAAAAACATCAGCAGGACCACCACCAGGAGTGCACCGCGCAGGGCGCCAAAAACAAACCCCAATGTACGGTCAAGCGCTCCAACACGGCTATCGACAATAAAGTCTGCAATTTTCAGGGTGATCAAACTGACAAGGATCAGAACCACAAGGAAGATGATTGCACCTGAAATCACATTGGGGATCAACTCGTTGGATGTAAAAGATATGGTGTATCCGGCAACAGTCGGTGCAAAAACGCTGTAAAACAACATGGCGGTAATACCTGCAACAATCCATGAGCTAATTGACAGGATTTCACGTGAGAATCCCCTGACCATTGCAAGGACACCGGAAAGCAGCATCAATATAATCAAGATAATGTCGAGTGGTTCAATCGGCATTGTGACTGTGTTCCTTAATTTCCCTGCAGCACCACATGCAACACATGGTTCACGCCCAGACCGCTGGAAGCGTCCACATAAACCTAATTGCCTCTTTTTTCCAGTCCACAAAGATAAAATTAACGTCTTTAACCGGTTTCCGTAACGTCTGCCCCGATAGCCCCTTTAAGAGCAGCTATTCTGGCGGCAAGTTCTGCGAGTTCCTTTATCTCATGCACGGTAATTGGTGTGGATTTGCTGTCGTTCTTTCCAGATTTTGCAGCAGTTGCCTGGTTAAATCCAAGTTTTCCGGCTTCCTTCAGGCGTTGGATGCTATGAGCAACAGGTCTTGTCGCTCCGGACAGGCTGACTTCTCCAAAGTACACCGCATCGCTTGGTAACGGAACGCCGCATAATGAAGATACAAGTGCTGCCGCAACCGCCAGATCGGCAGCTGGTTCAACAATCCGGTAGCCACCAGCGACGTTAAGATAGACATCGTAATCACCAAGCCTGATGCCGCAATGCGCTTCAAGCACCGCCAGAACCATTGAAAGTCGTGAGTTGTCCCAGCCAACTACAGCGCGGCGTGGTGTGCCCAAGGTGGATTGTACCACCAGAGCCTGGATTTCGACCAGTACGGGTCTTGTACCTTCCATGCCGGCAAAGACTGCAGCACCGGGTGAAGAGGCGTTGCGTTCGCCCAGGAACAACTCGGACGGATTGGTAACTTCTCGCAATCCGGCATCCGACATTTCGAACACGCCGATTTCGTCGGTTGGGCCAAACCGGTTCTTGACGGTACGAAGGATGCGGTAATGATGGCCGCCTTCACCTTCAAAATACATCACCGCATCGACCATGTGTTCGACAACCCTTGGTCCGGCGATCTGGCCCTCTTTCGTGACGTGGCCAACCAGCACAACGCAAGTGCCGGATTTCTTGGCGTAACGGATCATTGCCTGCGCTGAATTTCTGACTTGTGTTACCGTGCCCGGAGCAGAATCTGCAAGTTCCGTCCAAAGCGTTTGAATCGAATCAAGTATCAAGAGAGCAGGGGGCTCACTGGCCTCCAGCGTTGCTAAAATGTTTTCAACACTGGTTTCTGCTGCAAGCCCGACATCCGCCTCAACTGCACCAAGCCGGCGTGCGCGAAGCCTTACCTGGGCTACGGCTTCCTCTCCGGAGACATACACAACCCGGTGGCCCTTTTTAGCCAAAGCAGCAGAGGCTTGCATCAAGAGTGTGGATTTGCCGATTCCCGGATCTCCACCAACAAGCAATGCAGACCCTTGCACAAACCCGCCACCGGTCGCCCGGTCGAATTCCGCAATGCCGCTTGCAATTCGTGGCGCTTCATCCAGATCACCGGCCAAAGAGACCAGTTTCACGGGGCTGCCTTTTCGGAGCTGTTTGCCAGGATTTGCGCCAATGCCTGAAGACTGGTGTTCCTCAACCAGCGTATTCCATTCATTGCAGCTGTCACACTTGCCTGACCATTGCGGTGATGTGTTGCCGCAATTTTGGCAGACAAATTGAGATTTGTTTTTGGCCATCAAGATGTTCCGAGATAATTCCGTTTGTAGCGGCTGCCAAGACTGGTGAGGAGTTCGTAACCAATCGTACCACAATTACGAGCGGCATCGTCGATAGAAATTCTGTTTCCGAACAATTCAATCCATTCAGATTGTTCAAGCTCGTTGTCCGGAACATCGCTGACATCAAACGCAGTTAGGTCCATCGACAAACGGCCAATCACTGGAACAAGATGATTTCCTATAGCCCCCAAGCCACCCGAAGAGCCATCTCCTCGCAAGGGAACTCCACTACCGGACATCGCCCGGTGAAATCCATCCGCATACCCAACGGAAGCAATGGCGATCTTTGTTGGCCGCTTAAGGGTGCAACTCGCACCATAGCCTACAGTTTTACCTTTTGATGCCGTTCGAATTTGCAGAATTCTAACGGCTGCAAACACAACTGGTTTCATGGGATTTGGCACATTGTTCACTGCTTCAGCCCCGTACAGTGCAATACCGGGTCTTGTCTGTTCAAAATGATAGTCCGCACCGAGGAACACGCCGGCACTGTTTGCAAACGAGCGCTTGATACCCGGAAACTTTGATGAAAGTTTTTCAAACGAGGAAAGCTGTTCACGGTTTTTTGGATGTTCGGGATCATCTGCACAAGCAAGATGGCTCATTACAAATTCCGGCACCAAATTTCCAAGTGACGATTGGTCTTCAAGCAGGGCGTCGACGTCGCTTGCGGAAAGACCCAAGCGGTTCATCCCGGTATCAATGTGGATAGCGCAGGGGGTGCCGGGTTTTGAGTATTTTGCCCAAAAATTAAGTTGTGGTCGGCTGGAGATCACAGGTGAAACGCGCTGTGCTGCAGTTTTCTTGGCTGCATCCGGATGGATCCCGTTGAGGATGAAGATTTGCGCATCGTCTACGACATTTCTTGTGCGCAAGCCTTCCTCTTCAATTGCTACGTAGAACGTCCTGCACCCAGCTTTTGCCAGTGCAGGTGCCACTTGTTCGATCCCTAATCCATAGGCATTGGCCTTGATAACTGCCGCGGTCTCCACGTCTTTGCCCGACAGTGAATCAAGAAACCTCCAGTTTTCTGCGAGTGCATCAAGATTGACGGTGAGCTTCAGGTTTGAAGCACCGACAACTGTTGCTGGTTCTAGGAGATTATTGCGAGACATTCTCTGCTTCAAACACGGATGGTTCTATCAATCAAGGAGACGCGCGCTCGGGTGCGGGAGTAATCTACTCATACCGGTCTGGCAGATGATCATCTTCCAACAGGTCGGTAAAACGCGTGAATTCTGCCTGGAAGCCAAGTTTGGCATTTCCGGTGGGGCCGTGACGTTGCTTGGCGATGATGACCTCAGCCTTGCCTTTGGCTTGCCGAAGGTTCTCATCCCACTTCAACCACTCTTCGGTGCCTACCTTGGGTTCGGCGTTTTGAAGATAGTATTCTTCACGATACACAAACAGCACGACATCCGCATCCTGCTCAATCGAACCGGATTCACGCAAGTCGGAAAGCTGTGGTCGTTTGTTGTCACGGGATTCGACCTGACGCGAAAGCTGGGAGAGCGCGATGACCGGAATATTGAGTTCTTTTGCCAATGCTTTCAGGCCAGTGGTGATTTCGGTCACCTCTTGCACCCTGTTGGATTGTGCCCGACCTGACCCTTGCATCAGCTGGATGTAGTCGACGATCAGGACATCCAGTCCCTTTTGGCGTTTAAGCCTGCGCGCGCGTGCCGCCAGCTGAGCAATGGAGATGCCACCAGTTTCGTCAATAAACAGCGGGATACGCTGCATCTCACCAGCACAGATCGTGAGCTTGGAAAAATCCGCCTCGGTGATTTCTCCGCGCCGAATCTTGCTCGATGAAATTTCCGCCTGTTCGGACACGATACGTGTTGCAAGTTGTTCGGCAGACATTTCCAATGAGAAAAATCCTACCACTCCACCTTCCAAAGCGGTGGGAGACCCATCAGACTCGACATCTCCCCGGTAATTGTGCGCAATGTTAAATGCAAAGTTGGTGGCTAGTGAGGTCTTGCCCATACCGGGTCGGCCAGCAACAATGATCAAGTCGGATGGCTGCAATCCACCCATACGGGTGTCGAGTGCATTTATCCCCGTGGCAATCCCGGAAAGCCCCCCATCACGCTGATAAGCTGCCGCCGCCATATCCAGCGCAATGTTCATGGCAGTGCCAAATGTGTTGAACCCGGCGTCACTTGTGCCGGTCTCGGCAAGTTCAAACAGCCGACGTTCTGCATCTTCAATCTGCATGATTGGAGAAGTATCAACCGGTGCGTCATAGGCGATGTTGACCATGTCTTCACCGATGGTGATCAGCGTGCGCCGTGTTGCCAAATCGTAAATTGAGTTGCCATAGTCCTGCGCGTTGATGATTGTGGTTGCTTCCGCCGCCAGACGTGCAAGGTATTGAGCAACACTCATATCGCCAATTTTTTCATCGGCTGGCAGGAATGTTTTGATGGTAACGGGGTTTGCAGTTTTGGTTGCGCGGATCATCTCGGACGCTACCCGGTAGATTTCTCCGTGCAACGGTTCCATGAAATGGCCAGGCAATAAAAAGTCCGAGACCCGGTAAAACGCATCATTGTTTACCAGGATAGCTCCGAGCAATGCCTGTTCAACCTCAACATTATGTGGCGCAGCACGGTAGGGAGATTCCTCCTTACCAATGCGAGGTAACGCCTCAGCCATTTGTCTAACTCCATCTAAAAAAATTTGTCAGGTAGCGTATTCAGCCCGTAGATCAGTAAGGGGCACCCAGTCACTCGGGTAAACTGTCTTTTTGACACACTCACCACAATTCACATCTATACAAGGCTGCGCCCAAATTTGTGGAAGGCAACCAATACTGAGCTTGACAATCATAGGTGATTCGCAGGCTTGAAGCACGACTGAAAGGCGGGGTGGTCCAACAAAAAAGGGCGCATACAAGATGCGCCCTTTGGGAGATTTTTATGTAGCTGAAACTATTATTCTTTTGGAGCCTCTTCCTCTGACGCGTCCTCTTCGCTGGTTTCTTCCTCCGGTTCAGCGGTGTCTCCAACTTCATCCGAACCATCTGTAGCAGCATCTTCTTCCGTTTCTTCAACCGGTTCATCATCGCTGAGTTCAACCTCATCCGGATTTTCAAAGACCTCGGTAAGATCCACACTTTCTTCTTCCGGTTCGTCCACTTCGTGATCACCACGTCCAGTCAGATCCTTGCCGGCTGCCTGGAGTTCAGCTTCATCTTCCGAGCGGGCGACGTTGACCGTAACATTGGCTTCTACTTCCGGGTGAAGGGCTATTATCAGGGTATGCAGCCCTATCACCTTGATTGGAGCTGTGAGATTGACCTGGCTTCGAACAACCTTGAAGCCGTTTTCCTCAAGCGAGGTCGCAATGTCGCGTGGGGAAACCGATCCATATAGCTGGCCAGTCTGACCCGCAGAACGGATCACGATATATGTGCTGCCGTCCAGTTTGTCCTTGACCTTCTCCGCCTCGGTTTTGCGTTCAAGGTTGCGGGCTTCAAGTTCCACACGCTGACCCTCGAATTTTGCAAGGCTTTCCCGATTTGCGCGCAGAGCTTTTCCCTGAGGCAACAAATAGTTACGAGCATAGCCGGATTTGACATTTACCGTATCCCCCATCTGCCCAAGTTTGGCGATACGCTCCAATAAAATTACTTCCATACCTAAGTTCCTTTCATTCTGAATCTGGTTTGCCGATTGGCAAGTTTTTCGAGTTGTTGGTTGAAACACGCATAATGCCGCCGACCGCAAACAGGATCAGCGGGAAATAAAACACCACGATCAGCAAATAGCTAAGAACCAAGATCGGGAGACCGCCTGAATTTCCACGCAGGCGCAAATGAAATGCAGCAAGTCCGACGAGCGCGAATGCCATCATTAGGGCTCCGGCAAATGTCGCTGCAATTTGTTGTGCAACGCCGCTCAGCAAAACTGAGAGCATCAAGGCTACGAGAAAGACTGCAAGTGAATATTTTGGAAGACCAGCATTGAGTGGAATGTCATCTGCTGGCCTGGGCAGAAAGCCTGACGCTCTCGAAATCATACCCGCGACATGGCAATTCAGGACATGTACCACAAGCCAGATACCGGAAAAAATGAAGGGTAGTATGCTGAATGATTTTCGGGCAGCTGCCTCGATTTCCGCGTCACTTAATGGCACCGGCGGTGGGTTCAGACGGAATACCTCTTTTAACGCCTCGCTCATCGCTGGCGTCAGAGATACTTCACTGTAGCCGATGAGAAATCCAGCAATCACCAGCCCAATGGCAATAAGTATGGTCAAATTAAACAGCAAGTTCGAGACTGGATACCAAACCATCCCACCACCGTTTTCTGAAGGTTGTGCAAGATTGGCCTGATGGCCGAGAATAGATGCTGGAATGGTGTGGGCGAGGCCAACAATGATTGCTGCCTGGGGCCCAACCAGTGTGGAAGCAACGATAATTGCTACGATAGATGCAGCCATGCCCGCTATAGTGCCCCAAGAGAGCGCCGAAAAATAAATTGGCAGAGAAGCCGCCAAAAACAGCGGCACACCGGCAACTCCAAGACCCGCTGCTGCAATAGCCATCACCGCCGAGGCAATCCCGGCTACAACTGCAATCAATAGCGTCTTCGAGTTCATATCGCTGTCCTGTCCGCATGACAGTTAGGGGACAAACTGAAAATGGCCCCAACTTGGTTTCTTTTTTGGCTCACTCCAGGAGCCGGATATATCGGTGAGGCAGCTACCGGCCTCACCAACAAATTTCACTAAACCTTAGCTGATTAGGTAAGGCAACAGGCCAAGAAAGCGTGCACGTTTGATTGCCTGGGCAAGTTCGCGCTGTTTTTTCTGGCTGACGGCGGTAATGCGTGAAGGCACGATTTTGCCGCGTTCTGAAATGTAACGTTGAAGAAGCCGGATGTCCTTATAGTCGATTACAGGAGCATTTGATCCAGCAAACGGGCACGACTTGCGGCGACGGTGAAATGGGCGGCGTCCACCCGAAGTTGATTCAATAGCCATGATTATTCCTCGCTATCGGTAGTTTTATCGGAGCCTGCATCGGCTTCATCCGCTTTTGGCGCTTCGTCTGCTGCTTCCGGTTTCGCGGCGCGAGGCGGACGGTCGTCCCGGTCAAATGATTTGCGTGGTCCGCGATCATCACGGCCGCCGCGGCGGTCATCACGATCACTTTTCTTCATCATCGCAGAAGGCTCGTCTTCATGCGCTTCAACGCGAATGGTGAGATACCGCAAAATGTCTTCATGGATACGCATCTGACGTTCCATTTCCGCAAGCGCTGCTGCCGGAGCATCCACATTCAAATGGAGATAATGCGCCTTGCGGTTTTTATTGATGCGGTATGCTGCAGTCCGAAGACCCCAGTTTTCGATTTTTCCGACACTGCCGCCATTTTCTTCAAGTACAGCCTTGAAGTGATCGACAAGTGCATCGGCCTGCTGACCGGAAATATCCTGGCGTGCCAGGAATGTGTGCTCATAAAGGGACATGTTTGCCTTTCCTATTTTAAATCAGGTGCTTTGCGCAAAGCCTTCACGCCGCCGTTCACAATTACCGAATAACCGGATGGAAAGGCGCCTTGAGACGGTCGAGAGCGGAAACACAGAAGGACCGGGTATCTTAATCCCGTCAGTTTGACCTTGTGGGGTCATACTGCCTTCGTTCAGCCTCCGGCAAATCAGTCTGATACCAACTGCGCGGGTTATAGTTGGTTTCATGTACAATGCAAGCGAAGATTAGGGCGATTTACCGGTGTATTTGGATTGCTGGATGGCTGGGTTATGGTAGCACATGGTGATGTGTGGATTGTAAAACAATTGGGTGTTGGAATATTGTTGTTTATCAGTGTGTTAACAGTATTACGCGTCGTTACATCCTTGCTTGTCACAGGGGTTTTGATTGGCAATTTGCATGCATTTGAACTCAAGCCACACAAAGATCGATTATTCAAATATCGCAAGCCACTTGAGCTTGGTGATGGCGGAGATTTTCTTCGGGTGCCCTACGATGTGCTGCGTGACATCAACAAACGCGACGAGATGCCTGTTCGCAAAGTCAAGGGTTTTTATGTTTCCTCAAAGCCAAAACGGCATGAGCAAGACCTTGTTCTTCCTGCAAACGGACGGCAGATAACGCATTTCGCTGTCGGACAACTAGCTGGCAATGCTTCAATGACGGTAATCTTTCTTCACGGCCGCGATGGCAGCCGCCATCTTGGGTTTGACGATGACCGGTTTGGCGGAAATTTCAATCGGGTGAAAAACCTGATGTATCGCAACAATGGTATCTATATCAGCACTGATTTCTCGGATTTTGAGGAAGACGGCAAAAGAGATGTGGCCGCTCTGATTGCGCATTATCGGCAGCTGACGAGTGGTTCAATGGTGATTGCCTGCGGTTCAATGGGGACGTTTTTGTGTTGGCGTCTTGCAAAAGATCCAGCCGCTTCGGCAATGATTGACGGATATGTCATTATGGGTGGATTTAGCGACCCTGACTATTTGAGCGATGGCACAGTCAGGGCGCCAAAAACAAAGGCGCCCATTTATTTTGCTCATGGCAGTATCGATTCGGTTTACTCCTGGAAGGATACATACCGCTTCTATCAAGCTCTGCGCGAAGCCTACCCCGGATATCCCGCTCGTTTCACGCTGTTTGACACAGGCAAGCACGGAACCCCGGTGCGGATGATAGACTGGCGTGCTGCCTTGAATTGGATAGCGTCGTTTAAGCAGCCTTGACCTTTATCGGCTGCGCTCCACCGATAAACGGGCGAGCCCATAAAAGGGTGTTTCGTATTGCCTCTCCACTTGGCCAGACACCACAGCAGATTTGAGTACCCGATTGGTCGATTCTGATGGAAAGAATTTCAGCTTCAGCACCATAGGAACTGCTCATGTCGAAAAACTTCTTTTCGCAAACTCCAATGATATGACTAATGTCATTGGCGTGACTAAAGTCGATAATCGCTACAGACAGGGCGAGCGTCACGCGATTTACGAAATTTCTCTTTCGCCAAATGTTGCTTGTTTCATCAACGCAAAATCGGGTTGCTTCCCAGATGTGTGGTGAGCGGAAGTCTTCCGGGTGCGGCAACATTTCTGACCAAACACTGTGCACCAGTGTCGGGCCGGTGGTTGGCACCAGTCGAACACCACCGATTACTTTTTCTGTCCCCGGGTCAAGGTAGAGGATGACAACTCCATAAGTGTCATCAAGTTCATCAGATTCTGTTCCGTCTGAATGGGCTTGCACCCATTCGTATCGGTCGCAGAAAATCCGCTTCCTGAGTTGCAAATATTGATGAATCTTTTCACGATTGCGCGCGCGGTCGCATTGCTCAATGTAGATAATCACACCCATACCCCACAGTATTGGTCGTCAGTTATCCCACTTGGCAAGAATCTGCTTAGCACCCAAGATTTACAAATAGAAGTAAAACTTGCAGCTTAACCGTAATACTTGATTTATTCTGTCATCCGGCTCTTCTAATATCGATAATTCCGGTTGAAATGGCAACGGCTACAGCGGCTGCCCTGTTGGGGGAACCAAGCTTGAGTTTCGCGTTTTTAATGTGGGTGACTACCGTCCATTTGCCGATGTTCAGAGTATTGGCGATCTGGTCATCTGTCTGTCCAATCGCCACCCAATAGAGGCATTCTGCTTCTCTTGGTGTGATCTTGTGGATGTCTTGCGGCTTGCCATGGTAAATTTCAATATAGCGGTCACACAATTGATCGATCTGGAAGCGATAAGTCTCCATGTTTGCGGCTTTGAATTCAGACCACTCGGATTCGGCCACATCAAATGTCATGCCAAGAATGCCGAATTTCTTGTTACCCATATTATTGACCACAGTCAGGCCATTGATGCCCAGCCCGAATTGTTGAAATTTGTAAAACATTTCCTGAACCCGCGGTTCAAGTTGCAGGTCCATCCAGTCAGCGTAAGACAACTGTCGGTAATCCATGCGCAGTAACGGATCGATATCGTTGTATTGGTGTCGCACATATTCGGTAATCCAAGTCATCGGGTACGTCAGAAAATGAGTGGTATCCGGATTGTCTCTCCGATAGTCGATCAACGAAAAATTTACATAAAGTGCAAGATTGGCGAGCTTGAGCCGTCGTAACTCGCTCAGGAATTTTTTATCTTCTTCACTGGCATTTGGTGGAGATTCAAAGGATGGGAAAACCTTGATGTTGTGCATAACCGAAACCTCATGATTGATGATTTTCAGAGAACGCACTTGATACATCATCACGAAAATTAGCTGTTTTGGCGGGCTGGGCAATCAGTCCCTGTTCTCGAAAACTGAAACTCCCCATTGCCCCGACAATGATATGATCAACAATTGATATGCCAAAGAATTTCCCAACTTCCTGCAGCAGCCTTGTCATTTCTCGGTCGGCCTTGCTTGGTAGGGCATTTCCGCTGGGATGATTATGAATGAGGATGATTTTGCACGCCGCGCTATGCAGGACTCGCGCCATCAATTCGCGAGGATACACCGCTACGTGATCGACTGTGCCAATTTGTAGGCATTCATGCGCAATGAGATGAAATGATTTATCAAGCAAAAGTGTGTGAAACTGCTCGCGGCGTTCACCAGCGAGAAGAATTTGGCAGAAATCCAGTACACTTTCAAAATCATCCAGCAATGGCCGCCTGGTAATTTTGGCATGCGCAATGGCCCGCAATAATTCATGTGTACGTTTGAGTTCCTCAGCAACGGGTTTCGATGCCTTGGTTCTCCTCATTATTTCAGAGCAGGGTGCGCTGAGTAATGAGCGGATGTCTCCGAATTGGGACAGCAATGACTTGGTGATTTTTTGACATTCGCCGTCAGGAGCAACTTTCGAGATAATTGCCTGTATTAAGTGATCATCAGAAAAACCAGACAAATTGTCGTTGGCGTTCGAGAACGCGAAATGGCTCTGATGTTTCATATCGTTTTACTCAACACGCTTTAACCAACGGCACAAATGTGCCGTCCCACGGGGCAACTCTATTTCAAACGTGGGAACCCGCATTCCCAAGAAATTGGAATTATAACCAATTTCTTGGTTTTCCCGGCGCAAGCTGGTTGGCGTGCATCTTGACATGAAACCCATTACCCCCCTAAACGCAGCGTTGCTAACAAAGAGGGGTCTACAATGACGCTGGCAATCACATTTCCCGGACAGGGCAGCCAAGTAGTTGGAATGGGAAAATCGCTGCGCGATGCATTTCCGGCGGCAAAGGCGGTATTTGAAGAGGTCGACGAGGCGCTTGGTGAAAGTCTGTCGTCAATAATCTGGGATGGCCCGGAGGAAACATTGACTCTCACAGCAAATGCCCAGCCTGCCCTTATGGCGGTGTCCATAGCAGCACTTCGGGCACTTGAGGCAAGTGGATTTTCGCTTTCACAAAAAGCAGCTTTTGTTGCAGGCCATTCACTGGGCGAATATTCGGCACTTTGTGCGGCAGGTACTTTCTCCCTGTCCGATACAGCCAGATTGCTGAGGATCAGGGGCAACGCCATGCAGGAGGCAGTTCCTCCAGGTGAGGGAGCAATGGCTGCCATCATTGGACTTGAGCGTGAGGTTGTCGAAGAAATTTGTGCAGACGCTTCCAAACTGGGGTGCTGCCAGATCGCAAATGATAATGGCGGCGGTCAGCTTGTAATCTCGGGCGCAAGCGGCCCCGTTGAGCAGGCTGCGAAATCTGCCCAGGAAAAAGGTGCAAAACGAGCCATGCTGTTACCGGTTTCCGCGCCGTTCCATTCCGCATTGATGGGACCCGCAGCAGACGCCATGAAAGAGGCGCTTGGTGAAGTGACAATGTTGGCACCAGCAGTGCCGTTGATTGCCAATGTGCTTGCAGAGCCGGTGTCAGATCCAGAAGCGATACGGACCGGTCTGGTGGAGCAGGTAACTGGCCAGGTTCGATGGCGGGAATCGGTCGATTGGATGGGTCAAAATGGCGTAACCAACCTGATGGAAGTTGGATCGGGAAAAGTGCTTTGCGGCTTGGCACGTAGAATCAATCGGGATCTACAATCCATCGCCGTGGGCGAACCTGATGACATTGAAAAAGCGCTCGAAGTCGTCGGCTGAACCTGCTAATCACGCACAATATATGGGACCTAATTCATGGAGTTATTGAATGTTTGACCTGAGTGGCAAGAAAGCACTTGTGACGGGCGCAACCGGAGGCATCGGTGAGGCGGTTGCACGTGTATTGCATCAACAGGGCGCGACAGTCGGCCTGCACGGAACGCGGGAAGAAAAACTGTCAGAGCTTGCTGGCGAGCTCGGTGAGCGTACAATGTTGTTTCCAGCAAATCTCTCAGATCGCGATTCTGTCAAAAGCTTGGGTGAAAAGGTTGAGGCAGACATGGAAGGTCTCGACATTCTGGTAAACAACGCAGGTATTACCCGCGATGGGTTGTTTGTACGCATGTCGGATGAAGATTGGGATGATGTGATTCGGGTCAATCTGACCTCGGTTTTTGATCTGACCAAGGCAGTTACCTATCCAATGATGCGCAGAAAATCGGGACGGATTATCAATATTACATCGATTGTTGGTGTTACAGGAAATGCAGGGCAGGCAAATTACTGTGCCGCCAAAGCTGGCATGGTTGGTCTTACAAAATCACTGGCGCAGGAAATCGCCTCGCGTGGGGTAACGGTCAATTGTATTGCTCCTGGCTTCATTTCATCCGCCATGACTGACAAGCTCAATGACAAGCAACGAGAGGCTATTATGGCCGGCATTCCGATGCGGAAAATGGGAGAAGGTTCTGACATCGCTAACGCGGTAGTTTTTCTGGCCAGCGACGAGGCAGCCTATATGACTGGTCAAACCCTGCACGTAAATGGTGGTATGGCCATGATTTAGCCGGTTGGGTGTCTCATACCAGCGAATGGAAATCTTTCTCAAACATGTGGACAAGGCGCTGGAAGTTTCAGATAAAGTATGATAATCGACCGCTGAATTTCTGGAAAATTTGGTCTAGAAACGTCAGGCGAAATATACTGCCAGGCCGAACAAACAGAATTTACGAATCCGCCTGATTGCTCACCACGCGCTCGCTGGGGCGTCAGGAAGCAAACAAGACAAGCCTGTGGTGTTGAACCAAAGGCGCTAACCAATAGTTGAGGACTAACTATGAGCGATATCGCAGACCGCATTAAAAAAATCGTAATCGAACATCTGGATGTTGATGCCGAAAAAGTCACTGACAATGCCGGCTTCATTGATGATCTCGGTGCAGATTCGCTCGATAACGTCGAGTTGGTTATGGCATTTGAAGAAGAGTTCGGTGTTGAAATTCCTGATGATGCAGCAGAAACCATCCAGACTGTTGGTGATGCGATCAAATTTGTGGAAAAGGCGAAAGCCTGACACTGAAGTTCCAGGACCTGAATATTCTGGTCTTGTAGAATTATGACGGGCGGTCCCACGGGCCGCCTTTGTCATATCAGCTTTTTCCAGGCACGAAGATGACGCAAGTTCCAAATGGGGTTACAAATACTCCAGAATTGACGGGGGTTTAACTGTTATGAGACGGGTTGTAGTTACCGGTATCGGAATGATTTCGCCGCTTGGTTGCGGTGCGGAAGTTACCTGGAAACGTATTCTTGAAGGACAGAACGCTGCAGAACGCGTTACTGATTTTCAGGTGGATGATATCGCCGCCCAGATTGCCTGCCAGATTCCATTTGGTGATGGTAGCGATGGTACCTTCAACCCCGACGACTGGATGGAGCCCAAGGAGCAGCGCAAAGTTGACCCTTTCATCATCTACGCGGTAGCCGCCAGCGATCAGGCACTCGCAGATGCAGACTGGCATCCGCAAACAGATGAAGATAGCTTTCGCTCCGGTGTGCTGATCGGATCGGGCATTGGGGGATTGCAGGGGATTGAACAAACTTCATTGCTTCTGGCTGAGCGTGGTCCTCGCCGGGTCAGCCCGTTCTTTATTCCGGGGCGGTTGATCAACCTTGCTTCTGGCCATGTTTCCATCAAGCATAATCTGAAGGGCCCAAATCATTCCGTGGTAACAGCTTGCTCTACCGGTTCCCACGCAATTGGTGATGCGGCTCGATTGATCATGCTCGGAGATGCAGATGTAATGGTCGCCGGCGGTGCAGAATCGCCAGTATGCAGGATATCACTTGCAGGATTTGCCGCGTGCAGAGCCCTTTCGACCGATTTTAACGATCAACCCAAAAAAGCCTCACGACCGTATGACGTAGACCGAGACGGTTTCGTGATGGGTGAGGGCGCTGGTAGCGTGGTACTGGAAGAATACGAGCACGCAAAAGCGCGCGGTGCCAAGATATATGGTGAGGTGATTGGTTACGGCCTTTCTGGAGATGCATTCCATATTACAGCACCATCCGAAGATGGCGATGGTGCCTATCGGTGTATGGTAGCTGCCCTAAGAACATCCGGAATTGAACCTGGTGACATTGATTATGTGAATGCACACGGTACGTCGACAATGGCTGATACGATTGAACTTGGAGCGGTGGAGCGCCTGTTGGGTAGCTCAGCGGAAAAAGTTTCAATGTCCTCCACCAAGTCTGCTATCGGCCATCTTTTGGGAGCGGCAGGCGCGGTTGAGGCGATATTTGCATTGCTGGCCATGCGCGACAACAAGGTTCCTCCGACGTTGAACCTGGATAACCCGGAACGTGAAACTCCAATTGATCTCGTCCCCAAGGTTGCCCGCGAACGCGAAGTCAACATTGCACTATCGAATTCATTTGGATTTGGCGGTACAAATGCATCAATACTGTTTCGCAAGATCTGATCAATTTTGAGCGAGTCAGGGGTGAATTGACCGGCGAATCGTTTTAAACCGAAAAACGGCCATAATTTTCGCTAGGGTCGTGGCATGTTTGCCAATGAAACTGGAAAATCCGCTTTGAACGAATCCACTGACCAACCCGACAATAATGTAATCGCCGCTTCACCAGCACCCGTGCATCGTGAAGCTATTGTTGCACAGTCACCCCGTCAGGTGCTTGAGCCAAAAGAACCGCCGCCGCCGCCGAAGCGCAGCAGCCAGGCAAAAAGCGGTCTCGTGGTGTTTTTGAATTTCATCATGTCGTCGCTGGTTTTTTCAACACTCCTGATCTGTGCAGTCGTCTATCTGGGTAAAAGATCATTTGAGCAGCCAGGGCCGCTTGAAACATCCCAGACCCTGGTCGTTGCTGAAGGTTCCAGTGTTGCGAAGATTTCCGATCAACTGAGGGTCAATGGCATCATATCCAACGACATGATTTTTCGCGCGGGCGTACGCGCATACCGAGCCAGTGGTTCAATGAAGGCGGGTGAATATCTCTTCAAGCCCCGCATGAGTATGTACGATGTCATGGAAACTATCCGATCCGGCAAGGGCATTCTCCACAAGGTTACTATCCCTGAGGGTCTCACAGTCCATCAGGTATTTGAAAGGCTTACAGCAAGCGAAATTCTGGTTGGAGACTTGCCGGAGATGCCACCAGAAGGCTCATTGATGCCAGATACATATCCTTTCCAGCGTGGCACTACACGCACCGAAATTATTGAGCGAATGGCGATGAGCCAGCTGCGGTTTCTGCAATCCGTATGGAAACGCCGAATTGATGATCTTCCAATCTCAACACCGGAAGAAATGGTCGTGCTTGCGTCGATCGTCGAAAAGGAAACTGGTAAGGCAGATGAGCGTCCACGCGTTGCATCCGTATTCATTAACCGACTCAGAAAAGGTATGAAGCTGCAATCCGATCCAACCATTATCTACGGGATATTCGGTGGCAAGGGTAAGCCCAAGGATCGGCCAATTTATCGATCTGATATCGACAAGCCTACAGAGTACAACACTTATTCGATTGAAGGGCTGCCGCCAGGACCCATTGCCAATCCGGGACGCGCAGCCCTTGAAGCAGTTGCAAATCCCTCAAGAACAGAGGATTTATTCTTTGTAGCTGATGGAACAGGCGGTCATGTATTTGCCCGCACGTTGGAAGAACACAATGACAATGTACAACGCTGGCGTGCGATCCAAAAGCAGTTGAAAGAAAGCGCCGAAGAACAGGCGTCCGAAGAAGCGTCGGGGACTGCTTCACAGTGACGCGAACATTTTGATTTTTCGCGGGTTGGGGGAAATGCGTGCCACTTAACAGCATGACCGGATTTGCCCGCGAAGATGGGCAGCATGAACAAACCGGATGGGTTTGGGAACTACGCTCGGTCAATGGCAAGGGGCTGGATATCCGGATGCGCGTGCCGTCTGGATTTGAGGCAATTGAGGTTACCTCAAGGGTTTTGATATCCAAGACATTCAAACGTGGCAATATCCAGATAAACCTTCAAGTTACTCAATCCGGCGCCACCATTGTCCCAAGTGTCAATAGGAAAGCTCTTGATGCTGTCCTTGATGCTGCAGAGACTTTGCGCGAGCGGGTAGGGGGTGAACTACCCTCGGTCGGCGAACTCCTTGCTCTTAAAGGTGTTTTGGAATTTGAAGATCCGACGCTTGATGACAACTCCCGTAAAACACAGTTTGAGGCTGTTATCCAGGGATTACAAAAAGCAGTTGATGCCCTCGCTGCCATGCGGGCAAGCGAAGGTGAAGCGGTGGCGAAATTGCTGCTGGATCAGGTTGATAAAATCGAAAATCTGCTACGCGCGATTGAGCAAAATGATGCCCGCAAGCCCGAGGCCATCAACAAACAGCTGCAGCTGCAAATTGCCCGCCTAATGGAAACAAGCGACAAGTTCGATTCCGAGAAACTTCATCAGGAGGCTGTACTTCTTGCAGCCAAGGCCGATCTGCAAGAAGAACTTGATCGCTTGAGTGTTCATGTTGTAGCTGCCCGGGATTTGCTTAACGGAGAAGGGCCTGCTGGAAGGAAGCTTGATTTTCTTGCTCAGGAATTTAACCGCGAGTGCAATACAATCTGTTCCAAATCTAATTCTGTTGAAGTCACCTCGCTGGGGCTCGACATGAAACTGGTAATCGATCAGTTTCGAGAACAGTTGCAAAATTTGGAGTGACAATGGACGCCGAAATTACACAGACGATCAAGCGCAGGGGTGTGATGCTGGTATTGTCCTCGCCCTCAGGCGCGGGAAAGTCTACCATTGCGCGCAATTTGCTGGAGAAGGAAAAAACTCTTGAGCTGTCAGTTTCCGTTACTACGCGGCCAAGACGTGGAAGCGAAATTGACGGTACTCACTATCATTTCTTGACCAAGCTTGAGTTTGAGCGCCGGCGTGATTCAGATGCATTGCTTGAATGGGCCGAGGTTCACGGCAATTTGTATGGCACTCCACGAGATCCGGTTGATGAAGTGATGAGTGAAGGTCGCGATATGCTGTTTGACATTGATTATCAGGGTGGTTTGCAGTTGATGGAGAAAGCACGGGCAGATGTAGTCTCCGTATTCCTGCTACCGCCCTCCATGTCAGAACTCAAATCCCGCCTGGAACGACGGGCAGAGGATGCAGCCGACGCGATCAAGAAGCGCCTGGCAAATGCAGAAGAGGAAATCACCCACTGGCGCGAGTATGATTTTGTTGTGGTCAATGACGATCTGGATCGGGCATTTCATGAAGTTCAGTCAATTTTGATTGCGGAGCGGTTGCGTAGAGATCGCCGGCCAGGTCTGTTCGAATTCGAGGAGACCTTGCTCGGGTTATAGAAATTGCAAATCAGCTTTCCAGTTGTAGTGCTGCTGCAAGTTGTATGAATTGTTCAACAGATAGTTCTTCTGCGCGCTTTTCACCGGCGATACCTACCCCCTCGAGGAGTGCCTCACCGCCGAGTGGTTTCAAGCTGGAGCGCAGCATTTTGCGGCGTTGGCCAAACGCTGCACGCGTGACCGCTTCAAGGTCTTTTACAGCACAATGATCAAATTCCTGTTTTGGATGGATGCTCACGATACTAGAAGTTACCTTGGGCGGTGGCGTGAAAGCCTTGGGTGAAACATCAAAAGCTCTGCGGGCATGGGAGCGCCAACCACACAAAACGCCAAGCCTGCCATAGGCCTTGTCGCCCGGTTGCGCACAAATGCGCTCCGCCACTTCCCTTTGAAACATCAATGTCAAAGATGAATAGAACGGTGGCCACTCCTCACCACCGATCCATCCCGTTAGCAGCGGTGTTGCAATGTTGTAAGGAAGATTGGCGACAATTTTTGATGGCCCCGACACAAGGCTTGTCCAGTCTGCCGTGAGTGCATCAGCCTCGATTATTTCCAGCCTTCCCGGATAGTAATCCGATATCTGCTTGAGTGCCGGGATGCACCGGGGGTCTCGTTCAATCGCAATCACACGCTTCGCTCCGCACGCCAGCAGCGCCCTTGTCAATCCGCCTGGACCTGGTCCAACCTCAAAGACCTCAAAATCTTCCAAAGGCCCTGCCTCACGGGCAATGCGAGTCGTTAAGTTGAGGTCCAGAAGGAAGTTTTGGCCAAGTGCCTTTTGCGCAGAAAGACCGTGGAGTTTAATCACATCCCGCAAGGGTGGTAGATTGTCGATTGCACTCACGCCTGGCTGCCCGTCATCGCAGCAGCCATTTTGAGGGCGGCAACAAAGCTCGCGGGATTTGCCTTGCCGCTACCGGCAATGTCAAAGGCGGTACCATGGTCGGGTGATGTTCGCACAAACGGAAGGCCCAGGGTGACGTTAACACTGTCATCAAATGCGAGGGTTTTAGCCGGTATCAGTGCTTGGTCATGATACATGCAAAGGGCAGCATCATATTGCGCACGAGCGGCCGGATGAAACATCGTGTCAGCTGGAAGTGGCCCACTGGCATCGATGCCTGCCTCGATCAATTGTGCGACTGCGGGCTGGATGATTGTGTCATCTTCGTCGCCAAGAGCACCTGATTCACCAGCATGGGGATTTAGTCCCGAAATCGCGAGACGAGGGTGCGAAATGCCGAAACGCGATCCAAGTTCATTGGCTACAATGATACCGGTTTCAACAATCAGCTCGGTAGTGAGTTGTTCGGGCACCTTTGACAAGGGAATGTGAATGGTGACGGGTATGACCTTCAAATCCGGGCCAGCCAACATCATTACCGGTTGAGTTTCAATGCCGGTTTTCTTGACTGCCAACTCGGCTAAAAATTCGGTGTGTCCAGGATGCATAAAGCCAGTATCATAGAGCGCCTTTTTGTTTATTGGACAGGTAACAATCGCCGCTGCAGTTCCTTCCAGAACCAGATCTACACACCGCTCAATTGCTTCGATTGTTCCAGCAGCATCCGCAGCACTTGGCTTGCCGGCTTTGCCCTCTTGATGGTTACTCAGGGCAAGGACGCTTAATGTGTCATCATCACATTTCGCGGCATCTTCCGGATTAATCACGGCGATCGTCAAATCCAAACCAAGCAGTTTCGATCTACGCTCAATCATTGCAGGATCGCCCGCAATGAAAAAACTTGGAAGGTTATGCGATTTGCGATGTAGCCATGCGGAGAGAATGATATCAGGACCTATCCCTGATGGGTCACCAATTGAGACAGCAAGTGGCTTGGTCATCAATCCCCCCAATCAGGGTTCATCCAAACGATCATTTTTATCGGTAGATGATGGTTGCCTTTGAACGCAAAGCTTTAAGATGGGCCTCTGATACAGCAGAGCCCTTTTCATTGAAACTGTCGAATTCCTTGGACTGCGTTGCAATCTGCGCGGCATAGTCATCACTGACCATATTTATGTTGCATACCGCGAAAAATTCTACACCGTTCACTGTGTCTCTCACTTTTGTAGTCTCACCAGTAGAAAGAGCCTCTACATCCGCCTTCCACAGTGCTGGAATTTCCGGGCCAAGGACGCGACGCTTTTCTACAATAGACACATCCTTCAAAGCTTTTACCGAGTTAAGGGTCTGGTCGCATCCTGTAAACCGCTGTCGGAATGCTTTTGCTTCATCCCGCCGTAATTTTAACAATGCCTTGCGCTTGGCTTCCGGGACAACAAAGATGATCTGCTGCAAACTGTACTCAGCAAGTTGGGGTTTGCTGCTGCCGCTCTTTCGAATCTGGGTTACCGCGTCGATTTGGGACAATTGTCTCGTTTCCGCTTGAAACTTGCCGGAGACAACTCCTTGCCAGCTCATCTGCGTACGCATGAAGTTTTTAAAGTGTTGCGCTCCAACCCCTAATTTTCCCAATTCACTTGAGAGCTGAGCCGGGCTGGCCTTGTTTCGTTTGGCAAACGTGGCAAAGGCTTGGTCTACTTGAGCATCTGAAGCAAGCGTGTTTACTCTTTTTGCTTCCGCATCTTTCAGTGTTTCCTCAATTAGTTCTTTTTCTGCAACTTTTACCCGGTCACCCCCAACCCGCCGCAATTTCAAGAACGCGACCCGGCTCTGAATATCATAGTTGGTTATCGGCGTGTTGTTCACCAGGATGCGGATATATGTACCTTTGTTTGCAACCTTGCCTGGACGGTTGATTATATTTGCCACCTCCACCTCTTCCTCAACCACAGGCTCGCTGCTTTCAGCCGTTGCATCTTCGCTCTTCGGTTCATCAACGGATTTCTGGGTGGTCTGTACGCTTTCCTGACTGGTCGTGGTGGAGGTCTTGTCGACAGCATTTGTTGAGGTGTTGCAACCAGCAAGCATCAAAAGCAATAGCCCCCCCACGAGCGTGGCAGTATTTGACCTCACAAGATTCATATGTATTTCGCCTCTAAGCAATCTGTTTTGTTCTTTTGCATGCTTGTGAAACATTGATTTTGCAATTCTGTGGTCATCGGATGTCGTTTGGAGCCGGTTACGGTATCCAACGAGTCCATCTATTCTGTTTCGTCGAATTTATGGGTCAGGCCGTAGCCACCAATAGTCCGTAGCCCTATACGGAAACCGATTGACTGGCTCGTTTCCTGACCGGTGTAGCGATCTCTAATGTCGCTGTAGTTTACCGAGAATGAGAAGCATTCATCGTCATAGGCGAGGCCTATACTGTCTGAAATAACGCCACTATTCTCAATGTCATAAGCAACAGCGCCAAAGGCCCGCCAACTCTCGTTCAGCTTGAGGCTCCCCGCCATCCTGATTTCATGTCGATCAGTCGCAACTTGATAGTTGGGCTGAGCCGCAGTGTACACATAGGATGTGTTGACGGAGTAGTCCGGTTTTACAACCTGCGACGCAACCTCAAGCCGGTTGAGATCAACGTTCTTTTCATCCAGTCGCACACCTGTGCTAAGCACATGGCCCTGGCCGTTATTGTACTGGATGGAAGCTACATAATCGGATCGATCTGTCTCAAGGCCGGACTCCACGCCCGCATTGACAAGATCAACCTGGGAAAATGAGTTTAGGCCATGCAGGTGGAAAGATTGCCCGGCGACAATGTCAATGCTGTCGCCATATTGAAAACTTGTCGAGTAGCGGAACCCGATATTGGCGCGTGTGCCACCTTCGACCCGGTCATACCCGGAAAACTTGTCACGTTCAAACAGGTTAGAGGTATCAAATACAAGGCTCTGAGCATCTTCATTCGGGAACATGCCGATGTCTGTCTCGTCCGGTCGGACAACTATTTGTGCGATGGGCTCGAAAATGTGACTGGTCATCCCATCGGTTGCGATCAACGGATAGCGGATTTCAAACATCGCGGCGGGCATTGCACGATAAATAGTCTCATTTGTGGTGAGTGGGTTTTGAACGGTTCCCAAATTGTCAGAATCAACCCACATTCCATCACCCCGCACGCTCAGCGATGAGGTAAGTACGGCACCACCAGTGATGTGTGACCCTTTCCACTCGGCTTCGGCACTGGCACGTGAATAATGGCCTGCAATGCCCGTGTATCGATCATTCGATATAATCGCGTCACTAAACAAATTTGAATTTTGGGGGGTGCCGCGTGACAAACTCGCAACATTAAGATCGAAGGAAACCTGGCCCGCACCATACTCTTCACCGGAAACAACATTGTAATCAAGCAATGGAAGTACAGTCGCCTGCTGATCCGTATAGTTTTGATTGCCTGGATTGCCTGGATCAAAGTCGATCTGGTTATCCTGTACCAGAAAATCCTGCCCACGAAGGTCAAAGTAGTTTTTGCCATCCAATCCAACCAGATAAACGTCATTGGTGATGTCGCGGGCAGAAAAACCATCCAGACTGTACGTGCTGGCGAAGTTATTGTCTGACTGAAACAGCGCACTCCAGCCAAATCGCCAGCGCGGGTTGATATGAAACAGCCCGTTGGTCATTACTGCATGACGGTCGGCATTTGCCCGGTCAACAGAACCGGCAGAAAATGCAGTCGGATCCTGCTGATCAATACCTGCGTAGCGAATACTGTATTGGCCGTTCTGGGTACGGTGTCGCCATTCAGCTTCGCCAAGAAAGCCTTGCCTGGTGTAGTAGAAGCCTGACAGGGTAAGGTCGAAATTGGGTGCCAGATTGAAGAAGTAGGCGTTGCTCACACCAATGCCGAGTTCTTCGGTGCTGTTAAAACTTGGTACCAAAAATCCAGACTTGCGCTTGATGGCAGGGTCCGCATGGGAAAACCGTGCCAGTTTGGCTATGGGTTTGCCGAACACCTCAAAACTGGCGTCTTCGTATTCGATTGTCCTGGTGCGATTGTCGATAATGACTTTCTGGGCGCGAATTTGCCACAATGGCGGTTTCTCGGGGTTTTCCCTGCAAGGCTCACAGGCGGTATAGACACCATTGTTAAACACGGTGACTTCGCCATCGCGTCGTTCAGCGCTTTCAGCAGCAATTCTGGTATTGTCCGGCGTTTCAACTTTCAATGCCGAGACAAATCCATCCCGAAAATCATCGGTGATATCAATTTCATCCGCGAAAATCCGGTTGCCATTGGGTTCGAGGATTTCAACATTGCCAAAGGCAATAACCCGGCCGCTTTGCCGGTTATATTCAACTTTCTGCGCAACCAGTGTGTAGTCACCATAAGCAATTTGAACATTCCCAATTGCGATCACCAGTTCACGGTCGTTGTCGTAAATCAGCTGATCCGATTCCAGTAACAGTTGAGCGTCTGGATCAACGGGTTGGTCAGCAAAAATTTGGGTGGCTGAAATTTCTTGTGCTGCAGCTTGACCGCTCGCAGACAATCCACTGGTGGTAATGGACGCTGGAACCAACGCAAAAAAGCCCGCAACCGACCAGGTTACAAGCGTACGAAATCTTTCGCGCCCTTTATGCATCAGGTTCGCGCTCATCGGACAGCTCAATTATCCGTCCTCCTGATGCAGCAAAATACTCATTCCAAACAAAGTTGCCACAAATGCAGGTGACCATGCCGCCACAGCTGGCGGTACTACACCATTACTCCCCAATGCTGTTACCAATTTCGTGATTGTATAAAGCACGAACCCTGACAGGATACCACCTAAAATCATCCGTCCAAACTGGCCAAAACGTACAAATCTCAGGCAAACCGTGGCAGCAACCAGTACCATCGCCACAAGAAACAATGGAAGCGCTGTCAGGCTGTGATATTGAACCATGTAAGGTTTCGCATTTGTCCCTGTTTTGCTGACTTTTTCTGCAGTATTGCGAAGCTTCCAGAAAGAAACTGACTCCGGCGGTGTACTCGCACCCAGAAGCGCATCCCGCGTTAACCTTGTTGGCAGTTTCATCGTATCATGCTTTGTTATGAGGCCATCATCAGTCGTCAGTTTCACAGAGACCAACATCCAGTAATCACCGCGATAGATTGCATTTGTGGCACCAATACGTTCCACGATCCCGCCTTGTTTGTTGAATCGTATAATTTTTACGTCATCCAGCAGCGTGCCACCCCTGCGTGCCAGGCGCGAATTGATAACGGTGCTTCCCTCTTCTTCTTCCTGCCTAATCCAGTATCCGTGAACCTTTTGGTTTTGTTCGCCCTTTTGCTGGTTACGCACTTCAGCCTCAAGTTCAACGCTTTGTTCAAATGCCTTGATCGCTAGCGGGTTATATGCGGTCGCGATAAACACTCCGATCAAGGCCGCCGACAAACTGATCGGCAACAGGAATTGCCAGGCCGAAACACCGGCAGATCGTGCCACCACCAACTCCATTTTGGTGTTGAGTTGGGTAAGCGTAATCATCGCGGCAAACAAACAGGCGAATGGAAATGCCTTCTCGATGAACACCGGTGCTCGAAGCATCGAAATCATGTAAAGGCTTCCGATGGTTATCTGCGTATCATCGGCGGATTTTCTCAGTTGCTCAATAAAATCAACTGTAATAATCAAAAAGCCCAGGCCCACAACCATTGCGAGAAGAATCTTCACAAACTTCATGGAGATGTACAGGCTTAGGGTTTGGCCTATCATGTTTGTACCCCGGCATGTCTCCGGCGAAATGCCACGTAACGGGCGTAAATTTGCTCTATGCGTTCCGTAATCCGACCTTGGTACAATCCAATCCGGTCCATCATGACTTTTGGTAGTGAGGCTGGCCTGTTGGTCAACACGAACCAGCTTCCAAATACAATGCACCCGATCGGTAATGCGTAAACCAGAAAGACTGAACCCGGATCGAGTCGCAAAGACGAAATGGCAGAAAACCCGAGCCCCCGGGCTGTAATTAGTGCAATCGTGGCTGCTCCAATTGCCGCTCCATGGCTTTGGCGGTTCGAGCGAGCCTGTCCAGCGAACGCCAAAACAATCAAAACATAGGCAAACGGCCACAACATTTCCGAAAATCGTTCATGAATCAGGGCGCGAAATCTGCCAGGATCAGCCTGGTAAGTCTTGTCATTCTTGTCAGGAAACATCAGTTCGCTGGTAAAGCGTTCTTTTGGGCGCCTGGTAGCCAGTACGGTTTTTCCAGAAAAGCTTGCCAGGTCAAAAATGTAAGAATCGTATTTGATGACGGTTACATTGCCATCCTTCAAATTGGTTTGCTGAATTTCACCTTCCTTGAGTTTCAACAATGACCCATCCGAAGTGCGGGTCACAACACCTTGCTTGGCAGTGTAAATAACTGAAGAGTCGGTCTCCCTCTCGTCAGAAATCAGAATTCCGGAAAGGAGCCCTCCCGCACCACGATGCGCCACATGAAACGTCAATCCCTTCTCAAACTCGTTGAACGTTCCCTCGCGCACAATAACTGAAACGAGATCTGCCCGCATCTCGGTGACAAACTCGCGGAGCTTAACGAGGCTCATCGGTGAGATTACGTGTCCCACCAATCCGGCAAACAGGCTACACAACAGGGCCAGAACCAATAAGGGTTTGGCAACAGACCAGTTGGAGGCGCCACTTGCTGTCATGACAACCAACTCGGTATTGGTGTTCATTGAGTTGATTGCGTATATGCAGGAAATCAGCAAGGCAACCGGTATCACCGCCAGTACAAGGTTTGGAACTACAAGCGTCGTTAGTGCCAGGTAGGCAAAAATTGTCTGCCCTTTGTTTGCGACGATGTCGACACCCTTCAAAGCTTGGACAATCCATACAACACCAGCAAGCGAACCCAGTGTAACGAGTGTCGCCAGTCCGGCCTTCTTGAAGATGTACCGCTCAATCAGTTTCATAATTTGCTGGTGCGCCCAATTCCATGGTTATGAACAAGTCAAAATTGATCAAAAATGCCTGCACATTTTCGCCGGTGAATTTCATACACGATTCCCAAGCAAGATGGTCAAAATTGACACCTCAATCTCATGGTTACCGTCCTGTTAATTATAAAGCCGTGAAATGGCTAAAAATGGGCAAAGGAAGACGGTTAATTATTTGCTTCAATATTTTGTGCTCAGTGGCCGTTAAGCCGAGGATACATGGGTTTCCAGCTTCATCATCCCCCTTGCAAAATTACAACATCTCTTTATGCCTTGATGGATTGCTACGGTGGCAGGTGTAGCCACCTAAAAATATCTATATTTCCATTGGAGGATTCATGGCCAAATTGCCCGTAATATCACTGTCAAAAAATACCGCATCCAAAAGTGATACGATTGCGATTATTCTTCCTGAAGATCTGAAATTATCGCCTCTTGCAAGACAGATTGATCCATCCGGCCAGTTGAAACGGGCAATTTCTGTTTCAAAATTCACAGGAAAAATTGCTTCATCACTGGAAGTAATTGCTCCAACCAATGGTGCCGACAAAATCATCCTTGTTGGGTGCGGGGAACCGGCGAAAGCAAGTGAATCTGACTGGCTGAAAATTGGCGGGAAAATATTTGCGGCCGCAGGAAAAGCGACAAAAATTTCAGTTTTGACGCAGTCTGCCACGAAAAAGAACGCAATTTCTGCCGAGGCGGTGGCCCTCATGGCCGCTGGTGCAAAGCTGCGGGCCTATAAATTTGATGACTATATGACCAAGCCGGACAAGGACGGAGCGCAGAAAAAGATGTCTTTTGGCGCAGACGATCTGGCTGGCACGCGCAAGGAATGGCAACGGCTATCCGGTGTCAGTGATGGTGTGCTACTCGCCCGACAATTGGTCAACGAGCCTGCAAACGTGCTTGATCCGGTGGAATTTGCAAAGCGGGCGCAAGGCCTCAAATCCCTTGGCGTTGAGGTTCAGGTTTTGGGTGAGCCAGAAATGAAAAAGCTTGGTATGGATGCGTTGCTTGGGGTGTCACTAGGCTCCGTCAAGCCGCCGCGCATGGCAATCATGCAATGGCGGGGTGGGAAAAAAGGCGATAAGCCCGTCGCATTCGTTGGCAAGGGAGTTGTGTTTGATACAGGTGGCATTTCCATAAAGCCCGCAGGCGGTATGGAAGACATGAAGGGTGATATGGGTGGCGCAGCAGCAGTTACCGGATTGATGCACGCGCTCGCATCCCGCAAGGCAAAAACGAATGTTGTCGGAATTATTGGCTTGGTTGAAAACATGCCGGATGGAAAGGCGCAGCGACCAGGAGATATTGTCACTTCGATGTCCGGACAAACCATTGAAGTCATTAACACCGATGCGGAAGGGCGATTGGTGCTTGCCGACGCTCTTTGGTATTGTCAGAAGCGGTTCAAGCCGAAATTCATGGTCAATCTGGCAACACTCACCGGCGCAATACTGGTTGCACTGGGTAATCATCACGCCGGTGTATTTTCAAATAATGATGAACTTGCTGATAACCTCTTCAAGGCCGGACAATTGACCGATGAGAAGGTCTGGCGGCTACCGCTTGGTGAGGAATATGACAAGTTAATCGATTCAAAGAACGCCGATATGAAGAACGTCGGTGGACGTTTTGCCGGTTCGATTACGGCCGGACAATTTCTGCAACGCTTCGTCAACGACGTGCCTTGGGCACATCTTGATGTCGCCGGAACCGCAATGGGCTCGCCCAAAAATGCGTATAACCAGTCTTGGGGATCAGGTTTTGGGGTTCGGTTGCTGGACCGGCTTGTAGCGGATTTTTACGAGTAAACAGCTTTGAGATATCACTCGGGCACTTTTTCCTGATGTTGCCAGATCAGCGCTTTATAAAACCAGTGTGCCGCGATGTAGCTTTCGCGGGCATCGTTGTAGGTTTCGACGGATTGTTTGTATGTGGCGGTATCCATCCTGTTCCGCTTCCACTTGCGTCTGTTACGCCTTTCAAGCCGGTTGGCTGCTTTCCACATGGCTTCATAGCTTCTGCGAAATTTTTCCCGATCCAAAGGATGTTCGAACCGCTCGAGCTCGTTTAGGGGATTTGCAAGAATTTCCCGGGTTTTCGCATTGGCGAATGCTGTTACATTGCTTTTCAGCGTGTTCGTCCCACCTTCACTTGTACAATCCAGTTTCGCACCGGACAAACTGCAGCCTGAAGCCTGGCATGGGGCAGGGATCAGCCCCATTCCCAGCACCAATAAAAGTGGAGAAATGAACATTATCTTCCGCATGAACTACCCTCAGTATCCATAAGCGTGGTATTTTGTGGCGTTTCACCGGATTTGAGTCAAGGATAGAACTGCGAATGAACCCGCTCCACACTGTCTCCAACATGCGCGAACCCGCCAAACATGACTGAAATCCTCTATTACCACCTCACCGAAAAGACATTGGAGGCTGTATTGCCAGGTTTGGTCGAGAAATCACTGGGCCGCGGTTGGCAGGTAGTAATTCAGGCTGGATCACAAGAACGCATTGAGTCTCTGGACGCTTTGCTGTGGACTTTCCGAGATGAAAGTTTTCTTCCACACGGTTCAACGCGTGATGGGTCTGAAACTGACCAGCCAGTGTGGCTAACAACCGATGATGATACACCAAATGGTGCGCAAATACGGTTTCTGGTTGATGGAGCGGAGCTTGGTGATCCGACTGGCTTTGAACGTGTCGTCTATATGTTTGACGGTCATAACAACGCTGAAGTCGAGGCGGCCAGGAAGCGCTGGAAGCGTGATAAAGAATCCGGTTGCGATCTCACCTACTGGAAGCAAAATGCTTCCGGCGGCTGGGAGAAGATGGCATGACTGAAAAACCTGAAGACAGCACCGACAAGACGTTTCTAAAAAGGCGGGGGTTGGCAATAGAACGGGTAAACCGTGTTGGCGCTGCTGCGGTGAAAGATAATCCGGAACGCGGGGACTTTTTCGAAACAGTTTATGAAGACGCTGCCGGTGATGCTGCGATGGTGCCTTGGGCCGATTTGGAACCCAAACCACAACTGGTTGAGTGGCTGCAATCGGCACCGTCAGTACGGGGCAGGGCAATCGATGTTGGCTGTGGGTTGGGTGACACCGCTGAAGCGCTCTCCATCGCTGGTTATGAAGTAACCGGCTTTGATTATTCACCGGATGCGATTGCCTGGGCTCGCCAAAGATTTCCAGACTCCAAAGTCATCTACGAGACCGCTGATCTGTTTAACCTGCCAAAGGAATGGCGCAAGGCGTTTGATCTGGTAACTGAAATTTATATTCTACAGGCGCTTCCTCCAGAAACACTGGCCCGTACGATGCCGGCCATAGCGAGTTTGGTTGCACCGGGCGGTACGCTGTTGTCTTACACCCGAATTCGCGCTGATGGTGCTTCTGTCGAAGGGCCACCTTGGCCGTTGGAGGAAACTGCCGCAATGAAATTCACACAGTTCGGTTTTGAATTGGTATCAAAGTCCGGTTTTGAAATTGAACGCCACGGCAGGATTGTGCCTATCTGGTTTTGCGAATGGCGAAGGAATACCTGATATGCGCAAGATTGCTTCTTTTCTCATTCTGTTGGGAGTTGGGTTGGCAGTTTTACTGCCCTGGATCCAGTCGAATTTTGCGGGAAATGAAATTGTTAGTCTTCCCGTCTACGACCGGGAAGATGGGGGATGGCGTACTGGGATCGTCAAAATCTCTCCTGATGATAATCCGGTACGAATTCGCATTGATGCGAAATATCTTGTTGATGCAAAACTGCCGCCAAATGGTTTGCCAATTACAATTCGCGTAAGCGGAGCAGATGGCGTGGTACTTGATGGCACAATTTCAATCTCAACAAGTCTCAAGGGTTCGGCGCCTGAGCAGGAAAAAATGGTAAGTACCTCAGCACCGCTTTTTGCCATCGCCGACTCTGGAGATTATCTGATTGAAGTTGGTCTTGCGTCCAATGCTACCCAGAGCGGGATATTGGACCCTGGTCTCTCATCGGTGCGTGCTGCCTTAATCAGGAATGCAGTTGAAGCGGACAACCGATATCAAATGCCCGGCGTTATATTGGCAATATTTGGGGTTTATCTGATGATGCGATCCCGCCGTCGAAAACCACCAACAGCTGGCGCGAATAAGTCACCGGCAACGAAGTCCCGGTGGGGACGTGGCAAGAAGTAAGTTCACTCTAGCCAGCTTTCGCCAGATCATGCTTTTCATTTAAACCAACCCATGCCTCTTCGGCAGATGATAGTTGACGTTCGACTTCGGCACGTGTTTTGGACAGTGTCACCGCCTCTTCCGGTGCCTTTTCAAACAATCCAGACGTTGCAAGGTGTGAATCAATTTCTGAGAGTTTACGCTCTAAGCAACTGATTTCCTTTTCTTTATCAAAAATTTCTTTACGCAAGGGGGCTAGTTGTTTGCGACGCTCTGCAGCCTCCTTTTTGCCCACCCGCGTGAGAGGTTTTGTCTCCACTCCAGTAGCCTGTGTATCACCTATCTTTTTTCGCGCTTTCAATACATCACGACGATAGGTTTCCAGATCACCCTCATAGGTGCCGACTGTACCATCAAAAACCAACCACAATCGGTCCATGGTAGCATCAATCAAATGTCGGTCGTGGCTGATCAAAATTACCGCACCCTTGAATTCATTGAGCCCGTGTACCAGCGCCTCGCGGGCGCCCACATCAAGGTGATTGGTTGGCTCATCCAGGATCAGTAAGTCCGGCGCATTGAAACTTGCCAGTCCCAACAGCAGGCGAGCCTTCTCGCCACCGGAAAGGTCTTTTGCGGCGGTATTCATCCGCTCGCGATCAAGTCCCATTTGAGCAACCCGCGCTCGAACCTTTCCCTCCGGTGCGCCTTTCATCAGCGCACGCACATGATCGACGGCGGACTCGTTTTCATGCAGGTCATCCATCTGGTGCTGGGCAAACATGCCGACCGAAATTTTTGACGCGCGTACAATCGTGCCTGTCACATGCTCCAATCGTTGCGACAACAATTTGGCAAAGGTGGATTTGCCATTGCCGTTGGCTCCCAAAAGGGCAATCCGGTCATCTGCGTCGATATTGAGACTAACATGATCGAGAACTGGCTCATTGGCGGCATAACCACATGAGACGTGTTCCAGCTTTATCATCGGCGAAGCAGAAATTCGTTCCGGATTTGGAAATCGGATGGGGGTGGTTCCGGCTTCCTCCAGTAGTTCTGGCGGTTTGAGCTTTTCAATCGCCTTAATACGCGACTGAGCCTGACGCGCCTTTGAGGCCTTGTAGCGAAATCGGTCCACGAAGGCCTGCATGTGCTTGGTCTGGTCCTCAAGCTTGGCGCGACTTTTGGCATCCAGTTCGCGCTGCTCTGCACGCTGCCGCTCGAAACTGTCATAGCTGCCGCGATAAAATGTAAGTTTTCGGTTTTCCAGATGGATTATTGAGCTGACCGCCTTGTTGAGCAGGTCCCGGTCATGGCTGATGATCAAAAATGTGCCGGGATACCGCGCGAGATAGTTCTCAAGCCACAAGGTGCCTTCAAGATCGAGATAGTTGGTTGGCTCATCCAATAGCAGCAAATCGGGTTCAGAAAACAAGACTGCTGCGAGTGCCACCCGCATCCGCCAACCGCCGGAGAAGGAAGAGGCCGGTTGATGCTGCTTTTCTTCACTAAAGCCCAGACCTGAGAGAATGGATGCGGCACGTGCTTCGGCTGAGTGAGCCCGAATATCAACGAGGCGCATCTGGATTTCCGCAATCCGCATCGGATCACTGGCATTTTCTGCCTCGGCGAGTAGTGCTGCGCGTTCTTCGTCAGCGGCAAGCACAATTGAGATCAGATTGTCTTCGGTTCCAGGTGCTTCTTGCGCAACTTGGCCAACCCGCCAACCCTTGGTCATTTCAATTGAGCCGCTCTCGCTGCCGTGGTCCTTGGTGATCACCTTGAAAAGCGTGGTTTTGCCCGAACCATTGCGCCCGACAAGACCTGCCCTTGTTCCGGTTGGCAAGGCGAGGTCCGCCTGTTCGATCAACAAGCGGCCGGCAATTCTCACACTTAAGTCTCGCAATTGTAACATGCGCGTCTTGTGGCTTCCCGCGGGTTCAGTTGCAAGATAAATTTCGTATCTTGCGAGTTTGGTTGTGCCCGCGTATACAGCGGCGAATTCCACACACCTTCAAACCAGCGAGTGAGAGACCGATGGCGGTAGAACGTACCTTTTCGATGATTAAACCGGATGCAACCAAACGCAATTTGACTGGCGCAATTACCCAGAAACTTGAAGAGGCTGGCCTGCGGGTCGTTGCTTCCAGGCGGGTCTGGATGAGCCTGCGCCAAGCGGAAGGTTTTTATGCGGTTCACGCCGAACGCCCCTTCTTTGGTGAGCTGACAGAATTCATGTCATCCGGCCCCACGATCGTTCAGGTGCTTGAAGGTGAAAATGCAATTCTCAAAAACCGTGAAGTGATGGGGGCAACCAATCCGGCAGATGCCGATGAAGGCACAATCCGCAAGGAATTTGCTTTGTCACTTGGAGAAAATTCGGTTCATGGATCTGA
This sequence comes from Hyphomicrobiales bacterium, assembly GCA_021775415.1. Classification (GTDB taxonomy): domain Bacteria; phylum Pseudomonadota; class Alphaproteobacteria; order Rhizobiales; family Rhizobiaceae; genus JAALLB01. The sequence goes on along the minus strand of JAJFHV010000010.1, from coordinate 103,505 downwards.
CGCTCCTGAGACCGCCACGGAAGAAATTGCTTATTGGTTCTCCGGAATTGAAATCGTCGGCTAATCACTGACTACCCAACAGAAACTTTGAACTTTTCGAAGGGAGCGTTTTCGCCCTCTTTTTTGTGCAGGCACTCGGGTGTTTCATGCTTAAATTGCCAATCGAAATTCCCGGCCTCTGTTCACCACGCATCATATTGGGCGAAGCCTGCTGCTGCTAATCCTCGGAAACTATCCACACCGAGTAAAAATCTAACTCGACACCCATTTTCTCACTGGTTAGCATTCGCGCTATGGATCACTTAGATTCGGATAGATGGGGTTTTGGTTGTGGGATCATTCGCAAAAACAAAAAGTAATCGTGTTTCTGGATTTAATGATCTGCGTCGTACCGCAAGATTAATTTCACGTTCAGATGATTTGCATTCTACATGTTTGCTGGTCGAGGATTATCTAGCCCATCACGACATGAGTTTGATGGGAGTTACATTTTGCGACTTGGAGGGCGGGCTACCTTCGATCCGCGCATTTCGCCGGCACTCTGAGGCTGTGCTGAAACTGGCCACTGTACTGAAAGACAAGGGAGGCTGTCCGGTAATCAACGAGGCCAAAAGGTTACATCATTGTTTTGATGCGCTTCAGATTGATCGCAGTCGCTATCCTGAATTTCTCAACAAAAGGTTTCTTGATGAATTGGCAAAATCAGGACACAAACACATCTTGGTTATTCCCATTCTCCTGGGGCAGGGGCTCGCCATATTTTCAATCGGCACTCGGGAACAAAGACTAACTGACGATTTGAGAGTGTTCTTGATCAATGCAATTTGCCAATCCACAGTTGCTATCATTGACCGGTTTCCCGATGTTACCAAATTGTTTGCCCCCAAGCGCCTAAGCACATTCGAAGCTGAAGCACTGATGTTTTGCTCGAATGGCTACAGTAATTCTGATATCGCCGATCTGCTCAAGATCAGCGAAACCACAATAAACATTGTGTTCGACAATGCTTCAAAGAAACTGGGTACCCATAATCAAGCGCATGCGGTTTCTAAAGCGCTTGCAGTTGGCGAGATTTCAAACCTGCAAATTGGAGAGTTTGAATTGCTTTAGTGGATGTGCATGATAGGGGTGAGCATCTGAAGTGCGATGTCATTTCAAATCGGGGGAAATATGGTTGAAAGTTTGCACAATCTGGTAGCTCACCATCAATCGATTAAGGCTGAATTGATTCTGCTGCTTGAAACTGACGCCGATCCGACGACAGAATCCATTGAAAAGTTGGATCATTCCCTGGATGAGGCATTTCAAAAAATCATCTCCATGGAACTGCAGGACGGCGCAGATATCCTGGAAAGAATTCGCTTTGTGATTGGCGAAATTACCGAAATTTGTGAAAGTGGCGCGCTAGCCAAAACTTTGACTGACCGCTTGTATGAAGACGCCTGCAATTTGAATCCGGATATTTTGAATTCGGGTTCTGATGCCAAATATGGCAGCTCTTAAAATACTGCTGTCATTGTGAATTCTTCACGCTCTTCCATTGGAGAATGCATCGCGATAAAGCCAGCGCGGTCGCCGACATGCTCAATCAACGCCGGTTGATGAGACATTCGTCAGTCCTTGATTTCTTCCAACATCCACTCAACAAATGCAGCCACCTCCGGCTTGTTCATCGCTTCATTTGTTGTAACCAGATCGTATCCCTCCTCGGACTTTGAGCACTCCTCGAAGGGTGCCACAAGCAATCCGGCCTCAATTGCATCCTTCACCACCGGCCAACTCCCAAGTACCACACCTTGACCGGCTATAGCTGCCTGGATCGCCAGATTATAGTCATTGAAGTGCAGGCCTCTCCCGGGTGTGATGTCTGGAACGCCTACGGTCTCGAACCAGCTTTTCCAGTCATACAGGCTCAGAGCCTTTGGCGAATATTCAAGGCTTGTCGCTTCAATATGGATCAGTGCTACATCCTGTAAATCATTGAGCTTGGTCAACTTGGGCGGCCCTTCAGCAACTGCCTTGCTGCAGACCGCCAGAGTTTCTTCATCAAACAGCCGGTGACAGATTTGACCCGGACCTGGATTGACTCCATAGCGAATTGCAATATCCACGGCCTCTCTTTGCAAATCCATCACTCTCAGGGACGAGTCAATCAGCACGTCGATTTCGGGGTGCGCGCGTTTGAACGTATCAATCCTCTTCACAAGCCATGATATCGCAAAGGAAGGCTCTGCCGTAATCGTAAGGCACTGCCGGGTTGTTGTTTCCCGCATTTTGGCAACGGCGGAATTGAGTTGTTTGAAGCCGAGACGAAGTTCTCCAACGCCATCAATCCCGGTTTGGGTGAGTGCGATGCCGCGTCCTTGCCGTCGAACAAGTTGGGTGTTGAGCGTTTCTTCTAGCTTTTGGACAAGTTGCTTTACAGCAGCTGGAGTAACGCTCAACTCTTCAGCCGCCTCGCGATAGCTTAGATGCCGCGAAACGGCTTCGAATGCCCTCAAGGCGTTTAATGATGGGAGCCATTCACTCATTGTGAATTTAGTTTATCTAAATTCTAACTTCAGATCAAATGATTTCCAATTTTGTTATAAAAGACCTATTTATAGCGATAACGGGCTTCGAAACCACAGCCTAGATGCCACAAAATCTAACCAAGGAGAAATGATATGGCAAAATTTGAAAAAGTCATTCGTGAAGGTTCATTCGCAGCCAATCCATTCACATTTCTGTTTGGAGTTGTAAAAGACCGCCATCAAAGAATACACAATGTGAAAGAGTTGAAGCGCTTGAGCCGCTTTATGAAGGAAGACATTGGATTGTATCGCTAGGAGCGATTAAATCTCCAAACGCGGTGGGTGGCAATCAGCTATCCACCGCTACGGCAACCACAAAAAGTACCGAATAATCTTGCTTTTTGCAGCCATCGACCTGTGGCATTGAAGTTCCCGGCGCAACACGAAAAGCAGATTTCGGCGCGTTTGAAGGTGAACATAATTTGTCACTTGTCACTGGCGTATAGCGCGCAGAGCGGCAGGGCAGGTGAGTTACATCGTAGAGCTTGGCGCCCTTGTTCAGCTCCCAGTTCACTTCGCCGTTTTCATCTGCTGAATGAACAGTCAACATGGCGGTCACCTCGCGGTCGCCTGTGACCAGGTATTTGCCGGGCGGAAGGGAGAACTCCGGCTTCTCCATGATTAGGCCATTCTCATCCAGCCACCAGTCATTGTCGTCGAATTCCCAGTTTCCAGGGCCATGGCCACCAGTTGCCTGCAGAACGGGGAAAAGGCTTAGCCACACACCTCTGGGTCCGGGATCTTGACGCCATAATCCCCAAGACTGCGCGCCAGTTCCAGATGTGGCATTAGGATCGCCCAGCGCAGCGATGAACTGGGTGGGGATCTCTTTAAAAATTGGCATTTCTTCTTCTGATGCCTGGGTAGGCTGCATATGCAAGCCCATCGCCAGAAGTGCGCAGCTTATGAGCTGAAATGTTTTGCGTGTAGTTACCAGCATCATGGTTCTTTCTATAGGTGTTTCTAGTCGTGACATCAAATTCGCACAGAATATTTGGGAGGTCGGATACTCCAGAAATTCGGCTTTCCCCTCCTGCAATTGTTGTGGCACCCAACTAGGAACTGGCACACCTCATGAATTAGGTGCGCCAGCTGTCGTTACCCACGTGAGCACCATTAAGTGCTCTAGTTAATTTAACTGAGGTAAGGCACGAGCCACACATCGGGTGCTACTTGTGATATCTGGATCGGTGCTGCCTGTTCTGCCATTGTCATGCGATAGGTGTGCCTGCACTGTTCCATGGCGAATACATTGCTTGATGTAAGGGCGATTACCGCGATCGCCAAAACTGTTTTCTTCATTTTATAATCTCCTGCTATTTGGTCTTTCCCTCTTGGCTGAATACAAGCTAGCCGGAACGAAAGAGGGGTTCATTTCATTCCGGCAACCCAGGCAATCTTACTTGGTAAGCCAAGCCTGGAATTTCGCGTCGATATCGTCGCGATTATCCGCCCAGAACTCGTAGTTGTAGAGGAAGGTGTTCTTGGCATTGTTCGGATCGGTAGGCATGTGTGGTGCCATTTCGATGCCCAATGTGGCGTGTTTGCCGATCAATGGAGCAGAAGATGCACGCGCCGGGCCATAGGAGATGTATTTGGCCTGATCCGCCAGTTGCTGGGTGCCGGTTGCAAATTTGACATAATCTAGTGCGCGGGCCTGACGCTCTGGTGAAAGACCGGTTGGAATAATCCAGCCATCAAGGTCAAACACCTGGGCATCCCACATAATTCCGACGGGCTGTTTTTGCTCTTCGATCAGGGCAAACAGACGGCCATTATAGGTCGAGCCCATAACGATCTCTCCATCAGCCAGAAGCTGCGGTGTTTCCGCACCTGCCGACCACCAGACAACACTGTCCTTGATGGTGCCGAGTTTAGCCAGTGCCTGGTCAACACCTTCAGGTGTACCAAGAACCTTGTACACATCTTCCTTCGCAACACCGTCGCAGAGCAAAGCCCATTCAACATTGCTGATTGGGCGTTTCTCAAGTGACCGCTTACCGGGATATTTGGCAAGATCGAATACATCGCAGATGTCGTCTGGTGGAGTATCGCCAACCAAATCTGTACGGTAACCAAATGTGGTTGAGTACACGATCTGCGGAATAAAGCAGGGTGATACCAGAAGATCACCAAAGTCTTCTGAAGCAGGTGTGCCATCAGGTGCAGGTGCCAAATCACGATCGGCATCAATTTCGATTGCCAGCCCCTCATCGCAGGCACGTAACGCATCCGACGGTGTCACGTCTACCACATCCCAGGTAACATTGTTTGCCTCTTTCATCGCGCGAAGTTTGGCAATGGCTTCAGCAGCGGATTCATCATTGATGATGTTCACATCAGGATTGTTCTTCATGTAGGGCTGGTGATAGGCATTGTTCTGGGAAGCAGAATATGCACCTCCCCAGGATACAATGGTCATATCCTCAGCAACAGATGCAGAAGTGGTTAAAGCTACAGTTGCAACTGAAAGCATCAGTGATTTAAGTTTCATTTGTTTTCTCCCTGTCGATTTGTTTCCTGAAGGCAAGCCTACGCGCTTATCCCCTGTTCCCCTCTTCGAAAAAATTGTTATCACTAAATTATAATTGAATCAAATTACTTTGTTGATAATCAATTAAGATATTGAAATATAAACAATTAATATATTTAAAAATTGTAATAACAGTTATAACAATCAGATTATTTGTGACTGTCTGCAACTGACGTGCTTGCCTGAAGAGCCTGAGTAACGCACAATCAACAACACAATGGGATTGTTTCAAAAATCAGCTCATTGAAGCAAGGGAACGGGAAAATTCATGCAAACCGGGGCAACGCTAACCAAAGTCAAGAGATCAGCCAGCGAACCGTTGCGCGATCAAATACTACAGCGTTGCCGAATGATGCTGATGGCTGGTCATGTTGTGCCCGGGCAGAAATTGCCGCTTAGACCGTTGGCGGAGGAATTCGACACTTCACTGATGCCCGTTCGAGATGCGTTAAACAGGCTGGTCGCTGATGGTGCGCTTGAACTATCAAGCAGTCGCACAATTCGCGTGCCTGACATGAGTGACGAGCGATTGATCGAGTTACACGAAATTCGCCGGTCGCTGGAGGGCCTGGCGGCAGAATATGCAACGCCCCATATCTCGGTTTCCTCAATAGACCGAATGCAGGAATTGATAGGGGAAATGGCTGAGGCGCTGAAAGTCGATGATTTCGATACCTATATTGCCAGGCATTTCAGCTTCCATTTCACCCTGTACGCTGCGGCAGAAAGAGAGACCCTGCTCGGGTTGATTGACCGGTTATGGCTTCAGGTTGGTCCGTATTTTCGGCAAGGCATCGAACAGGCAAAAACTGCCTGCGAGAATCCAAACGTGGCCCATATCAAAATCGTTGCCGGGCTTAAGGCAAGAGACTCAACCATGGTTCGTACAAGTGTCGAATATGATGTGTTTTCCGCAGTCGATTTCTTGAGAACCGGTATCTGGCCGAAGGGCCAGTGAATTTCGACAACTTACTCCCAGCGTTCGATGGCACTATCATCACTGTCTTTGGCATCAACCCATTTTTCTTCGCTGCCATCCAATCGGTGTTCTTTCTTCCAGAATGGGGCTCGGGTTTTGAGGAAATCCATCAGAAAGCCCGCACCATCAAAGGCTGCGTGTCGGTGTGGCGAAGCGGAAACAACCAGTACAATGTTTTCACCCGGCTTAATCTTGCCATGCCGATGAATGACCGTAATGCCTGACAGTTCAAAGCGTTTTATGGCATCTGCTGCAATACGCTTGATTTCTGTTTCCGCCATTTCCGGATAATGTTCCAGTTCAAGTGCTGAAAGGCTGCCCGCTTCATCGCGGCAAATACCGCTAAAGGTAACAACTGCCCCAACATCACCCCGCCCGGCAGAGAGTTTCGAAATTTCGTTTGTGATGTCGAAATCTTCGCATTGAATGCGAACATCGGGGGTAACGCTCATAAGTTCAGCCGCCAGTCATTGGTGGAAACAGGGCAATTTCTCGAGCACCCGCAATTGAAGCGTTACGGTCGCCCTCATGCTGCTGGTCAAGCGCCACGCGAACAACGTCTGGATGTTTCAGTGCTTCCTGGTAATTTTCGCCGCGTGAATTGAGCCAGTCAAACAAATCTGAAACAGTGGCTACTGTGGCCGGAAGTTCGACTTCCTCTTCACCAACGCCCACACGTTCACGCAGCCATGCGAAATAGACAAGTTTCATGGGCATTTCTCCTGCACCAGTTCCCCGGTGGTTGCTTAACCTACCACGTGGCGCAGTCCGGCACGAAGGTAGTCATAACCAGTATATAGGGTAATTAGTGCCGCAGCCCATAGCAAGATTATACCGGCTTCTGTCGTGTAGGGCAGCACCTTGTCACCGGCAGGGCCTGCAAGCAGAAAACCGATTGCAATCATCTGCATGGTGGTTTTCCATTTTGCAATCCGCGTCACCGGCACACTGACCTTCAATTCTGCCAGATACTCCCGAAGTCCTGAGACCAGGATTTCACGACAAAGGATGATGATAGCTGCCCAGATGGTCCACCCAGCGATCGTTCCATCTGCTGCCAACAATAATAAACAGGCCGCAACCAATAGCTTGTCCGCGATTGGGTCCAGCATCGTGCCAAGTTGCGAACCTTGTTTCCAGATACGCGCAAGATAGCCGTCGAAAAAATCCGTGATGCTTGCAACTATAAAAATTGCCAGCGCCGACCAGCGTGCAAGGTCCGAGCCGTTCAGTCGGCCTTCGATAAAGAAGCAAAGTCCGACAAGCGGCACAGCCACGATCCGCCCATAGGTGAGCAGATTGGGAATTGTCCACAATTTGGACTGCTTCGGCGGAACAGACTTCTTCATGGGCACAAAGAAGCTGACTCGCACAGAAATTACAACTGACAAATGGTTGTGACAGTGCTCACGCAGGTGCAATTTACTGTATGAAAGGCACCGTTCTAATGAAAATGATCGTAGATGGCCTGCGCCATGTGCTCGGAAATGCCATCTACATCCTTTAGGTCAGTAAGTGCGGCGCGTGAAACTGCCTTTGCTGTACCGAACCGGTGCAACAACGCGCGCTTGCGACCCGGACCAATGCCTGGAACCTCATCAAGCGGATTTTTCACCATCTCTTTTTTGCGTCTTGCTCGGTGAGATCCAATTGCAAACCGGTGCGCTTCATCCCGCAGCCGCTGTACAAAATACAGCACAGGATCACGTTCTGGCAAAATGAACGAAGCCTTGCCGCGCATGAAGAATTTCTCGCGCCCTGCGTCCCGGTCCGGCCCTTTGGCAATGCCAACAAGCTGAACTTTGTCTTCCAGTCCCAGTTCCTGCATAATCCCCGCAACCGCATTGAGCTGTCCCAAACCACCATCAATCAACAATAGGTCCGGCCAGAGACCAATTTCGTCCGCTTCAACAGCATGATCCTCCGGCAGGCCTTGCTCCTTGATCAGTCGGGAAAACCGCCGCGTCATTACTTCTCGCATCATGCCATAGTCATCGCCTGGCACGAGATCTTTGGATTTGATGTTGAACTTGCGATAGTGGTTCTTCGCAAATCCGTCCGGTCCGCAAACAACCATCGCACCTACCGCGTTTGTGCCCATTATGTGAGAGTTGTCATAGATCTCAATCCGGTTCGGGATACTCTCCAGCCCGAAGTTTTCCTGAACACCCTTCATCAGTTTTGCCTGTGTGGACGTTTCTGCAAGTTTGCGCCCCAGCGCCTCGCGTGCATTGTTACCGGCATGTTCAACGAGCTCGCGTTTTTCACCACGGTTTGGAACCGAAACCCTGACCTTGTAATTGGAGCGCGCGGACAATGCTTCACTCAGCAGAGGTAAATCTTCGCTTTTGTGTGAAACCAAAATCAGTCGGGGGCAGGGCCGGTCATCATAGAACTGGCCAAGAAACGCCCCCAATACGTCTCCAGGCTCTATACTTTTGTCGGCGCGGGGAAAATAAGCCCGGTTCCCCCAATTCTGACCAGTGCGGAAAAAGAACACCTGAATACAGGTAAGTCCGTCCTTCTGGGCGACAGAAAAAACATCCGCCTCGTTTACGAGACGCGGATTGATGCCTTGATGGGCTTGCACATGAGAAAGAGCCGATAGCCGGTCGCGATAGATTGCAGCACGCTCAAAGTCCATTGCATCAGATGCCGCTTCCATCTGCTTTGACAGAGATTTTTGAATGTCTGAGCTCTTGCCTGACAAGAATCGTTTGGCCTCGGTAACAAGACGGGCATAGTCTGCTTCACTAATTTCTCCGGTACAGGGTGCAGAACACCGCTTGATCTGATGAAGCAGGCAAGGGCGGGTACGATTTTCAAAGACGGAATTGCTACAGGTCCGTACCAGAAATGCACGCTGCATAGCATTCAAGGTTCGGTCTACTGAACCTGCCGATGCAAACGGCCCGAAATAAGTGCGCTTCTTGTTACGCGCTCCACGATGCTTGAATATACCAGGTGCTGCATGATCTTCCGTTACCACGATATAGGGAAAGCTCTTGTCGTCTCGCAGCAGGACGTTGAATTTCGGGCGTAACCTCTTGATGAGGTTGGCTTCCAGCAGCAACGCCTCGGTTTCCGTATGAGTAGTGACAAATTCCATATGCGCGGTTTGATGGATCATTCGCGCAATCCGGTTGGTATGACCACCCATCTTGGCGTATGAAGCAACACGCTTTTTCAGGCTCCTCGCCTTGCCAACATACAACACATCGCCTGCCGCATTGAACATGCGGTAGACGCCGGGTGAATTCGGCAGGCGACGCACATGGTCGCCAATTACATCGATGCCGGTTTTGCCTTCTGCTGCAGGTGCGGATTCCTCCCACACGATTGCATTGCCATCGCCGCCAGTGGTCGCGGAGATATCTGGTTTTTTGGGTGGCGCGTTATTCATGGTTTAAGAATGCCGGATTCGAGCAGCGAATTCGAGTCTGTGAAGTGGACAGGGTCAGCGTTTCAAACAAACGCCAGCACGATATACCCCGCATAAGCCGCAACCATTGCAAGCCCACCAGCTGTTGCGATGGTTTTGTGATAGTGTGCGAGCGCTGCAATCAGCAGGGAAACTGCAAGCATAACCCACATGTCAACCTGCACAATGTGTGGGCCAACACTGATGGGTTTGATCGCAGCTGTGACACCCATAATGGCTGCAATGTTGAATATGTTGGAGCCAACGATATTCCCAAGGGCAACCGAAGCTTTGCCACGCAACACGGCCATCATACTGGCTGCAAGTTCGGGCAACGAAGTGCCAATTGCGATGATACTCAAGCCGATGATTTCATCCGGCACATTCCAGGTCGATGCAATGCTGGTTGCTGAATCTACGATTAGATTTGCACCAAACGGCAACATCATAAGTCCGGCAATCAAAGATATCGCAACCACATGCATGCGCGTGGGAATAGTGGGCACCTCATCGTGATAGTCGAGCTCTACCTTTGCAATTGAACGGGCAGACCTGGCAGACCTGTATTGTTCCCAAAGAAATAACGACAACAGGACCAGCAGAATCACCCCGTCATATCGTTCCAACGATCCTTTTAACAACATGCCCATGAAGACAACCGTCAGTCCAAGCATGACCAGAATATTACGGCCAATGCCTTCTTCCTGGCAGCAGGTTGCGTGGATCAAGGCGGGAAGGCCGAGCACCAGAAGTACATTTGCGATGTTGGATCCGACTACATTGCCGACCGCGAGGCCGCCCACACCATCAAGAACTGCCTTTACCGATACAAAAAGCTCCGGTGCGGATGTACCAAATGACACGATGGTCAGGCCTATAATCAGCGGCGGTATGGCCAGTTTTTCCGCAAGGCCAACGGCACCACGAACCAGCAAATCGCCACCAACCAGCAGTACCGCGAGGCCTGCTGCTAGAAAAATATAGTCATACATAAGATCACTCGGTATCCGGGTTCAGCCCCTGCCTCTATTTCCCGCCCTAACATTGGCGTTCATATAGTGACTTAACCGGCAAACTAAAAGGGTATCCGGAAATTGCCCGTGAACCTTATTGCCAAAAACTTGCCACCAAATGAACACGCTTGCACTCTTTGTCCGCCGCAATTTTCCGGCAGATTACCCAGCGCTGGAGAATTTATGCCGGAGCAATCGCTCAGGCAAAAGGAGCGCCTGAATGTTTATGAAAACTGTCATGATCCCGTTGATCCTTGTTGCAACAATCACCGGTACCGCCCATGCTGCAGATATTCTGATACCCGAGGAGCCGATCGCGCCTGATCCAGGGCCTGCAATTGATACCAGAGACTGGGGTGGTTTTTATATCGGTGCCTATGGTGGCTACAACTGGATCACCGCAGGTGTTTCTGGCAGCACCGATGTTGATGCTGAGGGCTTAAAGGGCGGTGTTTACACCGGATTTAACCAGCAGTTTGACAATGATGTCGTGCTGGGGATTGAAGCAATTGGCGGCCTTGGTGACATAAGTGATACGAATGTCGGGACAACCATTGACCAGCAATGGGATGCATCCGTTCGAGGCCGAATGGGCTACGCATTTGATCAATCAATGTTTTATGGATTTGCTGGCCTCGGTGCCACGTCGGTAGAGGCAACTACAGCCGCTGGTTCTGACACCCAGACCCTGACTGGCTGGAACGTCGGCGCAGGCTTGGAAACCCAACTTGCCGACAATCTGACTGCGCGGTTTGAATATGGTTTTTCCGACTACTCCGATGAATCATTCAGCCTTGGTGGCGGAACAACCAATATTGATCTGACCGATCAAGGTGTCCTTCTGGGGCTCGGATTGAAATTCTAGGGTTGACCAGAATACCCTAGTCGCCTCCGACAATATCACCAATTCCACCTAGAATTGATCCTTCGCCTTTGCGGGAACTTCCAGTTTGTGGCGCATGGGCAAACATGCGTCCGGCAAGTCTTGAAAACGGCAGGGACTGTATCCACACTTTGCCCGGTCCGGTAAGTCGTGCAAAAAACACTCCCTCGCCGCCAAAGATCATGGATTTAATCGAACCGGCCCGTACCAGATCAAACCCAACTGAAGCAGAATGTGCCGCAACGCAACCGGTATCGACATGCAATACCTCTCCCGGTGCCAAATCCCGCTCCATGATGGTGCCGCCCACGTGAACAAATACCCATCCGTCACCCTCGAGGCTTTGCATAATGAAGCCTTCACCACCAAACAGACCGGTTAAAATGCGCTTCTGAAAGGCAATCCCGATAGAAACGCCTTTGGCAGCACACAGGAAAGCATCTTTTTGGCATGCAAGTTCGCCGCCAATTTCATCAAGCTTGATTGCAATGATATGGCCGGGATAGGGGGCAGCAAATCCCGCGACAGCTTTGCCCGCACCTTCATGGGTAAAAACTGTCGTAAACAGGCTCTCCCCGGTAAGAACCCGTTTTCCGGCACCCACCAGTTTGTCAAAGAAACCACCGGTTTGCTCGGACCCGTCACCAAAAATTGTTGTCATCTCAATGTCCGGGTCCTTGAACATCATTGACCCGGCTTCCGCAATCGCTGACTCGCCCGGATCGAGCTCGATTTCAACGAACTGCATTTCCGCGCCCTTGATTGTGAAATCAATGTCATCCGCGATACCGCTCTGGCGATCGTGATGTGCGCCCTGGATGGATGGGACAGTACTGAATACCATTGGAATTGCTCCACTTGTGTCGGTTTACGGCAATCTGTCGAATCAGTTGATTGCGTACCTACACAACAATCCAAAAAGGTGACCAAGTCGTAAAAACCTGCGCACACAGACATCATGTCGACACCACAAAGTTGCCGCCGGTTTGATTTACCGAAGGGCATATGTTCTCATGCCACCTACAGTTTGCGCGTATAATTGAGTTTCACTCTTCCCGGCCTGGAGCAATTGCTTGATACGTACCGGATTGTATTCACTCATATGTTTGATAAGTTGTGTTGCCTCCGCTCACGTTGGAGCGGAAGAATTCAATGCGCCATGGAAAGACAAGACCAGAGCACTTGTCATTGATGCCTATGAACAAAACCCGATTGATTGGGACAAGCTCGTATTGGATAAGCGGATCGTTGGCTTCATAGGCAAGGCAAGTGATGGCATGCCTCCGCCATACCGCTGCAAGACCAAGAACGCGACAGAAAAGGAACTCTGTCGGAAGACCTTTCGCAATTACTGGCTGAAAAAGGAGTTGTACAAAACCCGCCGGACAATCGCTAAAGCACTTGGGCTTAAGTGGGGTGCGTATCATCTTGGTCGACGAGGAGATCCGGTTAGTCAGGCAAACCACTTCATCGACTTCGCAGATCCCGCACCCGACGAGGTAATCGTCCTCGATGTGGAGCACAGTACAGGAGAGGAGTGGATCACACTACGGGAGGCTGAGCAGTTTGCTCGTCACCTCAAGCATAGATTGGATCGCTATCCCTTGTTGTACACAAACAATCATACCGCAAAGGAGATTGCGGCAAATGCTGCGGATTATCCAATTCTGTCCCGATTAAAACTTTGGTATGCGCGTTATCGAGAGGATATTGCCGGAGTTTTCCCAATGGGAAATTGGGAACGATATGTGCTTTGGCAATTCTCATCGAATGTAAATTGCAATCTCAAAAACTGCCCCTATCGGGTGCCCGGCGCGCCACATAATATCGATGTCAATGTTTCAAATTTGAATGCTGGGGAACTTCGTGCCGCGTGGCCTTTCGATGGCCTTTTACCTGAGAAGCCCGTCACTGAGCCGACAATGATCGCAAAGGGCGAAACGGTTACCATTCCCAAAATATTAATTGATCAGCAGATATATGGAACGGCGGCACTTAATCGTAGGAGAACCGACCGGGGACCGGAGAACTCGCTTGGTTCAAGTCGAACAAACTGGAATGTACCAAATAACACCGAAAAACAGTGGCTTCGTTGCAGGGAAATAGCCGATTCACTTCACAGGAATGGTAGCTCACTGAATGTATTATGCAAACGATCCTACGGACTTAAAACCCTGCAATAGCCATCGTAATACTTCCACGGATCAAGCCCGTGAACGCAATATTCCACGTTCCAGCCAAAGCCTGCGAAACCCGCATTGTCCTCGATCAGGAAGTGCATTTTACGCTTGCTTCCATCATCGAAGATCGCTGTCGCATGACAATATTGCCGCCCAATTGGTGAATCATAATTAGCCATGTCGGAATGCAAGTGTGCGGAATGAATTTCCGAAATCCTGTGGCCACGATGCCAATACAATTTTTCTGTTTGATTGAACTGTCGCTTCAGCTTGGTTAGAACCTTCGAAGATTCGCAAGATGGAGACACCACATACGCTTCGGCCTTTCCAGCCATAAAACCGGTAATGGTGAAGGCGGATAATGCGGCCAAAACAAGTAGATGTTTCACTGGATTGCTCCCGGCTTGATTTTGTATGGCTGAAGCATTTCGCAACCTGAAGAGTTGGTCAAGTGATAACCTTGCCACCTTTCAGTGAAATCGAACCATTTGCGATTTGGCGAATAACTCGCGGATAGAGCTCGTGTTCAGCTTCAAGCACCCGAGCAGATAAACTTGCCTCATCATCATCCTTGAGCACCGGGACAGAGATTTGCTCGATCACCGGTCCGCCATCCATTTGGGCATTTACGAAGTGAACGCTGCAACCATGAACTTTTGCTCCCTCGGCTAGTGCGCGAGCATGGGTGTGTAATCCCTTGTAGGCGGGGAGCAAACTGGGATGAATGTTGATCAGTCTACCTTCAAATCGTTCAACAAAACGGGCAGACAGGATCCGCATGAACCCGGCCAGGCAAACGAAATCGGCATTACTCGTTTCAATTGCTGAAATTATTGCGTGTTCATGCGCTTCGCGATTGTCAAAATCCCTGCGTGAAAACGCACAATCTTTAATACCCGCCCCTCGTGCAGTCTCAAGCCCGGCAGCATCGGGATTATCGGAAAGTACCAGGCTGATTTCAGCGGGATAATCTTCTTCTGCAGTCGCAGCAAGAATTGCTTCCATGTTAGAACCGCGGCCGGAAATCAAAACCGCCAACCGCTTTCGGGTTACCATTTTAGCGAGCCCTCAAATTTAAGCCCACCTTCGGCTGAAAGCCGGCCAATTTGTGTGACTTCTTCTCCCTCACGTGTAAGCACATCACTGACCGTGCCGACATTTTCCGGGGCTGTTACAATGACCATGCCGATGCCGCAGTTGAAGGTCCGCAGCATTTCCTTGACTTCAATTCCTCCAGCTTTCGCCAGCCAGCCAAATACAGCAGGAGGAGTAATCTCATCAAGATTGATCACCGCTCCCAAACTATCGGGTAATACGCGCGGGATATTTTCGATGAACCCTCCGCCGGTAACATGGGCCAGCGCCTTGATGGCATTGGTTTCGCGAAGAGCCGCAACAAGCGGACGAACATAGATGCGGGTTGGTTCAAGCAGTGCTTCGCCAAGCGCTTTGCCCGGCGCGTAAGGTGCCGGCGAATTCCAGTCCAGCCCTTCGAGTTCGACGATACGGCGCACCAGAGAAAATCCATTCGAATGCACACCGGATGAACCAAGCCCAAGCAAGACATCCCCATCCGAGATATCATTTGAGGGGAGAATTTTTTCACGCTCGACAGCCCCCACGGAGAACCCTGCGAGGTCATAGTCAGCATCTTGATACATTCCGGGCATTTCGGCAGTTTCACCGCCAATGAGTGCGGCGCCCGCCTGGCGACACCCTTCGGCAATGCCTTCGACAACTTGCTTGGCTTCCTCCAGATTGAGTTTGCCTGTGGCAAGATAGTCGAGAAAGAACAGCGGTTCGGCACCCTGCACGATGAGATCATTGACGCACATCGCAACCAGATCAATCCCAACAGTTGAATGTATGCCCGCCTCAATTGCAATTTTCAGCTTGGTGCCAACCCCATCATTGGCAGCAACCAGAACCGGGTCGTCAAAGCCCGCGGCTTTTAAGTCAAACAGGCCGCCAAATCCGCCGATCTCCGGATTGGAACCTGGCCGTGATGTGGATTTTACCGCAGGCTTGATTGCTTCAACGAAGGCGTTTCCCGCATCGATATCGACACCCGCATCAGAATAACTGAGGCCATTGGATTTATCTGGTTTATTGGAGTTCATTTTGCTTGCCGATCCAACGCTGGAACATATGGGACTGTTTCTGATAAGTTTGCCCGGTGAGTCTCTAATTTGAGAGTGCTCTAACACAAGTTTCCTTTCCAGTGGAGAGAATGATGAGCGACAGTTTTGCACTGAAGGCCAAAAGACAGATTACCTTCTGGTTGATCGCCTTCGCGGCCTTTATCGGCTTCATCTGGTTGTTCAGCGATATACTCCTGCCTTTCATTGCGGGAATGGCGCTTGCCTATTTTCTTGACCCCGTGGCTGACCGGTTGGAAGTAATGGGGGTGAGCAGGTTGTTTGCGACCACATTCATTCTGGCCGTGTTTCTTGTTGTCTTCGTCTTGACGCTGATGGTTGTTGTTCCGATCCTTGCAAATCAGGTGGCAGGATTTCTGGACCGGTTGCCTGATCTGGTAAGCAGGCTTCAAGCCATGATTGCATCCACCGAAAGCACCTGGCTTCGTGATCTGATTGGCATCGAAGGAAAATCACTGCAAGACAATGTAAATGGCCTGATGAAAGAGGGGGCCGGATGGCTTGCTACTGTGATCCAGCAAATCTGGAGTTCCGGCAAGTCGCTAATCAATGTGATATCCCTGCTTGTGATTACGCCAGTGGTGGCTTTCTATCTTCTGTTTGACTGGGATCACATGGTTTCCCGAGTTGATGGATTGTTGCCTCGCGAACATCGAAAAACCATTCGGGAAATCTGCGCCGACATTGACCGTGCAGTCGCTGGCTTCGTGCGGGGGCAGGGCACTGTCTGCATTATTCTCGGTCTGTTTTACGCAATCAGCCTGACCATTCTAGGTCTTAATTTCGGATTGCTGATCGGTTTATTTGCCGGTTTGATTTCGTTCATTCCATTTGTCGGATCAATCGTTGGATTTGTTCTTTCCGTAGGCGTTGCGCTGGTGCAATTTTGGCCTGACTGGATACCAATTGTTATAGTTGCGGTTGTCTTTGGCCTCGGGCAATTTTTGGAGGGCAACATCCTGCAGCCGAAACTGGTCGGCGAGCGAGTGGGTTTGCATCCAGTTTGGTTGATGTTCGCCCTGTTTGCATTTGGCTCGCTGTTTGGTTTTACCGGCATGTTGATTGCCGTTCCGGCTGCGGCAGCCATTGGTGTTGTTATCCGCTTTGGGCTTGGCCAGTACGTGAAGAGTGAGTTATACAGTGGCAAGCCCGCACCGCGAAAAACGGTAAAAAAATAGGGCGCATGTAGCATCACAAGTAGCGAGTTTAATGAGTTCTGGCCCTAAACAACTTCCTTTGCGGTTGCCGGTGGAAGCAGCGTTTGACCGCGAGGATTTGATTGAAAGTCCTGCCAACGCAACTGCCGTGGCGATGATTGATGCGTGGCCGGACTGGCCGGGCAGGGTTGCCATACTCGCCGGGCCTGCGGGATCAGGAAAATCGCATCTTGCTGCTATCTGGGCTTCAAAATCAGGCTCCGAAGTTTGCATTCTGTCCAATCTTGGACGGGCCATTGAGCAACTGGTTCAAGCTGCCTCAAATGGATCGAGCATCCTGATTGAAGATACAGGGCGAGGTGATCTTGATGAGGCGGCTCTGTTTCACCTCATCAACGCAGTGCGGGAAGGCGAAGGGTACTGCCTCATTACCAGTCGAAAATTGCCAACGCGGTGGGAGATTTCCCTGCCGGATTTGCTGTCACGCCTTAAAGCAGCTCAGGTTGTAGAGCTCCATGAGCCTGATGATTTCTTGCTACGCCAGGTTGTCATAAAGCTGTTTGCAGACCGGCAATTGCTGGTTGAGCCACGGGTTGTGGATTATTGCATGACCCGGATGGAGCGTTCCCTGGAAGCTGCAGGACGTTTGGTTGAGGTAATTGACACTGAAGCGCTAGCGCGGCGATCGAAAATTTCGCGAGGGATGGTGGCGTCTGCGCTTGATGCACTGGGAATGGTGTAGATCATCAAACTATAAAGTTCTGTGGTTAACCACCGCAGATGTTGTAGCTATGCCAAGCCAAGTTTGCAGGATAATCTGGAATTATGAACACGCACAATCCACCAATGGAAACCGGCATCCTGGCTGATGTCGAATTGTATACTGACGCTGAGATATTCTCTGATCCCGGACGATTCATGAATCGTGAGTTGTCCTGGCTCGAGTTTAATCGCCGGGTGTTGCAGGAATCCCGCTCTTTAAAAAACCCGCTGCTCGAACGATTGCGGTTCTTGTCGATATCCGTGAGCAATCTGGACGAATTCTTCATGGTTCGTGTTGCCGGTCTTACTGCACAGTTGCATCAAAATGTCGATACGCGTTCGGTCGATGGCCTAACACCGCTTGAGCAACTGGAGGCGATAGGTGAGACTGTCATTGAGCTGCAGCACAATCAGCAAGATTGTTTGTCGGCGATGGTGGAAAACCTGGCAGAAGAAAACATCAACATCGTTAGCCCGGATGCAGTTGAACCTTCTAAGCTGAATTGGCTGGAAGATTACTACACCACCCGGGTTTTTCCACTTCTGACACCACTTTCTATGGATTTGGCGTTACCGTTTCCATTCATTCCCAATCGCGGCCATGCGCTGATATTTGACCTCAAGCGGATTGAAGACAACAAGCAGATGACCGCGTTCATTCGTTTGCCGGAAGCTGTGCAGCGCTTTATTCCACTACCGGAACGTAACGAAGATCAAATCGATTTGGTCGCCATTGATCAATTGATTGAACATTTCATCGATCGATTGTTTCCCGGATTTGAAGTGCGGGGATTCGGCAATTTCAGAGTAATTCGGGACAGCGACCTTGAAATTGAGGAAGAGGCTGAAGATCTGGTTCTAACCTTTGAAACCGCTTTGAAACGACGTCGGCGTGGTTCGGTTATAAGACTGGAGTTCGACAAAGGGTTGCCGGAGGGGCTACGCAATTTTGTTTCGTCAGCATTGGAAATTGACCCGGCTCAAACCGTACTGATCGATGATTTGCTTCTCCTTACAAACCTGCCGGAGATTGTTGAGATTGAGCGGAAGGATTTGAAGTTCGTCCCCTTTGCACCGCGATTCCCCGAAGCTGTTCGTCAGCACGATGGTGATTGTTTTCAGGCTATTGGCGAGAAGGATTTGCTCCTCCATCATCCCTATGAGTCCTTTGATGTGGTGGTCCAGTTTCTGGCCCAGGCGGCACGGGACCCGGATGTGGTTGCAATTAAGCAAACTCTGTATCGCACGTCGAATGATTCCCCAATTGTTGCAGCGTTGATCGAAGCAGCCGAGGCCGGAAAATCAGTAATGGCCCTGATTGAGCTAAAGGCAAGATTTGACGAAGAAGCCAATATTCGCTGGGCCCGGGATCTGGAGCGAGCTGGCGTGCAGGTGGTGTTCGGGTTTGTCGGTTGGAAAACCCACTCCAAGCTTAGCATGGTTGTCCGTCGCGAAGACGGTGTTTTTAGAAGTTATGTTCACATCGGCACAGGCAATTACCACCCTGTTACAGCAAGGGTTTATACCGATCTGTCATTCTTCTCCGCCAAGCCTGCAATCGCCCATGAGGTTGCCCAGGTGTTTAATTTCATCACTGGATTTGCGGAACCACCCAAGCTTGAAACGCTTGCGGTGTCACCGATTGCCCTGCGTGCAAAACTTATTGAGTTGATCGAAAATGAGGTGGCCCATGCAAAGGCCGGGCGCAAAGGGCATATATGGGGGAAAATGAACGCAATTGTTGATCCCGACATCATCGATGCATTCTACCGGGCAAGTCAGGCCGGAGTAAAAATTGAACTGGTTGTGCGCGGTATTTGCTGTTTGCGTCCCTGTGTTCAGGGCATGTCAGAAAATATCACGGTAAAATCGATTGTTGGCCGTTTCCTTGAGCACAGTCGGATATTGTGTTTTGGAAATGGCCGGTCTCTTCCGGCAGACAAAAGCGTGATCTACATGGGGTCTGCGGATTTGATGCCGCGCAACCTCGACCGTCGTATCGAGACCATGGTTCGGCTCGATGACGCTGATATCCGCGACAAGGTGCTTAATCAAATCATGAAAGCAAATTTTCTGGACAACCAGCAAAGCTGGGAAATCCTGCCAAACGGGTCTTCACGGCAAATTTCTCCCAACAAGGAGGCAGAATCATTTAATGCTCAAGAGTGTTTAATGTCCAATCCTGCAGGAAAGTTGGCCAATCGCAAAGCTTCTGAAATTTAAGAAACGCCCGGTTACACGGGGACGAAATACGGAACATTTTGCCGTTGCTGTGATCGATGTTGGCTCCAATTCGGTGCGCCAGGTAATTTATGAAGACCTCACCCGCGCACCATCAATTCTATTCAACGAAAAAATCTTGTGCGGTCTGGGAGCTGAGGTTTCGAGTACTGGTCGTATGGGGAACGATGCGGTGAAGAGGGCGTTAGCCGCGATTAATCGCTTTGCAGCACTTGGCCGCCAGGCAGGTGTCGGAAGTACTCATGTGTTGGCTACTGCAGCTGTGCGTGAAGCAAAGAACGGTGCAGCATTTATCCGCAAGATTGAGAACACTTGCAGGACGCCGGTAACTCTGCTCACCGGAAGCATGGAGGCTGAATATGCGGCCCTGGGGGTGAAAAGCGGATTTCATAAACCCAAAGGTATTGTAGGTGATCTTGGTGGCGGATCGCTTGAGTTGACCGGTATTAATGGACAATTCCAAACCGGGGTGAGCCTGCCACTCGGTGGCCTGCACTTGATGAATATGGCGGAGGGAGACCCGGTTGCTGCCGGTCGCATTGTCAAAAAGGTGCTCAAAAAGGTGCCAATCGACTGGCCGGGAAATTCCAGGGTTTTTTATGCCGTGGGCGGAACTTGGCGTTCGCTTGCCCGTCTGCACATGGCACAGGTTAAGTATCCCTTGCATGTGGTGCATGATTATCGCGTGGATGCAGCACGATACATCCGGTTTTGCCGCAAGATTGAAAAAAATGGAGTCGATAATTTAAAGGGCATTGATGAGATTTCAAAGAACCGTCGTGCCTTGGTTCACTACGGGGCAATTGTGATGGCGAATGTGCTTTCACGCCTAAAGGCACAGGAAATAACCACATCCGCGACTGGATTACGTGAAGGGTATTTGTTTTCACTTCTCGATGAAAAGGAGCGTGGCAAGGATGGTTTACTGGAAGCAGCAAAAGAGCTCTCCATTCTGCGCGCACGCTCGCCAGAGTATTGTGAAGAGCTGGCTAGCTGGACAACTTCTGCATTCTCCACGTTGGGCATTGACGAAACTGCTAATGAGCAACGGTATCGGTTGGCTTCTTGCTATCTTGCTGACATTGCCTGGAGGGTGAATTCCGATTTTCGGGCTGAGCAAAGCATAGGCATTATCTCAAATGCGGGATTTGGTGGGATAGATCATGCAGGACGTGGTTATCTGGCAATTGCCAATTTCCACCGTCATCAGGGACTTGGCTCGAAGGCTGTTGCTCCAGCAATTGCCAGTCTTGCGCCGTCAAGGCTCGTGGAGCGCGCCCGGTTGGTAGCTGCAATGTTCAGGGTGCTAAATCTGTTTTCTGCATCCATCTCCGGCGTGTTGCCACACGTAAAGCTTGAGAAAATATCCGGGACCAGGTTTCGAATTCTGGTCCCGAAAAAATTAGCTCAGCTCGTTGGTGAACGTATTGAATCCCGCGTTGAGCAGCTTGCCCGTGAAGCTCGATGCGAGATTCAGATAAAGGTAGCAGGTTAAGCTGCTACAGGTTTTCTCTTGTTCCACCGACGTTTTTTGTTCGGGTTGGCTGATTGCGAATTTCCGCGATTGCCATTTGGACGCTGTTGCCCGCGATTGCCGGCGGGCTGGTTTTTCACGCCGTAACCGGATTCTGAATTGGCGTTAGCCGCACCAGCACCATTGCGTCTGTTCTTGCGCTTTTGCGGATTGGCGGAGGAAGCTTCGGTTGCTAACCTTTCGCCTTCCGGCGCATCTGGCTTGAACCGGGATTGGTTCGGCCGTTTGTGTTTGCTTCGACGACCTGGTTGATGTTGTTTTGGACCGTTGGAACGCCCACGTGAGTTGCGGTTATTACTCCGCCCCTTGGTTGGACGTTCGTCCTCACCGCGTTCACCACTGGCAACGTCAATCGAGATACCCATCAATTTTTCAATAGCCTTCAGGAGATGGATTTCCGTTGGAGCACAAAATGCTATTGCTGCACCTTCTCTACCAGCTCGTGCGGTACGTCCAATTCGGTGAACATAGTTTTCTGGTACTTCAGGCAGATCAAAATTGTACACATGACTGACACCGGAGATGTCGATACCGCGTGCAGCCACATCCGTTGCCACCAAAACGCGCGTTTCGCCGCTCTTGAATGCCCGGATAGCCCGGTCGCGTTGACCTTGGCTCTTGTTGCCGTGAATGGAATTTGCCTTGAAGCCACATTCCACCAGATGTTTCATCAGCTTTTCTGCACCGTGTTTGGTACGTGCAAATACCAAAGAGAGATCATCACGTCGCTCAATCAGGCAATTTTTCAAAAGCTCAGTCTTGGCACGTTGATGCACAAAATGGACCGACTGACTTACTTTGTCTGCCGCACGCCCTGAAGGGGTCATTTCAATACGCACCGGGTCAGTCAGATAGGCTTGCGCCAGTTCAGCAATCTGCTTTGGCATGGTTGCTGAAAACAGCAATGTTTGACGCGGAGTGCCAAGCAGTTTGGCAATTTTACGAAGGGCATGGATGAACCCCAGGTCCAGCATCTGGTCGGCTTCATCAAGCACCAGAAACTTTGCTGTGTTGAGAAAGATCGCCCTGCGCTCAACAAGATCAAGCAGGCGGCCAGGTGTTGCAACCAGAATGTCAATGCCGCGATGCATGTTGCGAATCTGGACATTGATGGATTGACCGCCAACAACGGTGGCAACCTTTAGCGGAGTTTTTCGAACAAACCCGCGCAGGTTTTCGGCAATCTGGTTTGCCAGCTCACGGGTTGGGGCCAGGATCAGCGCGCGGGCTGATTTCGGGTTGGGCTTTGCACCTTCAGCAATCAGCTGGTGAATCAGCGGAAGGCCGAAAGCGGCTGTCTTTCCGGTGCCCGTTTGGGCAAGGCCCATCAGGTCATGACCGGCAAGGATCAAGGGGACAGCTTCGCGCTGAATAGGAGTTGGATCTTCGTATCCAAGTGAATCGAGCGCTCTAAGCGAAATGGGAGAAAGCCCTAGGGCTTCAAAATTTTTCAAAATACATACCTTAAGACAACCGCGGAAATGCGCTTTTCTATGCGCTTCGCGTTTGTCAATAATTGCGAGCACGCATCTCCACCACGCTGGAATGCGGGTAGGGTCGCGTGTAGCGGTTGCGATCGTGAACTCGCCCTGAACTGAATTGTTCGATGGGCCGACAGATCGACAGCACCCCGCGTGAAATGGGAACTTTTGGGAGGTTACTCTGCAAAGGCTTCATGCCGGGGCAGGGTAGTTGCGCCTTCTGCAATCAGGTCGGTAGCGATGCAAACTTGCATTTCTAGATACCGATTGTGCAGGCTGCTCACGCGGCAGCTGGTCAACTTGCTGTGCAGGTAGGCCTTGGCAACCTAATAGTCAAGCGATCTTTAGCGATGATTTGACTAAACGCATGCAATGGTTACTCAATTGAGGCTTTGGCTGGGCCACCCTTTACCAACCAGAAATGATACAGTAAGTCCGATGTAGGGAATTAGGGATGGTATTATTTTTCTGTAGTTATTAGGGTTCCCCAATTCGGGAGGGATTTTATGGAGCGTAGGCTTGCTGCGATCCTGGCGGCGGATGTCGTTGGCTTCACTCGCCTCATGGGGCAGGACGAGGTGGGGACCCTGAATGCGCTGAAAGCGCATCGCAAGGAATTTATTGAACCAAAAATCACTGAACACAATGGCCGTATCGTCAAACTCATGGGCGACGGTATGTTGGTTGAGTTCGGTAGTGTGATTGACGCGGTCGCGTGTGCGGCGGCTGTTCAAACTGGAATGGTGGATCGCAACACCGAGTCCTCGGACAAACCGCAAATTATGTTCCGCATTGGCGTTAATCTGGGTGATGTGATTATCGAGGGCGATGATCTTTACGGCGACGGCATTAACATCGCATCGCGTTTGGAGGGATTAGCAGAACCTGGTGGCGTTTGTATCTCGGGCAAGGTTTATGAGGAGGTCAAAGGCAAACTGCCGCTCAATTTTCAGGACTTGGGTAACCGCGAAATCAAAAATGTTGCGGACCCCATTCGGGTTTACCAGATTGTTCAAGATCAATCGGGCACCGCTGTAAGTTCAGAACAAGAAGAAGAACTGGCGATCCCGGACAAGCCGTCTGTTGCCGTGTTGCCGTTCGACAATATGTCCGGCGATGGAGAGCAGGAGTATCTGGCGGACGGTATCTCGGAAGATTTGATTACCGCGCTTTCCAAAATTCGTTGGTTCTTTGTGATCGCACGCAACTCCACCTTTACCTACAAGGGTCAGGCAGTCGATATCACCCAAGTCGGGAAAGAGCTTGGGGTACGCTATGTACTGGAAGGAAGTGTGCGCAAGGCTGGTAGTCGGGTACGTGTGACTGCCCAGTTGATAGAAGCAGCGACTGGCAATCACGTTTGGGCAGAGCGTTACGACCGGGAAATGGAGGACATATTCGACCTCCAGGACGAAATGACGAAAACTATTGTTGGCGCAATTGAACCAGAACTTTCTGCCGCCGAGCGAAATCGGGTCTTGAATAAGCCGCCAGAAAACATGGACGCTTGGGAAAGTTATCAGCGCGGTGTCTGGCACATGTGGAAATATACGCCGGAAGAACTCAATAAGGGCCATGCACTGCTGAAACGAGCAACTGACCTCGATCCGGATTTTGCGCTCGCCTACGCCTACACCTCCTACATTCACTATCAACGGGTGGTTCTTGGCTGCTCTGAAGACAATAAGCAGGATCTTGATGAAGGCCTCATAGCAGCTCAAAAAGCTCTCGCCTGTGATGATCAGGATCCGGTTGCCTATTTCGCGATCGGCCGGATCTATATGATGCAGGGCAAGCATGATGAATCGATTGCGGCACTCAATACCGCAGTAAAACTCAACCCAAGTTTTGCCCAAGCCTATCATGGCCTTGGAATGGTATTCACCCTGGCTGACAAGCTTGATGATGCAAAAGCCTCATGCCTTCAGTCGGAACGATTGAGCCCACGCGATCCAATCCACTGGGCCTCTACCGTGGTTCACGCCTTGGCTTGCATTCTTGCAGGAGATCGTGATGAGGCGATCCACTGGGCCCGCGTAACCCTGCAAAATCCGCGTTCAACCGGCTATTGGCCACATGCTGTATTGGGCGCTGCACTAGCGCAGGCTGATCAGATAGATGAAGCACGCGCAGAGGTTGCCTTAGCGTTGAAGGAAAAACCGGATCTCACGCTTTCTTATTTGGCGGAAGTGCTGCCAACCAAAAAACCGGGTGGCTTAGATCCTTATCTGGATGGATTGAAAAAAGCTGGATTACCGGATTAAGACTATTCAGCCGCTATATTCGCATGATTGGCTTTTTCGCGGCAATCCAACGACATCAGCTTGATGGATTTTCCTGCAAACCCAATTGCAGTACGGCCATTTTTGAGATCTAGCGCGTGATGGCCGAACAGTTCGCGCCGCCAGCCTTTCAATGCCGGTACATCTGCATTGTCATCGGCCGCAATCTTTTCCAATTCATCGACCGTTGCGATTACCTTGGCGGCAACGCCGTTTTGTTCAACTACGAGTTTCAGCAGAACCTTGAGCATTTCGGTCGCAGCGCCCGATCCTTCCGGCGCGTGTTTGGACCGAGGCATTTTGGGTAGTTGATCTTTTGGCAGTGCAACAGCTTTGGCCACCGCTTCAAGCAGCCCGGTACCATAGCGGTTGCGGTCAAAACTGCGAGAGATGCCGCGCAGTTCAGAGAGCTGCTTCATGTTTTCAGGCGGCTGTGCACAAATTTCATAAATCGCGTCATCCCTGATCACCCGCCCGCGTGGCACATTACAATCTCGGGCTGTATGTTCCCTCCATTCCGCGACCGCTTGCATGATTGCCAAATCACGGGGCTTGCGAACCCGCATTTTGAGGCGTTTCCACGCATTTTCAGGAGGCATGTCGTAGGTCTCAGCTGAGGTCAGGATCTCCATTTCCTCGGTGACCCAATGGACGCGGCCTTGTTCTTCAAGATTGGCCTTGATTGAGAGGTATACCTGTCTCAGATGGGTGACATCCGCCAGCGCATAGGCAAGTTGCTTCTCGCTCAAAGGACGACGCTTCCAATCGGTAAATCGAGATGATTTGTCCACCTGCTCACCCGTGATCTTGAATACCAATTGGTCGTAGGAGATCGAATCGCCAAAGCCGCAGACCATTGCAGCAACCTGGGTATCAAACACTGGATGGGGAATAAGCTCTGCAAGTTTGTAGATGATTTCAATGTCTTGGCGGGCCGCGTGAAATACCTTCACAACCGCCTCATTCGCCATGAGCTCGAAGAACGGTGCCAAATCTATGCCGTCTGCCAATACATCAATAATGCAGGCTTCATCCGGTGAAGCAATTTGAACGAGACAAAGCTCTGGCCAGAATGTGGATTCTCGCAGGAATTCCGTGTCAACGGTGCAATAGGGATGCTTGGATATGGCCTGGCAGATTTTGGCCAGCGTCTTTGTATCAGAAACAATTAACATGCAAATTATATAGCGAATGCATTTACACTTGTCTGCCGGAAATTCTTAACGGCGGAAAATTCCCGTTACTGGACGTTAAGCGCTATCCCGCAAGCTTGACAAATCACTCACTTGCGTGTGTTTGTCGCCGCAACTTCGAAAACCTACTGATTTGGTCTTTCAGACCATTAACATACCCCAGGATACGACCATGAATGCAGCCTTGAGCGAGCGCTATCGCAGCCACACCTGTGAGGGTTTGCGCAAAACCGATGTCGGCCAGACAATCAAGCTATCTGGCTGGGTTCACCGGGTCCGGGACCATGGTGGCTTGTTGTTCATCGATTTGCGCGACCATTACGGCATGACCCAGATTGTGGCTGATCCGGATTCACCGGCATTTACCACTGCAGAAGCATTGCGCGGTGAATGGGTGATCTGCGTCAATGGTGAGGTAAAGGAACGTAGCCAGGACACTGTGAATGCCAATCTGCCGACGGGTGAGATCGAGGTTTTTGCTGGTGAAATCGAAGTGCTGTCAAAGGCGGATGAATTGCCACTTCCTGTGTTTGGCGAGCCTGACTATCCAGAAGATATCCGACTTAAGTACCGGTTTCTGGATTTGCGCCGCGAAACTCTGCACAAAAACATCATTGCCCGGACAAAAATCATCGCCGCAATGCGCGCCCGTATGAATGATGCCGGTTTCAATGAATTTTCGACGCCCATTCTAACAGC
Source organism: Hyphomicrobiales bacterium (assembly GCA_021775415.1). Classification (GTDB taxonomy): domain Bacteria; phylum Pseudomonadota; class Alphaproteobacteria; order Rhizobiales; family Rhizobiaceae; genus JAALLB01. Next base: position 76,415 of record JAJFHV010000010.1, on the reverse strand, counting down.
CTCATCACCGGAAGGTGCGCGGGACTTTCTGGTGCCAAGCCGCATCCACCACGGCAAGTTTTATGCGTTGCCGCAGGCACCCCAGCAATACAAGCAGCTGATCATGATGTCGGGGTTTGACAAATACTTCCAGATTGCCCCGTGTTTTCGCGATGAAGATCCCCGCGCCGACCGGCTACCAGGTGAATTTTACCAGCTCGATCTGGAAATGAGCTTCGTTGAGCAGGACGATGTGCTGGGTGCGATGGAACCGGTATTGCGTTTAGTGTTTGAAGAGTTCGCTGAAGGTAAGCAAGTTACACAGGAATTCAGACGCATCGCGTATGACGAAGCAATTCGCAAATATGGGTCCGACAAGCCGGACCTGCGCAACCCAATCGAAATGCAAAATGTGTCGGAACACTTCAGGGGCTCAGGTTTTCAGGTTTTCGCCGGAATTCTGGATGCAGACGAAAAGAACCAGGTCTGGGCAATTCCTGTTAAGGGTGCCGGTAGCCGAAAGCACTGCGATCGGATGAATTCCTGGGCGCAAGGCGAAGGTCAGCCCGGCATGGGTTATATTTTCTGGCGAGAATTGGAAGGCAAGTTTGATGCGGCCGGCCCGATTGCCAAGAACATAGGCGATGAACGCACCGAAGCGCTTCGAAATCAACTTGGTCTCGAAATTGGCGATGCCGTATTTTTTGCCGCCGGCGATCCGGATAAGTTTGCGTCTTTCGCTGGTGATGCCCGCACGAAGGCTGGCGAGGAAGCCGGTCTGATTGATGAAAGTCGTTTTGAGCTTTGTTGGATTGTTGATTTTCCATTCTACGAATGGGATGAAGAAAACAAGAAGGTTGAATTCTCGCATAACCCGTTCTCAATGCCGCAAGGTGGAATGGATGCGCTGGAGAATAAGGACCCGCTGACGCTCAAAGCCTGGCAGTACGATCTCGTGTGCAACGGCTTTGAAATCGCCTCTGGTGGTATCCGCAACCATCTGCCCGAAACCATGGTCAAGGCATTCGAAATCGCTGGGCTGGACAAGGCAACGGTTGAGGAACGTTTCGGCGGTCTCTACCGGGCGTTTCAATACGGTGCGCCTCCGCATGGTGGTATGGCAGCAGGCGTTGATAGAATTGTCATGTTGCTTTTGGGTGCAAAGAACCTACGTGAGATAACGATGTTCCCAATGAACCAGCAGGCGCAGGATTTGATGATGAATGCGCCAAGCGAAGTTGATTCAACCCAGTTGCGTGACCTCGGATTACGGGTGAATCCAAAACCGAAGGAATAGCTGTAAGTTGCTGAATGGATTCAGAATTGTTGAAAACATTCCCGACCCCCTGATTCCGCAGGCTGCGTCCATTTACTTCGAGGCATTTGAGGCCAAACTCGGCGGCATTTTGAAACGCGACGGCACTGCGGAGAAATTTTTCTCCGCAATCATAAAACCCGAGTTTGCAGTCTTTGCTGTCTCAACCGATGAGACCAGGGTGCTGGGTGTGGCTGGTTTCAAAACCAACAGGGGAGCGTTTACCGAGGGGCGACTGCGCGATATTTTTTGGCACTATGGCATTTTTGGCGGTTGGTGGCGGGCCATGATCATGTCCGTTCTGGACCGTCAGGTGCGGCCCGGCGAATTGTTGATGGATGGAATAGCGGTTCACGCTGACGCTCGTGGCAAGGGGGTAGGGACCGCATTGCTCGAAGCCATATTCGATAGGGCGCGCGAGCTTGAACTTTCAAGTGTTCGTCTGGATGTGATTGATGCCAATCCGCGGGCACGGGCACTTTATGAGCGCAAGGGATTTGTGGCTGGCAAAGAGCAATCAACCGGACTGTTTCGTCATGTCTTCGGTTTTTCAAAATACACTGAAATGATAAAACCTCTTGAAAATTGACCACTTGTAGGCGATTAGAGCCAAAGGGGCGAAGGCAACACCAATCTGGGCCAGCTATGCGAAAATTGAGATTTGCAATACTTGTGATAGCGAGCTGGATTGGCTGCATTGTGTTTTCGCTGGCAGCGCAGGCCCAGATTGTCACTAAAGGTGTGTTCGTTGGCGGTGGACAATATGTCGATATTCATGCGCCATTATCCACAAAACCCCGAGGATTCTTCAAGCCGGGGAAAAAGGCGCCGGTGCTACTGTATGTGCACGGCGGCGGCTGGGTGAAAGGCTCTCGCGAGAAATTCTATAATCTCGATAAGTTTGCCAATGACCGGGACTGGATGCTGGTCTCAATCGACTATCGACCGGTTCCAAAGACCAATATTGACGGACAGGTGAAGGACGTGGTTCGCGCGATAAACTGGGTGCGCAGCAACATCTCACGCTATGGTGGAAACGCCAAAAAGATCGTGATCATGGGGCACTCCGCTGGTTCCCACCTCGTTTCCATGGTTGCTGCAAAGAAACTCGGTGGCAAATTGCGCGGCGTGATCGCCAATGACGTTCAGGCCTATGACATGGTTGCTTATGGCGGCATGCGCGGTAGCCTGCCAAGGGTTTATCAGGCTGCATTTGGTTCGAGCCCCGAAAACTGGATCAAATGGTCCCCGGTGACCTATGTTCGCAATGGTACAGGCGGATTGCCGCCATTCCTGATCATGTATTCTGGTTCCAACTATGACCGTCGCAAGGTGCTGGCCCACGGCTTTGCGGCTGAACTCAAGAAAAAAGGTGCACGGGTTACCCTGTTTGACGGAAAGCGTTATCGGCACGGCTCTATTGCCACGACGATTGGCACCAGCGCAGAAGTTACCCGTGCTGTGGAGCGATTTATGAAGAGGGTTTTACGGTAATCATCCCGCAGCCTCCAACTGATGCAGGTTCCTTCGGTAACTCGCTGGTGGAACGTCAAAGTGTTTCTTGAAAACTCGTCCAAAGGCTGCTTCTGAATTGTAGCCGGATTGAAGTGCCACTTCGATAATCGGCAGATGCTGATCGTTCAAAAGCCGACGTGCTTTTTGCATTCGCCAAAGTGTCAGATAGTTCATCGGTGTCATTGCCACCAGTTTGGCAAACCGTTGCGCAAATGCCGTACGTGATAAACCGGCCAGGCTGGATAAATCCTCAAGAGTCCAGACGCGGGATGGTTGTTCGTGCATTGCACCGAGGGCGCGGGCAATATTGGGATCGGCAAATCCAGCCAACACCGGCATTTGACGGCCTTCATTGTTAAGATAGATTCTTAGCGCCTGGACAAAAATTATTTCCGACAATTTGAGCGCAATCAAATCGCCACCCATCTCATGCATTCCAGCCTCGGCCCCGATAATCCTCAATGTGGTGTCTAACCACTCATGCGATCCGTGTCCAAAATTTGGTACGTGAATGTGAGAGGGGAGAGCTTCGATAACGGGGTGGTTTGCCCGCTTGTTAAAGGCAAAGTGTCCACACACGAGTTGGGTTTCATGATCAGTTCCAAGTTCGCCGTATACCAAAGTGCCGTGACCGGTAAAACCCGATTTCTCAACCACTTCATCAAGCATGGTTGGATTATCCGCCGTAGAGGGATCACAGTAGAGCACATGGCTGGCACCCCGTGGTATGATCACCAGATCGCCCTGATTTAGAAATACCGGCTTTTTCTCACCGTCAATCCTCACATAACAGCGCCCCTTATGCGCAAAATGAAACCGTGAAACATTCTCGTACGCCGGGACGCGAATGCTCCAGGGGGAAGTGAATGAGGTGCGGAAATAAAGCGTACCGCTGATTTCCAGCACGGAAAGAATGTCACTCAGTAAGTCCATCATTTAACTCCATATTCTGCGTTTCATATATCACATAAATCCAGTCAGTTTGAGAAATTGTACGATTAATCAAGAAAAGTGATAAATCGGTTATTCATCATACGGATCAACAATGCATATGTGGTTCATCGGCAAAGGCAGTTATTTGGCCTGCGCCATAACCCCCGGCTTCAATTGCCGGATTGATTCAAAAAGGAAGTACTATGAAAGCCCTACTAACGGCAGTTGCCATGTCAATGATGATCGCAGTTCCCTCTGCTTTTGCCCAGTCTCCAGCAGAACTCAATGATCTCGAAATCGCCCATGTGGCCTATACGGCGGACAATATTGATATCCGCTATGCAAAAATTGCTTTGGAAAAAACCCAAAATGCCGAAGTCCGCAAATTCGCGGAAACCATGATCCGCGACCATACAGCGGTGAATGAGCAGGCACTTGCACTTCTTGCAAAGCTTGGAGCTGATCCGCAGGACAATTTTCTCAGCAAAACCCTCAATGAAAACGCAGACAAGATTGCTGGTGAATTAAATGCGCTTTCCGGAGCTGAGTTCGACAAGCGTTATGCAGAAAACGAGCTTGGATACCACAAGGCGGTCAATGATCTGGTTGAGAATGCATTCATTCCAAACATCGAGAATGCGGAAGTGAAAGCGCTGTTCCAAGCTGGTCTTGAAATTTTCAAGGTCCATGAAGGCCATGCCGAAATGATGGTTGGAGCCTTGAACTGATCATGCACAACATTACCAGAAGAAAACTGGTCTGGTATGCGATGGTGGCTTCTGCCGCCATCGCAGTAGACCGTTCTCACGCAACCGAATCCAGCGTACCGGTTACACATGAAGTACGTATCGCAGGGCTCAAATTTCAGCCTGATGTCCTTGTAGTAAAACCTGGCGATAGCATAATGTTTATAAACGACGACATCGCTCCACATACGGCCACCGCCAAGGACAAAAGCTGGGATACCGGTAAACTCAAAAAAGGTGAAAGCGCAATTGTTGAAGTCTCTGAAGGCTTCGCAGCTGCCTACTTCTGCCGATATCATCCCAAAATGAAGGGAACAGCGGATTTGGCAAGTGCCGACTAGGTGCTGACGAACACCGTGCCATCGTCTATGATATGATTCCAGCAGGGCCGGAAGGGATTATATCATGGACATGGTTGGCATCGGAATTCTGATCGCAATAGGCGTATTTGCGGTTGTCATATACAACGGGCTGGTGCGGGCTCGCCAAATGGTACGCGAAGCCTGGAGTGGCATAGATGTGCAACTCAAACGACGCGCGGATTTGATCCCCAATATCATTGAAACGGTCAAAGGTTACGCTTCCCACGAGAAAGACACTCTGCGGGAAGTTACCGAAATGCGCACCCGTGCGCAGGCGGTTCCCTCTGGAGACATTGCCGGTAGAGCGGTTGCAGAAGGAATGCTCTCCCAGGCACTTGGTAAACTGTTTGCCGTGGCGGAAGATTATCCCGAGCTGAAAGCCAATGAGAATTTCATTGAGTTGCAGGACACGCTTGAAAAAACCGAAGATGAAATTCAAATGTCCCGCAGATATTATAACGGTGCTGCTCGTGCACTAAACGTAAAGGTTGAGAGTTTTCCTTCAAACCTGGTCGCAAACACGTTCAAGTTTCAGCAGGCGGAATATTACGAGATTGCAAATGACGCCGACCGTGCCGTCCCTGAGGTAAGCTTCGAATAGGTGTTGCTGTGTTCCGCCTAACTCACCGACTTTCATCAATCTTTTTCGCAGCGCTTTTGGGCATTGCTGTCTTGTCCTCAAATCCGTCACGTGCGGAAGAGGTCATCCATGATTTCCTCAGCCAAATTTTTGTTCGCACTGATGGCACGCTGGAAGTTACCGAGGCAATTTCTGTTCGCGCCGAAGGCAATCAGATCAAACGCGGTATTTATCGGGATTTCCCGCTTCTGTTCGAAGGTGCGGACGGACGCAAACGCGAGGTCGGATTCAAGCTTTTGTCGGTAAAGCGTGATGGCAAGGACGAGCCGTATCATACTGAAAAGAATCGCACTTACATTCGTATTTATTTGGGCGATTCGGAAGTGTTTCTGGATCATGGCGACTATCAATATGAAATAACCTACCGCACGACACGGCAGATCCGCTTCTTTGAGACCCACGATGAACTCTACTGGAACGTAACCGGGAATGAGTGGCCGTTTCCGATCATGCAAGCAAGCGCTGTGGTTAACCTGCCCGATGGCGTGAGCGCCACCGATACAGTTTTTTTCACTGGTAAATATGGCGCGACGGAAAAAAACGCCAAAGTCACGTCCTTTGATGGTGGCAACATTCTCAAGTTCCAAACCACCCAAAACTTGAGCTTATACGAAGGGCTGACCATTGGCGTGAAAATGCCGAAAGGTACAATCGCGGCACCGAGTGACTCGCAGAAAGCCCACTGGTTTTGGCTGGATTTTCGACAGGAAATTATCTCCATCGCGGTTTTGCTCGTCGTTGGTTTCTACTATTTTCGCGCCTGGTCGCGTGTCGGGCGTGATCCGCCTGCTGGCATTGTCGTGCCGCGCTGGGACCCGCCGGATGATATTTCACCTGCTCTTGTAAATTACATCGACAAAAAGGGCCTGTCCGGGAAAGGCTGGGATGCAATATCGGCTGCGGTGCTCAATCTGGCAGTTGGCGGGTATGTGACGATTGAAAATCTGTCTGATGAGGTCCGGATAGCAGTCACTGGTAAGGTTGCGGATAAAAGATTGCCTGTGGGGGAAGCTGCCATTCTCAATAAAGTGAGCAGGTATCAAGGGATATTGCGGCTTAGCAAGGAACAGGGCTCTCGAGTTAAAACGATGCAGCAAGCATTCACCAGCGCGATGGAATCTGAGCATCGCAACAAATATTTCAAACAAAATGGATGGAGAGTAGCAGGAGGGATCGCGCTGTCTGTGTTGGGATTGTTGACGTTGTTGATTTTTGGCGGATTAAGCGAAGACACAATAGTTTTCACGATCTTCTCGTCGGTTTTCAGTATTGTGGCTGGAGTATTCCTGTTTCAGATCGGTCGAACATGGAGCGTTGGGAGCAGTTTGAAATCGCGTATAGCAACCATCATTCGGGTGACGATGTTTGGGTTCTTCGGATTTGTTTTCCTGATGCCGATGCTTGCAAATATCACGAACATTTTTTCAGGTCCCGTTCTTGGTATAGCCGTCGCGGGATTGTTCATGCTCAATCTTCTGTTCTTCTATCTGCTCGGTGCACCAACTCAACTTGGACGTGAGATGATGGACGGGATCGAGGGCTTGAAAACCTATCTCAATCTGGCTGAAAAAGACCGGATGAACATGAAAGAGGTGCCTGAAATGTCACCTCGGCACTATGAGACCCTTTTGCCTTATGCTGTGGCGCTCGGAGTTGAAAAACCGTGGTCGAATGCCTTTCAAAACTGGCTTTTGGCAGCAGTCGCAGCCGGTGCTGCGGCTTCCACCTGGAACCCGGGCTGGTATCGTGGCGATACCTTTCAACCGGGAGGCGTAGGCAAAACCATGGGTGATTTGTCCGATGGTATGCAATCAGGCTTTTCAGACGCAATGCCCGCACCAAAATCATCGTCATCCGGCTTTTCAGGAGGCGGATCATCCGGCGGTGGTGGCGGTGGTGGCGGTGGTGGTGGCTGGTAAGAATCAGCCAGTACAACCGACACGCACCCTTGCCACGAATCATACCATTCGCTAATCCGTATCTATGGGAAAAGACTTGATTCCACCCGGTTCCGGTGATGGTGACATTGAGGGCATTGACCTCAAGTCCGCACTTGAAGAACGCTATCTGGCCTACGCACTGTCCACAATCATGGGCCGTGCGCTTCCAGATGTGCGTGATGGTCTGAAACCCGTCCACCGCCGCATTCTTCATGCGATGCGGATTTTGAAGCTGGATCCGAATACCGGCTTCAAGAAGTGTGCCCGTATTGTTGGTGATGTAATTGGTAAGTTTCACCCGCACGGCGATCAGGCCGTCTATGATGCCTTGGTACGGTTGGCACAGGATTTCGCCCAGCGTTATCCGTTGATCGATGGTCAGGGTAACTTTGGTAATATCGATGGTGATAATGCCGCTGCCTATCGCTACACCGAAGCCCGCATGACCGAGGTCGCGACCCTTCTACTTGAGGGGATTGACGAGGATGCGGTTGATTTTCGCCTCACCTACAATGAGGAAGACAAAGAACCAATCGTTCTTCCTGGCGCCTTTCCAAATCTGCTGGCCAATGGCTCTTCGGGGATTGCCGTTGGTATGGCGACATCGATCCCGCCACACAACGCCGCCGAGCTTTGCGATGCAGCAATGCATCTCATCAAGTTCCCGAATGCCGGCATCGATAAGTTGATGAGTTTTGTGCAGGGTCCGGATTTTCCAACCGGTGGCGTGATCGTTGATGATCAGGCTTCGATTATGGAAGCCTATAAAACGGGCAGGGGGTCTTTCCGGGTTCGCGCTGAGTGGACAAAAGAAGACACCGGGCGCGGTGGTTATCAAATTGTCATTACCCAAATCCCTTATCAGGTGCAAAAATCCCGACTGATCGAGAAAACCGCCGAACTGCTGCTCAATCGCAAGCTGCCATTGCTGGGTGATATCCGCGATGAATCCGCTGAAGATGTTCGTATTGTGCTGGAGCCGAAATCCCGCTCGGTAGACGCAGAAATCCTGATGGAATCACTGTTCCGCCTGACGGAGCTGGAATCCCGCGTTTCGCTCAACATGAATGTGCTTTCCGGTGGCAAGGTACCAAAGGTGATGTCGCTGCGCGATGTGCTGCGCGAATGGCTGGAGCACCGCCGTGATGTATTGGTCCGTCGCTCTAAATTCCGGTTGGGGCAGATCGACCGGCGGCTTGAAATTCTGGGTGGCCTGCTTGTTGCTTATCTCAACATCGATGAGGTGATCCGCATAATCCGTCATGAGGATGGGCCCAAGCAAAAGCTGATTGCAAAATACGATCTGACAGATTTGCAGGCTGAATCAATTCTCAACATGCGGCTGCGTTCTTTGGCGAAGCTCGAGGAAATCGAGATCGTCAAGGAGAATGAAAAACTCACTGCAGAAAAGATCGAGATTGAGGCTCTGCTAGCGTCGGAAGACAAACAGTGGGCCGTGTTGAGGCATGACATCAGTGAGGTCAGGAAGCAGTTTGGCCCTGATACCGAACTCGGCAAACGTCGTACGCAATTTGGCGACGCACCAGAACACGATATTGAACACATCCAGCAGGCGATGATTGAAAAAGAACCTGTAACCATAGTCCTGTCCAACAAGGGATGGATCCGGGCCATGCGGGGCCATGTGGTTGACTTTGATAGCCTCACCTTCAAGGAAGGCGACAAGCTCACAACCGCCTTCCATGCCGAGACCACTGACAAGGTGATCCTTTTTACAACCAGCGGCAAATTTTATACGCTCAATGCCGACAAACTACCCGGCGGCCGCGGTCATGGTGAACCGGTTCGTGTGATGGTGGATATGGACAATGATACCGATGTCATTGCTGCCTTTAAGTTTGAGCAGGACCGCAAGCTGTTGGTCGTGTCTACGCTGGGTAATGGTTTCGTCGTGCCCGAAGCAGATGTTGTTGCCAATACTCGAAAAGGCAAGCAGGTACTGAACGTCAAGCAACCCGTAGAGGCCGTCATCTGCGTTCCTGTCGCGGGTAACAAACTGGCTGTGGTCGGTGAGAACCGCAAGCTGTTGATTTTCCCGCTCGCTGAGGTGCCAGAGATGACCCGCGGCAAGGGTGTACGTTTGCAAAAATACAAGGATGGCGGCATAAAGGATGCTCGTGTCTTTACCGGAAGCGAGGGTCTGACGTGGGAAGATTCTGCCGGGCGTATCCACACACGCAGCCTGGATGAACTAAAAGAGTACGTTGGCGATCGCGCACAAGCTGGCCGAGTTGCACCCAAGGGGTTTCCAAAGAACGGGAGGTTTGGCCAGTAAACTCAAGGGAGCTTATCATGGCCGACACCGAAAAACATTGCCGAGACTGTCTGGGGCTTATGCCATCAGACGCATCCAAATGCAGGTCCTGCGGGTCTTTTCAAAACTGGCGCAGGCACTTCACTTTCACCACAACGGTTGTTTCATTTTTTCTGGCTGGTGTTGCCACGGCGGGGATCATTCTTGAGCCCGTGAAAGAATTCATCACGCCGGTAACCGACATCAGGTTGGAGCGCGTTGGCTCAACGGCCAAAGGATATTCGGTTTTGATAGCCAACAAGGGCCGTGCAACTGCAGTAATCAAATACGTGCACATTTTCTACGGAGAGCGAATTGTCGAACTGCAAGGTTCGATTGAGGATCCGCTGATCAAATCCGGTGAAACACGATATTTAACCGTGACCTGGCCCGAGGATGAACCACAACCTTCCCGCTTTGAGCTAAATTTTGATAGGAAGGAAGTTGATGGCGAAACGCGACAGCGGTGTGAGGTGATGTTCGCAATTTTTGCCAAGGAAGAGGTTTGGAAGACCATTGATGAGCGGCCGCAAAATGGTGGTGACTGTCTCGGCGATATTGGGGATTTTCTGGGCGGTGTGCAAGCATCTGGTTGATAAGCCATCGCAATGGGCTTCATAACAAACAATTGTTTTCATTGATATTGTTAGCCATCTAGTTTGGTGTCGGGAAGCAACTCGGGCAAACAGGGGACGATCATGAAACTCTACATCGGTAACAAGAAATATTCATCATGGTCCCTGCGTCCGTGGATTGGCATGCGCGTCAAGGATATCGAGTTTGAGGAGGTGGTGGTGCCGTTTGAAATGGCAACCGGCAATGCACATTTTGATGAATTTTCACCCACCGGAAAAGTACCATGTCTGGTTGATGGGGATTTAACCGTGCAGGAATCAATGGCAATTCTGGAATATGCGGCTGACAAATTACCCGAACGAAAGCTGTGGCCGGAAGATATCACGGCTCGCGCCACTGCTCGCGCTATTTCCCACGAAATGCATGGCGGGTTTCAGGGATTGCGTCGCGAGTGCCCGACCAATTGGGCACGCAGACGTGAACTCTTGCAAGTGTCGGAGCGTGCGAGAAATGACGTCGCGCGGATTGAGCAAATCTGGGACGAGTGCTTGCAAAAATTTGGTGGGCCATTTCTGTTTGGTGAATTTTGCAACGCCGACGCCATGTATGCACCAGTTGTAAATCGTCTTGAAATCTATTGCCTGAGTAATGCCGATCAAGTGAAGCGTTACACCCAGGCGATGCAGGCATTGCCCGCATGGATTGAGTGGGACGAGGCAGGCAAAGCCGAGCCCTGGATTGTAGAAGAAGACGAGGCTTAGGCAGCAGCAACAATCGTACGACTGGGGCGTGTCAATTTCCAAAGACTATGCCCGGCAATTGCCAGCATTACGATCAATCCACCGACCAAGGTTTTGTCGGTCGGGATTTCAGCGAAAATCAACCACACCCAGATTGGTGCAAGAACCGTCTCCAGCAGGAAGAACATCGCAACTTGCGGTGCTGGAATAAATCGTGGTGCAAGTGACATGCAGAAACCGGCAATTGGCATCAGTATAAAGGCATCTACTACAAGCCAACCCACGCCCTGCGGCCAACCGGAATAGACAATCACAAGTGGAAGCGCAAACAGACCGGAACACATACCGCCCATCACCGGAGACAAAGACATATCCTTGCCGCTCTTTCTGGCCAACACGATTGACAGGCCAAGTATGCAGGCACAGCCAAGCGCGGCCAGATCGCCGTACAGAGTACCGCCCGCCAACCCGTCACTGACGATGATAGCCACGCCCAGCATTGTCAGGAAGATTGCAGACCAGGTAACGAAGTCCGGTTTTTCACCGATCAGCCACCAGGCCATCACCGCCGCCATCATCGGATTGAACGCCAGGATAAACACGAGATTTGCAGTCGAGGTGTGAAAAACCGCCAGTGTAAAGAGGATGCTGGTCGCGCCGAAAAGAATGCCAACAATCACCCAGTCCGGATCGTCAAAGGGATTTGGAGGAGTGTCCGTCCAATGGCGACCGAATGCCAATACAAGGCCCAGCACACCAGCAAGCCCCGCACCGCGACATACCATAACCAGCCAGGGGTCACTGAGTGCCAGCCGGATCAGCGGTACATCGATAGAGATCATCAACCCGCCGATGAGCGCGAGCACAATGCCAAAGCCGGAACGTGTTTGAAGATGCGCCAAGAAAATACCCGCAATAATTTGTGCGCTTATCCGACGGATTAAGCTAAGCGGCAAGCAAAAAAGAAAGTGGAGTTTTCGAGATGCCTAGCGACGCTCCCAGCCGGTAACCGTCAAATGCTCCTGAGGCTGGAAGCGGGTCTTGTATTCCATCTTGCGCGAACCATCGACCCAATAGCCTAGATAGACATACGGCAAGCCCATCTTGCGGGCCAGTTTGATATGATCAAGGATCATGTAGGTGCCAAGGCTTTTGTTTTGTAAATCCGTATCGAAAAAGCTGTAAACCATCGATAAGCCATTCGCGAGCACATCCGTGAGTGTTGCCGCTATCAACGGACCTTCGCCGCGTTTGGTAATTGCGGTATCCGGGCCACGCTTGCGATATTCAATCAGCATGGTGTCCACATGACTGTCCTCAACCATCATTGCGTAGTCGAGTGCCGTCATCTGTGCCATGCCGCCAGTGATGTGTCGGTCATCCAGGTATTTCCGAAATAATGAAAACTGCTCCGAGGATGGTGAGGGTGGCAATTTTTCACCAGCCAGATTTTTATTGGCATCCATTATGCGCTTGAACGAACGGGTTGGTTTGAATTGATCAACTATGACACGAACCGAAACGCAAGCCCTGCAGCCCTCACATGCTGGTCGATACGCAATGTTTTGCGAGCGACGAAACCCACCTTGGGTAAGCATGTCATTTACCTGACGCGCCTTTTCACCCACCAGATGGGTAAACACCTTGCGCTCTTCCCGGTCCTCCAGATAGGGGCAGGGGGCAGGCGCCGTCAGATAAAATTGCGGCGTATCAAGCGAGTGTTTCGTCATTACCTGTTCCAAGCAACGGATCATTTCCGTCGGCGCAAATGATAGCAAGGCATTGTGAATTGTGGAAGGGTAGTGATGTTTGATGTTGTATAGATGTTTGGTAGCAATCAAAAGTGTCGTTTGGTGATGGGAGTTTTACAATGCCTACTGTTTTTGTGGGAGGATGTCTTTGTGAAGCGGTACGCTACATTTCTTCTGCTGAACCCATAACAACGGTTCACTGCTGCTGCGCAGATTGCAGGAAAATCGGTGGAACCGGCCATGCAACTCATACGGTTGTCCCAGACACCGCATTCAAGCTGTCTGGTAAGGTTACCAAGTTCTCGCGAACGGCAGATAGTGGGAACCAAATTCACCGATACTTTTGTTCAAAATGTGGAAGCGCGATTTATCATACACGCGAAGGGCTTGAAGGTTTGCTTGTTATACGTACCTCCTCGATGGACGACCCGGAAATCGCTGAGCCAAAAATGGTAATTTTCACAAGCAGCGCAGTTTCATGGGATCACATGGATCGAGAACTGCCTGCGTATGAGAAGATGTCGAATGTACGCCCTGGCGATGTGAGGGATACCGATTAGAAATCAACATCTCGGTTCGGGATGTTCACTTGTCCGATCGCACAATTACTGTTCCAAGTAGCAAGTCATGAAGCAACCGCTTGCGTTTGGAAAAAAAAGATGCGGCCAATATCAACGGTGAGATTATGGCATTTCCGGCCCAAAACAGCACCGTGTGAATTGCAGCGAGCAAAAAGTCGATTCGCTTGCCATCCAGTGTTTCAAGCTTGATTGAAAACATTTTCATGCCTGGTGAAGCGTGATCTGGTCCGCCGATGGTGTAGCCAAAGTAGATGATTGCCACCAGCGGCACCAAACCGGCATACAATATCCAACCGAGCCCGAGGGTTAGCAGCCCCAATACAAAAACAATTGCGCCGCCAATCGCGATGATGATGGCGATTAGAAGATAGTCCACGCAGAACGCCGCAATCCGGCGGCGGCGAACTTCATCAAACCGGGCTGATCCTGCTTCAATTTCAGAATTTTCAAGCGCCTGGGACAATTTGAGATCCTCCTGTGTGTTCTGGACTTTATCCAGACATGCACTCGATATGTGGGGGTGAATTGGCCTGGTTTCAAATCTTTTTCGCGACACTCGACTGGTTCGTTAAAATTGTGACACCCATTGAAACAACTGGCTTTTTAGGGCATTTCTTTTTTCCGGGTAGCTTTTAGCCGTATTATTCCTCATAAACGGTGGCTGGCGGGGCAACTGGTATGAGTAAAGTAAAGACAGGGTAATTCAATGAAACATACAATCATTCTTGTAGGCGCAGACAAAGGTGGCGTGGGGAAGACTACAATTGCACGTGCATTGCTTGATTTTTTGCATCGCAAAAACATATTGGTGCGTGCATTCGATACAGAAAATCCACGCGGAACCCTGCATCGGTTTTATCCTGGTATTTCAGAAATTATCGATCTGGGTGATGTGGCCTCACAGATGAAGGTGTTGGACACCCTCACCACTTCAGATATCAAAGTTACAATTGTTGACTTGAAAGCCGGCAACCTTTCGACAGCCCTCGATACTTTTGAAAAGATTGGTGTGCTTGAAGCAGCCCGCAACGGCGAATTTAATCTTGCACTTGTTCATGTGGTTGGCCCGGCAATCGCCTCTCTCGATGAAATGGGAGAGGTGGCAAAATACACCGACGGAATAGCGTATGTTGTTGCCCGCAACTTTATCAATGAAACCAATTTCTTTGAGTGGGATGAACGGACCTATAAAAAGTATTTCGCGAACCTCGCCAATGCACGTGAGATTGAAGTTCCGAAGCTCAACGAAATGGCTTATGAGCAGGTCGACCTAGCCGGGGTTACCTATTCTAACTTTGTGTCGAATATCAATGCCAAGGGTGCCGCTTCAAATTTCTCATTCGTTCTTCGCGGTTATGTCCGAAAATGGCTTTCTGACATTGATGTCGAGTTTGAAAAGCTGGAAGTCGTTAAATGGGTGATGGATGCTGCCCGGGAATCGACATCAATTTCATCAGAAAATTCCGACGAAAATTCCGACGACGAATAGGCTGAGCTTCAAGAACGGCCAAGCATCAGTCTCACAGTAGGAGGACGGTCTGGCTTACGCCCTCTATATCACCTGCTCGGACCAGGCAAAAAACGGGAAAACCATGATTTCCCGTTTGTACTCGGATTTGTTGCATTTGCGCGATCCAAGGGGCCCGAAAATTTACGATACTGACCTGTCAGGAAATTCGGTCGTTACCCGGTTTCCGAGCAAAACATTGATGCTGGACCTCGCAAAGGTTGGTGACCAGTTGAAGTTGTTCGACGGCGTGCTTGCAGAACCTGAGCGAGACCACGTCGTTGATCTTTCTGCGGATATGCTGACGCGGTTCTTTTCTATTTTCAAAGAGATAAATTTTGAGGAAGGTGCTGCGGAAGCCGGTGTGGAAATTACGATCCATCACATTGTTGATCCAAGTGTTCCCTCGGTTCGAACCGCGCTGGAAACTTCCCGGATTGCACCGAGCGCCAGTTTTGTGCCTGTACGCAATTTGGCAATTGGCGATTGTCTGGTTGTTCCAGGAGCGGCGGAAATTTATCAAAAAATAGAATTTGATTCCGAAATCGTCATGCCAAATCTCGAACCAGAAGTGCAGGCTTGGACTGAAGCGCCAGATTTCACCTGGTCCGGTCTTCTTCTAGGCAGGCATGATGACATTCCCTACGAGATACGGCTTGTCATTACCAACTTCCTTCAGTCAATTTATGACCAGACTGATGCTCGCGAGGAAGAGTTCAAATAAGGTATTAGGCGTCGTTTAAAATTTCAGCCACCCGAGGTGCGAAATAAGTCAGGATTGCATCTGCACCGGCGCGTTTGAAAGCAGTCATGCTTTCAAGGATTGCGCGTTCTTCATCCAGAAATCCCATTTTACCACCGGCCATGATCATCGCGTATTCGCCGGAGACCTGATAGGCGAACGTCGGTACGCCAAACTCGTCTTTCAACCGGCGAATGATATCGAGGTAAGGCATGCCTGGTTTCACCATGATCATGTCTGCGCCTTCTGCAATGTCCAGTTCCGCCTCATGGATTGCCTCATCCGTGTTGGCGGGATCCATGAAATAGGTCCGCTTGTCGCCCTTTAGCATTTGATCTGTGCCCACAGCTTCCCGGTAGGGGCCATAAAACACCGATGCGTATTTGGCTGTGTAGGCAAGAATGCCGGTATCCTGAAACCCGGCATCATTAAGCGCGTCGCGGATAGCTCCGATTCGACCATCCATCATTTCAGAAGCTGAAACGATATCTGCGCCCGCTTGCGCCTGCAAAACCGCAGCTTTTGAAATTTGCTCCACGGTTTCGTCATTAACAATTATACCGTCGCGCAAAATCCCGTCGTGCCCATGACTGGTAAATGGATCAAGCGCTACGTCAGTGATGACGCCAACATCCGGGGCGGCGTCCTTGATGGCCTTTGTAGCTTCATTCACGAGATTATCGGGGTTGAGAATTTCTGATCCCTCCATATCTCGTTTTCCCAGATCAACATTGGTGAAGGTTGCAATGGCCGGGATACCTAATGCAGCCACACGTTTTGCTTCACCTGCAATACGGTCTACCGAATGCCGTGATACTCCAGGCATTGCCGCCAGCGGCTCACTTACCCCTTTGCCTTCGCAAAGAAAAACCGGCCAGATCAGATCGTCAGTCGAGAGGCGATTTTCACGAACCAGTCGCCGTGTCCATTCAAAGCGGCGATTCCTGCGCATGCGCCGGTTACCGGTAATTTCATCGACACTTCGTTTCATGGTACGTCGCTTCCCTGCGGTTTGTACTTTTGAGCCATGGTTTTTGTGGCTTTGCAACCCTGTCTGCTGTGTTGATTGCCGCAGAACACCAGATTGCCTATAGAATAGTAACAATTTTGGAGGCGGCCGAACCAAATAATGGATGCTCAAAAAAACACTCGAACTGGCGTTGAAATTGTTGACTTGCTCACCATGCTGTTTCTCAGGATGATTGCCCTGTTTTTTGTGATTTTCGCAATTCAGTACTGGTTGAGAATTATCGGCTTTTACGAAGGTGAATTGTTTCGATTTGACACCATGCCGAATTATTGGCGAATTGCGGTAGCGGTTCTTGCAGTGCTTTATCCTGTAACTGGGCTTGGTCTTTGGGGATTGTTTTCCTGGGGAATAGTGGTGTGGGTTACAACATTGGCAATCGAAGTGATAATGTACGCTGCCTTTGCTCATCTGTTTGGTGGGGCTCAGATGCTGGTAGTTTTTCATATTTCCGGGATTCTGCTTTATCTTGCACTTCGACTAGTGCGAGTTGTGTTGCTACGGCGCGCGGAAAAACTGTACAGCGGATAGGTAGCGACTGGAATTATGGTTGATTTTTGGTGTGCCGAACCGAAACAATTGGACGTTTCTGGTAACCGGAAATTAATCTAATGTTTTAATTCGAATTTTAGACGATTGCCGTATGTTTTGTCTTGAGCGGGAGGAAACAATCCCGCCAATAACAGTGAGGCATAGCATAATGAACAACAATCTCGAATTGGTGGGAAAGGCAATTGAACCTTCGCATGAAGGTGACGTAAAGCCCCTATATCTCGAATCCCTTACATTGGTTGAGCGGCTTCATCGCCGTCTTCTGGATGTTATTAAGGATGAATTCGATCGCAACGGCCGCAGCGACATTAATCCTGTGCAGGCACTTCTTCTTTCCAATATTGGAAACTCAGAGTTGACTGCCGGTGAATTGCGTTCGCGTGGTTATTATCTTGGATCAAACGTTTCCTACAATTTGAAGAAACTGGTCGATCAAGGTTTTATCAATCATGAGCGTTCCCGCGTAGACCGTCGTTCGGTGCGTGTAAGTCTGACTGATTCAGGCAAGGAGATCGCCGGAATCGTCCACGACCTCTATGAGCGCCATATTGGTTCGATTGAACAAGTCGGTGGTCTAAGCGGTGAAGAATTTTCCCGCATGAACAAGTCGCTTCAGCGCCTTGAGCGTTTTTGGACTGATCAGATCCTCTACAGGCTCTGATCACCGAGTTTTTTCTAACTCACAGCAATTTGATGAAGGCTCGTCTATCCGGCGGGCCTTCTTCATTTTTGACACCAATTGGCCATAAACCTGTGAGAATTGCTAAATAACGGGGCTAATTGGCAACCCTTGATGACTTCAAAGGGTCGTAGTCTGGGCAGCTCAAACATGGTTACTGAAAAATTAACCTTGTTGGCTTATCGGACACAACCTAAATAGCATGATGACCGGGTGAATCGAAAAGCCCCAAATCGATAGATCAGTGCGGAAAACGAAAATTGGCAAAGAATTATAACTTGAAGCGTCGAAGTTTTCTAACTGGACTGGCGGCACTTGCCGGCGGGAGCACGACACTACACCCTGCATTGGCGCAGGACCCCATCACCGGCATTTTGAAATCTGCCAATCGCGGTGCGTGGAATGACCAGTTCGATGCGCGCAAGGGTGATGCAAAGCTTGCTGCAACCAATATTCCGATTTTTTCAACCCAAACACCGGTATTCATCGAACGTGCAATAGCCGAATATCGAGACATTACGGCAAATGGTGGTTGGCCGGTTGTGCCGGCAAACAAAAAGCTTCGTCTTGGTGTTCAATCGCGAAGTGTTAAAGTACTGCGTGATCGGTTGATTATCTCCGGTGACCTTGCCAAAAATTCAGGTAATTCAGATGTGTTTGATACCTGGGTAGATGGCGGCGTTAAGCGATTTCAGGCTCGACATGGACTACCGCCAGATGGCGTGATGGGAAGATACTCATTTGCAGCAATGAACATTCCTTCTTCAATTCGCCTGGGCCAGTTGGAGACAAATCTTGTTCGACTGCGTTCAATGTCCGGTTTTCTGGGTGAGCGGTATGTGATGGTGAACATTCCGGCAGCGCAAATTGAAGCGGTTGAATATGGTAAGGTTGCTACACGCCATACTGCAATCGTTGGCAAGATTGATCGGCAGTCGCCCGTACTCAACTCTAAAATCTATGAGTTGAACATTAACCCGTTCTGGACTGCACCTGTATCGATTGTCAAAAAAGACCTTATTCCGCTGATGCAGAAAGACGCGGAATATTTGACCCGCAATTCGATCCGGATATTTGCACCCAATGGGGACGAAATTCCACCGGAAACCATTGACTGGAATACCGATGAAGCGGTGGACTACATGTTCCGCCAGGATCCCGGCAAGATTAACGCGATGGGTTCGGTGAAAATCAATTTTCCAAATCCCCATGCAGTGTACATGCACGACACACCGCAACAGAGCATTTTCTCAAAATTGCTGCGATTTGAATCTTCCGGTTGCGTCCGGGTTCAAAATGTTCGTGACCTCATCACCTGGCTTGCCAAAGACACTACCGGTTGGACCCGCCGCACAATCGAACGCACCATCGAGAGCGGTGAACGTGTCGATATAAAACTTGCTGAAGCAATTCCGGTTTATTGGTCCTATGTCACCGCTTGGTCTACCAAGAATGGTGTTGTCCAGTTCCGCGACGATATTTATCGCCGTGATGGCGTTGAAGAGCTGGCACTTCAGTAAACTCATTCAATCTTGACTGCGCCCATTTGCCCCGTAAATCGGGGCATTTCCCGTTTGGGATTCGTTGCGTGTATGCTATCTGCCACTTTTACGAAAACCGTAGCGCTGTAGCGAAACTTGAAGCATGGCGCAAAAAACACAGAACGGGGATAGAGATGGCCAGTAACCTAGATACATTTTTCAATGCACCTTTGAGCGAGATTGATCCGGATATTTTCGGTTCAATCCAGAATGAACTTGGCCGTCAACGTCATGAAATCGAATTGATCGCTTCAGAAAACATCGTCTCACGGGCGGTTTTGGAAGCCCAAGGCTCGATTATGACCAACAAATATGCCGAGGGTTATCCAGGACGACGCTATTACGGTGGTTGCCATTTTGTAGATGTGGCTGAGACTTTGGCGATTGAGCGGGCAAAGGAATTGTTTGGCTGCAATTTTGCAAATGTTCAGCCAAATTCAGGCAGCCAGATGAACCAGGCAGTATTCCTCGCACTGTTGCAGCCGGGTGATACATTCATGGGCCTTGACCTCAATTCTGGTGGTCACCTTACCCATGGTTCACCGGTCAACATGTCCGGTAAATGGTTCAACGTTGTCTCATACGGCGTCAACAAAGAGACCGAGCGTCTGGATATGGAAGAAATCGCGGCAATTGCTGAAGCTGAAAAGCCAAAACTGATTATTGCTGGCGGTACGGCTTACTCACGCGAATGGGACTGGGCAGCTTTCCGTAAGATTGCAGATTCCATCGGTGCTTACTTGATGGTGGATATGGCTCACATTGCAGGCCTTGTCGCTGCTGGTGTACATCCGTCACCCATTCCGCATGCGCATGTGGTTACAACAACAACCCACAAATCCTTGCGTGGCCCACGCGGTGGCATGATCTTGTCAAATGACGAGGACATCGCAAAGAAAATGAATTCGGCCGTGTTCCCGGGATTGCAGGGCGGACCTTTGATGCATGTGATTGCAGCTAAGGCGGTTGCATTTGGTGAATGCCTGAAACCTGAATTCAAAACCTATGCGCAACAGGTCAAGAAAAATGCCCATGCATTGGCTGAAAGCCTGATTGCAAATGGTCTTGATATTATTTCCGGCGGAACGGACAACCACTTGATGCTGGTTGATCTACGTCCGAAAAATGCCACCGGCAAACGTGCCGAGGCGGGCTTGGGCCGTGCGAATATCACCTGTAACAAGAACGGTATTCCGTTTGATCCGGAAAAACCGTTTGTAACCTCGGGTATCCGTCTTGGTACACCTGCCGGCACATCGCGTGGGTTCGGCGAAGCTGAATTTACTGAAATTGGCAATCTCATTTCGGAAGTTCTGGATGGTTTGAAAGCCGCCAATTCCGACGAAGGCAATGATGCGGTAGAGCAGGCCGTGAAAGCCAAGGTGATTGAGCTTACAGATCGTTTCCCAATGTATTCGTACATGTAGTTTAAGGCCTGGAGGAGCTGAGGTGCGTTGTCCCTACTGTTCGAATGCAGATACGCAGGTAAAGGATTCCCGCCCCACTGAGGACGGGAATTCCATTCGCCGTCGGCGAGTGTGTTCTGATTGCGGAGGCAGGTTTACAACCTTTGAGCGCGTTCAATTGAGAGAGCTCATGGTGCTCAAGAAGTCTGGCAAGCGGGTGCCGCTGGATCGCGATAAGCTTACCCGTTCTGTGCAAACGGCAATCCGAAAACGTGATCTCGATCCCGAACGGGTAGATCGGATGATCACGGGCATCGTTCGCCAGCTGGAATCCCAAGGGGAGGGCGATATTCCCTCCGATGAAATCGGGCGTCTGGTAATGGAAGGTCTCAAACAGGTCGATGAAGTCGCCTATGTGCGCTTTGCCTCCGTTTATCGTGATTTTCAGGAAGCCAAGGACTTTGAAGGATTTTTGAGCGAACTGAGCGGAGACGACGAAGAGTAGGGAATGATCCCGCTTATCGTGATGTCTGCTTTAGCATTATGAAATCTCGGGTATAACAAAAGCATGGATGCATTAGCCAAAATTCCCAAAGTGCAATTGTGGGATACATTCACACCACTCGAACCACAGGTTCATTTGGCACAGCACATTGGTGCGAAGTCGGTTCTCGTCAAACGGGATGACTGCAACGGCTTGGCCTTCGGCGGAAACAAGGTGCGTCAACTGGAATATTATCTGGGCGAGGCGCTTACCCAGAAGGCAGACACCATACTGCTGACCGGTGCGGTCCAGTCAAATTTTGTCCGAACGGCTGCTGCCGCATGCTGCAAGCTAGGCCTTGCATGCCACATTCAACTGGAAGACCGCGTTCCAAAAGATGACCCGGAATACAAGCGGTCGGGTAATGTCCTGCTCAATGAAATGCTTGGGGCGACACTTCATTATTTCCCGGAAGGGGAAAATGAAGAGGGCGCTGATCAAAACCTGAAAGAGATTGCAGCCTCACTTAAGGCAGAAGGCAAAACACCGTACATTGTGCCGATGCACCCCTCCCATCCCCCGCTGGGTGCTTTGGGCTACATCGAGGCTGCGTTTGAGCTGGTTGCACAATTCAAACAATTGGGGTTTCTGCCCGATGAGATTTTTGTGCCCTCCGGATCGGGTAACACCCATGGTGGCCTGGTGTACGGTTTACGGGTAATAGGTTGCGCTATCCCGGTTACTGGAGTTTGTGTTCGTCGAGGTGCGGATCAACAAGGTCCGCGTATGCTCGAGCGGTTCAAACAAATCGCCGAACTGCTCGGCCAGCCTAACCCGGTTAAAGACAGTGATTTGGTTCTGACAGATGAATTTCTTGCGCCACAATACGGCATTGCTGGTCCGCTGGCGCATCGAGCCATGCGGATAGCGGCTAGAATGGAGGGTTTGATCCTTGATCCTGTCTATACGGCCAAGACCTTCGCGGCGATGTTACAAAGCGCTGAGCAAAAGCCGGAAAGAAATCTAGTATTCATTCACACCGGCGGAGGTCCCTCAATCTTCGGTTATGGTGAAAATATTCGCGACGAGATATCGAATGCCACCGAGACAGCGGACTCCTGAAATCTGTTATCAGCGCTTGTGTAAGTCCGGCGCAGCATTAACGCTAAGTCTCGCCCGATCTTCCCAATCTCACAGTTTTCCGCCATACCACCCCAATGAATTCAAACGACGAAAACTCAGCTGCAATTGACCGCCGGTATCTCGATGCCGCGTTGCGGCTTGCGCGTAGGCATGAGGGGATGACGGGCACAAATCCGTCTGTTGTCTGCCTCTTGGTGCGCGATGATGGAGAGGGGTCTTACATCATCGGTTCTGGCATCACTGCACGTGGTGGCCGTCCGCATGCGGAGCCGATTGCTCTGGCAGAGGTGGGGAGCTCGGCGAAAGGCGCAACGGCATATGTGACGCTTGAACCCTGCGCTCATCATGGTCGCACACCGCCTTGTGCGCAGACCTTGATTGACGCAGGCGTTACCCGGGTTGTGACGGCAATCGTTGATCCGGACGCCCGTGTGAATGGCAAGGGGCATGCCACGTTGGAGAATGCTGGCATTGAAGTCGTCCAGATTGATGGCGGCAACGCTGCGTCGCGGGTTATGCAGGGGTATTTGAAAATGCGCAGCAGCAACAATCCCTTCGTGACACTCAAACTGGCAATGACCAATGAAGGGGTAATGGGCGTTCGCGACAAGCAACAGGTGAGAATTACCGGATCAGAATCCAAAGCTCAAACCCATTTGATGCGAGCACGACATGATGCAATTCTTGTTGGCATTGGCACTGTGTTGTCGGATGATCCGGGGCTGACCTGTCGTTTGCCTGGATTGGAAGCGCGTTCGCCGATCCGTGTGGTGCTGGATGCAGGAGCGCTGCTTGAAGCGCAGCATCAATTGGTGAGTTCAGCCCATGCGTTACCAACCTTCGCTATTGCACCCAATGATGTAGCGCGGAATTGGCAGGACATGTTGGCAAAACACGGCGTAAGCCGGTTGGCGTGTGAGTTGGATGGTGCGCATATTGCGCTCCCAGAGCTACTGGATGATCTGGCCGCCAAAGGCATTCAATCCGTTATGGTCGAAGGCGGCTCGAAGGTTGCTGAAAGTTTTCTCAAGGAAAACCTGGTCGATGAAATCATGCTGTATGTTGGCGGTGAACCTGAAGTCACAAATATTCCAAAAGATGCGGTGATTGCACCATTCACGCCGGATAACTTGCCGGAAGGATTTGAAATTCGCGAAGAATTGCGATTTGGTTCTGATCTTTGTTTGAGACTTTGTAAGGTGGCTGGCTGAATGTTTACCGGGATCGTTACCGACATAGGCAAAATTGACCAGATTGAAGCTTTACCGCAAGGTAAGCGCTTCCGGGTTTCAACCATCTATGACACCCCAACAATTGATATTGGTGCGTCGATTTCGCATTCGGGGTGTTGTCTGACCGTTGTTGAAAAGGGCAACAGCTGGTTCGAAGTCGAAGCCTGGGAAGAAGCGTTGCGATTGACGACGCTTGGAGCTCTTGGGCCTGGTGACAGCGTTAATCTTGAACGAGCCTTGAAACATGGCGATGAACTGGGTGGCCATCTGGTATCCGGTCATGTGGACGGCATCGCACAAATTGTGGAACGCAAGGACGAGGGAGATGCGGTTCGATTTACGCTCGATGCACCTGTTGAACTTGCAAAATTCATTGCACCAAAAGGGTCCGTTACGCTCGACGGTACCTCTCTTACGGTAAATGGTGTCGAGGATAATCGGTTCGATGTTCTTCTCATTCGCCACACACTTGAGGTCACTACATGGGGTGAGCGTAAAGTGGGCGATCGGATAAATCTGGAGGTTGACCAGCTTGCGCGATACGCCGCTCGATTGGCTGATGCGCAATAAAACCAGATTTTTGCCAAATATTAACCACAGTCCGCCAATAATGACGCTGTTATGCGTTGTTATCAGGATCAAGTTATGCGTTCACGAGTAGTTCCTGCGTTTGTCGTCAGTCTGGCGTTTTCCCTTTCTGCATGTGTATCTGGATCTGATGGTCTGAGCCTGACACCAACAGCAGATATTGACCAATCCAGTTATCAAACAGCGACTTATGAACCGGCGGGTTCATATCCATCGGTGGTGCAGCCAGTTGCTGATACTCCGCAACCAGATGTGGTGGCGTCTACAATTGATCCGGCATATATGGATAAGTCTGCGGTCGCTCAAGTTGATCCGGTGGCCGCAACCGAACCCGATACGGAGCTGCAGACCGCATCGGTGATTTCGACCTATTCCGGCACTGAATTGATTGACCCAGAATCCAATGTCCAACCGCTTCCGCGCATCCGCAAAACCTATTTGCTTAACGGTTTGGCAAGCGCTGTTCCTTTTATTGGATACGGGTTCACCAATCTTTCCAAAAAAATTCCGGGTTCCACGCTTTACAGCTATGCGACGCCGCTGGAAGGCTCAACCGTGATCCGCTCAAGGGTTATGCGGGATATCGAGCAAACCCATGCAATCGATCCCAATGTGGAGATTAATTTGATTGGCATCAGCTATGGGGTGAATGTTGTAACCTCAATCGCATCCGAGTTGGATCGCAAGGGCATTGCGGTTCACTATCTTGGAACAGTTGATGGTCCGATGCCGAGCAAGGTCAAGCCAAACGTGAAAACCGCGGACAACTTTGTCTGCACCAATCTGGATTGTATCGGCGCTCCCTTAAAATTAAAGCGTGGCAATAGCACGACAGAAATATCCAGCTTCAAGATACGCTCATCACACATTCCATTGGGTAATGATGAAAATGTGCACAACCGTATCCTGCAACAAATTGAAGGTTGACCCAGAAGGGCCAACTTCCTGCTTGCATTTCAGCATCACCACATGCTTTGTCCTGTCGAGAGATTGACAGGAGTGCCTTATGGCAAAGAATACCCATCTACTGGTTGTTGATGCGCGCTTTTATGAAGATATTTCCGACGAATTGCTGGTTGGTGTAAAAGCCGAGTTGGACAATGCCGGAGCAACCTTCGATCATGTCAGCGTGCCGGGCGTTCTGGAGATTCCTGCTGCGATTGCCATGGCAGCCAAGTCCAAAGATGTGCAGTATGAAGGCTATGTGGCAATCGGTTGTGTCATTCGCGGTGAGACAACGCATTATGAAATTGTATCGAATGAATCAGCCCGTGCGATAATGGATTTGTCGGTAAACAAGCGGCTGGCAATCGGTAATGGCATTCAAACGGTTGAAAACCGTGACCAGGCTTGGGCCCGCGCCAGTATCAAAGACAAGAACAAAGGCGGCGGCGCAGCAAAGGCAGCGCTTGCAATGATTGCGATGCGAAAGAAATTCAACATTGGATAATGCAATGATCAAGCCCGAACAATCCGATGTCGACACAAAACGTGCCAACAAACGCGGCGCGGCGCGGCTTGCCGCTGTTCAGGCGCTGTATCAGATGGATATATCTGACGTCCGCACGAATGAAGTTGTCGAGGAGTATGAAAACCTGCGGATAGGCCAGGAGGTCGATGGCGACGAATATCTTGAGGCGGATATTGGCTGGTTCCGGGGAATTGTCGCTGGTGTGGTTGCCGAGCAAACGGTACTCGATCCAAAAATTCATAAAACTCTGCCGGATGATTGGCCACTTGCGCGCATCCATACACTTCTGCGTTCAGTGATGCGGGCAGGGGTGTTTGAATTGATGAAACGTAACGATGTGCCGGCTCGTGTCATCATTTCCGAGTACCTTGATGTGGCAAAGGCGTTCTTCGAAGAGGATGAACCTCGTTTGATAAACGGTGTGCTTGATACCATTGCTCGTGAGTTGCGGCCCGAAGAGTTCAAGGACAAGGCAAAAAGTGAAAAAAAGACCGGATGAATTTTCACTGATAAAGCGTTATTTCGCACCGCTGGCAGACGAGGGTTCTTTCGGGCTGCAAGATGATGCGGCGCTGATTACACCAACTACAGGAAAATCCCTCGTAATTACCCAGGATGCAATTGCCGAAGGGGTGCATTTTCTTCCCAATGATCCTCCCGATCTGATTGCCAGAAAAGCGCTGCGGGTAAATCTTTCAGACCTCGCCTCCAAAGGTGCGGTCCCGAAATACTTCTCACTTGCGCTTGGTCTGTCAGATTCCTGGGAGGAAGCCTGGGTCGCTTCATTCGCGAGCGGGCTGGAGCAGGACATTGCGGAGTTCGACATCAAGTTGACTGGCGGTGATACATTCGCAAGTGGCGGTGGAATCGTGATCTCCATTACTGCGATCGGGGAGAGTGCACCAAATGAGTACGTTTCCAGACTTGGCGGTTCTGTGGGTGATGCGCTCTATGTCACTGGCACGATAGGCGATGCGGTAGCCGGATTGATGGTGCGGCGGCGTGAACTACCCGATGTATGTATTGAAGATGCGTCTTATCTGGAAGAGCGTTATCTAATACCGCAACCCCGTTGTGAAATGACCGGCATAGTTCGCGAGTTTGCTTCCGCAGCAATGGATATATCTGACGGATTGATTGCGGACCTTGGCAAACTCTGCACTGCGTCAGGTGTTTCAGCATCCATTCTGGTGGATGCAATTCCTCGCTCCAACGCTCTGGAGCGATTAATTCGCCGTGAATCTGATTTTCAAAAAATCGCTGTAACTGGCGGAGATGATTATGAAATTCTGTTTGCGGTGCCCGCAAACAAATTGTCTGGGTTTGAAACAGTTATCGCACAATCTGATGTGAAAATTACCCGAATCGGTACACTTGATAATGCAGGGGCTGGAGTCACAGTTTTGGACCCAGATGGTAAGCAAGTCAATTTTGCCAAATCCGGATACACACACTTTGGAGAAAATCACTGAGCATCACCCTTACTGATGACCAAGAGAATGCGGCCGCACGCAAGAACGTTCTGCTTTATCTGGTGTGCCAATCCTTTGGTGGCTCATCAGCCCCCATCAACATTGCGTTAGGCGCGGTTGTTGGATCTTTCCTGCTTGGACCGGATAAATCCCTCGCGACCGCTTCGGTAACTGCCTACAATATTGGCGTCGCGTTTGGTGCGATTATTGCCAACGCCATCATGAGAAAAATTGGCCGCAAACGGGGCTTTATGATAGGAACCGGAATCGGTGCTCTGGGCATGCTGTTGGCAGGAACCGCAATAGTTGCGCATCATTTCTGGTATTTCTGTGCGGCCTTGCTGGTGAATGGTCTGGCGGGTGGGTTTACCCAGCAATATCGTTTTGCGGCAGCTGATCGCGGTACTCAGGATTTCAAGCCAAAGGCAATCTCCTGGATCATGGCCGGCGGTATCGCAGCGGCAATAATTGGGCCGCAACTGGCAATTAATACCGTCGATTTTGCTGCACCCACCCCGTATGCAGGAACTTTTTATTGCGCCACGATTCTCTTCGTTCTGAGCTTCATTGCTTTGCTGTTTCTCAATCCATCCAACCTGGCAACGCGTGAGGTGGACGGAGAAAAGCCCGTCGGCAGGCCGCTCTCCAAAATTATCGCCCAGCCGCGTTTTCTGGTGGCGGTTTTTTGCGGCACCATCACCTATGCATTGATGTCGTTCGTGATGACCGGGGCACCATTAGCCATGACCCACCACGGGTTTTCTGTCGACCAATCCACTTTGGGTATCCAATGGCACGTATTGGCGATGTTCGCGCCAAGTTTTTTCACCGGCAACTTGATTGCCCGCTTTGGCAAGGAGACAATTGTTGCTACCGGGCTGGTCATTTTGATGGCATGTGCGGTTGTTGCGTTGGCCGGCGTTCAACTGATGCACTTTTGGGGATCTCTGGTTTTGTTGGGCTTGGGTTGGAATTTTGGTTTCATTGGTGCGACGGCAATGGTGACGGACACCTACCGGCCGGAAGAAAGAAATTTGGCGCAGGGAGCAAACGATTTCGTTGTATTTGGTTCCGTTGCGATTGCGTCCCTGCTGTCAGGTTTGGCGCTTAATAGTTTCGGATGGGGCTTCTTGAACTGGATGGTATTTCCGCTTGCCGCAGCCTGTCTTGTCAGTTTGTGGTGGCTCGTGGGGACGAAAAAAGCTTTGGCTTAGGCAATTGGTCGCACAAGACCCCGCAGTTCACATGAATTTCCAACAAAATCTTGACCTTTGAAACTTTGTGGCTAGGGTGCGCCACGGTTTAGCCAGATTCTTCTGAATCGGGCGTAAAAGCTGCAAACAGTAACAATACCCGTGCGGATTTCTCCGATAGGGGTTCAGCTTGAAAAACAACAGTTAAATTCACCAAAAGGAATTAGGGATTATGTCACCTCTTTACCTGGCAATCGCCGCAGGGCTTTTGTCTATCGTCTATGGAGCTTGGGCCTCCAGATCCGTGATGAACGCAGATGCCGGTACCAACCGCATGCAGGAAATCGCGGGCTTCATTCAGGAAGGCGCTCAAGCCTATCTCGCACGTCAGTACATGACCATCGGCATGGTTGGTGCTGTGGCATTCCTGGTCATCGGGTATTTACTCGGATGGCTCGTCGCGATCGGATTCGCCGTCGGCGCAGTCCTGTCGGGTGCAGCTGGCTTTGTCGGCATGTTGGTATCTGTTCGCGCAAATGTGCGTACAGCCCAAGCTGCAAGTCAAAGCCTCGGCGCGGGCCTTGATGTTGCGTTTAAGTCTGGTGCGATTACCGGTCTACTAGTAGCGGGTGGAGCACTGCTTGGCGTTTCTGTCTACTACTGGATACTGACGGATTTGATGGCGCTTTCCAACACAAGTCGCACGGTGATTGATTCACTTGTGGCACTTGGTTTTGGTGCTTCTCTGATTTCAATCTTTGCCCGTCTCGGCGGTGGTATCTTCACCAAGGGTGCAGATGTTGGCGGCGATTTGGTTGGCAAGGTTGAAGCTGGCATTCCTGAAGATGATCCAAGAAACCCTGCAACCATCGCAGACAATGTTGGCGACAACGTTGGCGACTGTGCTGGTATGGCAGCGGATTTGTTCGAAACCTATGCGGTAACCATTGTTGCCACGATGGTTTTGGCTTCGATCTTCTTTTCCGGTGCTGTTGCGGCCCAGTTGATGCTGTTCCCGCTCCTGATTGGCGCAAGTTGCGTGGTTACCTCGATCATCGGAACATTCTTTGTGCGTCTTGGTTCGAACAACTCAATCATGGGTGCGCTTTACAAAGGCTTTGTTGCCACAGCGGTACTTTCAGCTGTTGCACTGTACCTGATCGTACAGTTCTGGCTTGGCATGGATAACGGCTTCTATACCGATGAAATCTCGTTCACTGGCCGCCATTTGATGTATTGCGGATTTATCGGCCTTGTCATCACTGGCCTGATCATCTGGATTACTGAGTATTACACCGGAGTTGAATACCGTCCTGTGCGCTCGATCGCTCAAGCATCGGTTACCGGACATGGTACGAACGTTATTCAGGGTCTTGCCATTTCACTGGAAGCAACTGCAATTCCTGCAATCATCATCATCGCTGGCATCATTTCGACCTATTCGCTTGCTGGCCTGTTTGGTATTGCAATCGCGGTCTCGACCATGTTGTCAGTCGCTGGATTTGTGGTGGCACTCGATGCATTCGGTCCTGTAACTGACAATGCCGGTGGTATTGCGGAGATGGCTGAATTACCGAGCGACGTTCGCTCAACTACCGACGCACTTGATGCAGTTGGTAACACCACAAAGGCAGTCACCAAGGGGTACGCTATCGGTTCTGCCGGTTTGGGTGCGCTTGTATTGTTTGCAGCCTACACCGAAGACCTGAAGCACTTTGCAGCAACCGCCACCCCTGGTTCCTTCTTTGAAGGTGTTTCGGTCGATTTCTCACTTTCCAACCCGTACGTGGTGGTTGGCCTCCTGTTTGGTGGTCTGTTGCCTTACATCTTCGGCGGCATGTCCATGACTGCTGTAGGGCGTGCAGCCGGTTCCGTGGTTGAGGAAGTTCGTCGCCAGTTCAAGGAAAAGCCGGGCATCATGAAGGGCAAGGAAAAGCCCGATTATGGTCGTGCGGTGGATATGCTGACTAAAGCCGCTATCCGTGAAATGATCGTACCTTCAATGTTGCCGGTGCTTTCGCCGATTGTGTGTTTTTATGCAATTTTGTGGATCACTGATTCCAAGGCCGATGCATTCTCTGCTCTGGGCGCAATGCTGCTTGGTGTGATTGTTACTGGCTTCTTTGTCGCTGTTTCAATGACAGCCGGTGGCGGTGCATGGGACAATGCAAAGAAATCCTTTGAGGACGGCTTCACTGACAAGGATGGTGTCAAACACGAAAAAGGTAGCGAGGCACACAAGGCTTCTGTCACTGGCGACACCGTAGGTGATCCTTACAAGGATACAGCCGGTCCTGCAGTCAACCCAATGATCAAGATCACGAACATTGTAGCGCTTCTGCTTTTGGCAGTGCTCGCCCACTAGATTTGATCTGACACGCAAAAGAAAACCCCGCGAACTGCTTCGCGGGGTTTTTTGGTTTGGTGTACCTAAAAGCCATCTGGCGATCCGGCCGTTGGGGCATTGGTGCCGCCAGCAAGGACGGCAGAAGGGCTGGCTTTCCCGGTCAGCAATTGGCGAAGAAACGTGTAATCTTCCCCGGATGTAGGTGTGGTCCGGGAGATGAAGTCAAACACCCGGCCATCCTGTATGCCGTAATTGGCAATTCGGCTGACGGTCTTTTCATCATCGAAATAAACCGACAATACCTTTTGGTCGATTAACTTCAATTTTTGATATTCGTACGTTTTGGCGCGTTTTTGAGAGATATAATAGAATACTTCACTTCCAAACTGGCCGGTAGTTGAGGGTGAGCCCAGGGCAAGCAAAACCTGATCCTGGCTTGATCCAACTGGAACCAAATCCAGCTGATCCTGGCTTACAATTGCGCCATTGTTCATGATCCGCTCTTCAACGCAGCCACCCAGGACCGGCAACAGCGCAAGCGCCACAAATCCGGCGGCAAGCTTAAGTGAGCCAGTCTTTTTTGTTTGATTGAAATTGTCTGTGGCGTCTGTCATTTATTCCATCCGTTGTCCGGCGAGGACTGATTATCGCAATATCGCTGGATTTTCAACCAAATGCATGCTTATCGGATCCGATTGAATTTGTATATTTGGTCATCCATACACGGTGAGGTCAAAGAGAGATTGAATATGTTCGCAACACTTTTCAAGCCCCGTGTGCATGATGCCACCCCGCAACAGCTTTATGGCGCTGTTATGGCACAATCAAGAGAACCCTGGTTTTTTGCTACCTTGAATGTACCTGATACGGTCATGGGTCGCTTCGACATGTTGGCGCTGCATGTCTATTTGCTGGCACGCCGACTGGCTGTTGAAAAAAGCGAAGCAGCTTCCGCACTAAGCCAGGACATTTTTGATCTTTTCGTCGCAGATCTGGATCGCGCCTTGCGTGAACTTGGGATTGGTGACACCAGCGTGCCAAAGAAAAAAAAGAAGATGGTTCGAAGCTTTTACGGTCAAATCGAGGATTTTGATGAATGTCTCGATGGCCAAAACGCTGAACTGCTCGAAGAACGTGTTTTGAGCCGATATTTCGCCGGTACGTCCAATGGGGATGCTCCAAAGTTGACTGAATACATGACCAAGTGTGTAAACACGCTGAAAACCCGAAAATTTGCAGAATTGGCGAGTGGCAAGAAAATTTGGCCGAAAGTACCCGGATGAGCACAGAATTACCCCAACATTGGTTCAACCCAACCAGAATCAGTAATTCCGTCCAGACCGTAGTTTTGGTGGCAGATGAGAAAACTGCCGGACCAATCGCAGGGGCAATCGGTGTGGAGAGAGTGATATCGCTCGAAGTGAAGCTCGATATATGCGGTTGGAACGCCCGCGGGATCAAAATCGCCGGGGCCATAATTGCACTTTTTGAACAGAATTGCGTTGCAACACTGGAGCCGATGCAGAACACTGTTTCCACGGATTTTATTCAGCATTTTGTTCCTGAGAAAGATTCAAGGCAGGCCATGCCTGAAATTGTGGATGGTGAGATGATGCTGGAGGCGGAAGGTGATGATTTACCGGATGTTTTTACAAACAATCGAATTGATTTATGGGCAGTGGCAGTGGAACAATTGATCCTGGTGGTGGATCTGTTTCCAAGATCAGATGTTGAGCATATTGAAAAGGAAGAAGTTCTTTCGCCACCGGTTGAAAATCAAACTTACAAGCCCTTCGCCGACCTCAAAACGTTGATAACCAAAAAAAACACCCAAAAAGACCCCTGAAACTGTTTATAAAGTTGCACAGAACAGCCAAACCTATATGTGCTACCGGCGGTGCATTGCCCAGCAACAAGCGAAAGCTATTTCCCGAATAAATCATGCCAGAAACCCTAACCATATCCCTGGACGCAATGGGAGGCGATCACGGCCCGGATGTTGTTCTTGGCGGCGCGGATATTGCTCTCCAGCACAAGCCACATCTGAAATTCGAATTGTATGGTGAGGAAGCACATGTCCTTCCGGTGCTTGAGCGTTTCCCCAAACTAAAGGCAGTATCGGTTTTTCATGATTGTGAAATCTCAATCTCGATGGATGACAAACCCAGTCAGGCATTAAGACGTGGGCGCTGGAAATCCGGCATGTGGCGGGCGATAGAATCGGTCAAGAACGGTGAGGCAGATGTATGCGTTTCGGCAGGCAATACCGGGGCATTGATGGCGATGTCGAAGTTTTGCCTGAGAACGGCGGAAGGTATCTCCAGGCCCGCCATGGCGGCGATCTGGCCGACACTTGTGGGTGAAAGCATCGTGCTTGATTTGGGTGCCAATGTGGGTGCTGATGCCGATCAGCTCGTAGAATTTTCCGTCATGGGGGCCGCGATGGCACGCGCGCTGTTTAACCTGGACCGTCCAACAGTTGGTTTGCTGAATATTGGTGTTGAAGAGGTGAAGGGCCTGGAATCCGTGCGGGAGGCAGGTAGCCTTTTGCGCGAGGCAAATCTTGCCAACATCGCCTATTCTGGATTTGTTGAAGGTGATGACATTGGCAAGGGAAAAGTTGATGTGGTCGTAACCGAAGGATTTTCAGGTAACATTGCACTGAAAACGGCCGAGGGCACTGCCAAACAGATTGCCGAACATTTGCGCAATGCGATGGGGAGCACGTTGCTCACAAAACTGGGTTATCTGTTGGCGAAGAGTGCGTTTGATCAATTGCGAGAGAAAATGGACCCACGCAGAGCAAATGGCGCGGTATTTCTTGGTCTCAATGGGGTAGTAATAAAAAGTCATGGTGGGACAGACGCAGAAGGGTTTGCCGCCGCGATCGAAATGGGTCATGACATGGCAGTTAACGGGCTGCTTTCAAAAATCGAGAACGATCTTGAAATTTTCGCTACCTTCCGATCAAATCTTGAACTGGCAGCGGAATAGACGGGGTAGCTATTTAGTATGATACGATCACTTATCACCGGTTGCGGGTCATATTCCCCTTCCAAAATTATGAAGAATGCAGATTTTGAAGGTGTCGTCGACACCTCCGATGAGTGGATTGTTCAACGCACGGGAATTCGGCAACGACATATTGCCAGCGAAGGTGAAACAACCGCTGACCTTGCTGAAAAGGCTGCCAGGGCCGCGATGAAAGACGCTGGTGTAACCGCATCCGATCTTGACCTGATTATTCTGGCCACATCCACACCGAACTATACCTTTCCCGCCACCGCTGTTGAAGTACAACACCGGCTTGGCATGAAACATGGGGCGGCATTTGATACACAAGCAGTTTGCTCAGGCTTTGTTTTTGCGCTTACGACCGCAGATCAGTTCATCCGCACCGGCCAGGCCAGGCGGATACTGGTAATTGGTGCTGAAACCTTTTCGCGAATTCTGGATTGGACAGACCGCACCACCTGCGTGTTGTTCGGCGATGGTGCGGGCGCAGTCATTGTGGAAGCCTCTGAAGGTGTGGGGAGCAGTGATGATCGTGGGGTCTTGACGTGTCATCTGCGTTCGGACGGGGCGCATCGTGAAAAGCTGTATGTCGATGGCGGACCTTCAACCACTCAAACTGTGGGATGTTTGCGGATGGAAGGGAAGGAAGTGTTTCGTCATGCTGTCGGCATGATTACTGACGTGATTGAAGATGCCTACGCAGCGACAGGACTTGGATCAGATGATCTTGACTGGTTTGTACCCCATCAGGCCAACAAACGAATTATTGATGCATCTGCCAAGAAACTCGGCATTGCTCCAGAAAAAGTTGTAATCACCGTGGATATTCACGGTAATACGTCCGCTGCATCCATTCCACTTGCTCTCGCGGTGGCTTCCAAAGATGGGCGCCTCAAGCCAGGCGACCTCGTTTTGCTGGAAGCGATGGGCGGTGGTTTCACTTGGGGCTCTGTGTTGTTGCGCTGGTAGTTCAACCCAAAGTAGTTGTTAGTAGTACTTGTTGTCCCAGAAAAATTACCTTAAGGTTTCTTTCGATTACGGCTGCGCGGGGGCGACGTGGTTACATGGGAGCGGAAATTTCAGCTAAATAACAATCGTTTGGCTAATTTTCTCAATTTGGTTGCAACTGATTTATGGCGGGTAACCCGATGGGGGACAAAACACTAACACGTGTCGATTTATGTGAGGCGGTCTATCAAAAGGTTGGACTTTCAAGAACCGAATCCGCAGAACTGGTGGAAGTATTCCTCAGCACGATTTGTGATAGGATCGTTGAGGGAGAATCAGTTAAGCTTTCCTCATTCGGATCGTTTGTAGTGCGCTCCAAGAACGAGCGCATCGGAAGAAATCCGAAAACAGGTGAAGAAGTTCCAATTACGCCACGCAGGGTGATGGTTTTCAAACCTTCAAACATCCTCAAAAAGGCTGTTCTGGACGGACATAAGAAGTAAAGACACTGCTTGATTGATCAGGCCAATTGGGCAGTTTCTTCCGGTAGCGTATCCTTGGATACATGATGGAGAAGCTCGTGAATAAAAGCCCTGATGCATTTCGTACAATCAGTGAAGTCGCGGATGATCTGAAACTTCCACAACATGTGTTGCGGTTCTGGGAAACCCGGTTCAGTCAAATCAAGCCCATGAAGCGGGGTGGCGGCAGGCGTTATTACCGCCCGGACGATGTAGATCTACTGCGCGGCATTCGCTCACTTCTCTACAGTGAAGGATACACCATCCGTGGTGTCCAGCGCCTGTTGAAAGAGCAGGGCAACAAATTTGCCGTACAAATTGGCCGCGGTGAAAAACCCGATGTGCTGCCAACTGCACAAGACCTGGGTGAGGGTGACGCTACGCGAACAGCCAAAACAGCTGTTGATGTTGCAGATCTTGAAAAGCCAGCCAGCCGCAAGGGTAAACGGATGATTGACCGTTTAACCGGCCGTGGTGAGGAGGGTGGTGTTGCAGCTGACAACAACATCGTCGATGAGGACGACCTCCGCAATTTGCAGGCGACTTTGTATGAATTGCTGGAGTGTAAGCGGTTGCTGGACCAGACCCGCCAGGGCTGAAACTGGGCTAAAGTTCGTCAGCTAATTATGTTGAATTGAGCGATTTCGGTGCCTATAGTCCGGCCACATCGGAGCGTGGCGCAGTCTGGTAGCGCATTCGGCTGGGGGCCGAAAGGTCGCAGGTTCGAGTCCTGCCGCTCCGACCAGTTTTCACAATTCCAGGTGTGGTGATTCAGGCTGCTGTTGGAGCCGACAAAGGGCTTTGGTGTGATCTGCGCAAGGATACCATTGGACGTTTTGGTGCCGTCTTTCGCTCAGCATGCCATTTTTTTTCAAGTAGGATGCACCCCCAAATAATACCAAGCATCAAGTAGAAGTGGCGCCAGTGATCGACATCAATCACCCATCCGATGATCAGGTGACCGAAGAACACGATATATGCGATTTGGTAGTATGGCTGCCACGGCCGTTTGTTGAACAAGAGTTTAAACCCGGCAATCAGGGTCCAGAAGATCATTATCATCCAGCACACAAACCCAAGCCAGCCAAAACCCATCAAACCTTTCAGATAAACATTGTGCGTGTCTTCTCCATATAGAAAGCCAAATTCCAGGGGGCCGATCCCAAGCGGTTCAGTCAGGGCAAGTTCAAAGCCAATCAAGTGACGTGCAAAGCGTCCCAGCCTGTCACCATCATAGCTTTGGATGACTTGGGCTCGCTGTTCGAAGATAGTTGAAATGGCATCAAATTGCAGTGCGACTATCAGTGCGCCTGCAAAAAAGCAGAGGCCAATCAGCCCTTGAAGAATGTATTTAACACGGGTTCTCGGGTTTGTTTCATTTACCAGCATCAGGAAATAAAATATTCCTGCAGCGATCACAAGCAGCCCCCACCCGGCGCGTGAGAAGGCCAACAGCAAGCCGAGCAGGAGAATTGCCAGCCCCAGCATTCTGGCAGGCAACATCGTAATGGATCGGTGCATGATTCCGTACATGAGATATAGTGCTGGCGCGACAAGAAAGGGTGCATACACATTGGGGTCGGCAAATACACCTTGTGCACGTTCATAGCGGGTGAATATTTCAAAACCTGGTATGCCAAAATAGCCGAAGATACCGGGCAGGGTGGTAAGGATGGCACCAGCGACATAGAACCTGAATATCAAACGAAGCCGTCCCATGTCCTGGTTTATCAAGATTGCGAAGAAAGCGGCGGTGAAGCTGAGAAAGAACGTAACCGTAGTGTAATGAAGACCCCGCCCATAATCCGCCATCTGAAATGATGAAACCAGCCCGCCTACGCAATAAAGGGCGAATAATATGATGATTGGCAAAACCCCTCTCGGGATCCGCAATCCGCACAACAATCCAACCCCCAAAAGAACGGCCAGCAACAATTCGTACGGTGCTGGTTCGAACAGAACGAAGCCGCCGAGAAAAACAGCCAATCCAATGAAGAAATTGGATATCGCCCGGATCGCACGGTTGCGGTCTATTACAAGCCTGTTGGTGCCAAGTGCAGCGGCAGTCATGGTCAGTAGGCGTTTTCTGTGTTCAGGATTTTCAATGGTGTGATCGCGAGGATGTATAAATCCAACATCAGTGACCAGTTCTCGATGTAGTAGAGATCGTGGTTCACCCGCTCGCGAAGCTTGTCATCCTGATCAATTTCACCGCGCCAACCATTGACCTGCGCCCACCCCGTTACACCGGGCTTAACTTTGTGCCGGGCGAAGTAACCGTCCACCACATCGTTCCACATTCGGTTTTTTGTCTGAGCATCAATCACGTGTGGCCGCGGTCCAACCAGTGAAAGAGTGCCCGCCAGAACGTTGAACAATTGCGGCAATTCATCAATCGAGGTCTTGCGGATTAGTTTGCCAATCCGCGTAACACGCTTGTCGTTCCGGGTAACCGCTGTGGTGCAGTTCTCATCACGAAGTTCATGGTGAAGGGAACGGAACTTCAAAATTTGGATCGGCTCATTGTTGAAGCCGTATCGCTTTTGCCGGAAGAAAACCGGGCCCTTGCTATCGAGCTTGATTGCGATCGCGGTTGCAACCATCAGCGGGCTCAATGTGATTAGCGCCAGCGAGGAGAAAAATAAATCAAATCCCCGCTTCATGAGAGAATCCCAGTCAGCGATTGGTTTTTCAAATACATCGAGAAACGGAACAGCCCCTTCATAAGTGTATGAACGAGGACGGAATCGCAGCTTGTTGGTGTGTGCGGAAAGCCGGATGTCTACCGGCAGAACCCACAGGCGCTTGAGGAGCTGTAGAACCCGTTTTTCCGCGGACAACGGTAACGAGACAATCAGCATGTTGATACGTGCCATGCGAGCAAATTCAACCAATTCAGGAACGGTACCGAGTTTTGGGTAGCCGGCAACAATCTGTGGTGAACGTTCGCCGCCCCGGTCATCAAATATACCACAAATGCGGATGTCAGAACCGGACTGGTATTCAAGCGAGTGGATCAATTCTGAAGCATGTTCTCCGCCGCCAACAATAACGGCACGGCGTTCCAGTCTGCCTTCAGCAGACAGTCTTCGTACAAACCATGCGACACACGTTCTGAAGAAAACCAGATATGCCAATCCAATTCCAAACCAGCCAGTCATCCAGACGCGCGAAAATTCCATAGTGGTTTTGGTAAAAAATCCGATCGCCAACAACAACAACATCGCCATCGTGAGTGCAGTTGCGACTTTGGAAATTTGCCGGATGGCATTTCCAAGCGAGGGAATCTGGTAACCGTCCATGCCGTGAATAAAGGCAATGGTCAAAATTGAGCCAAGAAACGAAGCTCCGACATACCAGGATTGCAGGCTTGCCTCAGGCCACACATATAGCAGGAACATCCCAATCCCGATGGCTGAGATTCCAAGAAACTCCATCAGTCGAACAACACCGACCAGTACCATTGGAGAAACAGAGCCGGCAGCAAATTGTTCTGCAACCTGTTTTGCCAGATCATTTAATTCAACAGCCCGCGCGCCATCAATTTTTTCGTTGGCGACTGCCTTGCGCAGAACATCCTTAGAAAAATCCCTGCCTGGTGCATTATAAATTGTCGTCATTGTCTTGTCCCCGGACATAACTTGGGACAAATGCTAATCTGAATTGACTAAAATTGGTTGCCCAATCTGGCATTTCAGCCGTTTTGAACCAAAAGCTTCGAAACTTGGTTAGCGTTTGGTTAAAGGCTGGCCAGATAGGCTTCTTCGATACCGCTCGACATGGTGGTCAAAGAAAATCTGCCTCGAAGATTCTCAGCTCTCTTCTCCACCGCACTTCCTGTTTCTTCCAGCACCGCACACATTCGCTGGGCCAGAAGGCCAACATTGTCTGGCGGGACCAGAATTTCTGGCTCATTCTCGAAGATTTCCGGAATTCCGCCAACCCGGGTCGCAACAATTGGTTTTGATGCGGCTGTTGCCTCAAGCACCAGATATGGCATCGATTCCGCCCGGGAGGGCACAACGATGATTTTACCGAGCGCAAATGCCTTCCTTGCTGGCATTGCATCGTGAACGGTAACGCAGGATTGAAGCTCCAGTTCCTGTATCAATCGCAGGTATTTTTGTTTGTCCGGACCATCGCCAATAAAATGTGCCTTCAAATCACGACCTGTCATTTTTCGGGCTTGGCCCAAGGCGTGAAGGAAAATGTCCGGGCCCTTCAAGTCGCGCATCATGCCGATATACAAAAATTCTGTTGCACTGGGCACAAGGTTTACCGGCGTAAACTCATTCTCGCGCAAGCCGTTGTATATGAGGCTTTGCGGACAGCGGGGTTCTCCAACCTTCTCGTGATAAGCATTTCGTTCATAGCTGCTTACAAAAATTAGTCTGTCCGTCATCAATTCGAGAAACCGCTCGACAATGAAGTATATTCTTCCGTTTAGCGTGGATCGGTCATAGTGCATTGCGCCACCATGTGGACAATACAGTCGTGCAACGCGTTTACCTCTAAGCCCCGCGAGTGTCCCGATAATCCGTGCATAGGTGCCGCCCTTGGCCCCATGCGCATGCAGGACATCCGGTTCCATCTTGTTTATTTGCTTGTAGCAGCGCCAAAGCGTGAAGATATCCGCCGGCGTGACCGCACGCCGCATCGGAATTTTGCGCAATCCCAATTCCAGCATCGGCTCAATTTCACTGAATAGCCCGTCTTCATGTACACCACCGGTCAGCGAGTCGCACAAAATTCCAACTTGATGTCCCGCATCTGTTTGTGCTTGCACCAAATCCCGGACATGACGAAATATCCCGCCAATGGGTGAGCGGAAGCAGTGTACAATTCTCAGTTTCTTGGAGTTACGCGGTTCCATTCAGTTTCCCAACTTGGATCAGAAAAGCCGCTCACGTACATAGATGGTGTCACCGGGTAAAATTGGATCACTCATTGGAACCCGGCCAGTGACTACGTCGCCGTTTACATGTCTGGTGATGTCCGCATCTTGCTGTTGACCTCGCGCAGAGTACCCGCCAGCGATTGCGATCGCGTTTTGAACGGTCATGCCAGGCACATATGAGTACTGCCCCGCGGTACCAACTTCACCCATGATGAAGAACGGGCGGTAGCTGTCGATTTCCACCGAAACATCAGGATCTCGCAAGTAGTCCTGTTTCAGACCGTTCGCAATTCTTTGTTCAACCTGCCGTGTTGTTTGACCGCGTGCGGCAACAGATCCAATTAATGGAAAAGAGAGGTATCCACCCTTGTCTACGGCAAATGTATTGGTGAGATTTTCCTGATCAAACACTGTAACACGTACGATGTCTCCTGAATCAAGCGTGTATGGCTGTGACAGGGCCTCCTGAAAAGCCGGATTTACCGGTTTGTAGGTAGAGCATGACGAAATCATCACCGCAGTAGCTACCACGATGGTGACACGCCGTATCAGACCCAATTCCATACTCAACATCTGCCCTAATTCCTCAATACTTGCGGCAAGGCTTGCCGGTGAACTGGCGCCATTAAACATGCGTTATGGTTAACAGTCGGTAAAATGGCGCAGCGAAAGTATGCAGAGAAGCAGGAAATTGTTTCGTGCCTTAACGCATTGGTTACCATAATCGTTCACTAATTGATCAGTTTTGAGGGGTTTGGGCCCGTCAGTGGGAATGTAGTGTTGATCAAGGAGTAACCAAATGTCCGGGCCTCAAGTTCTTACCCGCGACGATGATATTGACGTTGCGGGTCTCTTTTCCCAGATCTGGAAAAGACGCAAACTGTTGATATTGGTCACAATACTGACCGGTATCGGTCTGATTGTGATCTTGTCGCTGATTTCTCCGCGCT
This sequence comes from Hyphomicrobiales bacterium, assembly GCA_021775415.1. GTDB lineage: Bacteria > Pseudomonadota > Alphaproteobacteria > Rhizobiales > Rhizobiaceae > JAALLB01. Next base: position 35,308 of record JAJFHV010000010.1, on the reverse strand, counting down.
ACGAATCTTCAGCACGCGTTCTGATTGAAAATCATGAATCCGGTTTTACCCGAACCACCGAGGACACAGGTCAACGGCGTGAGGTCCGGTTTGACGAACAGGCAGTTGGTAGCCAGGTCGAAATAATTGATTCAGATGAGCTGGCGCTTCAGGTAATTGATCGGTTGAAGCTTGTCGAGCGCAGTGAGTTCGGCAAGTCTGGAATGCCCTCGATGTTGAATGACTTGCTTACCCTTACTGGCTTGAGGGGCAATCGTTATGGCGCAACCGCAGAAGAAATAGCCTTGCGTGCATTTCGCAAAAAGCTGAATGTTTTTGCGGTCAAAAAATCCCGCGTCATAGTAATCGAGTTCTGGTCAAACGATCCCAAACTCGCGCAGCAAGTGCCAAATGCAATTGCCGAGGCTTTCATTGCTCTTCAAAAAACGACCCAGCAGGCGTCCACATCGGATGCTACAGACTGGTTAGGGCCTGAAATTGAGGGAATGCGGGTTCGGCTTCGTGATGCAGAAGCCAAGGTGGCCGAGTTCCGGGCAAATTCAGACATCCTTGTCGGGGAAAACAATGCGTTGTTGGCAACCCAGCAACTTTCCGAGGTATCAACTGAATTGTCCCGCTTGCGGGCGGAACGTTCTTCCGCAGAATCCAAAGTCGCATCCATCCGGGCTGCACTTGAGAGCGGGTCTTCGATCGATGTAATTCCAGAAGTCCTGGCGTCACCACTGGTACAACGTTTACGAGAGCGTCAGGTGGCGCTTCAGGCACAGATATCTGACCTTTCAACCTCGCTTTTACCTGGCCACCCCAGACTGAAATCGCTTAATTCCCAGGTGTCGGACTTTGAAAACCAGATTCGCTCCGCCGCAAAGAATATTCTAATCAGCCTTGAAAACAATGTTGGCCTGACGCGTAAAACAGAGGCTGACCTCATGAAGGAGGTCAATCGGCTCAAGTCCGAAGCCGCCCGTGTCGGTGAAGCTGAGGTTGAATTGCGCGCACTCGAGCGTGAAGCAACAGCAGAACGTGAATTGTTGCAGACCTATTTACGTCGGTTCCGTGAAGCTGCCGGCCGTCAATCTGAAGGATTTTTCCCGGTTGATGCCCGAATAATTTCGCGAGCTACCTTACCCGTCGAGGCTTACTTTCCGAAAGTACTGCCCTTTAGCATTGCCGGAGCAGTGGCTGCATTCATATTGACGATTATCGGAGTTCTTGCATCCACATTGCTGGTTGGAGGAGCAGTCGCTCCCGCGCGTCACGCGTCAGATGAGTACCTACCGGAACCTGTCATTATTCAGCCGGTGTCGGTAGCGCCGGAAAGCACCAAGCCTGTACTGGAGGAAATGGTGTTTGAATCGGATCAGGATGATCTGGAAGATGATGATTGGGAGGATCTGGATCTTCCGGAAATTGAGCGGTCGCCATCGCTTGCGTCCACCCCATATGAAATGGACCCAGCCAATGGCGTGAATGAGGAACAAGATCAAAATGTGCTTGTTGTGCGACATGCGGCAAGCGTCATTGCGGAAATGGGGAGCGGACGGATTATTACGACTTCGCCAGCAGGCGATGTTGGTTCTCGCACAGCCTGGATGCTCGCCCGTGCGCTGGCAAAGGCTGGAAAGAAAACAGCCGTAATAGATTTGAGTGGAGGAGGCGTTACCTCATTGGAAATGCTCGGCAGCAAAGATTTGCCTGGATTGTTTAATCTGATGGCAGGATCGGTGGCCTTTGAGAGCATTGTATTCCGGGACCGATGTTCGCCTGCCCATGTGGTGCCCGCTGGTACCATGATGCCTGGTCACGGAAAGCTGGACATAGTTGGTCTTTCTCAAGTTATTGACGCAATTGCCCAGTCATATGAATTCATTGTGGCCGATTGCGGCGACGCAGACGCTGACGGCATACAGGTTATTGGTGATACATCCAGCATTGTTGTCGTGAGCGGCATTGGCGCAGACCGGTTTGATTGCGAACGCCTCGAATCCGAGCTGCAATCCAGCGGATATGGCGATGTGGTCCAAATCGTTCCAGACAGTGTGGATTCAGAAAGAGAAGCACTGGCCGCTGCGTGATTTCAAGAAACCTTTCAGGCGTTTGCCTTGAGGCGCCGTGCTTTCTTGATCAGTTGCCAGAGCATCGGGTTGCCTCGCACATAACCTTTGATGCCGACCTTTAGTTTGGCGGCCCATACAGCGGGGATGGCCAGTGGTGAAAGCGGCACAACCGTATCGAACAGCTCCAACTCATGCTGACACCAGGATCGCTTATATCGTTCGTGCCCGACTCCCAAATCAAGTTTGGTGATGCCGTCCGACGCAAGTTTTTCTACCATCAAATACAGCAGCATTTCTCCTGGACTGATGTGCGTGAGTTCATCAATTGAAATTGCATTTACCGCAGCTTGAAAATAACTGCCTGCGAGACCGCCTGCGTACATTGCACGGGTCTTTCCACCAATCTTGAGAAGATAAATCTTGAAAGGATGAAAACTTGCCGTCCCTTTATGCGTTGCGAGTTGTTCCAAGAATGCCTTTGCCTTGTCATTTGCAAATACATCCTCAATGCCCATCTGGCGAAATCTCGTCTCTTTAAACGCACGAAATTCGGCGATCGCTGCTATTGCGTCTGGTTCAGTGTTGACCTCAACCAACTCAAAGCCACCTTCGTCTTCGGCAATGCGTACCTGTTTTCGAAAACTGCGACGTTTGCGCTTTGCATTGCCCGCTTCAAGCATCGCGTCAAACCCGTTTGACAGGTCCATTACGAACATCGCGTTGACTGATTTTTGATGATCAAAAAGGGATAGGGGATTTTTGAAACCGCCAAGATCATGCATTTGATTGCCGAGGCGTAACAATACGGTTCCTGGGACGTCTTTGCGGAGATGATCAATAATTTTTTTGACTGTTTGTCGGTCGGCGCTTGCTAAAAATTCCTCTGAAAATAGTCCACCGCCAATGTTTGCATGGCTCCCGCCTGCCCACCGCAAGGACTTGATTACTCCTCCTTCCATGATCATTGGCAGGATCATCTGGAGTTTGCCGGATGTTCTTGCGGTAACAATTACCTGTTTCTGGTCTTTATCAATGGTTGCGAGAACCGTTTTAACCCAGCTGAATGATTGGTAAACTGCGGTCGTTCCCTGAGTTTCCAATGCCAGCCATTCGGCCTCCAAACTGCTGATGTCATTCAAAATCTCCACAACCATATTGTTATGGAAATCCTTGGACTGAACCGTTGTGGAATGTTGGGCGGCATTTGGCTCACAAATGCCAAAATTCTCGGACTGCCTTAATGAGGGCGACGTTTCCAGCAAGATAGAATTCCTTGTTACGTTAACTGACGTCAAACCTAGCAAGAAAATCTAAAGATTATGTGTGCTAGACAAAATGTCAGGTTTTCGAACTCCAGTGGTGTAGCAGCGCAAATGATCCGCAAAGTAATATTGAATTCATTGTATTATTCCGGTGCCCAGGCAGCACTTGCACCGCTCACCCGCGGCATGGGCGCAATTTTTATGCTGCATCATGTTTGTAATCCGGTTGAAAAACCGTTTTCACCCAATCGCCATCTTTCCGCTTCTCCCGAATTTCTCGATGTTATGATTAGCCAACTTAAACGTCGGGGATTTCTGTTTGTTTCAATGGATGAAGTTGCGGAACGATTGAAAAATCCTGATGAGTATACGGATGCGCAGCCATTCTTGTCGTTTACGCTGGATGACGGTTATCTGGATAATCTGGAAAATGCTGTCCCGGTTTTTCGCAAGCATCAAGTCCCGTATGCACTTTATGTTTCACCTGGATTGATCGAAGGCCAGGCGACGCTTTGGTGGGAAGACCTGGAGCGGGTGATTGCTGATCGGGACAATATTTTTGTGGATCTGCAGAGCGGGATCGCCGAATTTGATCTCTCGTCAATCAGTAAAAAGCGAACTGCATTTTACGAACTGATTCAATACCTCCTCCATCAAGTCGACGAAGAAGCACAGCGTCGGATTGTTTCCGATTTGGCCACCTATTATGGCGTTGATCCGAAAGGCCATGTTGCTTCACAAATTATGACATGGCGGCACGTAAATGAACTTTCACGCGATCCCCTCTGCACCTTGGGGGCTCACACAATCAATCACTATGCCTTATCAAAGCTGGATGATGAAAAGGCGGTCTTTGAGATGCGTCAAAGTGCAGAAATCCTGAAGTCCGAAACCGGCATTACTCCGGCTCATTTTGCCTATCCCTATGGCTTCCCCAGCGCTGCCTCGACACGGGAATTCAATTTGGCCGGCCAGTGTGATTTCCAAACTGCGGTCACCACCCGCCACGGCATGCTGTATCGTGAGCATGACAAACACATGATGGCCTTGCCGCGTGTGTCAATAAATGGCCATCACCAATCAATGCATTACATCAACACGCTGCTTTCTGGAATTCCGGGACGCCTGCGCAATTTTGGTGCCAAGCTGGATGTCGCCTAGGTTTTAGGTGGTTTGTTCGGCTTCATCATCCATTTGATTATGAACATCGCTGGCACAATCCACAAAAGTCCGGTCAACAAAAAATATACCAGATGAACAAAGCCGCCCGCATCCGCAAGTTTTGCGGATGCAATGGTAGTTGCAACCAGAGCATAAATCCCGACAAGCACAATGATAAGAACAGTGCCTGCTATTTTTCGGAATGTTTGAGACATTGGAATTCCTGCCGGTGTTGTTGCACACGCGTTTTAGATCATCTGCTTCAATATGATAGGGCGGGATGCATCACGCGACGCCTTGTCACTGTCTCTTGATGTTTCGATCTGGTTAGTTCACATCAGCCATTGCACAGGCATAAACAACGGGGTGATGTTGAGTGAACCAGACTTACGGTTTCAAACAGTGATGCAGCAGCAAATCCACAACCGCTTACTGGTTCGCCGTTGGCTTTACTGCGTCTGCCTGCTCGTCTTCGCGATGGTTGTAGTTGGCGGTATTACGCGGCTAACCGATTCCGGCCTTTCGATTACCGAATGGAAGCCTATCCTTGGGTTCATACCACCTCTAAATGATTGGGATTGGCTGGAAGCATTCGATAAATACCAGCAGATACCAGAGTACCGGCAGATCAATCACGATATGAGTTTGAACGAATTCAAGTTCATTTATTGGTGGGAATGGGGGCATCGGTTTCTTGGACGTTTTATCGGCCTGTTTGTTATTATTCCGCTGGTCTGGTTTTGGGCAACTGGAAAACTCGAACGAAAAATCAAACCGCGCCTTGTTTTTCTGTTCTTGCTGGGAGGATTGCAGGGGGTGATTGGCTGGTGGATGGTAAAGTCTGGCCTGACGAATCGGGTGGATGTCTCACAATATCGGTTGGCTGTTCACCTGACGCTTGCTGCAGTAATATTTGCATGGGGATTGTGGATCGCGCGAGGGCTTGCGCCACACAGCGAACCCGCCGCCAGTCCGGTGCTTCAAAAGTTTGCGCTAATGGTCACTGTGGCAATGCTGATTCAATTGTTCTTGGGCGCGCTGGTCGCAGGTCTTGACGCCGGGCTTTCCTATAATGATTGGCCTTTGATGGATGGTGCGGTAATTCCGCAAGGTCTCGGCACCTTGGAACCGGTATGGCTCAATCTGTTTGAAAACCCCAAAGCAGTGCAATTTGTTCACCGGCTGGGCGGCTACTCAATACTTCTTCTGGTGATCATGCAAATGATCCTGACGATCGGTTCAAACACCGACAGCACTCATGTTCGTCGCTCCATCGTTATGGTGTTTTTGGTGTTGATGCAGGTGGGGCTCGGTATTGTCACCCTGGTGCTTCAGGTCCCCTTTGGCTGGGCGCTGGTGCACCAGGCGGCTGCTATCGTCGTATTGGGTTTCGCGGTTGCCCACTGGCGGGCACTACGAGGACCTTATCCGAATGAAACCGGATTAATTGGCGCTACCGAGCATTAGGTTCAGATTTTGCACAGCCGCACCCGAAGCGCCTTTGCCCAGATTATCGAGCTGCGCCACAAGATTAACATGGCCTGTACCTTCGCTGCCTAACACGTAGAGCTTCATGATGTCGGTATCCGCCAAATCTTCCGGGCAAATTTTGGCAGATTTAGAAGCTGCTTCCAACGTTACGACTTCTACTATGTCTTGATCCGCGTAGTGATCTTTCAAAACACTGTGAACACTGCCGATAGAAGCGCTACCGTTCAATTCATCCAGATGGAGTGGAATGGACACCAGCATGCCTTGCGCAAACCGTCCGACCGAGGGCGTAAACACCGGTCGTCTCGTCAATCCGCTATGCGTCATGATTTCCGGCACATGTTTGTGCTCAAGACCCAATGCATAAAGATGGTAGGAGGTTTTGATGTGATCCTGGTGTGACGCATCTTCCATCTGTGCAATCAACTGTTTGCCACCACCGGTATAACCCGAGACTGCATTGATTGTGACCGGGAAGTCCGACTTCATAACGCCAGCATCTATCAATGGTTTAAGAAGGGCTATTGAGCCAGTTGAGTAGCAGCCCGGGTTACTGACCCTGGTCGCATTCGCGATGCGATCTGCCTGGCCTCGTGCCATTTCGGCAAAACCGAACACCCAATTCTCCTGCGTCCGGTGGGCCGTTGAGGTATCAATGATCCGGGTATTGGAATTCCGGGTAGAATCTATAATCGAAACCGCTTCCCGCGCTGCATCATCCGGCAGGCACAGGATTGCAATGTCACACTGGCCAAGCATTTGCTCGCGCAGCGTCGCATCCCGGCGTTGATCATGTGGCAACGACAAAATTTCGACATCATCGCGGCCCGCCAGCCGATCCCTGATCTGGAGACCTGTCGTGCCGTGTTCACCATCAATGAAGACGCCTGGTTTCATTTCAATAATCTTTTAATTACAAATGGTTGCAAGGGTTTCCGGAATCAGGTTCGCAATTTGATTTTGCCTGACAACTTAGTGATCCGTTAGCTTCTGGACTTTCGTTCAGCCTGAAGGCCGACCATATACATGGCAACCGTTGCCCCGGCAATAGCGGTAATCTGCGCATGGTCATAGGCGGGCGCTACTTCCACCACATCCGAGCCAACTATATTGAGGCTACCCAATTGACGCAGCACCGAAAGCATTTTCGCGGTTGATGGTCCACCCGAGGCCGGTGTTCCGGTTCCTGGTGCGTAAGCTGGATCAAGGCAATCAATGTCAAACGTGACATAAACCGGCATCGCACCGACCCGAGCCTTTATCTGGTTCACAATCTCCTCTGCGCTTAACTCCTCCACTTCGTCGCCATACATAATCTTGATATCGTAATCTTCCGGCGCGTGGGTTCTGATACCCACCTGGATGGAATGATCGGGGTCAATTATCCCTTCACGAACCGCCCGCGTCACAAACGTACCATGGTCGATTTGCTCGCCATCGTCATCCCAGGTGTCCTGATGGGCGTCGAACTGGATAAGTGCCAGAGGACCGTGACGTTCTGCATGGGCTTTTAAAAGAGGCCAGGTAACATAATGGTCCCCACCCAGTGACAGAAGGTAGGATCCGGCTGCAATAATGGCTGCTGCTTCCTGTTCGATCCTTTCAGGGTTTTCCCAAACCCGTGAATTGTGAATAAAGCAGTCACCATAGTCTGCCACGGCAAGATGCTCGAACAAATCCATTTGAAATGGATACTGCGGGTCTAAATCGAATATTGCTGAAGCAGCCCTGATCGCATTCGGTCCAAATCTGGCACCTGGCCGGTTGGTGACAGATGTGTCCAGCGGAATACCCCACACGACCAGATCGGCGTCGGCAACATCTTTGGTGTATTTGCGGCGCATAAACGATAAAACGCCTGAAAATGTGGGCTCGTGTTTTACACCCAACAAGGATTTTGCGGTTATCGCCTGGTCTGTATGGTGTTTGTCTTTCAAGGTCGCATTCCATATTTGAGAGTAAAATTCCGACATGCTTATGTCGTAAACTTCATATTGCCTTTCCAATCTTTCAGTATCAAGTTGACTGAAACGAAATACACTCATTTTATGGAGAATGGAGATGGGTGGACTGACACAAAGGCAAGTCGATCAGTATCTCGACGATGGATTTCTTTTTCCGTTAAAGGCCATGGATAGCGATGTCGCATCCAGCTATCGTGCCAAAATCGAGGCGCTGGAGGAAAAGTACGTCAAATCCGGCCCAAGAAGTGATCTCAACCAGTACTTTCGGGTTAATGCGCATCTGGTTCTGCCTTTCGCTATGGAGCTTGCCAAAACACCAGCGGTCTTGGATTCCATATCGAGCATTCTCGGACCGAATGTTCTGGTCTGGAGTGTGGAATTGTTCATCAAGGAAGCTCACACCAGCAAAATTGTTTCCTGGCACCAGGATCTGACCTATTGGGGTCTTGGTGATGAGACTGATGGTGATACGGAACATCTGGCATCAGCCTGGATCGCGCTTTCACCTGCGACGACCGAATCCGGTTGCATGAAATTTGTTGCAGGCTCCCAAAAACAAGCAATACAGCCACACAATGATACCTTTGGTGAAGATAATTTGCTCTCCCGTGGGCAGGAGATGGCGGTTGATGTAAAAGCCGAAGAAGAAGTGAATATCGAACTGCAGCCGGGTGAGTTTTCTATTCACCATGGCCGTATGTTTCATGCTTCTGGTTCCAATACTTCTGATGATCGCCGGATTGGCTGTGTCATTCGTTATGTTACTCCCGATGTAAAACAACTTGTGGCACAGCGCGACTACGCAATTTTGGTGCGCGGCTACGATGCAAAACAAAACTGGATAAATGTGGCAGCCCCCGACGGCGAGTTTTCCGAAGCTTCGCTTGATTTGTATGAAAAGGTGCTTGCCGATCAGGCGATTGCCCTTACAGCAGGTGCGGAAACAGAGGCCACGCAATTTTATGCAGGGAGCGGGGATTCACATTCAACTCCCGTCTCGATATGATGATGAAAAGTATAACTTCCAACAGGAGGATCAGCCATGGGTGATCAAACAGTTTCTTTCGTACATATGAAGGACGGAACCAAGGAAGACTACACAATGCTTCAGGACTTGGAAAAACCGCATCTGGCCATGACGGCTGACCGCATCATGAAGGAATTGCATGGCCAGGCTGATGATAGTTTTCCTGGCTACAAGATTACGCGCCTGGAACACGCTCTCCAGTCCGCCAGCCGTGCAGAAGAGGATGGCGCAGATGATGACTGGATTTTTGCAGCTTTGCTGCATGACATTGGAGATGGGTTAGCCCCGCAAAACCACGACCGGTTTGCTGCCGAAATCATCCGCCCCTTTGTGCGCGACGAGGTGTCGTGGGTTGTGGAAAATCACGGCGTCTTCCAGATGTATTATTATGCGCATCATGTTGGTTGGGACAAAGATGAGCGTGAAAAGCATCGCGGTCACCCATATTTCCAGGCTTGTGCTGATTTCTGTGAGCGTTGGGACCAAACCTCATTTGATCCTGATTACAAAATGCATTCGCTCGATTATTTTGAACCTCTTGTGCGCAAGGTCTTCGCCCGTAAAGCCTACGATCCTGCAATCATCTTGGAGGGTGAGGTGAGGGGACTGCCTCCAATAAATTGAGTTGGTCTGGCTCAATCTTTTGACGAAACAATCTTGGCCGCTTCAAAAAACTTGTCGCGGAACCATTTGTGACGGGGATCATTATTACTGCGTGCATGCCACATCTGAGCCAATTTCAATGGTCCCAACTCGAATGGTAAATCCCTTATCGTCAGCCCGCCTGTAAAGGTGACTGATTTGGCCAGGCGTTCCGGCACCGTTTGCAACAAGTCGGTATTTGCCAGAGACATCATCGAACTGGTCCAGTGAGGACTACGCTTTACAATTCTGCGCACATGTCCGTGTTCTTCCAATAGAGAATCCACATGGGAGCCTGGGCGCTCACCGGTGTGTATGATGGAGTGCGGGTACTCAAGATATTTGTCCAGTGTGAGTTCTGTCTTTGTGAGCGGATGACCTTTGCGCATCACGCAAACAAATCTATCCTCAAATAATTGCTGAATGACACAATATTTTGGGCAATCGGGCAGCATTGCACCAAACACAATGTCCGCCCCTTCATCGAGGTTTTCTTCCGCTGAGTATATCGAGCGATGAACGATGACAATTTCAATATTAGGTGCTTCGTTGGTTATGATGTCCATTAAGGTCGGAATAACAACAACTTCACCATATCCCAGTGTGCAAATTTTGAATTCACCCGTCGCCGTCGCCGGGTCGAAATCCGGCTTTGAAAAAGTTCGGCGCACTTGAACAAGAGTTTCATCAAGTGGGGAGATCAAGCCTTCAGCGCGCGCGGTTAGTTCATAACCATTTGTCACACGCACGAGGAGTTGATCGCCGAACGTGTCTCGCAAGCGTGCCAAAGTCCGGCTCATTGCTGGCTGGCTTAAGTTTAATCGGTTTGCCGAATTGGTGACATGGCGCTCATCCAGTAGCACCTCCAGTGCGACCAGAAGATTGAGGTCAATTCTACGCAAATCCACTTCGTTCATGGCTGTCATTAACATCATGCATTGGGTACACGTCAATCGTATCTATAAAGGGTGACGACCATCGGATTTGAAATTGTGAACCTTGGTTGTTGTGTCAGTCCGAGTAATATCCCCTAAGGTATCAGCACGGTCTGACCGGTTGTCTTGCGACCCTCCAGTGCATTGTGAGCCTGGGTGATCTTTAACAGCGGGAAGGTTTGATTGACCTGTATCTTGATTTTCCCCGATGCAATCATATCCATTAGTTGACGTGAACGCCGGACGAGTTCTTTGCGAGTGTCGATGTAGGGAAAGAGCGAGGGGCGGGTTGTGAACAGACATCCGTTTGCAGCAAGATCAGCAAGCTTAAAGTCAGTCACAACACCGGAGGATTGTCCGAACGACACAAACATTCCGAATTTGCGCAGGACTTGCAGCGATCCCGGATAAGTGTCTTTGCCTACTGAATCGTAAACTGCTGCCACGCCTTGTTTTTTTGTAATCCGCATCACCTTGGCAACAAAATCTTCAGAGCGATAGTCGATCACGTGAGTAAAGCCATTGCGCTTTGCCAGCTTGCATTTTTCCTTGCCGCCTGCCGTTCCAATTGCTGCCACTCCCTTGTCCGCCAACCACTGGCCAAGAATAAGCCCGACACCACCGGCCGCCGCATGAACCAGCACCGTGTCGCCTTTTTTGGCCTTGTAGCAATCATGGATCAGATAGTGCGCGGTAAGGCCCTTAAGCATTGCTGCCGCTGCCACTTCATCCGATACACCTTCTGGAATTTTTATCACTCTGTCAGCCGCAATGTTGCGATGCGAGGCATAGGCACCACCGGGCTGGGTGTATGCGATCCGTTCGCCGACTTTCAAGCCGGTAACACCTTTGCCGACCGCCTCGACAACACCTGCTCCTTCTCCGCCGAGAATTGCCGGGAAACCACCCGGCGCTGGATAAAGCCCGGTGCGTTGATAGATGTCGATAAAATTGACCCCAATGGCTGTGTGGCGGATCAGTACTTCGCCCTTCTTTGGTTTTGTGAGTTTAATTTCCTGTTTTTCAAAAACTTTTGAATTACCCGCTTTACCGGCAACCATTGCATAAGCCATGTTTCTCCCCCTTTTTTCATTGATTGGTATTTGCTTACAGTCTCTCGAACCAGTCCAGTGCCTGATCTGCCCATTCCTTTGGTACGCTATGGCCACCTGGATGAATCAAAAACGCCAAGGCGCTGTCTTTGGTACAACGATTCCACCAGCGCCGCCAGAATTTGGAATTTGTTTCGAATTTGTCGACCCGCAAGCCTGAACAGCCATTGACCTCACGCATGATCTCCATGCCATGAAAAACATCTCCTTGATAAAGGGCGCCATTTCTTAGCGGTCGGCCTTCAAGGGGAACGGTTTGGTCTCGCCAGCCATGGGTGTGCATCAATTTAATCGGACCATTGCAATCAGCTGCAACCGGATGAGGTCGCCAGAAAGAACCGGCAACGGGTGCATAGGCACGCGCCACAGATGGTTCCTGACAGGCCATGTACCAAACCAACGAGCTTCCGATTGAAAACCCACTCATGAGCACCTGATCGCGATCTATGCTGAATCGGGTAGCTGCATCAGCAAGCACCTGTTTGGCGAAGGCCAATTCGTCACGACGCTTTGGACGAGAAGGCAAAAACGACCATCCGGGTCCAAACCTGGAATTCGGCCGCATCAATCCACTCGGTGCGATAACCGCATAGCCCCGCGCTAAAAATGCACTGACCATATTTTTATTTTTCATGACGCGTGGTCCCGAGCCGCCAGCACCGTGAAAATATATCATCGCTGGAATTGCGGCTTGCGGGTCGGTGCGCTCCGGCAGTTCAATTGTATAGACGCCAGGCTCGACTGTGCATTCAACTGCTCCGCCACATTCTTCCCGGGCGTAGCCCTGCGTTGAACAAAAAACTACAATAATCCAGATTAGAATATTTGCGATAAACCGAGTCCGGCCAAAACCTGTCACTCGCTCCATTGTTGGATACTCCGATGTCGTTTGCTGGTGCGAATATGACATCCTTAAGCCGGGCCACACAACCAGTGATTCCCTTCATGCTTCATGTCGAATTGGTATCTATTGGGGATATATCTTTTCCTGAAAGCGACGACCGTCATGCAGATAAGCATCTGTGGGAGCGTCGCCCTTTTGTTGTGCCTCTTCCAGCAGCTTGCGGGCGGTGAACACATCAGCGTGGCCTATCGTGATTCCATAGTAGCCCGTTGAACTGAGATACATTTCTGCATCATATCCCTTGTCCCGCAGGTCTTTTGTGAAGTTGATTCCGTTTTCCCGACTAAGAACTGAGGCGACAACGATGTAATTGTCTTTCGCTGACAATCGGGCCATGATCTCGGCAGCCAGACTGTCTTGCGGCTGTTGTGATGCAACCGATATTTCCTTCAATTCCTGCACATTCTTCTTTGTAAAAACTATCTTGCCAGCACTATCCGGTTGAAGCTTGCTCGAGTAGTGATCAACCACAATATTGGTAATTTCGTCGCTGAGTTCTTTGTCGACGATTTTGCTAAGCAACCGGACGGTGATCAGGACCCGTGCAGGAGTTTCAGAAAACAACTCGTCCGTCATCTTGGAAACCGCTTCGACCTGATTGATTGCTAACCGGGTCTCGTTGATTTTGCTATTGAGAAAATAACCGACACCCAAAACCAGTACCGGTGCGAGTAAATACTGGGCACCAAAGTTCAACCAATCCCTTGAGTGCTTTTTTTCCAACTCACTAATTCTGTCTTCTAGCTTGGTTTTTTCAGACATAATCTGTCTCCAGCGATTATAAACTCATTACGATTGAACTTTATCACGTCTTACACTGGGGGAATACCTGCATGGGTGTAGTGTGGTAAACTTGATGCCAAAGAATGAGTGCATACTGCTTGAAAAATACCTGTCCCTGTGGTCCGATTGGTCAAACCTGAGAAAGAGGAATTGATGAATGGGAATGTTACCCAACCGCAAGATTTGGACTTGGTTTGAAGGCAATTGGCAGGAGGGGAACATTCCGATCCTGGGATCCGCCGATCATGGTACATGGCTGGGCACCATGGTGTTTGATGGTGCGCGGGCTTTTGAAGGCGTAACACCCGATCTCGATCTCCACTGTGCCCGGGTAAACCATTCAACCCATGTGCTGGGGATGAAGCCGGTAATGGAAACCGGCAAGATACTTGAACTTGCCACGGAAGGCGTTGCCAAGTTTGATTCCGACGCGGCCCTGTATATCCGACCCATGTGCTGGTCCACCGAGGCAGGCGATATGACGGTTGATGCAGACCCGGAATCCACCCGGTTCGCACTTTGTCTCGAAGAAGCCTCGATCCCGCCGTTTACCGGTATAACGCTCACTACCACTTCATTCATTCGACCAACACTTGCAAGTGCAACGGTCAACGCCAAGGCATCGTGTCTTTATCCCAATAATGCCCGGATGCTTAAGGAGGCTCAAAGCAAGGGATTTCAAAACGCACTATGCTGTGATGGGCTTGGAAATGTCGCAGAAACAGCGACTTCAAATATCTTCATGGTGCGAAATGGCGAATACTTCACGCCGGTTCCAAACGGCACATTTTTAAATGGCATTACCCGGCAACGGGTTATCAAACTATTGCAGGCAGCGGGCGAGACGGTGCACGAAACGACGTTGCGGCCGGAAGACTTTCAGGTTGCGGACGAGATTTTTCTGTCCGGCAATTACTCCAAGATATCTCCAGCCATAAAATTTGAGGATCGCGAGTTGGGCGTTGGCAAAAAAACCACTCTGGCTCGGGATTTGTATTGGGAATGGGCACACGGGTGAACACAACTGGTTCCGGCAGGAAACTCCGGTCCATCGCCTTACTGATAATCTCGCAGATTGCAGCAATGAGTCTGTGGTTCGTCTCCTCTGCAATTCTGCCAGATATGGTTCGCGAGTTTTCAATCAGTGAAGTGCGGCAGGCAGCACTCGCAAGTGCGGTTCCTGCGGGATTTGTCTTGGGTGCATTGTCGTCCGCGCTGCTCGGTCTTTCTGATCGATATGACCCACGCAAGCTGTTCGCACTTTGTGCAGCCTGTGCTGCGCTTTCGGGGTTTTCCCTGCTGCTGGTTGAACCAGGTGGTTTTCCATCAATTTTCTTGCGCGGAATTACTGGTGTGATGCTGGCGGGTGTTTATCCGGTTGGCATGAAGATAGCGGTGGGGTGGGGCGAGAAGGACCGTGGTTTACTGGTCGGATTGCTGGTTGGCGCGTTGACCCTCGGCTCTGCATCACCTCACCTCGTGGCGTTTTTTGGTGAAGCCGATTGGCGATTGAGCATCATGGTGATTTCGCTCGCTACCAGTTTGTCGGGTGGATTGATCCTGTTGACGAGCCTGGGTCCATTTCATCGACGTGCTCCGCAATTCAAGGCCTCCGCAATTGCTGTCGCATGGACAAACAAGCGTGTGCGGTATGCTTATCTGGGATATCTCGGCCATATGTGGGAGCTTTATGCCATGTGGGCATGGATTGGTGTCGCAACACTTGCATCCTATCGTTACAGCCTGCCGGAAGAAACCGCTGTTAGCCTCTCCAAGCTAACAGCCTTTATTGCGATTGGTGCCGGAGGGTTGGCGTGCGCCGCTGGCGGCTACATTGCGGACCGGATTGGCAAGGCTGAGATTACAATCGTCGCAATGGCAGTCAGCGGTTCAGCAGCGATTGCTACCGCGCTGAGCTTCGCGGGCCCGGTATGGATCACGTTCGTAGTAGTTGTTATCTGGGGGATTTCCATCATCCCGGACTCGCCGCAATTTTCGGCGCTGGTTGCTGACGGTTCTCCGCCGGAAATCGCTGGCTCGCTGATGACATTTCAAACGGCACTCGGTTTTACCCTGACTATTTTTACCGTTCAAATTACGCCCTGGATTGTTGCCATGACAGGCTGGCCAACTGTCATCGCAATTATGGCACTCGGCCCGGCATTCGGAATATATTTCATGATGAAACTACGGGCGCTGGCCTGATGTTGGCCGCTTGTCATCCCCTGATTTCTTTCGCCAGCTTGGGGATGGTTTTTTGATAAAGCGTTGCCCGGTTCCATTGCATGATGACCCGGTAATTCGAAGAGCCCTCGGAATAATCACCACCACGTTTCCATCCATTGACCGCAAACCATTTGGCCGTTGATCCAATCACGTCTGGTGCGGAATTGAACACATCTACTCCACCACCGTCGTAGTCAACCGCCGCTTGCAAGTAGCGGGAAGCCAGAAATTGTGTTTGCCCGATTTCACCGGCCCATGCTCCGCGAGCCTTGTGTAAATCGATGTCTCCCCGGTCAATGATTGTTAAAGCAGCAATGAGTTCGGGGAAGAACAAGGATTCTGAACGCCTGCAGTCATATGCAAGTGTTGCAACAGATTCCAGAATTGGCAGCGGTTTGCCCTTGTAGGTTCCAAACGCGGTTTCCAGTCCCCAGATCGCCGCAATCAACTCCGGCGGTACGCCATATTGGCGTTCTGCCTTGTCGAAATACTGTTTGTACTGTTTGATTTTCCTGCGGGCGATCGGCGCAACACCGTTGCTGCGTCGCTTGTAAAAGCTCTCAAATGTGCCTTTGAAAGATTTCTTGTTACCGCGATCAAGCCTGATGACCTTGGTGCTGTATTTCACCTTGTCCAGTTTAGACAGGGTGGACCTCTTGAACTGGCCTTTGTATTCGGACTTTATGACCCTGCGCCATTCATCGAACCGTGAACCGTCATTGTGACAGAAGGCAGCCTCGGCATCGATAGACTTGAGGGCAGGGAGGCCTGCAAGCATCAGACCTGCCGTCGCCAAAACCAACATTGCTCTTTTGAACTGCATTAGGGTTCTCCATCCATGTCCACTTGCCCCTGCCTAAATATGCTACGAAATGTATATCTGGCAAGTCGTACAGGCTCATTATGGTGAACTGTGTATCCGAACATATTAGGGCAGGAGTTTGATGTCCGTATCGATCACGCAAATGAGTGATTGCGGTAAAGGCTGGTGTCAGGAAACTACCGTTAGAGTCAGGATGGCTTCTTTGCGTCGATGATTAAGGATGTGTAGACCATTGCGCCATTCGAATTTCGCTCATCAAATCTAAGCGAGCGGATTATTTTGCCGCTGGCAGGGTCCCAGTCCGTGTGCTGAAATGTTCCGGACTCATCAAAATATTCAAGCAGACTGGTCTTGAAACCGGCCTTTTCAAAGACTGCAGCAAGTGTCTTGTGATTATACAGTACCTTGTGATCATCTGCAGCAATGCCGCTACCGCCCGGTCTTACCCACTCCATGTAATCCGGGTCTCGACAGAACCCATCAGGTACTGCGACCCGGATGTAGCCCCCCGGTTTGAGATATTCATAGCATTGCCTGGCAGCAATTAGACCATCCTCCAGAGTGAGATGTTCCCAAACATGTTCGGCCATCAGTGCATCAATTTGATTTGGCCGGAATATCTTTTCCCAATCCTCGGGGTTCAGCAAGTTGAGATATTCGATCTCGGTGCCGATCCAGCCTTCGTCATATTGATCGTCTGCACCGATTACGAGTTTTAATTCCATGCCTCTCGAATTTGTATCATTTACTCTTCGCCTGAATAGGTATCCACCAACACAATAACGCAGCATGGACCGCACAATTTGATAAGGCTTCGCGAACGCACGAATGCACCTGCCGATAAGATCGGGATTGCCTGAACTCGACAGCTTTCGGATCGTAGAATTTAAAGCGCCCATGACATAACCGGTTTGCACCGTGAAACGTCTATCAATTCACGGCTTCGTATCTTTCGCGATCATACACCAACACAATGGGAATTTGATGGCTCCGAATGTGAAATTATTCGCGAAGGTTAACGGGTTTTCCAATAAAAAAACGGGGCCAGAGGCCCCGTTTGATTCGAAGACTGTCTTGAAGTCTAACGTTTCGAGAACTGGAACGACTTGCGTGCCTTTGCCCGACCGTACTTCTTGCGTTCAACAACACGAGAATCGCGTGTAAGAAAACCACCCTTTTTCAAGACGGGACGAAGGTCCGGCTCGAAATTGGTAAGTGCCTTTGAAATGCCGTGGCGTACAGCGCCGGCCTGGCCTGAAAGACCGCCACCTGAAACCGTTGCAACAACATCATATTGTCCATCGCGATTGGCAGCAACGACTGGCTGGCGCAGGATCATCTGCAACACAGGGCGGGCGAAATATACATCGCCATCGCGCTTGTTGATGGTGATCTTGCCGCTACCCGGTTTAATCCAGACCCGTGCAACCGCATCTTTACGTTTGCCGGTTGCATAAGCACGGCCCTGATCGTCGAGTTTTTGCACATAGATTGGTGCACTTTCCTGGGTTGCAGGCGAAGCGTCAGTTTCGACACCTTCGATGGCGCTACCCAGTTCTTCCAGTGAATTGAGGTCAGCCATGATTATGCACTCCTCTTGTTTTTGGAATTCATGCCGGCAACATCCAGCACGGTGGGAGATTGAGCCTCATGAGGATGCTCTGCACCCGGATATACCCTGAGGTTTTTCATTTGCTGACGTGAAAGGGGACCGCCCGGCATCATCCGTTCAATCGCTTTCTGCACCACGCGCTCTGGAAACTTGCCTTCCAGAATCGCTCGGGCTGTCCGCTCTTTGATGCCGCCGGGATATCCGGTGTGCCAGTAATATTTTTTGTCGGTGAATTTCTTGCCGGTAAGGTGAACTTTATCTGCATTGATGATGATGACATTGTCGCCATCGTCCACATGCGGAGTAAAGGTAGCTTTGTGCTTGCCGCGCAGGCGGTTGGCAACGATTGAGGCAAGCCGACCGAGAACAACGTTCTCTGCGTCTACCAACAGCCACTTCTTTTCAACCTCGGCAGGCTTCTGCGAGAAGGTTTTCATGTTTTTGTTCCTGGAAACCAGATTGATCAGTTGTTTAAAAAAACAGGCCCACTAAATGGACCTGATCTAACGTGGGTTATAGAGCCGGTGTGAAAAGCGGTCAAGTCAATTAAACTGCAATTGTTCAAAAATAACTCAATAAAAACAATACCTTATAAATAAGGTATTTAGATACCACATATTTGATTGTCTGGTTCAAATAAAAACCCGCCGAAGCGGGTTTTTGAATTTCGAATTATCGAAATGATTTAGCCGCAGTCACTATGACATTGGGTAGATGAAGACCAGCATTCCTGACGAACACTCATGTTGGAACTCATACGGTCACTGGCATCGCCAAGATCAGAAATCAGGCTGTAGTCCAAGCCATCACTCAGGCACTGGGCATGATCTGATGAGCATGACGCATGGCAAGACAAGGCATCTGCAATTGGTCCGGCAAAGCTGACGGACAGCGGCGCGGAAACCATAAACAGTGCAGCAGCAGCTGTTAGAGTAATTTTTTTCATCGTTTTCTCCTTTTTGAATCAGGTAAATCCGGGGTACATTGGCATGTAAGATTACGAAACGGAACTTACATTTTGATTAGAATAGATATCATGCTTCATGTAAATGGTAATTCTGACCAGATTTGTGACACATTGCAATTGTATTGAATTGCGTTCGGCAGTGCAATTGTCAGGGGTTCTTTCCACCGGAATTTACCAATTGCTAACCCTGTTGGAGCACCATCCGGTAAATTAGCCGGACAAAGGATTTTGAATGCGTTTTGGTTCACATATGTTGCGCATGGGTATTGCGGCTGGGGCTCTCTTGTCCTTGGTTTCCGGTTGTGTATCCTCCAATGTTAGCAATATCGATACCCAGACCACAGCAGTTGAGGAACTGACATACGACCCTGTGCAGCGTACCGCTGCAATCGAGGAAATTCGGGCAAAATCCGGCGAAACGAACGGTGAATTGACCAATGCGTTCGCCAGTGGTGATGGATCAAACGAAACCCTGACCACCAGGGAGCAGCAGGCTTTGATCAATGAGTTGGAAAAGAATTCGGCACAGAATTCCACCTCAGTAGAAGATGAAGAATTAACCGATAGTCAGCGTTCAATTCGCGCGATGCAGAACAAAGCCCGTTCACACTACAAAAACGCTCTTTCTGACATCGAAAACTAAAGTCCCTCCGGCCAATTTCTCCTGTGCATCAACAGCCCGTGCGAATATACCCACAGAACTGAATTCCTCTCCTTGCAAGATTGTCTCAAAAATTGCACAAGGAGCGCCGATAGGAGAACCTTTCTGGTTTTCTGCTGTGCTTTACTTCGTAAAATTTCGCGTGTGCAATGCTCTCGCATCATGTTCGCGCTCTATGGAAGAAATCAATGGTTGTTGAACCTCACGCACTTCGTATTGGCATTGCCGGTTTGGGTACCGTTGGTGTTGCTCTTGTTCAGGTTCTGGAAAAAAACGGCGCTTTACTTAAAGAGCGCTGCGGGCGTGAAATTGTTGTCACCGCCGTATGCTCGCGTGATCGAAATAAGGATCGTGGTGTCGATCTGTCCCGCATGACCTGGTTCGATGATCCGGTGGAATTGGCAGCCTCGCCAGAGGTGGATGTGCTGGTTGAGCTGATTGGTGGCGAGGAGGGCCCGGCCCTTGATGCTTCGCGTGCAGCGCTGGAAAATGACAAGCATGTGGTTACCGCCAACAAGGCGATGCTTGCCCGGCACGGGGTGGAACTGGCAACTCTTGCAGAAGCAAAGGGAGTGCTCCTGAATTTCGAGGCAGCAGTAGCTGGCGGTATTCCGGTCATAAAAACAATGCGTGAAACGCTTACTGCCAACAAGGTTGAACGCGTTTACGGCATATTGAACGGGACCTGTAATTACATCTTGACGCGGATGGAGCGTGAAGGCATTTCGTTTGAGGATTGCCTTGCGGATGCCCAACGCCTTGGATACGCCGAAGCCGATCCAACGTTTGATGTGGAAGGTTTTGATACCGCGCACAAACTTGCGATTCTGGCGAGCCTCGCCTTTGGAACTCAAATTGCTTCCGATGAAATCTATGTCGAAGGAATTTCCAGCATTACAACTGCCGATATTGAGGCAGCAGCTGAACTTGGATACCGCATAAAGCTGCTTGGCGTGGCCCAGCAGACTGAAAGTGGTGTTGAACAACGTGTGCACCCGACCATGGTGCCGGTTGATTCAACCATCGCCCAGATTTCTGGTGTTACAAATGCAGTAGCGATTGATGCGGATATTGTTGGCCAGTTGGTAATGTCTGGCCCTGGTGCGGGAGGTGATGCAACCGCTTCAGCGGTGGCTGGCGACATTGCCGATATCGCAAAATGCTTGCCCGGAGATCAAAAAGTACCGGCCCTTGGAAGGCCTGCGAAGGAACTGGAACCCTACAGGCGGGCACGGATGCGTTCCCACGAGGGCGGATACTTCATTCGATTGACGGTAAAAGATCATGCCGGTGTGTTTGCAGCGATTGCCGGCTCAATGGCTGCTCAAGATATTTCGCTTGAATCAATCGTTCAACACCGGGTAGCGCAGGAGAGTGACAGCGACCTGCAAACCATCATCCTGATTACCCATGAAACAACTGAATCTGCGGTCCGCACGGCACTTGAAGCAATCGAGGCTGACAGTGCACTTGCCGGTAAGCCGCAAATGATCCGAATAGAAAAATGAGGAAGACATAAAGTGGAAAATTCTAACCAGGCCATTCTGGACCGTATTTTGACGCTGGAATTGGTGCGCGTTACAGAGAGTGCTGCAGTTGCTGCAGCAAGGCTGCGCGGGCAGGGCGATGAAAAGGCGGCTGATCAGGTTGCAGTCGATGCCATGCGCACAGAGCTTAATCGTCTGCCGATTGATGGCAAGGTCGTGATCGGTGAAGGGGAACGTGACGAGGCACCGATGTTGTATATCGGTGAGGAAGTCGGCACCAAAAAGGGTCCCAAGGTCGATATTGCACTCGATCCGCTCGAAGGTACCACAATTTGCGCGAAGAACCTTCCTAACTCGCTAGCTGTGATTGCCCTGGCAGAAGGCGGAAGCCTGCTTTACGCACCTGACGTTTATATGGACAAGATTGCAGTAGGCCCCGGCTATCCGGAAGGGATTGTCGATCTCGATAAACCAGCCGCAGAAAATCTGGCCGCCATGGCCAAACACAAGGGTTGTAAGGTTGGGGATTTGACAGCGTGTATTCTGGATCGTCCGCGCCATGCCAAGATCATCGAAGAAGTTCGTGCCGCTGGTTGTGCCATCCGTTTGATCGGCGATGGAGATGTGGCAGGTGTGATCCACACGACGGATCCGGAAGAAACCGGCATCGACATTTATATAGGTATCGGAGGTGCACCGGAGGGCGTGCTGGCTGCAGCAGCGCTTCGCTGCATTGGCGGTCAAATGCAGGGGCGACTGATACTCGACACACCAGAAAAAGTGGCCCGTGCTGCCAAAATGGGCATTGAAGACCCGAAGCGCAAATACTCGATGACCGAAATGGCTAAAGGCGACGTGCTGTTTGCCGCGACTGGTGTAACCGACGGCAATATGCTCGATGGGGTGAAGTTTTCTTCGAGTGAAATATTTACACATACCATCGTGATGCGTTCATCATCTAAAACGGTTCGCGAGATCAAGGCTCGGCATCAGGACATCGGAAAATTTGGGTGACCGAATAGCTGTTCAGCCCGTCTAATCGACAGCAGGTACAGCACCAAGCCAGCGATGGATATCCGGAAGGTCCGGAGCCGAATTGTATTCCCGTTCAAACGGCGAGCTGGCACCAAACCGGAACCTGATTCCGGCATGCACGGAGTTGTCATTTACTCGATCAATCCTGCCACTGGTGCTTTCTTCACGAACGAGCGCACCCTGATAACCAACAAACACAGATGTCGCCGCATCGCCTACATTCATACCCAATCTATGCTCGAGTTCCACGCCCCAGGCAATTAATTCCGTTGGATTGACAAAGGGCACGTCATCAGAATCCTGCGTCCCGCTGACATAGGCGACATCGCCCTGAAGCATGGTATTGCCATCGTTGAAGAACAATTGTCCGATCACTTTGCCGAACAGGGCATCATCCAGAACTTCGTTGTTAGCGGAACTTATATCAAACCCGCCCACTTGAACGGCCAGCGAACCAGTTTGGGACAAGTATCGCCCTTCAGCACCTATGAACCTGTGATCCGCATCCTGATTAACCGTACCGCTGCTGAAAATGTCAGTCTGCCCAATCCCGCCAAACACACCAAACTGCAGCGGGCCAGCTATGTAAGCCAAATGACCACCGGCCGTATAACCTCTGTCATAGGTGTCGTCTGTCGGGACACCGCCGGAAGTATCATTGTCGACGGTCAATTCCCCATCGACTTCGAACTGAGCCAGCCAGTTCGCGCTGAGTGGTGTCGCGGCAAGGACGCTTGCCCCGACAATCGGAAAGTTCTCTGCTTCCTCAAAGGGTGCCCCGGACGAATTCAATTGATTGCCGCCGCGCCATAAATAGCCGCCCCGTACCTCTGCCTCAATCAGCGGCTTCATTCTTTCTGCGGGGCTTTGATCTTCAAGGCCATAGTCGCTGGTGGAAACCCCTGACTGTTCGCCGCCGGTTACACCAAGTGGTATGGCGAGACTTATGAATGGGCTTACACTAAATCGATTGGCGTTTTCTTCGCCCTGACCAATCCCGGGAACATTAAACGGGTTTAACTGGTCATAAACACCAAACCAGGCATTGGCCTCCACACCAACGCTGAAGATTGCGGGGGTGCCCGGACGCTTGAATGTAAAAGCAGCCCTTGCGTCCAGGGTTGGAACGAAATCAAATTCTCCCCGTGCGGAACTGTTACCAACCGGACCCACACTGATGTAGTTTGTATTCCTGCGCCCAAACAACACCGATCCGCCAGCCGACCAGCTGAAAGCAACGTTTTTTGACAATGGGATGTTTGATTCAATGCCCATACGCGGGCCGACACCAATAAATTCAGCTTGACGCGTTTCCGTTAAACTTGGCCCGCATCCGCACTGAAACAGTGTTTCGGTTTCCGCGTTGAAGTAGGCAAATCTTACGCCGGCGCTAAAGATTGCCTGCGAGTTGGCTCCTGTCCCAAGCCCCACATCACGGCGCGCATCAAAGTCAACCATCAAGTGTCGTTCTTGATGCTTCGCGAAGCCGGTATAATAGCCGGATGGAACTGTGCCACCCATAACGTTGTAATAGTAGAAGGGGAATGGCAGCGTCCCGCCGCGATTTTCTTCGTTCGAAATGCCAAATCGGGCAAATACTCCTACATCCCATCCGCTGAGGCCAGTATCCGACAAATTGCCTGATGGTAAAATGAACCCTACTGTCCCGCCATAAATGGTGTCAGGTCTGATTGTCCTGTTGCTTGGAGCCGGGGGTACAACAAACGCCCAATTTTGACTGTCGCCGAAAACAGCACCACCATTGAGCTCAAGGATCAGTCTTGGTTCTTCGGCCCGCGCTACAATCGGAGCCTGCGACAGGTAGGCAATCATTGCTGCGGCTGACGCGGTTTGAAGAAACCTCATCTTTACGCTGGACGCGTAAACGCCCGTGTTCCCCCGGCAATACATTGTTGTCAAATACCCCGAAATTTTTGCCCCTGAGCGTCGTTAACAAAATGTAAACAGCGTGGCAATGGAGCATTGGTTGCGGTGTGAAGAATCCTGCGCATTGCCAATGGCATATTCGTGGGTAAAAGATGATGATGAGAGATATTTAGACGGTTGGAGTGGACGGGTTGGGCGGCAAAGAAAATCCAAAGGGCATCATCTGGCTGGCTTCCTATCCAAAGTCCGGCAACACCTGGACGCGGAATTTTTTGCACAATTTGATTAATGTCATGTCGGGTGAAGATGCTGGTTCACAGGATATCAACCGGATGAACCAGATGTCGACCTGGGAGATCGCAGGAAAATCTTACGAGGAATTGTTGGAAAAACCGTTAGCAGAATGTTCTCGTGAGGAGGTCGCATCCGTTCGTCATCAGGTGCAGGCAGAAATTGCGGATACCGCCAGCGGCCTCGCATTCGTTAAAACGCATCATGCATTGGTGATGGATCGTAAACAGCCAACAATCAATTTTGATGTCACCTCTGGTGCAATCTACATCGTACGTAATCCATTGGATGTGGCGATTTCATTCAGCCA
Organism: Hyphomicrobiales bacterium; assembly: GCA_021775415.1. Classification (GTDB taxonomy): domain Bacteria; phylum Pseudomonadota; class Alphaproteobacteria; order Rhizobiales; family Rhizobiaceae; genus JAALLB01. Next base: position 10,671 of record JAJFHV010000010.1, on the reverse strand, counting down.
TCACATGAGTTGTTCGATTGATAAAGCAATTGATCAAATGGCAATGGAGGGGCTGGAAACACCCATAGGCATAAAAACGGTTTACGAGGTCTATGGCTCTTGGAGTGAGCATGTTGAAAGCTGGACCCGCAAGCCGCACCGCACAATCTATGTTATGAAATACGAAGACATGTTGACCGACCCGGGAAAGTTCTTTGGCGGATTGGCAAAGCACCTCTTGCTGAAACCAACTGCATCACAGTTGGCAAAAGCAGTTGAACTTTCTTCATTCGAAAACCTGGAAAAGCAGGAGAGTGAAGCTGGTTTCAAAGAGAAGCCGGAAAAGGCTGCAAAATTCTTTCGTTCCGGCAGATCTGATCAGTGGCGGGATGAGCTGACATCGAAACAAATCGACCGGATTGTCAAAGATCATCACGTCCAAATGGAACGGTTCGGATATCAGCCATGAAAACGGTAGAGCCCCCAAGAGCCTTTCTTGATGTAACGAAATCTGCCAGTGAGCAGCGCTGGGTTGAGCGGATGGCCCCGGCTGAGCACAACACGGCGCTGGCAATCAGCCAGAATCTTGATTTGCCCGAACTCATTGGTCGGGTTCTGGCGGGCAGGGGTGTAACCCAGGAAGAAGCCGAAGGGTTTCTCAATCCCGCCATTCGCGATCTGATGCCTGATCCTGCCGTGTTGACCGATATGGACAAGGCAACCACCCGAATGGCGGATGCGATCCAGAACGGACAACGCATCGCAATTTTCGGCGACTATGACGTGGATGGTGCTACTTCATCCGCTCTGATGTCGAAGTTTTTGAACCATCATGACATCATCAATGAAATCTATATCCCGGACCGCATATTCGAGGGTTATGGCCCCAACCCACTGGCGATCAAGACGCTGATCGATAATGGTGCAGACTTGATTGTCACGGTAGATTGCGGTGCTACCAGCTTCGAGGCACTGGATGAAGCGGCGATACTCAATACCGATGTCATTGTGCTGGATCACCACCAGATGGGTACAGAGAGCCCGAAATGCGCTGCGCTGGTCAACCCCAACCGGCAGGACGATCTCTCCGGCCTGGGACATCTTTGTGCTGCCGGTGTGGTGTTCTTGACACTGGTATCGATTACCCGCGAATTGCGCGGGCGCGGTCACTACAAACAAGGTGTTTCTGCCCCCGACCTTTTATCCTGGCTGGACCTGGTCGGTCTTGCAACCGTGTGTGATGTGGTCCCGCTCAAGGGCCTCAACCGCGCCTTCGTCGTCAAGGGCCTGCAGGTAATGCATCAGCAGCAAAATGTCGGCTTGAAAGAATTGATGCGGGTTGGCCGGATGGATGGCCCGGCTCGCCCATATCATCTTGGTTTTGTGCTGGGCCCACGCATCAATGCGGGCGGCCGGATTGGAGACGCAGCCCTTGGTTCACGTTTATTGACCACGGAGGATCCGGACATTGCCGCAGAAATTGCAGAGCAGCTGGAGTTGCTCAATCAGGAACGTCAAAAGGCTGAGGCTCAGATGCTCGAAGAGGCGGTTGCCGAAGCGGATGCGGAAATGGCCAAGGGCACTGGCCCTGCCGTGATGGTAACGGCCAGCGATCAATGGCATCCAGGCATTGTTGGCCTGCTTGCCTCCCGGTTGAAAGACAAATTTCACAGACCCGCTTTCGCGATTGCCTTTGACAAGTCCGGCAAGGGTGCGGGTTCAGGGCGCTCGGTTCCAGGGATTGATCTAGGTCTGGTGGTGCGATCTGCAGTCGAGAAAGGCCTGCTCGAAAAAGGTGGAGGCCACACAATGGCGGCCGGGCTGACTGTCATGAAAGACAAGCTCGGGGCACTGCGGGCGTTTTTTGAAGAATCACTTGGGGATGCCGTTGAAGCAGTTCGCAGTGATCAGCGTTTGAAAATCGATGGAGCTTTAACCGCGCGAAGTGCAAATCTTGCACTGATTGATCTGATTGAGCAGGCCGGCCCTTTCGGTTCAGGTCATCCTGCACCGGTGTTTGCCTTTCCCGCCCATCAGATACGGTATGTGAAAATCGTCGGCAGCGATCATGTGTCGTTCACCGCCTCCGCAGGTGATGGTGCACAATTGCGTGGTATTGCGTTCCGTTCTGCCGATACACCGGTTGGAAAACTCATCCTCAACAATGGCGGCAAGCCGGTCCATCTGGTTGGAACCCTGTCCGCAGATATCTGGCAAGGTGCGAGACGGGTGCAGTTGCGTCTGCTGGACGCGGCTGAAGTTTAGTTGGAAATTTAGCTTGAGTGAAGCTTTTGGAGTTGTAAGCAAAAGCGGCTGGTAGGCGGTAAATTCTTGTCTCGCCCCTGCCAGCCGCCCGATGATAGCCATAGGGCTGGGGGGCAGGAATGGCTACCATCTTGTGCGAACATACCACATCAGACCTGATTGAGAAACGTGTAGCCGGTAAGACAGCTTCCCTCCACAAGCAAGATCGTGATTGATCGAAAATAGCCTGGCGATTTTGGCAAACAATAGTTTTTCCTGGCGATCAGCGAGTCATTCAAGACTGCACCGTAAAATTACTTCGCGGTCGCACATTTATCCACAATGGGATAATCCGCAGATAGCTGGCCATTAAGGTAATGATTTTATTGAGTTTCTTTGGTACGCCCTAGGGGAATCGAACCCCTCTTTCCAGGTTGAAAACCTGGCGTCCTAACCGATAGACGAAGGGCGCTCCTAGGTCATTTGCGCGGGTTATAAAAGTGATCGTGTCCCGCTTCAAGGTGTATTTTCCAGTTTTGGAAAAAAGATTCCCCATTGTGCCACTTACGTTACCCGGCTGGCCACGGATCACACTCTCGGCAGTTGAGAAGTCAGGTTTTCACCTTCTTCACCGATGAGCGCCGACATGGATGATGCCAGTCACGCTTACTGCCCGTATCTACATGCACAGACCTTGTACGACAATAAGTGCCAACACCGCCACGTCCGGGCAGGGTGCGCAGATATTTGGCCAGATCCCACTTCGAAATGCCTTCAACCTGCAGATCCACCGCCTTGCAATAAATATGACTTGAGTTGCGCGCACCACCGGCCCTGCGATTGCGTTTTGGACTACGATAGCCGGATGTGATGATCGGTTTTTTGCCGTATCGCTGCTCAACCGTTTTGATAATGCGGAGTATTTCCGGTTTGAGGCAACCAACATCAACCTTTTCATGTTGTAGCCGCAATCCTTTAGGCGAGATCCGGGTAAAGCTTCCCAGTGTCGCTACTTCCAGATTGCCATCTGCCTCTTCAGTTTCAGAGGTATTAATCCCAAACAGTTTGGCGTTTGACTTAACTCCGGGAAGCGCGATTATCTCTCCTCCAGTGTTGGCCAACGATGTGGTTGTTGTTGATTGGGAAGATAAAACTTTAGGTGTTTGTACCCTTGCCGCCGCCAGCACAATTCCTGAGCGGGCTCGTTCACCCCGCTGTCCGCGTTCCCTGCGTTCGGTTCTGGCAACATTTGATCCGGTGCGATTTGTAGCTGCAGATTTGGGGCGATCTGCAAAGAGGCGTTGGAGAAAACTCTTTTTCGGTGCAGCCACCGTTTCTTCAGGTGTTGCTTCAGTTTCCGTTGCCAATTGTGCTTCAGCTTGAGCCGTTGGAGCGGCTTCCACCAGTATGGCGTCCGTTGCAACCGGTTTCAAAGTTACCTCGGTTTGATCCGTCCCAACATTTTTTTCGGGGGTATCCTGGTTGGAAGTGTCAACGGTTGCCGGGTCCAGGGCAGCGACCTCCAGCATTGCGTTTACAGTGGTGGTATCGGGTGGCGTCGCACCACGCTGCGCTTTTAGTGGCACCGCGGTTCTCATGGCGTTACCATCTTCGTCTAGAGCTGCTTCACCCGTATCCGCATCCATGAATCCGGAAATTACAGATGCCTGGTGTGAGGTATCAGCCTCTTCCTCGCTAAACCCGATATTTGGCGATGACGATACACAGGCAGACACCAAAATCGCGCAAGCACAGGGTAAAACAACGCCGAAAATACTGCGCATCGCTCTGGCCAAGACAGGGGTGTCCCCAACAGGAGAATTGTTAAATAGTTTGAACTTCAATCTGCCAGCCCGTTTTGATCGTTTGCTGAATTTGTTGCGTGGCCGAATTTTGCCCATGTCATTTATAGGGCGAAAAAAAGTCAATTTGAGGGCAGCCTTCTCTCGCTCATATGGCTTACCACTCGCCGCTGTTGTCCATGCTGGACCAAGGTTCCAACGAGGGTAGGGCGTCACCCTTTTGCAGCAGCTCAATCGATATTTCATCCGGCGAACGAATAAATGCCATCCGGCCGTCTCTGGGTGGTCTGTTGATTGTAATGCCTTGATTCATGAGGTTTTGGCAGGTCTCATATATATCGTCGACAGCAAATGCCAGATGTCCGAAATTACGTCCGCCAGAATAGGTTTCAGGGTCCCAATTGTAGGTTAGTTCGATACACGGACTTGGACCAGTCTCCTCATCAGAGTTGATTTGGCCCACATCATCACCTGCAGCAAGGAATATCAGCGAGAAGCGGCCTTCCTCACTTTCGTAACGATTGACCTCCTGCAATCCGAGCTTGTTGCAGTAAAAATCCAGTGATTTATCAAGGTCATGCACGCGGATCATGGTGTGTAGGTATTTCAAAACCGGTTACTCCAGATTGTCTGGTTTTCAGGTGATTCGGTGGTACCATAAAGTTTACCCACAGATAGAAAAGCCCTGCGAAGTTTTTTTCATTCAGGGTATTGCAGTGGTTCGGGTCGACGATGCTATCATGCAAACAGAATCAGTGATGCAGAGTGCGGCAAGCGAGGGCTCGGATGACGGGGGCCAAAATAGAAGTAGGGGACCTCCCGGATACGCCAGGCGCGGATCCTTCCAGCGAAGCTGAGGCTGCTGGAGTTTTCGAAATTGCCGGTGCGATCAAGTGGTTTGATGTTTCCAAAGGATTTGGTTTTATTGTGCCGGACGGTGATTATCCGGACGTGCTTTTGCATGTGACGTGTCTTCGCCGGGATGGATTCCAGACTGCCCTTGAAGGCGCCCGCATCGTTTGCGAGGTCGTTGAGCGTGAACGGGGGCTACAGGCTTTCCGTGTTCTTTCGATTGATGACTCAACTGCAGCGCACCCCTCCCAAAGTGAAGGCAACCGTACCCATGTGGATGTGAAGCCTGAAAGCGAGCTTGAACGGGTTCAGGTCAAATGGTTCAACCGCACCAAAGGGTATGGATTTGTTACCCGCGGTGAAGAAGATATTTTTGTGCACATGGAAACCCTGCGCCGTTTCGGGTTGACGGAACTTCGTCCTGGCCAACACGTACGGGTACGTTTTGGCCGTGGTCCAAAAGGTTTGATGGCTGCCGAAATCTTCCCGGATGATGAGGCCAGTGCACTCAAGGCACACTAATTCTCCCGCATGCTCCTAATTTGGACAGCAAATAAATTTATCTGCTTGTCGGCATTTGCGTGCTATTCCAAATCTGTTCGGCAAACGTCCCATGGAGGCATAGGTGAGGCTGGTTTCTAAACTTGGTTTTGGTCGAAATGCATTTTTGGGTGTTGGACTAGCACTCATACTCGCCGGCCTTGTTGTGTTTGCCGCGCCGGATATTTTTGCAAAGTCAGTCGCGCTGGATCCGAACGCAACGCTCCCGCAAGAAGAATTGCTGATAGAGACGGGAAACGGCAAGTTCCATTTTTCGGCAGAGATTGCAGATGAAGCGCATGAGCGCTCAAGCGGTTTGATGCATCGAGAGCAAATGCTGCCAACGCATGGAATGTTGTTTGATTTCGGTTGGAACGAACCAGTGATTATGTGGATGAAAAATACTCCACTGGCGCTTGATATGGTATTTATTCGCGAAGACGGAAGTGTTGCGCGGGTTGCGTCCAATACCGTGCCGTTTTCTCTTGAGCACATACCTTCGGGCGAACCGGTTGCTTTTGTTCTGGAACTCAATGCCGGAATTGCCGCCCAAATTGGCCTGAAAAGGGGGGATGTTATCCGGCACCGCTTGTTTGGTAATGCTGAATAGGCGGTAAACCGGGTTTTAGTTCACCGGGTAATGTGCAAATTCTTTTGCCTTGCAGCTAAATCCCGCTTGCGGGAAAACCAATGCCGGTGTAGGGAAGCCGCGACCGGTTAAACGGTAACGGAGCGTGGCGCAGCTTGGTAGCGCATCTGGTTTGGGACCAGAGGGTCGCAGGTTCGAATCCTGCCGCTCCGACCATCCTGCACACCCTTGTGTTTTGACATGTTAAGACGCACAAGTGTTCAGGGGAAATTGGGGAAGAAGTGATGTCAGCACGAATTTACAATCCTTCCAAAAACGCCATGCAGTCCGGCAAATCCAACAGCAGCGAATGGGTGTTGGAGTTTGATGCCGAAGCGCCTCGTAAAGTTGAGCCGCTGATGGGCTACACCTCTTCCACCGACATGAATTCACAAGTCCGCATCGCCTTTTCCTCGTTGGAAGAAGCAGTGGCCTATGCCGAGAAAAACGGCATCGCCCATGTGGTGCAAAAATCCCATACGGCCAAGCGACGCAAAATCGCCTATGCGGATAATTTCAGTTACAATAGAACCCTGCCCTGGACTCACTAGGGGCAGGCGATTGCGGTCCCTTAGCTCAGCTGGATAGAGCAACTGCCTTCTAAGCAGTAGGTCTCAGGTTCGAATCCTGAAGGGATCACCAACCGCCATTTAACTCATTGAAAACAAAGGGGAAATTAGAATTTGCCCCTCACCGGATTCAAAGTGAGGGTATAGACTTGGATTCGCATGTTGGTAAATTGGTTGACTAAATTCGAGTTTGTGGGATTATTTTCCTGTAGGGTACAAACCAGAGTGGGAATTTGGGTTGGCCGTGTTGGGTGCAAGCCTCACCCCAGTTAACGTGCTTAGAACACAACAAATAACACAAACGAGACACATTTTGATACATACGTCATTGACGTACGTGTTAATAGTTTATTAACGTACCGAACAGTTAACGTGGAATTAACCATAAAAGCAAAGGGTTGGTCCACGATGATTCGTCAGTTTAGCAAGGCTACACAGGGAGACTGACATGAATAACCCGCTTAGAACAGGCGACCACGAAGAGATTCAAAGGCTTCTAATGAAGGAGGCTGGAGGATCATTCCATATTGTTCATATGGCTTTGTCGGAGCTGGCAAATGAGAAAGAAACTCGCCATCTTGAGGTGTCTGATGTGATTGATAAAATTCACAAACTTCTCGGTAAGCAAAAAATACCAGCCTAAATTGTCATTTAGCTCGTCAACAATTCTATTATTCGCATCATTGATCCCAGCGGTGATATTTCGTTATGTGATATATATAGATAATATCGTAAAAAGACCCGTAAGCTCAGGCAATATAGTTCACATAACCGTAAGCATCTTAACAATTTCAGTAATACTACAAACGCTATCAATTTTTCTATTTATTGCTTTAATAAAAATTGGGCCATATTTATTTTCATATGATTTGTTATTGTATATAAAAGAACAAAATAATTCATATTCAATTATTTATAATTATGAAATGTTCTCATTATCTAAATTTATTTTAAATCACTATTTAGTTTCTTTGTCTTATGTTGTATTAATATTTAGTGTTGCTATATTTTCCGCAATTCTATTTGGCTTCCTTGCACGGCGCAATAGGTATGTCGGTGGTTTGTTGTTCGGCCAACTCTCATCAATATTATCGGAAGGAAAAAATACATCACTATCAGGATTTGTTTTGACTAAGATATCCAATGGTCACAAACACATTATGTACTCTGGATTTGTTGCGGAGGTGGCCTTTAAAGACGGAAGCGATATCGATCATATCGTGCTGCGATTTTCAGAAAAATTTTACTTTAAAATGAATCCCAAATATCCAGGAACAACGTTCCTTAAATCTAGGCCTGTCTCCGACAATCCCTTATCGTCTGGATTAATGTACATTTCAGGAGCAGAAATAGAAAATGTGCACTTTGATCATTACCATTTTCCAAGATTTAAGTCGCCTTAGGTGAGGGCGGCGTTCCAATTTCATTAATGGTATCAATGGGGGTATATAACCCCTCACTTTTTGAAAATTCGTTGAAATCATTGATATTCTTCAAGTTTCTGGTGTTTCTGAAGGGATCGCCACTCCCGGTTTCGTCTAGTCAAACAATCCGAGTTGCGAACCTGGTGCAGGTTGTATCCGGCGTTCAAGCGCCAACAGAAATTCCTTGGTTTCCAGTCCGCCACCAAAACCGGTAAGCGACCCGTCAGCACCGATTACCCGATGGCAGGGTATAATGATCGGGATCGGGTTCTGGCCGTTGGCAATCCCCACCGCCTGACTTGCTCCAATTGATTCTCCAATTGTAAGCGCGATATCACCGTAAGACACAGTGGCCCCATACGGTATTTCATAAAGCGCCTGCCAAACGGCATTTTGAAACGGCGTGCCACCCAGATGTAGCGGCAGGTCAAATAGAGTGCGGGTTCCATCGAAATACTCGCCAAGTTGGTGCACCGCATCACGCAATACAGGAGAACGCATTTCATCGTCCAAAAGCCAATCCGGTTTTGGCTTGATGGTCGTTTTGCCTGAAGGGAAGCTTACATAGTGAAGTTCACTTTGGCTCCCGGCGACCAGAATTTGTCCGACGGGGCTATCCAGGTAAGTGTAAGTGATTGGGTGCTCATTCATGCTGAAATGATGACATCCATACGGGTTGAGGGAAAGTGTAAATCGGCGGTGATTGCGTGAATCGGGCTTTGTCGCGTTTCGTATTTTATGTCGCAAATTCCCTATTGCAATCCAGACTGGTGGTGCCAAAGTCGACGCCTGAACCAGGCGCGCAATACTGTAGCCTTCGCGCCAATTATGGATATCGAAGCAATGACAACTGCAGATGCACCAATTGAGAGTGAAGCCCGTGGCAAGGGCAGGCGGTCGGGTGGACGCTCTGGCAACAAGCGCGGTGAGGGCCCTGCTATCAACCAGATGGCTTGGGAACTTCCGGTAAATACCGATGCACCGACCGAACCGTTGCCGCCAGAAGGTGTTGCGGCGATCCACGATGGTGCGATGCGCATCCTTGAAGAGATCGGCATCGAATTTTTGAACATGGAAGCCGTCAATATTTTGCGTGAGCACGGCTGTTCGATATCCAATGAGAAGAAGGACAGTGCCCTGGTCAAGATGGATCGCGCGCTGGTCATGGAGAAGATCGCAACTGCACCCGAGCAATTTACGCTTACGCCGAGAAATCCGGACCGCCAGATCATCATTGGTGGTGATTACATGACATTTGGCAATGTGTCGTCGCCGCCAAATTGCTCTGACCTGGATCGGGGGCGCCGCATTGGCGATCGCGAAAGCTATCGCGACTTCATCAAGCTGACCCAGTATTTTAACTGCATGCATTTTGCCGGCGGTTATCCAGTGGAGCCGATGGATATTCACCCATCTGTCCGTCATCTGGATTGCCTTTACGACAAGCTGACACTCACGGACAAAGTGGTGCACGCTTATTCGCTCGGCTCAGAGCGAGTCGAAGATGTGATGGAGATGGTTCGTATTGCCGGTGGTCACACCCATGAAGAATTCGATGCAACACCGCGGATGTATACCAACATCAATTCCACATCGCCACTGAAGCACGACTGGCCGATGCTGGATGGGTTGATGCGGCTTGCGAGACGGGGACAGCCGACAGTCGTGACGCCATTCACCCTTGCCGGCGCGATGTCACCGATCACCTTGGCAGGTACCGTCGCCCAATCGATTGCGGAGGCACTTTGCGCAATTGTTTTGATCCAGTGCGTGAACCCCGGATGCGCCTGTGCGATTGGTACGTTCAGTTCCAACGTCGACATGAAAACCGGCGCACCGGCATTTGGAACGCCCGATTACATGCGCACCACGCAGATGACCGGCCAGTTGGCGCGTTTTTACAAATTACCATTACGTGCGTCCAATACCTGCGTTTCAAACGCTCCGGACAATCAGGCGACGTGGGAGAGTTCACATTCACTGTTTGCAGCGATCACCTCCAAGGTGAACATGGTGTACCACGCTGCAGGCTGGCTTGAGGGCGGGCTGTGCGCGTCATACGAAAAGTTCATCATGGATTGTGAACAGGTCCAGCAGTTGATGACCTATATGCGACCGGTCAAATGGGACGAGAGTGAAATCGCACTGGATGCGGTTGCTGAGGTGGGTCACGGTGGACATTTCTTCGGTATCCAGCACACCCAGGATCGTTACGAGACTGCATTCTACAGTCCGTTCCTCTCGGATTGGTCTAATTTTGAAAACTGGCGCGACCGCGGCAGTGTTTTGACGGTTGATCGGGCGAATAAACTCTGGAAACAGATACTGGCCGAGTTCGAAGCGCCGCCAATGGATGAGGCAATCCGCGAAGAACTTGAGGCGTTCGTCATCAAGCGCAAGGAAGAGGGTGGCGTGCCGACTGATTTTTAAAATCGCCATCTCTCCTCTTGTCATCCTCGGGCCTGCCCCGAGGATTGCTTGTGGCAAGCACCTGCATTCACTCACTCCTTTCGAAGTAGCGTCATGAAAACCCCGCTCCGTGCCAGCAAAAGGTTTGGCGACTAGCCAAACCGCCGCTGCGTGAACGGGCGCCGGTTGGATGACCGGCAAGACAAGTACAATGCACAAACGCG
>JAJFHV010000009.1 GCA_021775415.1 Hyphomicrobiales bacterium | reverse complement strand
CGTAACCCGGCAGACACAGCTCCGCTGCTGTCAACTCCACGGAACATTTCGGTCGCGATCCGCCGTTTGTGTGGGAAGACAGTAGGGCGATTATGGGTGAGGTTTTGAGGGCGGGGATAGATTTATTTGAAATATGTCCGCTTTACCCCCGAAAGCGGACATAACCACAAGCTGCTTCAACGTCTGCTTTGTGCCAGAAGCGGACACTAGTTGAGCTTGCCCAATTTCTGCTTTGAACCCAAAACAGACATCTGGCCAACTCCTTTCAAGGACCGGTATTGGTTCGCGAAGCCAATTCACAGCGCACTTGATCCAACTCAATCAAAGTCTCGGTATTCGGATGTAGAGTATTGGTGAATTCGTCGTTTCGAAGACGGACGATGAGCTTTGGTCTTTTCCTCGATTGGGCACCGACCACGGTTTTCACGTTGGACAGGCTTGCCATCTGGCGTTCTTTAAACAGGTGAGTTGTTGAAGTTTGCGATATTGGCACAAACCAAAGTGTGGAGGTTCAAGATGAATGACGCTAACCAAAATCAATGGGATGCCATTATCATAGGTTCTGGCATGGGCGGCATGGCCGCCGCCGCAGCGCTGTCGAAAATCGGGCACAAAGTGCTTTTGCTGGAGCAATACCAGACGCTTGGCGGGTTGACCCATAGCTTTTCGCGAGAAGGATTCACTTGGGATGCTGGCATTCATTACTTGAGTGGTATTGCTCCAGGTGATTGGATGCGAGATATCCTGGACTGGCTATCGCAAACACCCATCGAGTTCACCTCGATGGGATCCGTCTACGACAACCTGCACATTGGCGATTCAAAGCCGCTACCGTTGTCGCGGCCTTACGAGGCTCAGGAGCGTGACCTCAAGGATCGCTTTCCCGATGAGACGGAAGCGATTGAGGCTTGGACGATGGCTCTCAGGGAAGGTCAGGAGGCCATGCTCAAAATCTTTCCGACGCGCGCAATGCCAACGCTCATGGGTAGTGCTCTGCAATGGTGGCACAGCAGTGCCATCGAGCGGTGGTGCGGGCGTACGACCCAGCAGGTTATCGACGAGATTACGCAGAATCCTGAACTGGCGGCCGCCTTCGCGGCGCAGTGGTTCGATCATGGTGGCCGACCCAGCAAGGCGAGCTTTGCGATGCACGCCATGATATCGGGGTCGTACCTGCAAAGTGGCTCATGGTATCCGGTGGGCGGTGGTGCTGCGTTTGCCGAGCATATCCTGCCCACGATTACCGCAGGCGCCGGTGAAGCACGAGCCGGTGTCAAGGTCGCTGAACTGTTGCTTGAGAATGGCCGGGCCGTCGGGATCAAAACGATGGACGGTGAGGAAATCCGCGCTAATGTTGTCATCTCAAATATTGGTGCGCGCGAGACAGTAAACAATATTCTACCCGCCGATTGCGGGCACGATGACTGGATTAGTGAGATTCGGTCGTTGCCGCCGTCGATTGCGCATTTCAGCCTTTTCATGGGGTTTGAAGGCGATATCGAAGATGCGGGGGCTACCCGTTCGAACCATTGGATCTATCCGACGGGCGAGGTCGATGTGGTTTGGGCGGACGCCCCGGACAACTCTCCGCCCGGTATGTTCGTCTCCTTCGCATCGCTGAAGGATCCGGCACATGATCCCGGTCCGATGCAAAAACATGCAGGCGAGTTGGTGGCTTGGACTGATTGGTCAACTGTGGAGCGTTGGGCAGACAAGGCATCGGGCCAGCGCGGCGACGATTATCAGACATTCAAACAGCAGGTCGGCGACGTCATGTTCGCTCAGTTCAAAAACTACTTCCCCGAATTGGCTGAACTGGTGGTATTCCGCGAATTGTCGACCCCGCTGGCCACCGCATCGATTACCGGGCACCACGAAGGTGGGTTCTACGGGCTGGATGTCACGCCGCAGCGCGTTTTTAGCGATGCATTGCAAGCCAAGACACCGATCGAAGGCCTTTATCTGGCGGGGCAGGATGTGGCGAGCCCCGGCATTCCCGGCGCGCTATTGGGCGGGTTGCTTGCCGCCGCCTGCGTCGATACGAAGGTATTCAAGCATTTTCGGGGATAGCAGTCATCGGAGCACCTGCGTTGTACGGTCGCTTTGTCCGCATAGCAGCCACTCCAACTGTGGCAGTCTATGTCCGCTTTGGGCCACAAGCGGAAATCGCACTGACTACGTTTGATGTCTGTTACAGCCCAGAATGCGGACGTCAACTTATCGCTTCCACTTACTCCGCACCGCTACCCCTGGAACTGTTCACTTTCCTCACGCAACTGCTCTGGACAAGGCACATTGCGACCACAAATCATCCAGCGCGGAAACAAGTTGGGTTATATCGACGTCTGAATGAAGCGGCGTGGGAGTAATTCGAAGCCGTTCTTTGCCCTTCGGAACGGTTGGATAGTTGATTGGTTGAAGGTAGATCCCGTAGCGATCCAGCAGCAAATCACTGATCCATTTGCATTTAGCGGCATCTCCAACAATCACCGGTATGATATGTCCCTCATTGGTCAAATGAGGGATACCACGGATATCAAGTTCAGTTCTGACACGCTGCACCTTTTGTCTGTGCTGTTCACGTTCCAGATTGCTGTTCTTCAGGTGCTTGATGCTGGCGCATGCTGCCGCAGCAATCGCAGGTGGCAACGCAGTCGTAAAGATGAAACCGGGAGCAAAACTGCGGATGAAGTCACACAGAGTTGTTGATGCTGCGATGTAGCCGCCCATCACGCCATAGGCTTTACCAAGGGTTCCTTCAATCACCGTAATCCGGTCAGACAGGCCTTCCCGCTCTGCAATTCCGCCACCGCGTAGGCCATACATTCCCACCGCATGCACTTCATCCAGATAGGTCATCGCACCATGCTTTTCGGCGACATCACAAATTGCTGCAATTGGAGCAATGTCCCCGTCCATCGAGTAAATCGATTCAAACGCGACGATTTTGGGAACATCCCGGCCGTACTGTGAAAGCAGTTTCTCCAGATCCCACACATCATTGTGCTTCCAGATACGCTTTTCAGCCTTCGAATGCCGAATGCCCTCGATCATTGAAGCATGGTTCATTTCATCTGAAAAAATAACACAGTTTTCAATGTTGGAACCAAGGGTCCCAAGCGTAGCAGAATTTGAGACATACCCGGACGTGAACAGCAAAGCCGCGTCTTTGCGGTGTAAATCCGCCAGTTCCTGTTCCAAGAGCACATGATAATGGTTGGTGCCAGAGATATTCCTGGTACCCCCTGCACCGGAGCCACATTGCGAAATGGCACTGTGCATCGCGTCGGTTACCTTTGGATGTTGCCCCATTCCCAAATAGTCATTGGAACACCAAACAGTAATCTCCTGCTCGGTCTTGTTGGCGTATCTGACCGCCTGTGGGAATTTGCTGGCCCGACGCTTCAAATCCGCAAACACCCGGTAACGGCCCTCGTTATGTAGGACATCTAATTTTTCTCGAAAGAGTGATTCATAAACCATTTTGCTTGTCCTTCCCTATTCGTGGTGATTTACGGCTCGAGTTTTTTGAATTCACACCACCAATCGGTAGCAATTCCTTTTGCGTATCAGGAGGCGGTTTCGAACCCGGTCGTGGTTAATCTTCCGCCGTAGCGTGTAGACATGTTTTTCAAGCGTTTGCGTTTCAACCGTTGGCACGTAGCCCCAAACCTTGCTGAGTAACACACTGCGGTGCACTGGTTTGCCTGACGAGTTACACAAAAATTCAAGAAGCTGCTTTTCCCGCTTTCTGAGACGTACTTTCTCACCGTCTGATGCGGTCAGGAGATTGTCCTTGGGGTAAAACTGGTAGTCGCCAATCCGATAGGTCGTCGTGTTTTCTCGTTTGGATTTTTCGGGCCGTTTCCCGCTTGATGCAGGCTTTTTCTCTCGAAAGACTGAATAATAATTCATTTTACAATTTGCCCTTTCACAATCAGCGCATGTCGTACAGTTGTTCATTTTTATTCTCCTCACCGACGTAGTGATCACAGTTGATCAACTGACGATGCCGAAGTATGGACCCGGCTTGAACCTTGAATAAGTTTCTAACGGCGAGTAACGTATTGGCGCATTACGTGAGGTGAAGAACGCCACAGCGAAAATCTGAGCAGAATCACAGTTAATCAAAAACGCCAAACATAGGACAACCTTGAATTTCGGCCATCGGAAATGAAGATAGGTCAGAGTAGGAACTCAGCATGTCACATACTGCTGACGATAATGCCAAAGCGATCGAAACATTCCAACATAATGGTGGGCTACACCCCGATGCGATTTTGGCCCAGTTGGATCGGATTTTGTCTAACCCGGAGTTTGCACAATCTGAACGACTGCAGAAATTTCTACGGTTCATCGTCACAGAAACGCTTGCAGGTCGGGCGGAGACTCTTAAAGAATTTACGATTGCACTGGATGTGTTCGAACGAGACGACTCGTTCGACCCACAAACAAACTCAATAGTTCGCGTAGAGGCGAGCAGGCTACGTGCCAAACTGGTCAAATATAATGGCATTGAGGGGCGCAACGACCCTATTCACATCAGGCTTCCAACCGGTCACTATATACCTGTTTTTGAGAACAATGTCACCGCTGCAAAGTCCACCGAAGGAGCTTGGGCCACCCTATCATCAGCGCTGAAACCAGCATTTCTATCTAAAAAATTAGTGGCATCATTATTGTTCGTTATGCTCGGCGTTGTCGCGTTGCAATTTTATTCTCCACAGTCGTCTAAGCAAGGGGTGAGTAATTCTTCCAACGATGCGCAGTCGGTTTTGCCAAGTTCAATCGCGATTTTACCGCTTCGCAATCTTTCCGGTAGTGCTGATCAGGACTTTTTCAGCGACGGCATCACTGATGCGCTAATTACCGCACTGGCAAAACGGGTAAGCATACGCGTGATCTCGACCAGATCGGTCCTAGCCTACAAGAATGTCGACAAATCGGTGGCATCCATCGCACAGGAATTGGATGTCAGCCATGTCGTCGAAGGTGCCATTCTGCGAGTCGAAAACAAGATCAGAATCACAGCTCAGTTGATTGCGATCAAGAACAATACTCACCTTTGGGCTGAGACATTTGAACGTGAAATCTCCGATGTCATGGCGCTTCAGAATGATATCGTAGAGCAGATTGCCACAAGTTTAGCACTAAGGGTTGCCGCCGGTAATTCTCGCATACAAAACCTCCTACCGAAACGGCCACAAGCCGCATTTGAAGCTCTGCTTAAGGGTAGGTTCTACCGCAACAAGATGACTGAAATCGGCTTGAAAACGGGGTTGAGCTACTTCAAAGAAGCCATAGAGATACAACCAGATTATGCGTCAGCCTACTCAGGGATGGCGGCATGTTACTGCATATTGGGCGGTCATGGATTCGAGATAATTCATCCCAAAGAAGCGATGCTCCCTGCAAAAACAGCGGCGCTAGAAGCTCTTAACCTAAATAACTCGCTTGCCGAACCGCACGCGTTTTTGGGTATCATTTATTTAAAGTATGAGTGGGATTGGAAAGCTGCGGAATCGGCATTCCGCCAATCCATTGCGCTCAATCCAAGCTACGCACAAGCTCGGCTGTTTTATAGCTTTTTCCTAGAGGCAATGGGTCGGAAAGACGAGGCAATTAAAGAAGCACGTGAAGCGCGGGCGATCGATCCGCTTTCACGTGAGGTGAACATAAACCTGGGATGGCAACTCCTGCAAGCTGGTCAGCTTGAAGCGGCACGTCTCCAGTTTGAGGCGACCGCCGAACTGAGCCCAGACTTTTGGGGGATATATTGGGGCCTTGGTCATTACTACCGACGTATTGGCAATCCAGATGCTTCGATCGAATCGTTTCAAAAATCAATTGAAGTTGGTGGTGGTCATGTGCTGCCGTTAAGTGGTTTGGGATACACCTTAGCTGTTTCCGGTAGAAGAGCCGAAGCCCTTGCAGTAGTTAACAAACTTAAACTCTTGTCTCAGAATAGCTATGTCTCGCCCGTCAATATGTCAGGGATTTATGCAGGTCTAGGAGAGAAAGAGCTGGCATTCGCTTGGCTCGAAAAAGCCTTCACTGACCGCTCCAGATCGCTAGCATGGCTCAAGGTACTACCAGAATTCAATACGCTCCGTACGGATAAAAGGTACAAATTGTTGCTCGCCCGAATCGGCCTGCCAGAATAGAATTCTCATACGTTACCACTCACGCCAATTCTGTTGTTGTTCCGACCGCGTTTCCTTCGGTGCAACTTGACAGCAATAGGTAACATCTTGTTATCAATACATTTTAAGCATCGTGAGAACGTTACTCGCCGTTAGAAACTTCAATTTCTCTTCTCTGTATTCCAAACTTGGTGTTGTTAGGCCAGTTCATTGGTCGCCATTTTCAGAGAGGAAATTAAAATGAACATCAGCAATCCGATTAGCACTGGAATGGGCAGGTATATTCCAAGTGCTTTCTACATCCAATCCTTCTGCATTTCGACAGCGTTGGTGTTGTTCATGCTTGCGGTACCACCTTTTGCGGAAGCCCAAGAAAAATCACTTTATGAACGCCTGGGTGGTTACGACGGCATTTCGGCGGTTGTTGACGACTTCGCGGCTAAGCTCTTCACTGACGAAGTTGTAGGGCCTCGTTTCTTTGGCATGAGCGACGATTCACGAGAAGGGTTTCGGCAAAAAAACAAGAACCTTGTTTGCAGAGCAACTGGTGGTCCATGCAAGGTAATCAGCCGTCCTGCCGCCGTTACCCACGGTGGTTTGGGAATCAAGGCGAGCGAATTTGATGTCGTGGCCAACCACCTCATTGACACACTAAACAAATTTAATGTGCCGGAAAAAGAGCACGAGGAACTACTGGCAATCATTGGCACTCTGCGACCGGATATCGTGGAAGTAGAGGGCGAATAACCGTGTGCTTGCTTGACAACCTCCCCTGCTTGGAAATTCGAACTAAACGAATTTACGAGCCCCCAGAGTCGAGCGACGGGTATCGATTACTCGTTGACCGGCTCTGGCCAAGGGGAGTTTCTAAGGCACGTGTATCCCTTGATTCATGGATGAAGGAAATTGGTCCCAGCTCAGAGTTACGTCGATGGTTCGGACACGATGTATTACGTTGGTGTGAGTTCAAGCGGCGTTATCATGCCAAACTTGAGGCCAGCCAACCACTCGTGAACCAAATACTGTCAATTGCCAGTGAACGTCCGCTTACACTTTTGTATTCAGCACGCGATCCAGACCACAATCAAGCGATTGCCCTTGCAGAACATCTGAATATGCAAAACTTCCAACTGGGCGCTATGAACCGTCATGCGCTGCTTGAACTTCGTCGGCTCACCGTTTGCTTAGTATTATTCATGTTGATGTTCGGATCTGCAATTGCTCCTGCTGCGAACGCCAGTGATCACATTAGCCAGAACGGCTTTGTTGTCAGCGACGTTGCGTTGGGAATGCGATTGGAACAGGTTCTCAAAATTTACCCAACGTCCGTTGTAGAGCGCAAGGTGGCTAATCGTTACCGTTGCGGTCAGAGAATAAATTTACCCGAACTAACGCGGCGTGTCCTTCGATACAAAGATGATGAGGGTGAATTGACCATGAGTTTTGAGCCGCCCGTTTCTGGCGGGGGGCTTTCTCGCATCCATTACGAACACTCCATAGACCAATCGAATTTGGACACACGCACCGTGATTGATGGGCTTATATCGCAGTATGGTCCGTATGACCGTGTACTTTATCGACGGAAAATGGAGCCTGCCGGTCGAATTGTTGGATTCGATTGGTACAGTAGCAATGGTGCTACGCTTCGGGTTGTTTTGCGAGACAATCACCACAAAAGTAGCGACAGTCTTAGCTTGAGTTTTCTCGCTAGGTCTACATCCCGAAAAACACAACCGATCTTGAAATCCCTGCCGGTGCCATGTGAATCCGGCACCAAATCATCGGCATTGGAGCAAGCTTGCTCTCAATCTCAATTGGAAGAGTTATTTAACCCGTCGCGAATGCACGTAACCGTATATTCGCAACTCAAAAGGAGGACATCATGTCTCTAGAAGTCTACAAACCAACCATTAAGCCATCTGTTACCACGACTGCGTCTGCAGCATTTGTTGCGCTTTGCGTGTTGATTACCGGACCCGAGCCTTCCAACGCCCAGGAAGCGGCATATGTGCCAGAATTCACCAGCGATAAATTGTTGAAGATTCCCGATGCGAAACTTTGGCGGGAATGGCCCTTTGTCGGCTCTCTGGTTACGCCTAATGCGATGAACGATGGGGAAGCTCCATTCCCGGAGCATCATATGGTTTACATCGATCCGTTGAGTTGGGTGCATTACAAGAAAACCGGCGAGTTCCGCGAAGGAACAGTCATCGCCAAGGAGCTTACACTGGTTCGCGCACCCGATGGAGCAAACGAGGATGGATCTACAGATGAAGTCAGCGGAACCGGCTACTTCATGGGTGAGTACTCAGGTTTCGAGATTACTATCAAGAGCGAAGAGCTTTATCCTGATGACCCTGGAAACTGGGCATATTACTCATTCGGACACCAACCCGAGCCTTACAATGCCACCGCTATGAGGCAGCCCGCTGAGGCTTGTAATTCCTGCCATGAAGCCGTTGCTGCTGAAGATTTTGTCTTTACGCAATTTTACCCTGTGTTGCGGTCAGTGAAACCAAAGTAGCGGGTTCACCGTTGCAGGTAATTTCAATCGCGCCGCTTCTCAGTGGTCATTGGTTGGAATTACCTTCATCGCAATCTGACATCGTGCGAATAGAAAATGCTGTCATTTGAATCAATCCAATGTGCAGGCCAGTTCGGATCGATGCCTCAAACGAAGCGGTTTGGAAGAGTCATATGAGTATCCCATTCGAACTCCTAATTCACCCTGCAAATATGTTGTATTTGTTCGCTTACATGGTGCGGGATATTTTGTGGCTCCGTATTCTGACAGTAGTCGCTGCAACGTGCCTCATTCCATATTTCTATTTTCGTCCAGAGCCACTGATGGCAGCAATCTATTGGAACCTGGCTTTCACTGCATTGAACACATTCTGGATAATCCGGCTTTTACTCGAACGCCGACCGGTAAAGTTGAGCGAGGAAGAACAGCAATTATGTGGTCTGGTTTTCCATACAATGAGGCCGCGTGAAATGCTCAAGTTACTCAAAATTGCCTCCTGGAATGAGGCCGCTGCAGATGAGTGTTTTGTTGAGCGTGGCAAACCGCTGGATCGGTTAATGGTCATTTACTCTGGCAAAGCCTGTGCAGAGGTGAACGGGAAGTACGTTACGGAATTGGAGCCCGGTCAATTCATTGGCAGCATTAGTTACGTCACTGAAGATTTAGCACCAGCCAACATCATCTCGCTGGAACCAACGCGCTATGTTTCTTGGCCGAAATCACAATTACGGGAATTCATGAAAAAGAATCCAGATTTACATACAGCACTCAAAACCACTCTCGCTATAGATCTCGCCAAATGGCTACAAGCGAGTTGGGCTCGTCAAACCTAATAGGAAAACCCTCATGCTCCGAAATGGAGCACAAATTTAATGGAGAAGATCATGACTAAAGCAATTTTCACTGCAATCATTTTGATGACCAGCCTGCTTTCCAACTTTTCATACGCAGCCGAAATCGAGGTCCTAATGCTCAACAAGGGAGAAAAAGGCGCCATGGTATTCGAACCAGACTTGATCATGGCTAAACCAGGAGACTCCATCAAGTTTGTACCGACAGACAAGGGTCACAATGTTCAATCCATAAAAGGCATGCTTCCCGAGGGAGTGGAAAAATTCAAAAGCAAATTGAATAAAGAATTCGTTTTGAACGTCGAAGCTGAAGGTATGTACGGTATCAAATGTACTCCGCACTACAACTTAGGCATGGTTGCACTTGTCATTGTAGGTAACCCAACGAACTCTGAAGCTGCGAAATCGGTCAAACAAAAAGGCAAGGCTAAGGGACGGTTCGCAGAAATTTTCACCGCATTTGGAGCAACCCAATGATACATAGCACATCGGATAAATCTCTTTACGAACGCCTGGGAGGATATGACGCCATTGCGGCCGTGGTAGCCGCTTTGATGATGCGGATAAAAGACGACGACAAATTACGCCGGTTCTACGACCACAGGGGCACGGATGGGGTCGCGCGCGAGGAACAATTGTTGGTTGATTTTCTGTGTGCGTCGTCGGGCGGACCGATGGTTTACACCGGCCGTGACATGAAGGCCTTGCATATCGGGATGCGCCTTGACGAAGAAGACTGGAAGCGCGCGATGGCTCACCTGAACTACACGTTGGAGTCCTTTGAAGTGCCGAAACAGGAAAAAGACGAGGTGTTGAGCTTTCACGAAAACCTAAAATCAGAGATCGTCGAAGTCGCTTGAAAGAATGACGCTGGCGATTCTCGGCCTCGTCAGTCTCGGCTTTGCATGACGACGGAGAATAGCAACAATGCTAAAGGAGACACCATGACCACCGTACGGGGAAGTATCGAGGCGAATATCAAGATGCTTGTCGCGAGCCTGAACGGCGGCGACGCGGTTGGTGTGGCTGCCCACTACACAGATGACGCAGCTTTGCTACCGCCTGATGCAGGAAGGATCGATGGCCGCGAGGGAATTCAGGGTGTCTGGCAAGGTCTTATTGATGCGGACATTCGCGATGTAGCGATGAACACGCAAGAAGTTGATGTTTTTGGCGATGTAGCCAACGAAGTAGGCACCATAAGTGCAACGGCCCCTGGTGCGAACGGTGGTCGCGCCCAGCTGTCTGGCAAGTATGTGGCGGTGTGGAAGTGCTGCGATGACGACACTTGGCGGCTGCACCGCGATATTTGGAATTTTGATGCGTAGCCGAGAGAACGAGCTCGTTCAAAATGCTCTGATTGACGCTGCAAATGTTCTCGCACCAATTCCACGTCTGGGCGATCTTTGTCTGCGGGCGCTTAACTCCGAGGTCGGGAGCTCATTTTGCCATAAGTTCGGGTTCAACCACGGTAAACAGCTCCTGAGGTTCGGGGATGCCCCGCAACACGTGTCTACCTATGGAGACGATTCGCTTGCGTTCACGCGCAGCTGATCCGGCCATCGCTGCGGAAATGATCAGATCCTGTTCCAGCGGTCGGCACATGGTTTGAATGCGCGCGACCATATTGACTGCGGGGCCAATTACCGTGAAATCGAGGCGATCTTCAGCGCCGATATTGCCGTACATCAAGTCGCCAAGGTGAAGCGCGAGGCTGAAATTAGTGAGAACCAAGCCCTCGGCTCCGCGACGGTCGTTGATCGTCGCCATGATGCCGAGTAGTTCATCTGCGGCGCCAATCGCCCGCGAGCAGCAGGCGCTGTCGTCATCGGCGAACTTGAAGATCGCAAGAAGCCCATCTCCCATGAACTTGAGCACGTCGCCACCATAGGCTTCCACGGCCCCGACAACGGCACCGAAATATTCGTTCAGCATGGCTATCATCTGCTCGCCGGACGTCGTTTCGGCAAGTTTTGTGAAACCCTGCAAGTCGAAATACCAGATCACTGCTTTGATAGTTTGAGTCGAGCCTCGCTCGATCTCGCCGGTAAGAACGCGACGACCTGCATCTTTGCCAAGGTAGGTCCTAATTACCGTGTCGGCGACATCAAGGGTCAGGCGCGATTTGATCGCTATTGCAAAGTGGGGTAGCAGTTCGAGCACTTGCTGAAGTTGACCCGCATGGAAACCCGCTGGATTATCCGTTGCGCATGAGAAGAAAACACCTTCCAGAGCACCACCGTCGTCGGAAGCAGCGTCATAGTGCACAAGACGGGCAGCATAGTCTGTCATGCCTTCGTCCCGGAGATTTTGAAGGATCGGAAATGCCAGTTTTTCATCGCCATCAAGACGGTGGCGTTGGATAGTCTCTCCCATCTTGTGCATGAAATGAATTGGACTTTGCTGAAACGCCATAAGCTCCTGGTCGGTTCGCGCCTGTGGACTGTATTCCACTCGATCTTCGCCAGGGCGCCAAATGTAAGTGAGCGTTCCAAACCTCGGATGCAACGTACGCATGCTGATGCTAACCTGTTTAATTGGAAAACCAGCATCGTAGATAAGCTCTGCAAGACCAGCGAGCTGTTCTTCAATCGGCTGCCCGTGCAATCCGCGTTCGATGATCCGTTCAACGAGACCGTCGAAATCAAGGAGTAGTGGTTCCGTGCATACCATCCAAATTGATATCTTGCTGTTTGAAGAGAAGATTCACTGACACAGCCTTGCAGAACGTTCGGACCAATACAAGACTCATGAGGGCGGCTCAGTTTCACGAGAAAGGCAAAGCCATGATGCGATCTTCCGGGCGATTAGGCAGGGTCGAGCATCGAGTCGCCTATGTCCGCTTTGGTTGCCACCTCAATCGGTCGACGCAACACATTGGTTAAATCTGTCTGCCGGGGTTTCAAATTGCAAGGTCTTTCTGGGCCGTTCGTTTAGCTGTCTTGCGACCCTGTTGAGATGTGCCTGTGAGTGTTGCGACAGGTCAGTTCCCTTTGGAAAGTACTGCCTGAGCAGACCATTGGTATTTTCGTTTGATCCGCGTTGCCACGGTGACTGCGGGTCACAGAAGTAGACATCAATGTCTGTTGCCAGTG
>JAJFHV010000008.1 GCA_021775415.1 Hyphomicrobiales bacterium | reverse complement strand
CATCGATTCCCCAAGCTGCCAGCGATCCCATATCTCGGACTTCTGTTGTCAGGTAAAATACAGTCTGCTTCGTCTCTTCATCGTAACACTCCATCTTTGCAAAAAAGATTAAAGTGTTGCGTCGATCAGTTGTGACCACCGCACAAAGCAGACATGCCAATCCTGTCGCAGGATGAACATTCAGATTATTGTTGATGGTAATTTTGTCCGCAAAGCTGCCCCAGCAAGAAGCTCGATTGCCGAATAGTCTCAGTAATCCACCCGCTCAAGATACAGCCCGCAGGCAGGGGCGACTTGGCCACAGGCCTTGCGGTCCAGTGCATCACGCGCCGCAATCAGATCATCCTTACTCCACTTGCCGCCACCAACCATCTTGAGTGACCCGACCATTGAGCGCACCTGGTTGTGCAGAAACGATCGTGACACGCAGACACAGTCGATTTCCGTGTCACTAACCCGGACAACATCCAGCTTGTCTACAGTGCGTATCGGGGATTTCGCCTGACAATCGGTAGAGCGAAACGTCGTGAAATCATGTTTGCCTACGAGGGCCTGAGCCGCATCGTGCATTTTTTCCACGTCGAGCGGATGGCGCACATGCCAGGCGAGCCCAAGATCAACGGTCAGCGGCGCACGGCGATTGATGATCCGGTAGCGGTAATGCCGGACCTTCGCAGAAAACCGCGCATCAAAATCATCATCGACGGTTTCCACACCAAGCACCGAGATCGGCTGATCGGTAAGCTTCAAAATACCATTCGTAGCTTCCTGAACCTTTTCCGGCTTCCAGTTTTTTTCCAGATCCACATGAGCGACTTGTCCGCGGGCATGAACACCGGTGTCGGTGCGGCCTGCGCCAAACAGCGTCACTTCGTGTCGGGCAAATTGCGCAACGGCTTCTTCCAGTGCCTGTTGAACCGATATGAAGTCGTTTTGGCGCTGCCAGCCATAGTAGGGCGTTCCGTCATATTCGATGGTAAGCTTGTAGCGAGGCATTAGACCAGCATCGTTCCGGCTGCAATCCGGTTACCACGCAGAAATTCGTCTGCGTTTTGTGGCTGTTTGCCGGAACGCTGTAGATGCAGCAAACGCACCGCACTCTCACCACAAGCGATGGTGAGATTATCATCCAGCACCTCACCCGGTTTACCGGAACCCTCCGCCACCTCGCTACGCAGGATTTTTACACGCACGGGTTTTTCGCCGATCATCATCTCGCACCAGCTTCCCGGAAATGGCGAAAGCCCGCGAATGTGATTATGGACTTCTAAAGCTGACTTGTTCCAGTCGATCCGGCTCTCGGATTTTTCAATCTTCGAGGCATAGGTGACACCTTCATCGCCCTGTGGTGTCAGATTCAAACTACCTCGCTCAAGCGCACCGATAGCACGCCCCATCAGATCGCCAGTCATGGCCGACAATTGATCGTGCAGTTCACCAGCGGTCATGTTGGAGCCAATCGCCACCCGCTCGGCCATCGCGACCGGGCCGGTATCGAACCCCGCCTCCATTTTCATGATCATTGTGCCGGTTTCCGTGTCACCCGCCATGATCGCGCGCTGGATCGGAGCTGCACCCCGCCAGCGGGGCAGCAGAGACGCATGACCATTGTAGCAGTCGAAACGCGGCGCATTGAGTGCAGCCTCCGGCAGGATCAGGCCATAAGCGATGACGACTGCCACATCCGCATCCAGTGCGGCGAACTCCGCGAGCGTTGCCTCGTCACGAAAGCTCTTTGGCGTGAAAACCGGAATACCAAATTCTTCGGCCTTTTCATGCACCGGGCTTTTCTTCTCATCCATACCGCGACCGGCCGGTCTTGGCGGTTGTGAATAGACGGCAACAATCTCGTGCCCCTGACCAATCAACTCAATCAGGCTCGGCACGGAAAACTCCGGCGTTCCCATGAAGATGATGCGGAGCGGCAAAGCCTTACCCTACCATGCGTTTGTTAGGCGACTTGCCCGACTGCTTGGAGATCTTGGTGAATTTCTTGACCACCATGTCGCGCTTTAACTTCGAGATATGGTCAATGAACAGCGTGCCGTTGAGATGATCAATCTCGTGCTGCAGGCAAGTCGACAATATGCCGGTTGCCGCAAGAAGCTGCTCTTTGCCATCACGGTCGATGTATTTAACGGTGCAACCGGCAGGACGCTCCACATCGGCATAATATTCCGGAATTGAAAGACAGCCCTCTTCATAGACCGAAGATTTATCCAAAAGAGAGACAATTTCCGGATTGATCAGAAATATTGGATCAGGCTCCGGCTCCGGTTTTTTGGTTTCTTCCGCATTCTCATCCACCGCCTCGCATTCATCATCTGTACGTTTTGCGCAATCAACGGTAACGACCCGCAGCGGCACGCCAATCTGGATGCCAGCAAGGCCAATACCCGGCGCGTCATACATGGTCTCCAGCATGTTATCGAGCAGCTTGCGCACCTCATCATTCACCTGCTCAACCGGTTTTGACACCTCGCGCAGGATCGGATCGGGTATTTTGATGATTTCCAAAAGGCTCATTGAACGCGCCACACTTGCCAAGAAACTAAGACCCAAGAAATTAAGTCCCGCCTGAGATAGGCAATCCCTTAATCAGCGTCAACCAAGTCGCGTGAAGGAAATTTCAAGATATTCTCGTTTTGTTCTTTTTACTGCCGAAGGAATCGGCTAAAGTCTACCCCATGAATGAAACATCCTTTGATTTAGCGTCGGTTTTCTCACAAACGGCGATGCAGTTTGGCGACAAGACATTCACGCTCGGCCAGGTGCTGGGCGCGGTGATACTTGCCCTGTTTGCGCTGATTATCCTGTTTTTCATCCTCTCGTGGCGCAATTCCCAACGCCGGGCAGCAAACGAGGCAGCTGCACTTGAGCGTGCCCGCGAAGCAGAGACCCGCATGGCGGAGCTTGTTGCCAGTCAAAATGAGCTTACCGGCCGGATGCAGACAATGAGCGAGATTTTCTCGACCCGACAGGGCGACATGGTGCGCGTCGTCAATGAGCGGCTTGAGGGCATGACCGGGCGCATCGGCCAGTCGATTACCGAGACCACCAAAAACACCCAAGAGAGCCTCGCGAAACTGCAGGAGCGCCTCGCGGTGATTGATACGGCACAGACCAACATTACCGATCTTGCAGGTCAGGTGGTGGAACTTCAAAACATCCTCTCCAACAAGCAGACGCGTGGAGCGTTTGGTGAAGCGCGAATGCAACAGATCGTGCAAGATGGTTTGCCGATGGGTGCTTACGAGTTCCAGCCAACGCTTGAAAACGGTTCGCGGCCCGACTGCATGATCAAGATGCCGAACGATACGCCGCCGCTGGTGATTGACGCGAAGTTTCCACTCGAAAGCTGGAACCGTATCCGCAAGGCCGAAACACCGGAAGATACGAAGGCAGCCAGCCAGCAATTCCGCCGCGATGTGGAAGTCCATATCAAGGACATTTCGGAGAAATATCTCATTCAGGGCGAAACGCAGGATACGGGCTTTATGTTTGTACCGTCAGAATCCGTGTTTGCCGAAATCCATGAGAATTTTGAAGGGCTGGTCAAAAAAGCCCACCGGGCTCGGGTGGTAATTGTTTCACCATCGCTGCTGATGCTGTCGATACAGGTGATCCAGTCCGTCTTGAAAGACACGCGGATGCGCGAACAGGCGCATCTCATTCAGGGCGAGGTTATCCGGCTGATGGAGGATGTCTCGCGGCTGGACGAGCGGGTTCACAAGCTCTCAACGCATTTTAGTCAGGCGCAAAAGGATGTGGACTTGATCCTGACTTCCACGGACAAGGTGACCAAACGCGGCAACCGGATCACCGATCTGGAGTTCGAAGAACCGAAAGCTGTGGAGAGTGCGGAGGCGAGTGGAAAACCGAAGCTAAAAGCGGTGGAGTGAGGGCTGGGGTGTGTCCGATACCTTGTGCCCAATGTCCGCTTCTGACCCAAAGCGGACGTTCAGAGAAAACTCTAATCAAACATTTCACGTAGAACTTTCGTTCTCTTCCTCGAGACGAGTCTTCAACTTTTCAATCACACTTCTGGTCGTTGCGATTTCATTTGTCTTCAGTTGGCTAGCGAGAGCGTTTACCCATGGCGCTTGTATTGCAATGGCAGCTTCATAGAGCTGTTGGCCTTTTGTTGTTAGAAGAACCAGATGTGCTCGTTTATGGTGCGGGTTTGTCTGAAATTCAACAATCCCTTCCGTTTTCAACTCATTGACGATGCGTTGGATGCCTTGTCTGTGAAGTCCCATGGTGCGTGCATGCCATGCCACAGACTCTGGTCGCTCTGCGTAAGCAATGACTCCGAGAACTTGCCACCGAGCGCTCGTTAAACCCAACTCGGCAACGAGCCTATCACCAGCGATAAGCAATCGACCATTCAGTTTAAACACATCCAATATCAGCGCCGTTACCGCTTCTCCTGCTTCAGTCCGTTGTTCTTTTGACACGGAAATCTCCATTCGGCATTGACAACGTGTTGTCAAAAATATTAAACGTGATGCCGAATTGACAACATGACACCAATTTAAATGAGCATACTAGGAGTAAGCAACATGATCAATATGAAGCCAATTTTGCACGTGTTTGCCGTAGTCGTTACAGCGTTCCTCGTGACATTCAACATTCAAGCCGAAGAAGGAGAAAAGACCATGACCGAGAGAACCTCAGTTATTTTGATAAACCCGTTTACTGTGCCAGAAGGCAAGGTGGAGGAAGCGATTGTGTTGTGGGAGGCGGGTCGCGATTTTCTTGCACGGCAACCTGGCTACATATCTACGAAACTACACCAGTCCATTACGCCTGATGCGCAATACCAACTAATTAACGTTGCCGAATGGGAGAGCATCGAAACCTTCAAGGCGGCAACGACAAAAATGCGGGCGTTGCCAGACTTACCCCTTGTTGATGGCGTTAGCTCTGCGCCCCAACTTTATGATGTTATTCGCAACTAGGAGTTGGCAAGATGGCTCTAAAAAGCACAACAGATCACTATGGCACCGTCGCTGTAACCATTCATTGGCTGAGCGCCTTGTTGATCGTCGTTTTGATAGGGTCCGGCTTTCGTGCAGCTGGAATAGAAGACTCAGCCGCCAAAGCAGGGATTTTACGCCTACATTTACCTCTAGGTATAGCGATACTATTGCTAACCTTGGGGAGAGTCGGGTGGTGGTGGTTTGCGGATAAGAAACCAGCCTCAATGCCAATGCCAACTTGGCAAGACCGTTCATCACGAACTGTACATTTTCTATTCTATGTTGTGATACTCGGGATGGCAGCAAGCGGTATCGGGATGATGGTGCTCTCTGGTGCTGGGCCAATCATTTTTGGCGGCGAGGCTTCGGCACTTCCTGATTTCTGGGATTATCTACCCCGAATCCCCCACGGCATTGGGGCACGCCTGATCCTTGTGCTATTTGTAATACACGTGGGTGCGGCGCTTTATCACCATTGGTTAAAGAAAGACGACCTACTTGTGAGAATGTGGTTTGCCAAATAACCGCTTTGGAAGCAGAGCACTCGTTGGCTCCAATGTCCGCTATTGGCACAAAGCAGACATTGTAAATTTGTGACAAAGAGTCCGCTCAGGGGCGTAAAGCAGACATTCACTTCCCCCTTCCAATCTCTCCCCATTTAATAAGTATAGTCGTGCGCAAGACCGGTTCGCCATCATTCCCAGCCGTAATTGAAACTGACGCTGATGCGTTCTTCCTCGGCCTTGTTTATTGGTACTTCGTGGCGTAGCCAGCTTTCCCAAAGCAGGACGTCACCAACCTCAGGTTCCACATAAATAAAATTGCGCATTTCTTCGCGGGCATTGGCTTTGCGCGCCGGTGCCGCCATCATCATGGCAAGGCGCGGATCTTCAAACTTGATCGCACTCGCATCCTTGGGAATCGCAACATAGGTCGTGCCACTGATGACGCTATGGGGGTGCAAATGCGAGGTATGAATACCGCCCTCGGGCAAGATGTTAATCCAAATGGAATCCAGCTTAATCTTCTTGCCGTCCAGATTAAATTGGAGGTCCTTGGCAAATTCTGCCACATGTTTATCAAGCGATTTCACCAAGTCCTTGAAGATCGGAAACCGCCATCCCAGATCATCCAAAGAGGCATAACTCGTATAACCGGGAAAATCGTTTTTCTCGCACCACTTCTGCCCAGCCGCATCATCCTCTGCAATAGACAAGCAAGTAGCTTCAAGTTCTTGTGCATCAGGTGCCTTGCCAAATTCAGATAGGTCGGCACGGTAAAGGCGGGTTACGAATAAAGAAGTAATTTTTGACATATGCTGTTCATAACCCAACGTGCATCTAACAGCGAGAGTGTAAATATGGGTTTGGTGCCCAAAGCAATAGTTGATGCTGGTCGAACGAATGTCCGCGTTTGGAAACAAGGCAGACATCACGATAACCAAATTTAGAATGGTCGCTTTAAGTCCTCGCCCCCTAAGCTTGCTGGAGGACGAGGATACAAAACAGCCTAGTCAGCAGCTGCATCTGCAGCAATCTTGGCAAATATCACATCAAGCTCTTCAGCCATCACCTCTAGATCAGGCGTTGAATCTGCATAATAAGGTGCAAAGACAAAGCTAGGTTTCTTGTAGGAAAGCGCAGTCGTTCCATCTACATTCTCGGTCAGATAGAAAATGATTGGAGCCTCCATGCCTGCAGCTTTGTTCGATTCAAGCATACGTACCGCAAATACGTTGTTGTAGACTCCGACAACACGATTGCCAGGAATGGTCACCCCACGCTTCTTGGCGCCACCGGATGCACTCGCAGTGTTCACCCTGCCCATCTTGTTTGCTTTGATTGCAGCAGTGAGTTTTTTGTTTAAATCAGCAAACGCGTGTTTGGTTTCCATCGAAACCCAGCCTTCGCGTTGGAAAGTCTCTGCAAGTGCGAGGCCCATAGAGGATACGCCAAGCACCAACGCCATGCCCGTAGCGGCAAGTAATTTCTTCATAGTTTTTCTCCCATTTGAAGTTTCAAATTCCCATTCTCCGTTTGGCCACTACAGCCAAAGAGCTTCCTGCAAAGGCCATAAATGCCCATGCCCAACCATGCGCGCTTCCCGAAACAAGTCCTCCAAGATACGCGCCAATGTTACATCCGTATGCCAGGCGTGCGCCATATCCCATCAGCAGACCACCAAATACAGCGGTACCGATATCTATGCGCGACAATGTCCAGAGCGGTTTGAATTTTGCAGCCAGTCCGGCAGCCGCTAACGCACCAGCCAGTATTCCGAAATTCATTACTGATGTCGTATCCTTGAATACGCTGTTCTCAACCGCATTGGCTTTCCAGCCTGTCCAGAACGGCCAACTCAGAACATCAACGCCCAACAGGTTGGCACCTTTTGCACCCCATAGCGCAAAAGCCCAGGTAACGCCCCAGGGACGCCCAACAATAACAAGTGTCAGTATGCCGACAATCGCGAGAGCAACCGCACCCGCAAGCGGTGACCAGGGTCCTTGAATATATGATTCCGTTTTTCGTGGTGGTTCAAACTCACCATGAACACGCTTTTCATGCCATGCGGTCCAAAGACCTAACAAACCAAGGATCAGAACGAGCACTCCGAACGCAATTCCCGGACCCAAATTACTGATCATGCCGTAGCTGAACTTGTTTCCCACTCCCAGGCCATCTTGCACGAACTGGGGAAAGGCAATTGCATTCCACCAATTAAGGTGCATCGTGCCAAGCAGGGAACCAATCACAAAAAACAACAGGGTTATGCACATGCGTGTTGAGCCACCGCCCGCCACAAACAAAGTACCTGAGCCACACCCGCCGCCAAACTGCATGCCAAACCCGAAGACAAACGATCCAAACAGCATTCCCATACCAATCGGGAGTACGAAGCCCCTCGCTGGTATTCCATAGTTACTGCCATAGGCAATTAGCGGAAAGGAAATTGCACATGTCAGGATTATCAACAGGAACTGGTACCGAAGCCCCGTGCCCCGCCCTTCGGCAAAAACTCTTCGCCATGCAGCTGTAAACCCGAAGGAGGCATGATAAAGCGAAAACCCTGCCAGACCACCGATCAAGACCGCCAGTGCCTGCTTTTGTCCGGCAATACTGCCAGCAAGAATTACGAGCACACACAGAATAAGTGTCGCGCTGATTACAGGCCAGTTTTGAGATGGCCTGATCGCATTCGTGGCATTGACAGTCATGGTCGGTCTTTCAGGTCAGCGTCAGAATTTGTTAACCCGCATCCGGTCTTGTGCTTCAGTCATATTCTGCATCACAACCATATGCATCTGAAACAGGAAAAAACTTCAATAACAATTAGTTGATACCGCACAGAGCTAACCAACCCGACAGGTCAAATATTCAAATCAAGATCTAATGATTGATATTGTTACAAAACAGTTTTGAAAATTTCGAGCGGGATGCCCACTTTCGGAGGCTATCCGCGCTCTTTGTTTTTATCAACATTGCAACCTAACCTCAATTTTCTGACCAACTGTAACCCGTTGGGTGAATGTCCGCTAATGACTCAATGCGGAGGTTATCCAATAATCTGTTATCTCGGATATTCTTGCTTGCAATGTCAGCGCTTCGTAGACTTTGGTGTCGGAGAAAATGAATCCGGGATTGTGTCTGAGTAAGTAAATCATTTTACTCAAGTTCATTGACCTTCCCGTTGCTGGAAGGTCGATACTGATAGGGGCTAGCCTAGCAAATATTGCTTTTGGACAGTTCGCAATGTGCAACGGGAATTGAAAATGTTTACACGTCGCCGATTTCTTGCCGGTTCATCGGGTGTGCTCGCAATGGCGGCATCAGCGCCACTATTTGCTGCCAGTGAAAAGCTCTCCTACAAAATCGCCCCAATGGCATCAAAAGCTGTTCTTCTTGAAGATGGCGGCAAGCAGACCGCCGTTTGGGCTTACAATGGATTGGTACCCGGTCCGGTAGTTCGAACAAAGAAGGGCGAGGAAGTAAGCATCGAGGTCTTTAACCAGCTTGAACATCCCACAACCATTCATTGGCACGGCATCAGGATTGATAATGCCATGGATGGTGTCGCGGGATTAACACAAGTTCCCATCCAGCCCGGTGAACGCTTCGTGTATCGATTTACCCCGCCAGACGCCGGGACCTACTGGTATCACCCTCACAACAAAACGTGGGAGCAATTGGCCCGGGGGCTGTACGGAACCTTGATCGTTGAGGGTGATGCCGAAGAGGGTCAGTTTGATCGGGATTATCCGATTGTTGCTGATGATTGGCGCCTGGAAAACGATGGCTCAATTCACGAAGCGTCTTTTCAAAGTATGCATGACTGGTCACATGAAGGCAGGTTGGGGAATGTTTTAACGCTCAATGGCAAACCATATGAACGATTGGAAGTAATAGCAGGTGAACGGGTTCGCCTGCGATTCATCAACACGTCGAATGCCCGCATCATGCGCTTTTCCCTGGCTAATCAGGAAACCAGTTTGATTGCCTTGGATGGCCAGCCCATTCCTGAAACGAAGCTGGGAGGAGATGGCATAACCCTCGCACCAGCACAACGCGCTGATCTGGTGCTGGATATCAACGGGAGAGAAGGGGATGAAATAGCAATACTGGAAACCAGCAACAATGACCGTCTGGTTGCTGGATATCTTGTCTGCGGCCAAGGAAAAGCAACGCACAGCTCCGCAAAATTGCCCGTCACACTCAAGAACAATTCCGTGCCTGAACCGGAGTTGTCAAATGCACGAGTACTTGAACTTGAAATGTCCGGCGGTGCGATGCGGTTTCTGACATCCGGTATCTACAAGGGACAGAAAATGGGTGGTCGTGAGCTTGCCACAAAACATCAACAACTCTGGGCGTTCAACGGGGTTGCGGGAATGCCTGAGCAGGCATTCTTCTCGGCAAGGCGTGGCGAAACCATCAAGCTAAAATTGCTTAATGAAACGGCATGGCCACATTCGATCCACTTGCATGGACATCATTTTAGGATTCTCTCCCGCGACCGGGGTTCCGTAGCTATGGGCGATTATGAAAAACATGCCTTTAGGGATACGGTCTTGTTGGAACGTGATGAGACTGTGGAGATCGCATTTGTCGCGGAAAATCCTGGAAAATGGATGATGCACTGCCATATGCTTGAACACCAAGCCGCAGGTATGGCGACCTGGTTCGAAGTGTTGTGATGGCTGCATTCGGTACCCAACAGTTGGTTCTTCAGCGGCATACAGTTTCTGTATAAGCGATATGTTTGGTGGGCATCTTAGCCCTTAGTAGACTTGCCACTCCTCCAAATTTGTTATCTATTTTTATTATGAGGAGGGTCGCCTGTTTTGCAGAACACTATTCCTGCGTATGAAATCAGTGCCGAGGACCAGATGAGAGCAGACCTTTATGGGTTGCTTGGGCGCCTTCTCTTTGAGTCTCCAAACCCCGAAATTCTTCAAACATTACAAGGCTTGTCAGGTGATGAGACCGATATGGGCAAGGCGTTCGACCGGCTTGCCAAATTGGCGGGTTCGAATGACGTTGAAACCGTCCAAATCGAGTACGATGGTCTGTTTATTGGCACGGGGCGTGGAGAGCTTTTACCCTATGGGTCGTACTACCTCACCGGATTTTTGAACGAAAAACCGCTGGCAAAGCTGCGTAATTCGATGCGTCAACTCGGAATCGGTCGTAACAATTCAGTGAACGAACCCGAGGATCACATCGGTTCGTTGATGGAAATGATGTCTGGCTTGATTACCGGGCGCTATGGAAATCCAGCGCCAATAGTGATGCAGCGCGAGTTTTTTACTACCCATATCGAACCGTGGGCAGCTCACTTCTTTAAAGATCTGGAAGCTGCTGAACTAAGCAAATTATATCAACCGATCGGAACGATTGGACGACTTTTTGTAGAAATTGAAACCGATGCCTTCTCGATGGAGTAGGGCTTCGTTTTATGTGTAAGCGGACAGTTGTACCGCATTTGGTCAGAAATACGCTGACCTGAACAATGAAGATGAAATGGAGGAACGTATGGGCAAGAAAATTGAAAAGAAACCCGTCGAAGGGCGGCGTGATTTTCTGAAGCTTGCAAGTTTGGGCACCGTACTGGGTGGAGCGACCCTTGCGGCTGGCAGAACTGCAAATGCAGAAGTTGCGGATGAAGTAAAAAGCAGTGGCTATCAGGAAACCAGCCACGTGAAGAAATATTACGAACTGACAAGATTTTAGGTGAGTTAAGTCGCCGGCAGGGTTTGCAGGCGGCTCGCACATTCGCTTTTTGTTTAGGGTTGGCGAATGACAACACAAAACAGCGCTGGTGGTAGTCACAGGCGTAAATTGGGAGAAGTCAAATGCTCAGGAAGAAGGTAGGTGGGGTTGCGAGAGGCCCCCGTCTGTCATCAACCCTCGCGACGATATCAGACGCAACGGTCAACAGACGTGATTTCCTAAAACGTTCCGGCCTTACAGTCGGTGGATTGGCAGCAGCCGGTGCGCTTACTACTGGCACGGCAACAAAGGCACGGGCTGCCGGTGAAGTCGGCGGTGACGTAACGGTTGTAAAGTCGGTCTGCACCCACTGTTCGGTCGGGTGTACGGTGCTGGCGGAAGTCGTTGATGGAGTGTGGATTGGCCAAGAACCGGCTTTCGATTCTCCTTTTAATCTTGGTGCCCATTGTGCCAAAGGCGCGTCCGTGCGCGAACACGCCCATGGCGAACGTCGACTGAAATACCCAATGAAACTTGTGGACGGAAAATGGACCCGTCTTTCATGGGATGACGCTGTTAATGAAATCGGCGATACCATGCTGAAAATCAGGGAAGAGTCCGGACCTGATTCAGTTTACTGGCTTGGCTCCGCCAAACACAACAATGAGCAGGCCTATCTGTTCCGCAAGTTTGCTGCCTATTGGGGCACAAACAATGTGGATCACCAGGCCCGGATTTGTCACTCGACCACGGTTGCTGGTGTTGCAAACACCTGGGGCTATGGAGCGATGACAAACTCCTATAATGACATTCACAATTCCAAAGCGATCTTCCTGATCGGCAGTAACCCTGCCGAAGCGCATCCGGTTTCGCTACTTCACATCTTGAAGGCAAAAGAGCAGAACAACGCTCCTCTGATCGTTTGTGATCCCCGCTTTACCCGTACCGCTGCGCATGCAGACGAATATGTACGTTTCCGGCCAGGCACCGACGTGGCCCTGGTTTGGGGTATTTTGTGGCACATCTTCGAAAACGGATGGGAAGACAAAGAGTTTATTCGTCAACGTGTTTGGGGCATGGACCAGATCAAGGCTGAAGTTGCAAAATGGACACCGGAAGAAGTTGAGCATGTAGCCGGTGTTCCGGGTTCACAACTGAAACGCGTTGCTCGCCGACTGGCACAGAACCGGCCCGGTACGGTGGTCTGGTGTATGGGCGGTACCCAGCACACCAATGGCAACAACAACACCCGAGCCTACTGCATATTACAGCTGGCACTTGGTAATATGGGTAAAGCTGGTGGCGGAACGAACATCTTCCGTGGCCACGATAATGTGCAGGGCGCCACTGATTTCGGTGTGCTTTCACATACACTACCCGGCTATTACGGCCTTAAGGCAGGCTCTTGGGCACACTGGGCCCGGGTTTGGGAAACCGATGTCGATTATCTCAAAGGCCGTTTTGCCATAGTAAAAGCTGCTGACGGTACTGACAAAAATCTGATGAACGTCACCGGTATTCCGGTGTCGCGCTGGATTGATGGCGTACTGGAAGACCCGGCAAACATGGACAACCCGAACAAGGTTCGTGGCATGGTTTTCTGGGGGCATGCACCAAACTCACAGACCCGTATGAAGGAAATGAAAACGGCCATGGAAATGCTCGACCTTATGGTCGTGATTGATCCATATCCGACCGTTTCCGCGGTTCTTTCTGATCGCAAGGATGGTGTGTATCTATTGCCAGCCTGTACTCAGTTTGAAACCTACGGTTCAGTGACTGCATCAAACCGGTCACTTCAGTGGCGTGAAACCATTGTTGATCCGCTGTTTGAATCACTGCCTGACCAGACCATCATGTATAAGCTCGCCAACAAGTTGGGCTTTGCGGATGAGTTGTTCAAAAATATCAAGGTTGAGAACGACGAACCATTAATTGAAGACATTACCCGTGAATTCAACAGGGGTATGTGGACGATTGGTTACACCGGGCAATCACCCGAACGGCTACGCGCCCACATGGCGAACCAGCACACCTTCGACAAAACGTCGTTGCAGGCTATTGGTGGTCCGGTTGATGGCGAGTATTACGGTCTGCCGTGGCCAAGCTGGGGTACACCGGAGATGAAGCATCCAGGAACACCAATCCTGTATGACCCATCCAAATCGGTGGCAGAAGGTGGCCTGACATTCCGCGCCAGGTTTGGCGTGGAGCGTGATGGCGACAACCTGCTCGCGGAAGGTTCATGGTCTGTGGATTCGGAAATCGAAGACGGTTATCCGGAGTTCACAATGGCCATGCTGACAACCCTTGGTTGGGATGGGGATTTAACCGCCGAAGAAAAAGCCTCAATCGACAAGGTTGCCGGAGAAAAAACCAACTGGAAAACCGACCTTTCAGGTGGCATCCAAAGGGTAGCGATCAAACATGGTTGCGCACCATTCGGAAATGCCAAGGCACGTGCAGTTGTCTGGACGTTCCCGGATCCGGTACCGCTCCATCGAGAGCCGCTCTATACACCGCGGCGCGATCTTCTCGACAAATACGCTACCTACGAAGACAAGAAGTTCTATCGTCTTCCAACGGCCTATGCGTCCATCCAGAAGAACGATTTCTCGAAGGACTTCCCGATGATCCTTACCTCTGGCCGGTTGGTCGAGTATGAGGGGGGTGGTGATGAAACCCGGTCAAACCCATGGTTGGCCGAGCTTCAGCAAGACATGTTTGTCGAAATCAATACTGCGGATGCCAATGATATTGGTATTCGTGACGGCGAACAGGTTTGGATACACAGTCCTGAAGGCTCCAAGGTGAAAGTCATGGCAATGCTTACCGAGCGGGTTGGAAAGGGCGTTGCCTTTATGCCATTCCACTTCGGCGGGCATTTTGAGGGTAAAGACCTTCGAGACAAATATCCGGATGGCGCTGATCCATATGTATTGGGTGAATCTGCCAACACCTCCATGACTTATGGATATGACTCAGTAACCCAGATGCAAGAGTCCAAAGTGACCTTGTGTCGAATTGAACAGGCATAGGGAGGAGATTTGCAATGGCTAGGATGAAATTCCTTTGTGATGCTGAACGCTGCATCGAATGTAATGCCTGCGTCACGGCGTGTAAAAATGAGCATGAAGTGCCATGGGGTGTTAATCGCCGCCGGGTGGTAACCATCAATGATGGCAAGCCGGGCGAGCGCTCTATCTCGGTTGCCTGTATGCATTGTTCTGATGCGCCCTGCCGTGCGGTTTGCCCGGTTGATTGCTTCTATGACACAGAAGAAGGAGTGGTTCTCCACTCCAAGGATTTGTGCATTGGTTGTGGTTACTGTTTCTATGCATGCCCCTTCGGTGCGCCGCAGTTTCCGCAAGCCAGCAATTTCGGGTCTCGCGGAAAGATGGATAAATGCACATTCTGTGCGGGTGGTCCGGAAGAAGATCACTCTTCTGCTGAACTGCAAAAATACGGTCGCAACCGCCTGGCAGAGGGCAAACTTCCGCTTTGCGCAGAGATGTGTTCCACCAAAGCCTTGTTGGCTGGTGACGGAGACGTCGTTTCATCGCTCTATCGCGAACGGGTCGTGTCGCGTGGCTTTGGATCTGGTGCATGGGGCTGGGGAACTGCTTACGGCTCTAAAGTCGACGGTTAGGCTTTGCAGTGCCGTCCCCTCAGGAACGGCACTGTAATCAAATGATTACTGGATGAGGCGGTCGCGGTAGGGGGTCGCCTTTTCTGTCTGGTATGGCAGCGATCGGATATCTCGCGCCATTTGAAATTGGAGAAGTCTGATGAAAGCGATGCATTCAAGAAATAGCGTCGGATACAAATTTCAAACAAGAAGCTTTGCCCAATTGGTGCTTGGTCTGTTCGTCGCGGTATCAATTCTGATAACCGGCGCGCTTTCACTTCAAACATCACCGGCATATGCGCAGACGTCAGGTCCTGACAAGCCAGTTGCTGGAGCAACGCCGGGGGGAACAAATGCCAGTTCCGCAGCGCAGGCTGAAATTTGGCGCCAAATTCGCCAGGGCATATCGGGAACTGTGGTTGGACAGGACAAATCAAGTGGGATGCTCGTCCAGTCTGACGGGCAGAATTGGCGCCTTACGCGCAATGGCCCGCTCGCAAAATACTCTGCATGGTCGATTTTGGGCATGTTGCTGGTGCTTGCTGTCTTTTTTGGAGTTCGCGGACGAATAAAAGTATCCAAAGGTTTGTCCGGAAAGACGATCAAGCGGTTCTCTGCAGTTGAACGTGCCGGTCACTGGTTACTTGCCTCCAGCTTTATCTTGCTCGCATTAACCGGACTAAATCTTCTGTTCGGGAGAAAACTGCTTATCCCTGTTATCGGGCATGATGCATTTTCGACAATCACAATCTTTGGCAAGTTTATCCATAATTATGTGGCTTTTGCATTCATGCTGGGATTGTTGATGGTGACGGTTATGTGGATTGTTCACAATATTCCAAACCGGCACGATATTGGCTGGTTGCTGCGCGGCGGTGGTATCTTTGGTGGAGCTCACCCGCCCGCGAGGAAATTCAACGCCGGCCAAAAGATTATATTCTGGATTGTTGTCATTTGTGGAATTTCAATCTCGCTGTCCGGATGGGCCTTGATGAATCCATTTACCACAACAATGTTCAGTGACACCTTTGCTATGCTGAATGGAATGTTCGGTACCAGCTATGCAACAGATTTGGCACCAGTTCAGGAGCAGCAGTATCAATCGCTTTGGCATACAATCATGGCGGTGTTCATGATCGTGGTTATCTTTGCTCATATCTATATCGGCTCTATTGGCATGGAGGGGGCTCTTGATGCCATGACCTCCGGCGAGGTGGACAAGAACTGGGCCAGTGAACACCATTCGCTTTGGGTTGATGAAATGAAGGCTGAAGCAAATCCATCAAAGCCAAAGAGCGGTGGTCGAAAAGGTTTGCAGCCAGCGGAGTGAACCCAGCCGAATGACAGACCCATGTCTCGAATAGATACCTTCTGGGGAGGCGGGATTGCTGGTCTGGTGATCGCAATGATTTTGCTTGCACGCATGTCAGCAATGGCAGGTGAACTTCCTGAACAGCTCAACGGACATGGTGGCCCTATTAAGGCCATATCGATTTCGGCCGACGGCAAACACGCCCTTACGGCCTCTTTTGACTATGCAATCATCTATTGGGATTTATCTGCGCCAGAGGCACGGATTATCCACCGCATGATTGGTCACGACAGTGCGGTCAATGATGTGGAATTTGTGCCGGGAACAGATCGCGCTGTATCCGTTAGTGATGATGGTTCGTTTGCTGTCTGGAGCCTTAAATCCGGTGAATTGATAAAACGTATCAAAGGTGGTCAGCACAAGGTGCTTGATGTTGCGGTATCGTCCAACGGCAAGCGAGCCGCTACCGCCCGATGGGATGAGACCATCAGGATATTTAATCTCGTGACCCTGGAAGAGCAGGCTATCCTCAAAGGTCACCGTGGCAATGTAAATTCAGTTGTGTTTTCTGAAGATGGGAGTCGCCTCTACACGGCTGCATATGATGGTGCCATTTTTGAATGGGATGTCGAACGCGCCCAATTTTTGCGCCCGGTTTATCGGCACGGCTGGGGAATAAACTCAATTTCCAGAATTGATGATGACAGACTGGTATTTGGTGCGATCGATGGCGCGGTTGGAATTGTAAGTATTTCCAGCCAGGAAAAACTTGTTGATTTGGCAAAGCGGGACCGCCCGGTTCAAAGCGTGAAGATCTCTTCGGATGCCTCCCTGATAGGGTTCGGTGATGGTTCTGGCAGAATTGAGGTGTTCGAGGCGGCAACCGGCGCAAAGCTGGAAAGCGGTGATGTGACATTCGGGCCGGTGTGGGATTTTGATTTCGTACCGGGAGCTTCCCAGATTTACCATGTGGGACTGGATGACTTTGCCGTACGCTGGCAGATATCACCCCGCACCCGCTCGGAGATAAAAAGTGAGCTTCCGCGTCGTTTTCAAGTGAGCAGTACTGGTGATCCAGGTGAACTTGAATTTAAGCGCAAATGCAGCATTTGCCACACATTAACACCGGATGGTGAAAACCGCGCTGGTCCGACGTTGTTCGGTGTGTTTGGCCGAAAGGCCGGAACACTACCAGGATACAAATATTCGAAGGCCTTGATGGAAACAGATGTCGTTTGGAACGAGGAGACGATTGCAAGCCTGTTTGATGATGGCCCGGACGTGATGTTGCCCGGAACGAAAATGCCAATCCAAAGATTGAAGAGCGTGACGCGACGTGACGATCTCATTCGATTCTTGAAATACGCGACCCTACCTCTAGAATGATGCCGGTTCGTCGATTGACGGAACACGGCACGAAAGGAAATTCGATGAATTCTGTATATATGGGTATTGGCTTGATGATCGTGGTTGCCGTCTGCGCCTGGCTGATCACGGATACACAGATAGAAACAACAGGCGAAATGCTCGCATCCAAGAACGGCACCATTCGGCTGGACAATTAGTCCTTGCGAATTCTGATGTGCATTGCTGCTTTGATGATTGTTGGTTCAGTTGCCTGGGCCAAGGACCAACAATTACCCGAACTACGACAATGCCAAGGGGCACTTGAGTGCGCTAGCCGATCAGTGGTCAGTGTATTGCCGGTATGGCCTGCAAATGTTCAGCGCAGCGAAGAACCTGAAGGCTCCGGGATCGTGATTGATGATGGAACTTTAATCGCAACAGCCGACCATGTCATAGGCCCCGCAAAAAAGATCTTCATACGAACTTCATCCGGGAAAATTCGTGCCGCGCAGATCGTCCTGAGAGATCCCCGAACTGATGTCGCTCTACTTAGAATAGAAGACGCCATGGTCCCACATTCTCTCGCCAGATCAATACGTGTTGCGGAGAAGGCCTGTGCGATTGGCAACAGCTTTGGTCTGGATGTCTCGATTACCTGTGGGGTGATATCCGCCGTTGAGGTATCTGGTGCGGGATTCAATCAAATAGAAGATTTTATCCAAACTGATGCCGCTGTTAATCCCGGGATGTCTGGAGGAGCGTTGGTCAATGAAGCGGGTGAACTGATAGGATTGCTTTCGGCGATTTTCACCAAGGGCTCTGACTCCAACATCGGCGTTAATTTTGCTGTTTCAGGAAATCTTCTACGCAGGGTTGTTGAAGATTTCCTGGATGACGGGCAGGTCGGATATCCCTCGTCCGGTATCTTGGTAAAATCTGCACTTAACGCCGCAGAAGCTGGCATCAGCGGCGCCAAAATAGCCCGTGTAATCAAAGATAGTGCGGAAGAGGCAGCCGGCCTAAAGGTCAACGATATCATCGTGTTTGCCAACAATCGGCGTATCAAACGGGCAGGAGCCTATGAAGCTGCCTTGGCACTTTTGAAAGAGGGGGATTCGCTGTACGTGAAAATACTTCGCGACGGCGAATTTCTGGATGTTATTGTTCATCTGGAATGATTGATGAAATGCAAAATGGAGAAACTTATGAGCGAACAATTCAACATGTCTATGCGGAAATTTCTGAAGCAAGTGGGCGTGACATCACAGCAGGAAATTGAACGTGTGGTTCGCGAACTTGGCACAAGCGGCCGAGAGTCACTTGCAGTCAAGGTAGTGCTCACAGCGGAAGGAACAGACCTTAATCACGTGGTTAAGGGGGAGATCGACCTCTCGGGCTCATGACGCAATGAAGAACCCGCAACCTACATTCCCGCCCTTGCTTTGTGGCCATGGTATTGCCGCAGGCAAAAACCCGGTGAACTGGGCAAAGTCTCGCGTTGGCAAGGGTAAACTGCATGCAGGTGATTTGGTTTGGTCAGAAGAGGTCGACCGGTTGAGTTTTGCTATTGTGTTGGAACCGGAAGTTCAGGGGGAACGATGCGGTGAAATGTTGTTTGCAGCAATGGTGGCATTTGGTGATGCTGTCGGGGCGCTGTGCCCACCAGAGATATCGATCACCTATCAATGGCCCTCAATCATACTAATGAATGATGCCAAGATCGGTTTTGCGGACCTTGTTCTTTCTGAGCAGGACGCAGACGGGCTGCCGGATTGGCTTATTGTGGGCATGGATGTTGTGATCCGGCCAAGCAAATCCAATCCTGATCCAGGATACGAATTAAACAATACAACGATGTGGGATGAAGGTTGTGGAGATCTTTCCCGCACTCAATTGTTGGAGTCTGTAGCCCGGCATACGGTAAACTGGATTCACACTTGGTCGGAAGATGGATTTAAGCCAATTCATGAACAATGGTGGGCGCGTTTATACGAGAAAGTCAGGATCGCTGAAGGTGCAATTGAGGAGAGCACAGCGAAGCTGACAGGCATGGATGAAACCGGGAATGCGATTATCAAGGCCGAAGGTGGCGCTACCGGTTTTTCAACAATTGATGCGCTGAACAATTTGAGAAAACTGCGTGGTGAAAATACGTGAAGTTCCTGAAAACCATTCAGTTTGATCCTTCAGACACGTTTGTTTTTGAGCAGGCAGCAAATCCGGACGAATGGGCAATTCCCGGTGGATTTATGTTCGCAAATATGACTGAAGACGAGCTCATCGGGAAACTCAAACAGGCATTCAGCAATGGATTTTTGTCGCTTGAGACATTTGGCAATTCAACCTTTGTATCGGTTTCGGAAATTAGTGAGGTGCAGACCGACGCGATTACCAAAGCGCTGGCGGATTATTTGACTGAAAATTTCAACGCGCCTTCAATGGATGAAGCACGGGATGCCGCAAAAACAGAAATCAACTTTGTTACAGACATGTGCACAGATGTACCGGTCAATTCGATTTTCACATTACGCAGAATTTTTGATGATGACGGCATGATCCGGGAAGAATTTCGGATCGTCGACGCGCCCGGTAAAAAACTTCATACCAAGGTGTGGGAAGTGGTCGAGGACTGAGTATGGAATTTTGGAAATCAGCAGGAATGCACCTCGTCAACCGTGATGACAATGGCTGGCTTCGGGTAACCGATGATTATTTGCGAGCATATTTTACGCGACCGGAAATTCATCCGGTTGAAGAGTCCTGCCCTGCGGAGCATGCACTCTTTGAAGGTTTGATGACTGATCCATTCAAGGCAGTTTCAGAGGAAGAATTATCGGCGATCAAAGATAATGATGCAGCAGACAACTATCGTGTAATGTTGCGGTTTCGGGATCACCTTTCGGACCATGAAACACTGGAGGCAGCTTACATTGCCTTGTTCAGCGGCGATCCAATATCGATCCCGCCGATATTTATTGACCAGATGGTTCACCTCATCCTGCATAATGTTTTGGAGAATGTGGACGATCCAATGCAGCTTCGCGCAGCAGAATTGTTCTTTCGCGAGCAAGCGGTTACCACCGGCGATGAT
Organism: Hyphomicrobiales bacterium; assembly: GCA_021775415.1. Lineage (GTDB taxonomy): Bacteria > Pseudomonadota > Alphaproteobacteria > Rhizobiales > Rhizobiaceae > JAALLB01. Next base: position 207,149 of record JAJFHV010000008.1, on the reverse strand, counting down.
CAGCTTATGCTGGCCGATCAGGAGATCGTCGAAATGCGTTCGCAAAACGGTTTTGGTAGCCTGGGCCAATTGTTGGCTGAATCAGGCACACCGATGCGCGAGATCGCTCTTGATGTGATGACCGATGAAAACAAATTGGACTATTGGGAACGTTCAGATCGTTTTGATATGGCTATAGATTTTCGGTTCACACAATCAGCGCCCGATGCGTTGGGACGGGTGATGGAGAAATGGCTCCATCATTTTCTGGGGGTGAACACCCGAATTCAGGCAATGAAATCGATTAAGGATGAAAGTTGGTCATGGCATATTGGCTGCGACACGGAATCCACTCGCATTTTGAATTCACTCTACAATGGTGAAACGGTGGATGATGATGATTTGTACAAAATTGTTGCTCTCTATCGTGTGGAGTTTTTGGATCCTGCCGACATGATGGATACAATAAAGGGGAAACCGGTGTATTTGGGGGTGGCTATGAATGATGATAAAAAACTGGTTTTCAAACCACAAAACCTGCTGACAAATTTGCCGATCCGGCGAGGTTAAAGAGAAGTATCAGGAGATAGATCATGGCAAAAAAGAACCAAACCCAAAGCGCCCTTGATTCACAATTTGCCCGCGTACTTGCTCTCGTCTTGGCGGGGTTGATCGCAATACTTTTCTACCTGAACTGGTTCCATGATCTTGTAAATCTGTTCGCATCACAGCCGGCTGAACCGCAGGTCGTGGAGGAAGTGATTCCGGTTGAGGAGATTAATCCGGAACTGGCTGCCTGTCTGAAGCAACGGGTTGGCGATGTCGATAAAATGCAACAGGATGGTATCTTGTCTGATGCCCAATACGCAGACTTCAAGGAGCGGGCAATACAGCTTTGCAGGCAGTTAAACCCAACCTAATCATCAATCAGAAAATCATCAGCCGAAAGGCCTTTGGCTTCTGCATCAATGTAATCTTGTGTGGTGCGCACCCTGGGACGAGCATTGGATGCAAATGGATCGTCCTTACTATTGGCCTGGGCTTCTACCCGACATTTTTCACACATCTTGATAAGATCAGCGCGGTCAGAATCGGCAAACATTGAATGCTTGCCAGCCAGTTGTCCGGAAATCCGTTCAATCGTCGATTTGGTGGCAAATGGAGTTCCACAGACAATGCAGTCAAAGGGCTCTTCTTCATAGAGCGTGATTGGTTGTATTGCGGCGGTCGAGAGGTTGAGCTGCGGAACCAATGTCAGCGCAGATTCCGGGCAGGTGTTCACACACAGACCACATTGTACGCAAGCACTCTCGACAAACCGCAGTTTGGGCTCTCCCGGCGTATCAACAACTGCTGATGCGGGGCATACAGACGTACAGGCCATGCATAGGGTGCAAGCCTCGATATTGATATCCAATCGTCCATAAGGCGCATTTTCCGGAAGCAAAATTAGGTCTGTTTTCGCCGGGGCTCGTGCCTGAAGATTTGCAAAAGCAATCCGTGCCACTTCGCGCTTTGCACCAATCGGCGCAAATTCTTCACCCGGTATGGGATCGTGCGTGTTTAGTGACCAAAGGACTTCCTCAACTTTGTCTGGATCTACTTCGGTGATGATTGTAGTGCGCGGCTTTTCCCCAAAGCCCAGTCCGCTGAGGATGGCATCCACCAGTACGCATTCACTCTCAAGGCCTGATAGTTCATCGGATTTCTTTGGATCCGTGAGATAGACAATTTGCTCAATCCCGCTTGCAAACATTGAAGCCATTTCCACGTGGCCAAACGTCGTTGATGCATGCATTGCAAATGGCAAAACATTTGCTGGCAGACCTTTGCCGAAACGCGCCAAGGCTGCAATTAACTGGCCACCGAACTCTGACTCATGGACAAGCAGGACAGGGTGCTTGCCACCGGCATTTGAATACGCATTTTGAAGTGCCTGCACCCGGCCTATCAAGTCAGCGCGTTCTGGATATTGATACGAAATTGAACCTGTGGGGCAAACGGAATGGCACGACCCACAACCGCCGCAAATTCCGCTGTCGATTGACACATGGTCTCCCGCATCGCTTATGGCACCTGCGGGACAGGCATCCAGGCATTTGGTGCAGCCTGCTATTTTTGACCGAGAGTGTGCACAAGTATCCTGATTGTAGTCGACATAAATTGGTTTTTCGAATTCACCGACCATTTCTGAAAGATCGATCACAGCTCGAAGTGCAGCTGCCGGATCGCTCGGATCGACGCGGCGATAGCCGTCCCGATGCGCATGACCCGTGAACAAAGGCGTGTTGCCCGAAAGGTCCAGGATCAAACTGCATTTGGATTTTGCGCCATCACGCGCCATGACGAAGTTTGGCACTTCTCGAGAAGAGGGTAACACTGGCGCGTAATCATCAACAGTCAGGGAAAAATTGCCAAATGAACCCTCTGCCAGGGTGATGTTTCCCCGATAGATTGGAACATCCGCAATGGTAGGAAGAACAAGTTCATCATCGTTTGAAAGAAGCAGCGTTACGGAGAGTTTTGCCGACAGTAATTTGGCCATTTCCAGTGAATGTTGCCCGGTGCCATAAATCAGGCACATACCATCAGATGAAATGGATTTCAGCCGTGCGGGTTTTGGCTGGTAGCTGGCCGTATTGAGCAATGCTGCAATTTTCGCATTTGCCTTTCCAGCTTCTTTTGACCAGCCGGCATCCTCTCGAATGTTGACGAAGGTAAGCAGGTCTTCTTTGCCTTGTTCTTCAGCAATTTCCTGAAATAGCGGTGCTTCCTGCGTGCAGGCCACCACCAATGGCTCGTCTTCACCAATTGCGGTTTCAAACTTCGAAATCTCGGAACGGCAGAGATGCGTGTGAACAGTTTCGAGCTTCACGCCGAGCGCTTTTGACAGTTTGGACGCGTCCAAAGGCATCGTCTTCTCGCAATTGCAGACGAGGCAGGCCTTGCTCTTCAGCGTCATGACTTGGCTCCAAATGGGGCGATTTTTCGGTTGTTGCCCGGGTGTTGAATTCGCCCCTTACAACATCCCAAATCCGTGAATTCCCTTGGGTTTCCGGTCTTCACATTTTAGTTTAAGCTGGGGGAAGAGTCCATTGAGAGCAAGAGGGTATTGTGACCTCAATTTCGCAACGTGAAGTTAGCATTCCACTTGGGATTATCGTTGAGAAGCGCAAATCTTCCCATCCTTGGGCCGATTGGCAATGGTTGCCAGTTGCCGTTTTCATGAATGCATCGAAAACCGCATCCTGGGAAGAACTCGTACGCGATGATAATTTTGTCCGCTACCACGCAGCGACTTTGTCACTTACTTTGCATCGCAAGGAAACTGAGGCGTTGCGGCTAAATTTAAGCCTGGATCAACCAGAGCTTTATGTGGTTCTGCAGGAAAACGAGGATCATCAATCGGAGTTTCCCTATTTGCCGCAAGCCGTGACTGCATCGTCTTACGATGCTCAGGATTTTCATGATGCCGGTGACGACATAATTGAGAAAGTTGCGATGCCTGATGCGGTTGCGGCGTTCATTCAGGCGTTTGTTGAAGAACATCATGTGGAGCAGGAATTCAAGAAGCGGCGCCGGGACCGCGTGGATTTGGAAGAGCAGAAATTTGGCAAATCCCCGATTTTTGTCTCACACACCAAGCATTAACAGGTTTCACCATGTCAGATGACGAAGAACCTCTCCTGTCGCGCTGGTCGAAGCGCAAGCTCGCCAAGGAAATGGAGCCGGAAGCAACAACGGACGCTGTTGTCGATGCTGAAGCAGAGCCAGATCCAGAACGGGAAGCTGAACTTTTGGCAAATCTCAAGGCAGCTGAAGCAGTCGATTTGGAAACACTGGATGAAAAATCCGACATCTCCATTTTCATGAAAGACGGCGTGCCGGAACTTTTAAAGCGGCGCGCGATGGCTGCCTTGTGGCGTTCAAGTCCGATTTTCGCAAATGTGGATGGTCTTGTGGATTACGATGATGATTTCGGTAGTCCCGACTTGATCATGAAAACCTTCCAATCCGCCTGGCAGGTTGGGCGAGGTTATCTTAAAAATACCGAGGACGATGGTGAGGCAGAAGGTGAAACCGTTTCTGAAGTCAAAGATGACGAGAAGGAAAGCAGTGATGATGGGGCATCTGCGAATGAGATCGAGGAGGAGGTCATCGCCGCAGAAGACACTGTGGAGGATTCACAAGATATAGAGTTGGTCGACGCGCGATCCGATGCGAAGGTTGAAATTGAGCCAGAACCCGAGGCGCCTCCACGCGTTTCGCTTCGCCGCCGCCTTATGCTGGAAGACGAAGCCTAGACACTTGGGTCAGCAAGATGATTGCGCAGCATTTCCTGATACGATTTTGACATTTCCTGAACGTATGGCTCGTGCTCATCTTCCTCAAGCACATTTTTGCAGACATGGGCATTGTAACGAGCGGCGGCATACAGAAATGCCATATGCAAATCTGTCGCCTTAACCGTGCGGTTTTCGCGGTTGGCGAGGTCTACAAAACGGTCAGCAATTTCCATGAACTTCCGGTCGGTGACTTCTCCGGCCGCTTCGGCAGCCCGGCGCTGTTTTCGATTTGGTGTGTCTTCATTATCCATTGCAGACCCTTTCGTTCAATTTAGCGCGGTTTGGCATTTGGCGTGAATAGAGTTTGCCCGCCAATCTGTCGCGAATGCAATCTGCTTCGCGAATATGCTCTGGCCGTTTCCGATTAAAACCACTTGTGACTTGCACGGATCTGGTGGTAGCAATTCAACCGCCCGGTCGAAGGGAGATCATCGGGTGGCTAGCAGGGACGAGACAAAATTTACCACCAACCAACCGCATTTAAGCACTAAAAACAATACAGTTTTCAGTCAGTATTTTCCATGTCAGGATTGTTGTGTTTGCTACCTAACAATTCTCAAGACGTTAGCAAGCATATCGTAACACTTGGCCAATAAAACTTACCCTGGGTTTCCATAGTGACTAAGTTTTAAAGATGTCGATGTTTCTTGGTCCTGGCTATACGTCATGACCGGGAGGGTGCGGCTGACCCGCTTGATAGGCGTTTTCTGGGTCAGCCGCCGACAGTTGCCACATCAGACTATGCGGATTCTGTCGATTCGGGTCCAAATCACTTGCGATGATTGGAAAAATGTTTGCGCCAGATGAATTCCAAAGAACCATCAGAATGAAATCCGTTCACTTTCGGACACACCCCTGATCAAACAAGCACAATTTTCGACATTGTTTTGTTTCGCTGCAGTGGACAAACGGCAATCGATTCGTGGAGCAAATCTACGATTGCTACCAGCGATTGTTTCCGCATCTGCTATTGGATCGGTTTTGAGCAACATCCGAAATGCCTCATCCCTGCTGGTGCTCAAACCAGTAAGACATTAGTCACAAAATTATTAAACAATTATTACCCAACGTAAACTTGGATGAGCTACAAAATTTGACTTTGTTTGGTAAACTAATTTTCTCCATACTCGGCTCAAAATTAGTACTGCTGAATCAGGTTGATGTATTGTCGGCCTCATCATCTTCAGGGTAAACAGGTTGTGGGGTTGTTATCTCTACATAGGATTCGATTTCCGCACATCGGTTTCTAACTCGCAAAACTCGATCGTCAACTTCGCCCCTCAAAGAATCCAGCTCAACCGTAATATTTTGCAAAATTTCTTTGTTGTTAAAATATTTGTCTTGCAGCTCAGAATAATTTGACTGTTGGGCCTTTAGCTCAGCCAACTGATGAACAATTTGAGAATTCAGGTTTTCAATTGAACCAGAATTTTCCGCCAAAATGGTGTCTTTGTGATCAATTACACTCAAGGCGTTTTCCAGCCGCTCGTTGACTGTGATCAATTCGCCCGCGATGCGTTCTTCCACTTTTTTTGAAAATTCATTCTTCTCGGTCAACAACCGGCTACTCTCTTCCAGCTTGGTTGTAATGTCTTTTAACTCAAAAATCTCACGCGACTGTGTTTCGTTAACCGATTCCAAGCGCGCAACCTGTAATCTTGAGTTATCCAGAGAAACCAGATTAGCGCTGTTTTGATCGTCAAGAAGCGAAATGGTCTCGATCTGCCCCGCGATTGTGGACTTGGCATCTTTGTATCTGGTGGCAAGATCAATAGCCGCCTTGTAAAGATTGGCCAGCGTTGTTTCCTTTGATTCAAGGTAACCGAAGTCAGCTTCCGCACTCTCCAGATAGGAAGCAAATGATTCAGCTTGTTGCTCGATGCCCATCAACACCTCGCAATTTTCGCGAATTTTCGCGATCATATCCTTCATTGCGGTTTGCTTGTCTTGAATTTTCAGTATCCTGGAAGAATACTTGGCGTGGTTTTCGGATTCCGTGCCATCAGGTCCCGAACAAGATAAATTTGGGTGAATCTGATTTGTGCCGCCTTGCTTCAAGTGCGCCGCGATTTGATCTCTGGAATCTTCAGCCTTTGTCTTGACATCCTGATCGTCGAAATCATTTACCGCTTGCATAGCCCTTGCAAGACGTCCTCCATTGTCTTTTGAGGCAGATTCAATATGCGCGGGCTCTCCAGCAATGACTCCATGCGTAGCAATTGCTGACGCGGGAGTAGTAAACGAACTTTCCATGACGTTCTCCAAACAAGAGGCGCCTATCACCTAAAAAATACCATATAACTATTTAATTGTCACAAAATATACTTATTAACTATTAATATAAACAATACATATTTATATTAAAATTCAACAATTACCAGAGTTTCTATTTTTGATTACCGAAAGTGTAATTGTTTACCGAACAAGATAAATCGAACACCAATAATTATCTTTCCAGCACTGTTGTGCAATCGAAACAGTACGTTTGCGACCCAGCTGGCCCTGCACAGGTATCTTGCGGTACTAACAGATCTTAGGTTGAGCAAATTTGCGATTACTGGACTTTATCTTGCTTGCCACAAAACTCACTCCCAAGTCTCTACCGTTGGACCATTCTTTGCGAACGATCATCGCCTCGATTGAGTGCGGAACTTCTAATTCAAATTCGGCCGGCAACCAATGACCATTGTTGGTCGAAAGACACATACCGCTGCTGGAAATATTTTTAATTTCACTTTGACAAATAAACACTTCATCATGCGTTATGGTGACCGGCGATTGGCACTCGAACCGATCCACCGCCCTCTTGTTGTTTGGCGAGTTGGGTTCAAACGCAAAATTTATTTTACGATCTGTAGCCATGGGTGGCTCCCGGTAATTGAGATTCTAACATTCACCCAATGACATTAATTGGCGCAGTATCGGTCACCCAACCAGATGTGCCCATAGAGGTTGTCTTAGAAGCGCTGGAAGTTGAGACGGGCTCTTCATCGCTTTCTTCAGATACTGGCCCGATTGCGGGCGGCGCATCTACTGTTGGTAAATTATCACTGTTGCCAGATGAGGGAGCGTTGTCAGCCGCTTTAGCTTCAAATTTGCTACAGCGCTTTTGAGCAAGGCGAAGTTTCTCCGAAAGCTCACTTCGTAGGGAGTCCAGTTCGGAAACAGCTCTTTGTAAGTCTGCATCTCTTTCCAGATGACGCTCCTGCAGCACAAGGTGCTTAGATTTAATGTCGTCCAATGCTTTTTGTATCGTATCATTTTTCTGCTGCGTCTTTGTGAGCGCTGCATCCTTTTTTGCAAGGAGTTTGTTTTGTTGCCTGTTTTTGGTCAGGGCTTCGTTCAATTTTTTCTTTGTCCCTGACAATTCGTCTGAGATCTGCTTCTTTTCTGAACCTAGTAACCCAAACTTCTCGGCCAGGTCTTGCTTCTCATTCCTTAGTTCGTCTGAAGCCATCTTTAGAGCCGAAAGGTCATCGGCTTGAGTTATCGCCTTGTCATCCAGTCGCACATTTTCGATTTTCAGTCCGCTTATTTCTTCCAAATTTGTTTTTGACTGCTTCTCCAACAAACTGATTTGTCTATTTTGTGTTGCACAGACAATCTTGTTGTCACTGAATTTATTGGCAAGAATGTTGGCGGCTTCAGCGAGTTTTATCGCGTCTGCTTCCTTTTTTTCGAAATTGGCGATTTCTATCTCAGCTTTCTCCAAATATGCGGTCAACAGCTCCACAAGTTCCGCAACATTTGACAGCGAAACAGAGTTTGCGCGAATCTTTGTCGCGATTTCTCTTGTCGCTTTTTGTCTTTTTTGGATCTCTGAAACTTTCCCCGACTTTTGTGAAGAAATTGGCGCAGCATCGGCCTCTTTTTTAATTGGCGCAGCATCAGCTTCTTTTTTAGAGCCGTGAACTGTGACAAGGCCAGCATTTGAAAGCTCCTGTTCCAAGGCATCGGCCAGCTGTTCGTCGAATTTATTTGGATTAGGATTTGCGTCCGGATTAGAATCTTTTGTAACCGGTTGGTCCGCAAGGTTCATCGCTGTAGTTAAGCGATCTACTTTGTCTTTGGCAACAGGTTCAGCATTGCCTGGTTTACCAACCACGGCATCTGCAATCGCTTTAGCCCTTGAGGACAATGTACTTTTCATGACAGTCTCCAATTCGGAAACGCCTATCAACTGTAAAGCTACCCTAGACATATTCGCTTGTCATCAAAACAGTTTGTTAATCATTAATGTAAATTTCAATTAACAAGATTTTATTGGGAATCTTAAGTTTGGTATTCTAATAAATGCAATTATTACTGTGAAAAATACAATACATCGTAATATATTCATATAAGTAGTAAGTTTTTGACAAATACAGGCATCTGGGTCACGTATATATCAACAAAACGCAATTGTTTGCTTTGTAGAGGCTCTTTGAAATTCGCCGCACGCTACAACGGGTATCTTTGTGATATGGGATGTTCCCTATTGCTCGGTAACACTGATGCTAACAGCAGATACTGACTATTTTTCCCCACTCGCTTGGTTTAACGACGCAAGGATGCCCATCCTTGAGCAACTTTCCATCACTTTATCAATTGCGTCCCTGGAATTGTTCAACGGTAGGCGTTCTTCAAGTTCACCATTATTCAGTTTTACAATGACAAATCTGCTTTCTGAAAAGGCATCGAAGATGGGGTGCTGCAAATCCATGGAAGATCTGTAGATAACCCAGTCGCCGAGAGCGGACTCAAATCTTGCACTATCGGTAAATACGCCGCGTTTAAATTTGTAAGTTATATTTGCCCGTTTAGCTCTTTCAGTGGCAATAAATTTTTGCGTGCCGCTATATCTGATGCTGAGCGAATGCCCATGACAAATGATCTGCAAAAACACAGACGCATCATCTGGTGTGTCTTTACAAACCAGAAATGCTGTCGGTTCACTACCTTGAGCCCCGCCATTCGAAGTGAATTTCCAATTACTGCATTTCGCAGTCAAATCGATCACAGCAGCCGTGGAAACATCATATCGCAATGCCGCAAACAGGACTATAGTCCACAACACAATCCTTCTCATAGTGAACTCCTATTGTTGCCAGGACTCGCTTGGAAATGGGCGCGCACGATCATGCAATCTTCCTGGCAAGCAGTTATTTTGGCACGCGACCTTTAAGCTGATAGAGATATTCCTGAATTGTTTTAGTAGGCTTCAATACATCGATTGTTGCAACAGGCTTCCGAATTTCACTCAAGTTTGCGGGTTCCGGGATTTCAGTAGATTCATCCTGATTTGCGGTGGTTGTTTCTACCCGCTGGCACTTACGTTCGTAATCTGAAGCCATGCCGATTTTTACGCAGTCACTGACTTTCCAACCCGGCGGCACCTTTGAAAGATCAATGTCATGCCACTTCGGGTGTCCTGTTTGTTTCAATTCCCCGAGACTTGTTAGTAGTGAGCTGGCGAGATCTGATACGGTCCGGCAACTTTTGTAATTGTAATTGCTGGCGCCTAACTTGTAGTCGTACGTCATCAAAATAGCTTTCACCGCAACTACACTTACGGGCTCTGGTTGGAACGGATAAGTGCCGCCGGCTATCTCTACAGGGGTGTATGTGGCCAGGAGCTCAGGTTCCAAAATATCCAACAGATGATACTTGCTTCCGTCTATGGCGATATCAGAAAAAAGTTTGGTTGGCACGCCGGAGACATAAAACATTGCGTCAATCTCTCCATTCATTAGCATGGGTAAAGCGTTTGCGGGGTCAATTTCCATCCGCGTCACGTCGTTCATCTGCAGAATATCCAGGATGAGCATTGCTGTCAGAAATGTCCCACTATCCAGATTGCCAATTGCAACTTTCTTGCCGGATAGATCAGAAAGACGTGTTATTCTTCGATCTGCCAATACCTGTATTTCCTCATTATACAGAGGAAACATGACGCGCAGTCCATCAATCGATCGCTGAAGATCTGGATCATTAATTGAATAGTTGCGAACGTATTCCAGCACATCACTTTGGACTATTCCAAATTGGATGTTGGGCTGCTTTACAACAGCAATCAAGTTTTCGAGCGAGCCAGCACTTTCAATGACATTAAGGCTCTGACCACATCCCTGGCTTGCGGATGCAAGATCACGCCCAATCTGGATATTGGTGCCCCATGCACCACCCGTCACGATATTTTTTTGAAACTCTTGAGCCTGTGCGCCAAATACGCAAAGCGGGGTCAAAATAAACAGTATCAGGAGAATAATTCTCTGAGCTGACATCGCATCATACCCTGGATTCATTTGTTGGAATTTTGAGAAAAATTTCAAAATACCAGGGTTTTCCAGCCGCGGAGTCTTTTGGCCTGTGCGTCCCTATTGCCAGTACACTGTTCATGACGTTCTCCAACTAAAAAACGCCTATCAACCTCTGTGGTACCTTTGGTGAAATTGATTGTCACGTGAACTGTTCGTTAATCATTAATCTCAACAAAATTTCTTCCGGAACTAGCCAAAATGCGTTGGTTTTGAAATTTTGGTGATGTCTGCCGTTGGTGCAAACCGGTCAACCAATCGCACCCTTCCAATCGTTGATTTTTGCACCGGCTGAAAAGTAAAACAACTTGAAGCCAGCACTTCGGGAAATAATCAAATCGTACAAACAGTAAGGTGTGATTAAGTTCCTGACGTACAACAACGTTGGTTTGTGCACTAATATCCGTGCGATCGTCGAATGTTTACGTATGAGAGTATCTCAGTTTGGATTCTACCAGAAGCATTGTGGGTGCCCCTGCAAAAGTGTAATGCCTTACCCAACGGCAGTATTCACTTTGGACACATTGTGGCGACTGTCGGCGGTTGACCCACACCCAGCTCAAACTGGTGGGTCAACCGCACCCGCTCAATCGAAGCTCTTCGCTACGACTAAGGCGTAAAACTGTCGCGAAACTGGCGATTGTTAAGTGTTCGTGCGTTCAAGCGCATTTCTGGTTTTTTTGAAACTCGATTCGGACTTCAGTAAGGTTCTGTCCGATTTAGATAAAGCTAACGTTGGCATGCGTCTAATGCATAATGTAGATAGTTAATATAAGCGAAGTGAATATAAGGAACATTGACCTCACCCTCACTCAGTAATCGCTAGGGGCGCAAGCCTAACAAGTCACGTAGACGATGCAATGGCCAAGCTTGGAAAAATTCGAAATATAGAAAAACGCTCACAAAAAAACACACAATTTCTCGATGAAATTTCTGAATCATTTATAGCGGATTGAAACCATTGGGTAATAGTGGTGCCCAGGGGCGGAATTGAACCACCGACACGCGGATTTTCAATCCGCTGCTCTACCAACTGAGCTACCTGGGCCTGACTGGAACGGTTCAAGACACGTGCTTGAGAGGCTCCAAAGTCAGCGGTTTATAGGCGCTTCGATTTGGCCTGTCCAGCCCTCGAAATCGCGATATTGAATGCGTAATGAAGCACAGGACTTAGCCTTGGTTCACCCAATTGAAATGAACTGGATATCCCTCGCCGGTTAGAAGCGAAACCGCTTCATAAAGCGGCAGTCCAACAACATTTGTGTACGAGCCAACGAGCTTCACCACGAAACTTCCGGCAATGCCCTGTATGGCATAACCGCCGGCTTTTCCGCGCCATTCCCCGGATGCAAGATAGGCTTCCATTTCATCGCGTGACAGGCGCTTGAAGCGAACCCGTGTTTCCACCAGCCTGTGCCGCATCGAACCATTTGGCGTAACCAGTGTTAGCCCGGTGTAAACCCTGTGATTACGGCCGGACAGAAGTCGAAGACACGTCGATGCCTCATCAAGCACTTCTGCCTTCGGCAAAATTCGGCGGCCCAGTCCGACAACCGTATCAGCTGCAAGGATATAACTACCCTTCAGTTCGTCGGACCGATTGACATTTTCAAGTGCAAGCGTTGCTTTCTCGCGGCAAAGTCGCTTTGCCAATGAGCGCGGCACTTCTCCCCTTTGAGGTGTCTCATCCGCATTAACCGGTGTTAAATGTTCGAGTTCGATCCCTGCCTGTTGCAAAAGTTGCAACCTGCGCGGTGACCCGGATGCTAAAACAAGTTGTGACCTGACAGCCATTGCCGGATTCCAGACTTTCTGCGGAAAAAACTATTTGAAACGATAGGTGATGCGACCTTTTGTAAGATCATAGGGTGTCATTTCAACCAACACATTATCACCCGCCAGAACCCTGATCCGGTTCTTGCGCATGCGCCCGGCAGTGTGGGCGATAATCTCGTGATCATTTTCAAGCTTGACCCTGAAAGTTGCGTTCGGCAGCAACTCTGTTACCACTCCGGGGAATTCAAGAACTTCTTCTTTTGCCATTATACCTCAACATGTTTGGGCGAAAGTTGCGCGAACCTATAGCAGGACGAACGCTTTGTGAATACGGGTTAAAGGCCTAATTTGAACCTTTCACGAATGCGCTTTTCAAGCCCGTCACGGATATCACGGTAAGCTTGAACCACATCTTCGCGTTTTCCCGTTGTAGTCGATGGGTCAGGCGTCGGCCAATACTCTATATCCGTAGCCTGCCCCTGCGTAAATTCCAGTGTGCGCTCTTGGGCTTGAGGGGTCAGCGTTATGATCAAATCATAGTAAAGATCATCAAGGTCCTCCAGAGAACTGGGCACATGACCTGACATGTCAATTCCACGCTCTTCCATGACTGAGATCATGAATCCATCTGCATTACCACTGTTAACACCAGCCGACTGGGCAAAAATTTCCTGACCATAGATGTCCTTGACAATAAACTCTGCCATGGGAGAGCGAATTGCGTTCATGCCGCAGACAAACAAAACCGACCCGGGACGGCTGGATTTCTTGTCGGATGTTGTTTTTGTGCTGTTCATATCTGAAGGATTGCCGAATTCTATCCGCGCCAATGCAAGACGCAGATCAAAGTGAAAAGTCTGCGTGCGGTGTCGAAGTCAATTTCAAGTTTACCATCTAATCGCTCATTCAGCGTCTGGGAACCTTCATCATGAAGGCCGCGTCTACCCATATCGATTGCCTCGATTTGGCTTGGCGATGATGTTCGGATTGCCTCATAATAACTTTCGCAGATCATGAAGTAGTCCTTGATGACCTTTTTGAATGGTGTCAGCGAAAGTACGTGGATCACAACCTTCGCGTCATCTTCCCGCGAAATGTCAAAAACAAGTTTGGAATCAACAACGGATAGAACGAGCTTGTAGGGCCCGCCTGTATCATCGCCGACCGGGTGAAAACTGTTTTCCTCAATCAGGTCAAATATCGCAACTGCACGCTCATGTTCAATGTCCGGTGTTGCACGGCCAATCGAAGCGTCATCGAGAACAATCTCGATCAGTTTGTCTTTTCGCTCCGTGTCCTGTCCCAAATATCCACTCCAGCTTTGAAATCCGCAAATCCGCGATTCAAACCTTCTGATTGCTCCGAATTGCTACCGAGTTTCGATGTGCCTCTAATCCCTCAGCCTCTGCCAATGTCATAGCAGCCGGTCCCAGCATATCAAGCTGCTCCGGGCCACATCGCAGGATGGAGGTTCGTTTGACATAGTCAAGCACAGAAAGTCCCGAGGAAAATCGCGCAGAACGTGAGGTTGGCAGCACATGATTGGATCCACCGACATAATCGCCTATCGCTTCCGGGGTGTGGCGGCCCAAAAATACGGCACCCGCATTTCGAACATTGGTGAAAATTGCCTCCGGATCACTGGTCATGATTTCCAGATGCTCAGCGGCAATCTGATTGGCCAACCCCGCTGCTTGATTGATTGAAGAAACAGTAATGATGGCGCCAAATTGTTCCCAACTCTGACCGGCAATGTTTTTGCGCGGCAATGTTTTGAGTTGCGTTTTTACCGCCTCATCTACCGCATTCGCCAGTTTTGAATCATCGGTAATCAGAATTGATTGGGCAGATGTATCATGTTCTGCCTGGGCAAGCAGATCAGCGGCTATCCAGTTGGGGTCATTATCCCCATCTGCAATAACCAGTACTTCAGAGGGGCCGGCGATCATGTCGATACCGACGGTACCAAAAACCTGACGCTTGGCCTCAGCTACATAAGCGTTGCCCGGTCCAACGATTTTTGAAACCGGGTCGATGGTTTCTGTACCAAATGCAAGGGCTGCTACCGCTTGTGCGCCACCGATGCGGTAGAGTTCGTCAACGCCTGCAATTTTTGCAGCCACCAGTACCAGCGGGGAAACGTTTCCCTCCGGTGTGGGAACCACCATCACAATGCGTTCAACGCCTGCAACCTTGGCCGGTACAGCGTTCATCAGCACAGAGCTTGGATAACTGGCAGTGCCTCCGGGGACATAAAGTCCTACCGCTTCGACTGCGGTCCATCTCGAGCCCAACTCGACACCCAGCGCATCGGTGTATCTGTCATCCACCGGCAACTGGCGGGCGTGATGGGATTTTATCCGTTCATGGGCAAGTTCAAGCGCTTCGAGGGTCTTTCGATCAACCGCCTCAACAGCTGCATCAATCTCTTTTGAAGTGATGCGCAGGGAGCGCGCCGTAAGGGTCTGGAGATCAAATTTTTGGGTGTATTCGATGAGCGCTGCATCACCCCGTGTTCGAACATCGGCAATAATATCGCGAACCACCGTTGCAACATCCGGCACCGTTTCGCGCTTCTGCGAAATTAACGCCGCGAACCGATCATTAAATTCCTCGTCAGTTTGGTTGAGACGAATTGCCAAGGTCTATTCCTGTTGGTGGTTCAAACGCATTAAACATCATCGGCGTGAGCAGGCCGCGATTTTGTTTCCCACGCTGCGGGCATATCGCAAAGTTGGGCTTCGATACATTCCACTTTCAACCGGACAGCACCATCACCTGCAAACACCAGTTCAATTGTGCCACCGGGTTCCTCGTCGGGCTCAAAGGTTGCCGCAAGCAATGACAGGACCCTCTCTTTTTCTTTCCGCTCAATCCCTTGTACTTGCACGGATTCTACCCGCTCAAAATGAAGCACTGATTTTCGTCGTTCATAAGATTGTTTTTGTAATTCTGCGGCTTCCCAGACAAAACGGTTGAGCGACAACATGAAGCGCTTCTCAGTACCCAGATATTGAAGATCCCCGACCTTGAGGACCGCATCCTGGCAGCAGGTCGAAAGGACCTTGAGATCATCAGGATCAAGCGCAACAAGTTTGAGGTGAGACATTGGGGCAATCCTATTCAGGTATGCATTCTAGTAGGCAGGAAATTCCCCAAGTTCAAGCGTTCACTAACAACTAACCGGAAACCCGCTCGATCAGGGCTCCACAGTTTGAAAGCTTCTCTTCAAGGTGCTCGAACCCCCGGTCAAGATGATAGACCCGGCTTACGGTGGTTTTACCTTCAGCAGCCAGGCCAGCAATAACCAGTGAAACCGATGCCCTGAGGTCTGTCGCCATCACCTGCGCGCCGGTAAGTTCGGCAACCCCGGTCACTTCGGCGTGCTGCCCATCAAGCGCAATCTTGGCGCCAAGCCGCGCCAGTTCCTGCACATGCATAAAGCGGTTTTCAAAAATTGTTTCCTGAATATTGGATACCCCGTCCGCACGAGTCATCAGTGCCATGAATTGCGCCTGGAGATCAGTCGGGAATCCAGGAAAGGGATCGGTCGCAATGTCAACCGGTTTGAGTGCGGCGCCGTTGCGGCTCACCCGAATACCGTCATTTACCGGCTCGATGGTTACGCCAACGCGTTCAAGTACATCCAGCACTTCCTGCAGCAGGCCTGGCTGAGCTCCTTTCAACAGGACATCACCGCCAGTCATTGCAACGGCCATGGCATAGGTACCGGTTTCAATACGGTCTGGCAGGACGCGATGGCGGCAACCGTGTAGATTTTCGACACCTTCGATTGTTATGGTCGAAGTGCCCACACCGGAGATATTTGCACCCATTGAGATGAGACAGGTGGCAAGGTCGACAACCTCCGGTTCGCGGGCGGCGTTTTTGAGCACCGTTTTACCCTTGGCCAGCGTTGCAGCCATCATCGCCACATGGGTTGCACCAACCGAAACCTTTGGAAACTCGTAAATCGCTCCTTTAAGGCCGCCCTTGGCGCTGGCAATGACATAACCACCCTCCACTGTGATTTCGGCGCCCATTGCTTCAAGGCTGGCAATGAACAAATCCACTGGGCGTGTACCAATTGCACAACCACCGGGCAGAGACACCTTGGCCTCATGCATTCTCGCCAGCAGCGGGCCGATAACCCAGAAACTCGCCCGCATTTTCGCAACCAGTTCGTAAGGTGCGGTGGTGTCCGCGATCTCTTCCGCGGAAAAATGTATGGTTCGGCCAGTTAGATCCTGTTGTCCTCGGCGTTTTCCTTCAACCCGATAGTCGACACCGTGATTGGTTAAAATTCGGATCAGCGAGTTTACGTCTGCAAGATCAGGCACATTCTCAAATATAACCGGCTCGGAAGTTAAAAGTGACGCGATCATCAAGGGAAGGGTTGCGTTCTTTGCACCTGAAATCGGAATGGTTCCGTTAAGGCGTTGCCCGCCGGTAACAACAATGCTGTCCATGTTTACCCGTCCTGATATGTTGCGCGTTTCATACTTCTCAAGGAAGCTTGCACCTAATTAACATTGCCCCGGTGGAAAGCTGGATTTCTAACTTAATCATACTCGCGCTTCAAGCGCCGGGCCCCAGCACGGTTAATGTTGGAAGTTGTGTCCAATTGATGGCAGCGTTCAGATAATGTCAAAATTATCAGCGGCTTTGTCGTTATTCGTCTTCAGCTTCCGGCGTTGCAATGTTTCGCTGACGCAGCTTCACCGAAAATTCAGGGGTTTCCGTGTCGTTTTTCGGTCCAGTCAATTTGCGTGCTAAATCCTTGCGTTTTTTCAAATTAGCCCGCAGGGCGGATTTCAACTTCTGCCCACGACGGCTTCTTTTTGTGCCGCTACCGCTATTGTTGTCACTATCCGCTGCCAATTCAATTACCGATCATATGCCTATAGCCTCACATCACAGGAATGCGAGTTATTTCATCCTTGCATGGTATACCTGCTTGTGGCAGAACGCAGGCGATTTTCCAACAGGCTGATTGCTTATCTTCAAGCACGCCAAAGGCTGCCGTAGCTCAGTGGTAGAGCACCTCATTGGTAATGAGGAGGTCGAGAGTTCAATTCTCTCTGGCAGCACCAGCCCCACCCCCACCCCTCAGCTGATGAAATTACGGCGAAAGTTTCTAGTTTCGGAATGCTTTTTGGATCAATAAGCTGTAAAACTGGTGTCTCAGATTGTAGGGGATAGCAGCGTTTGCCGCATTAGCTCAGTTGGTAGAGCACGTCATTCGTAATGACGGGGTCAGGTGTTCAAATCACCTATGCGGCACCAATTGGTTTGCCGGGGGACAGGATATGGATCGAAAACTGACGACAATTGTAGCGATGGATGTCGTTGGATATTCGAGCCTTATGGAGCAAGATGAAGAGGGTACGCTCAACAATCTCAAATTGATCCGTACCACCATTGTTGACCCGGCAATTGCGCATCATGCCGGGCGTACCGTCAAGCTCATGGGAGATGGTATTCTTGCAGAGTTTTCCAGCGTTGTCGGAGGCCTTCAATGCGCGGTGGATATCCAGGAGCAGCTTGCGAAGGATAGCGGCAAAATTCAGTTTCGCATCGGCATCCATGTAGGCGATATCATCGTGGAAGGGGATGATATTTACGGTGATGGCGTCAATGTGGCCTCAAGACTGGAAGGAATTGCGAATCCGGGCGGTATAGTCCTGTCCAAGCAGGTGCATGATCACATTGGTGGCAGGGTCCCGGCAAAACTCATATCGATGGGTGAACAAACGGTCAAAAATATCAGCCGCCCGATAGAAGTTTACCGAGTTGACCTTACAGAGGATGCACCAGCCAATGGTGTAATCCGGTTTGGAAATTTCTCCCTCGATACCAATTTACTGGAACTTCAACAGTCCAGCCAGCGGGTTGCGACCGAACCAATGGTTTTTGATCTGCTGGTTTATCTTGCGCAAAACGCTGATCGCACGGTGACCAAAGAGGAAATCTTCGCTGAAGTCTGGAACAACCGGATTGTTTCTGATTCAGCCCTCAGCAGTCAGATCAAGGCTGCACGAAAAGCGCTGGGTGACAATGGAACGTCTCAACATACAATTCGAACAGTCCATGGTCGCGGGTTTCGTTTTGTTGCAAAAATTGAAAATTCGCAAAGTGCCAATCTTACGGGAATGCTCGGGGGTCTTGGGGCAAATGCAATTGATGCATTGGCCAGCAAGCCTTCGGTTGCTGTGCTGCCATTTGCAAATCTTAGTGGCGAGGCTTCAGAGAATTATTTTTCTGATGGCATTACGGAAGATATCACAACGGCACTTTCAAAAAACCGCTGGTTGACCGTCATTGCCCGCAATTCTGCTTTTGCGTTTCGTGACTCCAGCGATGGCATTCGGGCGACAGGAGAGGCACTGGAAGCAAACTATCTGGTGATGGGAAGCGTTCGAAAGGCAGGAACCCGCGCCCGGATTACGACAGAGATTGTTGATGTAGAAACTGAAAACTGCGTTTGGTCCGAACGCTTTGACCGCGATATGGTCGATATCTTTGATCTTCAGGATGAAATCACTGAGCTGGTAGCGTCCCGTATTGAATCTGAACTCGGTTTGAGCGAACGCCAAAAAGCTGTGCGCCGACCGCGTAAAAACCGTGGCGCGTGGGATTTATATCAATTGGCTGTTGCCGAGTTTTACAAATTTACACCAGACAGTAATTTAAAAAGTCAGGAGTTGCTTCGAGAGACGTTGGCTCTGGATCCGGAATTTGCCAGCGCACACTCAAGACTGGCCTATGCCATTGTGCTCTCCATGGTCTATTTTGATGTAACGCCTGATGAAACGTCGATGGACGAAGCCTTGGTGGCTGCCAAACGGGCCATTGAGTTGGATGACCAGGACGCCAACAGCTATTTTACAATTGGACGGGTTTATCTGGCCCGGCAGGAATATGAATTGGCGATCGATGCACTCGAACATGCGTTGGAGTTAAACCCTTGCCTGGCGGTGACCTATTGTGGGCTGGGAGATTCGCTTGCCTATGAGGGGCGGCTTGACGAGGCGATTGAGCAATTTGAAAACGCAATCCGGTTAAGCCCGCATGACCCGTTTCGTTGGGCATTTTACTCGTATCGCTCGCTTGCGCATCTGTTTCGTGAGGAGTTCGAGGACGCAGTCACCTGGGCCCGCAAGTCAGTGGAAGTTCCAAATGCGCAATATTGGGCACGTGCCCATCTCGTTGCGGCACTAGGGCATTTGGGAGACGCAGAACAAGCCAGGATTGCAACCAGGAAACTTCTAAGTTTCAAGCCGGAGTTCTCACTGGATTTTGCACGAGAACACCTGTTTTATCTAAAGCGTGCCGATCAGATGGAGTTATATCTTACAGGCCTTAAAAAAGCCGGGGTGAACTGACGGAATTCGGATTTATCCATCAGGCCGATTTCAGCGCAAGCTCTTCTACACCCTTGGCGCTTTCGGCGTTAGCGCAAGATGATTGCGCTTTATCCAGAGCCGTGCGCCAGATGAACCAGTTACAGCTGTTGAACGGGAATTCCTGGGAAGGCGCAGCCAGGATTGAGAACGGAATTCTTCTCCAGATTCATTAAATCCCCCCTCCAGCACCAAAATTTCCAATCCGTCTTTTGCACTCAATTCAACATTTGCACTGGCTTCCCACTGTTCCAGACTGACTTCTTCTGCCTCATCTTTGAAGAGCGGCATCACACTGACGCCCTCACGTGAAGGATCTGCCTCGAACTGCATGGTGTTGGTGTTCAGCCGCACTTGAGTTCGGTCATCAAGATCAAATTGCCACAGCTTCACAAATATTGTGCAACCAGGCTCTGACCCGGGCGTATGGGAAGATTGCGGTGGATTGCGAATATAACTCCCGGCCGGAAAATCTCCGTGTTCGTCCTGAAATACGCCTTCCAGAACCAGGAACTCCTCTCCACCAGTGTGAACATGGGGCGAGAAATGGCTGCCTGGTGCGTAACGAACGATCGTCGTTGCCCGGGCCACTTCGTCACCAAGGCGATCAAGCATGCGACGGTCAACCCCCGCCATGGGTGAAGCCTGCCATGGAATTTGAGCCGCGTGAACCGCAGCGCGTTGGTCAAAGTCAGCATTGAGCTCCATCAGTGTCTTCCTTCCTGCGGCCTTAACCAGCAATGCTTGGGCGATGAGACACCCACTCGCGCAATCCCACCAATTTTGCACACTTTGCTGGAATATCCACCTTGGCAAAGTAAGCAAACTTAAACAACAATCAGTGGCCTAAAATAGGCGTTGAAGTCTGCAAATTTCTGGTTCAGTCTCTGTCAAAGCTGAAAAGTCGCCGCTGAACCATTATGGCAAAGGATCTCAGTCATGACCGCGCAATTTTCACCCGAAGACTTTAAGCGTATCCGAACGGGCTATGATGCAGATCCGAGCCGGTCTCATTCACTGCACGCAGAAGCATATACCGATCCGCGCTGGTATGAGTACGAGTTGGAAAGTGTATTTTCAAAGACTTGGCAGTGGGTATGCCATGCTGAAAAGCTCCACGAGCCGGGGTCATATATAGCCGTGGAAATTGCGGGTAAGCCGATTGCAGTTGTTCGCGACAAGAAAGGTGCGTTACGCGCATTTTACAATGTCTGCAAACATCGGGCTCATCAACTATTAAGCGGTGAAGGAAACACAAGCCGTATCATGTGTCCCTATCACGCCTGGACGTACGATTTGACCGGCCAATTGGTGCGCGCACCCAGAACCGAAGGCCTCAAGGACTTCGACACCAACGAGATTTGCCTGGATACCGTCAAGGTTGAAGAGTTTTGCGGCTTCATATTCGTTAATCTGGATTCCAATGCGTCCCCGTTGGCAATGCAATCGGGTGAGTTGGCAAAAGAGGTAATGCATTGGGCGCCGGATGTTGCGGATCTGACATTTGGTCACCGGCTGACTTACGACATCAAATCAAACTGGAAGAATGTCGTCGATAATTTTCTGGAATGCTATCACTGTCCAATAGCCCACAAGGACTTTTGTACGCTTGTGGACATGGATACCTACAAGGTCACCACCCACGGGATTTATTCAAGCCACATGGCAGATGCGGGCAAATCGTCCAACGCTGCATATTCGGTTGAAAACGCGACGGTTAAAACCCATGCGGTTTGGTGGTTGTGGCCGACAACCTGTTTGATGCGATATCCAGGTCGCAGCAGCATGATCGTGCTGAACATTATTCCGGCCGGTCCAGAGCGAGCGCTCGAGACTTATGATTTTTATCTCGAAACACCCGAACCGGACGAGGGTGAGATAGAAGCAATTCGTTATCTGGATGAGGTGCTGCAGGTTGAAGACATTGCCATTGTGGAAAGTGTGCAAAGGGGAATGGCGACACCGGCTTTTACTCAAGGCCGGATTGTCGATGATCCAACGGGCTCTGGTCAATCCGAGCATGCGGTTCATCATTTTCACGGGCTGGTGCTGGACGCCTACGATCAATCAGGGGTGAAGTGATGGGAATGCTGGGGGGTAAAACCGCATTTGTAACTGGTGGCACCGGTGGTATCGGGTCAGCAATTTGCGAGCGGTTTGAAAAAGAAGGTGCGGATGTAATTGCGGCCGATCTTTCTGACAATGGGGGTGCCGGAACCTATTGCCACTTTGACGTAACCAGCGAGGACGTCGTCAAAAATACTTTCAAAGATTTGGCGAGTAAATGGGATCAGCTCGACATTCTGGTAAACGCTGCGGGTATCGAAATTGAAAAGACCATCGAACACACTTCGCTTGAAGAGTGGAACCGGATATTCGCTATAAATGTCACGGGCATGTTTCTAACTTCGAAATACGCCTTGCCACTATTGCGCAAGTCAGCGGGTGCCAGCGTCGTCAATTTTGGTTCCTATGACGGCTACATCGCGGACCCAAAACTTGCTGCTTATTGTGCTACCAAAGGTGCCGTTCACGCCCTGACGAGAGCTATGGCTTGTGATCATGGACCGGAAGGTATTCGCGTTAATGCGATTTGCCCGGGCTACGTCGATACACCGATGTTGGAAGGTTTCTTTGAAGGCAAGGGAGATGCAGAAGCCCGCAAAAAGGCGGCGCGCGATGTTCATCCAACCAAGACCTATGGCCAGCCGGTAGATATCGCAAATCTCGTAAACTGGCTGGCATCCGATGAGGCACGTTATGCTTCCGGCCAGCTTTGGGTAATTGATGGGGGGCTTTCTGCTCAGGTCCAGCAAATGTCGCTTCGACACGAGCCCTGAGGCGTAAGTGAGGAGGCACCGACCGAAACTCAGTCAATGCCTCCGCAATTCGTTTAACTGACTTTAGTCTTCGCCATAGCCGTCAAACAGCGCGGTAGATACATAACGCTCCGCAAAGCTTGGCAACAAGGTAACAACTGTCTTGCCTTTCATATCGTCACGCGCGGCCACACGTGTGGCACATGCAACGGCTGCGCCTGATGAGATGCCGGCAGGTATGCCTTCAAGTGCGGCAAGCCTGCGCGATGCCTCGATCGCCTCTTCATTGCTGACAAGCAGGATTTCGTCGATCAGCTTGGTATCGAGCACATCAGGAACAAACCCTGCGCCAATCCCCTGGATCATGTGCGGTGAGTGTTCACCACCGGATAGAACCGGGCTGTTTTCTGGTTCGATTGCGATGATTTTCACGTCAGGCTTATAACCTTTCAGCACTTCACCAATGCCGGTCAATGAGCCTCCGGTACCAACTCCCAGAACTACCGCATCAACAACGCCATCCGTATCACGCCAGATTTCTTCCGCAGTTGTCTTGCGATGAACTTCCGGGTTTGCAGGATTGCCAAATTGCCAGGGCATTACCGCCTTGTCTGTTTCGGCAATAATTTCCTTGGCCTTATCGATCGCACCGCCAATGCCTTTTTCCTTGGGAGTAAGCGCCAGTTCCGCACCGAGAAATTTCATCAGTTTGCGTCGTTCAATCGAGAAACTGTCCGGCATCGTCAGGATGCAGCGATAGCCCTTGGCAGCACAGGCAAAGGCCAGTGCGACACCGGTATTTCCTGAAGTGGGTTCCACAATGACGCTGCCCGGCCCAATCGTTCCATCAGCTTCCATTGCTTCGAGCATTGCAACGCCGATCCGGTCCTTGACGCTTGAGATTGGATTGAAGAACTCGAGCTTGGCGAGAACTTCAGCCTGACAGTTCATTTCTGCAGCATACTTGCTGATGCGTACCAGAGGCGTATTGCCAATCGTTTCGAGGATGCTTCCATAGACCCGGCCACGACCGGGTTTGTCGAAAGACAGACGTGATGTGCTTTGAATATTCATGACTAATTCTCCTTACTGTACGGGGTTCGTTGCACTGATCACCCATGAGGAACTGTCCATGACAATCCCATCGGCTGAAATTTTCTGCCGGTTTATTGCTTCGGCAAGCGCCGCTTCAATCTCGTCACGCATTTGTTCTGCCTTTTCACCCGCTTCGCGAAAAACCTCTCCAGCGGGGCCTATTGCCAACTGAAATGCAATTGCGTCACTCACATCATTACCCACCAGGACAGGCGCATCAACACGGCGAAGCTCAGTATCTTCGTAGCCGGCAGATTTCATCATGATTTTGACAGTCTCTTCGTTGGACATTGAAAACGGTCCTGGTCCGCAAGTCAGAGCATCTTCTCCAGGCTGGGGGAGAAACTGCAATACAACATCCTTGGCCATCGAAAGCCATGGATTGTCAGCCCGTTGTCGCCAGACGATATGTACCATCTTACCACCAGGACGCAGCGCTTTGCGCATATTACGCAGGCCTGCAACGGGGTTGGCAAAGAACATGGTTCCAAAACGCGCAAACACAAAGTCGAATTCTTCGGCCGGCAATGCGATTTCGGCATCGCCGCGCATGAAACTCACATTGGTAATGCCCTTGTCCGCCGCGTCCTTGGTTGCATATTCAAGAAAGGCATCGCAGCAATCAACACCGACAACTTCGCCTTCCGGGCCCACCAGTTTTGCCAGCTTGATAGCGGTATCGCCAAAGCCGCAACCAACATCGAGCACGCGGTCGCCCTTTTTAACGGGCAGCGATGGAAATACGGCTTCGCTGTGTTGGGTCAGGCCATCTACCAGTACGTGTTTGAATTTGATAAATTTCGGTGCAAGCACTTCGTTCCAGAATTCGACAAAAGCCGAATCTTCACTTTGAGCTGCTGTTGCAAGTTCGGTCGCGGTCATTGGAGTAATCCTTTTTCTTGTGTCTCATTTGTGTATGCAAAACTTTTAGGCTGGCTTCCCACTTGATGCTTGAGTGGTTCCTGAAGAGATCATGGAAATTTCATGTAGAGAGCTTGGGAAAAAACTAAACCATTAATTCATAACTCTTATTTCGGGATCTTATTCGCTGCATTAGGTGATATTTCCGTTCAATCCTGCGGATTTTTGGTCGATATACATCACCCGTGCAGCTGAATGGGTGTCATTTGGCACACAACAGACCGTCAAGGATGAAATCGGTCCGACGGGAAAAAGTCGTTACAAAAAAGCCCCGGAGTTTCATCCGGGGCTTTCATGGTTCAATAACAAGTCTGGTTATTGTTACTTCTTCAAAAGGTCCCGAATTTCACCAAGCAAAACCTCCTGTGCAGGCGGAGCTGCAGGAGCTGCTTCTTCCTCGGACTTCATCATGTTGTTTACTGCCCTCACAAGAAGGAAAATGATGAAACCGATAATCAGGAAATTTACAACGGCGGTAATGAAACTGCCATAGGCGAGTACAGCGCCCTGTTCCCGGGCAGCATCAAGCGAAGAGGCAGTCACGCCTCCAGCCAGTGGCGCAAAATAATTCGAAAAATCAGCGCCCCCGAAAACAGCGCCGATGATTGGCATTAGCACATCATCGACAAGCGATGACACAATTGCCCCGAATGCGCCGCCGATGATGACACCAATGGCCAAATCCATGACATTACCCTTCATGATGAAGGCTTTGAATTCACTAAGCATGTATTTATCCCCTTTAACGTTTGAATATTTTGTTCATATTCGCGTCCAAAATTTGGCCCCGCAACGAACATTGTAAGCGTTTTTGACGTAACGTTAAGTGGTTTTTGCTTTTGCCCACGGAGAAAAAATCGAACCCCGCATTGGTTGCCGGCATGTCACTCGTAGATGGACAAGTCAGGGAAAATAATGCTGTAAAGCTGTCTTTAGAGGCGAGAACCGGGAGGACTGGTTCATGATCCAGCCTTGGGTCGTGCTGTTGGTAGCAATACTGTACATGTCCATCCTGTTTGCCGTGGCAAGCTACGGTGACAGGACGATTGCTATGCGCAGCACCCGCAGTCGGCCAAACACCTATGCGTTTAGCCTCGCCATATATTGTACCACGTGGACGTTTTTTGGTTCCGTTGGACTTGCCGCCACCAGTGGGTTCAGTTTTTTGGCGATTTATTTTGGGCCGATTTTGGCAATTACTTTGGGGTTTCCGCTGGTAAAGCGGGTGATTGAGCTCTCCAACGAAGAACGCATTACCTCAGTTGCTGACTTCCTCGGCTCAAGATATGGCAAGAACATCAAAGTTGCAGGTGTCGCAGCGATTATCGCTGTAATCGGGACGGTGCCCTACATTGCGCTGCAGATGAAAGCCATTTCCGGGTCCGTGAACACCTTGGTTTTCAATTTTGCTGGCGACATCCCATCCCAGATGCCGGTGTTTGGCGATATATCAATCCTGATTGCCTTGTCGCTTGCCTTGTTCAGCATTTTGTTTGGTACCCGTCACGCAGATGCCACGGAACACCAACACGGACTAATGTTGGCGATCGCGATGGAATCGGTGGTCAAACTAATCGCATTCTTGTGTGTGGGTGCCTTTGTTACGTTTGTGATGTTTGACGGCGTGCGAGACCTGTTCCAACAGGCAAGTAACAACCAGTCCGTTCAATTGTTGGTCGCGCGCGGGTTTGACACCGGCAACTTTGTAATCCTGACCATCTTGAGCCTTACGGTGTTTCTCCTGTTACCGCGCCAGTTTCACGTCGCGGTCGTGGAAAACAATTCGATTGAAGAACTCAGACGCGCGCGCTGGCTGTTCCCACTCTATTTGATAGCGATAAATCTCTTTGTGATACCGATTGCGATCGCCGGGACCATTCGTTTCGGCAATTCTGTGAACGCCGATGATTTCGTGCTGCTGTTGCCAATGTTGCAGTCAAGCGGTCTTGTCAGCCTGTTTGCATTTATCGGTGGTTTGTCCGCCGGTACTGCGATGGTTGTGGTCGCCTGTGTGGCACTTGCAATCATGATTTCAAACGACCTTGTTTTGCCGCTCTTCCTGCGGTCTCGGGCATCTCTGGGTCACGCCGAACCCGAGGATATGGAAAATCGAATCCTCAATATTCGCCGCACTGCAATTCTGGTCGTTCTGACACTGGCCTATGTGTACTACAAGGTTGCCGACAACTCCGCGGCTCTTGCGTCGATAGGGCTGGTTTCATTTGCAGCAATTGCGCAGTTGGCGCCGGCATTTTTTGGCGGCTTGTTCTGGCGCAGGGCAAACGCTCGTGGTGCAATGCTTGGCATGGTGATTGGTTTTTGCGTCTGGGGGTATACGTTGCTGCTGCCAACACTTTTGCCTGCTGATAGTGCTTTTGTCATAAATGGTTTGTTCGGGTGGGTGGTATTGCGGCCTGAGGCATTGTTTGAAACGCAGCTGACACCACTGGCAAATGGGGTTATCTGGAGCCTTACCTTCAACACCTTTGCTTATGTGGTGGGATCATTATCCAGGGCACCAGATCCTCAAGAACGCATGCAGGCGTCTTTGTTTGTTTCCTACCAAATGCCGGTGTCGCTTTCACAAGATATCGGTTCCTCAACAGTCAAAGTCGGGCAATTGACTGAAACCGTGGCACGCTATCTTGGGGTAATCCGTACCGAGCGCTCACTTGAAGCGTATTGGGCGCAAACGGGTAACCGGCCGGATATGGAAGCAAATGTTGACAATGACCTGCTGCGCCACACCGAACAGCTGCTGGCGAGTGCAATTGGTGCCTCGTCTTCCCGGTTGGTACACACCCTTCTTCTAAAGCGGTTCGATACCAGTGAGAAGTCAAATATCCTGTTGCTGGATGAGGCTTCCAAGGCCTTGCAATTCAACCGTGACGTATTGCAGACGGCCCTTGATCAGCTTGACCAGGGTATTACGGTTTTCGATGGCGATTTCCGACTTGCTTCATGGAACCGACAATTCCGGGCTCTTCTGAATTTACCTTCCAAAATGGGTCGTGCCGGTATTCCACTGACTGAAGTTGCTCGCGAGATTGCCTTGATAAATGAATTTGAGGGGAATGATCCCGAAGGCGAACAGCTTGCCCACCAACTCATAAATCAGTCCGATATCTGGCAACTCAAACAGCTTAACACCGGTGAAGTGCTAGAAATCAGGACGAGCCCGATGCCGGGTGGTGGAATAGTTATAACGTGGAACAACATCACCGAACGTGTCTATGCTGCCCGGGCCTTGAGAGAGGCAAATGAAACGCTGGAGCGGCGGGTAGAAGAACGTACAAAAGAACTTGAAGAAGCGACACGCACAGCGGACCAGGCCAACATCAGTAAGACGCGGTTTCTTGCAGCTGCGGGACATGATTTGTTGCAGCCACTTAATGCTGCGCGGCTCTATTCCTCTACACTGCTTGAAAGGCTCGACGAATCCCAAAATGCGCGATTGGCAGAAAATATCGGACGCTCACTTGGGTCAGTTGAGGAAATTCTGGGTGCAATCCTTGCGATATCACGACTCGATACCACCTCCCCAGATGTTTCCCGTAGAGATTTTGCGATTCGCAACATCACCGAACAACTCCACTTGGAGTTTGATCCAATTGCACGCGAACAGAACCTTGAGTTGATTTTCATACACAGCGCACTTTGGGTATATTCCGATCCGGCCCTGCTAAGACGATTGCTTCAAAATCTGATTTCCAATGCTCTGAAATTTACCAGCAAAGGCAAGGTTTTAGTCGGGTGCCGCAGGCGTGGTGAAAATCTTGTGGTTGAGATTTACGACACAGGCTCCGGAATGGATAAAGAACAACAAAAGCTTGCATTTGTGGAATTCACCCGGTTGGGAGAGAAAGCACACAAAATTCCCGGTCTGGGGCTTGGATTATCCATTGTCGAACGAATTGCTGACTTGCTTGATCATAAAGTCAGTGTTGATTCCGTGCCGGGTAAAGGCACCCGCTTTCAAGTAAAATTGCCGTTGGCCGAACCCGCTCAACGTGTTGCGGAGTTGGAAAGCAAGAAGCGTGTTCGCAATCGCCGACACCTGAACGGTACACGGGTTCTTTGTGTGGACAATGATCTGACCATTCTTGAGGGAATGTCTGCGTTACTCCAGCAATGGGGATGCACCGTTGATACCGCCGCAACGCTTGATGAGGTCAAGGAACTGGTTGAACGCGGTGGTGATGTCCCAGGTATCGTTCTTGTCGATTATCACCTCGAAAATGCGACCGGCATGGAAGTGGTGGAAATTTTAAGAGGTGCGCACGGAGAACAATTTGCAGCAGTGCTTATAACGGCAGATCGCTCTGAGGAAGTTAAAAAGCAAGCTGAAGCTGCCAACGTACTCATTCTGAACAAGCCGCTAAAACCTGCTGCATTAAGAGCGATTATCTCGCGTGAAAATCTGCAGTTTGAAGCCGCCGAGTAGTTGAAAAAATTATTTCAAAGACTGGTAGCGCTGGCAGTTGCAATGCCTGAGTTGATTTTGTTCATGATGATGACGGCCTGAGTACGGCTGTCTACTCCAAGTTTCAGCAGTACTGCCGAAACGTGCGCTTTTACTGTCGCCTCGGAAACGCCCAGCTCATAGGCTATTTGCTTGTTCAACAATCCTTCCCCCAGCATCGACAATACTCGAGCCTGTTGAGGGGTGAGAGATTGTAGTTTGCGAATTACATCGGAAGATTCAGAATCCATGTCTGAATCAACATCAACAAACGGCGGGATACAAATCTCGCCGGCAAGCACCAGGCGGATACCGTTTGTTATAAAATCAATTCCTGAGGATTTTGGGATAAAGCCTGATGCCCCTAGATCAAGGCATTTTCTTATCGTCAATTGATCTTCGCTCGCCGAAACAACAACAACCGGAGTTTCTGGAAACTCCGCGCGTACGGAAATCAGACCTGAAAAGCCACTTGCCCCTGGCATCGTTAAATCCAACAAAACCAGGTCAGCTGAACCAAAAGAACGCAGCAAATTGCGCACCTCGTCGAGATCGCCCGCGTTTGGAAACGAACAACCTGGCAACAGCCCTTCAATCGCTTGCTTTAATGCATCACGAAACAGCGGGTGGTCGTCGGCAATTACAACTACTGATTCCACTCAAAACTCTTTCTCGGCATGTTCCCAACAATTCTGCCACTTCATTACAATCAAACGCAAAAAATTTAAAGTGATGCTTTTTGGGTTTGGATTTTCAGGGATTCAGATATTGTATCACCGCACGGGTTGTACTCGACCTGCCCAATAGGTTCGCGATGAGGCATTTGAACATACTTTACTTCAAGCACAAGACTCCGGAAGCTAATGCTCGTTTGCTATTGGCCTTTGTGAGCATTGCTGTCCTGCTGTTGGTGCTGCCGTGGCCGATTGCCTTGACGCTGTTGAATTCGGTAGTTTTGATTGGCATCCCTTTCGGGTATTTTCTTGTGGTTTTATTATTCCCCGCCCTGCTTGTTGCATTGCTATTCTGGTCTGCTGACAGGCAAGATGCCATTGCGCGTCATTTATCTGAAGCTGAAAACGATTAATGGCATCAAACTCTCCCCTCAAATTGTCAGGTCAACTGCTCGGCATGTACATCGCCAGCTTTGCGCTAACGATCTTCTTCGCTGCAACACTTCAACAGATTGGGGCGCCGGAGCATTACGTAGCTGTTTTGATGATCGCATTTTTGATTGGCACCTGGGTTTTTGCCGGGTTGTTTGCAAAAACCATGCGTCTGACAGTGTTCCACGAGGCCGAGCGTGCCGGGGTCCCATTCTATATCGGTCAGGCCATGGCGGCTGGTTTAATCTCATCCGCCATTTATATTTTGTTGGCCGGTGAATTCTACAAAAACGGCATTGATGGTTTGGCCTGGTTCTCCGGTTGGGTGTTGGGTGCCACAATGCTGGGTGTATTGGTAGCGCCAGGCTATGCAAGTTCACGCGCCGTGACGCTTCCAGAAATGTTTTTTGGCAGAGACGAAAATCGCCTGTTTCGATTTGCCAGCCTGGTGATTGTAATTTTGTCCTGCTTTTTGCTTTTGCTTGTTCAATTTCATGCAACCGCAATCATCAGCCAGCAATTTTTAGGCATTCCCGGACCAATCGGCGTATTTGCTGGTGTTTTGGCTATCACCATATGCTTGCTTGCGGGAGGCATTCAGTCGCTGAGCATTGCACGCGCGATGATATATCCAGTCATCGCGATAACGTTCCTGCTTCCCCTGAGTTGGATGTCAATTAACGCCACCGGACTTCCAGTACCACAACTTGCGTTCGGAATAGGGGCACTCCAACCGGTAGCAGAAATTGACGCGGAGATGATGGATGCCGGATTTGCGCTGGGCAAGGAAATCTTCTCGATCACCTCCGATGGCCGTCTCGACGGGTTCAATTTTTTGGCGCTGATAATCTGTCTTGGCGCAGGCATTTCTGCGATGCCACATCTGGTGCAACATTTTGGCGTTTTTGATACACGCGCAAAAGCCCGCCGTGGCGGCATTTGGGCAGTATTTTTTCTGTTGCTTGTGCTGAGTGCTGTTCCTGCAGCCGCTGCGTTTGCGAAGCTGGAGTTCTACACCGCTCTGTTGGGGTTGCCGGTTTCAGAACTTGCAGTGGAATCCGCCTGGCTCTTTGGGGAGGGTACAGCAAACGCAGGAAAGCTGATTTCTATTTGCGGGCAGGAGGTTGTAGAGCTGAAGCAGGTCATTGCAGCCTGTGGCGGATTGCCGGAATATGTGCTCACGGCCCGTGATATTACGATAAGTTCCCAATTGCTGCCATTTGCTGCTGTAAAATTTGCACACCTGCCTGATCTTGTTATGACCATAATGGCGGCAGGTGCGCTCGCCGCCCTGTGGTCGACAGCTGATGGATTGTTGCTGGCCACTGCAAACACACTCTCACAAGACGGGTACTTTCGGTTGTTTCGGCCCAAGTCGCCATTGGGAGTAAGGTTGTTCATGACCCGCTTCCTGCTCGTTTTGATTGCTATCATTACCGCCTTGCTTGCAGCATGGACTGCGCCTAGTTCGGAATTTTTGTTTACCGCTGCATTTGCCATATCAGCAGCTGCACTTTTCCCGGCTCTGATCTCAAAAATCTGGTGGTCAGGAACCAGTTCAACTCAACTGTTCTTTGGAATGTTGGCAGGGTTCACGGTGGTTGTGTTGCTGCTTTTCTTGACAGCTTTGGGGGCGGACTTTGTACCAAATTCGGGGGATGAATTCAGACTCCCAATTCCACTTTTAACGGATCGCCTCATGCCGATTAATTCAGGATTTATTGGAATGCTTGTCGCCTTTGCGACAATAGGAATTCTCCGACAGATATCCGGAGCAAAAAAGGTGAGCGTTACATCTTGACGCCACCATGTCAGGTATTGGGCTTGGTTGCCTTTTGTTCGTATTCTTTTTTTAAGTCCTGAATAACCGCAAAAAACCGACGCATTGCTTCCTGGGCAATTTCCATCGCGGTATCGAATTCTGCCGGAAGCTGGGTTTTTTCTTCACTACCGGCACCCAGTTCGACTTCGGGCTCTTCTGCTTTTTTGTCTTCTTCTGGTTCTGTTGTCGCCATGCCCTCAAGCTTTGCCAGTCGTGCGTCCAGCGCTTCCATATCGCTACGCATTTGATCCATTGTATCGTCATATGCATCACGTTCATCAGCGGCCATGCGGCAAATCATATTGCCTTTATTTATGGCACACAGACTGACCGTACCTAGTCTTCGGTCAATTTTCACGAATCCGCCATCCACCTTGTTCAGGCTAAAGCGTTCTGCATCGGCTACATCTGCAGTCTCTTGAGACCAAGCAGCGCCGGAAATCAGTATGGCACATGCGGCCAACGTCAAAATACCGATTGGTTTCATGATCACCATCCCGTTCTGGTATCCGCCGGAGAGCAGTTCTCCCCAAGCATCGATATTATTGCACAGGTAGAGACTTGCCCCAAACATTTGTTGATTTTATGGTTTTGGCAATACTGTTCTCAATCATGCCAGATGAACCCGGGCTCTCAAATTATTTACAAAATTGTTTCACGCACCGAATGGGAGAACGCGCTTGAATGCGGGGTTTTCAACGGTGCGCCAGTGGATATTGCGGATGGCTACATACATTTCTCGACCGTAGACCAGGTCCGTGAAACAGCAGCGAAACATTTCCATGGGAAAAGGGATTTGCTGCTTCTGTCGTTTGAGGGTGAAAAACTTGGCGCTGCGTTGCGCTACGAGCCCTCGCGAGGCGGAGATTTGTTTCCGCACCTGTACGCGCCGCTTGATGTATCCTGCGTTGTAGAAACCATCCCGCTTGAAGAAGATGAGGACGGCGGACATGTGTTTCCGGAGCAGTTTTGATGGATGTCCTGAAACCGATAATCAATCGCACCCTGTTTTTGTTTCCACCCGAAAATGCGCACGGACTTTCCATTCTGGCGCTTAAATACGGGCTGGTTGCCCGTCCAAAACCGGTGCTGGACAAACGACTTTCAACCACGGTTGCCGGAATGGAATTTCCCAATCCGCTCGGGTTTGCTGCCGGATATGACAAGAATGGGGAAGTGCCGGATGCAATTTTAAAACTTGGATTTGGGTTTGCTGAAATAGGCACCGTTACACCGAGGCCACAGGCGGGCAATCCGCAACCCAGATTATTTCGGTTGCCTGAGGATGAAGGTGTCATTAATCGGCTTGGTTTTAACAATCAGGGCCATGACGCAATGCTGGCGCGCCTGAAGGCCCGGGGAGAACACAGAGGTATCATCGGGATAAACATTGGTGCCAACAAGGATAGTGAGGATTTTGTTGCTGACTACGTATCCGGCATTGAGAAATTTTATGACAAGGCCTCCTACTTCACAGCAAATATCTCCTCCCCAAACACGCCGGGCCTGCGGAATCTACAGGCAGGTGAAGCGCTAAAAGTGCTGCTGGACCGGGTAATGGAAAGAGCAGAGCTGATGGCGGTGCGAAACGGTGTGCGAAAGCCGGTATTTCTGAAAATTGCACCAGACCTTGAGCAATCGCAAATGGATGAGATTGCGGGCGTGGTGGAAGGAACAGCGCTTGATGGACTGGTAATATCAAACACCACACTTGATCGCAGTGGGCTTGCAAATCAACAACATCGAAAAGAGTTGGGTGGTCTGTCCGGCAGGCCGCTTTTCGACAAATCAACCAGGGTATTGGCACAAATGCGCAACCGTATCGGCCCTGAAATGCCGATTATCGGTGTTGGCGGTATAGACAGTGCTCGCCAAGCCATCACGAAACTCGAGGCCGGTGCCAATTTAATTCAGCTCTATACAGGCATGATTTTCAATGGGCCCGGGTTGCCGGGAAAGATCGTCAGTGGAATTCTGAAGCATCTTGAGATGAATAACATTGCTCATATTTCGCAACTTTCTGGAACCCGAACGAAAGAATGGTGCAATTTTTCTGGAGAGAACGATTGATGAAACCGGTAATCTGGCACAATCCCGGATGTTCGAAATCCAGGCAAACGCTTGAACTGATGCGAACTGAAGGTTTTGACCCAACGATTGTTGAATATCTCAAAAACCCACCGGGCAAGGATGAAATTTCTGAAGTGTTGGTGAAACTTGATATTGGCCCCATAGGGTTGCTCCGCCAGGGCGAAACCCTTTTCAAGGAATTAGGCCTTGCATCAATGACGGAAGATGCAGGCTTGATTGATGCCATGCATGAAAACCCGATTCTGATCGAGCGCCCGGTTGTAATAGCAGGTGACAAGGCA
Organism: Hyphomicrobiales bacterium; assembly: GCA_021775415.1. GTDB lineage: Bacteria > Pseudomonadota > Alphaproteobacteria > Rhizobiales > Rhizobiaceae > JAALLB01. The sequence goes on along the minus strand of JAJFHV010000008.1, from coordinate 172,752 downwards.
GCAATTGGCAGACCGCCAGAGCATGTGTTGACGATTTTGAAATAGGCTCAGGTGTTTAAAAAAGTCCTGTCGGCTCGAGGCTTTACCCGCAAGGCGAGCGTTACACCCCGCACCAGTACAAACACATGCAGCGATAGCCACAATCCGTGATTTGCCAGTGGTTCGCGGGTAATCCACCAAAAGGCCAGATACGCGACGAGCGAGACAATCATCATGAGGCTCATGTCACGTGACCAGGTAGCGCCAATGAATACGCCATCCATGTGAAAGGCCAGCGCACCTGAGAGCGGCGTAAGTGCGGCCCAGATTAAATAGGTTCGGGCCAAATTTTGAACATCGGGACTTGTTGTCATCAAGGCAATCAAGCTGGGGCCGCCGACGAAGAAAACGGTGGAACACACAATCGCCATTACAAAACTCCAGCCCAGTGTCAGTTTGAAGCCACGCCAAAATCCTTCTGAGTATTTTGCGCCGATTGAACGACCAATAACTTGTTCGGCAGCAGTTGCCAGCCCATCGAGAAAGAACCCTGCAACCAGAAAGAAATGCAACAGTATTGCATTGGCGGCGAGAGTGACTTCACCAAACCGCGCGCCTTGTGCTGTGAAAAAAGCAAATGCGAAAAACAATGCAAATGACCGCAGCATCATGTCGCTGTTCAAATTGGTGAGCTTCATCCATGCGGGGCGATCAAATACACGGCGAGCTGAAGGGCGAATGGTATGATCCAGTGAGCGCCAGCACACCAGGCAACCGGCAAGGCATGCGACCACTTCTCCAACGATGGTGGCAAGTGCTATCCCGGTTATTCCCCATCCAAGCCATAGGCCCAGAATCACACTCAAAACGATGTTGATACCGTTGAGGAGCGCCTGAAGCGCCAGGGTAACACCAGGCCTCCCAAGGCCCAACAACCAGCCAAGAATTACATAATTCGCCAGCGCAAAGGGGGTCGATAGCATGCGTATTAGAAAGTATGTTCGGGTGGCGTTTTCAACGCTTTCACCCGCCGCCATAAACCATAAGCCTGCCATCAAAAGCAAAGGACTTGTGATGATCATCACGATGCCACTGATGGCCGCAATCATCAGGGCGCGAAACAGGATGGCCTGTTTTTCTTTTTCGTCACCTGCACCATACGCTTGCGAGGTAAGGCCAGTTGTACCTCCGCGCAGGAAATTGAAGGTTGTCAAAATCAGATCGATAATGATTGCGCCAACTGCCAGCCCACCAATGAGTGCCGGATCGCCAAATCTACCGACAACTGCCGTATCGACCAGCCCAAGCAAAGGGGTAGTCAAATAGGCAAGTGTCATCGGAACAGCAATCCGCAACACAGTTGTGTGGCTGACAAGAAACTTTCCGCTACCTGTGGGTAGATTTACAGGGTTCTTGCTGGGAAGCATGTGAGTTGTTTCCCCAAGAGCTTAGCGCCCAAACCGCATGATGCGCAGCACCAAAAAGATCGGAACCACCACAATCGCACCCCAGACAAAGTAACGCGCAACCCGCCAAATTGCTTCAAAGCCCAAATCGTAAAGCTGAAGGGCAAAATCCCGAATGGCTTCCCAGACTTCCCAAGGCGTGAAATTGAGCGCACTCATGATGATACCGACAACAAAGGAAACGATGGCAAGTTTCACTACGGTGCGTCCGGGTGTATCGCCCAAAAACCGGCTAATCCATTCTGGCATCGTGTCTTTCCTTACATTGGGCGTGGGTCTGCGGTCCGCTCGCCAACAGGTAACGGTCGAACAGGCGCTTTTCAAGTCTGTTGGACGAACATCACTGAAGCCCGGCAGGGTCGACAATTCCACCGGGGCAACCGGTATCGGTGGGTGGGCCATCAGCAATCAGCGATGCAACCCCGCCGCTCTGGTTGATGTCCCCGGTAAGGCCAATAGTGAGTTCAGATATGATACGGCGTGAACCATCCTGTTTGCAGGCAATCCGCACCTGGTTTCCCGCGCGTCTGCCAAACGCTTTATTCATGGCACGCTGTATCGAACGGGCGTCAATTTCCTGTCCAATTTTGGTTTCAAAAAGCCGTCTCAGGGCTGAATTGTTTACGTCATCCAACAGTCTAAGGGAGGTTTCGAAGTACCGTTGTGGGGTAATCCCGGAAATGCAGGTTCCGTGTTTCACCCATTCATGACGGTGAAGGAATGATTGATAACCTGGCATTTTCTTTCGTAGTTCATCGCGCAGGGGATCTGATAGATCCAGTTGTGAAATTTGTGACCATTTCCCGGTTCGATCCATCACACGGTCTTTCGGTGGAGCTCCACAATAGGTGCGGTTGCGCGGTTGTGGCCACAGCCCGTGAAGGGAGAACGCGTTTGCATCGAAGCGGTCATTAGTTTGTGAATTGCATTCCGGTTTGTTTGGGTTCTTTTCGCAAAATGCTGGTTGCCAGCTGATCGCCAACACAAAATCAACGGTCGCAATTTGGGTATTGCTGTCCGACGGAACATCTGTCCGGTTCATCCACACCGCAATCAGCAGGAATCCAACCAAAACCAATAAAATCAAATCCCGCAATTTCTATCGACCTCTCGAGATTGCTTGCTTACATTCATCATTGTGAGCAAGCCACTGATCAACAAATGTGAAAGCGCAGCCCTTTCATTTCATTTGCCCGAACCTTTTGCAAATTGGTTCGCGGGTAACGGATGGCAACCGCGTTCACATCAACTTGAACTGCTTGCCCGTGTGCAAGCCGGTCAATCGGTGCTGCTTATTGCACCGACGGGTGCAGGTAAAACCCTTGCTGGATTTCTGCCATCACTGGTTGATCTTGTTGACAGGCCAAAGCCAAAACCCGGTGCGGCAAGACATGGCATCCACACACTTTATATATCACCGCTGAAAGCACTTGCTGTGGATATAAAACGCAATCTTGAAACGCCGGTCAGTGAGATGGCACTTGGTGTGGAAATTGAAACAAGGACCGGGGACACACCGGTTCATCGCCGTCAAAGACAAAAACTTGCACCACCGCAAATCCTGCTGACAACGCCAGAGCAGGTTGCCTTGTTGATTGCCCAAAAGGATGCAGCGCGGTTCTTCGATAACCTCGAAACCGTAATCTTTGACGAATTGCATTCACTGGTCACTTCAAAACGCGGACATCTGCTTGCCCTGGGCCTTGCCCGGCTCAGGACATTTCGGCCAGGGCTCAAAACCATTGGGCTTTCTGCAACAGTTGCAGAACCCGATGAGCTGCGCCGTTGGCTGGTAAAACAGCCGCCGCAAGGCGAGATTGCCCTTTCGGAGCTTATCCATCTGGAGGGTGGCGCCAAGCCAGAAATCACCATCCTCAAATCTTCTGAACGAATACCCTGGGCTGGCCACTCCGCCCGCTATGCGATGGGAGAAGTATATGAAGCAATCAAACAGCACCAAACCACATTGCTGTTCGTAAACACCCGAAGCCAGGCAGAACTATTGTTTCAGGCCCTGTGGAACATCAATGAGGATACGCTCCCCATTGCCCTGCATCACGGTTCTCTGGATGTAGGGCAGCGGCGCCAGGTTGAGGAGGCGATGAGCAACAACCAGTTGCGGGCAGTGGTTGCCACGTCCACGCTTGATTTGGGGATTGATTGGGGTGATGTCGATTTGGTGGTGCATGTGGGTGCGCCAAAAGGGGCAAGCAGGCTGGCACAACGTATCGGCCGCTCAAACCATCGGATTGATGAACCTTCCCGCGCCATTCTGGTGCCAGCCAACCGGTTTGAGGTGATGGAGTGTCAGGCAGCGCTTGATGCGAATTATCTTGGTGCGCAGGACACGCCTCCCTTACGCGAGGGCTGCCTGGATGTGTTGGTTCAGCATGTGCTGGGGAGCGCATGTTCAGAGCCATTCGATGCCGATGAACTTTATGATGAAATCACGTCGTCAGCGCCCTATGCCGGCCTATCAAGGCAGATGTTTGATAAGGCAGTCGAGTTCGTTGCAACCGGCGGATACGCACTCAAGACCTATGACCGGTACGCCAAAATTCGCAAGGATGACGAAGGCAAATGGCGACTGACCCATCCACGGATTGCCCAGCAATATCGACTCAACGCCGGTACAATCGTTGAAGCGCCAATGCTCGATGTGCGGCTTACTCGGCACCGAGGTAAGGGTGGGAATGTTCGTGGCGGCCCGGTACTTGGTAAAATTGAAGAGGCGTTTATCGAAAGTCTTGCGCCGGGTGATACCTTCCTGTTTGCAGGAAAAACACTGCGGCTGGAGGGGATCCGCGAAAACACATGTTATGTATCCAATGCACCCGATACGGACGCTAAAATCCCATACTATGCTGGCGGGAAATTTCCTCTTTCCACCTATCTGGCGGACAAGGTCCGAGAGATGCTTGCTGATCCTCAACGCTGGAAACGATTGCCCGATCAAGTTGGCGAATGGTTGAAAATCCAGAAACTCAAATCAATTCTACCCAAATTTGACCAATTGCTGATTGAAACGTTTCCACGAGCGGAGCGATTCTACATGGTCGCTTATCCGTTTGAAGGGAGGCTGGCACACCAAACGCTTGGAATGTTATTAACCCGAAGGCTTGAGCGTGCACGTGCGCGACCGCTTGGTTTTGTTGCAACAGATTATGCCATTGCAATTTGGGGCCTAAGAGATTTTGGTTTGATGTTTGAGCGTGGCGAGCTTTCACTTGCCGAGCTGTATGACGAGGATATGCTTGGCGATGATCTGGAAAGTTGGCTCGCAGAATCTTTCCTGCTGAAGCGTACCTTCCGCCAATGTGCAACGATTTCAGGCCTAATCGAAAGACGCCATCCGGGAAAGGAAAAATCTGGCCGTCAGATGACGGTATCGTCAGACCTTATTTATGATGTGCTGAGAACTCATGAACCTGATCACCTTTTGATGCAGGCAACCCGGGACGATGCCGCGCACGGATTGCTGGACATCCGCAGGCTCGGAGAAATGCTGTTCCGCATAAAGGACCGAATCGTGCATAAGAGGCTTGATCAAATTTCACCGCTGGCGGTTCCGATCATGTTGGAAATAGGTAAGGAAAGCATAGGCTCAGATGCCCAGGAGGCGCTTCTGGCTGAAGCAGCGGAAGAATTGGTAGAAAAGAACAAATGACCGCACTGGCACTGAAACAAGACAAATCTGGTCTCGATATCGATTTTCGGGGTAATCACCTGATCATTGACCCGTCCGGCTGTGTTTACTGGCCGGATGAAGACACGCTGGTGGTGTCCGATTTGCATCTGGAAAAAGGCTCATCACTTGCCACCAGGGGCATTCTCGTGCCGCCCTATGACACGGATGCCACCCTCGATCATCTGGCAGAAAAATTGACCTCATGGCAGCCCAAGAGAGTAATCAGCCTGGGTGACAGTTTTCATGACGATGGCGCCTCAACCCGCTTGACCGGTCCCAGTCGAGCCCGGCTGATGCAGATGATGAAAAGACGTGACTGGGTGTGGATTTGCGGCAATCATGATCCCTCACCGCCAGAAAGTCTTGGGGGCATGCACGCCTCGGAACTTTATCTGGGTACACTGATGTTCCGTCACGAGCCGCTGATGGAATTTGTGCCGGGTGAAATTGCTGGTCACCTCCATCCATGCGCGAAAATTCGCCGTCGTGGAAAATCTGTTCGAAGGCGTTGTGTGGCTGGTGATGGTAATCGAATGATTTTACCGGCATTTGGCGCTTATACAGGTGGTCTGGATCTCAAGGACCCCGCCTATCAAGGCCTGTTCCAACAGACCTCGCTCAAAGCCTGGATGCTTGGGCTTCAAAATATTTACGAAATTGGTGCCGACCAATTATTCGGATAGCACTTGCCGAATATCTCAAATTAGAAAAGCGCTAAAAACACTATGACATGGGCAGCCGCAGCCAAGAGGGTAAGCATCACCCGGATTTTTCCAAACCATGAAGGTGCTATGCCCGCATTGATCGAAAAACTGTCCCAGGCACCCATCGCACAATAAGTCAGCAGCAGCACAAGAATGGTGTAGGAGTCTGGCAGGAACAGGGCCATCCATCCGACAATCGGAGGTAATGTGCAAATCGCAAGATCCCAGGTTGGTACCGGATTTTTTGCGATTGCCAAGCCCCACCGGATTCCGCCGAGGAAGGAAAGAACCATCGCAGACCAGATTTTAAACACGTCAAAAAGCGAATGAAACAATCCATTCTCGTTACCCAGAAAATACAGCGACAATGCGATTCCGGCAAAGGGCAAAAACCCAAGGATTGAAAGTCCCCAGGCCAGCCGGATCAATTGGCTTTCCCTATTGTCTAGAACTCTCGTGCTCATTCAGCGTTTCCGGAATAGTGCGTTGGCAGTCCAGCCGGTCGCGATGGCGATAAAGACTGCCATTATACCATATAACAAGCCATTTTGATGCGCAAAATCATACATCCAGCGTTCAAATCCCACTTTTTGAATTCTAAAACTGGATTTTGACTGGGTCAGCAGTTCGCCATTTTTAAACAAGTGAGCCACCACTTGATGCCTGCCGATCGGAACATTTGGTGGAAGATAGACTCCGGCCCTGAAAAGGGTAGGACTCAACTGCTTGAGGTTGGTAGGATTGTCGGAATACAAACCTTCCTCGTGACGTATTCTGCGCAAAGCTTCAACAAATTGTGGTGCAGGCAGAATTGATGTGATCGTTCCTTGAGATGCGAGATTCATACTCAAATTTTGAGCGCCTATCCCGTTTTCTCGCAAGGTTGCCTTCTCTGCGATTTTCTCGAGTGGAAGCCGTGATATAGTCGAGTAGAAAGATGGAATGTCGGTATATCGTCTTGATTTTCGGTTGATCCAAATTCCGAATATACGCTCCTTTTGCCGCACAATTGTATCTTCTTCAGCGCCCAATACGGTCACCACAACCTGATATTGGCCAAGCTTTAGAGAAACGTCATCGGCCCCTTCAATTGATCCAAACACGACAATATCAGTTCCATCAAAATCCGAACCAACAGGAACCACATCCACCGACACGCCCATCTGGAGCGATTCCGCTCGCGCTGTCATTGTAGCAGCAATCAGTACCATGCCGACAATCGCGGTGAAGAGTGTCATCGATCGCACTTACTCGCCCCCCTCACCAAATGAACTGATAGTGGTGAATAGATCATCCGGCGTTATTACAAGATCGTAAGCAAGGCGCAGACAAATCGCCAGTACCAGCAGGCCGAGAAGGGCGCGCAGTTGTTCGCCTTTGAGTTTGTGCCCGGCGGCTGCGCCAAATTGTGCACCGATAACACCGCCGACCATCAGGATAACGGCGAGCACGATATCTACAGTCTGGTTGGTGGTGGACTGAATGATGGTTGTATAGGCGGTCACAAAAATAATCTGGAACAAAGAAGTTCCAATGACGACATTGGTCGGTACCCGCAAAAGATAGATCATTGCCGGCACCATAATGAAGCCGCCGCCAACACCCATGATGGCTGCCAGCAACCCAACCAGGACACCAAGTGTCACGACGGGTATTGCACTTAAGTAGATTTTGGATTTTCGAAACCGCATTTTGAACGGAAGGCCGTGGATCCAGTTGTGCTGGCCGGGTTTTCTTGCAGGCGGAGCATTGCCCGCCCGGGATTTTTTAATGGCGTTAAGGCTCTCAATCGTCATCAACGTGCCGATTGATCCAAGGAATACGACATAAAGAACTGAAATGATCAAATCGAGTTGGCCGGCGCTTCTTAAAAAGGAAAATATGTAAACGCCGAAGGTAGCACCAACAAGGCCGCCACAAAGCAGCATAATGCCAAGCTTCACATCCACAGTGCCTTTTCGAAGGTGAGCAAGTGCGCCAGAAAACGAGGAAGCAACAATCTGGTTTGCTTCGGTTGCAACTGCAACGGCTGGAGGAATATTGTAAAAGATCAGCAGCGGCGTCATCAAAAATCCGCCACCGACCCCAAACATGCCGGATAGAAATCCAACGGCTGCACCCATCCCGAAAAGGATGAAAATGTTTACGGACATTTCCGCGATTGGAAGATAGATGCTCACGGGCATCCCCTACGGCAGGAAAACAAAAGGGGCTGTAGGTAAAAACGGGGTCAAAAGCCGGTTTTGACATCCGGTTAGCCTACTTTCGGGCTTATTGCGCCCCCACCTGCGTCATGTCAATGCGACAATTCCAAGAATGGTCACTAAATAGGGTTACAGGTGAGATTTTGTGACTCAAGTCGAGTTTATACCCAGGTCGTGCCTGTTTTGCTGCATTAGATTCTCGAAATGTATGTAGGCTGTCAGATGGAAACTGCGCTGAGAGCATCGAGTAGTTTGGGAGTGAATTCACCATCAACCGGCATGCCGCTGCGCTGCTGGAATGCCATAATTGCATTGCGGGTTTTGCTACCCATCAAACCATCAGCTGGGCCTGGGTCGAATCCGAGCTTGGTAAGCAATACCTGGGCTTTTTGGAGCATTTCCTGTTCCGACGTTGCAGCTGTCGTTTTCGGCTCAATGTCCTTCCAGCTGTCCGGTACGGTGACCGTGTTGGCATTTTTGTCCGGTGTCTTGGGTTTCCATAACTCTGTTTCGGCGCGCGCCTGTTCCAGTTGATCCGGCCGCATTGCATTTGCAATCACATCGCGTTTGCCTGATGCATCAGAATCGCCGGCCTTTGCGGCAACAGCAAACCACTTGTAAGCCTCGGCCAGGTTTTGCTCGGCTGAGCCCACTCCGTTGGTGTAAAATATGCCCACGTTTACCTGGCTGTCGCGCACACCATATTCAGCCGCTTTCCTGAACCATTCAAATGCACGAACCATATCCGGCTCACTGCCAAGTTTTCCTTCTGCATGCAAAACGGCCAGATTGTGCATTGCAATCACATTGCCCGCATTCGCTGCCTTTTCATACCACTCGGCTGCCATGGTGGCATCCTGTTGGAGGCCGTGACCCTTTTCGTAAAAATTGCCAATCCGGTATTGCGCTGGTGCAAATCCTAGCTTCGCGGATTGTTCATACCATTTGGCTGCTTCATTCAAATCACGTTCAACGCCGGCACCGTCGGTGTAGCGTCGGCCAATTTCAAACAGTGCAGTTGGGTCGCCGCTCATGGCTGATTGCTTCAGCGCATCAGAACCCACATTGATTTCACGGTTAAGTTTGAATTCTGTTGCGTTCTCGGAAGTCTCAGCGGCAGCCGGCAAATTTTCATCGCTGGAATTGGCCATCTGTGGCTGTTCCACAGGATTGCTTTCCTGCATTACGGTCGGTGCTGGCGTTACCAGCTCACTGTGAACTGAGGGGATGACTGACTGGTTGTCGATGTCTTCGAGGTCGGCAATCTCCGGCTTTTGCTCATTTACTTTGCTCTGTTCGGTCAAAGTCGTCGGCTCAATTGCGACCACTGGTGCGGGAGCGGAAGAAACCCTTGCATCACCGCGACCTGCAAATCGGCTGGCAAGTGGTATTGCAACTGCGATCATCAACACCGCCGCAGCGGCGATCACCAGGACTTTCTTGCGTTTCCTGAAAAATCCCGGGATGTTTTTCAAACCGGATTTCTTGGATGTTTCTGCCACTTCACTTTGAACCGATTCAGCTTCTGCCGCAGCGGCTTGAGCGGCGCGGCGGGCTGCCGCTATGAAATCTGTTCCCGGAGACGCTTCCTCGGATGTCGGTGTTTCACGGCGGCGTTGGTTGGTCTGTCTCACCAGTGCGGCAAGGTCCGGTGCCCCAGAGCCTGGTTCAATTGGAGTGTCATCATGCTGGAGAGGCGCTTCAACTGTAGCCTCTGGCACCTCATGCATCGAAAGATCGGGGGCTTCTACTTCCGGTAGTGGTTCTGGCAACGTGTCTTCGCCATACATATTCTGCTGTTGGTCAACAAACTCGTGGTTTGGAGTGGTTTGATCTGGTTGGCCAACCATTTGCTGCCCGCTGAACTGCGTCTCGATCTTGTTCAGACGGTCGACAATCCCCTCAAGGCTACCGCGAACAGCATCAAATGTTTGAAGGCTGTTTGAATTGACATCTTGTGTGTGGGCATTGAGCGTCCGTAAGTCTTCTGCAAGAGCATTGATCGCTTCTGTATCAACCGTTGGAGCGCCTTCTGGAGTTTGCGGCAGCGCACTTACGGTCTTTGTGACCGCGTCTTCCGCCACTTGCGTTGCAATCTCGATTGCAATATCGCGGCTGGCTCCAAGTTGCTGTTCAATGCCGCCCAACCGCTCCTCAATCGGACCAAGAGAAAGTGTAGGTGTCTCAACGCTGCTTAACTGGCTGGCAATGGTAGAAATTTGTTCTTCAAGGGATGCAAGTACTGCGTCACTACCTGAACCACCGCCAGCAGAATCGAGCTGATCGACACGGTTGGTAATGTGTTGCAGATGTTCAAGAACCGCATTTGCAAATGTATCATCACCCGTTGGTTGCCCATTGTTTGCCAGGCTGCCGCGCAGCGTTTCAATTTCGCCCCCCAAGCGGTCGAGTTGGCTTTCGATTGCCACCATTGCAGTTGGGTCGACCGCGCCGGAGCTCAGCGCCTCCACACGCTCTACCAGTTGATCCAGGCGACCGATTAGGGCGCCGTCAACGGTAGAGTTTGTTGGATCATCGGAGTTAGTTGAGGCAACGCCAACATTGTCCAGTTTTTCCGAAAGCCTGTTTAATTGGGCCGCCATACCGTCCAAAATACCCTCAGACGCCGGTCCAATAGTTGAAATTCGCGAATCAATTGCTGCCAGGCCGGCTTGAAGTTCTCCAAGCATTCCGGATATCACCGGACTTGTTTGGTCTGCTGATGTGGTAACAGCGTCAGCGACGAATGTGTCTACGGTGTTTGCGAGATCTGAAAGCCTTGCTTCTATGCGTTCAAGCCCATCGTTCGAATTATTGTCATTACCCGAGCCACTCGCGGAAAGCGCCATCACCGCCCGTGTGATTTCCTCGAGCCGCGCTTCGAGACTTGAAAAATCCTGTGGCGGGCTGTTGGAGTTCATGGAACCGCCAGCTAATGCCTGTTGGATGGCTTCAATCTGCTGCGAGAGTTCGCTGTGGCTGGATTCTACTGCCTGCGCGAAACTCAGGGGATCCACGTTCGAGTCAGCGATCCGTCCAACCTGCTCACAAAGCGTATTGTAATTTGCGTCAATAACATGATGCAGGCCATCAAGATTGTGCTGACTTGGGTTTGTTTCAGCCAAATTGGTAACGGTTGCACGCAACCATGAAAGCTCTCCAACAATCCGGTCGAATTGTTTTGCAACGTCAGCATTTTCTACAGTGTTCGTTACCGGGCGCTCTGCGGCTGCAGTCTGCGACTGTACAATGCCCTGTAGTTTGCCGGTCAGCCGGTCAAGGCTCGCCTTGATGTTATCAAGTTCAACGCCACCTTGGTGTGGTGGTGCCACATGCATTGCAGCCATTGGTGCCATTGGGACAGGCTGGGCCATTGGGTGTGATGGTGCGTGATCGGGATAATATGGATGCATCGATTGGTATTGCTGAGGCATCATTGGGTATTCACCATAAGCAGGTGAAGAGTGACCGCCCGGATGGATGCCCATACCTTCCAGTCTGCGCTGCACTTCGCTGGTTTGACGATTATTGCCAACCGGCACCTGTTGTGCGTTCGCATGCCCTGAATGGGAGGCGTTTGGCTGCGAAGCCAGATTGTCCAATTGTGATCGCACTCTGCGCATGAATAACTACTCGGGCCCACGTAAATGGTTTCTGCGGATTGGGGATTTCGATAGAATCTCAAGTGCCGCCTGTGACAGCTTTCACAAAACAGGGTAAACAATGCGTTAACTGGTGGTGAATTCGTTAAAGATGCTGTTAATTATTTGAGTACACATTTGGAAGAAATTCACATAAATAGTAGTTTTAAAACACCTCAACAGGTATGTCAGACTTGTGCCATTTTGCCAGATTGTGCTATCTCTGCGGTGCCCCGCAGTAGCCGCAGCCAAAATTGGCACACATCAACAATAACGGGGTTTGTCTAATGACGAGCGACACCACAGTACGAACAATTATAAATCATGCGATTGGCAGCGCCGGTCTGAACTATGGCGACAGTCATGGTGAGAAAGAGGTTTATCGAATTGGCGATCTCGCCAGTGAGTTCAACGTTACGCTTCGTACTTTGAGGTTTTATGAAGATCGCGGGATGATCAGTCCGCAGCGTTCCGGACTGACACGTTTGTATTCGAGACGGGATCGGGCGCGTCTTCGGGCTATCCTGATTGCCAAAGGCGTTGGATTTTCCCTCGTTGATATTCAGGACTTGCTCGAGATTTATGACAATAATGAGCAGGATTCGGAGCATTTTTGCGTTGTTCGCAGGAAATGCGAGGCCCAGCTTGAAAAACTTAAGCTGCAAAAAGAAGAAACCGAGCGTTCAATTGAAGATCTGAATACGATTCTGTTTTCCGTCAAAGATTTTGTAAAATCTGCGAATTGATTGTTTTCTACCCACCAGTTTTAGCTCTGACACAATTTCTCTTTTCTTTGTGATCAATTTTGGATTGAATAGTTGCGTGGAGCTATTATGTTTTCATAATTGACGTTTACGCAAACGTAAATATTTGTGTAGCGCCAATCCGCTAGTCCGGACTCATATCGATCAATAAACCGCGTATTGCGGATAAAAGTTGATTCAGACGAGGAATTCAGATGCCAAGTTACTCTGCCCCCGTAGAAGACACGCTGTATGTCTTGAACCAGGTCCTGAACATTGAACGCTACAACAATTTGCCAGGATTTGAAGAAGCCACGCCTGATCTGATCGAGGCCATTCTTGGTGAGGCAGCAAAACTCTGTGAAGAAGTCTTGCAGCCAATCAATCTGTCTGGAGATCAGGAAGGATGTACCCGTCATGAGGACGGATCGGTCACAACCCCCAAGGGCTTCAAGGAAGCCTATCAGGCATACCGCGAAGGCGGCTGGATGGGGCTTTCTGCTGACCCGGAATTTGGTGGTCAGGGACTGCCATATACGCTTCATTCGGCGGTCGGTGAGTATCTTTCCGCTTCAAATCAGGCATTTTCCATGTATCCGGGTCTGACCCAGGGTGCAATTGCCGCTATCCAGGTTCACGGCTCACCAGAGCTAAAGCAAACCTATCTACCAAAGATGATAGAAGGTGCCTGGACTGGCACCATGAATCTGACTGAACCCCATTGTGGAACCGATCTTGGTCTTTTGCGGACAAAGGCTGAACCACAAAAGAATGGCAGTTACAAAATCTCTGGCCAGAAAATTTTCATTTCGGCTGGTGAACATGATCTGTCTGAAAACATTATTCACCTGGTTCTCGCCCGCATAGAGGGTGCGCCAGAAGGTACCAAGGGCATCTCGCTTTTCATTGTTCCAAAACTCATGCCCAAGGATGATGGCACGCCCGGCGAACGTAATGGTGTTGCCTGTGGTTCCATTGAGGAAAAAATGGGTATCCATGCAAATGCCACTTGTGTGCTCAATTATGATGCCGCAACCGGATATCTGATCGGTGAAGAAAACAAGGGCCTCAAGGCGATGTTCATCATGATGAACGAAGCACGCCTTGCTGTTGGACTTCAGGGACTGGCGATTTCAGAAGCAGCTTATCAAAATGCATTGATCTATGCGAAAGAGCGCACCCAAGGTCGGGCACTAACCGGCCCCGCTGAACCAGACAAGAAAGCCGATCCGATTATTGTTCACCCTGATGTTCGGCGCATGTTGATGAACATCAAGGCATTCAACGAGGCTGGCCGCGCATTGATGTTGTGGACGGCTTTGAAGGGCGACATCTCTCATCGTTCAGGTTCTGATGAAGATCGACAGGCAGCCGACGATTTGATGGGGTTATTGACGCCAATCGTCAAAGGCGTGCTCACTGACAAGGGATTTGAGAATACCGTAAACGCCCAGCAGATATTTGGCGGCCACGGCTACATCAAGGAATCGGGTATGGAGCAGTTTGTCCGTGATGCCCGAATTGCTCAGATTTACGAAGGCGCCAATGGTATTCAGGCGCTTGATCTGGTCGGGCGAAAACTGCCACGTGAGGGTGGTCGGGCGATGCGGGCGTTCCTCGAAGAGGTGAATGGCTTCACAAAAAACCATATGGAAAATGAGGCAATGCAGGTTTACACCAAGCCATTGCGCCAGGGGGTCAAGGATCTCGAGGCTGCAACCATGTGGTTGATGCAGAATGGCTTGAAAAACCCCAATGATGCGGGTGCTGCCTCAATGGATTATCTGCATTTGTTCGGCCTCGTAGCGCTTGGATATATGTGGGGGATGATGGCGGAAAAATCGCAAGCCCTCCTGAAAGAAGGCGCAAACGGCAAGGAACAATTCCACGAGAGCAAACTTGCAACCGCACTTTATTTCATGGATCGCATTATGCCGGAAAGCACCGCCCATCTTGCCCGTATTGAAAGCGGCTCTGCTTCTATGATGGCACTGGATGCGGAAGCGTTTTAGGAAACTCACATGCCTGCCAAACGATTACCGTTGCCCAAACGCTTCAGCGCCGCACTGACAGAAGAAGCCTATGCACGACTGCGAACACTCAACGAGAAGTATAGTCTGGGTAACAATTATCTATTGACGGTGCTGTTGGAAAATCTGGACACTTATGCGGATGACAAAAAGCTCAAACAGGTGTTCGATGCATTCATCGAGGAATATGGTGCGCCGTCACCTGGTGGCATGAAAAAGGCGAACAAGAAATAATTACAGACTGCGAGAGCAGACAGGAGACCGGAAATGGCTGATGCATTTATTTATGACCATGTTCGCACACCACGTGGGCGCGGCAAGAAGGATGGCTCCCTGCATGAGGTGCCGGCGGTTCGCCTTGCTGCCAGAACCCTTGAAGCGATGCGGGATCGCAACGGGTTTGATTCAAAAATTATTGACGATGTGATTTTGGGCTGCGTGGACCCGGTTGGAGAAGCTGGTGCCGACATTGCTCGTGCTGCCGTGTTTGAAGCTGGATATGACCATCAGGTCCCGGGAATGCAGATTAATCGGTTCTGTGCATCGGGACTGGATGCGGTTAATTTCGGAGCTGCAAAAATTGAAGCGGGTTCAGATGAAATCGTCGTTGCCGGTGGCGTTGAATCGATGAGCCGCGTTGGTATCGGTATGTCCGGCGGTGCCTGGCCTATGGACCCAAGCGTTGCGGTTCCCTCCTATTTCATGCCGCAGGGTGTTTCGGCCGATTTGATCGCCTCCAAATGGGAATTTTCCCGTGATGACGTGGATGCCTATGCGGTTGAGAGCCAAAAACGTTCCGCCCAAAGCTGGGAGGAAGGCCGGTTTGCAAAATCAGTGATACCGGTGAAGGATCAAAATGGGATTACGATCCTTGATCGCGATGAGCACATGCGTCCAGGAACCGATATGCAGTCGCTGGCCTCCCTTGATCCCGCCTTTGTCATGATGGGCGAGATGGGCGGTTTTGATGCCGTCGCAATTCAGGCACATCCGGATGTGGAAGCAGTCAATCATGTGCATCATGCGGGCAACTCCTCGGGAATTGTCGATGGCGCTGCTGCCGTACTGCTAGGCTCGAAAAAGGGTGGCAAAAAGCTTGGGCTTGAACCACGCGCAAGAATTCGTGCATTCGCAAACATCGGGTCTGACCCAGCGCTTATGTTGACCGGGCCAATTGATGTAACCGAGAAGCTCCTGAAGCGTGCAAAGATGAATCTTGAGGACATTGACCTCTTCGAACTCAATGAGGCATTCGCGTCAGTCGTGCTGCGCTACATGCAGTATTTCGAAATTCCGCATGACAAAATCAATGCTTGTGGTGGTGCAATTGCAATGGGGCACCCATTGGGTGCCACGGGTGCGATGATCCTCGGAACTGTGCTGGACGAGCTCGAGCGTCGTGATCAAAACACAGCCCTCGTAACCCTGTGCATTGGTGCTGGAATGGGCACCGCAACCATCATCGAGAGGGTATGACCCATGAAAAAGAATGTATTTGAGACATTTGATAATATCGCTGAATACTGGTCCCCGCACGCTGTTGCGGAAGCGAACGGGCAGTTGGTGAAAGTCTGTAAAATAAAGGGCGAACTTGTTTGGCATCACCACGAAAACGAAGATGAGATTTTTCTTGTTCTCAAGGGAGTTCTAACCATTCAATACCGTGACCGGGATAATGTGGTTTTAAATCCGGGCGACATACACACCGTGCCAAAAGGGGTTGAACATCTCCCGCAATGCGATGAGGAGGTCATGTGCCTGCTCTTTGAGCCGGGTGAAACAACCCACACCGGTAACGTGGTATCGGATGTCACAAAATCGATCGAGGAACAACGCTCAAGTCTTTCTGCTTAATCAGTGAATTGACAGGGATTGCGAAATGTACACACCAACACACTTTGAAGAAGACCGGTCAGAAGTCCTGGCAGATGCCATGCGTGAATTCCAGTTTGCCTGTCTGGTAACTGCCGGTGAGCAATCTTTGCAGGGCACACATCTGCCGATGGTTGTCAAAGAAGATGCCGATGGTTTTGTGCTGGAAGGACATGTCGCCCGACCGAACCCGCATTGGACGCTTTCAAATAGCGCATTGCCGACCATGGCGATTTTTCAGGGGCCGCAGGCTTACGTCCATCCCGGTTGGTATCCGAGTAAAAAGGAGCACCAAAAGGTCGTTCCTACCTGGAACTACATCGTTGTTCATGCACACGGGCAGTTGGAAGCAATTGAAGATGAGGCGTGGTTACTGGATCATCTGGAGCGATTGACACGGCAGAATGAGTGGAGCCGTCCAGAATCATGGGCGATTACGGATGCGCCGGAAAAATTCATCAAAAACCTGACACGCGCGATTGTTGGCCTTCGGATGAAAATTGACCGGCTCGAAGGGGTCTGGAAACTCAACCAGCACAAAAATGAAGGTGACCAACTCGGAACGCTGAATGGCCTTTCCCTGGAAGCAGATCAAAATGCGCAGGCAATCGCCAGTGCGATGCGACAGTACCAAAACAGATAACAATTTGGCCGTAGGCCCACAAAAGGTAGCAACCATGACTTATAAAAATTTTACAGTTGAAACCGATGGCGATGGTGTTGCGCTCATTACCTGGGATATGCCGGATAAATCGATGAACGTTATCGACCAGTCGGTGATGGAAGAACTTGAAGCGATTGTGGATCACGTAGCCGGTGAGGGAACAATTAAGGGAGCAGTGATCACATCCGGCAAAAAGGCTTTTGGTGCCGGCGCTGACCTCACCATGTTGCAAAAAATGCTGGGTGAGTATCAGACAGGGGATCGCAAGGACAGCGAATCCGCCGCAAAAGGCCTGTTTGATCGCGCCTGGTTGTTGAATGGCCTGTACAGGAAACTTGAAACATCTGGAAAACCATGGGTTGCGGCAATCAACGGACAGGCCCTTGGAGGATGTCTGGAATTGGCTCTGGCCTGCCATGCCCGCGTAATCGTCGATGATGCGGCGGCAAAAATCAGCTTGCCGGAAGTCAAAATCGGCCTCTTCCCCGGCGCTGGTGGAACCCAGCGTGTGCCGCGTTTGATCCACCCGCAAGAAGCACTGCAGTTCATGTTGAAGGGCAGCAGCATGCTTCCTGCCAAGGCAAAGGGTTTGGGATTGGTAACCGAGATGGTGCCTGCAGATGAGCTGATATCAACCGCGAAGAAACTCATTGTTGACGGATTGAGCGCAGTGCAGCCATGGGATCAAAAAGGTTTCAAACTGCCCGGAGGCAAGGTTTACTCAGGCGCCGGTTTCCAACTCTTTCCACCAGCAAATGCTATTTATCGCCGCGAAACTTATGACAACTACCCCGGTGCGCGGGCAATCATGAAGTGCGTGTATGAAGGCCTGTTGCTGCCATTCGATACCGCGTTAAAAGTTGAGGCCCGCTACTTCACCGAAGTGCTCCGTACCACCGAAGCCGCAATGATGATCCGAACCCTGTTCGTCTCGCTGCAGGAGTTGAACAAAGGTGCACGACGGCCAAATAGTGTCGGCGAGACCTCGATCAGGAAAATTGGCGTGCTTGGCGCTGGCTTCATGGGCGCGGGCATTGCCTATGTTTCTGCAAAGGCCGGGATTGATGTGGTTTTGATCGACCGTAATCAGGAATCCGCTGACAAAGGCAAGGCGCACTCTGAAGCCCTTGAGGACAAAGCCATAAGTCAAAAGCGTTCAACGCCTGAGAAGAAAGAGACCGCGCTCTCGCACATCGCTGCCACCGACGATTACAAACAATTATCCGATGTTGATATGGTGATCGAGGCAGTGTTTGAGGACAGCGCGGTTAAAAAAACAGCGATCGAGCAAGCTGAGGCGCATATGCCAAAGGATGCAATCTTTGCTTCCAACACCTCGACCATTCCGATCAGCGATTTGGCAAAATTCTCCAAACGCCCAAAACAATTTATCGGGGTTCACTTTTTCTCGCCGGTGGACCGGATGATGTTGACGGAAGTCATACTTGGCAAAAAAACCGGAGACCAGGCCACTGCCATGGCGCTGGACTATGTGCGTGCAATCAAGAAGACCCCGATTGTGGTCAATGACACCAGAGGCTTTTACATCAACCGTTGTGTGCTCCGCTACATGTCGGAAGCTTATAACATGCTGATCGAAGGCGTTCCTGCGGCGATGATCGAGAATGGTGCCAAGATGGCCGGGATGCCGGTTGGCCCGCTTGCGTTGAACGACGAGACAGCTGTCGATCTTAGCCACAAGATCTTGCACCAGACCATAAAGGATTTGGGGGAGAGTGTGGTTGATATGCGCCACGTGGCATTGGTTGATGAGATGGTTGAAAAACATGGGCGTTTCGGCCGCAAGAACGCCAAGGGCTTTTATGACTATCCTGAAAAACCAGCCAAGAAACATTTGTGGCCTGGTCTGAAAGAAATGTATCCGCAGCAGAATCCGGATGCCATCGACATTCAGGAGATCAAGGACCGGTTTCATGCTGTGATTGCCATTGAGGCAGCCCGCTGCGTTGCCGAGGGTGTTGTTGTTGACGTTCGCGAAGCCGATGTGGGGTCTATTCTGGGCTTTGGTTTTGCGCCATTTTCCGGCGGTGCGATATCCTATATCGACGGCATCGGAACTACAGCTTTTGTAGCTATGTGCAAAAAACTCCAAAAGAAATACGGTGACCAGTTCAAGCCGAATAAATTACTCAACGAGATGGCCAAGTCCGACGAGAAATTTTACGAGCGGTTTGATCCCGACCATCGCCCAGAAGTGAAAAAGGCTGCATGATCCTTGGTCTAACTTGTTGCTCTCGATTGTTGAGGTTATGGTGAGCGCAAGACGACCGGGTTTAGGGGCGCGGCAAGTTTGCAAATTAAGGAAAACCTACAGGAGGAACCAATGTCTCTACGAATTAATGACGAAGCTCCCAATTTTGACGCCGACACAACAGCTGGCCAAATCAATCTTCACGACTGGATGGGAGATGGCTGGGCGGTTTTGTTCTCGCACCCAAAAGACTTCACACCGGTCTGTACCACTGAGCTAGGCTACATGGCCGGTCTTGCTGATGAGTTTATCAAACGTAATACGAAGGTTATCGGCATTTCAGTTGACCCAGTAGAAAACCACCACAAGTGGAAAGATGACATCAAGGTCGTCACCGGCCAAAGTGTTGATTACCCAATGATCGGTGATCCGGAGCTCAAGGTCGCAAAACTTTATGGCATGTTGCCCGCAGAAGCAGGCAATACTTCGGAAGGCCGCACGCCTGCCGATAATGCGACGGTTCGCTCTGTGTTCGTCATCGGGCCGGACAAGAAAATCAAATTGCAGCTCACCTATCCAATGACCACCGGACGTAATTTCGACGAAATCCTGCGGGTTATTGATTCCATGCAATTGACCGCCAAACATCAGGTGGCAACGCCAGCGCAGTGGAACCAGGGCGATGATGTTATCATTACCCCAGCGGTATCCGATGAAGATGCCAAGGAGCGTTTTGGTAGTTTTGAGCAGCCAGTGCCGTATGTCAGAATTACCAAACAGCCGCAGGGGTAGGACGCGATGATATTCCGTCAGCTTTTTGACAGTGTATCTGGAACCTACAGCTACGTGATTGCCAGTCGACGCGGCGCTGAGGCACTGATCATTGATCCGGTACTGGAAAAGGTGGATCGATATATTCAGCTCTTGAGCGATTTGGATTTGCGGCTGGTGAAGGCCGTGGATACCCATATTCATGCAGATCACATTACCGGCATGGGTGCCCTTCGCGACCATACCAAGTGCATTACCGTTATGGGAGAGCACTCAAAGGCCGATGTTGTTTCAATGCGTGTTGCCGATGGTGAAACGCTGAATATTGAAGGTGTCGGCCTCGGGGTAATTTACACTCCAGGGCATACGGATGATTCCTATTCTTTCACCATGGAGGATAGGGTGTTTACCGGTGATACCTTGCTCATTCGGGGCACTGGTCGAACAGATTTTCAAAATGGTGATTCCAGGGCGCAATATGACTCAATTTTTAACCGCCTCCTGAAATTGCCGGATGAAACGATGGTCTATCCAGCGCATGATTATAAAGGCGACACTGTCAGTACCATTGGTGAAGAGCGGGCTTTTAATCCCCGCCTTCAGGTGAATTCAGTCAACGAATATGTCGAGTTGATGGAAAACCTGAACCTGCCCAACCCCAAGATGATGGATGTGGCAGTCCCAGCTAACATGAAGGTAGGACTTTCTCAGAAAGACGTCGCGGATAGGGGATGGGCTGTGAAAGCTGAGGAGGCGTTGGGTTTACCGGATCAATCCGATCTTGTGTTGGTCGATCTGCGTGAGTGCACTGAGCGTGAACGCCATGGTGAGATACCAAATTCAGTGCATGTGCCCTATCCTGCGCTGCAAGAAAACATTGGTCCAGGCGGTATTCTGCATTCGCTGGCGGATTCCAAAAAGCTGGTGTTTTATTGTGCCTATGGCGAGCGTTCAGCTATGGCAGTCCAGGCAGCACAGGATGTGGGGTTGACGTCGGCTTGCCATATCCATGGCGGTATGGACGCGTGGAAATCAGCTAATGGACCGGTAGCGAACTAGAAGTATCAGCTGGGCTCAGGTTTCTTCCAAACGATGTACCAACCTTCTTTCTCCGTGCTGGTTGAGTAGTAGGTGCCCATATCTTTTGTAAGTGTTTGAACTAAACCGGATTGTTCCATTGCGGGAACTTTTTCTTCAAAACCTGCGGGTTCCCAAATGTCCTTGTGGACCGTGCAGGCAAATATGCCGCCGGGTTTCAAAATTCGAAATAGTTCGTCAAGACAGGCAGCGCCCACATGGGCATGGGTAAAGGTGCCGGTGCAGATCATCGCGTCATATGTGTTTTCAGAAATCTCGAGTGGGCGGTTGAGATCAGCTTCTATCAACTTTCCGTAGATACCGCGTTTGCCTGCTACGTCGAGCATCTCTGCTGAAAAGTCGACAGCATGTAAATTGCGATAGCCACGGTTGGAAAGTTCCACACCCGCTAGTCCGGTTCCCGCTCCAACATCCAACACCAATGCATTTTTGTCCGGGGCATGTTGCGCCAGAAGCTCGGCTGTATTTGTCGGGGTGAGATAACCCAATCCATCCATCATGCTCTGGTCATAGGTATCTGCCCAGTCGCTATAAAGTGCTTTGCTCTCCGCATCGGTTTCAACGGCATAGGCGCGTGCCACAAGTTTTTCTGCCTTTTGGTCTTTTTCTGTCATGAGGTATCCTTGATCTAGCGACACCTATTATTGCCGCAAAGCAGACGAAGTGCCAATATGTGTACGGGGCAATTTTGTTGAGACCGAAATTAGCCGTTGGGAGAATTTGATTAATGTGGGTGTTCAAAAGAACAATGCTGGGGTCTTCGGCGCTTATGGCGTCGATCCTGCTGTTTTGCTTCTCCACTGCAGCCGGGGCGCAGACCGGAAAACTTTGGCAAGCCGGGGTTTACACTTTTTCGGATGAACTGGGAGGATTCGAAATCCTTGGTGTCTCAGGCCTGGGAACCCGGGACAATCCTATTGTCATCCGACAGCGGTTTGGAACGGCAAGTGCCGTAACACTAATCATTCGTTCAGCGCGTGAAAATTCGGACTCTGACATATATGGCTCGATTACCAATGGTACGATTTACCTGGAACTTGAAACTGCCAACGATACGAACGTGCCATGGGTTGGGTTTGGATTGGAACTTCAGGAGATATTCAACAAACCGAGCATCTATGGTGACGGCCTGTCCTTTGATCAGCTTGGACGGCGCGACACGGATATTTATTCAGACCGGTTTCTCAATTTCGAGGATCAATACGAGCCCGGTGATCGGCTGGTTTACACTAATGGCGTTGTAAATCATCGGACAAAAGTGACCATGAATTTCCTGATTACGGATTTTACTCCAGTGTCGAAGTTCTATCTTCATCAAGACCCGATGATACCTGCTTCATGATCCTAGTTCTTTAGCTGTAGCCTCCTTGATTGATGGTGCAGTTACACTAGGTTCATTTGATCAACAATTATCGGGGCTTCATCATGAACGGTCAAATTGATTACTATTTTACCACGATCTCTCCATTCACATATCTTGGGCATGACACATTACTGGAAATTGCTGCCAGGCATGATAAGCAAATTCGGTTCAAGCCATTCAACCTGATGGGTGTATGGGAGAGTTCCGGCGCTGTGGTTCCGGCGGAACGTCCACCAGTCCGCCAACGCTATCGTTTGATCGAATTGCAACGGGTCGCGGATTTCAGGGGTATGAAACTCAATCCAACACCAACACACTTTCCGACAAATCCAGCAGCCGCTGATCATTGTATTTGTGCGCTGGTGATATCAGGCAAGGATGCTGCAGGATTTACCTTTCAGCTTGGTAGGGCAGTGTGGGAACGTAATTTGCAAATCGCCGATGAAGCCGTTCTTCACCAACTCCTTATGGATGAAGGTCATGACGCGGATGCCATACTTGATCTCTCGAAGAAGGATGAGGCTTTGAACATGCGGCTGGAAAATACCAAAACCGCTATTGCAGCCGATGCAATCGGCGCACCATCTTATGTTTATAACGGCGAAGTATTTTGGGGTCAGGACCGGCTTGAGTATCTTGATCGCATGATTGCATCTGGTCGGAAGGCCTATACACACGAGGTTTAGGTCGGTTTTGCTATAGACTCGTATGGTAGGACTCGCTAGAACACAAAGGAAATTATTCCTTTATGCAAGGCGGGTTGATCATGCTAACGCATGAACAAATTTGGTTAGCTCTTGATGCTTTGGCAAAAAAGAAGAAGCTTTCTGTATCCGGTCTTGCTCGAAATTCCGGCCTCGACCCGACGAGTTTCAACAAATCCAAGCGATTTACTGCTGAGGGCCGCAAACGTTGGCCTTCAACGGAATCGGTTGCCAAAGTGCTCAAGTCTACCAGCACGCCGCTTTTGGAATTTTTCGAACTTGTTGAGCAGGCGAGCAATCGGCGCGGATCTTCCACCAGCAGCTATCGCGACCAGCCCAGTCCCAGTGTGCCATTAATTGGATTTGCACAGGCTGGTGTCGGTGGTTTCTTTGACGATGGCGGTTTTCCGGTTGGCCAGGGCTGGGAGGAGATCAGTTTCCCAATCGGAAAACTTGACAGTGCCTACGCTTTGGAGGTGTCCGGTGATTCCATGTTGCCGCTCTACCGGGAAGGTGATGTGGTTATTGTCGATCCCGACGCTCAAGTCCGAAAGGGCGATCGGGTTGTCGCAAAAACGCGTGACGGGGAAGTCATGGCAAAGCTGCTTGAACGAAAAACGACAAAACAGATTGAATTGAAATCAATCAATCCTGAACACGAGAACCGGGTATTCTCACCAGATGAACTTGAGTGGATCGCAAGAATTGTGTGGGCCAGTCAATAGCACGAATGAATGGGGGAACTATGCGCGGATTGTTCTTTGCATCGATCATTCTGGTAACCGTAATTCTGCTTGCTCAACGCATTGAGTTTCAAGATACAAATCAACCGACCACGCTTCAAACACAACAATCTGCCGGTAATGATAAAGTCGCTCTGGTCCTTGAACGCCTGAGTGGTCAGGTTCGCCAAGTTACACCCACAGAAATGCTACCGGCGCCTAAGCTTGATGGCGTATTGGTGGAGAGATTGCCGGCCAAAAAGCAGCCATCGCCTCCGCCACGTTCACCCAAACCAATTCAATGGTCGCATCCGCTGGTTATCTCAAGCGGTGTACTCAAAAGTGGCAACAGAATAATCAAGCTTGAGGGTATCAAGCCGTTGCCCCTGGAAGGGATGTGCCAAGACGATCAGGGTAATCTGTGGCCGTGTGGAATGTTCGCCAGGACGGCGCTACGACAATTCGTTCGCGGCCGATCAATTGCATGTTCACCATCGCAAGCTGTTGAAAGTACGATTCTCAAAACCCGTTGCCAGCTTGCGGGGTTTGATATTTCAGCCTGGATTGTCTGGCAGGGTTGGGGTACCCCGAAAGATGGCCTATTTGAAGCGGAGTTAGCAGAAGCGCAGGTCAAGGGCCACGGCCAGTGGCGAATTCTGGCACCCGGGCGTTAGTTCGAAATGTCTGAATCTTCTGTCGCGGTAGAGTTTTCCGGTGCGATTTTGCGTAATGGTGCGGGCTCCAGTGTTACCAGTGGCGCCTTCAGTGAGCCACCGATGAACAATCGATCCTCTTCAGGGATTTGATCAATAAGCTTCTGCGCTCTTACCGCCAAGCTTCCTTCAAACAAATCCGCATGCCCATATAATTGCACGTTAGCCTCGTCAGCCTCTATCAAGCCCTTTGAAATTGACGCAATCCCACGGTTGATAAACATTTTAATGGCCATATGCTGAAATTCGGACGCACCTGCACCGTCCAGGGGCTGCGTTGTACTTCCTCCATCACTCCCGGAATTAAGTAACGCCAACAGATCAATTCCCCCAATTTCGCCATTTTCAAATTTCGTTGTAATTTCACCATTGAGTTCTCTGATCAACATCGCCCGGGTTTTGCCATAGGACCTCAGGCTGGCATCGATATCAGTTGTCCCTGAAATTCGAACCATCCCAGCAGGAAACAGGCTTCCCACCTTTTCGGCATCTATTCCGCGGGCGGAAACATCAAGAAAAACATACCGGTCTTCGTTTTCCGAGTTTTCCCCCACTCGCGCAATTACGCTGCCGCCAAAGGCCTCTGAATCACCAATATCAAATGTCAGTTTGTTGTTCTGCAGGGTGATTGCTGCTGCAAGATTATTGAGCGTGACACCCTCAGCTGTCAGCGAATTTGCCGAAACTCGCAAATCAAGTTGAATGTCACGCATCAATTCCGAAACGCCAAGTTCGCCGCTGTGTTCGTTATCGAAAAAAAAGTGACTGGCATCGATATCACCAAAGGCAAGCGTGCCATTGAGTTTTCGGATGCCGACTTCGTCGCGTGCAATTTGAATGACTCCCGTTGCAGCGTTACCTGAAAGAGTGACTTCAGCATCGGTGAGTTTCATCGCTTCCGCCGTTGCGCTGATCTCTCCCTCAGCTTGCAATTCTTCAAGGTGGCCAAGATAGCCAATGTCTAGATTCAATATTTCAGAAAGGCGTCCAAGGGATGGTGAAGTCGCAGAAATGCGACCTGCAAAATAGAGATCGGACAACATGTTTGCGTTGCCCGAAAATCTAAATCCAAGCGGGGTAGAGTTGAACTCGGCCACCAAACCAGATTCATTGCCGGAGAAAAGCTTCAAGGGATTGTCAACGCTGAATTTTGCTTCAATTCCTTCGCCACGCCAAACCCCACTGCCGGCAATGTGTGCAAGCTGCGTTGTACTCGGCCAAGACAATGACCCGGAAATGTTGGTAATCATTTCTGTTTGACCGGAAATCTCGTTCTCGTAGTCAATTGCCCCGTCTTCAATTTCAAAGTTACCCAGAACAACCGCCTCAATTGGTTGAGATGGATCCTCGGAATCTTCGTTTGCTGTCTGTTCAAGAGCATCGTGCAGTTGTCCACTTTGAAACACCCAATTCGATGTACCATCCGCGGAAACCTTGAGGCGGAGCCTTGGTCTCAGCAGTTTGTATTCCTCGATGTCTGCGCGGCCAAGAAAAGCTGGGAATATATTAAGCCGACCCTTTAGGCGCTCGATGCTGAGTAACGGTGGCTCATTGGGGCCAGCTAAAGGATCAGCCACCACAAGATCAGAAATCTCAACTCCCAAAAAAGGATTGAGCGAAACCGTCGGGTTGCCGCGAAATGCAACGGTTCTCCCGGTCAGTCCCTGAATTTGCGAAAGAATGCGAGTTCGAACACTTTCGGACGAAACAAAAAGTGGCAGCGCGGTTACCATCAAACCGACGAATGCCAACAGTATGCATATAACAATAATGCTACGTTTCATCTTCTCACCCCGGCCCGGTATCAAATTGGAAAACCGCGCCTGAACTCTAAATCGTGTTCTAGCCTGCAAATATGCTTGCAGAAACACTGGACAAACACCATAGCAAAATCTATCGCAATCCCAGCAATCTAAGCGCAATTCGCCACAATGTATCTGTGGAAAGGTTTCACCCACCAATGGATAGACAAACAAATAACGCTTCGCCGCTGTGGTCGCCCTCTCCGATCCAAATCGCCGAAAGCGGTATGAAGAGATTTTCCCAGTGGGTGGAAACCCGCACAGGCCGGTTGTTTCCAGACTACGAGGCTCTGCATGCCTGGTCCTGCGAACCAGGAGGAGAGTTCTGGGACGCGGTCTGGGATTACTGCGGCATCGTTGGTGAAAAGGGATCGCGGATTGTAGCGCATGAAGAACAAATGCCTGGTGCAGCATATTTTCCGGATGCGAAGATGAATTTCGCAGAAAATCTGCTGAAATTCGATGGTGAAGAAGATGCGATGGTGTTTCGTTGTGAGGACAAGATCAATCGCCGTATGAGCCGTAACGAGTTGCGCGCACTGGTGTCCCGCCTCCAACAGGCTTTCAGGGCATTGGGTTTGGGCGTTGGTGACCGCGTGGCGGCCATGATGCCCAATATGCCGGAAACCATTGCTGCCATGCTTGCCGCAAATTCCTTGGGAGCCATCTGGTCCTCATGCTCGCCGGATTTTGGAGTGCAGGGTGTGCTGGACCGGTTTGGGCAGATTGAACCCAAGCTGTTCATAAGCTGCGACGGGTATTGGTATAATGGCAAGGAAATCCAGATCGCTGACAAACTGGGTGAAATTGTCCCGAAGCTGAGCTGCCTTCAAACCATCATTGTACCCCTGCTTGATAATGCGGAACAAACAGCAGATGGCCTTGAAGATACCTTGGCTTTAGCCGACTTCCTGGAACCATATCAATCCCGGGAAATCCATTTTGAGAGGCTGGGATTTTCGCACCCGCTGTATATCCTGTTTTCATCCGGCACCACTGGTGTTCCAAAATGCATTGTTCACTCTCAAGGCGGGGCGCTGATCCAGCATTTGAAGGAGCATCAGCTACATTCCGGCTTGGTTCCTGGCGAGCGACTGTTCTATTTCACAACATGTGGATGGATGATGTGGAATTGGTTGGTAACAGGCCTCGCCAGTGGGGTGACACTGATGTTGTATGACGGTTCACCATTTGCTCCGGGCCCAGGCGTAATTTTTGACTATGCGGAGTCTGAAAGTTTTGCGTTCTTTGGAACATCCGCCAAATTCATTGATGCGGTTCGCAATGCCGGAATTGAGCCAGCTCGCAGCCATGACCTTTCGAGCGTGCGCATGATCTGTTCAACGGGCTCCCCATTGGCGCCCGAAAATTTTGAATTTGTTTATTCCGGCATCAAGAAAGATGTGCATCTTGCATCCGTTTCGGGTGGGACAGACATAGTTGCTTGTTTTGTGTCAGGCGTTCCATGGAAGCCGGTTTACTCCGGTGAAATACAAGGACCTGCGTTGGGAATGGCAGCTGAGGTCTGGGGCGAAGATGGCAAACCTGTCGAGGCGGGCAAGGGTGAGCTCGTTTGTACCAAGGCTTTCCCCTCAATGCCAATCCGGTTCTGGAACGACCCGGATGGCAAGAAATACCATGAAGCATATTTCGACCGGTTCGAAGGTATTTGGTGTCACGGCGACTTTGCTGAATGGACCACTCATGGCGGAATGATCATTCATGGTCGCTCCGATGCAACGCTCAACCCTGGTGGTGTGCGGATAGGAACCGCAGAAATCTATAACCAGGTTGAACAGTTGGACGCTGTGGAAGAAGGGCTGTGTATTGGCCAGGAATGGCAGGGGGATGTCCGGATTGTGTTGTTTGTGAAACTTGCGGCGGGCGTTGAGTTGAACGAGGATCTTGAAAAGGAAATTCGCAACAAAATCCGAAGCGGCGCCTCACCACGACATGTACCGGCCCGGATTATTGCAGTAGATGATATTCCTCGTACAAAATCAGGTAAAATTACTGAACTAGCAGTTCGCGATGTCGTTCATGGACGCGAAGTCAAGAACAAGGAGGCACTTGCAAATCCGGGTGCATTAAGCAATTTCGAAGGGCTTTCTCAGCTTCAGTCCTGATCTCAGGGTTAACAAAACCTTTCGCAAAAATTAACCCTGGCACAAAACGGAACACCATTTGTTAAAGATTTCGTCTGCCTGTTAAGGACTTGGTAAGGAATTGAATGGCATTCTCGTATCAACAAAAGGCATCTATATTTCCTGATTGGAACTAGCCTTTCCTGAAATTTTTAACGTGTTAGTGCTCCTTTATTCTACATATTCTTTTGGCCTCGCAGTGCGAGGCCTTTTTTTTGTGGAACAAGGACTTGAGATCAGTCTGCCAGTACGCGTTGCGTTGGAAATTGCACATGAGCGATGGTGCCGCTGTCCGGGTCACTTTCGAGATCAAAATGAGCTCGGTTTGCTTCGACCAATGCCTTTGTGAGCGGCAATCCCAGGCCGGTTCCCTCACCACGCTTTTCACTGATTCCATGAACCTGTTGGAAGGGCTTCATGGCTTCCTCGATCTGCGCCTCGCTCATGCCATTGCCCGTGTCACGTATCCGTAAGGCGACTTCGCCATTGCTCTCATAAACAGTCGAGACAATGACCTGTCCACTTACCGGGGAGTACTTGATGGCATTCGAGACCAGGTTAAGTATGATCTGACGAATACTCCTCGTGTCAGCCACCACTTTCGGTACGGCGCGGGATAAAGAGGTGCGGATAATTATCCGGTTTGCATTTGCCTGGGGTTGCAGCAATGCGACTGATTCCGCAACAATCTGGTTGAGATCGACTGCCTCGAAGGCAAGTTCCATCTTGCCCGCTTCGATCTTGGAAAGATCCAGCAAATCATTGATCAGATCCAGCACATGGGTTCCCGATCGGTTGATGTCGCGTAAATACTCCCGGTAACGTACATTGTCGATTGGACCGAACCGCTCTTCGATCATCACATCCGAAAATCCGATGATTGCATTGAGCGGGGTCCGGATTTCATGACTGACATGGGCCAGAAAATCGGATTTCTGCTCATTGGCGAGTTCTGCATGCCGGCGTGCCTTGACCAGCTCTTCCTCAGCATTTTTCCAACTGGTCATGTCGCGGACAACGGCACAAAGTTTGCCGGATGAATCCATTCTCGAAATATTGACAAACATCGGAATCAGGCCGCCCTTGGCTTCACGCCCAATTACCTCACGACCGTCGTTCAAGATGGCACCAACGCCAGGTGAGGAAAGGCTTGAAACGTAGTCGCTGATCACCTCGCGACTCTCTATGGCGAACAACTCGGTGATATTCTTGCCGGATATATCATCATAACTGTGCCCAAACAGCGCCTCGGCTGAAGCATTGATGGAGAGGATAGTTCCATCGGTTTCGAGAACAACAATACCGTCACTTGCGGTATCAAGTATGTTTTGAACTTCGCTTGCTTCGGTGATCGCAAGTGCAGGTGGTTGTTGATACCCGGTGTTTCCATCGGTTTGAAAACTTAAAAGCAGCGCCTTGTCGCCCCGCCAGCGAACAGTGTGGAGGACCGGGTTGATGTTTAAAAACGTACCGTTCTTGCGGGTGAGCTGTTGGCTGTTGCTCTCAGCTTCATCTGGTGAGGGCGTTTGATCGAGTATTGCATCAACTCCACCAGCACGAGCCAACTCAGCCGTGCTTTCATATCCACTCACTTTTAGAAACTCCCGATTGGTGTAAAGCGTTTCACCTGAACGATACACCAAAACAGCCACGGGTAATTTGTCCAACAGGGATGTGTCGGCAGGCGGAGCTGTTTCAGAACTGGAATCAGCTGCTTCGCGCGGGACAAGTTTGAGGACATTCGGCCGGTCTTCCACATCTTGTGGGATGTCGTTTTCATCAATTTCGGGTTGAATTTTGATTGCCGGTTCATCGTCGGATTGCGCAGTGTTAAAGTGGGTAACTTCAATTCCATCAACAAGTGCCAGGCCGGTTTCATCCGGGTCGAGAATGGCATCGGCGGTTCGGATGATACCAAAGCCGCGGAAGCCTTCGAATTTTCGACCCGCACCAAATGCAGGGAGTGCGGCAAGATCAACGGGAACCACCAGATCGGTCCCTTGAATGGGCCATAAGGCCGTTTTGCCAGACCAGGTATCACGTTGTTCAAGCAAATACTTGATGTCGCGATTGCCGTCGAATCCAAACACTGTCGCGACATCACCCCAACTTCGACCGACAATATCGGCTGCATTTGGTCCTACAGTTTGTGCAAGTTCCGGCGAAACTGATTGGAACACACAATGCTCATCAATAATCCAGGCAAATCGAATTGCTTCGGCATCGTTTTCGAAGGTGAATTTGGTGTCAGTTTCTACAGAAACTGCTCTTTGCACTACTTCCGATTGTTCTATGTGCGTTTCTTCTGGTGTATCAATTGTCGCCGGCTCATCCATGTTTTCAGGGTTGCGGGCATACCATTGTTCTTGCTGGGAGTTTGCCTGATCAGATGTTCCTACGATGTCGGAAACATCATTCAGTTTCTCAACTTCATTTTCTTGCATTAAATTCCGAAGAGATTCCTCGATTGCATCAAGATTATCCGGTTTTTCTTCTTCAAACGGTTTCGGCGATGGTTCCCTGGCCGTTTCATGCTCATCAACATTTACTTGAGTATCATCAGCGTCCGGTTCTATTCCGTTCGCAATAATACCGGCAGGCACATCAACTTCATCTTCAAAATTTTCCTCCCCGACCCTCGCATCAGCAAGCACCAGCAGGCTTCGCCCCGGCGTGTCGGAAATCCTGGCAAGCCCCGCCACATATAAGTCACCGGGCAGGTTCTTCACCGGTCGCTTGATAAGTCGGTCTTCCTCATTTTTGAGTTCCTGGGTCAAACTGGCCAGAACATCCTCCGACAAGCCGATGTCGCCAAATCTTGCAGATGCCGCAAGCGGTAGTCCAAAATCATCAAGGATGGCCGATGCATCGGCAAACCCATCCAGCGCTTCAACCGCATTGTCAGCGAGTTTATGTTCTTCCTCACCAGCTTCCGCTCCACTCGCACTGCACACGAGCATCAGTCCGCTGTCATCTGCAGATAATTTGATCCGGGAGATTTCACACTGCAGTAACTTTGATCGTAATCCTTGATGTACCCGAAATCCCCGCAACAAAGGGGCACCATCTTCCAGTTGGGAAACTGCATTACCCAATTGTTTGATAAAGGATTGGCTATTGGAGAGGCTTGTTGCCAGAAGGTCGACAATACCATTGCCACCAAGCAATTGTGCGCCAGCCGCATTTGACCAAATGATTGAACTCAAATCCTCGCGGAATACCGCCACCGCATCCGGGGAAAGCACAAACGGGCGCAATTCCGGTAATACGGAAAGATCAAGATAGGAATGCTCGTGGTCCTGCATGATACAATACTCAAGGTGCTCTACTGACAGACGTCCGTATAATGGACATTTGGTTCCAATCTTCCGGTCTTGCCAGAAAATTAACAATTTATTAATATCGCCAGCTACTCCAACGGTCCAGAAAATATGGGCTTTTTGGAAAACTGCATGGTTTCAGGGTTAATACCGCGGCGCTGCCCAAGGTGGGCTGGAGCTGGTACCAGGGCCAGCATTCAATCAATCATGATCTACAATTCAATTGGGCAGTCCACTCGATGCTTTGAGTGATTGAGGGAACTTTCTCTTGCAAATTTACCGAGATAACCTTATTTCAAAAGTGCCTCTAACAGAGGTCGTGCGGTTGTAGCTCAGTTGGTTAGAGCGCTAGATTGTGGCTCTAGAGGCCGGTGGTTCAATTCCTCCCAACCGTACCATTTATCTGTCAGATATGACAAAAGTCGATGTGGCTTGTCAGAATAAATCGCCCTGTTCACCCCCAGGCTTTTTCTTGGTCGGATGTTTGGACGCTCCCACAGTTGATTTTGCGCCGGTTACACCTGCAACACCCGAAATTCTGCCATCGCGAAGTTCAACGGAAAATGCTTCTCCCGATGAAATCCCGGATGCGGACGCGACCAGCGCGTCATTTTGGTCACGCACCAGCGCATAGCCCCGTTCAAGAACATTCGCGTACGACAGGCTTTTGAGCATCCTTTTTGCCTGCTCAAGCCGCGCGTTGTGGACGGAAACCCAATTTGAAATCGCTGCATGCGAACGCTTGTCGAGGGCGATCAATCGATCCTTGCTACGGGCTATCGAGAGTTCCAAACCACGCCTTGAAAGTTTTCCTGCAACACTTTCATAGATCGAGCGTTTTGCCCGGGTTGCAAGATCCAGTCCTCGCCCAAGCCGGCCGGTTGCTTCATCCAGCCGCCGCCTGGGCAAGGCAAGCAGACTGTCCGGCGTAACCAGTCCGCGCTCGGCGGCTATCAAACTGGTGCGTGACTTTTCGAGTGAACGCGAAAGTGCCGAGCGCAGTCTTGCGTCATAGCTGGCCAGATTTGCGTCGAGCTCTGCCTTAACCGGAACGGCCAGTTCTGCAGCCCCCGTAGGTGTTGGCGCCCGCACATCTGCAGCAAGATCTATCAACGTCCAGTCGGTTTCATGGCCCACCGCAGATATCACCGGAATGTCAGATTGAGCTGCGGCGCGGACCACCACTTCGTCATTAAATCCCCAAAGGTCTTCAATACTGCCACCACCGCGCGCCACAATCAGCAAATCGGGCTTGGCAATGCCCGCACCACCTTCTGCCGCGTTAAATCCCTGAATGGCATTGGCGACTTCCTGCCCGGTGGATTCGCCTTGTACGCGCACCGGCCAAACAATAACATGAAGGGGAAAACGGTCTGCCACCCGGTGTAGTACATCGCGGATTACAGCACCGGTTGGAGAGGTGATGACGCCGATTACTTTTGGAAGATAGGGTAGAAGTTGCTTTCGCTCGGGCGCAAACAGACCCTCTGCCGCAAGCTTCTTTTTACGCTCTTCCAGGAGCGCCATTAATGCACCTGCACCGGCTGGTTCAAGATTTTCAATGACAATCTGGTATTTTGAAGAACCGGGGTAGGTTGTCAATTTACCCGATGCTATCACCTCCAGCCCTTCCTCGGGCATGTGTTTCAGCCGTGAAACAACACCCTTCCAAATAACAGCTTCGATTCGTGCGCGGTCATCTTTCAGGGAAAAATAGCAGTGGCCGGAAGAGTGAGGCCCACGAAATCCTGAAACTTCGCCACGAATTCGCACCTGCCCGAAAGTATTTTCCACGGTCTTTTTGAGAGCTGCAGAAATTTCGCTCACCGAGAATTCAGTGAGGTTGGACTTCCGGTTTCCGGTGTCGGTATAGTTTGCTGGTTCGTTCATCCGGCAAGATTAGCAGAAACAGCTGATTCTGGAACTGGAAACCCACCTAATTCAGTGGTGTTTCCGGCCGAAAGCTACGCGCGGTCCACAACACCATCAATGCCAGGATCATCGGCACCAGAAGCAACCAGCTTCCGGCGGCCAGCAGGGCGGCAGTTCCCGCCCACAAAATAGATGAAAATGCTTCAGCAAGGGTCGCAATTTTGGAGGAGGTTTGACGTCTGCGGAAATTTGACCGTTTTGCCTGGCTGCGAAACCAAAGCTGGATACAAGTGGCAGAAACAGATGCCGCAGCAATGCCGGCTAAAGCAATGACTGCCATTTGAATATCCGCGATCGCCATTAGCAGAATGATTGGTGAAACCACGATGGCAATCGCGCCGAGAACCGCTTCGATTTTTGCGCGGATCACAGCGCCTCGCACAACTGGGGCTGTTTCTACGAGATCGGGCGCATCTTCACCTGATATTGCAAGCCAGGCCAGGCCACCGGAAAGTTGTCCAGATGCCATGACCAGAACAGGAACGACCACAACCCCAATGACACCAGCGTTGCCAAATCCCTGCCAGAGCATGAAGGCAGGTGGTACGAGGTAGAGAATTTGCATCAAGGTTTGGGACAACAGCCAGTGATCACGCAGAAGGAGTGTCCATTCCTTGTGTCGTAGCGCAGTGCGCATAGTTGTTCGTTTAAATGTTCGACGGGATGCTTTGTGATTTGTCGTTGTGAAATTTACTCCGGCGGCAGACACAACATGCTGGGCAAAACTGCCTGCAAATACGTAAATTGCACCCACAAACAACAGGACGGCCGCACAGAACACCGCAATAAAGGCGTTCATCTCACCCAGAACTGCCCGGGCGGGAACCCAAAACCAGCTCTCTGCGTCGGGTGTCAAGTTGATGATCATGTCTGATTGCAGGAATTCCAATCGGGAAATGCTTCCGATTGAAGCGATCGCTGCAAGCTGGATACCAATGATAAAACTTGCCCCAACTACCGCAGCAACAATCTGGGAGGCAAGTCTGGTTCTTTTCGCGCCAAGTGTTCTGAACATTAGTATGGTAAGGGCAAGCGAGATTGATGTTGCCAGAAAGCCGCAAGCCAGAATTATCGGGTACGCATACAGCCAGTTGGCACTGTCGAAAATTGCCAGCACGTTGATGGCGGAACCACACAACAACATTGAGAGTGCGGTGGTGGTTGACGCAATCGCCCCAATGCGCACAGCAAACAATCGCTTGACGGAAACCGGCGAAGAAAGAATGAGATCAAGATCAGAGCGCGAATAGAAAGCACGCGTGACCAACTCCATCGCCTGGGACATCATCAATGATATCGTGAGAAGCAGCCCGCCAGTCAAAAGCGAAAAGAGAGACTTGTCGGGGTCAATACCTGTTTCGATTGCAGGTTTTAGAACTGCAAATGCGATGATGTGCATAACAATGGCGGTGAGTATCAACACACCGATCACTGTTTTCTCGCGCCCGGGCTTGCCACCGCTCATCATTCTCATGAAATCGCGCCACGATAAATTAAATTCGTGTCTGGCAAACCATCCAATGGTTCCAGTTTGTGAAAAAGCCATGGTTAAGCTGCTTCCTGACCATGCTCATCATCAGCGACGAGGCCAAGAAATATTTCCTCGAGGCTGCTGTTCTTTCTACCGGCTTGCTTCTGCAGGCCTTCCAGCGTGCCTTCGGCAATCAACCGGCCTTTGGAAATTACGCCAATCCGCTCGGCCATCCGCTCAGCCACTTCCAGAATATGTGTGGTCATGATCACTGAACAGCCCTTGTTCACCCGTTCAATCAAAACGTCCTTGACGAGGCGTGCGGATCCCGCGTCAAGCCCGGTCAACGGTTCATCCAGAATAATCAGCCGTGGATCGTGCACCAACGCACCGGCAAGAGCCACTTTTTGGCGCATGCCTTTGGAAAATCCTTCGCATCTTTCATGACTGTTTTCAGAAAGTGCCAGCCAGTCCAGAAGCTCATAGGCATTCTTTTGGGCGGTTTGCGCCTCAATGCCCCAAAGACCTGCAACAAATTCCAGATATTCAATCGGTGTCAGCCGATCATAGATCATGGGCTCATCCGGCACCCAGGCCATGACGTGCTTTGCGTCGACCGGGTTGGTCTTGGCGTTGTTGCCGAATACCCGGATTTCGCCAGCATCGGGTTGTAAAAGTCCGGCAACCATGCGCAGAGATGTGGTCTTTCC
Organism: Hyphomicrobiales bacterium; assembly: GCA_021775415.1. Lineage (GTDB taxonomy): Bacteria > Pseudomonadota > Alphaproteobacteria > Rhizobiales > Rhizobiaceae > JAALLB01. The sequence continues at coordinate 136,799 of JAJFHV010000008.1, read as the reverse complement.
AGCACCATTGGGACCAAGCAGGGCGTAAAATTCACCTGCCTCAACATTGAACTGAAGATTGTTTACCGCAGGACGGTCAAAGATTTTTGTGAGGCCCGAAACCTCTAGCGCGTATTCTGGCATGAAACATCCCTGACATCCGGTTGCTGATAGGATGTAACTACCTTGCCATCAGGAGGTTTAAGTCAGGTAAACCGAAAACAACAATTTGTCGCTCAGCCTTTGCGGCCGCCAAGAAACTCGTCGAATGTAGTTTCCATCTGACGATTGTAGTTTTCATCAGACTGACCACCAGGAGAAAACATATCTCCGAAGATGTCGCTCAGTCCACCACCTTGGGGTTCTCGTCTTGTAGGTTCGCGGCGTTGTGGTTGCTGCTGCTGACCGCCAAGCATTTCTTCAAAAATTTTTCCAAGCGGATTATTGGCATCCAATGGATTTGGCCCGCTTCTGCCCCGGGATGATCCACCGCCGGTCATCTGTTCCAGAATGTCACCAATTGGATTGTCGCCGGATCGCGGAGCTTGCCTTGAGCCACCACCGCCCATGATTTGTTCGAGGATTTGACCAAGCGGATTGCCACCACCGCCGCGCCCGCCTTTCATTTGCTTGAACAGCCCACCAAGGATCATCGGCGCCAGGATTGGTAACAGCTGCTTTAAAATGCCCTGACTGAGACCTGACGCCTGCGAAGCTTCTGCTGCAACTGCCCGACTCAGGCCCTTCGATCTGAACAGATGTCCAAGAATGGCATTGCCTTCATCACGCCCGTTCTTTTCAAACACCCTTTCAGGGTGTTCCACATAATCTGTGTGGTTTCCCCGGCCAAGCGCTTCAATGAACCGGCCAAATCCTTGCGGATCGTCCGCATTGCGTCGCAGTCCTTCCGAGAACGCGGGTGTCAACGCAGCCATTGCACTTTCAATTTGTTGTGGATTAAGCCCCAATTTTTGCTCCATTTGGGTAAGCGTCGCATCGCCCTGCATCTCATTAAGCATGTCAAACAGGTTTGCCATATTTTCCTCCTCTGGCAGCGCGCACTGAAATGGGTTGGCTTTCCCTGTCGCTGCTTAATCCAACATTAACCAAAACTGCATTAGTTTGCACGGATACGGGGGCAACACAGGTAAATTTTTTCAATGCACCAAATCAATGCGCAGACTGCCGACCAGACACCCTTGCTGAAAAAGCAGAAAACAAGAAACAAACGCGCGCCTGGGTTAGGCAAAGTCATGTTTGATGGTCAAGATAATGCAGTACATTGCATGGTTCGAGAAATCTCAGATCAACATGCTGTCCTTACCATGAGTGGCTGGATCGGATTTCCTTCCGAATTCACCTTGCATGTGGAGCCGGACAGTCTGCGGGCCAAATGTCAGGTAACCAACCGGCGAGGCAGTACGGTTGAAGTGTCATTTACGGAAGTTGAATATGGCGAGCGTTTGAAGGCACGCTGAAACGTGCCTGCCTAAAACGCGTAATCAGAAAATATCTGATTGATATCCCGGCCCCAGGAATTTTCATACCGTTCAAGCATACGCTCCGCTGGTGTGACGCCGGAAGCAAGTGTTTCTTCGAGCGGATCCAGAAAAACAGTTTCGTCAAATCCCTCAGCATCCGTCATAGCCCGGTTCTGCAATCCTTTACGCGAGAGACCGACAACTTCCCGGGCGAATTCAATCAAGGGGCGGCCTTCAATTTCGGCCTTGAGGCCTAGTCGTGGCACTTCATCCCGCAACTGACCAACCATCTCGCTGTTCCAGTTTTTCGTGAGCGTTTCAGCGGCTGCAAGTGCCTCATCGTCATAAAGTAGCCCCACCCAGAACGCTGGTAACGCGCAAATACCCCGCCAAGGTCCACCATCAGCACCTCGCATTTCCAGATACCGCTTTAGCCGAACATCGGGAAACAAGGTTGAAATGTGGTTGTTCCAATCGCCCATATTGGCTTCGCCATCGGTAATTTCATTGCGCAATGCACCTTCCATGAACTGGCGGAAGGTAATGTCCGTGCAATCTCGATATTTGCCATCTCGAATAATGAAATACATTGGAATGTCGAGCGCCCAATCCACATATCGCTCAAAGCTGAAATCTGTATCCAGCATAAATGGATGATATCCGCCTCTTTGGTTGTCGACATCACTCCAGACATCGCTGCGCCAGGAGAGCAGACCATTGGGTTTGCCTTCGGTGAAAGGCGAATTTGCAAAAAGCGCCGACGACATCGACTGAAGCTTTAAAGAAACCTGCAGTTTTCGCACCATGTCCGCTTCACTCGAAAAATCGAGGTTTACCTGAATTGTAGTCGTGCGAAACATCATGTCATGGCCGCGACTTCCAACCTTGGGCATGTAATTTGCCATAATGGCGTAACGGCTTTTTGGCATGCGGGGAGTTTCTTCGAAGGTCCAAGTGGGGCTGGAGCCAACACCCAAAAATCCAATGCCAAGTCCTGAGGCGACTTCTTTGACTTGAGACAAATGGCGGTTTGATTCCCGGCAGGTATCATGCAGGTTCTCGAGCGGCGCTCCGGAGAGTTCAAACTGGCCGCCGGGTTCCAGGGAGATAGCTCCTTGGCCGTGAGATTCAAAAAGTCCGATTATTCGGCCTTCATCCTCAATTGCTTCCCAATGGGTCTTCTCCTGCATGCCGTTGAGCAAGGCTGCAATGCCATTGGGACCTTCATAGGGAACGGGTTTAAGAGTGTCCGTATAAAATCCAAATTTTTCATGCTCGGTACCGATACGCCATTCGGACTTCGGCTTGCAGCCCATTGAAAGCCACTCCACGAGCTGGCTGTAATTCTCAATAGGGCGGGAATCAGTCGTATCGCGTGCCATAGTCAACAATCTCGGTTGGGCGGTCAGAGCAGGACCTGGAAAAAATTACCAGCCCAATAAAATGGACCAATACTGTATGTATGGGGTCAGACTGGGTCTTCAACACCCAAATCAGTGCTAGCTGGTTTGAGAGGGTGTTCGCAAGTGTTTCCTTGTGAACACCCGTTCACCAACACGACCCTATTGATTCCAGTCTCCTGTCGCAGCTTGCAGCACTGCAAGTGCTGCAACGGCTGCTGTATCTGCCCGCAAGACGCGGGGCCCAAGGCTGATAGCGGTGACGTAGGGCCTGGATACCAAAAGCTCTCGCTCTTCGGGACTGAACCCGCCCTCGGGTCCGACTAAAATTGCAAGTTTGCCATCATCAATTTTTGCTAATGCTGTTATCGGGCTTTCAAACTCCGCACCCTCGTCGCAGAACACCAGACGCCGCTCACCATTCCAAGAGGAAAGCAGTGTCTCCAGTTTCTCTGGAGATCTGAGTTGCGGCAATTGGAGTATGCCGCATTGTTCGGCAGCTTCAATTGCATTTGCGCGCATCCTCTTTGGATTGACCGAACGAATCTGGGTATATTGCGTCAATACCGGTTGCAGAACACCAGCACCCATCTCGACGGCCTTTTGTATCATGTAATCAAGCCGCGCCTGCTTCAGCGGTGCAAACACATACTGAAGATCGTAAGGCTCAGGCTGGCCACGGGTCTGCTCTATCGGCAGCAGATCACATGCCTTTCGACCTGAATGTTTGACCTGTGCAAGCCATTCCCCATCGATACCGTTGAAAATCAGGACTGTTGCACCATCCTTCATTCGCAGGACATTCAACAGGTAGTTGGCCTGCTCGCGACTGGCATTTATCGCTACATTGTGTGCAATGCGGCATTCCATAAAAAGTCTTTGAGCGGAATGATCAAATGTCATGAGGTTATCAATTCACAGATCGCATCACCGTGCTCAACCCTTGACGATGATGATGTGAAGTCGAAGCGGGCCGTGGGCCCCAAGAATAAGGGTTTGTTCAATATCGGCAGAACGGGAAGGGCCAGTGATCATGTTAACCGTGCGCGGCATCTCTCCACTTCCGTATTTCTTGCGGATTTTTTTCCATAAATCCTCCTGATGAGGAACGATATCCTTTTCATGAAGGATAACAATGTGATTCTCTGGCAGGAAATTCAATGTCGTTGGATTTTCAGGCCCGGAAACGAGTATCAGGGTTCCAGTCTCTGCTGCTCCCCCTAGCGCACAGCTTATAGCGGTAATGTCATTTCCATCGCTTGGACCTTCTGACAACTCCAGGAGATTGGCCTTGCTGGAGACAAGTCGCTTGAGCTTGTAGTCTGTGCCCGTCCGGCAAGTCGCCGGTAAATTGTGTTCGCGCAAGAAGCTTGCAACCTGTTCAGCAACATTAGCTGTGCCGCATTGCTCTACGGTGGCGTCCGCTGACTTCGCCCTCTTGATAAAGAGTTTGATAGCGCCGGCCTTACTCGAAATTTTCGAGGGAAGTGTTCCAGCGGGATGGCGCTTGATGTGCTGTTCTACCGAAACCCGGCGCACGTTCTTTTCGTCCGGACCCCCGACGGCACCTCGAATTTTTTTGAGGATTTCACTCCGCGTGCTCACGATTTTCGCCTCTCGACCAAGTGCCGTTGCCAGGCCTGCATGAACGTTTGTCGCTCTGGTCCCGGCATATTTCGATGCCGTGTCCAGCCGCGCGCAAAAGGAAGCCATCGAATGCTCCCGGACCAGCCGCTTAGAATTCTAAGCCCAAGATGTGAAAATCGGGTCATTAATCGGTACCACCCGGGCCGCACTGCAAACCATGCCCACAGCTTCAGGTTCCGCCGGTTGCTTGGCGGTGAAAGATGCTGTTCAAACTCCCGCTCCCGCCAATGCCGCATCATCTTGGGCAGCGGAATGTGCATGGGGCAAACCGATTCACACCGCCCGCAGAAGGTAGACGCATTTGGCAAATGTCCGGTCTTGTCGACACCGGCAAGGCTTGGAGACAACACTGCCCCCATCGGCCCTGGATAAACCCAGCCGTAGGCATGCCCGCCGACCGCATGGTAGACCGGACAGTGATTCATGCATGCACCACATCGAATACAACGCAGCATGTCCTGAAACTCGGTTCCAAGCATTGAGGAGCGGCCATTGTCGAGCAGGATGACATGAAATTCTTCCGGACCATCAACATCATCGGGACGCTTGGGCCCGCTTGAAAGTGTCGTATAGACCGACATTTCCTGACCTGTAGCCGAGCGGGCCAGCACTCGCAGGATTTGACTCATGTCTTCCAGCGTCGGAACCACTTTCTCAAGTGATGCCAGCACAATGTGCACCCGGGGAAGGGTTTGTGTAAGATCACCATTTCCCTCATTGGTAACAATTACCGATGTGCCGGTCTCCGCCACCAGAAAATTGGCGCCGGTTATGCCAACATCTGCTTTAAGGAAGCGTTCCCGCAAAATACCCCGTGCTTCCAGAAGGAGTGACTTTGGTTCTTCAAGCACCCGGTCTTCCGGCAGATGGGTGTGGTGTTTTCTAAAATCATCACGCACCTGATCCATGTTAACGTGAACCGCTGGTGCTATAATGTGGCTTGGATGTTCGCCGCGCAATTGAATGATGTATTCACCAAGGTCCGTTTCAACGGGCGTAATGTCATTCTGCTCCAGAAATTCATTGAGCTCGATTTCCTCGGAAATCATTGATTTGCCCTTGGTAACGGTTTTGGCGGGCACGCGTCTGCATATGTCCAATACCTGTCCACGCGCTTCCTGCGCAGTTGCTGCCCAATGGACCTGCCCACCCTGAGCGATGACCTTTTCCTCAAAAATTTCAAGATAGACATCCAGATTTTCAAGGGTGTGGTTTTTGATGGCCGTCGCATTGTCTCGCAAGGTGTCAAATGCCTTGAGATTATTGACCGCCTTTGCCCGCTTTTGGATAAATTTCGAACGCACATGTGCCAATGCGTTTTGCAATTGTTCATTGGCGAGTGCGTCTGCCGCATTCTGCCGAAATTTGTGCGACCTGATTTCCATCAGCTGATCTTGTCCCTGCGCGGCTGTTTTCGATCGCCAATCGGTGGGCTATCTATCATCCCGGCGAGAACTTCCGCGACATGTCGAACTTCAACTGTACTGCCATCACGCCCGAGTTTCCCGGCCATGTTGAGAAGACAGCCAAGATCACCGGAAAGCAGCATTTTGGCGCTGCTCGCATTTATATTTTCGACCTTTGTCGAAACGATGGAGTTTGAAATTTCTGAATATTTGACCGAAAATGTACCGCCAAACCCACAACAGGTTTCGCAGTCCTTCAACTCTGTCCTTTTGATTCCAATAAGAGCGTCAAGAAGTGCCCGGGGTTGGCGGGAAATGCCGAGTTCTCTCAATCCTGCACAGGCATCATGATAAGTAACATCTGCTTTCACAGCATAATCGAATTTGATGATCTTCATCACATCGGCCAGGAACTCCGTTAGTTCATAAACCTTCGCTGCAAAGGCGGTTACACGGCCCTGCCATTCCTCATCTCCGGCAAAAACTTCGGGATAATGTTTTTTCAACATGCCGGCACAAGAGCCTGAAGGCGCTACAACATAGTCAAATGATTCAAATGCATTAATGACCGCCTCGGCAATTTCCCTGGTGTCTTTACGGTCGCCGGAATTCCATGCCGGCTGCCCGCAGCAGGTTTGTGCGATCGGTACGTGAACGCTACATCCCGCGTCTTCCAGCAATTTAACGGTAGCAAATCCTACACTCGGCCTGAACAGGTCAACCAGGCAGGTAACAAAAACAGCGACGTTGGGGGGAGAACTCATACATGTCTTTCAATTGCATGCGGATTTGGAAACGATCTGGCGGCGGGATTTCAGTTGGATTGGATTTTAAACGCATTCAATTGCAAAATATATAAAGCCTTTGGCCAATCCCACTAAAATTCTCGCCAAAAAAAACCCGCCTCAGCCGGAGGCGGGTTTTTTGAACGGAGAATTGTGTATTTAGCCGCCAAATAGGACGGAAAATGGATTTTTGTTTTCGCGAAGATATTTTGTAGCATCTTGACCCGGGCCCACAACCACGACCTTTGTACCAAGGTTTACGCGCTCATAAAGGTCTTCCACATCCTGGTTCATCATGCGGATGCAGCCAGAAGAAAGGTTCAATCCGATTGACCAGGGCTGGTTAGTCCCGTGTATCCGGTACATGGTGTCACGGCCGCCCTGATAAAGGTACAAAGCGCGCGCGCCGAGCGGATTATCAATTCCACCTTTCATGCTAATAGGTAGAATACGCCCTTCAGCCTTTTCGCGTGCGCGCATTTCTGGCGGTGGTGTCCACGTTGGCCATTCAACTTTACGTTTGATTTTTACCGTACCGTTCCAGGTAAATCCTTCACGACCCACGCCAACGCCGTATCGGACAGCCTTTTTGTCGCTTGTAATGTAATAAAGAAACTTTTCATCCGTATGGATCACCACGGTACCCGGTGCCAGGGACGTATTGATATTGACGTTTTTCTTGTTGAATTTCGCCGGAGGTTTCTTGCGTGAATATTTGCGACGATTGGGGTCAACCATTTTCCAGCGCATTTCGGTGAAGTCGTAAACGCGCTCCATCGCAGCCTGAGCTGTATTTGTGGTTGTAAGGCTGGCGGCAAATGAGACGCCACCCAAAAGAACTAAAATAGCCGCAATTCGAAAAATCATGTTCCCAGTCCGTCAAATATTTGGTTTCGTTATCACCCCTTAACCTGCGCGGACATTATGTAGGGTTTCGAGGAAATTCAAGCCTTTCACAATCACAAATCCGCTATTTCTGGGAAGTGTTGCGAATTTGCCCATGCAGAATTGCCGGGCTGAGAGGTGATTCTCATTCCGGAAGTTCTGGTTAATTATGGTGATTCTATGTGGTTTTGGTGACGTAACGTCAAGAAACGACGACTTTTGCACCCATCCGGACCCGTTCGTATAGATCCATCACATCCTCATTGCGCATGCGAATGCAGCCTGAGGACACCGCTTCACCAATGGTCCATGGTGCGTTTGTCCCATGGATTCGGTAAAGTGTGTCGCCGATATAGAGCGCACGTGCACCTAATGGGTTTTTGGGACCGCCTCCCATGTGAACCGGGAGTTCGCGGCCTTTGGCGCGTTCCCGCTTGATCATCTCTGCTGGCGGTCGCCAATCTGGCCATTCCGCTTTTCGGGTAACCTTGTGGGTGCCCGACCACTCGAATCCCTGTTTGCCAACACCAACACCGTAACGTCTTGCCGTCGAATCGCCTGTTACGAGATAGAGAAACCTGGAGTTTGTGTCGACGATCACAGTTCCGGTTGGTTGGTTGGTTTGATAGGTGATCGTTTGCGGCAAGAACTTTGGATCAAGCTGTTTTCTGGCCGGCTCTGGTTTGCGTGCCGGTTGGCTGGCGTATGCAATTTGCGGTTTCTTCTTGGCGCGGATTAACGGCTGTTTTTTCGGTGCATTCACACCGGTTGTGCCGGAACGACGGTTGTTTGCGGGCTTGGCAAATACACGAAAAATGCCGGTCGCGTTGGGATCAGGCTTAAACCCGCTAAAAGTTGGAACTTTCCAGGTTTTCCGACGTTTAACCGCATGATTACCGAATGTGTTGCGTTGCTCGATAGCTGGGGCGCTGGTTTTGCGGGTGTTTGGAGCATCTCCCAGTTGAAGTAACCAGGGAGAGCTGAGATCGGGTGAAAGGGTGGTTGGAGGTGGTGTGGAATACCGGTCACCTGCTTCAACCGGTTGAACTGGATAAATTATTAGGGCTGCGACAAGCAGCAAAAGGGCTTTGGTATTCATGACGTACTCTCAACTAATCGTCTAACTGGAAAAGTGCGAAGCGCCTGTCAGCAACTCCACTTTTATCTGTGACCAATTCTGCTTCATCTTTGAGAGCGAATTATGAATCTGAACGCAAAAGCTAAAACTTGATGTTTTCTTGGTAAATAAAGCTTTCAGTGAAAGCGTTAACACAATCCTAATCAGAATTTAGTTCAGGTGCCGACGTACATCGCGCAAAACTGCAGGCAATACCGCATTGACCGTTTTTGGTGACGCACCATTTTGAATACGCTTGTCGTACAGCATGTTCAGGATATACCGGTCGAATTTGGTGAAGTTTGTGTGCTTTGTACGGTCATTGAACATGCTTTGGCGCAAACTCGTATGCTCGTTGAGCGGGCCAAGCCCCTGCAGGATTTCCTCGGCCAGGCATCGTTTGAAAAGTGCTTCACCTTCGTCCGATACAATTACCGCATCTGAGCGAACAATGCCGTTGCGGGAAAACACCGAGCGCACCAGGCACTTGCCCGGCACCTGCGCATTGGCGCGACGGTAAACCTTGCTGCGCACGGTATCTTTGTAATCCGCACGGTCCACCACATAGACGTTGAAATTGGCTGATCCGGAACCACCCACAATCTGGGTTTTCAAACCGCGAATCTTGCCGCTCAATCCCTGAATGAACCTGCGAGCCTGGGAATTGCGGTTTTTGCTCGAAAGATTGTGAACCTTGAACTTCACGGTTCCACGGAACTTGCGGACATAACGCGACTGGATGCCCAATGGCGAATATTCGGCACCAAAGACTGTCAGATTGAAACCGCGCACCAGTTCAATATCACTTGCTGCCGATGCTGAGCCAGTCCAGCCAGCTATAAGAACAGCAGCTGACAGCAGGCACGCTAACATCGTCCTACCGTGGCTGCGAAAATGGTATTTCGCCTGAAGACAAGCTGAGATGTAGTGAATCATTGACCAACCGTATTGTTCGATGGTGCCAAACTATTCGCTAATTCAATACAATCAAGAAAAAACTCTCTTATGCTGACATTGACTGGCATGAGGTTGGCATTACGGTGTGTTTTTCCGAAATTTGATAACTGGGTGAATTATGACAGATGAAACAGGCGCAGGTGCAGGTAATGTGGATGGAAAGCATCGATGCCGGTGGCCGGGTATGGACGCGCTGTATCTGCACTACCATGATTCCGAGTGGGGTGTGCCAGTGGGTGACGACAATCAGCTGTTTGAAAAAATTTGTCTGGAAGGATTTCAGGCTGGCCTGTCCTGGCTAACAATTTTGCGGAAGCGCGAAAATTTCAGGAAAGCCTTCAAGAATTTTGAAATTGGTAAAGTTGCCCGGATGGGTGACCCGGATATCGAGCGGTTGCTGCAGGATGCCGGCATCATTCGTCATCGCGGTAAAATTGCTTCCACAATCAACAATGCAAACCGCGCACTTGATCTGATTAAAGAACAGGGATCGCTTGCGCGTTATTTTTGGTCGTTTGAACCTGCAAAGGGAGCAAGGCCCGATGGAGTAACCCATGAGTGGTTGATGAAACAAACAACCTCGCCAGAATCCGTCGCCCTTTCCAAGGATTTGAAAAAGCGCGGCTGGTCATTTGTTGGCCCGACAACCGCCTATGCATTCATGCAGGCAATGGGTCTGGTCAACGATCATATCGACACGTGTTTTTGCCGCGATACGATAGAAGCGGAGCGCAACAAGTTTAAGCGGCCGTAACACTCCCGGACTTGCTGTTTTTTGTAATTGACCCTATGACACGCCCATGAATTTCGTTTGCAAAACAGTTTTGCGTCACACAGATGGCCATCGACATTCCGGCACTTGATCCGGAATAGAATTCTTATTGCAAAAAATCCGCAAGAAGTTGTGTTCCAGATCAAGCCGATGATCCAGTTACCGGCTTGCTTCATGCTGCCGGTTTGCCCATAAGTCAAAGTAACGAAGCAGATAGAAAAATGTCCGACAAAAAGAAAAAGCCGCAGAAACTGAAAGCCCGCCTGCCGCGCGGATTTGTTGATCGCTCGGCGGAAGATATACGTGCGTCCGAAGCGATGATAGCAAAGATTGCGGAAGTCTATGAGCGCTACGGGTTTGATCCGGTCGAAACCCCGATGTTTGAGTACACCGATGCGCTGGGCAAGTTCCTGCCGGACAGTGACCGGCCCAATGAGGGGGTGTTTTCACTCACCGATGATGATGATCAATGGATGAGCCTGCGCTATGATTTGACTGCGCCGCTGGCCCGTCATGTAGCTGAAAATTTCAACGAAATACAAATGCCATACCGGACCTATCGTGCCGGTTGGGTGTTCCGCAATGAAAAGCCGGGTCCGGGCCGCTTCCGTCAGTTCATGCAGTTTGATGCGGATACCGTAGGTGCTCCCGGCGTACAGGCAGATGCTGAAATGTGCATGATGCTGGCAGATGTGATGGAAGCTGTTGGCATCAAGCGAGGTGACTACGTCGTCCGTGTCAACAACCGCAAAGTGTTGGACGGTGTGATGGAGGCAATCGGCCTTGGGGGCGATGAGAATAGTGGCCGACGACTAGGTGTCCTGAGGGCTCTTGATAAGCTCGACAGACTGGGTTCAGAGGAAGTTTCAAAATTATTAGGTTCCGGACGCCAAGACGAGAGTGGCGACTGGATGGAAGGTTTGAAACTTTCAAAATTGCAATTGGATGGTCTTGGTTGGTTAATCACATGCCAAGCAGCTTTTACATCAGGCAAAGGTGTTGAAGAGTTTTCACGCTTAGAACGTGATATCGTAGATCGTGATGGGTTTGTGGGCATTGATTACTCATTGAACAAAGAGCGCCTGGACCATTCAGAAGATGAGGGTGAGGATTATTCTATAAACTCCGTTCTTATGCTTATGAATATTCTTATGGCATTTGAAATTTTTCCGGTATTTGACGGTGGCAAAATCATTGGCGCCAACAAAAAAAGTGGTGAACTTTCCGAAGAAGAAAAGAAACTGACCAAATCTGTTTTCGAAACAACAGCTCTTCTAAGCATGGTTCAGCAAGCTGGCTTTAATGAAGATCGAGTTAAATTTGATCTGACCTGCGTCCGTGGCCTGGAATACTACACCGGTCCGGTCTACGAATGCGAATTGACCTTTCCGGTTGTGAATGAAAAGGGCCAGGAGGTAGTCTTCGGTTCCGTCGCTGGTGGCGGACGTTATGACGGGCTTGTTTCACGCTTTCGCGGTGAGCCTGTACCGGCCACCGGATTTTCCATCGGCGTTTCACGGCTGATGACAGCGCTCAAAAATTTAGGCAAACTGGATGCTTCCGTTAGCGTTGCCCCTGTGCTTGTCACCGTCATGGATGGTGAAGCGATGGGTGAGTATCAGCGGTTCACTCAGCAACTTCGCGAAGGTGGCATTCGCGCCGAAATGTATCAGGGCAACTGGAAGAAATTCGGCAATCAACTAAAATATGCCGATCGGCGCGGTTGTCCGGTTGCAGTCATTCAGGGTTCCGATGAACGCGCAAACGGTAAAATCCAGATCAAGGACTTGATCGAAGGTCGTAAACAGGCCGATGCAATCGCGTCCAATGAAGAATGGCGTGAAACCCGGCCCGGTCAGTTTGAAATTGATGCGGGTGATCTGGTTTCAGAAGTAAAACGACTGCTCGCCGAGCAGGCCGGTGGCGACGCGTAATCCGATGACCGGTCCTAGCGACATCGCAGTCCGTCTGAAGGACTACTTCACAGGAGAGTCCTGCACATTCCCCGAAATTGGTTTGCTGCAACCGGCGGATCCGTTTCTGGATACCGCAGGCGAGGATTTGCGCCGCCGGATATTCATCACCAGTGAAAATGGTGGCCGCAATCTGTGCCTGCGCCCTGAGTTCACAATCCCCGTCTGCCTGAAGCATCTGGAAGAAGGCAACGGCAGCGGTCGCTACGCCTACTGCGGTACGGTGTTTCGCCAACGCAAATTTGATGCACAAGAGTTTACCCAAGCAGGCATTGAGGACTTCGGTGCAAGCGACTTCAACAACGCAGATATCCAGTCACTCACAAATGCAATTGGCGCGTTGCAGGCTGCTGGAGAAAACGATCTCGAATTGGTGCTGGGTGATCAGGCAATTTTTGTTGCCCTGCTTGAAGCATTGGAAATCCCCGGCGCATGGCGCAAGAAACTGGTGCGTGGATTTGGTGACAAGGAAATTCTTGGTGACAGTCTCGAAAAGATTTCCAATGGCATGAACGACAGTTTTACTGACTTGCCTGCTGTAATCCGGGAGCGTCTGGATAGCGGCAATCGTGATGCAGTCATTGATTGGCTGGCTGACGAGATGGCTTCAGCCAATCTGCCACTAAGTGGCGGTCGCACACCACAGGCAATTGCTGATCGGTTGTTCGAAAAAGCCGAACTTGCATCGGTCAAGCTGAGCAAGCCCAAACGTGATGCGCTGGAAGCATTTTTGGCAATTGATGTGGATATCGCAGAAGCTGCAGACACGTTGAACAGTTTTGAGCAGACCCATGCAATTTCACTCAGTGGTGCCAAGCAGGCAATGCTGGCGCGGATTGAGGGTCTCGCAGATCATGCATCTGCGCTGTCGTCGATGCGCTACTGCGCAGGTTTTGGCCGCAGGCTCGACTACTACACCGGCATTGTATTTGAATTGTATCGTCCGGGCCTCGACAAGCCGGTTGCCGGTGGTGGCAGGTATGACCGGTTGATGACCCTCTTGGGGTCGCCAGCGATTGTACCGGCGGTGGGATTCTCGATTTGGGTTGATAGGCTGACGAAGGCAGGCAAATGACATTCTCCCTCGCCATTCCCTCCAAGGGTCGCCTCAAGGAGCAATCGATAGAAATGTTCGCCCAGGCTGGCTTCACCCTGGAATTGCCCGGTGATGCCCGCAGCTACCAGGGTGTACTGAAAGGAGTGCCGGGCATTGATGAAGGCATTGATGTAGCCTTTCTTTCAGCAACAGAGATTGCGCGCGAACTGGTTAATGGCAATCTCCATGCGGGTATTACGGGTGAAGACTTGGCCCGTGAAATTACCGCCGATGCGGAAAGCAGTCTGGACTTTGCGGTAAGGCTGGGATTTGGAAAGGCAGATGTTGTGATAGCGGTGCCCAAGGCTTGGGCGGATGTGGACACCATGGCTGATCTGGACGATGTGGCAGCGGAATTTCGTTCCCGTCATGGCCGCCGGTTACGGATTGCAACGAAATACTGGCAGCTTACCCAGCACTTTTTTGCAGGCCACGGCATTGCCGTTTACCGCATCGTTGAAAGCCTAGGTGCAACGGAAGCAGCCCCCTCTGCCGGCCAGGCAGATGTAATCGTTGATATCACATCAACCGGATCAACTTTGAAGGCCAACCAGTTGAAAATTCTGTCTGACGGAGTGATCTTGAAATCGGAGGCCAATCTGATTGTCTCCAGGACAACCGGGTTTTCAGATCAGGCACAGGAAATCTCGCGGCAATTACGCCTTGCAATGGCCACGCTTGTAGGCAACTAAGGTGCACGTTACGCGTCGGTAGGAGAACCCAGTTGCAGAACCCGAAAATTGACAGAAGAAGATTTCTTGGCCTTGCTGTCGCTGGCAGTATTGGCGCTCCAGCTCTGATGCGGGCAAGCCGGGTAGAGGCAGCTGAAGTTTCAAAGATGGCAGGTCAACTGCTTGTTGTAGGGTTTCCTGGCTCAAATACCGGGCACAATTCCTCCAAAGCGCTTACTGCTCATATCGCAAATGGCCGGGCAGGTGGTGCACTCTTCCTGCGCCACAACGTCAAGGGCAGGGATGCTGTAATTGGAGTTGCTGCCATGATGGCAAAAGCCAATAGTGGTGTTTTGCTTGCGATCGACCAGGAAGGTGGCAAGGTTCAACGCCTGGGTAAAAAACACGGGTTTACACCAATCCCGACCGCGAAATGGGTTGCCGGCAACAAAAGTGTTGAAGAAGCAAAAGTAATCTATGCCAAGGCGGGCCGCGAATTACGCGCCGCAGGCTTTAATTTGAACATGGCACCTTCAGTGGATGTTCATGATCCGAAAAACCCGGTGATTGGCAAGTATGGCCGCAGTTTTGGTACCGATGTGGACCGGATTACCGCCTATGCATCCGCCTTTGTGGATGGCTTTTCAAGCGCCGGTGTTGCCTGTTCGTTGAAACATTTCCCCGGCCACGGTTCATCACGAGGCGATAGCCATGACGGTTTTGTTGATATCTCCTCAACCTGGTCGAAGTCAGAGCTTGTTCCATTTCAAAAACTTGCTAGCCGGGCTCCGCTCATCATGGGTGGACATCTTTATAACGCCGCTTTTAGCAACGGTAAGGAACCCGTCACCTTCTCCCGCAAGGCAATTGCCAGCATTTTACGTGGCAAGCTGGGCTATCAAGGCGTGATTCTGACTGACGATCTTGATATGGGCGCAATCCGCAAAAGCTTTAGCCTCAAGCAGGCTATCATTATGGCCCTTCAGGCAGGAAATGATTTGCTGCTGCTTTCAAATTCCCTGAGTTACGATGCGGACTTGCCGGCAAATGCGGTCGGATGGATTACTGCTGCAGTAAAAGATGGTCGCATAAAGCAGTCGGAGCTTGCGGCATCTTACAATCGTGTCATGCGATTAAAAAAATCGGTGGGTGTTTAACCCCTTAATCAGCCAAATTGTAATTCTATCGAAAAAGGGCGGTTCAGAAGAGCCGCCCTTTTCAACGTAATGAATTGCTGATTTAGCCGCGTTTGGCATCCACCGAGATGCTGCCTGCTCCTGCAACGGAAAGCGCCAGCAAGCCACCGGCAATCGCCAGATCTTTCATGAAAAACAATTTCGTAACGAAATTGCTGAAATCTGTATGGAAGATTACGGCAGCCAGCACACAGAAAGCTGCAAGCGCATACGCTGCCAGCCGGGTCTGGAACCCAACAACGATTGCTACACCTGCAATCACTTCAAGTATGGGCGTTGCCCAGGCGAGCAAGCCCGACATCGGCAATCCTTTTGATGCGATGAACCCCGCTGTGCCCGCTATATCTCCAAATTTCCCAAATCCTGAGACTATAAAAATGATTGCCAGCAATATCCGGGCGATCAGCAATACAACATTATTGTTCATTTATTTTCTCCAAAGCTTTGTGAGTGATTCATTTAAGCGGTGTTTATAGCGGCTTTGAGTTATCGCTGGCAGTTTGGTTTTTGAAACAGACTGTTCACCTATGTGATCGGGATCGGTGGTGAACAAACAAAAAGGGCGGTTCCGAAGAACCGCCCTTAAATGGCTTAAGATGTTAGCCGAAGCTTACATCATGCCGCCCATACCGCCCATGCCGCCCATATCAGGCATTGCAGGTGCAGCAGCTGCGTCTTTTTTCGGTGCATCAGCAACCATGGCTTCTGTTGTTACCAACAGGCCGGCGATTGAAGCAGCATCCTGAAGTGCGTGACGCACAACTTTAACCGGATCGATAATACCCATGGTAATCATGTCACCATATTCACCGGTTTGGGCATTGTAACCGAAAGACGCTTTGTTTGTGTCTTCAATTTTGCCGACCACGATTGATCCTTCATCGCCAGCATTTTCAACGATCTGACGGATCGGAGCCTGAAGTGCACGTCGAACGATGGCGATACCGGCAGCCTGGTCAGCATTGTCGCCTTTGGCGTCAATGAAACGGGCAGCGCGCAGAAGCGCCACACCACCACCAGGAACGATACCTTCTTCAACCGCAGCGCGGGTTGCATTGAGTGCATCGTCAACACGGTCTTTCTTTTCTTTCACTTCAACTTCTGTTGATCCACCAACACGGACCACGGCAACACCGCCTGCGAGTTTCGCAAGACGTTCCTGCAGTTTTTCACGATCATAATCGGAAGAAGTTTCTTCAACCTGTTGTTTGATCTGGTTAACCCGACCGGCGATGTCTTTTTTGCTACCGGCGCCATCAACGATGATGGTGTTTTCTTTGGTGATGTTGACCTTCTTGGCAGTACCAAGCATGTCCAGCGTCACGTTTTCGAGTTTGATACCAAGATCTTCAGAGATCACCTGGCCACCGGTCAGGATTGCAATATCTTCCAGCATGGCTTTACGACGATCACCAAAACCTGGTGCCTTAACCGCAGCAATCTTGAGGCCACCGCGTAGTTTGTTGACTACGAGTGTCGCAAGCGCTTCACCTTCAACATCTTCAGCGATGATCAAAAGCGGACGGCTGGACTGAACGATTGATTCCAGAATTGGCAACATTGCCTGCAGGTTCGAGAGTTTCTTCTCGTGCAGAAGAATGTACGGATCTTCCAGATCAGCAATCATTTTTTCAGGATTGGTTACGAAGTACGGTGAAAGATAACCGCGGTCGAACTGCATGCCTTCAACAACTTCCAACTCGGTTTCAGCAGTTTTCGCTTCTTCAACCGTGATGACGCCTTCATTGCCAACTTTCTGCATGGCACTGGCAATCATGTCGCCAATTTCTTTTTCGCCGTTTGCAGAAATAGTGCCAACCTGGGCTACTTCTTCTGAGGTTTTGATTTTCTTGGCTTTGCGCTGAAGATCAGCAACGACTTCACCAACTGCTGTATCAATACCGCGCTTGAGATCCATCGGGTTCATGCCTGCAGCAACTGCCTTGGCGCCCTCTTTAACAATAGACTGGGCGAGAACTGTCGCAGTAGTCGTACCATCGCCAGCGATATCGTTGGTTTTGGAAGCAACTTCGCGCAGCATTTGTGCGCCCATGTTTTCAAACTTGTCTTCAAGCTCGATTTCTTTGGCAACTGATACACCGTCTTTGGTGATGCGCGGTGCGCCGAAGGATTTGTCGATGACCACGTTGCGACCTTTAGGGCCGAGGGTCACTTTTACTGCATTTGAAAGGATATCGACACCACGCAGCATTTTATCGCGCGCGTCCGATCCGAATTTTACTTCTTTGGCAGCCATTTCTTAGCTCCTTTTGGAGCAGCCTTGCGGCTTGCTCACTTTGATTACTGAGTTACTGGATTAAAAGCTGATGGTTCAGCCAATGATTCCCATGATGTCGGATTCTTTCATGATCAACAGGTCTTCACCATTGATCTTGACTTCGGTACCGGACCATTTGCCGAACAACACCAAGTCACCCGCCTTAACATCAAGCTCAACCAGCTTACCGGCTTCGTCGCGTGCACCTGATCCAACTGCTACAATTTCACCTTCGGAAGGTTTTTCCTGTGCAGTATCTGGGAGGATAATGCCACCAGCTGTTTTTTCCTCGGAATTTACCCGGCGAACGACCACACGGTCATGTAGTGGACGAAATTTCAATTTTGCCATGATTTCTACCCATTAGTGATTGCGCACCATGCGCTTTCAACGTTTCAAACAAATTAGCACTCCTGTAACAAGAGTGCTAACAGCCAGGGAGATAGGTATATTCCCCAATTTTGTCAAGAGCTTCCGGTATGAATTTGCGGATCGCAGAATTGGGGTTAACGGGATTTACCCCAATTTGCCGGCATCCGGTATACCGGTCGCGCCGGGTTCGGCCTTTGGAGGACGAGGTACGCTGAACAAATTCCCCTGTGCCAGGCCAATGTCATTGTCGATCAACTGCATAACCTGGTTTTCATGTTCGACATGAGTGGCAATCAAGCGAATATCAGTCTCATGAAACAAGCTGGTAAGTTGTCCGCCGATGTTTTCTGTTTCCGTTTCAGCATATTGTTCAAGCGTTGAAACGGGAACTTTAATGTATGAAAACATCCCACTGGCCGCGATCCACTCTGCACTCTCGAGGCTTGTGCATTGGTCAAGCGACAATTTGAATCCCAACTCGCGAATGGCTGACAGTCTGCTCTGCTGCTTCTTGCCAAACTCCGCAAAATCATTCTGCGAAATCTCGGCTACAAGAAAAGGACCCAGCGCAGTATTGGCAGCCAGCGTCTCCTTTATCAGGGCAAATGCTGATTTCGATTGCAGTGTTGCAGGAGAAATATTCCAAAAGACTTCAGCGTTTTGTTTTTTGCGTCTCAGGGATCGCAACAACACTATGGCCTGTTCCAGAATTTCGCGGTCTATCGCTCCAATCACCTTGGTAGAAACGGCTTTGGGCAGGAATTCGGAGGCCGGAATGATGGTATCTTCGTCAAGCTCCAATCGGGCAAACGCCTCGTAACCCGGGACGGTGCGTTCTGGCAGGGTGACAAGCGGCTGTAAATACATCTTCAACTGACCGTTATCGATAAGGCCAGAAAAATTGCGGGGGAGCCTGGATACCGAATTGTCATCTGTTAATTGTGTTGCTGCACGTTTTGCGGGGTCGAGCGGTATAACATTTGGGCCACCTGCCGAAGCGTGGCGGATTGAGTCAGAAAATTCGCCGGACTCAGCTGATGTATCAAGCAGTATCCGGGCATTCGGCTCGCACCGCTGGTCGCTGGCCAATTTTGCATTGATTTCCAGTGCATCAAGGCGTGCAGCCAATTCCTCGAGGTCAGATAATTTGGCGGCGGTACCAGAAACGGTTTCTATTCGTTTGCGTATGTCGCGCTCATAACCTCTTACACCTTCATGCAGTTTTGAAATTTTCGAAGAAGTGACCCATTGCGTAATGTGATTTGCCAATACGAGTGCAACGGAAAAGGCAGCACTGGCAACCATTGCAAGTTCAAGCAAACCTGGCTCAATTTGATTGCCGTAAAGTATCCAAGCTTCTACACAGGCGGCAGCAACCGCGATGGCAAACATGGGTGCCAAAAACAAAGTTATAATACGCTTCACTACCACGCCGTCCATTTCCGCAACCTGAACATACACCGAAACAGGAGGTTGCTTCCCGAGACCGGATTTCATTATGGAGCAAACGAGAGAATATGAAAGATTATTGCCGCAATATAGTAATCAAACATTGTTAAGCCGGGCCGATTATGCCAACCAGCCAAAATAATTGGCTCTAGGTGCTTACAAAACCATGAAAAATACTCCCCGAATTAACGGCTTGGATGAGTTAGCCGACCGCTATGATGCGATCCTGTGTGACGTCTGGGGCGTTTTGCACAATGGCAAGGCCGTGTGGCAGGATGCTGCCAATGCCCTTTCGCGTTTTCGGGAACTGGGCGGTGTGGTCGTCTTGATTACCAATGCGCCACGCCCCCAAGGGCCGGTACTTGAACAATTGGCAAACCTGCTGGTTCCAGATGGCGTATTTGATGATCTCGTAACCTCTGGAGATGCAACACGAAGTCTGGTGAGTGAACTGGACGGTCCGGTTTATCATCTTGGCCCCGAACGTGACTTCACGCTTTACGAAGGACTTGATGTGACATTTAGCGAGCCAGAGGATGCGGCAGGTGTCGTGTGCACGGGTCTGTTTGATGATCGCAAGGAAACACCGGCCGATTACCGTGATCTCCTTCTGCGGTTGGCAAGTCTTGATTTGCCGTTTATATGCGCAAACCCCGATTTGGTGGTCGAATATGGGGATCAGCTTTTGTGGTGCGCAGGAGCCCTTGCCAGGGATTATGCGGCAATTGGCGGAACGACACATATTGTTGGCAAGCCCCATGCACCAATTTATGAGCATGCACTGGAAAAGATTTCTGCAGCTCTGGGCAGTACACCGGAAAAATCCCGAATGCTGGCGATAGGTGATGGATTGCCAACCGATATTGCAGGCGCGCGTGATTTCGGCGTAGATGCACTGTTTATCAGCAATGGTATTCATTCAGGCGAGTATGCAAGTGATACAGATGAGGCAGAATTGGAACTTCAAAAGTTCCTTGCAGAAAACCAGACCAGCCCAGTTGGCTGGATGCCGAGTCTCGTATGGTAGTACAATTTGTGAAATGAGACTGTTGCTCTCCTGGATGATATAAATGAAATTCCGCCGCATTCCTGATCCCGCCAACTTGCCTGCCAATCTGAAAAACTCAGTCGTGGCGATTGGCAATTTCGATGGCGTTCATCGGGGCCATCAATCGGTATTGCAGGAGGCGTTAAATAAAGCCCGGAAATTGAACGTCCCGGCAATCGTTCTGACGTTTGAGCCGCATCCACGTACATTCTTTAAGCCGGACCAACCGGTTTTTCGGCTGACCGACGCCTATACGAAGGCAAGACTTGTTTCTCAAATGGGATTTGATGCGGTCATTGAGCACACATTCAATGCTGCATTTGCCGGCACAAGTGCTGGCAAGTTTGTTGAAGACGTTCTGGCCGGCGAATTAGGGGCCAGTCATGTCGTAACGGGGTATGATTTTCACTTTGGTAAAGGCCGCGAGGGAAGCCCTGCATTCTTGTCCGATGCAGGAAAAAAATATGGTTTTGGCGTAACAATCATCGAAGCATTCAGCGATGAAGGGGGTGAGACTATTTCATCCAGCCGGGTTCGTGACAGTCTTGCTCTGGGAGATGTTGCAATGGCAAACGGCCTGCTGGGGTACGCATTTCGCACCCGTGATGAGGTTATCAAAGGCAAGCAACTTGGGCGCGAGCTTGGTTATCCAACCGCCAATGTGGCGCTGCCCGCGGAATGCACCCTGCGGCATGGCATTTATGCGGTCCGGGCCATGACACAGGACGGCGTTTTGCATGATGGTGTGGCAAGCTATGGGCGGCGTCCTACATTTGATAATGGCGAGGCGTTGCTGGAAACGTTTCTCTTTGATTTCACTGGTGAAATCTACGGGGAAATATTGACGGTGTGCCTGTATGGGTGGTTGCGCGGTGAGGAAAAATTTGATTCTACCCAAACACTGATTGCGCAAATGGATAAAGATTGTGTGGAAGCCAAGGCTGTTCTAGCCGCATTTGGGCCGGAACAGGGACTGTGGCCAACAATGCATGACGACTAAGCGGGACAGCAAAAAACTACGCGTGCTGATCACAGGTGCCAGTGACGGCATAGGGTATCGGTTGCTTAAGTTGTTTTGTGAAGATGGTGCCGATGTAATTGGTACCGGCAGCCGGAACCATGATGCACTGCCGGCAGATTGGCCCCGCAATGTTAAATATCTTCAGGCTAATCAAGGTAAGCCGCAGGTTGCGCGAAAAATTTCGAAATTTCTGAACCAGGAAGGTTGGGATGGGTTGGATCACCTGATCCTCAATGCAGGCGCTGGATGGGTGACACTCCCGGAAGCTGAAACTGTTGACGCATTGGAGGAAACCCTTGCTGTAAACCTCCTGTCCCCCATCCTCATCACACGAGCACTCCACGACAAACTGGATATCGCCACCAATGGAAAGGTAACCTTGATTGGTTCTGCCGCACGCCATGGAAACCAGAAATTTGCAAGCTATTCAGCTTCCAAGGCTGGCCTTGCTGGTTTTGGACGGGCACTGGAAAGTGAATGGCGGGGCCGAATTGCGGTGCAGATCATAGAACCGGGTGCGATTGCAACAGACATGCACAAAAGGGCGGGATTGTCGAAACGATGGTTCCACCGGTTCTTTGTAAATCCCGACTTTGCCGCAGCGCACATTTTTGCATTGATAAAAGGAAGCAAGTCAGTCGTGCGTGTCGGTCATCTTGACTGGGCAATGGGTTTTCTTCGCTCTTTGGTGGTCGCGGAGAAATTCAAATGAGTGCGCACCATGCAGGGTTGAACAGAAAGCGGGCCTTGGTGACTGGCGCCGCAAACGGACTGGGCAAATCGTTGACCTTGCATCTTAGTAAAATTGGTTATGAAGTTGTTGCAGTGGATTTCGATGAGCCTGGCCTGTTTCGCCTTCATCATGACAGTCTCGATACTATAATTGGCATCCCTGCAGATCTTGGTGACAGAAAACAGTTGAATGAGAACACCATGCGCATACTCGCACGGGGGCCGTTTGATATAGCCTTTATGGTGGCCGGTATCAGTGCAACCGGCCGGTTTGAAAAAATTCCTGATGTCACCCACACAATGGTGTTGACCGTCAACACGATGGCACCCCTTGTGCTGGCAAATCGGCTGGTGGCCGAAAGTGCAATGAAAGAAGGTTCAAGCCTGGTTTTTGTGTCTTCGCTTTCCCACGTACTTGGATATCCTGGTGCTGCAAGTTATGCAGCATCAAAGGATGCGGTTGCGATATATGCCAAGAGTGTACGCAAACCGTTTCGAAAACGAGGTGTTCGGGTTTGTTGTGCCTTTCCAGGTGCCATTCGAACCGACCATGCTGAGCGGCACGCCCCGGATGGCTCGAATGTTAAATGGCGGATGCCACCTTCGCTGATGGCTGAAAAACTGGTATCGGCAGCCTTGAAAGGCAGGGCGGTTTACTATCCGGGGCTTGTTGCGAAACTTGCGTGGTTGGCAGGGAGAACTTTCCCTCGATGGGTCACCAGAAAAATGCGCCGGTTAATCTTTGAAAAACTGAATGGAGAGGTTTTCTGAAAACTGTGCCGTCAGGCTCTTTATTCATGCGGCAGGTACTGTTAAAAGCCTGCCATGTTAAAGCGTTTGGGCGTAAGAATATCTGTTCGAATTAGTGGCCCGGTCCCTGTTTGAAACCGAATTGGTTTGCAGGGTCCCGGGAAAGGCCCGCTCTGGCTTGTCAAAATGGGCAAATTTCAAGTTGAAACAGCGTTGGTTATGGGCCGAGAGCCCGTGCCGAACATGGGTAGGTTCCCGATCGGCACCACAGAATTGCAAAGATAATGAACGATAAAAATACTTCCGAGGTACGCGACTATTCCGCCACTCTCTTTCTTCCCCAAACAGAATTTCCAATGCGCGCCGGTCTGCCACAAAAAGAACCGGAGATTATTGCCCGCTGGAATGAGATGGATCTCTACAAATGCTTGCGTGAGCAATCGCAAGGCCGCCCGAAATACATTCTGCATGACGGACCTCCTTACGCCAACGGCCATTTGCATATCGGACATGCGCTTAACAAGATTTTGAAGGACATCATCACGCGCTCATTCCAGATGCGCGGGTTTGATTCCAATTACGTCCCGGGCTGGGATTGCCACGGGCTGCCTATTGAGTGGAAAATCGAGGAACAATACCGCGCCAAAGGCAAAAACAAGGACGAGGTGCCAATCAACGAATTCCGCAAGGAATGTCGTGACTTCGCCACTCACTGGGTGGGTGTCCAGACAGAGGAATTCATGCGGCTTGGTGTAACGGGTGATTTCAAAGATCCGTATTTGACAATGGCGTATGAGGCAGAAGCGATCATCGCCAATGAATTGATGAAATTTGCCAAGTCCGGCCAATTGTACCGGGGCTCCAAGCCGATCATGTGGTCAGTGGTCGAGCGAACGGCACTCGCCGAAGCCGAAATCGAATATGAGCAATATGAGTCTGATACGGTGTGGGTAAAGTTTCCGTTGACACCTGTTGTAACAGATAGCGAGACTCTAAATCCTGTTCACACCCAAATAAATACATGGGCCGCCGAAGGTGTGTCAATCGTCATCTGGACCACAACGCCCTGGACAATCCCGGGGAACCGGGCAGTCTGCTATTCCGGCAGAATCAAATATGGCCTGTATGAAGTTGCATCCGCTGAAAACGACTTCGGACCGCAACCGGGTGACAAGCTGATTTTTGCTGATGGGCTTGCGCAGGAATCTGCCGAAAAAGCCAAGGTCACCTTCAAAAAATTGCGTGCTGTAACCGCAGATGAACTTGCTGCTGTTTCACTCGCCCATCCCCTGTCAGGCCTCGCAGATGAATACGATTTCACGGTTCCGATGCTTGAAGGTGAACATGTTACCGATGACGCTGGTACAGGTTTTGTACATACCGCACCTGGCCATGGTCGCGACGACTTTGAAATCTGGATGGCATCCGCCAGCAAGATAGAGGCACAGGGTATATCCTCTGCTATTCCTTTCACCGTTGATGATGGCGGATTTTTCACTGAAGATGCGCCGGGTTTCGGCCCGGATCGTGAAGGTGGTCCCGCACGTGTCATTGATGACAAGGGCAAGAAGGGCGATGCCAACCAATCGGTCATTACGGCGCTTATTGAACGCAATAATCTGTTTACCCGTGGTCGTCTGAAACACGAATACCCACACTCTTGGCGTTCCAAAAAACCGATCATCTTCCGCAACACACCGCAGTGGTTTGTGCACATGGATAAAGATGCTGCATGCGGTAACGCCACCTTGCGCCAGACAGCACTTACCGCAATTGATGAAACGCGTTTTGTACCGGAGCGGGGTAAATCGCGCCTACAGGGCATGATCGCTGACCGTCCCGATTGGGTTTTGTCACGCCAGCGTGCCTGGGGTGTGCCGATCTCGGTTTTCCGCAACTCTGAAACGGGACAGGTCATTCCCGGACCGGAGTTTGATAAATCCAATGAGCTTATGGCTCGCATCAAGGACACTTTCGCAAAAGAAGGCGCAGATGCCTGGTATGTTGAAGGCGCAAAAGAACGCTTCCTTGATGGTTTTGTGGATGATTTGGAAAACTGGGAAAAAGTGACAGACATCCTTGATGTCTGGTTTGATTCCGGTTCAACCCATGCTTTCTGTTTGGAGCAACGTCCGGATCTCAAGTGGCCCGCTGATCTGTATCTTGAAGGATCAGACCAACATCGTGGCTGGTTTCATTCTTCGTTGCTGGAATCCTGCGGCACGCGGGGGCGTGCGCCTTACGATACGGTGCTGACCCACGGTTTCACCATGGCTGAAGATGGGCGCAAAATGTCCAAATCCCTTGGTAATCAGGTGGTACCCCAAGAGGTTATTAAACAATATGGTGCTGATATTCTGCGTCTTTGGGTATCTTCTGTAGACTATGCCGAAGACCAGCGTATTGGACCGGAAGTTATCAAAACTGCCGTCGACGCCTATCGCAAACTGCGAAACTCTCTGCGCTGGATGCTTGGTACATTGAGCCATTACAACGGCGAAGAACTGCCGCTCAATGAGCTGCCAGAACTCGAACGCCTGATGCTGCACCGTCTAAGCGAACTCGATAAGGTGGTGAGCGATGGCTACGATGCGTTTGATTTCAAACGTGTATTCGCACAGGTGAACAATTTCATGAATGTCGAATTGTCGGCTTTCTACTTCGACATCCGTAAAGATGCACTTTATTGCGATCCCCCTTCAAGCGTGAAGCGCAAGGCAGCGTTGCAAGTGGTCAACATTCTCTTCAACCATCTGGTTAAATGGCTTGCACCCATGTTGCCCTTCACCATGGAAGAAAGCTGGCTTTCCAGGCACTCAGATGCCCAATCGGTTCACTTTGAACAATTTGCTGCTGTGCCCGAAGAGTGGCAGGACGCAGCACTTGCTGCAAAATGGCAGAAAATCCGCAAGGTTCGCCGGGTCGTTACCGGAGCACTGGAAATTGAGCGTCGTGAGAAGCGCATCGGTTCTTCGCTTGAGGCGGCACCAATTGTCTATGTCAGTGACAAAGACTTGTTGGAAGCAACCGATGGTCTGGATATGGCCGAAATTTCGATCACCAGCGCAATCGACATCCGTTCTGAAGCTGGTCCCGCTAATGCATTCACGCTGGATGAAGTGTCCGGAGTTGGTGTGGTTCCGGAATTGGCGCAAGGCACGAAATGCGCCCGCTCTTGGCGGGTATTGCCTGAGGTGGGCTCTGATCCCGAATACCCCGACTTGAGCGTCAGGGACGCAGATGCAATGCGCGAAATTGAGCGGAGCACCTGATAGTGCACTTTGGCTGTTAACCAATCTCGGTTGCCTGGATTTCTGTGATTGAACAATTTGCGGATTTGAGGTAAACAGGGACTGTAAAGCCGTTTTGTAGCCGCAATTGGCGTGCAAATGGTGCGTGAAACTAACGGGCTTTCACCAATGCTTTTCCTCTGGGATCAAGTTTAGGGTTTGACATGAAAAGATTCATCTCAACTTCAGTGCTAATCGCTGCTACCGCAATTTTGGCGGGCTGCGTAGGCGGAACTACCTACGGCACCGGTACTTCACACGAAGTGCAAACCCTCAAGAGTGTTTCGAAAATCTTTTCGATCAAGCCGGAAGAACAAGCCAAAATTGATTATTCCGCGCGTCCGGACCTGGTAATGCCGGCAGAAACTGCGTCCTTGCCGCAACCGCTGGAAATCGAACAATCAACCTCCAATGCGGATTGGCCGGAAACTCCTGCCCAGCGTATTGCACGAATCCGTGGCGAAGCAGTTCAAGCTGATGTGCGCAGCGGCAACCTTCCGCTTGAGGAGCAGTTGCGTAAGAAGGATGGTATCAGGGTTGGAACCCCAAGAGATAAAATTAATCCAGACAATGATGGGAATGCGTTCATTGATGTAGTGAAAAATGGCGACGGTGATGAAAGCAAGGAAGTTAAGCGCCGGCGCGCCCAACTTGCTTATTCAACTGGCGCAAAACGCAAATACCTGACGGAACCACCTTCCGAATACCGTACTCCAGCCGCAACCGCAGTTGCCGGCGATCTTGGTTACTCTCAGGACGAGCTGGATGCGATCGAGGAAAAAGCAGCGGCTGAGAAAAAGGCTCGCGACTCTGGCCACTGGATTGAATAGCCCTAACTTGCTGGTCTGCTAGTTCGTGGTTTGTCAGCCGCGGAGCTTCTTGAAAAAATCCTGTAAAATTTCCCTGCATTCACTTTCTGCAAAGCCTGAATAAACTTCTGGCGCATGGTGACAGCTACTGTCAGAGAAATAGTGCACGCCGTTTTCAACGGCGCCGGATTTGCGGTCCTGAGCACCAAAATACAATCGTTGAATTCTGGCAAATGAAATGGCTGCCGCGCACATGGCACAAGGTTCAAGCGTGACATACAAATCACACTCCGGGAGCCGCTCACTATCAAGAATTTTAGCTGCTTCCCGGATAGCCAGGATTTCCGCATGCCCAGTTGGGTCCTTTAACTCAAGAGTGCGATTTCCTGCCACTGAAACGATTTCACCTCGTGATGCGATGACAGCACCGACAGGAACCTCGCCGCGTAAAACAGCAAGCCTTGCCTGATTTAACGCCTCATCCATGAATTCGTTGTTTTTCACTCAAGAAGACCTTTCAGATTGTCTCGCATAGCGTTAAGCGACCTGTTATGAACACGCCATGAAAAAAAGGTCCAGTGACATCAACGCCGAATCCCCGACCCAACCCGTCGTGGCTGATCCCGATACCCTCGTAAAGGAGCGCATTGCAAAACGCCTCGCCAGGGCGGGACTTTGTTCGCGGCGGGTAGCTGAAACCTGGATTGCTGCCGGTCGCGTCCGGGTGAATGGCGTGTTGCTTGAAACCCCGGCCTTTACCGTCAGCGAAAATGACCGCATCGAAGTGGATGGTGCAGCCGTGGCCGGTCGCGAGCGGACACGGCTTTGGTTGTTTCACAAACCTGTCGGTGCGGTCACGACAAGCCGCGACCCTGAGGGCAGGCGAACCGTATTTGATCTGTTTCCAAAAGAACTGCCTCGGGTCATGACCGTTGGACGATTGGACATCAATACCGAAGGGCTACTGCTTCTTACCAACGACGGCGGATTGGCGCGTGTGCTGGAACTTCCTTCGACTGGGTGGCTACGCCGATACCGGGTCCGCGCCCATGGGAAAGTAACGCAGGAACAACTTGATAGCTTGCGTGATGGTATCGCGGTGGATGGTGTTTTGTATGGCTCGATAGAAGCTACACTGGACCATGAGCAAGGAACGAATACCTGGCTGAATGTTTCCCTGCGCGAGGGCAAAAACCGGGAAGTCAAAAAAGTGCTCGGCCATTTGGGTTTGGAGGTCAATCGATTGATCCGTATTTCTTTTGGCCCCTTCCAGCTTGGTGAATTGCCATCCGGTTCAACACGTGAAATCCGCAGTCGAACGCTGCGCGACCAACTCGGAGCAAAACTGATTGGGGAAGCACAGGCAGACTTTGACGCGCCGATATTTAATCTGACCCCTGAAGTCCCGCGTAGCGAGAAGAAGGCAGTCGATTCTAGAGGCAAGGCAAAACCACAAAAGTCCAAACGTGGTGTTGCCAATGACGGAGTTCTTGAGCGCATGACAACCTCTCGGCCTCGCCCAGCCCATGCCAAAGGGAACACGTCGAGAAAATCGACACCCAAACCTCGTCACAACCGGAACCGGTCAAGCTGAGTATGCGCATAATCGGCGGCAAATTCCGTGGTCACAATCTTTCTGCACCAAAAGGATTAGGCACGCGCCCAACAACGGACCGGACGCGGGAAAGCCTGTTCAATATTCTTGCAAACCGGATTGATTTTGCCGGAAAGCGGGTCATCGATATTTTTGCAGGCTCTGGCGCGCTCGGCCTGGAGGCCATATCACGAGGTGCAGATTTTTGCATGTTTGTTGAGGAAACCGGGGCAGCTACAAGTGCAATTCGCGCAAACATCCTGTCACTAAACCTTGAGGATGCGACAAGGGTTTCTAAATGCAATGTGACCAGACTTGGCAGTAATAATAAAGTACAGTCCTTCAATCTTGCATTTGCCGATCCCCCATATGGTAAGAAACTGGGAGAACGGGCCGCAAGGGTGCTTCGAGATGGACATTGGTTAGCCGACGGAGCAACATTCGTACTGGAAGAATCTACCAGTCAATTTCCCCCGATGTTGGAGGGGTTTGATTGTCTTGACCAGCGCCGCTATGGCGATACAACAGTTGGCCTGTTTGAATTTGAAGGTAATGCCTCATGCGATTATTCCTGACCAGTTTGGCTGTTCTCATTACCCTGATCATGCCTGCAGAAGTCCGCTCCGCGGAAAATTCCGAAAGGTCGGCTGTCTCAAGCTACTTTCTTGAAAACGGCCTTCAGCTTGTTGTGATTCCAGACCGGCGTGCGCCGGTTGTTACTCATATGATTTGGTACAAGGCAGGCTCGGTTGAAGACCCGCCAGGAAAATCCGGAATTGCGCACTTTCTGGAGCATTTGATGTTCAAGGGAACTGTAAAACACGAGGAAGGTGCATTTTCAAATTCGGTCGCCGAAATTGGTGGTGAAGAAAATGCATTCACCACGGCTGACTACACGGGGTATTATCAAAAGATCGCACCATCAGCACTTGGCAAAATGATGGCGTTTGAAGCTGATCGCATGCGAAATCTGGTGCTGAGCGATGCAGTTGTACTACCAGAACTTGAAGTCATCCTGGAGGAGCGCAGCCAGCGGGTCTCTAGCAATCCAAATGCCATATTGAGTGAAACTGCCCAGGCCGCACTTTTTGTACATCACCCATACGGAACGCCGGTTATTGGATGGGAACACGAAATCAGGTCTCTTACACGCGAGGATGCAATTTCCTTCTACGATAAATGGTATCGGCCCTCCAATGCAGTCGTGATCGTGGCTGGCGATGTTGAACCAGATGAAGTGCTCGAACTGGCCCGGGCGACTTATGGATTGATCAAGGCAGAAAGCGAACCTTTGAGTCGGCGAACAGTGATAGAGCCAGAACCAACAGTCGCGCGGTCCGTCAGCTATTCCGACCCACGGGTCACGACACCAAGCTGGCGCCGGAGTTACCTGGTTCCATCTTACCAAAAAGCCAGTCCGGGCGAGGCTGAAGCGCTGGACCTGCTAGGCGGTGTTCTGGGAGGAGCAAGTACCAGCCGGTTTCATCGCAAACTTGTACTGGAAAGCCAGATATCCTCTAGTGCTGGTGCGTATTATCAAGGTGCCGCGCGAGACATGACATATTTTGTAGTCTATGGAAGTCCCAGAGGTGAGAACGACCTGGGAGCAGTCGAACAGGCAATCGACGCCCAGATAAAAACACTGCTTGAAGAGGGCGTAACGGAAGAAGAGTTGGTCCGTGCGCGTCAAAACATTCTCAAGTCAATCATCTACGCGCAGGATAGTCAGGTGACACTTGCACGCATTTACGGATCTGTGTTGGCTATGGGTGGAACCATTTCTGACGTTAGGGACTGGACGGAAAAACTTAACGCGGTCACGGTTGAGGATGTTGATAGGGTCGCCAGAAAATATCTGGTGATGCCACGTTCTGTGACGAGCTACTTGCGGCCGAAAGGGTAACAGGATGGGCGTATTTCTACGCAAGCAGTTACGCTGTTTGATCTTTACCGGAATGACAATGCTGGTCGCGGGGATCATGACATTTATCAATGTCACAAATGTCTCGGCAATCGAAATTCAGGAAGTCACAAGTCCCGGCGGCATCAAGGCACTTTTGGTTGAAGACTATTCAGTTCCAATAATTTCCATGTCGTTTTCTTTCAAAGGTGGGGCTTCCCAAGACAAAAAGGGCAAGGAGGGAACTCTGCGTCTGACTGGAGCATTGTTGGATGAAGGTGCCGGTGAGCTTGATAGCAAGGCGTTTCAGGCTCGCATGGAAGAACTCGGTGTTGAACTCGGTTTTAGTGCATCTCGGGATAATTTTTCAGCCAATATTCGTACTTTGCGCTCAGAACGCGAAAGTGCGTTTGATCTGTTGAAACTGGCGTTGACAAAACCGCGTTTTGATACCGATGCCATTGAACGGATGCGCGACGCTATTCGAATGGGAATTGAACGGGGTCGAACAAACCCGAATTCAATCGCAAGTCGGGCCATGCGTGAAGCCGTTTTCAAAAACCACCCCTACGCCCGGAATACCAGTGGAAATGAAGAAAGCATCGGCGATATCTCCCGTTCGGATATCATCACTATGCATAAGGGAATATTGACCCGCCAGGCGCTGACTGTTGGTGTGGTAGGAGCGATTAGTGCCGAGGAACTCATCACGGCGTTGGACAGAATTTTTGGCGAACTACCAGATACCGGAGCGATCCATGACGTTGAGGAGGTTGCCCCGTCACTGGGAGAGAAAATCTCCATAAACATGCAGGTTCCGCAAGCGGTGGTTTCCCTTGTTTATCCCGGATTAAAGCGCAGCGATCCTGATTTTTTCGCCGCACATTTGATGAATCACATTCTTGGGGGAGGCACTTTTTCTTCGAGACTTTATCAGGAAGTGCGTGAAAAGCGCGGGCTTGCCTACAGTGTTGCATCCTGGATTTCGACTTACGATCACACTGCTTACCTGACGGCGTCAACTTCCACCCGAGCTGACAATCTGGATCAGACATTATCCATCATACAGGCTGAGATTGCGAAAGTCGCAGTTGAAGGTGTGAGTGAAGCTGAGCTTGAGGCTGCCCGTAAATACGTGACCGGTGCTTACGCGATAAACAATTTGGACACTTCAACTAAAATTTCCCGGGTGCTGGTCGCTCTCCAGACACAGAATCTCGGGATTGACTACATCAACACGAGAGAAGCGCAAATTGCCGCGGTAACACTCGATGATGTTAATCGGGTGGCCCGCAACTTGCTTTCAACGGAGCCAACCGTTGTGATTGTCGGTCCGGTTGACGAATAGGCAAAACTCAAATTGCTGCAGCTTTTGCTGTTATCGGGGTTTTTGAAAGCTTGCGCCGATTACAGTGCTCGGTTGCAACTTCCAGAATGCGGGCGAACATCTTTGGGTCTTCCGGCACAAGTTCCACAGAAAGCACATGGGTGTGTTCTGCTAGTTTCGATTGTATGTCTCCCATCCGCATCAAACGTACATGGTCTTTCGCAGTGGTGATAAGCTGTAGTTTTTGCCTTTCTGCCCGTTCAAGCAGATCTTCACATTCTTCCTCAGTATAATGATGATGGTCACCAAATGACTGGCGGTCGCCGATATTGGCGTCAATACTGGTAAGGGTTTCGTAAAATTTTTCCGGATCTGCAATGCCGGCAAAAGCAAGTACATTCTGCTCTGCCCATTTCGTCCTGCCGATGACGCCCAATTTGCCGTGAAAAACCGGTTTGCCTGAACGTGCCGTTCGTCGGACGACTTGATCAGCACCTGGCCCGGCACCGATTATCATTGTCGCATCCACGTGCCGAAGCTGTTCCTTGAATGGAACCCGCATTGGGCCGGCTGGCATGGTGTAACCGTTTCCCAGTCCCCGTTTGGCATCCACCACGATCAAACAGCAGTCCTTTTGGAGTGAAGGATTTTGAAAGCCGTCATCCATGATTATTACGTCGCAGCCCTGGGAAACCAACAGTTCCGCTCCGCTTGCCCGATCTGCCGAGACAACGGTAATTGCCTGTTGTGCATGTAGTAAGGGCTCATCACCCACATCATTGGCGTTATGTTTGTCCGGTTTCACAATCGTGGCCGTTGTAATGCCTCCGCCATAACCACGTGATAAAATTCCGGGCTTTAAGCGCATGTTGCGGGCATGTTTTGCAAGTGCAGCTGTTGTGGGGGTTTTCCCTGCACCACCAACTATAAAATTACCTACACAAATCACCGGCACATCTACGGACGTCGATGGGGTTGTCGCCATGCGTTGCGCAGCAGCTTTTCCCCACATGTAACCGATTGGGGAGAGCATCCAGGCTTGCCAGCTGGCTTTTTCCCACCAAAATGGAGGGGATTCATCGAGCGCCACTAGTTCATGCCCTCCAGGTCGCGCTTGACCGTTAATGGAAACAGGTAGGAATCGAGAATTCGGCTGGTGGTGTTGAGTGCACCACGCATGCCCTCAACACATTCGCGTGCTGCATCAATCATTTTTTGATGCTCCTCGGTATTCTTGAACAAATATTCCACGTTTGCCGCGAGCATCTGCTCATCTGAGACCAGCCGAACTCCGCCAGCCTGCAGCAGGTTCTTGTAGGTTTCGCGAAAATTGTGAACATTTTGCCCGGACAGAATTGCAGTTCCAGTCATCGCCGGTTCGAGTGGGTTTTGACCACCACTTGCAGTCAGGCTTCGCCCGATAAAGGCAATGCGCGCAAGTCTCAGATACAGCCCCATCTCACCAATAGTATCACCCAGGTAGATATCGGTATCGGCCTTGATGGGTTGGTTTTGGCTACGGATCGCAATGTTCAATCCTGCATTGCTCAAAAGGCCTGCAATTGCACCGGATCGGTCAGGATGGCGGGGAACAATAATAGTCAAGACATTTCCAAGTTTCTTCTTCAAGAAATGATGAACCTTGGCCACAGCTTCTTCTTCACCCTCATGCGTGCTCGCAGCAACCCAGCAGTGACGCTCGCCAATCGCCGCAGAGATTTGTCTTTGTTCTGTGGGATCAAAGGGAAGTGAGTCGGTGTCAACCTTGAGATTGCCCGATACATGGACCGGCCTTGCGCCCAAATGACGGAAGCGCTCTGCATCCACTTCGGATTGGGCAATTACATGGGAAAAGTTGTCAAAAAGTGCTTCAGCCAGGCCGGAGGCATTGCGCCATCGGGTAAAAGAGCGGTCTGACATACGGGCGTTTACAAGAACCTGGGGAACATTACGTGACGCAAGTTCAAGAATGGTCATCGGCCAGATTTCCGATTCTGTGAAAACAGCCAGATCCGGCTGCCAGTGATCGAGAAATCGTTGCACTGCAGGTTTGAGATCAAGCGGCACATATTGGTGAAACGTGCCCCTTGGCAGACGTTGTTTGACTACCTTGGCTGAAGTCACAGTGCCTGTCGTCATGATCGAATTGATGCCCAGCTCATTGACGTGTTCTATCAACGGTATGATGGCCATCGATTCGCCTACACTTGCGGCGTGAAACCAGATTAGTGGTCCAACCGGCTTATCAGCGCTGGGGTAGCCGTAACGCTCATACCGACGCTCGCGGTCTTCCTTGCCACGGGTTGCCCGGAACCGCAAGAATGGTCCCATGAACGGATAGGCAACCAAACCAATCAGCCGATAGGTCTTCAAAGTTACTTTGGCAACCAGATTACTCATTCAGGTTTCCCGGTAAGTTCATAGGCACGCCGGGTGGCGTTGTTGAGCTCATCTTCCAGCAATTTGCGGCAGCCCTCAAGTTTTTCATTATCAGCATCTGCGGGTACATGTATTAATTCTCCCGCACATATTGCGGATTTCCCGAACGGCAAATTGACTGCGGTTTTGTCCCAGGACTTGGCGAACACGTAACGTCGGCTGGACGCTATCGCCAGCGGGATAATAGGTCTGCCAGAGCGCTGGGCAAGCATCACAATACCCAAGCCCGCCCGCCGGGCAACTCCTTTCGGAACATCGGCAGTTTGT
Organism: Hyphomicrobiales bacterium; assembly: GCA_021775415.1. Lineage (GTDB taxonomy): Bacteria > Pseudomonadota > Alphaproteobacteria > Rhizobiales > Rhizobiaceae > JAALLB01. The sequence continues at coordinate 102,158 of JAJFHV010000008.1, read as the reverse complement.
AAAACATTGTCGCCGTTTTCCAACGCGCGAAGCATATCCAGGAATCCAGTGATTCCGCCTTTTTTAAGTGTTTCACTCTGATTGCGACCGCCAGAAGCCCGAATTGTACGGCTGCCGAAATGCTCCACAATCCGCGAGATGACTTCACCATCCAGGCTGCGTGAAATCATTGCCGATGCGGTAAGACCAATCGGGATAGCAGGCATAAGAAAGTGCTGCCCGTGCCAAACACCAACAATTACCGGCTGAAGTGGTTTGACTTGATCCAGAATGTCCGGCGGATCTACCGCAAAGGAATTGGTTTTGTATACGAGGGTCAGATACCAGATACACAAGCGTGCCAGAACTGCCGCGGTTAACGGGCTTGCTGATATGGCTCTAATCGCTTTGCGCGACAGCTTCCGCGCCGGCCGCTTTTGGCTGCGTTCTGAAGTCGATTTTTGTGAAGGTTTCATAATCTAGCTGGTTGTCTCGTCGCCAACTGGATCAAGAAGACGATGAAGATGCACAATGAAATAGCGCATATGGGCATTATCGACTGTTTGCTGCGCCTTGGATTTCCAGGCCTGTTTGGCCTCTTTGTAATTTGGATAGATGCCGACAATGTCCAGGGCATCCAGGTCTCTGAACTCAATTCCCTGCAAATCAGCCAATTCACCGCCTAAAACAAGGTGAAGTAACTGCTTTTTGTCGTCTTTCTTGCCCATTTGGTTCTCCAAACACCCTAATTTTGCTGAACTATTGTAGAATCCCGCCGGATTTCGCAAGCTTCATTATGCTTGTGTGGTGTTCCCGGGATGCAGCTATCAGCGCTGGTGAGTTAACCTGCTCGAGGTTGTAGCCCAGCACTTCACCCTGTGAATTGGTCAATATGCCGCCTGCTTCTGTTAATATAAGGTCTGCCGCTGCCAGATCCCACTCGCTTGCCCCAGGTCTGGCAAATGCCGCATCCAGTTCGCCCGTTGCAACCATTGCAATCCGGTATGCAAGCGATGGAATGAAATCTGTAACGTCCACCATGCGGCTCATATTTTCTCGCATTGTGGTTATGAGTTTTTTGGAGCCGGTTACCTTTGGAAGTCCCTCAGGTATGCCCGTAGCGATGGGCGTCCCGTTTTCCGTTGCACCACCTCCGGCGCTCGCCTGAAACATGCGTTTCATTGCCGGGCAAAACAGAACGGCTTCGACGGGTCGGCCAGCTTCAACAATTGCAATCGAGATGCACCACTCTGGCCGCCCCTCAATAAATCCCCGTGTGCCGTCAATTGGATCGACCACCAGCACCTTTTGCTTGTCCAGTCGCACAGGATCATCATCGGTTTCTTCCGATAACCAGCCATAATCTGGCCTGGTGAATTCAAACGTTCTCTTTAGATATATGTTTACCTGCTGATCCGCCTCCGATACCGGAGAATCGCCACCTTTGTACCAGACCTCATTTGCAGCCTTGAAATACTTCAAAGAGATTTCACCGGCAGTATTTGCCGCTTGTAGAAGCAATTCTGCATCGTCAAGATCAGACCATTCCAGCGGACATGGTTCATTTTCCACCAATGACCATCCCTTCTACAAGGAGCGTCGGCGCGTTGATGCCATATTTAAATTCAAGATCTGATGCGGGTGTCATGTTGCAAAACATCTCTGCAAGATTTCCGGCTATTGTGATTTCCGCTACCGGGTAAGTAATTTCGCCATTTTCGATCCAGAAGCCGGACGCACCTTTTGAATAATCTCCGGTTACCATGTTAATTCCGTGTCCAATGGTCTCACTGAGATACAGACCTTGCACGATTGACCCGATAACTTCTTCTGGTGGCTTTTCTCCGGCCATCATGTAGCAATTGGTGGTAGAGGGATTGGTGCCGGACCCGCCTCTAGCTGCCCGCCCATTGGTTTCAAGTCCCAGCTCCCGTGCGGTGGCACAATCAAGAAACCAATCAAGCAACATGCCTTTTTCAACGGGTATGAGCTTTTCAGCTGAAACACCTTCTCCATCGAACAGGCGTGAACCGGATTGCCTGGGGATCATCGGATCATCAACGATGGTTACAGAGTCACTTGCGACTTTTTCATTCATTCGCTCACGAAGAAAACTGGTTTTACGTGCAACGGAAGCCGCATTGATTGCGCCGACAAATGAGCCGAGAAGTGCAGCTGACACCCGTGGATCGAAGACTACCGGGAACGCACCAGATTCCACCTGGCGAGGACCAAGGCGCCGGGCTGCCCTTTCGCCCGCACTGCGCCCGATTTCGGACGGATCCTTCAGGTTTTCAAGGTGGACTGCCGAATCATAATCATAATCACGCTCCATACCGGTCCCTTCGCCGGCAACCATTGCGGCCGAGTTCGAAAATCCGGAACGTTGATAACTGCCTGAAAATCCGTTCGAAGTTGCAAGCACAAACCCCGATCTACTCCATCCGGCACCCGCACCCATTGATTTTTGAACGCCGCTAACTTCACGGCCGGCAGCTTCTGCCTCAAGCGCCATTTTCTCCAATTCGGTGCTGGATGGTTGATGCGTGTCGCACAGATCCAGCGTTTCCAGTTCCTTTTCCAGAGTTTCAGTTTCAAAGAGCCGTTCAGGATCAGCAAGACCCTGAAAAACATCTTCCGGCGACACGCGTGCCATTGCCACTGCGCGTTCTGCCAAAGTCTCCAGACTATCGGCCTGGTTAGCCGCGACACTTGCAACTTTCTTTCCGCAAAATACCCGAAGATAGCGAGCATCGGATTCAGAGCGCTCGGTATTTTCGATTTTGCCTTCCCGTACCCCAACCGACAATGATTCACTGCTGGCAACCACAACATCACAATCGTCTGCGCCAGCTTTCCTGGCCAGGGTAACTAGATTAAGCGCTTCTTTTTCAAGCAATTTCAGATCGGTCATAAATTGGTGCCAATGTTGCAGGAGATGCGGGGAACGCGGTTTGCAGACACTCAATAAGACTCTATGGTTGCAGGTTCAAGGTACCAAACTGTATGAAATCAATAAGTCCCAACTCAATGCAACCAAACTGGATTTTTCGTGGCTGACGCGCCTACCCTGTATATACAAGCCGTGGTTCTCCTGGGAGGTGCCGTACTGGCCGCCCCGGTGTTCAAGTGGTTGGGCTTGGGAACGGTACTTGGTTATCTTGCCGCCGGTCTGGTGATTGGCCCAGTCTTTGGCATTCTGGGCAATGGTGAAGATATATTGCATTTTGCCGAGCTGGGCATTGTCTTTCTAATGTTCATCATCGGGTTGGAGATGAAACCTTCACGACTGTGGTCGATGCGGCGAGACATCCTTGGCTTGGGTGCTCTGCAGGTGATGTCCTGTGGGTTGGTGCTTAGTCTCATGATCGCGTTTTTGGTTGATAATTCGAGCATTGCCCTGGTGGCGGGATTTGGTCTGGCGCTCTCCTCTACAGCTTTTGCCCTGCAAATGCTGGAGGCCACAGGCAATGTTAATACCAGATATGGCCGCAAAACATTTTCCATCTTGCTGTTTCAAGATCTGGCAATCATTCCACTTTTGGCGATTGTACCTTTGCTGACCACCAACGCAGAAGTTGGTCCGGGTTGGCCCGCATTTGTGGTGGCGGTCGCTGCAATTACCCTGGTTATTTTGGCTGGGCGATACTTGCTCAATCCACTGCTCAACGTCATCGCCCGCACAGGTGCCAATGAAGCCATGATTGCTGCTGCACTCTTCGTGGTGTTCAGTTCCGCCATGGCAATGCAGTATGCCGGTCTTTCAATGGCGCTTGGCTCGTTTCTTGCCGGCGTGCTGCTGGCAGAATCCTCCTACCGGGTTGAACTTGAGGCAAACATTGAGCCGTTTCGCGGTATCCTGCTCGGTCTTTTCTTCATGGCCATCGGATTGTCATTCAACCTTCAGGTTCTGGCAGATTACTGGTTGGCAATTCTGTTTTGTGCGCCGTTGGCAATGGGGATCAAGGCAGTTCTGATATATATCTGTTGTCGCCTCTTTGGCTCCTCGCATCCAGAAAGTGTCAAAGTTGCAGCTGTGCTTCCCCAGCACGGTGAATTCGGGTTCGTGCTTTTTGCCGCCGCAGCATCAATCGGGATTTTGGATCAGCAGGCATCATCGTTTCTGATCGCTTTGGTAGTGATTTCCATGGCGTTAACACCCTTGTCGATCCGGTTGGGTGAATTGCTTCTGGACAAGGTCAAGATTGAAGAACTTGAGGAAGATTTTGAAGGCGCGGGTTCCCCTGTCTTGATGATCGGCTTTTCCCGCATGGGACAAATTGCATCCCAAACCCTGTTGGCGTCTGGCACCGATGTTACCGTTATTGATAACAATCCAAACATGATCCGTCAGGCCGGAAGGTTTGGTTTCCGGATATATTTTGGCGATGGCACGCGCAAGGAAGTGTTGCTGTCTGCCGGTATTGCTGAAGCCCGTTTGGTAGCGGTTTGTACTCACAGTCCGGAAATCACCAACCGGATTGTCGACCAGATTATCAGGGATTACCCTGATAAACCGATCTATGTGCGTTCCTATGATCGGGCCCATACGCTTCAGCTGATGGAGCGCGACGTTACTTACCACATTCGTGAAACCTTTGAATCCGCGTTGATCTTTGGTGCCAATATGCTGGAGGAATTGGGTCTTAGTCCGGATGAAGCTGAGCGCATAATTGAAGATGTTCGCAAGTTGGACAATGAACGCATCGCCATTCAGCACAGTGAAGGTATCCATGCCGGAACTGACATTATGCACAATCGCCCGGTCCAGCCTGAACCACTGGTTGAGCCACAACATCCTGCGGAGGCGCTGGATGAACGATCGCGTGAATTTGTTGATGAGGATGAGCCTGAAAAGACCGAAGATTAATGGCTGCCGGTGAATCTGAAAATAATGCCAATAGTGCGGTCTTCACCCAAGGTTCAACCATGGGCCATGTGTTGACAATGACCTCAACTGGCGCGGCCGGATTGGTCGCAATCTTCTTTGTTGATGTAATCAATCTCTTTTACATCTCGCTACTTGGCGAACAGGAGCTGGCAGCCGCGGTTGGTTACGCTTCGACGGTAATGTTTTTTTCTGTATCCATTGCAATTGGTTTTATGATCGCTGCTTCAGCCGTGACAGCAAAAGCAATCGGCGCCGGTGATGCGGTTGCCGCTCGTAAAATGGCGGGTGCTTGCCTGATATTCATGCTCATTATGTCTGTGCTGGTGCTTGCGATGATTTATCCATTGCTGGGATCAATTCTGTACCTATTAGGTGCGCGAGGTGAAACCCACCAAATAGCACTGGAGTTTATGCAAATTGCCGTTCCCTCCTTTCCCCTGCTGAGTATCGGCATGTGTCTGGCAGGATTCCTACGCGCTATCGGCGATGCTAAACGGGCAATGTATGTGACACTTTCATCTGGTCTTGCGGCGATGATATTTGACCCGATCCTGATCTTTGGACTTGATCTGGGTATTCATGGTGCAGCGATTGCCATTGTTGTTGTGCGCTGTTCGTTCGTCGCCATCGGTCTGTATGGCGCAGTATTTGTGCATGACATGATCGTAAATCCCGGTATTGAATGGTTGAAAAACTCCCTGCGCCCCTTCCTTACGATTGCCATACCCGCAGTTCTTACACAGGTCGCAACCCCGATCGGCAATGCCTATGTTACCAGTTCAATTGCGCCCTTTGGTGATGATGCGGTCGCCGGATGGGCGATTGTCGGGCGTCTGGTTCCACTCGCCTTTGCCGCAGTATTTTCCCTTTCAGGTGCTGTTGGCCCGATATTGAGCCAAAACCTTGGTGCCCGGCAGTTTGACCGGGTCCGTCAAGTCATGTGGGATAGCCTGATCGTTTCACTTGTCTATTGCCTGGTGATATGGACACTCCTCGCCTTGGCTTATCCGCAGATTTCCATCCTGTTTCAGGCCAAGGGTGATGCGCATGGATTAATTCGGTTTTTCTGTCTGTTTGTTGCGGGAAGCTTCATTTTCAATGGCGCGCTGTTCGTCGCAAATGCCGCATTTAACAATCTCGGGTTTCCACTGCTCTCAACCCTGTTTAACTGGGGTCGTGCCACTGTTGGCGTTATCCCGTTTGTCCTGGTTGGCCAACAATGGGGAGCTGAGGGGGTGTTGGCAGGCTGGGGAATTGGCGGCATTTTCTTCGGAATTGCGGCCGTAATTGTCTGTTTTTATTCTCTGCGTAAACTGCCGGAAATGGTTGCCCGTGAGGATAGGGATCACATAACGCACACCATGCCAACGGCCAATTCGCCATTTACCTCAGGCAAAGGGACTTCAGCCTGACCCTTGTTCGCGCTTGAACGAGGCTTCCGCATCCTTGTAGGCTTCCTGACGGGCAACGCTCCAGTATTTGAGCTCATCCAGCGGGATCGGTGTCGCAGTAACCGCACAACGCACAAATGCGCCAGCTGAAATCACCTGGTAGTCAGCATCCAAATATTTGATTTTTGCTTCACTTGCCCCAGGGCCTTCAAACCGGTTCATTTAAGTTTCCCATCCAATCTCTATCGCCCGAACAGTCGTTCAATGTCCTTAAGGTCCAGTTCAATATAGGTCGGTCGACCGTGATTGCACTGCCCGGAGTTTGGCGTTGCCTCCATTTGGCGCAGCAACGCATTCATTTCTTCGGCTCTCAACACCCGCCCTGAACGGACCGAGCCATGACATGCCATGGTCGCGGCTACATATTCAAGTCGTTCCTTCAATCCATCTGCTGAGCCCCACTCACCGATTTCGTCAGCCAGGTCATGCAGCAGCTGCGGGGCATTGGTTTCACCAAGCATTGCGGGCGTCGCACGAACCGCAATCGCACCCAGCCCAAATGTTTCAATTTCCAATCCGAGCTTGTGAAAATCCTCGCTGAATCCCGCCAGCCGCGTGACGTCTTCTTCCGGCAGGTCGACAATTTCCGGGATCAGCAATAACTGGCTTGCAAGTCCGTTTTCCATACCAGCCTTCAGGGCCTCGTAGACGATGCGCTCATGAGCTGCGTGTTGGTCAACGATTACCAGACCATTTTCGGTCTGTGCAACGATATAGTTTTCATGCAACTGCGCTCGTGCTGCACCCAATCGTTGTCCGTAATCATTAGGCTCCGTATCGGTTGAAACCGTTTCCACCTGGCCGCTGGGTATGTTGGTTGCGTCAAATTTTGCCTGTGATTCAGAAAATCCGGTTGCAGGATATTGTACATCGTCCAATGGCCGAGCCCAACCACTTGCCGCGCCGACATTTGAATGTGCACCGGCCCGGGTTGCAGCATTTTCGTATCCCGGTCGAAAGGCACCCACCATTGAGGTCGAACCTTCACGGCTGGAAAGATGACCCGCCTCCGTGATCGCCTGTTTCAGCGCACCAACGAGTAATCCCCGTACCAATCCGGCATCGCGAAACCGCACATCCGCTTTGGCCGGATGGACGTTGACATCAACCAGATGCGGATCAAGATCAATAAACAATGCCAGCACCGCATGTCGGTCGCGAGCCAGAAAATCGGCGTAGGCGCCGCGCACTGCACCAAGTAACGCTTTGTCGCGCACCGGGCGCCCGTTAACGAAGAAATACTGCCGCTGCCCATTGCCTCGATTGAAAGTTGGCAGGCTGGCATAGCCGGTGAGCCGTACACCTTCACGCTCGGCATCAATCTTCATTGCATTCTCGCAGAATGGTTTGCCCATCACCTGGCCCAGCCGCTCCAACAGGCTGGCCGGTGGATAATCAAGCGCCGAACGATCTTCGCCAGAGATTGAAAACCGGATACCTGGAAAGGCAATTGCCATTCGTTTAAACATGTCTGTGATTGCGTTGGTTTCGGCCTGATCCGACTTCAAGAACTTAAGTCGGGCAGCTGTCGCATAAAAAAGATCGCCGACTTCCACCACACTACCATTGCCAAGTGCTGCTGGAGCCGGACCGGTGATCTTGCCACCGGAGACTTGTATTTTCCAGGCGGTTTCTTCCGATCCATGTCGTGTAGTAATGACAAGTCGTGAGACCGATCCAACCGATGGCAATGCCTCCCCACGAAATCCGAGGGTGCGAATGTCCATCAAATCGTCCGCAAGTTTTGAGGTGCAGTGGCGTTCAACCGCCAGCACCAGATCATCACGGCGCATGCCCTGGCCGTCGTCGCTTACTCGGATGAGACTTTTTCCGCCACGCGATGTGGTGACTTCAATGCGTGTGGCGCCAGCATCGATGGCATTTTCAACAAGTTCTTTTACAACACTTGCTGGTCGCTCAATCACCTCACCAGCAGCAATCTGGTTGACGACGGTTTCCGGTAGCCGGATTATCCGTGCTTCGTGAATTTCATCATGCCTGGGTTGAGCGGTTGCCATGACGTATTCTGTCACGATTCTGGCTTGGGACAAAAGCGCAATTCATGGTTCTTTGTAGATTTTTTGCCGCTCTTACTGATCGGGTGGCTTGTACGCGTACAGCTCCAGAATTTTTAGGTTGATAAGCTGATTGTCACCACGGTTATTTGGATTTTTGAGCGATTGATCAAGAAGAAAATCTGACAGCAGTTTTGAGTCTGCAGCATTCTCAGGTTGATACGCCAATATCTGTTCCCAAAGATCGACAATTTTATCATTCAACTCATTCACACGAGTTTCGTTGCCGACCTTGGTCGCTTGCTCAATTTCACTTGTCAGGACGCTGTACAGCGCCAATAAGTTCGATACCATCTGACCCCCTTTCAGATGTGCTGCCGACTAAGGCAAGCATTTTCAATCAGTTATACTCGAAAAACGAGCTCGCGAGATACCTTTGCCTAAAAGGATCTCATGTAAGAATTGGTGCCCCCGGTAAACATTATCGGTGAATTGCTGCGAAGGGCAAGTTCAGCCTTTTCTTGCGAGTTTAAATACTTTACCTAACACCGCAGCAGTTACCATTGCCTATGGAAGCTGCCAGCGGCTGATCCGCGCCCCAATTCTTTGTTGGATCAGCCGCGCTTTTGGCCCGCCTATTGGCCAAACTGGCTACTCTTTGTACTAATGTAGAAGCAGAAGCGCCCCAGCCTCTAAGCATCTGGTTTGCTGATATATGCCATATTGACATGTGTCCAATGCATGATGTTAATGATCGCTATGAGTGAAGTGGATTTAAACCGTGTCGACCTTAATCTTTTGGTTGCGCTTGATGTGCTGCTGAAAGAGCGCCACATAACCAATTCTGCAAATCGCCTTAATTTAAGCCAGCCGGCAATGAGTCGAACCTTGGCCCGGCTGCGGGAAACGTTTGATGATCCGCTTCTAATCCGTGTTCCCAATGGCTATGAGCGAACGGTTTATGCAGATATTTTGGCAGAAACACTCAAGGAAACGCTCGGTCAAATCCATCAAACTTTTGCCAGCCCAACCTTTGACCCGGCAACCGCTACAGGTGTGTTCACGATATCCACGTTTGACTACGCTGACACGGTCGTAATACCGAAGTTTGTCGCCGCTCTACGTCGTGAAGCGCCAGGTATGCGCATCGACACAATTCGGCGGTCTGTATTATCGTTGGACGAGGTATTGAATGGTACGTCAGACATCAGTATCGGAATGGCACCCAAAACGGCACCGAAGCATGTCGCCCATGATAAACTGTATGAAGACAGATATGTCTGTGTGATGGACAAGAAACATCCGCTTGCTTCCGTGCCACTCACGCTTGAGGCATATCTTGAATATCCGCATTCAATCATTCATGGCGGGGTTACTCCAGGAAGTATTATTGACGGTATTTTGAACAAGATGGGTCGTCAACGAATTGTCGCCAGACGTTCACCAAATTTCTTGGCATCCATATTTTCGATGAGGGACACAGATTTGTTGCACGCAGTTCCGCAACGATTGGTGGAACCGTTGCTGAAGACAGCAGGGTTGGTCATGCATGAATTGCCATTTCCAATGGAGCCGTTTCAAGTTGAGCAGATATGGCACACTCGCCATTGTCACAACCAGTCACACAAGTGGTTTCGTGAGCAGCTGACAATGGTTTCACAGTCCATGCCCGCCCTTGGAAATTTGTGATACGGCAATTGATCCCGCCAGACGCAAGTTAAAGAATAACCCAAAAAAATTATCCAAATTGTTGTTGAAGCCATTGCCCAACAGGGCCAATTCCATGCTATGTGGAGAAAAATGCAGCGAGCTGCTGAACAGGTGACATCGGGAGAAAATGATGCTGGCCATATCCGAGCAATACAAAAAACAGGCAAACTTTATCGGCGGTGAATGGGTGAATGCCGACTCCGGTGAAACACTGGATGTCAACAATCCGGCAACCGGTGAAATTATTGGGACGATACCCAAATCCGGCAAGGCAGAGACCCGCCGGGCAATTGAGGCGGCTCAAGCTGCATTCTTAACTTTCCGAAAGATTTCGGCACTGGATCGTTCCAAAATGCTTCGTCGGTTGCATGACGTGATCATGGACAATCAGGAATCGCTGGCACAACTTCTCTCCATGGAGCAGGGCAAGTCGCTGTTTGAGGCCCGCGGTGAAGTCGGCATGTCGGCTGCATATGTGTTGTGGTACGCGGAAGAAGCACGACGTACTTATGGTGATGTGGTGCCATCCCCGTGGGCAGACCGCCGTATCCTGGTTACAAAAGAACCAGTTGGTGTCGTCGCCGCAATCACTCCCTGGAATTTTCCTGCTTCGATGCTTGCGCGAAAGATTGGCCCCGCAATTGCAGCCGGTTGTACCATTGTTGCAAAGCCTGCAACGCAAACACCTTACTCAGGTCTTGCCTGGGGCTTGCTTGCTGAAGAAGCAGGAATTCCGGCAGGGGTTGTGAATATCGTTACCGGATCAGCTTCTGAAATTGGTGGTGAGATCACCAAGAACCCGCTGGTACGAAAAATCACCTTCACCGGATCGACGGAAGTCGGAAAGCTTCTGCTTAAACAAGCAGCCGGTACGGTGAAGAAAGTATCGATGGAACTGGGAGGCAATGCGCCGTTCCTGGTGTTCAATGACGCGGACCTCGAGCGTGCCGTTGAAGGTGCCATTGCTGCCAAGTTCCGCAACTCTGGCCAGACTTGTGTTTGCACCAACCGCTTCCTTGTTCAGTCAAAAATTTACAACAAGTTTGTTGAACGACTGGCTGAGGCATCTGATGCACTCAAGGTTGGCAATGGAATGGACGAGGGTACCCAGCAGGGGCCATTGATTGACATGAATGCTGTCGAAAGCGTCGAGAGCATGATCGAGGATGCGGTCAAAAAAGGCGGCAAAGTCGTTGCCGGTGGCAAACGTCACAGCCTTGGTGGTTCATTTTTTGAACCAACCGTTATCGCCAACGCCAAGGCGCGAATGCGCTTCACTAAAGAAGAAATCTTTGGCCCTATAGCACCGGTTTACAAATTTAAGAGCGAGGAAGAGGCAATCGATTTGGCCAACAATACGTTATTCGGATTGGCTTGTTATTTTTACACTCAGGATCTTGGACGTGCCTACCGGGTGATGGAAGGCCTTAAATACGGTCTGGTTGGAGTAAACGAGGGCGTCATCACAACCGTAGAGGCTCCGTTTGGCGGCATGAAAGAATCTGGTTTGGGTAAAGAAGGCGGACATCAAGGCATCGAAGATTACCTCGACACCAAATACGTCTGCATCGGCGGATTGGGAATGTAGGGTTGCTCAGGCGGTTGATGCGAGCAGGATGCCGCTGATAATCAGCAATGTACCGGCAGCAAATCGCAGCGTCACCGCCTCGCCAAATACAAAATGTGCCATCACTGGCACAAGTACGAACCCAAGCGACATGAACAGATAGGCGGTCGTAAGCGGCACCTGACGCAGCGCCCATATCCAGCCGAACGTGGCCACGCCGTAAAGCGCCAGTGAGGTCAAAAACAACATGGCTGCAGAGGGATCGGTATACAACACCGAAAATCCGCGCTCTCCCATCTTGAGGCCAACTGTCTTGAACAGGAGTTGTCCGATGGAGATTACCGCTACAACGGCTATGATGAGTACATAATTGGTCATGAGGCAATATTGTAAAACAGGCGCCTGACTTCAGCGCGGAATCGGCGGATGGAATCGAGAACAACCCCGGCGGTAATGGTGAGCATCGAGATCACCATGATGCCGGTGCAAAGTGTTGCGGTGGGAATTTTCGTGACTTCACCATTCTTGGCAAATTCCACAAACACCGGAATTGCCAGCAACAGAGACAGAATGATCCCGCAGATGCCGAAAAATCCGAAGAAGTAGAGTGGTTTGTACTCCTTCAGCAGAACAATGATGGTCTTGAGAATTCGAAGGCCGTCCCGAAATGTTGAAAGCTTGCTTTCGGAGCCTTCCGGTCGGTCTTTGTATAGAAACGGGATTTCCGCAACCGGTAGGCGCAGCTGGGAAGCATGAACAGCCAGTTCTGTTTCAATTTCAAATCCTGCTGAAAGTGCTGGAAAACTTTTGACGAACCGGCGTGAAAACGCACGGTATCCTGAAAAAATGTCTGAAAATTCCCGCCCGAACAACAGATTGTAAATCACATTGAATATCCGGTTACCAAATGCGTGTCCGGCGCGTTCGTGTTTTTCGCTGGCACCAACACGCGCTGCGACGACCATGTCTGCAGCTTCGTTTTTGAGCGTTTTGATCAGTTCCGGTGCTTGTTTTGCATCATAGGTGTCGTCCCCATCTACCATTACGTAAATGTCGGCCTCAATCTGCGAAAACATCCGTCGAATGACATTGCCTTTGCCGGCTCGCAACTCGGCGCCCACAATAGCCCCGGCCTTTTTGGCAATTGTTATCGTGTCGTCGGTTGAGTTGTTGTCGTAGACATAGACCTTGCAGCCAGGCAGGGACTTTTTGAAGTCCTTGACGACTTTGGCAATGGTCACCGCTTCATTCATGCATGGAATGATGACTGCTATTTCTGGAGATTTGGCCAATTTACCTCAGCTTGATACACGCGCTTGGTGGGCACTATATGCAGTACGCGTAAAATAAAAATTAATGTTTAACCACCACCGTCAATTTGTTCTCAGTGTTTTTCTCCAATTTTTTGGATCGCCATGTCTGATCGACGTATTGTTACCCAGTCCCAGTACATTCCGTGGTGGAAAGTTGTTTTATGGGCGCTTCTGTTCCAGATTGCCTGGAATTGGCAAGGGCTGGCGCCGGTGATCAACAATGGTGAGCTGATCGGACCAGATGATTTCTTGCGTCTGCACCAGATCACAAACTGGATGAACGGTCAGGGCTGGTATGATCTGACCGCCCACCGGATGTATCCACCTATCGGTGGTGACATCCACTGGTCCAGGCTCGTGGATGTTCCAATTGCCGGGTTGATTTGGTTTTTTGACCTCTTCACCAGCAACAAGATTGCCGCCCGATTGGCTGCAATCGTCTGGCCAACCCTGCTCATCGTGGCAACCGTTGCCGTGCTGGTCGGGATATGTGATCGGCTGGTGCGAGACTACAATCGTCTGCTGGCGGTACTGTTTTCAGTTTTGTGTGTGAGTTCAATTGCCCAGTTCGTTCCAGGTCGGCTTGACCATCACAATGTTCAAATTCTTCTGTTTACACTTGTCATGCTCGGATTGGTTATGCGCCCGGACAAGCTTGGCGATATTCTTATCGGCACATGTATCGCGGTTTCGATATCCATAGGTCTGGATTCGGCCATGCTGTTTGTTCCTATCCTTGCATTTCTTGGCTTTGAATGGGCAATGGGCAAGAACGAGAATGGTCAGGGTCTCGCCCGGGTGGGTGCTGCATTAGCAATAACCAGCCTTGGTCTGTATGCTTTGAATATGCCGGTAGAACGGTGGAGTGACGCGCGATGCGACGCAAATTCGCTGTTCTTCCTTTCAGCATTATTGCTGGTATCAGGTGCTTATTTTGCTCTGGGATTCTCAACCCGTTGGCTGGCTGGCAATGCTACCCGAACTGTATTCATGCGTTTCGCGTTGGGAGGGATTGTTGCAACAATATCGGTTGCAACACTGCTTTGGCTTTTCCCGCATTGTTCTGGAGGGCCATTTTCACAGATGGGAGAGGAAGTATCCCGGCGCTGGCTGGACAACGTTCAGGAGGCGCAAGGCTTGATTCAAGTTTTGGATTCCCGCCCTTCCGCGTGGTTGTCGAAGGTTGGCTATCTGGTTGTAATGCTGGCAATTGGGGCGATTGTCATCGCAAGGCGGGTAGCCGGTTCCCCAAAGCTTGTGGTGATCTATTTCATTGTCATCATTTGTTCTGCTGGCATGTTCTTCCAGATCCGCATCCTGCAAACCGGCATATATGCAGCAATACCGTTCTGCGTGATTTTTGCGATGATGAGTTGGGGTTGGCTGGAACAGCGTTTCCAGGGCAGAAAGATTGTCGCAATGGCGGTTCAAACAATCGTATGCATCGTGCTGTTGTCGGCAAGTTGGACTTTCGCTGGTAAACTTTTGCTGTCCAAGAAATCCGCCGGCGATAAAGAAGAGCCAGCGGTTGCATTGACCGTGGAAAACACCAGCTTTCAACGGCGTACCACCACGCAATGCTACGCGGAGCAGGATTATACCGGCCTTTCTGCCCTCAATCCGGGGCTCGTAATGGGTGATCTCGACAACTCCATGTCCATTCTTGTGCATACCAGCCACCAGGTAATTAGCGGCCCGTATCATCGCAACGAGCGGGCAATTCTGGATGTCATGGATTTCTTCTGGACGGATATTGAAACTGCTCATGCGGTCACAAAAAAACACGATCTTGATTACATAGCCCTGTGTGTTCCTGATCCGGACTTCCTTGCCGGTGATGCCAATTCAGATGGTCTGGCAGCGCGAATTGTGCGTAATGAAATTCCGACCTGGCTGGAGTGGATTTCTCCTCCAGATGCGCGGATAAGAATTCTTCGGGTGGTTCCGAATTAGGCTGCTTCCAAAATCCTTCAACAAAATAATCGGATTTCCACGTCATTTGGCTTTGCATCCTTCAGGTGACGTGTTAACGACCCTTGCCAATCTACCTATTTAAACACAGAGCGCCGAACCGGAAGAAACTCTCCGAAAGCACTCGCATTTAAGGGTTGGCAAACGCCAAATTCAGCCATGTCAAAGATCATTTCATCCGGAACCGGTGACGTTGCGCTCACCTTTGACGACGTGTTGCTGCAACCTGGGCACTCCCAGGTAATGCCCAATGAAGCGGATATTTCCACCCGCATATCTGATGGGATTGATCTCAACATCCCGATAATTTCTGCCGCAATGGACACGGTCACCGAATCCCACCTTGCAATTGCGATGGCTCAGGCAGGCGGCATGGGAGTCGTTCACCGCAATTTGGAGCCGGCCCAGCAGGCCGAGGAGGTGCGGCAGGTCAAGAAATTTGAATCCGGCATGGTGATCAACCCGGTTACCATCAGACCCGATGCGACCCTGCAGGATGCGCTTGATTTGATGGCGCACAATCGCATCTCCGGAATTCCGGTTGTGGAGAAATCCGCAGACGACGAGCAGGGGACCGGCAAGCTTGTTGGTATCCTGACCAACCGTGATGTGCGCTTTGCTTCTAATCCCGGGCAAAAGATCAGCGAGTTGATGACCCACGAAAACCTGGTGACTGTTCGCGAAGGTGTAGATCAGGAAGAGGCCAAGCGGCTTTTGCACCAGCACCGGATTGAAAAGCTTCTGGTCACCGACAACAAGGGCCATTGTGTAGGTCTGATAACGGTTAAGGACATGGAGAAATCCCAGCTTAATCCAAACGCTGCCAAAGATGATCAGGGTCGCCTGCGGGTTGCTGCGGCAACGACCGTTGGGACTGACGGGATGGAACGCGCTGAACGGTTGATTGATGCTGGCGTTGACGTGCTGGTTGTTGATACCGCCCACGGTCATTCCCAGCGGGTGCTTGATGCGGTTTCCAAGATAAAAACTCAATCGAATGCCGTGCGAATTCTCGCGGGCAATGTGGCAACTGCCGAGGGAACACGTGCTCTCATAGATGCGGGCGCAGACGCTGTAAAAATTGGAATTGGTCCGGGCTCGATCTGCACCACACGTATTGTTGCTGGTGTTGGAGTGCCGCAATTATCCGCGATCTTTTCAGCTTTGGAAGAAGCTCAAAAATCCGGTATTCCGGTCATCGCAGATGGTGGCATCAAGTTTTCTGGCGACATTGCCAAGGCAATCGCGGCGGGTGCTTCTGCGGTGATGGTTGGTTCATTGCTGGCGGGAACGGATGAAAGTCCCGGTGAGGTCTATTTGCATCAGGGACGTTCTTATAAATCCTATCGCGGCATGGGTTCTGTCGGTGCTATGGCGCGTGGTTCAGCGGATCGTTATTTCCAAGCGGAGGTGACCGATACCCTGAAACTGGTCCCGGAAGGTGTGGAGGGGCAGGTGCCCTATAAAGGCCCCGTATCCGGTGTCATCCACCAACTGTCCGGTGGATTGAAGGCTGCGATGGGTTACGTGGGGGGCAAGGACATTCCAGATTTTCAGGAAAAGGCGAAATTTGTCCGAATTTCCGGTGCTGGCCTGAGTGAGAGCCATGCCCATGATGTGGCTATCACCCGGGAAAGCCCCAACTACAATCGGGGCGGATAACAGGATGCGCCTTGGCGGCCGTGTTCATGCGGCAATTGAAATTCTTGCCGACATCGAAAAGCGCCGCCGTCCAACTTCGGATGCGCTGAAAGACTGGGGCCTGTCGCACCGGTTTGCCGGTTCCGGGGATCGTGCGGCAATCGGAAATCTGGTTTATGACGCTTTGCGCAGGAAAATGTCGAGCGCGTTCCGGATTGGGTCTGACAAGCCGCGTGGTATCGTGTTTGCAGTGCTGGCCACAGACTGGAAGATGTCTGCAGGGGAAATCGAAGCGGCTTTCAAGGAAGATCGTTTTGCTCCGGAAGTGTTTACACCTGACGAGATTGCCACCCTTGCCGCGAATGATCTTGATATGGCACCCGATCACATTCGTGGTGATGTGCCCGAGTGGTGTGTGCCAAGTCTTGAAGCAAACTTTGGAGAAGATTGGGTCAGTGAAGCAGCAGCCTTTGGAGAGCGCCCTTCGCTCGACATGCGGGTAAACACGCTTAAATCCTCACAAGACAAAGTTTTGAGAAAACTCGCCAATACCAGAGCAGAAAAGACAGCGATCGCGCGGCATGGAATAAGAATCAAACCGGGAGAAAGAGATTCGCGCCTGCCCAATGTTCAGGCTGAAGAAGCGTTTCAAAAAGGCCGGTTCGAAATTCAGGATGAAGGCAGTCAAATCGTCTCTGATCTGATTTTCGCAAAACCCGGTGAAAGTGTGCTGGACTACTGCGCAGGAGGTGGTGGCAAGACACTGGCAATGTCAGCAGTGATGGAAAACAAAGGCCAGATTCATGCCTACGACACGGACAAGAACCGTCTGGCTCCAATCCATGAGCGCTTGCGACGGGCTGGTACCCGTAACGTGCAAGTACACAATCCAAGGGATGATCTATCCGCTCTTGCAGGCAAGATGGACAAGGTTGTAGTCGATGCACCCTGTACGGGATCCGGTACCTGGCGCAGACGCCCTGACGCAAAGTGGCGCCTTGATGCCGGTAATCTTGAACAACGCATGCAGGAGCAGGAGGAAGTGCTGAGCGGAGCCGCACCCTTTGTGCGGCCCGGTGGTTATCTCGTCTATATCACCTGCTCGGTATTTCCCGAGGAGAATGAAAACCAGGTCTACGCATTCACCGAGGATAACCCGGAATTTGAACTGGTCTCCGCCGGAGAGGCGTGGGAAGAACTGTATGGTGACGACAAGCCAAACCCGTGGTCTTCTGACATGAAGACCATCACCTTGACACCCGCGTCCACCAACACCGATGGATTTTTCTTTGCCGTTATGGAACGCAGAACATGACCTCCCAAACTGATTCAATATTGATTGTGGATTTTGGTTCTCAGGTGACCCAGCTGATCGCACGGCGGGTGCGTGAAACCGGTGTTTACTGCGAAATCATTCCGTTCAACATCGCAGGTGACGTTTTTGAACGGATGAAGCCCAAAGCGGTTATCTTCTCGGGTGGGCCGGCCTCTGTGCTGGATGAAAGTTCTCCGCGCGCACCACAACAGATCATAGATTCCGGTGTCCCAATCTTGGCAATTTGTTATGGACAGCAAACGCTCTGTGCCCAGCTTGGCGGTGCGGTCGAAGGCGGTCACCACCGTGAATTCGGAAGCGCAGATGTTGAAATTCTCAACACAAGTCCACTCTTTGAAGACGTTTGGAAAGTTGGCGGCCAATATCCTGTCTGGATGAGCCACGGTGACCGGGTAACCCGATTGCCCGAAGGCTTTGTGGTAATCGCCACTTCCCCCAATGCACCGTTCGCAATCGCAGCTGATGAAAAGCGACACTACTATTCAACGATGTTTCACCCGGAAGTGGTCCACACGCCCGATGGGGCAAAACTGCTCGCAAACTTTGTCCACAAAATTGCCGGTGTGGAGCCCAGTTGGACCATGGCCGCGTATCGTGAACAGGCAATTGCTGCAATCCGCAAACAGGTCGGCAAGGGCAAGGTGATTTGCGGGCTTTCCGGCGGTGTCGATTCCTCCGTGGCCGCATTGCTAATTCATGAAGCCATCGGTGATCAACTCACTTGCATTTTGGTCGACCATGGTTTGATGCGGATGAATGAAGCCGATGAAGTCGTTTCGATGTTTCGCGAGCACTACAACATTCCATTGGTGCTGGTAGACGCTTCAGAAGCATTTATTTCGGCCCTTGAAGGTGAGGCGGACCCGGAAACCAAACGCAAGACCATCGGGCGCCTTTTCATTGAAGTGTTTGAGGAAGAGGCAAAAAAGATTGGCGGGGCGGAGTTTCTGGCTCAGGGTACGCTGTATCCCGATGTGATTGAGAGTGTGTCCTTTACTGGTGGTCCATCCGTTACGATCAAATCCCATCATAATGTTGGTGGTCTGCCGGAGCGCATGAACATGGCTTTGGTCGAGCCCTTGCGCGAACTGTTCAAGGACGAAGTTCGCGTATTGGGTCGTGAACTTGGATTGCCGGATAAATTTGTTGGTCGCCATCCATTTCCAGGACCTGGTCTTGCTATCCGGTGCCCGGGTGGCATTACCCGCGAGAAGTTGGACATTCTGCGTCAGGCAGATGCGGTCTATCTCGATGAAATTCGCAAGGCCGGGCTTTATGACAAAATCTGGCAGGCCTTTGCAGTGTTACTGCCGGTTCAGACTGTCGGAGTTATGGGTGATGGACGGACTTATGAATTTGTTTGCGCGTTGCGGGCAGTCACTTCGGTTGATGGCATGACCGCAGATTTTTATCCCTATGACATGAAATTTCTCGGCAATGCAGCAACCCGCATCATCAATGAAGTGCGCGGTATCAACCGGGTGGTTTATGATGTGACCAGCAAGCCACCGGGAACGATTGAGTGGGAATAATCATTCAGGCTGGGGTTTTGTCGGCGTTGATGTTTTTTTAACAGCCAGACAAATTGTCTTGCAAGCGTTGCATTTAAAGGACAAGTCGAGTTAACGGTTTGGGACAACGCCCATTTGACAGCGGCCGGTTCTGCCAATTTGGCCAGTCCAATTTTGGGTGAGCGGCAGTAGGCGACTAGATACTCGAAGAAATTGGGTTATGGAAAACCATTCATGTCTTTAAACAATGCAATGGCTGAGACTTTCTTTGCCGGACAGCGCATCAATTTGGATATTGGATTCCGATGCACTTTGGAATGTCCGGGCTGCAGCCGCCAAAGAGCCTTCAAAGGCATACGTCCCATACCAGGTCACGACATGACAGTGGACGAGTTTCGAAAAATTATTGGCCATTTTTCAAGAATCACCATGTGCGGTCAAATCTCTGACCCGATTTTCAATCCCAACCTGCTTGAGTTTATCAAAATGTCCAAAAAGGCAGAAGTAACCCTGGGCATTCATTCCGCCGCTTCACAAAAACCGATGCGATGGTACGAGGAGGCTTTTGACAGTTTTGGAGAGGGTTACTGGACGTTTGGAATAGACGGTTTGCCCCAGGACAGTCACAAATACAGAATTAATCAGGATGGCGTGAAGCTGTTCGAAGTAGCAAAACTTTGCGCCAGCAAAAACATCAAAACCAACTGGCAGTACATTGTTTTCAGATACAATGAAAACGATATCGAGCAAGCAAAACAAATGGCGCTGGATCACAACATCAACTTTGAAATTATGAAAAGCAGCAGATTTGGAACCGATGCAGATCAGCTAAAATACAAACCCCTCAACCCTGACTATTATATAAGCCGGTGATGAAAATGGAGAAGGATGAGCGGTGGTTTCCTCATTGTATCCACCTTGGAAAAGAAAAGGGATATAGCGCCAGTGGCCATATCCTGCCGTGTTGTTGGGCTGATACGCCAGACCCGGGGTTTGCTCCGTTAATGAAAGAGGCGCTAAAGATAGAAAACAATGCTTCGATTGAAGATATATTTCAATCTGAAGAATGGCAGGAGTTTATGCACAAACTAACTGCTGAACCCGATAAAGCGCCGCGCACCTGCTGGAAGTATTGCGGAAACGGTCGAAATTTTCGAATTAAAGAAATTTTGGATATATGAGTTCCTGAATTGCCCGAAAATTACCCCATGGGCTAGAAGGCCATAATCACTATTGATTTAGAAGTGAAACCCCACGTTTGTGTTGCGTAGGTGTGGCATCCAGGCTGCACATTTCATCCGGGAGTAGGATCATTGGCCAGAGAAAAATTTTTTGAATGGTTTGGGGTGGGAACCGCTATCCTTTATTCAATGCTTGTTGCAATGAATGTTGGCGCAGAATTCGTTGGGTTCACCTTGTTGCTGATTTCAGCATTTTCCATTGGCGCGTGGGCTTGGTTTGGAAAGCACCGGGGTATGCTGTTGTTGCAGGTATTTTATGCGACAGCCGGAATTATCGGCATGGTGCGCTGGTTCTAGCGCAGCTATCTGCTTAAACCTTCACAAACACCAATTCTGAAATATTGCCATGTTCATAGACCCAGGCTTCCCGTTCGCCTAAAAAATAGCGTTTGTCAGGTGGGCATGAATGCGGGTCGAGTTCCGCGATGTCGAGAAGGACATCATCCATTTGTTCTGCAAAGCGATCGGCTGCGATTGCTTCCAGAATGTCCGAACAAGAATGGATGTCTTCGTCTGTAACGATGTGCATTGCGCGTACTCCATACGAATCGCGTTGATGCAATCAATTTTGCAGTCATATGGTAAGCATAGGGTTAACACCAAAATATTTGGGCCGTCTCTCTTAGAGAGACGACCCTCCCCCAGCTGACCTAAGGGGCGAGAATAAGTCTTCCGGGATGTTCACGGGGCCCTCCCGATAAGGGGCATTAACCGGGAGGGCTTTAACCTGCCAGACTTGGTGTGAGTTTTGCCTGGGCGGGTATTCGAACTTGATGATTTGAATGTAGGAGGTTTGTGGAGCGGTATCTGTGTCATAATGCACACCGTGAAACCAGCTTGTTAAATCTCTGTAATGTGAGTCGTTTTGAAGCAATAATTCTTGCTAGCGCTGCGGTTGAAGGCTAAGTCGAGCCATCCCATCTTTGCCGCCCCGGCAAGTCAACACGGAGATATTGTACGTGTTTCATTCGTTCTTCCCGCATCCCAAGCTTTATTTTGGATCCTTCTCACTGTGGTCTGTGTTCTGTGTCCTGCTTTGGTTCTTCCTGGCGATTGACCATGGTTCGACTTTTAGCCTTGGTGGACCGCTTGGTTTTGGTTTCCCGTCAGAATTGGCAACCGACGCTGATGATGCGGCAAAGGCACTGCATGCTGCAGCACTGAGCAGCGCCAACAATTTCTGGTTCTATCAATTCTTTCTTGTGACGATTGTTCTGTTCTGTGGTTTCTGGATGCGGATTGTTCCTCATCCGTGGCAAAAATGGTCCGTCGCTGGTTCTGCGCTGATATTTTTCGTCAACTGGTTTCTGGTCCAGCTCGATGTGATGATCAATGAGTGGTTCGGCTCATTCTATGACATAATCCAACAGGCGCTGGGAACGCCCGGCGCTGTCGAGGCGACGGAAATTTATCTACAAATTGCGACGTTCCTGAAGATTGCTTTGGTCTATGTATTTGTCGCTGTTTTGTTCCGTTTCTTTGTCAGTCATTATGTGTTCCGCTGGCGTACCGCGATGAATGACTACTACATGTCACGCTGGCATGATCTTCGCCACATTGAAGGTGCTTCACAGCGCGTCCAGGAGGATGCCAAGCGATTTGCACAGATTACGGAAAGCCTTGGTGTAAACCTGCTTGATTCTGTAATGACCTTGATTGCCTTCCTGCCATTGCTATGGGGGTTATCCGCTCAGGTTAAAGTCCTACCCATCATCGGCGAAGTGAGTCAGGGCTTGGTATTTGTTGCAATAATCTGGTCCATATTCGGCACCGCTTTGGTGGCATTTGCCGGGATAAAATTGCCTGGGCTGGAATTCCGCAATCAGCGGGTCGAAGCTGCCTACCGAAAAGAACTCGTCTATGGTGAGGATGATGAGGAACGGGCTGCTCCACCAACAGTCACAGAATTGTTCGCCGACGTCCGTAAAAACTATTTCCGGTTATATTTTCACTACATGTATTTCAACGTCATAAGAATATTCTACCTCCAGATTGGTAATCTCGTGCCGTACATCGCCTTGGCGCCAACCATTGCCAGTGGCGTCATCACGCTCGGTTTGATGCAACAGATTGTTCGTGCATTTGGCCGGGTGGAAGGATCGTTCCAGTATCTGATTAATTCCTGGACTACGATTGTGGAATTGTTGTCGGTTTACAAACGCCTCAGTGCGTTCGAAGCAGCACTTGCGGGAGAAGAACTCCCCGACATCGATCGGGATTTTCTGGAGGGTGAGAAGAGTCCGGCTGAATAAGCTTCAGGCACAATTGACACAGCGCTCGGCCATTGGGTCTATCTCTAGCCGGGCGTCGGGAATTTCGGCATCGCATTCAACGCAATATCCGTAATCCCCGTCTTTGATCCGACGATACGCCAGTTCAATGCGCTGAAGATCAAGCTGTCTTGTACGTTCTGTTGCTTCCGCCATTGCCTGTTGTTGTATCGCATCCATGCGCGAAAGCCTGCCAACCGCTTGTTGGTCAAGTTCAACCGTGTCACGGGACTCGCGTGAAATCCTGGATTGAGCCTCCAGTTCCGCACGCCTTGCTTCAAGTCGTTCAGTTCCCTTTTTAGTGTTGATTGCCATTCGTTTCCACCGTGACAGATTTCAAAATGCAGGCTACTAACTTTGTCCGTGTGTGCGCAAATCCAAAAGGGATAAATTGATGACGTTGTTGATAGTGGGACTGGTGTTTTTTATCGGCTTGCATAGCGTGCGCCTTGTTGCTCCTGGTTGGCGTGAGGCGATGATTGAACGTCTTGGTTCGGGTCCCTGGAAGGGCATTTATTCACTTGGAGCGCTCGCTGGTCTGGCGATGATCATTTGGGGCTATGGAATTGCCCGTGAGGCGCCTGAATTCCTTTATGTATTGCCACAGGGAACCGTCCATTTGGCCGCTCTCCTTATGCTTGTAAGCATCATTCTGCTTGTGACAAGCGATCTGCCGGTCGGGCGCATCAAGCAGGCAGTCAAACATCCACTGCTGATCGGTGTAAAGATTTGGGCATTCGCCCATCTGTTGGTCAATGGCGATGTTGCAAGTATTCTCCTGTTTGGCGGGTTGCTGATTTGGGCCGTTGTCACACTAATTCTTGTGAAGCGCCGCGGCGAACCAGCACCTGTTGCGAAATCCTCATGGAGTGATGCGACAGCAGTTGTTGGTGGGATTGCGGTTTGGGCTCTAATCATGTTTTGGTTACATGAGTGGTTAATCGGCATGCCGCCAATTGCATAACCATACGGGTTTCGGCTAAAAGACCTCAAATTCTTGAATTCCCCAAAACGGACAACTTAAAATGTCGGACGACAGTTTTATTCGCGAAGTGGACGAAGAACTTCGCAGCGATCGCATGCAGGCAATCTGGTCGCGCTTCGGCAATGTCATTATCGGCATTGCTGTTTTGATCGTGGTGCTTACCGCCAGCTATCGGGGCTGGCAGTATTATTCCGAAGAGCAGGCGGCAAAATCCGGAGATGCATTCCTGGCAGCCATCGAACTTTCCAATGAAGGCAAGCATGAAGAGGCCATCGCGGCACTGGAGGAGCTTGGTAAATCCGGTTCCGGTCAGTATCCCGCCCTTGCCAAAATTCGAATTGCAGGAGTGCTTGCCCAAAAGGCTGATATTGACGAGGCTGTTAAGGCGTTTGATGCCATTGCAGCAGATTCTGGCTTTGATCAGACTTTGCGAAAGGTTGCAAAGCTGCGTGCCGGTTTGCTGTTGGTCGATACAAGCGGATATGATGAAGTGCTTTCAAGGCTTGAAGCCATGGCAGATTCGGGTGAATCTTTCCGCCACTCTGCACGTGAAGGATTGGGGCTTTCCGCCTGGAAGGAAAACCGCTCGAAAGATGCCTACAAATGGTTCAAGACAATTACGGATGATATAGGCGCACCAAATGGCGTGCGCAGCCGGGCTGCAATGATGCTTGAACTGCTTGCGGGCAAGGGTGTTGATTCCGCCAGTTAGTTCGGCTTTGTGGCAATTGCCTATTTTCAAAAGTAACAGGGTCAGGACCCAATAAAACGATGGGCTTTACAACCGCCATTATCGGACGTCCCAATGTAGGCAAGTCAACGCTGTTCAACCGTTTGGTGGGAAAGCGTCTGGCACTTGTCGATGACACGCCCGGTGTAACGCGTGACCGGCGACGCGCAGATGCCTCCATCGCCTCTCTCGAATTCGAGGTCATTGATACCGCCGGTCTGGAAGAGGCAGATCCCGACAGCCTCGAGGGCCGGATGCGGGACCAGACACAAAAGGCAATTGATGAAGCAGACATTTGTCTTTTCCTGATTGATGCTCGAACCGGGTTACTTCCCAGTGACAAGTTTTTTGCCGATCTCCTGCGTAAATCATCAAAGCCGGTGGTGCTGGTTGCAAACAAGATGGAAGGCAAAACCGGTGACGCCGGATATTACGACGCCTTCAAGCTTGGGTTTGGCGATCCGGTTCCGCTCTCTGCTGAGCATGGCCAGGGAATGGCGGACCTGCACGATGCAATCGTATCCGCTGTTGGGGAAGACATCGCATTTCCGCCCGAGCCTGACGAACTGATGGGCGAGCCGCTTGAGGAGCTGGAAGAAGACCCTGAAGTCGCGCCTGCATATGATCCGACCAGGCCAATGAAGATTGCGATTGTCGGCAGACCAAACGCTGGCAAGTCGACACTCATCAACCAAATGGTCGGCGAGGAGCGCATGCTTACCGGCCCGGAAGCAGGCATCACGCGCGACTCCATCTCGGTTGACTGGGAATGGCAGGGCCGCACCATTAAGCTTTTTGATACAGCAGGAATGCGCAAGAAAGCCAAGGTCCAGGAGAAGCTCGAAAAACTCTCTGTATCCGATGGCCTCCGCGCAGTTCAGTTCGCCGAGGTGGTGATCATTGTACTTGATGTAACCATGCCATTTGAGAAGCAGGACTTGCAGATTGCTGATTTGGTAATCCGTGAGGGGCGGGCACCCGTTATTGCGCTTAACAAATGGGATCTTGTCGAAGACAAGCAGGAAACCTTGAAGGAATTACTGCTTCAGGCAAAAGAGCATGTGTCGCAAGTCAAAGGGTTGAAAGTGGTGCCCATCGCAGGCTTGACCGGTGATGGATTGGATCGACTGATGAAAGCGGTGATGGAGGTGCACGAGGTGTGGAACCGCCGGATTGCCACAGCACCTTTGAACCGCTGGCTTGAAGCAACTCAATATCATCATCCGCCACCGGCGGTTGCGGGTCGTCGTATAAAACTCAAATACGTCAACCAGCCAAAAACTCGACCGCCTACCTTCATGGTTGCCTGTTCCAGGCCGGAAAAGCTGCCGACTTCTTATGAGCGGTATCTGGTAAACAGCCTGCGCAAGGAATTTGGGCTGGAAGGGACCCCCATCCGCATGCATATGCGTAAAGGGGACAACCCCTATGCGGGGCGCAAGCGGCGCAATAATTAGCATTTTGACTATATTTTGCCGTATTTCGCCTTCAGGAACCATGCAGGCTGTAAAAGGGAAATCCCTCGTTAAGTGTCTGATAATCTCTGCTTAACGCTCTATCAAGGTTAATACCCTATGCTTTTGGTTCGTTCGGGTCGCTTTACTGTCCCGGTTATACTGTCTGAGTGGAGTTTGGTTTTGCGTAACACTCGCCAGAATATTGCTTCCGCTGCAAAGCGGGCCGCCAGCATTGTATTTGGATTTTCTGCCGTTGCGGCCGTCTCTGTCTTCCAGACCGACGCGATTGCACACCAGGATATTGCAGGCCTGATGGGTGAGGAAAGTAGTGCGCGATGGCTGATGCACCTGGAAGAACAGCCCGGTGAAACGGTTCTGTCGGCGCACATGGCAGGCCTTGCAAGCTACGGCATTGACCCGATTATCACCGGCTCGAATAATAGCGACATGAAGGTCAGCACAACGGTTCGCAACGAACCGGTTCCGCAAAAAATCAACCGCGCTGCGAAGGGGCCGCGTGTGGTTTCGGCTCCGCCAAAACAGCCGCCAATCCATTTTTCCGCCGGTTCCGTGCTTCAGCGTCAAAACCTGCTTGAGTCGCTCAATACAGACAAAAAATTGTCTTTGTCATTTGTAAAACCAAAACCGCACCTTGAAGCGCTTAAAATTGCTGCAGCTTTCCATCCAACCAAACCTGCTTATGGAACTGATGACTTGCCGGTAATGGTGGCAAGCCTGGTGGAAGAATCGCGCAGTTCAATTCTGGCCTATTCGCCAGAACCCGAAGTTCAATATTCGCCGTTTGCAGCCATTCTGGAGGATGAGCAGCCAATCAACATAATTCCCAGACTTGGCAAGGGCGATCATTCATGGGCAGCTGATCCATTACCCAAACGGGTATTTTCTGATCGCGAACAAAGTTGTTTGGCCCGCGGCATTTACTTTGAAGCACGCGGCGAACCTGTCAGGGGCCAGGCAGCGGTTGCACAGGTAATTTTGAACCGGGTCAGGAACCCGACTTACCCGAACACGATTTGTGGTGTGGTCTATCAAAACAAGAATTGGCGTAATCGTTGCCAGTTTTCGTTCGCTTGTGACCGAATTCGCGACAACGTCAAGGATAAACGTTTGTGGAGCATAGCCAAGCATGTAGCCGGTGAAACCACTGCCGGTCGGATCTGGTTGCCGCAAGTGGGTTCTTCTACCCATTATCACGCGACTTATGTTCGTCCGGGTTGGGCCCGCCGTATGAAAAAGGTAGGCCGCATCGGATTGCACATCTTTTATCGCACCTATGGCGGCGGCTGGTCTTAGGAACGTAGTGGTTCCGGTCAAAATTCAAGATTCTGTGACTTGATCTGCTGACTCGTTGTCGCAGATAAACAGCAATAAAATTAATCGTTAAAAATCAAATAGTTATCCTGCCAAGCCTTCGCTTGACAGCCTCGCGCCGCAAATCTATGTTGCGGCGACTTTGCGGGGTTGGAATTGGTTGTTGAATTTCCTGCCCATACCGTCTGTTTCCGGTTACAATCTCTGTAATTTACAGCCGTTGTTTCGGAAAAAGATCCATCCCGGTTAATGTTTGCCAAGCGGATGGAATAAAGGTGTTGGCTTGAAACGCAAAACTGACGAAAATCCTTCAGATGACAATCTGGACGAACGTCTGCATTCGCTTGGTAAGCGCCTCGGCAAAAACCAGCAGGTCAGATTGGCGGAAGGATCGGCGAAATCCGACAATGCCGGATTTGGAAATGCACTTCGTTTGTCGACCGAGTTTGTGGCGGCAATTCTTGTAGGTGCAGCGATCGGATATGCGATCGACAGATTGGCAGGGACAACGCCTTGGGCAATGATTGTGTTCTTGCTTTTGGGGTTTGTGTCGGGTGTATTGAATGTGCTGCGTACTGCAGGTGAATTGTCCCATCCGCACAAGCAGGACGGGGACTGAATTTTGGGTTTGAAGGGAATTGTCGGTGGCTAACGATCCGATCAAGCAGTTTCACTTGAATGAACTCATTCCACTGGAAATTGGTGGAGTGGACATTTCCTTTACCAACTCTTCCTTGTTTATGGTGGCAACGGTCGTCCTGACCTCAGGCTTTTTGATCTGGGCAACCAATGGCCGCGGCATGGTTCCATCCCGCGCGCAGTCGCTGGCAGAGATATCCTACGAGTTTGTAGCAGGGATGCTGCGCGATTCAGCTGGCTCCCAGGGGATGAAATTCTTCCCACTCGTGTTCTCGCTGTTTTTGTTCATTCTGGTTGCCAACATGTTTGGTATGTTCCCCTACTTTTTCACCGTTACCAGTCACATCATCATCACGGTCGCTCTTGCGTTACTGGTCTTTTTGACCGTGCTGGGTGTTGGTTTCTTGAAGCACGGATTTGGATTTTTAAAGCTGTTTGTCCCAAGCGGCGTGCCAATCGTGATACTGCCGCTTGTGGTGGCAATTGAGATTATTTCCTTCCTGGCACGACCCATCAGCCATTCGGTCCGTCTTTTCGCTAATATGCTGGCTGGACATATTACATTGAAAGTGTTTGCAGGATTTGTTGTATCGCTCAGCAGTTTCGGCGCAGTCGGAATTGCCGGTTCGATACTGCCTATGTTGATGACAATCGGTTTGACAGCTCTCGAATTTCTGGTGGCATTCCTCCAGGCATACGTATTCACCATGCTCACCTGCATGTATATCAACGACGCCCTTCATCCGGGCGGTCACTAGCTAAACGAAATCAAGTTTTCATAAAGGAGTTCAATCATGGAAGCAGAAGCAGCAAAACTCATTGGCGCAGGCCTAGCAGCAATCGGCACCGGTGCCGCAGGTATCGGCGTGGGTAACCTCTTCGGTCAGTTCCTGCAGGGAGCACTTCGCAACCCTTCAGCTGCAGATGGTCAGTTTGGCCGTCTCATCTTTGGCTTTGCGGTTACCGAAGCTCTGGGTATCTTCGCACTGCTCATCGCGCTTCTCCTGCTGTTTGCGGTATAATTACTGAGGCCTGGTTCACTCGAAATTTGAACCAGGTATTAGGGAACTCGCGATTTCCCAGCGGCCAGCGGAGTGTAATGATGATCATTGATCAGGCATGGGCAGCTTCATCTGAAGCAACCCAAAGCGAAACCGGAACTGCTGCCGATGCAGCAGCACATGGCGGTGGTGGTGGAACCTTTCCACCGTTTGATCCGGCTACATTTGCCTCGCAGCTACTGTGGCTGGCGATAACCTTCGGCATTTTTTATCTGATTATGGGGCGCGTGGTCATTCCTCGCGTCGCCGGTATTCTTGAAACGCGCCGTGACCGGATCTCCCGTGATCTCGATGAAACCCAACGCCTGAAAAGTGAATCGGAAGCCGCACACGCAGCCTATGAGCATGAGCTTGCCGAAGCAAAGCGCAGCGCCCATGCAATTGGCCAGGAAGCAACCGACAAGGCAAAGCAGGAAGCAACTGCCGAGCGTGAAAAGGTGGAAGCAACCCTTGCCGTCAAGCTGGGTGAGGCAGAAACCAGGATTGATGCGATCAAGCAAAAAGCACTGGGTGAAGTCGGAGCAATTGCTTCAGACACAACGGATGCAATCGTCAAGGAATTGATTGGCGGCAAGCTGACCAAGGCAGAAATTTCGAAAGCCGTTTCGGCAGCCTCGAAGTAGGAGACCACTATGGACGCAACATTTTGGGCCACGGTCGCGCTGGTAATTTTCCTCGCTCTTGTTGTCTATCTCAAAGTGCCGGGCATGATTTCGAAAAGCCTGGACGACCGAGCAGACAAGGTTCGTGATGAGTTGGAAGAAGCTCGCAAGATGCGTGAAGAGGCACAAGGCTTGCTGGCGGAATATCAGCGTAAGCGTCAGGAAGCGGAAAAAGAAGCCGCCGAAATTGTGGCTGCTGCCAAACGCGAAGCCAAGGCGTTTGCTGCAGATGCTGCCAATAAAACCGAAGAATTTGTTCAGCGCAGGACCGCATTGGCCGAGCAAAAAATAGCCCAGGCTGAAAGCCAGGCGATTGATGAAGTTCGCGCTTCTGCTGTTGATGTGGCGATTGCTGCCGCAGAACAGATTATTGCAGGTAAAGTTACCGGTGCTACGGCTGATGGATTGATCAAAAGCAGCATTGCGGAAGTCAAATCCCGGCTGAACTAGGTTCTGGCCTTTTCACCATCTGGACTAATCAACCAACATCCGGGCGACTGGCGCAAAACTGCGCCGGTGTAGCGGGCATGGACCGCAAATGGTCAGAGCATCGCGATGCAATTTGGTTCCATACCCCTTGTGCTGGTCAAATCCATAAGCAGGAAACATCTGGTGTACTCGCACCATCATCCGGTCCCGCACCACCTTTGCAACGATGGATGCCGCTGCAATGGAAAGCGAGCGGCCATCCCCTTTGACATATGCATTGGCAAATGAGACGAGTTGCCTTGGTACATCACGTCCATCGACCAACACCTGGCCGGGGGAAACTTCAAGCCGTTGCACGGCAAGCTCCATCACCCGTAATGAGGCTTCGCGAATGTTGATACGGTCTATTACCGGTGCCGGAAGACTTGCCCATGCCACATGCGAAGATTTGAGGATGTTGGAGAACAGCATTTCACGTGTTTCGGGGTTAAGTTTTTTGGAGTCATTTAATCCCACCGGCAAATTGTCAGGATCCAGAATGACTGCTGCTGCAACAACCGGACCCGCAAGCGGCCCGCGTCCCGCCTCATCAACGCCGGCAATCGCTGATTTTCCTGCTGCAAGAAATATAGCCTCGATAGAATAATCGGGCGCTTTTGGGAGGGATTGGGGAAAGAGAGAATCAGTGCCGGGCGGTGAGGACATGCGGCGAACTTCGCCCAAACACTGATTCTCTTCAAGACCCGGACACTGTTACTTCGGGAAGCGGCTTTCCCTTGCATCCGGGCGGTTTCAAGATTTGCCAAACTTGCCTGCTAGAACAGGCTTAGCTGGCTACCCTCTTGAACTGGTGGAATGAACAAATCCGGGTTGAGACGACGCTTGCCCTGGTTAAGCCCTAACTTGTCACAGGCAATTTCAAACCGTCGTCCGACCTGCCATGCGTAAGGTCCATCACCGCGCATGCGTTTGCCGAATTCCGGATCGTAATCCTTGCCACCCCGCATTGCCCGTAAAAGGTTCATCACATGACGATACCGGTCGGGATAATGGCTAAGCAGCCAGTCTCGAAACAGCGGACTAACCTCACGCGGCAGGCGCAAGAGGCTGAAGCCGGCTTCATCTGCTCCAGCAGCCCTGGCCGCATCCAGGATTTTTTCCATTTCATGGTCATTAAGCGCCGGGATCAGCGGCGCAACCATGACGGAAACCGGAATGCTGGCAGCGGCAAGGTCGCGAATTGTTTTAAGCCGCAGACCCGGCGTTGCAGCACGCGGCTCCATTGCCCGGCACAATCGCCGATCAAGCGAGGTGATCGAAAGTGCCACCTTGGCCAGACCTTTTTCTGCCATGCGTGAAAGGATATCGATGTCACGGGCAACGAGTGCTGATTTGGTGACGATCGCGACCGGATGATTGGCCGCTTCCAGCACTTCCAGAATTTCACGGGTAATGCGCCATTGCTTTTCAACCGGTTGATAGGGGTCGGTGTTGGTGCCAAGCGCCAGAATGCGGGGTTGATACCCCTTTTTGCCGATTTCCTTTTGCAACAGTTTTGCAGCACCCGGCTTGGCAAACAGCTTTGCCTCAAAATCAATGCCAGCAGACAAGCCCATATAGCTGTGGGTGGGACGCGCATAGCAATATACACAGCCATGCTCACAACCGCGATAGGGGTTCACTGAGCGATCAAAATGCAGATCGGGTGAATCATTTTTGCTGATGATGGTTTTTGGATTTTCTATCTGCACATCGGTCTTGAAAGGCGGCAATTCGTCCAGCGTCTGCCAACCGTCATCAAACACATGACGTGTATGCGCTTCAAACCGGCCTGAGGGATTGAGGGTCGCACCGCGTCCGCGGGTTGCATCCCCACGCAACGTATCACGGCTGCGGGCGATGGTGGAGCCGGCCATAAAGGCCTCGTGGGCGCTCACGGTCTTGATGTTTTGTTCACGCACAGGCTGCATGAGGCTTCTCCCTGTATTCAATTCTTTTTGGTGAAAATATTCCTATCATTAAAAAAAGAACAAAACAAGAACAATTTTCCATCAATGGGTCGATGCACACAGCGATGCATTCACTCGATCCTTTCAGAACAGTGTTATGAATCTTGGCGCTTGCGCCAACTGAGGCGATAGCCGAAGCGCAAGCTGGTTTTGTCCCCGCTCCGTGCCAGCAGAAGGTTTGGCGACCAGCATTGGTGCCGCTGCGTGAACGGGCGCCGGTTGGATAACCGGCAAGACAAACACAAAGCACAAACGCGGGACCCGGATACCGGAGAAAGCCCGTGTGTGCGTGGGCTACCAGGCCCCGCGCGGAGATTTGATGTCAGTGTCGGGCTATTCAGCACACTGTCCCGACAAAGCCTCTTGGACCGTTTCTTGTCCGTAAGCCGCCCACGTTTCGCCACCCTGCAAGTCAATGAGCCCTTCGCGTTTGAGCGACTAGCTCAAACGATAACGAAGTGCGTCAAAGGTGCTTGCCCCGGATGATAGTCGTGGCCACGAGCCGCTCCGCTTCTGTCATTCCACCGTCTGTTGGCGTACGTCCAGTGTTTGTGCAGAACGACAGTGCGAGGGATTATGATTGAGGTATTGAGGGCGGGGATAGATTTTTTACGAGAACGTCCGCTTTGCGCTTGAAAGCGAACATTCTGTTTTTCGTGACTGACGTCTGCTTTGTGCCAATAGCGGACATTTGGCAGCCGATGTAGCTTCAGGGATGAGCAATTCAGGACATAATTCGCCAAGGTTCGCACAACGCATCTGCGAGAAGTTGACGGCATGTTAGAATCTCTTTTCACCTTAGAGCAAACCAACTTGCGAATGAGCCTCAATGTGACAAGGATTGTCATCCTTGCTTTTCTTATGACGTTGACAATTGGCAAGGCAGCTCATTCTTTAACACGACAACAAGAAGAGGGCATGTTTCGTCATGGAATTTGGGAATGGAGCCTAAAGACGTGCTCTCGTGCTTATCGCAACAAGGGATATTGGTTTGCACTCAGGGAAGTTGGCAAGTTTGAAAACTCAAACCAAATAAGGCGTAACGAAGGAGGCAAGAGTTTTGTCGAAGGATGGAGGTATATGGTTGCCAATGCACAAAAATTTGGGATCGAAAGTACTTGCAACTACGCATTTGAACAATGGCCCGCCGTTCTTTGGAGGAAGTAAGTGGGCTCACATCAATTCTTTGTAGACTGCAATAATTTACCTCATTTAGGCACTCGCCGATTCCTCTTTACCCCTAACAGCAGACATTCTGTTCGCTAAACTTGATGTCTGCTTTGTGCCAATAGCGGAAGTAGTTGACTTGTAATAGCCTAACGCGACCGCGCACCCCCGCGCCGCATGCCTGCTACCGATTTTATGTTCACTCCATAATCCATGTTTTGTACAACGTTGGATTTGTTATCAAAGTGCCCAGCCCGTACATTATCTGAAGGCAATGCGTCCTTGGAATCAGGCTTTGTCGCTTTGGCTGCAGCTTTTGCTTTTGCCCGGGCTGGGGCTTTGGTTTTGCTCATGACAAATTCCCCTTTCTTCCCTCACCACGTTTAACCATCAAGCCTCTCACGAATAAGAGGCATGATACGGCTATATGGGAACATCTTCGATCACCTTCTAATTGCAACCGAAAACAATACTATCCTCAATCGTGAAGAAGGATAATGCAATTTACTACCAGAAATAAGTGTGACGGCCTATCTCTTTCATCCGCGCTGGGTCATTACGGGAACTCACAAGGGCAAAATCTTATGTCCACTTTACCCCTGATAACAGACATCGGCTCCACATGGATTGACGTCCATTTTGTGCAAATAGCGGACATAGACGGGTCGACCGCCATATGCTGACGACGATGTTCAGGCTGTGACGCTAGAAAACAGCTAATTCAGATCAGCAGCCTTGCGAAGCGCGGCGTTTAGACGATCCCGCCATCCAGGGCCATCGTCCTGAAAATGGGCTAGCACATCCCGGTCGATGCTTATCGAGATGGTCTCCTTTCCGATTGGGATCACCGGTTTTTCTACAACTTCCTCCGGCTTGGTAGTTGCTGCTTTAAACAGTGCTTCCGCCTGATCCATGACGCTGGTGGGTCGGCGCGGCTGATGTGCCATGGTATTCGATCTCCAAAAGATTGCGGTCGTTGACCATCTTACATCTGCAAACGTTCTTGGGGAAACCTGAATAAGATAATTCAGATGCTCTCAACGCAATTCGAACGGTCAAGATGAAAGTCAAAAGCAGACACGGGTATGCCGACCTGCGACTTCCGCTTTACCCCCCAAAGCAGACCTACCGAAATTGGTTGAGAATGTCTGCTTTGTGCCAATAGCGGAAATGGTCAGCCCCATATTGAGAAATGCAGATCAATACTTGATCCGTAAGCCTGTCATAACGACACCAATATCGTCCCCCTGCACTCCGGCTCTTTCCGCAGAATAGTTGTTGTAAGTCACGTAAAGAGACGCGCCAAGCATATCAACATCCTGCACGATACCCAGCCCGAAATATTCCGTGCCACTGTCGGGCATAAAGTAGTTGCCGGAACTCGCGCTATCGTTTTGGGTGCCGTACTCCGCAAACAGCACCGTCTCTCCCAATTCTGTAAACATCGAGCGATATCCGCCTTGCACGTACCAAGCTGTGGCGCTGCTTTTTTCACCTATTGCCGGAACCATATCAGCATTGCGTTCCGCAGCGGTTCCGCTACCGGCGATATAGAGCCCGGTCGGTGTATGGTAAACAGAAGCGGCTACTGTAACATTTTGCTGGGTGGCGCCAGTATTATCGCGCTCGAAATTCTGATAGGCTGCCCCGCCAGCTACCCGAATGCCGCCAAATTCACCCGCATATCGAAGTGCCACATCATACTCATCGTCTTCCCCCCAAGAGCCGCTTAAAGTGAAACCGGCAAATGTAGGCGAATCGTAACGAACGCCATCAATGCGCTCCATCCCGTTTACATCACCCAGCGCCACATCTGCAAATGCAACACCAAGCATTGGGACATCGTGAAACCCGACCTTGTTGATTGGATCATTGTCGGTTGCGAAGGCAATGCCACCAGTGTTAATCGCACCAACTCTGGCGGAGGCAGATTCGCCTCGCCCGACGGTGATCCTTCCCCACCTTGAAGAAGCAACATATACGTTTGCGTCATACAAACAAAATTCCTGGTCCAGCTCATCCTCATCGCAGCCCGCATCATCGCGGTTGTCACCCTTGAGATCGGTTCGGTTAAGAGCGTATTCGCCGGTAAGATTTACACCAAAGCGGAGATCGTGGGAATCATCGAGCAGGTTACCTATCGCAATGCCGAAATACTTGTTGGGCATGGTGGCGAAGTGGGAATTGTCTGATAGCGGATTACCGTTGTCGACATCAATATAGCCGATATTGGTTTGGCCAAAGAACTTTATGACCCCCAGGTCGCCATTGAAGGTAATTGGATCAATCTGGCTGGAGAGATAACCGGTGTGATATCCACCGCCGGTGAGGGCGGGATCCAGTGCATGCATTTGCAAGCCGGTGATATAGCCGCCGCCATAGTCAAAGAAGCTTTTAGCGGAAACCCTCATCTGGAAGTTGTCTTCACCGGTAATCGTCTGGCCGATGAACACGGGATCCCAGAATTCTCTGGGCAGTGCTTCTGTTGCTGTGGTAATCCCGTCCAGGGTGATGGCGTTGTTCGACTGTGCTACAGCCGCTGACGGTGTAAACGCTGCAGCACTCGCGACTACAATTGCGCCAAGACAACCTCTCATCGTTTGCCGGTTCAACACACAGTCAAGTTTGATATCCGTTTTCATTGCCGAAATCCCCCGCCGTTTCCCCCAACCCTGGTAAAGCGTCTGAGTGCCAGATTGCATTCAACGCCCTAATTTTTGCAGAATCAAGGGTTTTTTAGCGACTTTTCCACCGAACTAGTACTTTCGCTAATGTCCGCTTTGGATCATAAGCGGACACAGAGCCATCCTCATACCATACCCGCTTTACCTCCAAAAGCAGACGTTCAATTGATCAAAAGATGCGTGCTTGCACTTACAAAAGTGATTGAAAAAACTCCCACGCTGTTTGGCTGTTTTTTGAAAAAGCTGCCGGCTCTGCAAAAATCGACAAGGTGAGTGGAATTTGCCAATCTTCCCCTCCGGCGCTTACCAATTCACTGCTCTCAAGTTCTCTTTCGATCGAGGCCTGAGGCAGCCATGCAAGGCCAGCTCCTCGCAGACATAATCCCTTCAAGGTCTCCGCAAATGCATCTGTATGTCTAAGGTTCAGGTGTGCCGTTCGTGAGTTCATTTTTTGTTCGGTTACAGCACCCAGGAAAGAACCTTTGTCAAAACGCAGATATGGGATGGGGCTTTGCGGGTTGCCCGGTAACTGCCACTGCCTGGATTTGGATCCCAAACCATTTGCAAATACGGGTACCAGCCTGTCCTTACCGATATCCAATCTGGCAAAGCGTTGCTCATCAAGCTCAATTGGAATGTTTGTGTGTCGATAACACATCAAGAAATCACTGTTACGCTCTGTAAATTGATCGCAGCAATTGTGAAGATTATCTGAAGTCACGCGGGAGCGCAGATCCGGGATGGCCGTTTCCAGTTTTGCCAGCAGAGGCACCAGGTTGTGAGTGGAGACAGAGTGTGGAGCGGTAAATCGAATGATGTCTGCTCCGGCAAGCTCGTTGGCTCGTAGTTCATCGCGACTCCTTAAAAGATCATGCAGAGTTGTCTTTGCTACGGGCAAGAACTCCTGGCCGGCTTTTGAAAGCGTTGCCGGAAAAGACTTGCGATCTACCAACTCAGCGCCAACCCAGACCTCTAGAGACCTGATCCGTCTGGAAAATGCAGACTGGGTTACATTTCGTTCTTCAGCGGCCCGCGTGAAGTTCAAAGTTCGCGCCAGGCAGACGAAGTCTTGTAGCCAATTTGTATCCATTGATCGGTACTCCTGCCTGTGAACAAATCAGAGATTGTGACGTTATGCAATTTTGGAATAACGTCATGTCGAGAAAGAATTGGCCGCTTTCCCGGAATTCCGATTAACTCTCTCCATTGTTTGAAACTGCAAACAACAAACGGAGAATTCTGAATCCATGCATCTGGCTCGTTTTGGTCGCGTATCACTGGGACATTTCCCAACCCCATTGGAAAAAATGGAAAACCTGACGAAGACGTTGGGTGGTCCGCAAATCTGGATTAAGCGGGACGATTGCACGGGTCTGGCGACAGGTGGAAACAAAACGCGGAAACTTGAGTTTCTGCTGGCGGATGCGATCGCCAAAGGAGCGGATACGCTGGTGACGCAAGGTGCAACCCAATCCAATCATGTGCGTCAAACGGCAGCCGCTGCACGCAAACTTGGAATGCAATGTTTTGCCCTTCTTGAGCGGCGGGTTACCAACCAGGGCGACCAGTACGAGCAGACCGGTAATGTGCTGTTTGATGACATGCTCCGCTGTGAGTATGAATTTCGACCTGAAGGTCTGGATATGAATGCGGAGGGTGAGGCACTCGCGGAGAAACTTCGCGACAAGGGTTTGAAGCCTTATTTCATTCCTGGCGGCGGCTCAAACACTATTGGTGCATTGGGTTATGCCAATGCGGCGGCAGAACTGGTTTATCAAGCCGATAGTTGTGGTTTAAAAATTGACAAGCTTGTTCATGCGACTGGAAGCGCAGGGACGCAGGCAGGGCTCGTCGCGGGGCTGCATGCCCTCAATGCACCGATTGATGTGGTGGGTATCTCCGTGCGCGCAAACAAAGAAACCCAGATCACCAATGTTCACAAACTTGCTTGTGCGACATCAGAATTGATCGGTGTAAAAACCGACCTCAGCCGCGATCTGGTTCAAGCATACGACGAATATGTCGGTCCCGGATACGGTCAACCAACCGACGAGATGGTTGACGCCATTGCCATGCTGGCTGCTGAGGAAGGTATCTTTCTTGATCCGGTCTACTCGGGCAAAGGCATGGCGGGCATGATCGGGCTGATCAAGCAGGGCGTTCTAAAGGCCGGAGAAAATGTTGTGTTTCTTCACACTGGTGGATCAGCAGGGTTGTTTGCTTACCAGCACCTCTTTTCGCGACAAAAGGCTGCCTGATGAACCAGCTGGTCATTGAACGTTCTGGAAGCGGGTTCCCATTGGTGTTAATCCATGGGTACCTCGCCGGTGCGGAGATTTGGCGAGAGCAGATAGCATATTTTCAAGACCGGTTTGAGGTACTCGCTCCCAACCTTCCAGGCTTTGGCGACAGTGCAAACCTGGAAGCCCCAAATACAATCACAGGGTTTGCAAATCAGGTTCTGGAAAGTCTTCTCAACCTTGGCATCAAGCGGTTTCATCTTCTGGGTCATTCAATGGGCGGTATGATCGTACAGGCGATGACTGCAATTGCGCCGGAAAGAGTTCAAAACCTGATCTGTTACGGCACGGGTCCTGTGGGCGCGCTACCGGATCGGTTCGAGACAATTGAAGCATCACGTTTACGCCTGCAAAATGACGGACTGGAAAGCTCTGTGAGGCGGATTGCGGCCACCTGGTTTCTTGCGGGTGAAAAAGCAGGTGGCTACCCGACATGTGTTTCACTCGGCATGAAAGCAAGCATGCAGGGAGCATTGGCGAGCCTTTCAGCTTGGGAGACGTGGGATGGCCGGGCCAATCTTGCGAATATCAAATCAGAGACTTTGGTAGTTTGGGGCGATAACGATCGATCCTACGGCTGGAGTCAGCCTGAAGCATTGTGGCGGGGGATCAGCGGCAGCGCACTGGCCGTTGTTCCAAACTGTGCCCACAACGTTCACATGGAAAAACCAGATTTGTTCAATACCATCATCGGAGACTTTTTGCCGACACAACCATGATCCATCGCGCGATGGTTTAGATACTGTAACAGCTCGCTACAGTCGGCACGTGAGCAACATTGAAACCTAGGGAGAGAGTAATATGAAAAAAACAATAGCAGGAGCGCTTTTTGCGCTCACCATGTCCGTTTCATCGGCCGCATTTGCAGCGGAGAAGGTGAACATCGGAGCCCCGGCCTGGACTGGTGCGCAGGCAATCGCACATCTTATCCAGGAAATTGTGACTAGCCGTATCGGCGGTGAAGCCGATCTTGTCCCTGGTGACAATGCAGCGATTTTTGCTGCCATGGACTCGGGCAAGGGTGACATTGATGTGCATCCGGATGTCTGGCTTCCAAACCAGAAAAGCTTCACCGATAAATATGTCGATGGAACTGGTAATGTTGCACTTTCGGAAAACCCATACGAGGGCAAACAGAGCTTTTGTGTTTCGAAGAATTTTTCTGAAACAAACGGGGTTACATCAATCTTTGACCTTGCTCGTCCCGAGATCGCCAAGTTGATGGATTCCGACGGCAACGGTAAAGGTGAAATTTGGGTCGGTGCTCCAGGTTGGGCATCTGCAAACGTGAATCAGGTGAAAGTTCGTGACTATGGATTACTACCGTTCATGGATCCAATCCGGGCAGACCAGTCGGTAATGACAGCAACCGTTGGAGATTCCATCAAAAAGGGCATCGGGTATGCGTTCTACTGTTATTCGCCACATGCGATCTGGTTCCAGCATGATGTTGTTCGTTTGGAGGAGCCTCCGTTCGATCCGGCAAATTACAAAGCCTTACAGCCTTCTGAGGATCCGAACTGGTATGAAAACTCCAAGGTCATGACCGAAGATGCTTTGAAACAGGTTCAGATCGCCTATTCAAAATCATTGGCTGAGCGCTCACCTGCGATCGTTGATTTGTTGAAAAACATCAAACTCACCGGTGAAGATGTGTCTTCTTTTGCCTACGAGATTGAAAGCGGCAAATCCGCTGGTGAAGTTGCCAAAGCATGGGTGGCTGCAAACTCTGACCGTGTAGACGGTTGGCTTGGCCTCTAGGTTTTTGCAATAACAATACTTATGGTGCCCGGAGGGTTTCGGGCACCACACCACCTGAACACAACCGCAAACAGGGTTGGTCTACACCATGAGCCAAAGCGGATATGCCATTGAAATTAGCGGCGTTTGGAAAATTTTTGGCAATGCGGCCAATGAAGCGCTTGCTGATGTTCGCTCGAATGGGCTTTCAAAAAAACAGGTGCTTGAAAAGTATGGGTGCGTTGTTGGCGTAGCCGACGCGAGTATGAGTATCAATCCTGGTGAAATTTTCTGTGTAATGGGACTTTCCGGCAGTGGAAAATCAACGCTGGTCCGTCACGTCAATCGGCTGCTTGAACCGACAGATGGCAAAATCGTTGTAAACGGTGAGGACATCATGGCAATGCAGCCGGATGTGCTTAGAAAATACCGAAACGAACATATCTCCATGGTGTTCCAGAATTTCGGACTTATGCCCCACCGCTCGGTGCTTGATAACGTCGCCATGCCGCTTGAGATACGCGGCATAAACAAGAACGAACGCATCGAGATTGCTGAACGCACAATTGATCTTGTTGAACTGACCGGCTGGGGTAACAAGTTTGCCCATGAACTTTCTGGTGGGATGCAGCAGCGTGTGGGGCTTGCACGCGCGCTTGCAGCGGATCCTGAAATTCTTTTGATGGATGAGCCGTTCAGTGCGCTTGACCCGCTGATACGCAGACAATTGCAGAATGAGTTCATGAAGCTTGCCTCTCAGATGAACAAGACAACCGTTTTCATTACTCACGACTTGGATGAGGCAGTGCGTATCGGTGACCGGATCGCCATCATGCGTGATGGGCGCGTGGTTCAAACGGGAACTCCGGAAGATATCGTGTTGAACCCGGCAGATGATTACGTGGCAGATTTTGTTGCCGGCATTTCCAGACTGAAAGTCGTGCGAGCCCATGCCGTAATGCAAAAGCTCAAGGCTTTTGAATCAACCAATGGCACTCTGGCAAAGACTGCAAAGACATTCAACGAGGATGCATCCCTCAGCGTGCTTATTGAGCATGCAATTACCTCAGAAAAACCGATGGCTGTAGCTGATGGAAAAGGCAAGCGTGTTGGGGTCATTACACGCAGTGACCTGCTTCGTACGGTTGTTGAAGGAACGGAGACATCATGATGCAAACCGATCCTGCAATTGCTACTCAAAGTGCTGATGAGCTGGCGGAAAATCGCGCAGAAAGTCGCGATGAACTGCTGAAGGAATTCGTTCAAACCAGCGCGGACTTTTATCGTTCGCAGTTTGCGCGGATTGGCTCAAAAGCTGAGTTCACATGGACGTTCAATCTGGTTGCAGCTCTCCTGGGGCCGATCTGGTACGGAATGCGGGGACTGTGGAACTGGGGGCTTCCCTTTGTCATTTTGGAGACTTTTGCCTTTATCCAGATTGCCCGGGGTATGTTTGGTGATCTTGGAGCAGGCGCACGGGATCGGATCGCACAGATTCAGGGTACCTTGGACTTCAGGCATGAGCAGCTGGCGGCGGCGATAAAAAAAGAAGCCGACAATGTGGACGTTTTCCGCAGGACAATAGAATCGCTTGAAAAGGCAATTACGGATATTCAAGCCGATGCGGTTCTTGCCGAAGCAAATGCAATCTGGATTGCCTTGTTCGGCCTAGTGATGCTGGCAGTTGTTAAAACTGCCGAGGGCATCATGGCCAATCCGGTTTTGGAGAGTCGATTCTCTCAGTGGCTTTCTGACCGGACAATCAAGTCTGGTCTGGAACCCTCCCGAACTGCAATCAGCTCGGTTT
Organism: Hyphomicrobiales bacterium; assembly: GCA_021775415.1. GTDB lineage: Bacteria > Pseudomonadota > Alphaproteobacteria > Rhizobiales > Rhizobiaceae > JAALLB01. Next base: position 60,260 of record JAJFHV010000008.1, on the reverse strand, counting down.
TTGTATTTCTAATATTCGCTACCAGCATCATTCATTTCGCGTTTCCAGGAACAATCACTTGGCTTGCAGAGTTTCCGACCGACGGAAATATCCGGCTAACTGCAATTAAACTTGTCGAACAATTATTTGAGTTTATCCGTTCCAGTGGACAATGGCTCTTTGACTTCATCAGCTACGGAATCCGGGTTGTTCTGGATGGGTTGGAAGTGCTGTTCGTTTCAACTCCTTGGCCGGTTATTGCGAGTTTCATTATTTTGCTTACATGGCTTTCTGCAGGGTTTACCGCAGCAATAGCTTCCGCCGGATTCCTCGCCTATATGGGGCTTTTCGGATTTTGGGAAAAAGCCATGACCACATTGGCTTTGCTTGGAACCGCCGCCTGTATTTCGATTGTTCTCGGCATACCGCTTGGATTGTTTTGTGCTCGTCGTCCCCGGTTTTATGCCATCATTCGTCCGATCATGGACTTCATGCAGACCATGCCTTCCTTCGTATTCATGATCCCGGTGATTGCATTTTTCAGTGTCGGCAAACCGGCAGCGGTCATCACCACCATGATTTTTGGTGGAACCCCTGTTGTACGTCTCACAGTACTTGGTATGCGCGGTGTACCGGAATCGATCCGGGAGGCAGCAATCGCCTACGGTGCATCCAAATGGTACCTCCTGACCAAGGTGGATTTACCTTTGGCCGCGCCTTCGATTTTGGCGGGTATAAACCAGACAATCATGCTGAGCCTTGCAATGGTTGTGGTTGCGTCCCTTATCGGCGCAAAGGGGCTTGGCGAAGACGTCCTGGAAGCGTTGCAGTACTCATCCGTTGGTCAGGGCATTCTTGCCGGATTCGCCATTCTGTTCTGCGCCATGATCCTTAATCGGGTTATCCAGGGCCAGCGCGACTAAATTGCTCAAGTATTCGGTATTAATGTCCGCTTTGGGTCAGAGGTGGAAGTTGTCGCTGATGGCCGCATCGTGCGATTTTCAGGGCTATCAGACAGGCTCCGCCAAAACATCAGCTTCAACTCGTTGGTAGCCGTTGCTGTTTTGCGGTGTCTTGATGCCAAGCAACTGTCCAGCCACCTGTGTACGCAGAATCTGTGCAGTGCCGCCGCCAATGGTGAACATGCGCACATCGCGGTACATGCGTTCCAGTGGCTCCCGATCACTGTAACCACGGGCACCAAACATCTGCAGAGCGTCATTCACTACTTTTATGGCCATCTCGGAAGCGAACAACTTAGCCCGCGCCGCCATCAGCATATCTGGAAACGGGCTGTTGTTTTGGCCACGCGAACGGGCCGCCTCGTGTAACAACAGACGCGACGCATGAACACCGCCATCCATGTCAGCCAGCATCCATTGGAGGCCCTGGAATTCTGCCAGTGGTCGGCCAAACTGATGTCGTTGTTTGAGGTAATTCTTGGCGTGATTAACCGCACCGGCAGCAACACCCATGGCGATTGTTCCAGCACCAACACGTTGGCTGTTATAGGCATTCATCAAATGGGCAAAGCCGTGTTTGAAGCCAGATGGCGGGATGACAGCCAAAGATTCATCGACATGGAGATCAGTGAATCGCAGTTCGGCTTCCGGCATACCGCACAGACCGAGTGTGTGTTCACGTCCCAAAACTTCAAATCCCTTGGGATAACTTCCTTTGGAAGGGTCGCAAATTACGATGAAACCGCCAATACCAAGCTCGGTGCCATCTTCATCAAGAACCCGTGCGAAAATCAGATAGAGCTTCGAGACACCACCTCCAGTTATCCAGTGCTTGGTGCCGTTTATGATGAACTCTTTGCCAACCCGCCGTGCTGTCGTGGTCATTTGTGAAGCAGCACTGCCCGCCTCAGGCTCAGTGATACAGATTGCAGGCTTGTCACCTGCCAGCACCAACGGTGCGCAAATAGCTTTCTGCTCCTCCGTTCCAAACGACATGATGGCGCTGATAGCGCCCATATTGGCTTCCACGATGATGCGGGCGGAAAGTGTGCATGCCCTGGCGATTTCCTCAACAACAACAACGACATCGTAGTAAGATGCGCCCATACCTCCGTAGGCTGTTGGTATTGACATTCCCATAATGCCAGCATCGGCAAGATCTTGAACGTTTTCCCAGCAATACTCTCTTGTCTTGTCCCACCGAGCCGCCCGCTTCGCGAACACCGCTGCCAGTTCACTTGCTTTCGCCTGTATGTGATCACGCATGCTCGACCTCGCAGACTGTCAAAATTCCCTGACCAAACTACGCTGTTGAATATTCAATTCAATAGAATTAAAATGAAGTTTAAATTCAGAAAGTTTTAATTAATGCAAACCCGTGCCCTCAAGACACTTTCCGAGATTGCAAAAGTGGGTTCATTTGTGACAGCAGCCCAGCATTTGAACATGACACTTTCTGCACTCTCAATGCAGATGAAGTCGCTGGAAAAAGAACTCGGCGTAGCGCTGTTCGATCGCTCTTTTCGCCCACCCAAACTGACACCGCTGGGTCGGTCAATATGTGAACACGCGGCGTCTGTTCTAACCGCAGAAGATGCGCTGAAAGCTGCCTGTGACCCGAACGATCAGCTAACTGGTCGATACCGCCTGGGATTTGTCATGACGGCGAGCGTCCGCCTGCTACCGGACTTTCTGATCAGCGCGAGACAACACGCTCCCCATGCCAGCTTCGGAGTTGCTACCGGCCTGTCGGAAACTCTTGAAGCACAGCTTGTGAATGGTGATCTCGATGGTGCAATTGTTACTGCCTCGACCAAACCTGATCCTCGTTTGTCCTATCATTTAATATGCGAGGAATCCTTGGCTTTTGCAGTTCCAGAAGAGTATCGCGGTTTATCTCCTGATAGATTGAACGAGCAATTGCAGTTTCTTCAATTTCTGCCTGATTCAGGCATTGGCAAACTGATTACGAAGTACGTAGAGCCTATCATTAGCAGAAGAAAACGAGTGCTCGTCATCGACAGCGTCGAAGCAATTATGGAATGCGTCAAAAACGGGATTGGTTTTACTCTGTTGCCCGAGCCGGACATTCGCCGCTATGCAGACAACCGGATTGCAGTGATTAAGTCACAAAGGAATGAAATTTCGCGACAATTGGTTCTTGCTACCCTGCGCAATGCATCAACGAATCGTCAAACGGAATTACTTAGTGAGCTCTTTATCAATTGAGTTCTTCACCTCTTTCCAGGCAACTTTCAATGGTCGCTATGTGCCAATAGCAGACTTATTCCGTGTAGGAATCTCTGCTAGCGAAAGTATCTAATTACAACACGGAAAATTGTCATGACCATTGTCCCAACACCAGTTCTGGCTAGTACTACACATAATTGAATCGATATCGACGTCATTAGGACTGTTTGTACCGCTACTTGGATCAAAGTTAGAAAGGTATGATGCACAATCTTGTAGATTGTCTTTCAAACATATTCGCCTACCGTCAAAATCGCTGATATCTTTCACCCTTTGGGGTGGATTGTCGGCAAAAAATGCCTCTAGATACTGATCAAATGGTTCGCCAGAACAAATCCATTCGCCAACCAACTTTTCTCCATCAACCGGGTAATGTTCTACAATATGAGACGGCCTGATACAGGAAGTGTTTCCATTGCTCCATCGCCAACAGCCAACTATAGATTTACAGGCATCGGGCTCTGGGCAACTTCCGGCAAAAGGACAAAATTGACTTTCTGCCCACTAGTTTTGGGAGTTTTCTAACAAGCATTGGTCCTGTGTCTTTTCGGTGCAGAGGCTGGTTTCTCCATCAGCACAAAGTGAATAACAAGCACCCAGATTTACCGGACAACCGTTAGCAGGACACCCGTCTGCATAGAATGATCCTTTCTTCGCAAAGCAAGCTGTCTGGGATATTAGTTCGCACCTCCCTCGGGAGTCACAACACCCACCCACATTTGATGGACAACTCGCACCTCTAATGAATGCTGGATGATCCGATCGAGACAGACACTCCCGTTCAGTCAACTGCGGAACACAGCCGTCTATGAACATACACGCACCAGTGAGGGAATGACACTCGCTATCCTCTTCGCCTTCACAGCTACGGCCCAGTGATGCGCCTCCCAGATCGATACATTCATTTACGGGAATGTTCTTGCATCCACCTCCAATGCAGCAGCCTTCTGTTGCTGGAATTGAAGACGCCATACCTGGTTGGCAAGATGGCTTAGCTGTCGCCCTGCCTGCATCAATATTGGTCGGACAGGGGTCATCAACACCAACGTTGCCCCAATATCCACCATCTTCAAAACAGCAAGCCTTCCGAAGTTCTACATCAACTAACTCTTCACCAACGAAAAAAAGCGAAAAGGCTCTGCAATTGCAGAGCCAAAGAATTGACTGAAATCATTAAATTTTCCGTTGATTTTACTCGTTGCAACAATTTTAGCACAAACAGAAGATTTAGGTCTCCTAATTATTTCATTTAAAACAAACTGGTTGCGTTCTGACCAAGCGTAAAAATTTATTACTCCATCTTGTTCATAATTGAAATCCGCCCTTCCATAGTAAGGTCCTGAATTACAAATTTCATTCCGTGTTTGATGATTGTATCCGGCATACAGTTCGACGCTCAAAAATTCTTGGCTATATGAAAAACTTGAAAATGTAAGTAGCAATGAAAATAGTACGATTCCTGTTGAGACAATTTTAAAAAACAATAAATTAAAAAGATTGCGCATTAATCTGCCGTGATGGATAGGGCTGTTTTGCATGTTAACTTAAGGATAGCTTCCAATTGCACTGGAGGTCACTTCATCAACAGTAGTCTAATACAAACCGCAGCTTAGTGCCAACTTGGCACATGTTCGTTCTAATGTTCCAATGCCCGCTTTGGGTCATTAACGGGAATTCCAGCTAGCCTATCCGCTATCTGGTTTCTGGCCACTCTGGTGGGCATCATCCTCAGCATTACGAGATTTTGTTAACCCCAAACAATTACTCTGCCTGCATGACGTATTCAAAACGGCAAATTCAAAAACCTGATACTGAGCCCTCACGGCGTGAAGTGATTACAGTCGGATCACTGTTGCTTCTGTCAGGCGGTGCGATGCTTCAAGGTTGTACCAGCGATAGGTCCGGTCAAGCCGGGCGCAGGTTGCGCTCCGAAGTCTCGGCGCAACCACTGCAATTTGATGTGAGGGATGGTCTGGCCAAGCTGAACCAGATGCGCGCGAGCCGTTTCCTGCCCGGCTTTCAAACGGATCCCCGCCTTCAGGAGGCCGCTCAACGCCATGCTGACATGATGGGGACTACCGGAAAATATGGCCACGACATCGGCAAGGGAACGAACTTCAAGACGCGGATTTTTTCCGCCGGATTCAACGATTCAGCTGGCGAAAATATAGGCGTCGGTTACGGCTCAATCGATGAGGCAATTAAGGGCTGGCTTGATTCTCCCGAGCACAGGAAAAATATGCTGAAATCGCGCTATACGCTGGCAGGTCTCGCTTATGCCTTCAACACCTCCGGTCGCAATGACCGCTATACCCATTTCTGGGTTCTGATCATGGGGGCGAAAAGTGGAAAATACTCATGAGGCCAACAAGACGGCTGTCATCTTAAAAGCTGGTGCAGGCCTGTGAAATCGCCGAGCGGAACCAGCGAAGCCCCAAATCACGTTGTCGTCGCGCATGCCAGCACATGGTGAAATGAACCGATGGAAAATCAAACGGTGGCGGAAATAGTGTTACCGGATATTCCTTCGTCGCCCGTTTCGCCAACCGACGTGGCAATACGCCAACCAGATCGGTCTTTGAAACGATTTCCGGCACTGCACCAAAATACGGGACAACCAGTTTGACATTGCGGCTCTTCCCGAGTTCCGCAAGTTTTTCGTCAAGCCATGTGTTGGGTTCACCCAATAAGTTTACGATCACATGATCAACGGACACAAATCCGTCCAGTTTTGACAGCGTTTTGATTTTTGGGTGCCCATTTCTGGCAATAAATGCAACGGACTCTTCAAACAGGATTTCCTCATTTATGTCGGTGTGATGTGGGCGGCGCAAAATGATGGCTACGTCAATTTCGCCGGTTTGCAATTGTTTTTCATAGTGCTGGTAGGAAATTTGGGAAACCACGCACAAAACGCCAGGTGCCTGTTCGTGTATGTATTGTCCAAGAGCAGGTAATATGGTGTGGGTCGCGACATCGCTTACGGCCAATCTGAAGGTTTTTGACGCGGTTCGTGGGTCAAAGCTCTGGTTTTTTTCCAGGGCGCTGCCCAACGCTTCCAGCGCTTTCAAAATCGGCTGTGCCAACGCTTCGGATTTGCGGGTAGGAACATATACACCCGACTGGCGCACAAAAAGCTCGTCATCCAAGGCTTCTCGCAGCCGTTTGAGTGCATGGCTAAGTGCCGGCTGACTCAGTCCGACTTTCGCAGCAGCCCGGGTGAGGGTTCTTTCTTCGTAGATCGCCGCAAATACTCGCAGGAGGTTAAGGTTCCAACCCGAAGAATTCATTTATTTATAATACCTATTACAACTATTCATTTTTATAATGGCACATAATTTACTATCAATTCAAGGGATCGTTGGGCTTGCATCCAATTCCAGCGCTCAGTTCGCGGGACTTCGGGTACAAGATTTTGCTCTTCGTGGTCCTGTCAAAAAACGAGATAATACCTATCGAAAATACGGCATTATCTCAAAAGAACTAATCCATATAATGCACCAAACTACCTGGAATGCGCAAAGATCAAAAATTCCTCGGTAGTTCAACAAACGGGAGAAAACTTATGAAACTCAAATCACTGATGCTTTCAGCTGCCGCACTGGCGCTTGCTTCTTCTGCAGCTGTTGCAGAAGATATGACTATTGTTTCGTGGGGAGGCGCGTATTCGAACTCTCAGAACAATGCATATCATCAGCCTTACATGAAGAGTAATCCAGATGTGAACATCATCAATGATGAGTCCGCTGCTGAGGCCGTTTCCAAACTACGGGCGATGAAAGAAGCAGGAAACGTTACCTGGGATGTGGTTGATGTTACCGCTTCAGATGCTCTACGTGCCTGCGACGAAGGTCTGGCAATCGAAATCGATGCGGACCGTGACCTTGCGGCCGCGCCAGATGGGACGCCGGCTTCGGAGGACTTTGGCGAACTTCTTGTTTCACCATGCTTTATTCCACAGATCGTCTATTCGACTACAGTTGGTTATCGGTTGGATCTTGTCGGTGACACGCCACCAGATGACATTTGTGACCTGTTCGACCTTGCTGCCTATCCCGGCAAGCGCGCGCTTGAGAAACGTCCTATCAACAATGTTGAATGGGCGCTGATGTGCGACGGTGTTGCAAAGGCCGATGTTTATAATGTTCTTGGTACACCGGAGGGCGTAGATCGGGCACTTGCCAAACTCGACACCATCAAGGAAAAAGTGGTCTGGTGGTCAGCGGGAGCGGAAACACCGCAGCTGCTTGCTGATGGTGAAATTGTAATTGGCTCTACCTACAATGGCCGCCTGTTTTCCCTGATTGAAGAGCAGAAGCAGCCGGTTGGTATGCTCTGGGACGCACAGGTGTTTGATATTGATGGCTGGATCATTCCAACCGGCCTTTCACCAGAACGTCAGGCCCGGGCGCTGGACTACATGAAGTTTGCAACATCCACGCAACGTCTTGCAGATCAGGCCAAGTATATTTCCTATGGACCTGCCCGTGCATCATCTGCGCCATTGGTTGGTAAACACGATGTGCTGGGTATTGATATGGCACCCCATATGCCTACTGATCCCAACAACGCAAAAAACACGCTGCTCTATAATTACGAGTTCTGGGCGGATAATCGCGACGACATCGACGCGAAATTCCAGGCGTGGCTTACCAAGTAAGGCTTTGAACTCGTTGGACGGGGGGCGTCGCCCCTAATTATTTCTCCCCGTCCTCCCGCCAGCAAACAGGGTCGGAATGAAATGAGATTCAGGATCCGTGTGGGGTCCAGTAACTCGGTGTGGTATGGTTGTCCGGAACAGGCTATCCCTTTGTCCTGATCCGTATTAAATTACTAATTCATTTCGATCCTGTTTGTTCGTTTCGTTGCTACCTGCTGGTTGTAGGGTCGAGTTTTACCGGAAATAAGGATGGCAAGTCTGATATGTCAGCCCAGAAAACCGGAAATTACATTGCGGATCACTGGTATGGACGGCAAGGATTTGCCTGGTCGTTCTGGGTAAATCTGGTGTTGTTGCGGGTATTGATATTCCTGGTGCAGGGCCTGCTCGAGCCAGCCGAGGGGAACGACTATGGTGCGTCCCATAGTCTGGTCATCGTACTGGCAATATTCTTTCATGGTGTATTCTTTATCTGGCAGGTGGTGGGTGTTGTGCGAGCCGGAGAAATGCACATTCAAAGCATGGGGTCGATGGCGAATTTCTGGGGTGCGCAGCTTGGCGCCCTGATCGCATTCTGGCTCACCGTCAGCTACTCACTTGACGCTTGGTACATGACGCAGCCGACCAAGGTGGACAAGAATTTTCAAACGCGTGCCGAAAAAGAGCGTTCCGGAAAATACAGCATTGTTCCATCATCGGATGGAAAGGCCCTTGTGTTTACCGGTTCAATCGAACTGGGGATCACCAAGAAATTTGCCGCATTACTGATAAAGTTTCCCAAGATGCAAACCGTCATACTTACAAGCCCCGGTGGAAATATTTACGAAGCCAGGGGCTTGTCAAAACTGATCCACGAAAATGGTTTCAATACCCTTGTTGAATCAGAGTGCAATTCCGCGTGCACTACGGTTTTTATTGGCGGGATTGAGCGCCTGCTAAAACCAGAGGCTCGACTGGGATTTCACCAATATCGGGTTGATGCAACCTATCAGGTTCTCAATGCGGATCCTGCCGCTGAACAGGAGCGCGACCGCAAGCTATACGCAGCCAGTAACATAAAGCCATGGTTCCTGACGAAGATGTTTGACACTGACGCCAGCCAAATGTGGTTTCCGAATATCGATGTATTGTTGGATGCAGGCGTGGTTACTGCACTTTACGAGCCAAAACTTGATTGAACTGCAAGCACATTCAAAGACAAACCTGGGCGGCTACTTTCCACCGGAAACCGGCTTGAACATTCTGGCAGCAATACCATCCCTGTCCCAGAATGCGTGTTTAAGAGCGCCAACAATATGCAAACCCACCAGCGGTAAAAACGCATGACCCGACACGTCGTGGACCTCTTCAACAAACTCATGAAACCCGTAATGCGCAGCAATCGGTGATGGGATGTCAAACAGCCCCAACACATCCAGCGGTGCGCCGCGTGTCCACGGTAGCAAGTAGCCCGTGATGACCACGACCACGGTTGCTGCAAGCAATCCCCACATCACGATTTGCGAAACCAGATTAAGCAGAGCGGGCTGGTCGGGTTTGTTGGTCATGCCGGCGCGTGCCCGGTGCCATACCCGCCACATCAAAAACAGGCCAGCCACTGCGCCGAAGCTCACGTGAACAAAATATTTGATTCCACCCCGGTCCCCTTCATGGGTGAGAAAGAGGGCAACAATCAGTATGGCACTTATCCAATGCCCAAAAATCGACAGGCGGTTGTATCCGTCACTTCGCGTCGTCATTCGCATTGTCTCCATCGATCCGTGTCAGTACCAATCTTTACAGGGTGGGCGCGTGAATGAAAGTCAACATCTTGCAATGTTTGCAACGATATCGTCGTACATCGTCGGTTGCCTCACCCGGTTGTATCTATGACGAAAACGTGAGTGGCAATTATTGGAATGAGTAACAATTTTCCGCTATCCAAAAACCATGAGATACATGGCGTCCATCTTGATCCTGATTTTTCTCGTCGCCCTGCACGGGGTTACGATCAAGAACGGATTTATGCCTCAACCGGAGCAGCTAACCACTATCGCACTGATTGAAATTGCACAGGATTTGGAAGCCGAAGAATTAGGCAAATGCTGCGAAAATGATAGCCATGCGGTCAAGATAAAAACCGCTCACTGTTTCGCTGATACCGGTCTTGAAGCCAACACTCCTGAACCTCTTGTTGCCCGACTGAAGGATTTGCATTCTCCGCTGCCATATTCGCATACCCGTTTCGATGCCTACGGCACACTGTTCCGACCGCCAATTGTCTGATTGATCCAACTCACTGGAGCGCCTTGAAGGCTCATTTGTTCATCAATTAGACAAACAGGAAATATCATGATTACACGTAGAGCACTGGTGCTCGGCTGTGCTTGCTCAGTTGCCGCACCATCGCTGCCCGCTTTGGCAGCCAAAAAATTTGTTCTTGATCCAAGATTTGCACCGCAGGAGGTCCGCTTTACCGGCTATCGGCGAGGCATGATTGTTGTCGATCCGGCACAGCACTTTTTGTATCTGACCCTCGGTTTCGGTCGCGCAAGGCGCTATGGCGTTGGCGTTGGCAAGGCCGGGTTGGCATTCAAGGGATCGGCGACCATAGCGCGCAAGGCCGAGTGGCCAAGCTGGCGACCAACCGACAACATGATACGCCGGGACCCTGGAAGGTATGCAAAATATGCCGGAGGTGTACCGGGAGGTCCCAAAAATCCGTTGGGCGCCCGTGCGCTGTATCTGTATCAGGGGAATGTCGACACCTATTTCAGAATTCATGGCACAACCCAACCTTCGTCGATTGGCAGGTCCGTTTCTGCCGGCTGCATCAGAATGATCAATGAACATGTTATCGACTTGTATGATCGCGTTCCCAAGGGAACAAAAGTGCTGGTGATTTAGGGAGCGCTCTGTCCATTTCGGGTGGTATATTAATTCCGGATCAGCAAGTCTCCAAGATCTTGTTGATCCGGTTTACGCTCATTAATACAATTCCCACCCAATCGGGCAGAACCATCAAAGAACCGCATCAAGCGCCTTGATGAGTTTTTCAGTTTCTTCGCTGGAAGTGTAGTGCACAAAACTCAACCGCAATGCACCATGCGCCGGATCAACCCCCAGAGCTTCCAGAAGCCGTACGGCATAAAAATCCCCGCCACCGGCCATGATACCATGTTCGGCTAGTTGTGCGGCGATCGGCTCCGCTGGGCGATCGACATGAATTGCCACGGTGGGCACACGAAGCTCTGCCGTATCCGGACCAAGCAGGCGAATATCGTTGCGACCGCGTAAATAATCCAGAACCGGTGCGAGCAGGCGTTTTTCATGCGCTCCTTGTAAATCATGCGCCGCACGCGCCCGTGCGGCGGCGTCACTGTCATCACCCGGAAAATGATGTGCGTGAACGGCATCTACATAATCGGCCATACCGGCACAGGCGGCAATCTGGGCGTGATCCGGTCCCGCAGGTGTAAATTTTTTGTTTGGATAAGATGCATTGAAATAATGTCCCTGGTTCGGGAGTTGCTCAGCCAATGTTTTGCGAACCACCATGATACCCTGATGGGGGCCGTAGGTTTTATAAGATGAGAAAAGATAAATGTCCGGGCCAAGTGCTGTCACATCAGGAAATCCGTGTGGCGCATAACTGACCCCGTCAACACAGGCGACCGCACCGGCATCATGAACCATCTGGCAGATTTCAGCCACCGGATTAACTTCACCGACAATGTTGGAACAGTGCGGAAAGCAGACCAGCCGAACCTTGTCGTCAAGCAAATTTGCCAAATCTTTGATATCAAGGTGACCTGTCTGCGCATCAACCCGCGACTCACGAACCTCGATACCGCTTTCTGCCAGTCGGCGCCACGGGCCTGAATTTGCCTCGTGGTCCTGATTGGTAACGATGATGGCATCCTTACCAGTCAACATTTGCCGGAAAGCCTGAGCAAGGACATAGGTATTCTGGGTGGTTGAGGGACCAAAGCTCAGTTCCTCTGGTGCCACGTTCAACACTGACGACATCCGTGTGTGCGCTTCATCCATCTCGCGACCGGCAAGTTCCGATACTTCATAAGGTGCATAAGGCTGAACTTTGCGTTGACGGTAGTACCGCGTTAGCCGGTCAATCACCTGGCCACAGGTATAGGACCCGCCGGCATTTTCAAAAAATGCCTGTCCGTCAAGTGTTGGTTCCGAGAATGCCGGGAATTGTTGCCGGACGAAATCAATATCGAGCTTTGTCATGCGTATGAACCCTAATTGCCACGTTTCAGGTGTTCGTCCAGACGTGGCATGATCTCAACGAAGTTGCAGGGCATGTGACGGTAATCGAATTGGCTTGCAAGAATTCCGTCCCAAGCATCTTTGCAGGCCCCGGGAGAACCCGGTAGGCAGAAAATGAAGGTCGAACCCGCAACACCTGCAGTTGCCCGCGACTGAACCGTTGAAGTTCCAATCTTGTCATAGCTGATCCGGTGGAAGACTTCAGAAAACCCGTCCATCCGCTTTTCAAATAACGGCTCCAGTGCGTCGGGTGTTACATCACGTCCGGTAAACCCTGTACCCCCTGTCGAAATCACCACGTCGATGTCTTCTCGATCAATCCATTGCTTCACCTGGGTCTGAATTGCTGCAACATCGTCCGTGACGATTGTCCGGTCTGCCAATCTGTGGTCTGCAGCTTCAATTCGGTCTGCAAGGATTTGACCTGACTTGTCATCGTCCGGTTTCCTTGTGTCGGAGACCGTCAGGACAGCCATACCAACGGGTATGAATTGGCGCGTTTCATCAATTGGAGACATGGGCGTGGTTTCCGGTTTTCAGATGTCGAGATTAGGCAAGGTTTGAACGTGTTGCAACGCACCACCAATCCGGATGTAATTCCAACATCCGGTTTTTTGCATCTTCTGCAAGTTCAGGAGAATCAAATATCCCGAAACAAGTCGCCCCAGAACCGCTCATTCGGGCAAATTGACAGCCTTCCTGATTGCGAAGTGCGGACAATACTTCGCCAATTACCGGAGCAATTTCCAAGGCGGGTTTTTCAAGGTCATTCCTGAGTGTAGCCAAGTTCCCAGTGTCAGGAAAATGCGAGAGTGGCTGTTCGGAAACTGGTGGATTTATCTTGTTTCCAAGGTTCCGAAAAATCTCTGGTGTTGAAATTTCAACCCCTGGGTTGACCAGCAGCAGGTGCAGCGGTTCGGATGCATCAAGCAGTGTAATTTCTTCTCCAATACCTTGCGCCCGCAACGGTGTTGAGTGAAGACACATTGGAACATCTGCACCAAGATTTGACGCAATTGTTTCAATATCCGTTTCCAGACCTAATTGCCAAAAGTCCTTGAGTGCCATGAGCGTGGTTGCCGCATCTGCTGAGCCTCCGCCAATGCCGCTGGCGACTGGCAGGTTTTTTTCCAATGTTATGGCAACTGGAGGCAGTGTTTCTCCAGTCTGCTTCTCAAGCATGGTCATTGCTTGAATGACCATGTTGTTGTGATCACTTGCGAGGCTATCGGCGAATGGGCCTTTGATTGATAACCTGACTTCTGGTGGGTTTTCTTGTTCACGAAGGGTAATGAGGTCACCAAATTCGGTGAACACCACAAGTGTATCAATTGTGTGAAATCCGTCCGCTCTCCGCCCCGTTACATGCAGCGCAAGATTAATTTTGGCGCGGGCGAGGAATTCAGCTGTCAATTTTCTGTGGTGGAAGCTTCTTCCGGCTTAAGGCCTTCGAGCAATTTTTTCTCAACTTCGTCTTTGTTTTCGATCGGTGGTTTACCGGTCAATGCGATTTTCCACTGGAATGTCGCTTCAAGTTTGCGTCCGACCTGCCAGTAAGCATCCCCCAGATGATCATTAATGGTTGGATCTTGCGGCATGATTTCTGCTGCGCGTTCCAGTTCCCGAACCGCATCTTCATAGGAGCCAAGCCGGTAATGAGCCCAGCCAAGGCTGTCGACGATGAAACCTGATCGGGGTCGCAATTCCACCGCTTTGCGGATCATGTCCATACCCATATCAAGATTGATACCCTGATCTATCCAGGAATAACCAAGATAGTTGAGGACTTCAGGCTGGTTGGCAGAAAGTTCGAGTGATTTCTTGAAGTTCGGTTCTGCAGTTTCCCACTGTTTCAAACGTTCATAGGCAATGCCCCTGCGGAAAAACAGGTTCCAGTGATGTTTTTGCGGCATGCCGATTTGTTCGACCGCGCGGTCATAGATTTCAGCTGCATCTTTATATTGCTTGTCACGGCTGTAGAGTTCACCAAGCGTCAAATAGCCAAGCAAGTCTTGTGGGTTTTCATCGACCAAAGACTGCAACAATTCTATTGCATCAGGTTTCTTTTCAAGCCGAGCCAGATTGCTGGCCCGTTCAAGTTGCGTCATCCGGTGAAATGGTGAAGCAGCGTCAACCGACTCGTAATAGAAATTGGATTGCTCAAATTTACCCTGCTGTAGATATAACTCTGCCAGTGCTATGGAAATGACATCGCTTTCCTTGTTGAGATAGTCCGCAAGCTGCAAATAGGTTTTGGCGTATGCAATGCCGCCATCCCTTTTGATTGCGGTTGCAATATTGAAGAAAACTTCCGCAGCGCCTTCCTGGGGTGATGTCACCAGCGGCGTCAACGGGGTGTCATCACCCAGGGCCGCCGCAAGTAGGATAAACGGCGGATGGCTAGGGAGTAGAGACAAGCCATAGTCCAAAGTTTTTTGGGCCTCTTCCTTGTTCCCTGCCTTTGCCTGGATACGCACCATTGCTTCAATGGAACGGATATAGGTTTCGGTCAAAACGGTAATTACTGACCTGTTGTCGATAACGCTTTGGAATTTTTCTATTGCCAGCGCATCTTTGCCGGCGACCGTTGCCAACAAGCCCAGATGATGATTGCGTACCACCAGTATCCAGTCAGGCCCTTCAATGGCCTCGAGGCGCGCAAGCGCTTCGTCGACCTTTCCTTCTCCAAACATTGCCCAACTGGAAGTAATTTCCTTCAGCATAACATCAAGGTCGCTGCCGTTCAGCGGTTCCAGCAGGCTGGACGCCTTGTTCCAGGACCGTTTGCGCAACGCCTCAACGGCACCGACAAGCATTGACAGATTGTTGTTGTTGCCAAGATTTTCCGCGTCTTGTGCCAGAGCCGCTGCTTCCTCAATCCGCCCGTTTGCAACCAGTGCAACAAACATGTCGAGTTTGATGTTTGGGTTTTCCGGATCAAGCGCAAACGCGCGCTCCAGGAATTTCACCGCAGACTCATCGTCATTGTCGCCAATCGCAACCCGTGACGCCAGAAAACTTCCTGACAATCCAGCCTCTGAAATGGTTTGTTCGAGGTCAGTGCTGGCAATACTTAAAGGTCCAACAACCATCAAGGCAGTTGATAGCAGAAGGGTTCTGGCGGTGTGTTTGATCAGGTTTTTCATGTCGGTGCAATTAGCCTGGGTGCAAGTGTTGCGAACAACGTTTGGTTAGGAGAATCATGGCGCTTTTGAGACGGATTCGCAACCGTTGCGATAGGTAATACCTAACTAGCGCGACTGATGCAAAACTCAAGCACATCAATGAGTGCATCTTTGTGTGCGGACTGCGGCATTGGGCCAAGTGCATCGCGCGCCATATCTGCATAATGGCGGGCCCGAAGCACCGTGTCAGAAATAGCCTCGTGGCGACGAAGCAACTCCGTAGCCTTCGCGAGCGCGGCATCATCATTGGTATCGGAAACAATCGCTTCTTTCCAGAAATTGCGTTCCTCGTCACTGCCACGACGGTAGGCCAGCACTACAGGCAGGGTCACCTTACCCTCGCGGAAATCATCTCCGGTATTCTTGCCCATTTCCTGGCTGTTGCCACCATAATCAAGCGCATCATCAATCAACTGGAAAGCAAGTCCCAAATTGGTGCCATAGGAACGAAAACCACTTATGGTAGACGCAGGCTGTTCAGCGATGATTGGGCCAACTTCGGCGGCCGCTGCAAAAAGTGCCGCAGTTTTGGAGCGCACGACTTCAAGATATTCATCTTCCGTGGTTTCAAGATTCTTGGCCGTTGCGAGCTGCATCACCTCGCCTTCAGCAATCACGGTTGCTGCATGGGACAACACATCCAGTGCCTCAAGGGATCCGACCTCAACCATCATGCGAAAAGCCTGGCCCAGCAAAAAATCGCCAACCAGGACACTTGCTTCGTTACCCCACAACATCCGCGCAGCAAGTTTGCCACGGCGCATGTCGCTTTCATCAACCACATCATCATGCAGCAGCGTAGCAGTGTGCATGAACTCGACACTGGCGGCCAATGTCACATGACCGTCACCCTCATAACCACACATTTGGGCTGCAGCCAGCGTAATCATCGGGCGAAGACGTTTACCACCTGAATCAATCAAATGCTGCGCGACCTCGGGAATCATCTCGACTTCTGAACCGGTTTTGGAGAGAATCAGCGTGTTGACACGCGTCATGTCCTCACCAACCAATTGCATGAGTGGTGCAATGCTTGCCTTGGCAGCTTTCTGGTTTTCAAAATTTACGACAACGCCAGACATTTCCGCTCTGCCCTTCAGCCATTTAGTTTACAAAAAATAGAGTTCACCGGGAAGGCGCACAAGTGGTATATTGGCGCAGGCCTGCAACATAATTCTGTTTCACCGGATCGTTACTTCAAATGAATTTCGTTTCCGTACAGTTTCTATAGTCTGGGGTTACGGCTTTAACAAAACTCGCTGGGAAAAAAATTGCAGGAACTGCTTTCAACAAACAACATGGTGACAATTTCCTTCGTCGAGTCCCTGCTGCAAGAGGCCGATATCTACCATCAGGTGCTCGACCAGAACATGAGTGTGCTGGAAGGTTCAATTGGTATTATCCCGCGCAGGATCATGGTTGAGGATGGCATGCTCCATCGCGCCCGCGTGTTGGTTGAAGAAGCAGGCATTGCCAAAGAATTGAAAAAATCATGAACGAAGCTGCTACCTCATCAAGCAACATTGTAACCGGGGCCTCGTCAGGCAGTTCCGTGACACGCGACGGTTTTCACAATGGGGACTTTCAGGTATTGCAACCCAAGGGGTCTGGTCACCGTAGTGGCCTTGATGCCCTTTTGCTGGCGGCCGCGCTGCCAAAGGGGGCAGTTGGAGACCTTGCAGATCTGGGTGCGGGGTCTGGTACAGCCGGACTGGCCGCACTCAACCTCAATCCGGATATCGACTTGACTGAAGTCGAAATCAACCCGGATCTGGTTGAGTTGGCGCAGCAGACCTTGATGCTGGTCGAAAATTCAGATTTTCGGGAGCGTGTAAAAATACTTCAGGCAGATGTAACGCTGAGCGGTGTCAAGCGTCTGGAAACCGGCTTGAACCAGGACAGCATGGATTTTGTAATCATGAATCCTCCCTATAATTCAGCGAGCGAGCGGGCTTCTCCTGACCCGGAGCGTGCAAAAGCCCATTCACTTGGTGATGGTGGACTGGATCCCTGGCTTAGAACGGCCGCTGCAATTACCAGACCCGGCGGAATGCTTGTGCTGATATATCGTACCCAAAACCTTGGAGATGTTCTTGCTTGTTGTCAGGGCCGGTTTGGTGGACTGGAAATTCTTCCGGTTCATTCACGCGGCGATGAGGCTTCCAAACGAATGATTGTTCGCGGCATCCGTGGTTCGCGTGCACCAATGAGTATTGTGCCCGGCTTTACGGTCCATAAGGCGGATGGCACTTTTACCCGGGATGCGAAGGCAATTTTCGATGGCAATGCGCGGCTGGAATTCGCCGGACAGTAAATTTCGAAAACCCTGAAAGATTGCCGTGCATCTTGTATTCCTGATGAAAGCAGACCATTTGATGTGCTAGCAATAATTGCCTTCAGGACCGATTTTAAATGAACATCAGAAAATATCTTCCAGGCAAACTGGGCAAGAACTTTCTCACCCTGCCGGTTGTGCGTCTCTCTGGCACTATAGCTGCGGGTGGACCACCCGTGGGTACCGCACCGATTTCGCTGGCCAATGTTGCTCCGCGCCTGGCACGTGCATTTGGCGATAAGCGGGCGCCAGCTGTCATAATTGCGGTTAATTCGCCTGGCGGCTCCCCGGTTCAATCGCGCTTGATATATTCGCGTATCCGCGAATTGGCAGAGGAAAACGAAAAGCAGGTCATCGTGTTTGTTGAGGATGTCGCTGCATCCGGTGGGTACATGATTGCGCTGGCAGGAGATGAAATCATTGCTGATGAAACCTCGATTGTTGGTTCCATCGGCGTGGTGTCAGCAAGCTTCGGTTTTAATCGGGCAATTGAAAAACTCGGCGTTGATCGGCGGGTCTATACAGCCGGGAAAAACAAGGTGATGCTCGATCCGTTTCAGGCAGAAAAGAAACCGGACATCGCCTACCTCAAGGAATTGCAGTTGGAAATTCACGAGGTCTTCATCGATATGGTGAAAGCACGACGTGGTGATGCATTGGCTGCAGATGATGATATTTTCACCGGTAAATTCTGGACTGGCAGTCGCGCGTTGAAACTTGGACTGATTGATGGTCTTGGTCATATGAGTACGATCATCAAGGAGCGATTTGGCAAGGACACAAAACTCAAGCTGATCCAGCCAAAGCGTGGCCTGTTTGGAAGAGCAACACCGGGTGTTGCTGGACAGTTCTCGCAGGAGACTGCCAGTACCTTGGTTGAAGGTGCAGTCAGTGTAGCAGAGGAGCGGGCATTGCGTGCCCGTTATGGTCTGTAGGTGCCACAGCTGATTGCTATCGCGCTGATTGGTGGCGTGATCTGGTATGGTTATCGGGCATTCAAGCGCGAGATGGAACGCGTTGGCCGTGAAACCAGAAAAGCAGATCAAGGCACCAAGGGAAGTGGATTAACGCCACTGGAAAAGGGTGAAGACGGTGTCTATCGCCCAGGGGATTTGGACGAATAGCTGAGGAAATTTCCCTCACGCACTTTCATTTTTACGTGACCTCACGCGGATGTGCTTTGTCGGATTAAGACGAACATCCCACACTGTCTCCAACATCGGAGGCCCGAACATCGGAGGTGTGTGCGATGAAAACATTCTGGAAACTGTTTACCCTGACTTCTTTCCTGCTTGCCCTGCCTACTATGGTGCCTGCAAATGACGAGCCTGATCCGATTGATCATTTTAAAGTCCTGAAGCCTGCAGATCTTTCAAAAGAAGAAGCATCCAGGATTTATGAGCGCATGGCGCAACAAATGCTTGAGGGATACCGACAATCTGACACTCCGGCAGCAGCCCAGTATCAAAACTGGAAGCGTTTCAACACTGCCCCCTATCTTTCTCGTGGTCACGGAAACCGTTTCCTCAACAATTACGGGAACTCTGTGGCACGGGATTATCTGAACCTGCAAACCGGCGAACAGATGCCTGTTGGTTCGATCCTCGCCAAGGATAGTTTTACGGTAACGCAAAGCGGCGAAGCGTTTGGCGGGGCGCTCTTTTTGATGGAAAAGCTGCCTCAGGCTACGAGTCCGGATACTGCAGACTGGCGTTACGTTATGATCATGCCCGATGGATCTCTGTTTGGAGACACGTTGGGAGAAAATCCCGTCAAAATGGACTTCTGCCATTCCTGCCATGAAATCGCGGAGGCGGAAGATTTTCTGTACTTCATCCCCGAAGATTTTCAGATCGATCAATAAAGACCTTACCCGCGTTCACAATTGTTCAAGGCGGTCCTGTAGGCCTTTTCCAAGTTGGGCAAGTTGAACAAAGGGGCGTCGCCAGTTGTGAAACGGAATTGGTTTTAATTTACTTTCCGGCAGCACATCTTCCGAACCGACGACTTTTGCCGCCAACCATGAGCCGAGCAACGTTGCCATGGCAACGCCACGACCATTGTAACCAAGACCTGCATACACACCATTTGCCAGACTATGGATGTGAGGCAAATGATCCGTGGTGATTGCCACTCGACCACTCCAGTGAAATCCGATTTCCGGCTGCTGCAAGTGCGGGAAGATTTCGGTAATTTTGGTAATGAGATGGGTAAATTTTCGCCGGTCACTAGAATCGTTAACTCCACCACGGCCTCCAAAGAGCAGTCGCCCCTCTTGGTCAAACCGGAAGTAGCTGAGCAGTCTTTTTGAGTCTGAAGCCACATGGCCATCGGGCAGGATTGTTTCGCGTTGCTTCTTTTCGAGCGGCAGGGTTGCAACCTGAAAACTGTAAACCGGGATGATGCTTTGGCTTAACCCCGGCCAAAGTGCACCTGCCCCCTGGCTGTCCGTATATCCATTGGTGCAGATCAACACGTTTTCAGCCCGCGTTTCACCCATTGGCGTTTTTGCGATCCATTCGTTTCCGTCACGAATAACGCCGGTAACCGGCGAACGGGTGTACAGCTTCGCGCCCTTGCCAATAGCTGCTTTCGCCAAGCCTCGAGCGTAACTCAAGGGTTGCAGTGCTCCGCCTCGATTATCTAGCAATGCGCCGTGATAGATGTTGGTTCCAAGTTTCTCGGCAGTTGTCTGTCGATCGAGCATTTCTACCGGTGCGCCTATGCGTTGCAGCGCGTCGGCACGAAGTTCGCTGACCTTTAACGCAGCATTGGTTGCCGCAGGCTGAATAAATCCGCAGCGTGAAGACTGGCAATCGATCCCATGGCGGTCGATGAGTTGGAACACCAGATCAGCGCTTGATTCGGTTGCTGGGTAAATCCGCTCGGCTTGAGCTGATCCAAGTCGTTGCGCCAATTCCGCAGGCCCCACCCGGAGGCCAGGAATAATCTGTCCGCCATTGCGCCCGGAGGCACCAAACCCGATTTCCACTGCTTCGAGCAGTACCGTATCCAGCCCCTGTTCTGCCAAATGTAGTGCGGCCGACAGGCCAGTATATCCACCACCGATGACAACCACATCAGCGTGCAATTTGCCCTCAAGTTTTGAGGTGTCAGGGGCACCAATCGCTGTTGACGCCCACAGCGATTCCGGCATTTTGGTCTGGTTCATGTGATCTATGCCTAGTAAGGTTTGTCCCCGATGACTGTTACCCGATGCATCAAACGGTTTTGCCCCAGATAGTCATTGGTTGCATAATGTTGTGTGCAACGGTTGTCCCAAAATACCAGGGTTCCAGGCTGCCAGCGAACCCGGCAATTGAAATCCGGCCGCGCGGCGTGTTGGTAAAGATACTGGAGCAGGGAAGCACTCTCTGGCTCGCTCATTCCTTCTATGTGGGAAGTAAAATACTCATTGACGAACAGCAGCTTTCGGCCGGTTTCAGGATGTGTGCGGATTACCGGGTGGGTAACCGCGTCCGGCGCATCTGCATGCTCTGCCTTGGCGCTGTGATTCTGGAATACGGTATGCACCGCGCGCAGTCCATCAAGCATGTTGCGCATGCGTTCAGACAATGAATCGAATGCGAGATACATGTTGGCAAACAACGTATCGCCACCAAATTCCGGCAATTCTTTTGCGTATAGAAGAGAGCCGAGTGATGGTGTTTCGTCCCAACTGATGTCGCTGTGCCAGAGCCCGGTAAACTGCTTTTCTGCATTTTCCTTTGAGGCAACGGGCATAATCTCGGGAAAACCATCCACGCCTTTGACAAAGGGATTAATGTGCAATTCGCCAAACTGCCGACCCAGATCAACAAGGTGCTGCGAGGAAAGTTCCTGATCCCTGAAGACGATAATCAAGTGATTAAGCAGCGCGGATCGTACCTGTGCCAATGTTTCCGTGTCCATGGGTTTTGAAAGATCTATACCCTCCAACTCGGCACCAATGGCTCCGTTAATCGGCTTCGCCGTGAACCGGTCATAAGTGTGATGACTGATCTGTGTATCGGCCCGGATGGCGTGAATGGATGCACTTTTGGTCATTGGCTTGATCTCCCTTCGACAGTATTGCGAAAATTCAAACTCCCAGCAAGCGTTTGTCGAATGGATACTTCGTAAGGTTTTCAGCACCCGTCTCGGTAATCAACACCTGGTCTTCCAGTTTGATACCTTCCTTGCCACCCACGGCTCCAACATAGGCTTCAACACACAGCGTCATGCCGGGTTCCAGTACATAATCAAAGGCGCCTTCGATAAAATCTTCCGGATAGTAGATGCAAGGATATTCATCGCACATGCCAATACCGTGAAGCATCAGTCCGTAACGTTGCGCTCGAAACTCCTCCGGCAGGCGATGGCCTTTTTCAGTAAGCTCGGTGAAACTCACTCCGGGTTTCAGCAACTCGAAATTGGTCATGATATGTTCATAAGCAACGCCATAGAGCCGTTTTTGTTCGTCAGTTGCAGGCTTGTCACCTGCCAGCCAGGTGCGGGAAATGTCGGCACACATTGAATAGTTGCTGACCATATCCGTATCAAACGCAAGGATATCCCCGTCCTGGATAATCCGTGGGCCACACTCTTGCATCCATGGATTGGTTCTGGGACCGGAATTAAGGATGCGTGTTTCAATCCACTCGCCACCGCGGGCGATGTTTTCGTAGTGCAGCACCGCCCATAATTCGCTCTCAGAGATGCCGGGAACCAGTGCCTCCTCCATTTTCGCAACAGAGGTTTCACAGGTTGCAAGCGCGCAGCGCATGGCGTGGATTTCATCCTCACCCTTGATCTCGCGGGCGTGTTCCATCACCTGTTGGCCGAAGCAGATTTCGACGCCTTCTGCTTGAAGTGCAACAACACCTTCAATTTCCATCTTGTCGACGGCAAGGCGCTTGTTTCCGCCGCAATGCTCTTTCAGGACATCTGCAATTTCGGCGGCAAATCGCTGTGCCTGATCTTCAGTTTTGTCACCGGTTACAAAATAGAAAAATCCAGCATCGCTCTGCCGGACCTCGTCAATCTTGGGAAGATAGCTGGCGAGATGATCAGACCGGTGCATTTCCCAAAGGATTACGTGTCCATCGGCCGACACAAAACCGGCGCGCGCAAAGTTGTGTGCGGTCCACAACATCATGTTGGAGGCATCCATGGCGTAACGAATGTTGATCGGGTCATACATCAGCACTCCGGCCAGATCGCGCTTTTGCAATTGGTCGACAACCCGTGCCAATCGGTAGTCCCGCATTTGCTCCAGATTGGGCGCGGTCAGGCCCAACGTCGCCCACTCAGCAAAGGCCTTGTCAGTCGGGCCAATCTCAATCCGGTCATTGTCGAGTGGTGTGCCATCTGGCTTGAAACCGGGTGTGATTTTTGGCGTCTTTATGGAAAATCTGTTCATTAACTCAGTCCCTCAGTCATTCCTGCATCGTCACCGGAGGTCATGCTAAACATGGTCAGTCCTCCCGGATGCACCAGCGGAGCAGTTTCAGGTGGTGCAAATTCGCGATCATCCACCGGTGCCGGTGCCCGTGTCAGCATTCGCAAAACAACAAAACTACCAAACGAGATTGTAACCGCAAGCAGTACCCACATAAAAATACTGACTGGGAAGAAACCCAAAAGCATGGTCGCAATCAATGGAATGACAAAGCCGCCAGATGACCAGGCAACCATTTGCGTACTGGCCAATACAACATAGTGTTTGGGATCAGCCCGGTCATTGGCCAGCGCGCAGGAAACCGAGTAGATTGTGTCGTTCGATCCCGCCCAGACCGCGAACACCAACACCAGCCAAAAGAAGCTGAGATTGGATTCGGTTGAGATCGAAACAAGAGCCATAACGGTTGCCATACCACACACAATCAGCAACACGCGCCGTCGGTCAATTTTATCGGATAGTACGCCCATCGGAAGCTGGATAGTCAGTAACCCGATCTGCATCATCAGCATGAGAAGCCCAATGTCAGCGGGCGAGTATTTCAATTCACCCGCATAGATGGGCGCGAACGACACAAGGGTGAAGGTCATTCCACCAACGCAGAACATTCCCAAAAGTCCAATTGGTGAAATTTTCCACACCTTGCGGATTTCAACGGAGATCTGTTCGGGCAAAGGTGGTTGACGCAATTTGGTGAGGCCGATGGGAAAAACTGCCAGGGTGGTTATGAAAATCGAAAGTATCATCGGCGTGTTGCTTTCGATGTCCACATATCCAATGGCATAGGCACCAGCACCAATGGTGACCAGGAAGGACACATACAACACCGTAATTACCCGGCCCCGCAGCTCATCGGTCGTTGCATCGTGCAGCCAGCTTTGGGCGACGATAAATATCCCGTGCGCAGCGAGCCCGTATGTGGCCCTTGCTACAATCCAGGCGATTGGGTTGTCAGAAATCAAAATAATCAAATAGGAGAGAATAAAGGTCGCTTGAAGCACCATGAACACCCGCGCATGGCCTGATATTCTCAACATCCAGCCGGTAGCAAAGCATCCAACAAGCCCACCAAATGCAACCGATGGAACCATGGAGGCCGCAACCCACGGCTCGAAACCAAGACTTGCAAGCCGGATCGGCACGTAAGCATAGGCAAGGCCGGACGCTGCCGCGATCAGGATCATCGAGGCGATGATGCCGGACATGGCCATGACAGGAGGTTTTTCGACGTCTGCCTTCATTCAGCGAACCACTTCAATTTGCCGGAGTTTCCGGCAGCAAACGGATTGAAGCAATTCCTGACCACGCCAGCCAATGTCGCATCAGTGGTGTTTCAATCTGTTGGTCTGTGACCTTGACCGGCCCGTGTCCTGTCCCTAATGATCGCGCAACTCTCAATGCTGTCAGGAATCTCCTGCATGAACCCCGCAACTACCGTAAATTCAGACGCGAAACCCGCCTCAATGCTTCCAACGAATTCGTTTCAGGGATTGATCCTGACACTTCACGAATACTGGGCAAGCAAGGGATGTGTGGTGTTGCAGCCTTACGACATGGAAGTTGGCGCCGGCACCTTCCATCCTGCAACAACTTTGCGCGCACTGGGACCAAAACCCTGGAAAGCAGCCTATGTGCAGCCCTCGCGGCGGCCGACCGATGGGCGCTATGGTGAAAACCCGATGCGGTTGCAGCACTATTATCAATATCAGGTGCTGATGAAGCCTTCGCCGCCGAACTTGCAGGAACTTTATCTTGGTTCTCTGGCTGCTATCGGTATTGATCCGCTGCTCCATGATATCCGCTTTGTGGAAGATGACTGGGAAAGTCCCACGCTTGGTGCCTGGGGTCTTGGCTGGGAAGTTTGGTGTGACGGGATGGAAGTCTCGCAGTTTACCTACTTTCAGCAGGTATGCGGATTTGAATGCTCTCCGGTAGCAGGTGAGTTGACCTATGGGCTTGAGCGCCTCGCCATGTATGTCCAGGATGTTGATAACGTCTACGATCTCAATTTCAACGGTGTTGAAGGCGACGGCAAGGTCACCTATGGCGACGTCTTCCAGCAGACCGAGCGCGAATATTCCCGCTGGAACTTTGATGTGGCAGATACAGACACCTTGTTGCAGCACTTCAAGGATGCGGAGGCCGAATGCCAGCGTATACTCGCGCAGGATGAGATTGATCCAAAAACCGGCAAGACAATTGTCATGGCCCATCCGGCATATGACCAGTGCATCAAGGCCAGCCATGTGTTTAACCTGTTGGATGCACGTGGGGTGATCTCGGTTACAGACCGTCAGCGTTACATTGGTCTGGTTCGTGACCTTGCCAAAGCCTGTGGCGAAGCATTTTTAAAAACCGAGGCTGGTGGGGTATAGCCAATACACCTGCAGAACGTTCATATTGTTGTCGATGCCTAATTATATGGAAAAGAGGAGGGCATGAATCTATGAGTGGAAAAAATCAAGGCGGTGACACTCTCTCGGCGGCAAAAATCACAGCTCTGGCTGGTATTGTAATTGCCGTAATCACGAGTTTTGCCACCATGGTATCAACGGGTTATCTCCTCAAGAAAGTAGACGAAACAGGGAGTCCTTCTGCAGCAGACACCTCTGGCGATTCCCGCGCAGACAATCCAATCCATATTAAAAGTGAGGCCTACGACATTGGCTATAATTTGGAAGATTGCATGAAGGAGATAGAAAAGACTTTTTTGGCAATGGAGTTGACCGGGAGAAATAGCAATACGTTTGCCAGGATAGACGGATATAGAGATGGAGAACGAGTAATTTTGTGGTGTCACACTGACGCAAAATCTTTGATAGTGATAGTCGCTGGGTTGAACAATGAGAATGCAAAAAATCTTCTGAATGAAGCGGTGCGGAAATTTCGACTCGACAAATAAAGGAATGGCAATGCCCAAAGGTGAAGTAGCACAAAACTCCCCGATACCCGTCGAGGTCGAAGCTGGAAAATCCTATTTCTGGTGTTCCTGCGGGAAATCATCCAAACAACCGTTTTGCGATGGCTCGCACAAGGATACCGAATTTACCCCGGTGAAGTGGGAATGCGAAGAAGACAGCAAAAAATACTTCTGCGCCTGCAAGCAGACGAATGGTCAGCCGTTTTGCGACGGCAGCCATAAGGCGCTGTCACTCGGACCAGATAATGATTTCGGATAATGCCTGATCTTCTACTCGAACTTTTTTCAGAGGAAATCCCCGCCCGCATGCAAAAGAAGGCGGCGGGGGATTTGCGTTCGGCTGTCACCAATGCACTGGTTGATGCGGGGCTCACCTATGAGGGCGCAACGGAATACTGGACCCCGCGCAGGCTGGTGCTGGATGTACGCGGACTAACGCCGCGCTCGGCAGATATCAGCGAAGAAAAGAAAGGCCCGCGCACCGACGCACCGCAACAGGCAATTGATGGTTTCCTGCGGGGTGCTGGTCTTTCATCTATTGAAGACGCACAGATCAAGTCCGATCCCAAGAAGGGCGACTTCTATATTGCCCTGATTGAAAAGCTGGGCCGTGACGCTGGTGAGATCATTTCTGAGGTGATGCCGGGTATCATTAGGAACTTCCCCTGGCCGAAATCCATGCGTTGGGGTGTGGCTTCTACTGATGCGGGCAGTTTGAAATGGGTGCGCCCACTGCAATCGATCCTCTGCCTGTTCGGTCCGGAAACTGAAGAGGCGGAAGTGATCCCGTTTGAAGTAGGCGGCGTCCAGTCCGGCGACACGACACGCGGTCACCGTTTCATGGCGCCGGATGAATTGACCGTCAAACATTTTGATGACTATGCCGCGAAGCTTGAAAAAGCATTCGTCATGCTGGATGCCGAACGCCGCAAGGAAACCATCAAGACTGAAGCTGAAAATCTTGCCTTCGCGCAAGGGTTGGAACTGGTCGATGATCCGGGTCTGCTGGATGAGGTTTCCGGTCTGGTCGAATGGCCGACCGTTTTGATGGGTGAATTTGAAAAGGACTTTCTTGATATCCCGGCGGAGGTGATCCGGCTCACCATCAAGGACAATCAGAAATGTTTTGTGTTGCGTGAGGCGAGCCCTGCTCGAGGAGCCGAAGAGGCGACCGGCGCGGATGCGCCGCCCCCGCGGAGCGGTGGTGAAGCCACTCGCGTGAGCGCAAACAATTTGCTCACTAATATGTTTCTGCTGGTCTCGAACATCGTTGCCTCCGATAGCGGCAAGGAAGTTGTTCGTGGCAATGCCAAGGTCGTGAATGCCCGGCTGGCCGATGCGAAATTTTTCTGGGAAAGCGATTTGCAGCAGGTGACTTCGAAAGAGGGGTTCGATCCGTGGATTGAAAAACTCGATCACGTCACCTTCCACGCCAAACTCGGAACTCAGGGCGAACGTGTCAAAAGGTTTGATGCAAGGGTGGTCGACTTGATACCATTTTTGAATGGAGCAGATGCCGAACGTTCGAGACGGGCAGCATTCCTTGCGAAGGCCGATCTCAATTCCGCGATGGTTTATGAGTTCCCCGAAGTGCAGGGGCAAATGGGCGGGACCTATGCGGAGAAGATCAATGAGGATGTTTCTATCGCGCTGGCTATCGAAGAACATTACAAACCGCAAGGCCCATCCGACGATGTGCCGAGTGACCCGGTTTCAGTTGCCGTCGCGCTGGCCGACAAGCTAGACACCTTGGTTGGCTTCTGGGCGATTGATGAAAAACCCACTGGCTCAAAAGATCCCTATGCATTGCGCCGAGCTGTGCTTGGAGTAATCCGTTTGGTGTTGGAGAACAACACTCGCATTCCCCTGTTGCCAATTTTAAATTCGGGACTTCAATTATTTCGGAACCAGCGTGGGCAAGAATTTGGTTTGGATAATATGGAGGACCTTCTGTCCTTCTTCCATGATCGCCTGAAAGTCTATCTGCGTGACAAGGGCATCCGGCACGATCTGATTGATGCGGTGATTACGCCAGAGTCCGACGACCTGTTGATGATCACCCGCAAGGCGGAAGCGCTGCAGAAACTCATCGACTCCGAAGACGGGACAAACCTGCTGGCTGGTTATAAACGCGCCGCCAACATTCTCGCTGCCGAGGAGAAGAAGGGAACCGCAATTGCAGCTATGGTTTCACATGAACTGCTTGAATCTGATTCAGAACTTGAACTTGATAAAGCCCTGAATCAGATAGTCGATAATGCAGCACAAGCTGTTGAAAAAGAAGAATATTCTTCGGCAATGAGTGAACTTGCGAAACTACGTGAACCAGTTGATTCATTTTTTGAGAATGTTCTGGTTAATGTTGAGGATGAGAAAGTTCGTGCCAACCGGCTTGCATTGTTGTCGCGCATTCGTGCGGCAACGGAAACCGTCGCGGATTTCTCGAAAATAAGCGGATAAAGTATATCGAGCGAAGAACGAGCCGCCACTGATGTGGCGCGCCCGCACAGGCATTTCGCCTATGCCGAATTGCCGTGAGCGAAAGGAACGACACTGATGACAAAAACCTGGAACATCTATCTCTCCGGTGAAATTCACTCCGACTGGCGCGAGCAGATTGAAGCCGGCTGCAAGGCGGCAGACCTACCCGTTAGTTTCGCAAGCCCGGTCACCCATCACGAAGCATCTGATGATTGCGGTGTTGCAATATTGGGTGAGGAACCAGACAAATTCTGGCATGATCACAAGGGTGCACAGATCAATGCGATCCGCACCCGCACCTTGATCCAGGACGCAGATATTGTGGTCGTGCGGTTCGGCGAAAAATACAAACAGTGGAATGCGGCGTTCGATGCGGGCTTTGCCTCGGCGCTTTCCAAGCCGGTGATTGTCATGCACGGACCCGACCATCAACACGCCCTCAAAGAAGTTGATGCGGCCGCATTGGCCGTGGTTGAAACGGCAGATCAGATCGTCGAAATTTTGGGATACGTTATCCGCGCCGAGCTCAAAGGCTACACAGACAAGTGAAAAGCCCCCATATTATGCGGCCTTTTTTCGGTTGTATTTCGGCTGGCTTCAACCGGATTTCGTTCACCATTTGAAAACGAGTTTATTCTATAATCCGCCTGATCAGGAATCGCTGTGGGGGGTGTGATGAAGCGACCAGAAAAAGTTCAAGATGCTATTGAATTGCACAGTGAAGGCCACAGCATTGGCTTTTATGGCGATCATATATTGCGGGCAGCCTGCCAGCCAATCTACTCGGTGGGTAAAGATCGTGTAGCGCGTCTGGTTGCCTATGAAGGTTTGATCAGACCCGAGCGAAATGGCCTGTCCCTGCAACCGGAACCTTTTTTTGAACAGGTTAATCAGGCCGATAAATTATTTGTTGAATGCTTGTGCACTGAACTCCATATTCGTGGCTATCGCAATTTCAGGCCTGTGGATCGTGAGATTTTTGTGAACGTCAACGTCGCTAATTTCGATACGATAAAATCTCTGGAAACCGAAATTTTTTACACGCTTTCAAGACTTGAAGCCAACGGTCTCAACAACCAACAAATTGTCTTCGAAATTCTTGAAACGGAAGTGTATTCAATCGAGGTTCTTACCCGAATTTGTGAGATTTTCCGCAGTAACAATATCCGTTTTGCGCTAGATGACTTCGGGACCAAATCGTCCAACATCGATCGGTTCCTGGCCGTAAAGCCTGGTATTGTAAAAATTGACCGGGCGTTATTTCATGATTTTCTAAGCAACAGGGAAACCGCATCACTGCTCAAATCACTGATCACTGCGTTTCGTGACAATGGTGCTGCTGTGTTGATGGAAGGCCTGGAAACTGAACACGAAGCCCTCCGTGCGGTCGAACTTGGGGTTGATCTGATGCAGGGGTTTTATCTCGGCATGCCGAAATTTTTGCCCGGCGACTTTGCCCTGGAAATTGATTTTGGCAGTAACGTGCATGCCCAATCGCTCAGGGACGCCGTGTAGGATTTAACCAAAAGCAGCTACCGCAAACACAACCACCAGTACCAAACTGATGAACCCAATCCATGTGACCGCCGGCAAATAGGATGGCGGACCGCCCCGACGCGCCCATCCAGGTGACATCAGGTTTACGAACAACACCACAGCTGTGATGGCGAGCGCGAATATGATCTTGGCCTTGAAAGCAGAGCCTGGAACCCAAAGGCCATATTTACTGAACATCAACATCACGCCGGTGATCCACAGCACAATAATCGCGCCGAGCCCGGTCAATCGGTAAAACTTGCGCAGCGTATTGGTGTAATCTGGCGCGGCCAGGTCATGCGGACCTTTTGCGAAGCCTAAATAGATATTGCCAAGACTGGCAATGGAGCCAAAAATCAGCGCCAGCAAATGTAGAATTTTTAAAAGTACGATCATGATTGCTCCCGCTCGAT
Source organism: Hyphomicrobiales bacterium (assembly GCA_021775415.1). GTDB lineage: Bacteria > Pseudomonadota > Alphaproteobacteria > Rhizobiales > Rhizobiaceae > JAALLB01. Next base: position 29,830 of record JAJFHV010000008.1, on the reverse strand, counting down.
TGCCCGCCAGCCAATGTCGCGGCGGCAAAATCCATTGTCCCATGTAATCTGGTCGAGCGCATGATAGGCCTTTTGTTGCGCTTCGCTAACACTTGATCCCAGTGTGGTGATGTTGAGCACCCGCCCGCCGATTGCCAGAAGCTGACCATTCGAACTTGCGGTTCCAGCGTGAAACACAATCGCGTCTTCTGCTTCCGCTTTTTCAATCCCGGTAATTGTAGTGTTCTTGTCGTAAGCGCCTGGATACCCCTTCGCTGCCAGTACAACACTGAGTGCCGCGACATCACGCCATTCGGCCTCCACTTCCAGAAGAGAACCTTCAACCGCTGCAAGCATAAGTTCAAGCAGGTCTGATTTCAGCCGCGGCATCAATACCTGACACTCCGGGTCGCCGAAACGTACGTTGTATTCAATCAGTTGCGGGCCTGTGTTGGTCAGGATTAGTCCGGCATACAAAATTCCCTTGAATGGGCAACCACGGTGGTGCATCCCGGCGAGCGTAGGGACAATAATTTCACTCATTGTCTGGTCAATCAGATCTTGCGTCATCACCGGTGCAGGAGAGTAGGCCCCCATGCCGCCGGTATTGGGGCCTGTATCCCCTTCACCAACCCGCTTGTGATCCTGGGCGGTGCCGAGCAAAAGTGCCGTTTGTCCATCACAGAGCGCAAACAGGCTTGCTTCTTCTCCAACCATGAAGTCTTCAATTACAACTTCAAAACCTGCGTCACCAAAGGCACCGGAAAAGCAATCTTCAATTGCGGCTTCCGCATCCGCTGCGGTTTCTGCAATCACCACACCTTTGCCTGCCGCAAGACCATCGGCTTTGACAACAACTGGAAGCGAACATTGTTTTAGATAATTCTTGGCGGCCTCTGCATCCCTAAATCGTCCATAGGCAGCCGTTGGGATATTGAACTCGGCGCACAAATCCTTGGTAAAACCCTTGGAACCTTCAAGCTGGGCTGCCAACGCGGATGGCCCAAAGGTTTTAATGCCAGCTTCTTCCAGATCATCCGCGAGACCTGCAACCAATGGCGCTTCAGGGCCGACAATTACAAAGTCGATGCCAGTAGTCTTGCAAAACTGAATGACCGCATTGTGGTCTGTTGGATCGAGCGCAATAATCTCGGCACATTGTGCAATGCCAGCGTTACCCGGAGCGCAATAGAGCTTTGAAAGGAGAGGGGATTGGGAAAGTTTCCAGGCAAGCGCATGTTCGCGCCCGCCGGAACCAATCAATAATACGTTCATGAAACAACACCTGCGGTTAAACCTGCGACACAGTTAGCACAATTAGGTGTGTTGCTTGACGCACCGGTTTTGAGCGTCCACAGATTTTACCATGACGGATGAGGGTAAAAAGGTCGCTGACGCGCTGAAGCACAGCTGGGTCTACTGGCTGCCCACATGGATCTGGCCCTATGCACAACTGGCCCGCTGGGAGCGCCCCATCGGCTGGCAGCTTTTGATGTGGCCATGCTGGTGGTCGGTGGCGTTCGCGTTTGTTTTTCTCCAACCCAATTCTGTTGATTCAAACTTTCTCCGGTATCTGGGGTTGTTTACTGTAGGCGCATTCCTCATGCGTGGCGCGGGTTGCACCTATAATGATTTGGTTGACCAGAACATTGACAATCAGGTCGCCCGAACCCGTTCACGTCCATTGCCCTCGGGTCGGGTGACCCGCAACGGCGCGATTGCGTTTCTTGTTTTGCAGTTGATGCTTGGCTTGGCGGTTCTCCTGCAATTTAATCGATACACAATACTGGTTGGTCTGATCTCGGTTGTAACGATTGTGATCTACCCGTTCATGAAACGGATTACCTGGTGGCCGCAATTGTTTCTTGGGCTGGCATTTTCGTGGGGCGCACTAATGGGATGGTCCGCCGTATTTGGACAACTGGCCTGGCCACCCGTCATATTGTATCTCGGTTGCATTTGTTGGGTGATCGGCTTCGACACCATATACGCCCATCAGGATATCGAAGATGACATGCAGGTTGGCGTTAAATCCACAGCACGGCTTTTTGGCAAAAACACCAAGCTGGCGTTGAGCCTGTTATACGGATTTGCCGTGTTTTTATTCGCGGCCGCGTTTTGGTACGCAGATGTGAACTTGCCCGCCTGGATTGGATTGAGTGGTGTAGCGCTGCACATGGCATGGCAGATAAGGACACTTGATATCCACAATCCAACCCATTGCTTGAAGCTGTTCAAGTCAAACAGCGTTTTGGGGTTGATAATGTTTGTTGGATTGGTGGCATCAGCTTTTGCTGAAGCCTTCTAGCGCCGCGCGATAATCTCGGCTGCGGTCAGTTTTTCAACCTTGCCCACAACACCTACCTTGCGGCGGCGCAGGAAGTTTGGCCGGTGTTTAACGGTGGTAATCCGCTTGCGGCGTTCCCACGGTGTTTCAACCATGATTTCACCCAGCATATTGCGCACCGATGTGGCGATTTCGTCGCTACCTACAATCAGCATTGGCAGTTTCATCAAGCGTGACCAAGAATGCCAGTCTGCGGCAATTTCATCAAGATTGTCCGCAACCAGCAACGGAATGCAGAGTTCGGGATCATGATGATGCAATTCAAGGGAGACAGTCACTTTGCCTTGAGCATCCTCAATCGCACGTGCTGCTACTCCCTTGAAAGCCTTGTTCGGCAGAGCAAGGTTCACGGAAAGACCGCAGGTCAGGATTTTCCTGACAACAGCACCTCGAACATCAACCTTGTATGATTTGTCCCCAAGTTCCACCAGGTGTGGAGCCTTGTAGGGGTCAAGTCGCATTGGACCTGCCCCTGCCGGATTGGCGTTATTTGCCATATTTGCCTCTCTGTACCCTTCAGAGCCCAATTCTTTGTCGGGTCTTCTGATCCACGGATTATTGTTTTTGTTGTTCCCGTGATGAGGCCAATATAGCGCGGGTTGTTCCCCATTCGCTTAACAGACACGGTGAACAAATCCTTGCTTTGGGAAGTGGTTATTGAAATGTTTCCGTGGAAGGAATCATTAAGGCTGTTGATTGTGAAGATAGACCGGCTTGATCATTTTGTGCTGACCGTTGTCTCGATTGAAGCAACCTGCGCTTTCTATGCAAAAGCACTTGGGATGAGCACCGAAACATTTGGTGACGGGCGTAAGGCTCTGCGTTTTGGCGAGCAGAAAATCAACCTGCATGAGGCGGGCAGGGAGTTTGAGCCCAAAGCGAACAAGCCAACTCCCGGCTCATCCGACTTCTGCCTGATCACTTCACAGAGGCTGGAAGACGCTGTGGCCCATCTGGTGCAGTGCGGTGTTGAGATTGAAGAAGGGCCGGTACCCAGAACCGGAGCTCTGGGCCCGATCACTTCCGTATATTTCCGTGATCCGGATGGAAATCTGATAGAAGTTGCATCCTACGATTGAGTTCAGATCCCGTTGCAGTGAGCAGTTCTTAGCGGTTCGGTTTCAGCGCGTTGGTGAAGCGCAAGGGGCTTGCGCTCCTCTGGCACATCCAAAAAGGGTCTTGAAGCTTCACGAAGTGCGTCTTCCCTTGAAATCCCAATATCGGCCAGTGCCCGGGAATCCAGCTTGAGAAGCTCGCGGCGTTCACGGCGCACTTGTTCGCTGAACTCAAGTGATTTGTCAAAATCAATCAATTTTACGATTAGACGGCCAAAGATAGATTCGCGACCAAAGTGGTGAGTGAGGTGTTCCATTGCAGGTTCTCCTTTTGGGATAGTTTCGAACTGGATTGTAATTTAGGGAATCATCGTGCATAATGAAAACGAATGTTTATTATATCAACCATAGTGAAACGTTATGAGTAATATCCCACGCAGAGACATCGACATTGCATTGTTGCGCGCCTTTATCGCGGTAATCGAAACCGGTGGCATGACGAGTGCGGCCCGTTATCTCAACCTGACACAGGCCGCTGTAAGCCAGCAGATCAAACGACTGGAAATGCTGTTTGACACAGAATTGTTTGACCGCAGTCAAAAGCAGGTTCGCCTAACCTCAACCGGCGAACGCCTGATGGCCTATGCCCGGCGAATGCTATCGCTCAATGACGAGGTTTGGAATGCGATCACTGCGCCGGAATTTGAAGGAGAAGTCAGGCTGGGTGTCCCGCATGATATTGTTGGTGTTTTCCTGCCACCGGTTTTGCGATCCTTTAAAAGCGCGTGGCCGCAGGTTCGTGTGACTCTGGTCAGCGATACAACACCAACCTTGCTTGCAGCACTGGCCCGTGGGGAAATCGACCTTACCCTGACAACGGAACCCGAACGCGGCAGTGATATGTTGCTTGCGGATAGTTTGGTATGGGCTGGCATGAAGGGCGGCAATGCCTATCGCCAGACGACGCTGCCGGTAGCGTTGGGGGGAGAAACATGTGCGTTCCGCTCAGCGGCAGTCCAGGCGCTTTCAAAAGCCGGGCGGGATTGGACGTTAAGTTGCCAGGTTGGAAGTCTCGAGCCGGTGATTGCTTCCATCGAAGCAGATATGTCAATTGCGCCTTTCCTGACGCAAACCGTTCCGCAGCAACTGGAAACCATTACCGGAGACAGCGGATTACCGGCACTGCCTTCATTTTACGTCAATCTGCACAAGCCCGACATTGGAACGAATGAACTGGCCGATGAACTTGCGGTTCATATCAGAAATGGATTTGCTGATCGCTACAAGAAGGCAGCTTGAGTGCCGCTGCCTCAGATTTAGAGTCCGTTGTGTGCCAATAGCGGACGTCATGAGGTTCAGCCACTTGCCAATTTCCACCGATTGGTCTCATAATTTTGCTGGTATGCAAACTTGGAGGTCAATCATGGCTTGGTATCGCCTTTACACGGTTGCTTGTACTGTAACCCTGCTTCTGATTTTGCCAACAGTATCCTCACTGGCAGAAACCCGCACGGTAAACGTTACCCTGGCGCTGATCTGTGACATCTACGAGATGACCGAACAGAACGGTCGCGGTGGATATGCCAGAATTGCCACAGCAATCAAGACGGAGCGCGCCCGGACCCCAAATCTGATCGTTGCCCATGCGGGAGACGCATTATCTCCCTCCCTCATGTCGGGTTTTGACCAAGGCAAGCATGCCATGGACCTGACCAATCAGCTTGATCTGGATCTGTTTGTACCTGGCAATCACGAGTTTGATTTTGGCCCCGAAGTTTTCCGTGAACGAATGAGCGAGGCACGTTTTCCCGTATTGGCGGCCAATTTGCGTGACGAACTGGGCAAGCAATTTTCTGGAATCGATGATACGAAGTTAATCGAGTTTGAAGGAGTAACGCTTGGAATTGTCGGGTTGACCGCTGAAAATTCCGTGAGCAGATCATCACCCGGCAATCTGCAGTTTCGCAGTAGTATCGAAACCATCAAAGAGCTCATTCCGAAATTGCGTGAGCAGGGCGCCGACCTCGTGCTGGCAGTGGCCCATGCGCCTCGGCGGATGGATTTCCGCTTGACCGGTGTCGAAGGACTTGATGTGCTCCTGTCGGGTGACGATCACGACCTTGTTGTGTTTTACGATGGTAAAACGGTTATGGTTGAAGCCAAACAGGACGGTGAGTATCTGGCTACTGTCGATTTGAAAATTGATGTCAGCGGAGAGGGTGAAGACCGTAGGATCGCCTGGTGGCCCCGATTTCGCATCATTGATACGGCGAACGTGATACCGGATGCAGCCATCTCCAGGCAAGTTGATGAGTACCAGAACATTCTGTCAAAAGAACTGGATGTTGTAATTGGCACAACCGCCACCAGGATTGACAGTCGCAAATCAGTAGTGCGCAGCCAGGAGGCTGCCATTGGCAATCTCATCGCCGATGCCCTCAGGTCCGCGTTCAACGCGGATGTGGCGTTGTTCAACGGCGGGGGCATTCGGGGAAATCGTGTTTATGAACCTGCAACAGTTCTGACGTACCGCGACATCAGGACTGAGCTTCCATTCGGCAACAAGGCTGTGTTGCTGGAAATGACTGGTAGACAGCTGCTCGCCGTTCTTGAGAATGGATTGTGGTATGCCGGCAAAGCCAAGGGTCGCTTTCTTCAGGTGGCAGGCGTGAAGATAGAGGCTGACAGCAGCAAGGTGCCGGGCGAGAAAATCGTCACTGCCAAGGTAGGGGAGGCCGATATCGATCCAGATGCAATTTATACCGTTGCAACAAATAGCTTTATTGCCAGTGGTCGCGAGGGATTTGATGTGATTAAAGAGTCCCGCATTTTGCGCGGCATCAACGATGGCGATCTGGTTTCGAACCTGGTGACGAATTTCATCAAATCGCGCGGAACAATTAGCCCCAGGGTTGAAGGCCGGATCGTGATCCAATGAGCATTGAAAATTTTCAAAGCCTTGTTGGCGTGTTCGCCATTCCGTTAATTGCCTGGCTGTTGTCCGAGGCACGAAGGGACATCTCTACCGCTCAAGTGGTCAAAATAGCAGGAGCTGGAATTGCACTTCAGGTTTTCATCGCTGTGGCCTTGCTGCTGGTTCCACAGCTACGCATCATTTTCGAGTTGCTGGCAAGGGGAGTTAACGCACTGCAGTCTGCAACCAATGCGGGGACCCAGGTGGTGTTCGGATATCTTGCAGGCGGCCGCGCACCCTATGAAACAGCCCATCCAGAAAACGGCTTCATACTGGCGCTGCACGCGTTGCCGCTCATCCTTCTGATTTCAGTGCTTTCCCGGCTGCTCTACCATTGGGGTATCCTGCAGCGGGTTGTGGCTGGATTTTCCGCAGTTCTCAAACGGACCATGGGAATTGGCGGTGCACTCGGCACCTCGGCCGCCGCAAACATTTTCGTCGGCATGGTGGAAGCTCCCCTGCTAGTTCGACCGTATCTTCGGGAAATGGGCCGCGGCCCTTTATTTGCGACGATGACTGTTGGCATGGCCACCGTTGCGGGAACCGTATTGGTACTCTACGCCACCATCCTCGAACAGTCCCTCCCTGGCGCCGCTGGCCATTTGATGATCGCCTCATTGATGAGCGCTCCGGCAGCGCTGCTTATTGCCAGGATCATGGTGCCCACAGGCTATGAGGGAGAAGTAGCCGCAGTCGAAATTGTAATGGAAGACGCTTCGCACAGTGTGATGGATGCAATCACCAAGGGGACCCGGGACGGCTTGAAGCTGCTGGTTTCCGTTGCAGCGATGCTGGTGGTGATGGTGGCTTTGGTGGCGCTGGCAAACATGATCATCGGTGCCGTTTTCACACCGTTCGGCATTGCTTTGACGGTTGAGCGGATCGTGGGCTGGATTGCCCTTCCGCTTGCGCTTCTGATTGGCATTCCTTGGAATGAAGCAGTTGCCGCCGGAGAACTTATTGGCATCAAGACGGTGCTCAATGAGTTCCTGGCCTATTTGAAGCTTGCCGAAATGCCTGTAGAATCCATGAGTGACCGGTCCCGGCTGATCCTCACCTACGCATTGTGCGGTTTTGCGAATTTGGGATCGCTTGGCATCATGACAGGAGGCCTGATCGCGATGTGCCCGGAACGGCGCGATGAAATCCTGAGTTTAGGTCCGAAAACCATCATCTCGGGAACCCTTGCGACAATGCTGACCGGAGCAATTGTTGGTGTTATGACGCTCAATTAATTCGCAGCTTGTAGCAATTGGTAATTTACGTTCATTGCTCTTGCTACGCCCGCAATCAGCACGTCCGCTTTACCCCCGAAAGCAGACACGCATTCAAATCACCTTGCCGGGGTTCATGATGTTGTTTGGGTCAAGTGTTGCCTTGAGGGATTTCATTAATTTCAGCTCTACCGGGTCTTTGGTTTTGGCAAGCAGTTCGCGTTTCATCCGGCCGATGCCGTGTTCGGCGGAAATCGATCCACCCATCTCAACCACGAGGGCATGGATCAGGTCGTTCATCTCCCCCCGGTGAGCAAGGAAGGCATCCGTGTCTGAGCCTACGGGTTGCATGAGATTATAGTGAATGTTGCCATCTCCCATGTGCCCGAAAGTGTAGCGGCGGGAATCTGGTAATTCTGCATCAATGATTGCGTTGGCGCGATCTAGAAACTCCGGCATCAGGTTGATTGGCACCGAGATATCATGCCGAATCGATACACCTTCCTGTCGTTGGGCTATCGGCATCATCTCCCGAATACGCCAAAGCGCTTTTTGTTGGTCGACAGACTGGGCGAGCGTCGCATCTTCACAGACACCATCCTCCAACGCATTTTCCAGTATCTCCTGCATGGTCGAAGCTGCGTCCTCTTCGGAACGTATCGAGGAAATCTCAGCCAGTACGCTCCATTTGTGCTCATCTGCGAGCGGTGCGCGGGTGTCGGCGATGTGTTTGAGTGTGCAGTTAATGGCCAGAGCTGGCATCAACTCGAATGTCGTGAGCATGTTTCCTGCAATGCGGGAAGCAAGCGTCAACAGTTTTAGCGCGTGTTCCGGTGAATTAAGGCCCACAAAGGCAGTCGCCTTGCCGCGTGGCTTTGGAAACAGTTTTATGACACAGCCGGTGATGATCCCCAGAGTTCCTTCCGCACCAACAAACAGGTTTTTGAGATCGTAGCCGGTATTGTCCTTTTTTAGACTCCTCAGACCGTTCCAGATTTCGCCATTTGGTAACACAACCTCAAGCCCCAAAACGAACTCACGCGTATTTCCATAGGAAAGAACGGCTGTACCACCCGCATTGGTAGAGATGTTGCCGCCAATCTGGCAGGATCCTTGCGAACCGAGAGAAAGGGGAAACAACCGGTCATTTTCGTCGGCCAGATTGCGGATTGTTTCAAGTATGACACCGGCATCAACAATCAGAAAATTGCCTTCAATATCAATGTGCCGGATGCGGTTCATCCGCTCCATCGAGACTACGATCTGGTTGCCGCTTTCATCCGGCATACCACCCGCCGCATGCCCTGTGTGGCCGCCCTGCGGTACAAGCGCGGTCTTGGTTTCAACGGCCAGTTTTACAATCGCAGAGACTTCCTCAGTCGAGCCAGGTTTGAGAACCAAAGGCGTCTTGCCTTTGTAGAGATCACGGTTTTCATCCGTATAGTGTGTCAGGTCATCTGAGGATGTCAGTACATTTTTTACGCCCACACAGGCGATAAATGCATCCAGTGTCTTTTGCGAAGGGGCGCTCATGTAATGTCATCCTTAGGGGCAGCAGCCCGGCATAACCGGTCATTGATCGCAACGCCCAGCCCGGTTAGCGGAATTGGCTCAACCGATATTGTTTCAATGCCTGCTTCATCGAGCGCTGACAAGGCTCCGTAAAGCCGCGAAGCAGCCTCGGCCAGATCACCGGTCTCACTTAGGTTGATGGTTTCAACAGCTTCGCAGCGGTCTCGATCCTTACCTGGTCCAAAAGCAATAAGACCAGATGCCTTGGGACATGTTGACTGATTAAGGCGCAGAACCGCGTTTGGTGCATAATGACTTGCCATCATGCCCGGCGCTTCGATGTCGGAATTTGAACCAGCTACTTCCGGTACAATACCGGTCGCTGCTTCAATCATTTCAGCCGTTACCGAGCCGGGTCGCAAAATCCGGATCGATCCACTCTCAAGTTTAACGATGGTCGATTCAATGCCCATCGAGCAGGCACCATTGTCGATGACCGTAAGATCACTTTCGGGAAATTCCCGAACCACATGTTGGGCGGTTGTCGGTGAGATTTTACCCGAGCGGTTAGCGCTTGGTGCAGCCAACGGTTTGCCACAGGCCGCGATTATTTTTGTGGCTGGCCCGACCGGGTAACGCAGACCAACCGTGCCAAGATTTGCGCTAACAAGTGGATGAATTCCATATTCTTGTCTGAGTGGCAAAACCAGGGTCAGCGGGCCAGGCCAGAATGCGCTCGCCAATTGCTCAGCCAGGGGATCAAATTCACCAATCTGGCGCGCCATTTCGACATCACTTACATGGCAGATTAGCGGATTGAATTTAGGACGTCCTTTCATCTCGAAAATTCGTGCCACCGCCAAGCCGTTTGAGGCATCCGCCGCCAATCCGTAAACCGTCTCGGTTGGGACAGCGATGCACTTGCCAGCAGCAATCTGCAGGCAAATTGCATCGAGCTCGGCATTCAGTTCGTCAATGGGAATTAGCTTTGGCATTTGATTGAATTTGTGTTTGACGTTAACGTCAAATGTCTCCAAGACAATACTAAAATCATTCGTGGTTTCTTACTGCGTAATGTCAGAACTGGTTTTCGGCAAGGGAGGGATGTTGCCAATGTACCGTGCACCTGTGGCAGAGATTTCATTTGCACTCAAGAATGTAGCCGGAATGAGCGCCGCATTGAGTAATGGGGAATTGGGTGATCTGTCTGAAGATTTGGTCGATGCGGTACTGGAAGAGGCCGGTCGTTTCGCCTCTGAAGAAATTGCACCATTGAATACCGGCGCTGATCAAATTGGTGCAAAATACGAAAATGCTGTGGTGACGACTGCACCGGGTTTCAAGGAAACCTACAAAGCATGGATCGAGGGCGGTTGGAATGCCATCGCTGGACCCGAGGAATTCGGCGGGCAGGACCTTCCCTATATGATGGCCGCAGCAGTTGGCGAAATGTGGAACTCCGGCTCCATGGCATTCGGGCTTTGCCCACTGCTCACAACGGGTGCCGTTGAAGCATTGGACATGCATGGATCGGACGAACTCAAGTCAATGTTTCTTGAAAAGCTGGTATCCGGTGAGTGGACCGGCACCATGAACCTGACTGAACCGCAGGCAGGTTCCGATTTGAGTGCGTTGAAAACCCGTGCAGAACCCGCAGGAGATGGCACTTACCGGGTGTTTGGCCAGAAGATTTTCATTACCTTTGGTGAACACGACATGGCCGATAATATTTGTCATCTGGTGCTCGCCCGTTTACCGGATGCACCGGCGGGTACACGCGGCATATCACTGTTTCTCGTACCGAAGTTTTTGGTAGAGGAAGATGGATCATTGGGCAGTCGCAATGATGCCTTCTGTCAAAGCATCGAGCACAAGCTTGGTATTCACGGCTCTCCCACCTGCGTGATGATTTACGGCGACGGGTTCAACGGCAATGAGCCAGGCGCTGTCGCCTATCTGATTGGCGAAGAAAACCGGGGCCTCAACTGCATGTTTACGATGATGAATAACGCCCGGCTTAATGTGGCTGTTCAGGGCGTTGCGATTGGCGAGGCAGCTTATCAACACGCCCTTGCTTATGCGCATGAACGCCGTCAGGGAAAATCTGCCGCTTATCTAGGTGAAGGCATGAGCCCGATTATTGAGCATCCCGGCATCCAGCGCGATCTACTGACGATGAAATCGATGGTGCAGGCCTCGCGCGGGATTTGTTATTCACTTGCCCATGCAATGGACATGGCTGAAGCAAAAGAGGGTGACGAGGCAAAATTATGGTCTGAGCGGGCAGGATTGCTGACGCCGATCGCCAAATCTGTCGCAACCGACATGGGATGCGATGTAGCCTCCATGGGTGTGCAAATTCATGGTGGGATGGGTTTCATTGAAGAAACCGGTGCAGCGCAATACATGCGCGATGGTCGTATCAATCCAATCTACGAGGGTACCAATGGTATCCAGTCGATTGACCTCGTGACCCGTAAACTACCGCTCTCCGGTGGGGAGGCGGTCAAAGCCTACATTGGCGAGTTGCGGGATGTGGTGGTTGCCGTCCGTGGAGAAAATCACAATGCATTTGGCAATGCAGCTGATGCACTGGACACAGCACTCGATGCGGTTGACGAGGCTACCAACTGGATGCTGGGACAATTGGAAAATGGTGGCATGCAAGCGGCACTTGCCGGTGCAAGTCCTTACATGCGTTTGTTTGGCCTGGCTGCCGGAGGGTGTTATCTGGCCAAGGCCGGCTTGGCTGACGACACCCGGCAACGGGCGGGTCTTGCTCGTTATTATGCCGAGAATTTACTGGCAGAGTGTGCAGCCCTTTCGAAGACCGTGACTGAAGGGGCTGAAAGCCTCTTGCTGGCGCGCGAACAGTTGAACCTTGCCTGAGCTGCAACCATCGGAGCGCAAAATGAGTGATCTTGTTCTTGTTGAGACCAGTGCCGGTATTACGACCATCCGCATGAACAGGCCGGAAAAGAAAAACGCACTCACCATAGATATGTACGCTCAAATGGTGTCGGCAATTGACAAGGCAAATGCTGACAGTTCCATAAATGTGATTGTGATGTTGGGTGCGCAAGGTGCGTTTACTGCAGGCAACGACATTACGGATTTCCTTGAGATGGCAGGCGAGCGTGACTCCGCTTCAATGCCGGTGTTCGAATTTCTCGAGCGCATCATCATGGCGGAAAAGCCATTGGTTGCCGGAGTTGACGGACTGGCGATTGGCATCGGTACGACCATGCTGCTGCATTGTGATTACGTCGTTGCTTCCGATACCAGCCTGTTCAAAACACCGTTCGTTGATCTTGGTCTGGTGCCGGAGGCCGGTTCAAGCCTCTTGGCTCCGCGTTTGATGGGGCATCAAAGAGCATTTGAACTGTTGGTTATGGGGAATTCCTGTTCTGCAGAAGAGGGAAAATCTGCCGGTTTCATCAATCAAGTCACATCGTCATCTGATGTGGAGAGCACGGCAATGGGAATTGCCACCAACCTTGCCGCGAAACCACAACAAGCCCTCAAATTATCACGTGACCTGGTTCGTGGGGATCGCTCCGACATTCTCGTCCGTATGCGTGAAGAAGCACTGTTGTTCGACGAACGCCTTCGGTCTGATGAAGCCAAGGCCGCATTCGAAGCATTTATGTCAAAGGGCAAGAAGAGCGGTTGAAACCGCAATTTCTGGTGGTCAACTCAAGTAGCGCGTTTGATTACCTTAATGGCAAACAGCAGGATTACCGCACCAATCGTTGCGCTTATGATCTGGCCAATCAAGCCTCCCAGAGGTAACACACCCGGAAGCAAGTGGCCTGCAATTAGCGCACCCAAAATACCAACGATAATATTGCCAAGCAATCCAAAGCCTGCACCAGACATCAGCTGCCCGGCAAGCCACCCGGCCACCGCACCTATTGCCAGCATTATGATCAAACCTGTCGGGTCCATCTTGTTCTCCTGTGGTAGAATCCCTGCGAAAAGCTAGCAGGACGGTCCGCGTACTTCAATATGCACCCTTGAAGCAACGCTTGAACCTATTGCCGAACCAGCGGAAAGGAGATTATTCGGTCATCCTCTTCGGGGACATGGATCGTAAAATCAATTTTCAGGGTATCCGTACTACAGGTATAATCCACATCGATGGGTTGGGTTTTTGCATTGTCCCCGATTGGCAGGTCAATTTCCTGCCCCGTGCCGGGGATCGACATCTTCATCGAGAGATCATTGTCGGATTCGGTGAAACACAATTTCCCGCTGTTGGCGCAAAAATTTCCAGAGGCTCCCCCGGTGACGTTCATGCTCATGTTCAATCCGCCGTCCTCTCCCACCCCTGCATCAATGTCTTCGACACTATTGGCATAGGTCGCATCCGCATTAAGCATCATCATTGCGCTACCGCTTCGCCATACAAGCTTTGCGGGCAGATCTTTCATTAGACCGTCGGTCACCTGAGCGAGTTCCGAGGCATTCATCGCCCATGTGCCGATGATACAAACATCAACTTCCTGAGCGGTGCATGAACATTCTGCTGAGGCATTGGGAACGGGAAGGGTTGATGCAAAAATTATGGAAATGCATGAAACTGAAAGATACCGGTTCAAACTGACCTCCTGAGCGGGCCTGATGAACGATGGACGCTCACCGTGCAAATTGCCGCATTGAGGCCCCCCAAGTAGTAATTTTGCACTTACCTGAATTTTTGTTCAAGTGGTCATTGTGGATGATTTGAAGCACTAACGCTCCAGCTTTGATTCAACCCAGGCGGTTGCATCCCCCATGCGCCCCTTGCCATCAAGATACAAACCAATAATTTCCAGCATACGATCCCGTCCAAACGAATCAAAATGGCCACCATGAATGGTTTCAACCGGCAGTTCCCGTAATCGCATCAGGCTTTCACGATAGACCTCTTGATCTGAGTGATAGACCGTGTCGAACAAGTCTCCGTTGTAAATGGCATCGCCCGAAAACAGTATTTTGGTCTTTTCTTCATACAGCGAAATCGAACCGGGAGAATGGCCTGGAAGATGGAACACCTTGAATTGCCGGTCGCCCAGATCAACCACATCCCCCTCGCCAATGCAGGTGGTAAGTGGTGCGGGAATAACCGCATAGGATTTGTGGTCAAAACCTTCATAGGGCAAAGCTGAAAATGTTTCCTCCCGAACGAATGGAAAATAGCTTACGGGCTCTTCATCATCAGCGGTCGGATTACGGCAAAGATATTCTTCTTCCTGATGTCCTAGTCGGTTCTCAAACTCATGTGCTCCACCCATATGATCAAAATGACTGTGTGAAAGAATGGCCTTTACCGGTTTTTCAGTGAGTTGCGCTACTTCCTTTTTCAGGGGGCGAAGTCCCATTCCCGTGTCAATCAGCAGATCGAAGTCTCTCCCCCGCACGTGCCACATATTGCATCGCAACCACCAGGCCACATGTGTTTCGCGGATAAGGGATACATCCTCTGAAACCGGTATGACCTCGTACCAATCTTTTGCGACCGGTTTTGAATTGCACATCTAAGTAGTCTCCTGTCGACCGAACCGGTCCGTCCTACGATCGTTCCAGAAGCGCCACTACTTCCACATGCGGAGTGAACTTGAACTGGTCCAGCGGTACGATACGGGTGACATGGTATCCCCCTTCAATCAGGATTGCCAAATCCCTCGCAAGCGTTACCGGATTACACGAAACCGCTGCGATTTTTTTTACCGGTGAGTTTGCGATCTGCCTGGCCTGAATTTCTGCCCCCGCACGAGGTGGATCGAAAACCAGTCCGTCAATGCGTTTCTGTTTCAATTCCTTGCTCATCAACGGTCGTTGTTCGAGGTCTCGAATTTCCGTATCAATCTGTTTCAGCTTGCCACCCGTATTTCGCCAGGCCTGTGATAGCGACTCAATCGACGCTTTGCTGGATTCAGCAGCGTAAACTTTGGCATCACGCGCAAGTCTCAAGGCAAAGGTACCAACACCGCAATAAAGGTCTGCAACATGCTGACATTCGCCCAAGTGCTCGGCTACCAGTTCAGATATCTGGTTCTCGGCGTCCTTCACCGCCTGCACGAATGCGCCGGGAGAAGGCGTAACCGGCAATCCGTCAATGTAAATTTCCGGTCTTTGGGCTTCAACCAAAACCTCATCGTCAAGAGAGAGTCGCGAAAATCCGAGTTCAAGCGTTAGATCAATTGCCTTCATTCTCTGTTTTGTAGTGAGATCCCCGACATTTTGCAGCGTTACATCCAGCCCGCTTTCGGCAGAAAGGACTGACATACGAAAGGGTTTTTTGCGCGGTGCAACCAGTCCGGCCAATCTCCTTAAGGGAGCAAGCTGGTTGGAAATTTCTCTAACCAGAACCGGACACGTCTCGATGTGAACAAGTGTGTGGCTGCCTTTACCGGAAAACCCGAACAACAGCTTTCCCGAAACAAGTTTGGCGGCAAACAATGCCCGCCGACGTGATGCGGTTTCAAATGTCACCATTGGATCAGGCGCAAGTTCAATCCCGGCTTTCGCGATTGGAGTGCTGACCAACCCGGTTTTCCAGGCAACATAAGTTTCCATTTTGATGTGTTGGGTCTGGCATCCGCCACAGGTACCAAAATGTGGGCATACCGGTTCGATCCGGTCCAGGGATCGCGTATCAATCGAAACCGGTTCACGTCTCGCACCTTTCCCGGAAACTGAAACAATCTCACCAGGCAGGGTGAACGGGACAAAGATGTCACCTCCTGCTTCGTGGGCAATCCCGTCGCCCCGGCGGCCGAGTTCCACAATTGTGAGCGTTTCAGCCAATCTTTTCCCCTGCCATCAAAAATTCCCGATTGCCATGGCCACCCCTGATGGGTGATTCCATAAAATGTGTGCAACGCCAACCGTGCATCGTGGATAACCAATCGCACATGGCTTGTGCGGTTTCCATCGCAATCGTCTCGTCCCGTACAATCCCGCCTTTTCCAATATTTGCCTTGCCCGCTTCAAATTGCGGTTTGATCAAGAATATACCCTGCGCACCGGGTTCAGCGAGTTCGAGTGCGCTGGGGAGGGCAAGTTTCAACGATATGAAACTGACATCGCAGGTGATGAATTGCGGTGCGCTATCATCAAGGTTCGACATTGAAAGGTCTCGTGCATTCAAGCCTTCAAGATTGACGAGACGCGGATCATCGCGCAGTGAAGCCGCCATTTGATCATGACCCACATCCACGGCGAAAACCTGCGTGGCACCGCGTTCCAGTAATACCTGGCAGAAGCCTCCGGTCGAGGCTCCAAGATCAAGTGCAGTTTTACCTGCAGGCACAAATCCGGTTTCATCGAGTGCATGAACCAGTTTCAGTGCAGCTCGCGAAACAAGTCGCGCGGCCGGGTCATCAATGGAAATATCTACGCTGCTGGAAACGGTCCGGGCTGGCTTTGAACATTTCTGCCCGCCGATACTTACGCATCCACGCAGGATAGAGTCACGCGCCCTCGCCCGCGATGGATAATGTCCTTGCTGAACCAGTAATTCGTCAAGGCGCATGCGAGGAGTATTATCCATAATTCCGCCAGGCGCGGGGATGGCTAGTCGAAGGTTCTGATTTGCCGGCCATTCTTGTCAAATCGATCCCAGTTGGTGCTGCTAGGCAGGTTAACCGGTGGCAATTTAGGCTTTAAAACACTGCCCGTCATGGTCAGATCAACCTCAATCTGCTGAGTTCGAACCATAGGCGTCAAGGCTCTTTGGTCAGGTTCCTGCATCCAGGCTGGCCGTTCAAAGGTTCTGACCGAGCCGGTGGTGATTTGGTCCTTTACCCGCTCAACCAAAATAGGTTCTTGATCATGGTCGATTGAACCGCGAATTTTGCCAATTTTTGCTGCAGCAAGCTTCGCCGCGGCAAGTTCGATACTTTTGTCATGGCCGGGCTGATCTGCGACAACCGCGCTGGTGCTGGCAAGCGCCAGAGCAAACCCTAACGTTGCAGAACTGATTTTGAACCCCATTACCCTAACTCCCACGAAATACTGGTTACTGGAGTGTCTCACCTCAGGGTTAGGGAATCAGAAAGGAACTTGGTTACCGGTACGTTAAAATCCGGGTCCTGTTAGTCATTGATTAGTAGACGCAATTTGGCGATCGCTGTTTCGGTGTCTTCGCCGTAGGAGATTGTTGAGCGAAAATCGCCATTGGCTCGAAAGAGCAATATGGAAGCTGAATGGTCAACCGTGTAATCATCATCTTCAATCAGAACTTTTTTTGCGTAAATGCGATAGGCTTTCAGCATTTTTTCAACTTCGTCAGGGTTGCCGGTAATGCCGGTAATGCGCGGATCAAAGGATGTCATGTACCGCGCCAGCACTTCTGGAGTATCGCGCTCCGGATCGACTGAAACGAAATAAAAATCTATTCCATCGCCATCTTCGCCCAACGCCGCAAGCCATGCACTCGCTTCAACCAATGTTGTTGGGCAAATCTCGGGGCAAAAGGTAAAACCGAAAAATATCGCGTGCGGTCTGCCTTCAAGTGCTTTTTCAGTGATTTGCATGCCATCGTGACGGATCAGGTTAAATGGACCGCCAAGTTTGACGCTGGCTATTTCCAGCGGATCTTTGCCGCTCATTTTCGAATAATACCCAAAGGCAGCAATCATTGAAAAAATCGCAACCAATACCCACAGAAACTTGCGCAGAGTTTTTAGGTTCATTCTGTTTGGCAATTCTCGTTAAGCAGGATCGAGCGGTTCAGTACCCGATGGCTTGCCATCCGGACCAAGGCGGATTTTTTCCACCTTGTCTTCCGCGGCCTTCAGCAGCTTGCGGCAGTGATTGCGCAATGCTTCACCGCGCTCATAATGGGTAATCGATTGGTCAAGCGGCACATTACCCTGCTCAAGGCTTTCAACGATACTTTCAAGCTGCTCAAGCGCTTGCTCGAAGCTGAGACCCGCTACATCTGCATTGTCTTTGGTTGTTTTTTTGTCAGTCATGAAAAACCATTACCTTATCCGGTCATCAACCGGTTTACATGGGCAGAGGCAGATTCGGCAAGCCCCTGTAAATCATATCCGCCTTCAAGCAGGCTAACCAGCCTGCCGTCGCAATACCTGTCAGCGATTTCCATCAGTTGAGCGGTTGCCCAGTCGAAGTCTTCTGCAACCAGATTCATGCCGGCCAGGGGATCGCGACAATGCGCATCAAATCCGGCAGAAACCAGAACAAGATCAGGTTTAAATCCATCTACTGCAGGCAGCACGCGTTCGCGAAATGCCTGCTTGAACTGAACTCCGTCATCCCCCTCGCGCAGTGGCGCATTGAAGATGTTTCCCGCACCCGTTTCGTTCAGTGCACCCGAGCCCGGATAGAGTGGCATTTGATGGGTGGATGCAAACAGCACAGTTGGATCATCATAGAAAATGTCCTGCGTTCCGTTGCCGTGATGTACATCAAAGTCAATAATTGCCACCCGCTCACATCCGTGAACGTGCTGTGCATAGCGTGCTGCTATGGCAATGTTGTTGACAAGACAAAACCCCATGGAGGTCGTTTTTTCTGCGTGATGACCCGGTGGGCGCATTGATATGAATGCGTTATTCGCCTGCTTGTTAAACACTGCGTCCACCGCATCCATTGATGCGCCACACACCCTGATTACTGCGTCCCAACTCCTGGGACTGGCGCTTGTATCGGCATCGACAATGGCAAGGCCGGTTTCCGGGATCCTTCCCTTGATGCCGCTCAAGTGAGAATTGGGATGGGCCAGTTCGAAATAGGAGGGATCCGCTTCGGGTGCATCTATCCGCTCAAGTGACGCAAATGTTTCGTGCGAGAAAGCTTTATCAAGTGCACGAATCCTGTCTGGCCGTTCCGGGTGTCCCGGGGGTGTAATGTGTTCAACGCTGAGCGCGTGGGTGTAAAGTCTGGTTACCATCGTTCGATAAGCCTGAAGTGACGCCGCCTGAAGGTCAACGTCTAAGTGGGAAAAACTTCATTCAGCGGTGAACGGCATAAATTTTGCCATCTTCCAATCCAACCAGAAAACGTGTGCTGCTACCAGAGCCTTCAACTCCGATTGCCTTGTCGATTGCCGCTGGCATGGCGACACGCGCGAGTTCAATAAGACCCGTTGATGTGAAACCCAAGACCAGCAGGGAGCGCCGGTCAGCAGATGGAATAACCAAATCAGCCGAGCCATTGCCATCCAGATCGGTTTGGGTTGAAAGCCGTAATTCCGTAGAACCAATGACATGGTTGGAAAACGAGCGCGCCGAAACAATCAGGATTAAATTGCCGCTTTGATATTTGTAAAACTGCAATGTGCCACCGATATGCGGTGTCTTGACCAGTGCGATTTCCGGCGTGAAGCTCTTGGTAAAGTTTCCAGTTTCCGCAATGTTCAGCCAGCGGTTCGATCTGCCAATAAAACTGCTTTGGGCTTGTTTGACCAGCGCATTGCCACTCACGCCAAATATTGCCAGGGAAGCACCTTGCGTGACTGAAGATAGAATGG
Source organism: Hyphomicrobiales bacterium (assembly GCA_021775415.1). Lineage (GTDB taxonomy): Bacteria > Pseudomonadota > Alphaproteobacteria > Rhizobiales > Rhizobiaceae > JAALLB01. The sequence continues at coordinate 10,266 of JAJFHV010000008.1, read as the reverse complement.
TGATAATTTCCGTTCTGCCATCGTCATCCAGATCGGCCAGCCGTGGGGTCAGGTCTTCAAAAACTTCGGTTCTTGGAAGCCGAAACGTTTTGGTTTCACCGCGCGGGGTTTTAATTTTGAGCGCACCGGCTTCGATTGCATCTCCCAAAACGCCATGGGTGTATCGTCCGGTAGGTTCGCTGTACCAGGCAGATGCCACATCATCCGTGTTGGCAATTGTGGCAATGCGTCCGTCGGGCAGAGCGCCTGAATAGACATCGATCGCCAATTCGCGACTGTCTGCTACAATCTCGGCAGGCACCGAACCATCAGTGATTTCGGTAAGCGTCCATTGTTGTTGGGCAGGCGCACCCACTGCTCCGGCAAGCAACAGGAAAAATGTGAGCAGGACGCGCATTGCTAGTGTCTCACGATTCGTCCGTAAGTGTTTCGAGAATTTCAATGCCAAATCCTTCAAGACCAACATAGTGACGTTCGCGCGAGGCCAGAAGCTGAATTGATTGTATTCCAAGGTCTCTCAAAATTTGAGCCCCAAGTCCAATTTCCAGCCACTCTTCCTCACGGGTTTGTACTGAAGCATGCTCTTCACGGTCTGATTGTTGTAGTGCGTGTTTCCATCGTCCCTGATGAGCAACACCCACTGAACCTTCGCGTAAGTAGACCACTACACCGCGCCCCTGCTTGGAAAGACTGGCGAGCGTATCGCGCAGAAAGTCAGACGCCCCGAAAACATCATTGATTACCGATTCCAGTTGCAACCGGACTGGTACATTTTGACCGTCGCGAATGTCACCAAACACCACGGCCACATGATGCATCGGGTCCCAGGGTGTCTTGTAGACATAGGCCTGTGCAGCACCTGCACTGGTATCAATCGGAAATTCCTCAACCCGTTCAATCAGGCTTTCCTGCCGTTGGCGATAGGAAATCAAATCGGCAACCGAAACAACTTTCAGTTTGTGGGCTTCTGCAAAATCATGGACCTGCGGGCCCCGCATTACCGTCCCGTCATCATTCACAAGTTCAGAGATCACACCAACCTGTGGCAGATCTGCAAGTCGACACAAGTCAACCGCAGCTTCGGTATGACCGGAGCGCATCAGTACGCCGCCTTCCTTGGCAACCAGCGGAAAAATATGACCGGGGCGTACAAAATCGAGTGCACCGGAATTCGGATTTGCAAGTGCGCGTACGGTAGAGGTGCGTTCTTCGGCAGAAATTCCGGTGGTGGTATCGTGCTTGTAGTCGACAGACACGGTAAAGGCGGTAGCATGCGGTGCGTCGTTATCAGCAACCATCGGATTGAGGTTTAAACGCTTCGCCTCCGGTGGTGTCATCGGCGCGCAAACAATGCCGCTGGTATGGCGAATGATGAAAGCCATTTTTTCCTGCGTACAATGCACGGCGGCAACAATCAGATCACCTTCGTTTTCCCGGTCATCATCATCTGTAACGACGACGACTTCACCCGCTTCAAATGCACGTATGGCATCCACAATTCTTTGCTGGTCGTAACTCAATGGATGTCCTCTAAAATATTATACCCGGCCGGTCTGGCCACGATGCATGATGTAGTGATCGGCGATTGCACAGGCAACCATTGCCTCACCGATCGGGACTGCGCGAATTCCAACACACGGGTCATGGCGACCCTTGGTGCTGACATCCACTTCTTCGCCTTTTGCAGTAACACTTTTGCGCGGTGTCAATATTGACGATGTCGGTTTGACAGCAAAACGGGCAACAACAGGTTCGCCAGTTGCAATACCACCCAGTACACCGCCTGCATGGTTGGACAGGAATTCCACCTTACCGTCTTTGCCAATGCGCATTTCGTCGGCGTTTTCGACACCGGTAATGCTTGCTGCCTCAAATCCATTGCCAATCTCAACGCCCTTTACAGCATTAATCGACATCAAGTGAGAGGCAATATCCTGGTCGAGTTTTGCATAAACGGGGGCACCCAGTCCCGCCGGAACATTTTCTGCGATCACTTCGATTACCGCACCAACGGATGACCCATCTTTACGGATCCCATCAAGATAGCTGGCCCATTCCTCAACCATTTGTGCATCTGGGCAGAAGAAATCATTCTGTCCGACCTGCGCCCAGTCCCAATTGTCCCGGTTGATTTTTTTCTCGCCGATTTGCACCAGCGCCCCACGGATTATCGCCTGCGGCACAACTTTGCGCGCAAGGCCACCTGCCGCAACACGCGCCGCAGTTTCTCGCGCTGAAGAACGGCCACCACCGCGATAGTCGCGGATGCCGTATTTCAGATCATAACTATAGTCCGCATGCCCTGGCCGGTAGCGGTCCTTGATTTCTGAATAATCCTTCGAGCGCTGATCCGTGTTTTTGATCATCATCGAGACCGGCGCACCAGTCGTGGTGAGGAGGGTTTCATCCTTCTCGTCAGCCATGACACCGGAAAGAATTTCCACCGCGTCATCCTCACGCCGTTGTGTGGTAAAGCGCGACTGGCCGGGTTTCCGCTTGTCCAGAAAATCCTGAATTTCTTGGCGCGTAAATTCCAATCCTGGTGGACACCCATCAATCACACAGCCGAGCGCTGGTCCATGACTTTCGCCCCAGGTCATGACTCTGAACATGTTTCCGAAACTGTTGTGCGACATTGCCTTACCCAGAATGATTCAAAGCGTTTTAGAACATAGTTGGTGAATATGGAACGACCTTAGGCCACTAACTATACAAATTCCTCATGTCCATGCCGTATGACGCAGATTTTGTCCTGGGGAAAGGGAAAGCGGGCTGCTTCAGCTTCGTCCAGACCCAGCAGGTAATACCGCAATACCCTGCCCACTGCACCATGGGCTGCTACGACACAATCTTCCTTGATTGTGCTGTGCCACTGCGAAACCCTTTTCAGCACGTCTTCGTGGCTCTCGCCATCGATTGGCCGGAAGGTCCAGGGATTATTTTTGCGGTAATAGTATCGTTCGCGGTTTTGCGCTTTCATCTCAGGTTGGGTGGTGCCTTCAAGATCGCCATAGGAAACCTCAATCAACCGTTTCTCGATTGAATATTCCACGACTGGCAATCCCATTTCTCCCCGAATCCGTTCCATGGTTTCACGCGCACGTCCAAGCGGGCTGGAGATAAATTCAAGCCCTTCAGCCTTACCAAGCAAATCAGACAGCTTTCGGCCATTTTCATTGGCTTGTTGCTGGCCCTTTGGATTTAACGGGATATCTTGCTGACCCTGAAATCGCAGCTCGGCGTTCCAGTCGGTTTCGCCATGCCGAACATAGTAGATTATTGGTTCCGGCATCGTATTCAGTTTCTGTAATTCGGGTGAGGAAAATGGATGCCTAATCGTCCTTGATGACGGAAATATCCGGCGCATCCACCGCTTTCATGCCAACCACATGATAGCCGGAATCGACATGGTGCACTTCTCCGGTAACACCACGGGAAAGATCAGAAAGCAGATACATGGTTGAATCGCCCACTTCCTCAATGCTCACGGTGCGCTTCAACGGCGAGTTGTATTCATTCCATTTGAGGATATAGCGAAAGTCGCCAATGCCTGATGCCGCAAGCGTCTTGATTGGCCCGGCGGAGATTGCATTGACCCGGATACCTTTTGATCCAAGGTCCACTGCCAGATATTTAACCGAAGTTTCAAGTGCTGCCTTGGCAACGCCCATCACATTGTAGTGTGGCATGACCTTTTCAGCGCCATAATAAGTAAGCGTGACCATCGAGCCGCCATCGGGCATCAGTTTTTCCGCACGTTGTGCGATGGAGGTAAAGGAGTAAACCGAGATGTCCATGGTCCGGCGGAAATTGTCGGAGCTGGTGTCGACATATCGGCCGGTTAGCTCATCCTTGTCGGAAAACGCAATTGCGTGCACCAGAAAGTCGATCTTGCCCCACTGTTTTTCAAGATTGGAGAACACGTCGTCGATCGACGAATCATCGGTAACATCACAATGACCGACTACAATTGCACCTAAATCTTCAGCTAATGGTTCTACACGCTTTTGAAGTGCTTCACCTTGATAGGTTAGCGCCAGTTCTGCACCCGCATCCGCGCACGCCTTGGCAATGCCCCATGCAATGGAACGTTTGTTGGCAACGCCCATGATAAGCCCGCGCTTACCAGCCATGATTCCGCTGGCTACACTCATACTTGCCCTCCAAATTGTATTTGAAGACTACGCGTTGCGTGGGTACGCAACCTAATGTCGCGGATCGAAACTGCAGTCTGATATTCTCAACGGGTATGCCACAATGACTGCCCCCCCGCAAGAAGCTAGCGCCGCAGCTACGCACGTAATATTACAGTTTATTTCTTGCGGTTCTTGAAGAATTCCTGGAGTTGTGAAGCATCGTCTTCAGGCAGCTGAATGGATGCCGACACCAGCAAGTCTCCCTGACCCCCAGCTTTTTTTGGTAGTCCTTTACCCTTCAGGCGAAACACTTTACCCGAACTGGTGCCAGCCGGGATGGTGAGCGAAATTCGACCGTCTTCGGTTTCCACTTTTACTTTGCCCCCCATAACCGCTGTTTCCAAAGGTATGGGAAGTTCGGTTTTAAGATCCGCGCCATTGCGTTGGTATTTGGCGTTTGATTTGATAACCAAGGCTATCAGCGCATCGCCAGGTTTGCGTCCGGAAGTGTGTTTTCCCTTGCCCTTGAGACGAATTGTTTGGCCATTTTCCGCCTCGGGCGGAATCGAAACAGAAATCTGTTTGCCGTCAGGCATACGCACATTGGTTTTACCCCGGAACAAATCTTCCAGCGACACGGCGGCTTTCATTTCCACGTCTAGTGATTGAACCCCACGTTGCGAACCGCCAGGATGCATGCCTTGTTGGCCACCTCTCGCTTGCCCTCCGAAGGCAGAGCCAAATATCTCGCTTAAAACGTCTTCCGCATTGCCAAAACCTCCGCCGCCAAAGGGATTGCCACCACCGCGCGAGCCATTCTGTTGAAAGCCTTCAAACGGATTTTGACCGCCAAAACCTTCAAAGCCATGGGCTTTTTGCTTGCCGCTTTCGTCAATCTCGCCACGATCAAACTGGCCACGCTTTTCCTTGTCGCCAATGATCTCATATGCCTGATTGATTTCGGCAAATTTTGCCTGTGTACCGGCGTTGTCTTTGTTTTGATCCGGGTGATATTTTTTCGCCAGTTTGCGAAAAGCACTTTTGATGTCCTTTTCACTCGCGCCTTTGGCAACACCCAGAACTGAGTACGGATCACGCATTGTGTTTCCTGTGAGTTTTCCCTGTTGTAAACCCGAAATTCGGGCCCTCATGCAAAGCAATGCCGTTTCCTGCCGGAAACGTCAAATTGCACGCTATTTCCTTGCGAATATGGGGATTGTTACCGGAAATTTAAAGATTGGCACTCACGCAGTGGAAAATTATGCGTCGTCGCGGATAAACCAGGAAAGCACCCAGAATCCTTTGCGCAATTCACAGGTTTCACCATTATAAAGCGAGATCCCCATGAAAGTGTCGACCGTTGTCTGAAATTTCTTGCATTTTTGCCCGTGACTGCCGGTAAATTTATTTATCGCAGTAATCGTGCCTTTGTTGCCGGTATCGGGATTTTGCCAGGCAAGTGTTGCCGGCTGGCTGACTTGCTCCGTATCAGCCACGACCGTCTTGATCAATTCTGCATCGGTCGAATCAATACCTTCCTGCTGAATTGGCTTGGTTATTGAGTTGCTGACCAACTCATTATCGGGTGCAGCCGAACCAAGGGTAGAACTCATCGAGCAGGCAGAAAGCGAAATTGAGACAACACCAATCGATAGTGCTTGGATAAGCTCGCGAGCACCACTAATATGTCCACGGGAACGCTCGGTTCCGCCTGACTTACCAGGAAAAGTGCGGTTTTTTGTAAAACTGGTTTGCATCTGCCCTACTCAAACAAAAAGGATGGCAATTTCATGAATGATCGGTCAACGAAGTTAAAAAAGGATGACTTGATTGATGAAAATCCATTTGATTTGATTTCTGAGTGGCTGAAATCGGCCGAAAAGTCTGAACCAAACGACCCAACTGCCATGGCGCTGGCAAGCGTCGATGAAGACGGGCTTCCCAATGTTCGCATGGTGTTGATGCGAGGTTTTGACGAACGCGGTGTGGTTTTTTTCACCAATTTTGAAAGCCAGAAGGGTATTGAGCTTCTTGCAAACGGCAAGGCAGCCGTGTGTTTTCACTGGAAATCGATCCGCAAGTCCGTTCGCATTCGCGGTGAGGTGGAAGTGGTGAGCGATGCGGAGGCAGACGAATATTTCTATTCACGTCCACGCGGTTCACGCATTGGCGCCCATGCGTCGAAGCAGTCTCGCCCGCTGGAAAGCCGCTTCGCGCTTGAAAAGCAGGTTGCCATCTGGACCGTAAAATTTGGCACTTCGAAGGTGCCGAGGCCGGATTTCTGGTCTGGATTCCGTATCAAGCCCCTTTCCATAGAGTTTTGGAGTGATGGCAAATTCCGCCTACACGATCGTAAACGGTTTGATCGGGAAAACCTTGATGCGCCGTGGGAGATATCGCGGCTTTATCCGTGAGAATTCGACGCAGACCCCGATAATCGGCCAATTTGGAGGAAATAAAACATGGCAACGTTCACATCAAGCTGGCAGTTTTGGGCACTCTTGGCCGCAATTTTTGCGGCAATGACCGCGATCTTTGCCAAGGTAGGGGTGAGCGAGATCAACTCTAATTTCGCGACCTTCATCCGTACGATTGTTGTAGTTCTGGCACTGGCCGCGTTGATCTGGATGACCGGCGAGTATCAAAGCCTCTCAAGCCTGTCTGGCAAAACGGGCTTGTTTCTCGTTCTGTCCGGTTTGGCGACCGGTGCATCGTGGCTTTGCTACTTCAAGGCGCTCAAAATCGGCAATGCTTCACAGGTGGCACCCGTCGATAAACTGAGTGTGGTTTTCGTCGCCGTTATGGGCGTTTTGTTTTTGGGTGAGACACTATCACTTACTGGCTGGGCCGGTATTGGATTTATTGCCCTGGGTGCGGTTCTGGTTGGACTGCCCTGACAGATTCTGGCCGCTCACCAAACACCGCGCGTTACACCCGTCCAGATATATCCCCATAGCGTCGGGTGAAACCATTGTTTGGAGGGCAAATCAACTTTGTGTGGTTTTAGTTTGCCGTCGAGCGCATCGCCGATTGCCTTGACCGCAATGGACCGGGCTTCAACCGCCATGTGGTAATGATAAGTGGCAATGTTGTTGCCAGGTGGCATGGCCAACCGCTGCTGATAAAGCACATCACCTGCGTCGACGTTTTCATCAACCAGATGCACTGTAACCGCCAGGTTTTCAGCATCCCCACTGGCAAGTGTCCAGTACCCACCATGCATCCCTCGGTATTTAGGCGTCAGGCCCGGATGATAATTGATGAAGGGCGCATTCGTGCATTGAAGTGTTTTTTTGCCAATAATTCGTGTGCCGACAACCATCACTACATCTGGAGAAATGGTTTGCAGCGCCTGGCGACATTCATCAGAATTGACACTTGGGATTTCGATTAGTTCACAGTTTTCAGGAAGCTCTTGGGATGCACCGGCCAATCTGAAGCATTCGGCCCGCCGCGCTTTGCTCCACTTGGCGATGAACTTGGAAAGAACGCCGAATGCGATTTGCCCGGCAACAGCAACCGGCCCAAGTATTTTCACACGCCGCCTGAAAAACAACCCCTTGGGTTCATCCTCTTCGCGAAGGATGGTTAGCGGTCCGAATTTTTCAACCAAGGCATGGGCGATAATTGAATAGAGCGGACTTCTGCCTGTTAAAAATACGATGTTTGGGTTTTTTGGACGAACCATCTTTCTCGCTTCAGGCAATTATCTGCCAATAAATTTCGTTCTAAACCCCGGTTCCGCCTACCGTCATTTGATCCATGCGAATGGTCGGCTGACCAACACCAACCGGAAGCGTCTGGCCGTTTTTCCCACAACTGCCGATGCCGGTATCAAGTGCCATGTCATTTCCGATCATGGAAATCCGCTGCATGGCTTCCGGGCCGTTGCCGATAAGGTTCGCACCTTTAAGCGGCGCGCCAATCTTGCCATTCTTGATTTCATAGGCTTCCGTACAATCGAAGACGAATTTGCCAGAGGTGATGTCCACCTGACCGCCACCGAAGGAGACTGCGTAGATGCCATCTTTGACAGAGGCAATGATCTCATCTGGTTGATGATCGCCGGATTGCATGTAGGTGTTGGTCATGCGCGGCATTGGAGAGTGTGCATAGGATTGACGGCGACCATTACCGGTTGGTTCCATACCCATCAGCCGGGCGTTTTGTCGGTCCTGCATGTAGCCGACCAAAATACCGTCTTCAATCAGTATGGTTTCGTTGGTTGGCGTGCCCTCATCATCCACTGAAAGCGAGCCACGTCGTTCTTCCAGCGTGCCGTTGTCAACGACGGTAACGCCTTTCGAGGCAACCTGCTTGCCCATCAATTCAGAAAAGGCCGAGGTCTTCTTGCGGTTGAAATCGCCTTCAAGACCGTGACCGACAGCTTCATGCAACATAACGCCTGGCCAACCGGCACCGAGCACCACATCCATGGTACCGGCAGGTGCCGGTTTGGCGTCAAGATTTACAAGTGCCTGACGCAGTGCTTCATCAACCGCGTGTTGCCAGCTATCCTCGCTCAAAAATTCGTCATAGCTCTTGCGTCCGCCAAATCCGTACATCCCGGATTCTTGCCGCTCACCTTCGCCTGCAACAATACCTACACTTGCGCGCACCAGTGGGCGGATATCACGCACCAGGTCTCCACCCGGGCGTAAAATTTCGACCACCTGCCAGGTTGCAGCAAGCGAAATGGTAACTTGCCGTACCCGCTCATCAAGGTTGCGCGCATGGGCATCCATCTTTTCAAGCAGCTTGACCTTGTCTTCGAACTCCGGAGCGCCAATTGGATTTTCTTCTCCGTATAATTTGTGGTTTGTGCCTTGGGGCCCCGCTGCAAAATTGCCGCCACGACCACCCTTGATGGTTTGCACCGCATCGCAAGCGCGTTTCAACCCGGCCTTTGACAGATCACCCGAATGCGCATAGGCGGCGACTTCGCCAGCAACCGAACGCAAGCCAAAACCCTGACCGGTGTTGAAATTCCCGGTTTTTAACCGGCCATTGTCAAACACCAGGCCTTCGCTTTCGTAGTATTCAGCGAAAAGTTCTCCGTCGTCTGCGCTACCGATGGCATCATTGAGCATGCGCTCAATCGCTGCCCGGTCGATGTCAAACTGATTGAGAAGAGAATCCATGTTTTTTCAGGCTCCGGTTTGTGGAATCATGAATTAGCATTACGGTAGAGAAAGGGAAATGGAAAGAAGACAACCTTCCACCTTCACTCACTCCTTTCGAAGTAGTGGTTTGAAAGTTTTGGCAGCGACAAGTCGCCAACTGAGGCGATAGCCGAAGCGCTTGGCGCACCCGCGTGTCTGACGTCAGCACCTAATGTCCGCTTTGTGCCATTTGCGGACATTGCGACTCGATATGTGAGTTATCGTTTGCCTGTGATTTTCGTGCATTTCATCCATAGTCGAGCCGATTGTGTTGCCGTTTTGCCACATTTGCTCGGGAAATAGCATTACAGGCGTGAATCTCAGACAATTGCGAAAAGAGCCGTGTTTTGTATGTTCGCTCTCAGGTTGAGGGTGCCTGGTGCGTCCGACCCAAATGGTTCACGGGTTTTTCATGAGGTTATTCCAAACAGCTGGAATCCTGGAAAATCCAAATTAAGCGATTTTGACTGGAGGTCAAAACAATGAATTTCAAAACGCTATTGCGGGGTTCAGCCGCATCAGTTGTCGCTGTATCCAGTTCGATGGCAAAGGCTGCTGACGCTATCGTCGTTGAGCCAGAGCCAGTGGAATATGTACGCATCTGTGATGCATACGGTTCCGGGTTCTTCTATATCCCGGGTACAGAAACATGCATCAGCTTTAACGGCTTCGTGCGTTCAGGCTATGAGAAAACCTACATCCATGGTGATTTGAGCGGCGCGTTGATCGGCGCAGTGACCACTACTGGGAATACATCTACCGCTCCCTCAGTCGCTAATCCCAACTTCACGCTTTGGGGGCAGCGGGCTCGTTTGAACATCGACACACGTAACGAGACTGATTGGGGCACATTGCGCGCCCAGTATCGTCTTGAAGCGGGTCAGTCCAACGTTGATGTTGACGTCGACATGGACCGGGCATTGATCTCAATCGCCGGGTTCCGTTTCGGTTTCTCCGACAACTACTGG
>JAJFHV010000007.1 GCA_021775415.1 Hyphomicrobiales bacterium | reverse complement strand
GGTAGATATCTGCAAGATGTAGATGCGGATGTGTCAAATATCACAGGATGAGCAATTGGATTGTTCACTTCCGTTTTACCCTCAACAATGGACATTGGATTTACCTGGATTGACGTCCGTTTTGTGCCAAAAGCGGACATTGGGGGCGAACATGTACGAGGGGAAATTTGATTAGTTGAATAAATGTTCACACATGCAATACGCGAATCTAGGCGGCGCTTGACGATGAACTGACATCAATCAGCCCATTTCCATGCGAGAGCAGGCGACTAAAATCTTGCGCACTCATTGGCTTTGCAAGATGAAACCCTTGTGCCTGTTCAATGCCACTGGCTCGGACAAACTGCAGAATGTCATCGTTGTGAACACCTTCGGCTACAATTTTCATATCCATCTGTCTGGCAAGCGCGATACTTACGCGAACTGTTTCACTGGAAAACTTATTTGTAGTGACATTTTTGATAAATGACTGATCGATCTTCAATTCTGAATAGGGAAAATTCTTGAGCGTTTGAATGTTGGCTGATCCGGTCCCAAAATCGTCAATCGCTACGTCAAAGCCTGATATGCGAAGCCGTGAAAGCACTTCAAGGGTATTGGTGTCCAGATCAAGAACACTGCTCTCAGTTACTTCAAAACTGATATTTGCCGGTCTGATACCGACTTCCTTCATCAGTTGGTCAATTTGGTCTGGCAGCTTGATGTTTGGCATCATTATCGGTGACAAGTTCACGGCGATCTTCTGGCCCGGATCAATCGCGAGAATTCTCTTAAGATCAATCAACACAGATTCGAACAAGCGGAACGTCAGTTCTTCGATCATCCCATTTTTTTCGGCATAGTCGATGAACACAACAGGAGATACAGGCGTCGCGTTGTCTCGTGGCCAGCGCGCCAGTGCTTCCGCGCCGACGACTTTCCCCGAACGCAGGTCAATTTTTGGCTGGTAATGGGGAATGATTTCTCCCGCCCGCATAGCGCCGGTGAATTCAACCAGAGTAAATGATTGATCTTTCAGTGGCGCTAAAGCTGAGATCTCTTCCAGCTGCTTTTGGAATACAGCATCCAGCAATTTTCGGGTAAGTGGTTTTTTTATGCAGCCGATGATGTTCAATCCATGCATTTTGGCCAAGTGCGCCGTATGATCAATTATGTCCCGTGATAAGCAGGACACAATGGCCATGTTCTTGTCATATCCAAGCGTCTTCAGATGGCGGAGAAACTCCACGCCATCCATGTTCGGCATTTGAAGGTCGGTTACAACCAGATCGACGGAATCCAAATGTTGAGCAAGGGTGGTAAGCGCCTCAGAAGCATCCTTGGCGCTCATTATTGTTGTAACATTCTGGCCGACAAAATACGCAGTAAGGATTGCGATCTGTGTGGGATCGTCATCCACCAATAGTACGGATTTATAGCTCTGGATTGCACTCACGGTGCTACCCCCTTTATTTGCCCACGAACTTTCATGCACAGGTTCGATAGGGTTTTCATGCACCCGAGCCTTTTTTGTATTGAGTTAAGAACTGCACACCAACGAGGTCTCGGCTCGACCACGATCTTGACACCTTCATCGGTTGATCAAAAGGAGAGGCCTCTATTTCGAATTTACTTGGCAGCCACAATCCAGCGGGCACATAAATCCGCATTCCGGTTTCCGACATATCCTTGATAACGCAATCACCAACGGGCACCCCATCAATCTTCAATAATCCTGGAATACAACAGTTCAGCCTCGCCGCCTTTCGTTGGTCAACACCGCACCGTCGATCAGAATCTGCTCGTCTTTCCTCGGTAGGACACGATTGCTCGCCATCCAATAATCGTCGTTCCATTTTACCTCGACGGTCATCAGACTGCAGAGCGTTGAAAACTGGCTTTGGGGCACCGGTATTCATATTCTCACCTGTTGGCTCACCGAGGAAGAATATCGACATCAGATGTAAATTGAATTAATCTGCCATTAAAATTACTAATCATTGTAGAGTTATCTGTTAATCATTCGAGAGTCCGTTTTATCCCCAAAAAACAGACTCTCGAGTTCCAGCTCCGCATGCCTGCTTTGTGCCAATAGCGGACATTCAATGAATTGCGCCACTGGCTGCTTCAAGCCCTTCTGTGCCACGTCGCAACATTCACAAATGACTGTTAATCGGAGACAGCGATCGCTAGCACCCAATCTAAACTGCGCAAATATCCCTCATCGAAGAAATGACGAATTTAAGCACGATTATTCATCAATGGCCTCATCTGCCGCTACCAATGCATGGGCATGCAAGTTGCCCGGCTGTGCGACGCCGATAACACCCATTGCCTGCACTTCGCCGGTTTCTTCTGGAGCCTCGCTTGTGACACGTCGCGCCATAGCAAACAGGGCGACACCAACGCTGATGAGTCCAACCAGCATTTGCAATCCACGCCCGTCAGCCATGATGATGACATTGGGGCCCAGCAACATGCCGAACACCTGACCAAGCTGCAGAAGAAACACCATCGTGCCGCTGGCTGGCACCACCTGTGCGGGCAGCAACTGGTCATTGGCGTGTGCTGCAAGGATCGAATAGACTGGTAATGTCATGGCCGCGATCACCGCAAAACCGATCACAATTTGCGAGTCGTCAATCGCCAGCCAGGTCGCAGCCAAAGCAGCAATCACACTCAGCCAGATCACCACGTTGCGCCTGTCGGTCTTGTCAGAAATCCAACCAATAGGATATTGTACAACCCCGGCTGCAATCATTGCCACCACCAGAACACCCGAGGCCTGTGCGGCGGAAAACCCATGATTGAGGGCATAAAGCGGCAGTGCGATAAACCATGCCGAGACACCCACGCTCATCAGTGTGATGCCGGTCACCGCCATGGGCGATACCCGGTAAAGTTTGGTCACAGTCATGCGGTCGGGGGCAGTAAATTCAGGGGCATGGATGCCAGACAAGAGTAGCGGAACAATAGATACTGAGATCAGAATCGAGACAATCCCGAACATCAGGTTGCCAGTCGGATCAGGAAAACCGACAAGCGCGGTCCCAAGCGCTGGCCCGAGTGTCTGGATAATGAAATATACTGATAAAACCTGGGCCCGAATACGGTTTTCACTTTTGGCGTTCAGCCAGCTTTCGGTGACGACATAAAGACCGGGAAAGCAGATACCGGCCAGGAAACGCATCCCACTCCAACTCATCGGGTCGCTTGTTAGCAAGTGAATGATCGCCGCGATTGAAACCATTGAGGCCAGTGCCGAAAAAACTCGGATATGGCCAACTTTCTCAACCAGTTTAGGCACAGTAATC
>JAJFHV010000006.1 GCA_021775415.1 Hyphomicrobiales bacterium | reverse complement strand
AACACTCACAGGCACATCTCAACAGGGTCGCAAGACAGCTAAACGAACGGCCCAGAAAGACCTTGCAATTTGAAACCCCGGCAGACAGATTTAACCAATGTGTTGCGTCGACCGATTGAGGTGGCAACCCAAAGCGGACATAAACTGCTTAGGTCAATATCGGCTATACAGACAAAGCGACCATGTTGTGCTGGCTTCAATATCTCGCTTACGACATCAGCTGAAATGTCGAAAACGCAAGGAACTGTGAACTAACAAGACAATAGATGTCCTGACCAACTCCCTGATTAATTTATTGGAGTTCGCTACCTATCTCCGGAGAATTCTATTGTACGCTCATGGGCAACAAGCCCGAAGCATGGTTCGCGTTCATTCAGGAGAACGCTGAATTTGCCGAGGTTGATATTTAGAGATGAATTGCTGGATGTTTGAATAGTTTACTTCGGTTTAGGCAATACCAAATCGGGTGCTGGTTCTATCAGTTGGGTGGTCTTTGATTCAAAGCCACCGCTTTTTGTATGCCCATAGGACTTCACGATCCAGCCAGTCTGCGGATTAACCCAGTATTTTTGATAAATCGAAGCGCCGGAGACCATCGTTGAATTGTAGTTTCCTTCTACAACCTCGTGGGCAACGCCCTCCAGGTCTTCTTCGCCGCACGCAACGCCCATAGCTTCAGCAGCATCTTTCGTCATAGCAACTTTCATATCGGCCAGACTTTTCTCAGCATCGTATGAGTTAATGAAACTCCAGCTTTTGCCTTTGTCGTCGGATCTGTACATGTTGTCACCGATAAACAGCGACCATGGATCATCGACCGGCTCGATCATTTCGGTCATCCCGTTCCCCTCACCATCACTGTGATGATAATTAAGGCTCGTTTTACCACCGACTATTTCCTGAGTGATATGTAATCGCACAGGGCCCATTTTTTGATTACCGCCTATCAATAATTCGGTAAAACGGTCGTGGCAGGGATCAGCAAATGCAGGAACTATTGAGGTAACAAATAGTAGGGGAAATATTAGCAGTCTCATCAATTTTTCCTTGGTGTAGGCTCGGTCATAAATTGAACCGTATCCTCTCCGTGGCACAACCTCAATGACTGTCCGCCGTCAGAAAAGTGGCTGAGGATTTGATGGTCGCTGCTGCATTGACGCAAATTCAGGAAATCGATTTCAGCGTAATCGAGATTTTCTGGACCAGTTGATCCATGATCTTTTTGGACAGGAGCCAATGAGCATTGGAAATTTCGACAGCGCGTTTTGAATCATGTGCCTCAATCGCTTCTATGAATTGATCGTGCTGGTTGCAGGCATCGGCAAACCTTTCGTTCATCTGAAGGTTTTGGGGTTGGTAGAACGTCTGTCCGATGCGTGCATGATCGAGAAGCAGGCGTTGAAGGGATGGCATCAAATAGTCATTGTCGGCCATTTCCCCCATCACGACATGAAACTGGCAATTGCGGTACGCCATGTCTTCAAGGCTGTTGTTGTCAATACAACGACGGATCTCAAACTGTACATCCTTAAGGGCGTTTATCTGTGCAGGTCGCGCATGGTCTGCGGCACGCTGGGCTATGACGTCGTAAATTGCGGGGGC
This sequence comes from Hyphomicrobiales bacterium, assembly GCA_021775415.1. Taxonomy (GTDB): domain Bacteria; phylum Pseudomonadota; class Alphaproteobacteria; order Rhizobiales; family Rhizobiaceae; genus JAALLB01. Next base: position 147,255 of record JAJFHV010000006.1, on the reverse strand, counting down.
GGTAACGAAGAAATCGCGCAACGTCTTGTGAGACATCATGGAAACAATCGCGCCACGATTGTTCTGGATTTCGATGTATCCTTCGCCGGAAAGCTGGTGGAAAACGTCTCGAACCGGAGTCCGGGAAATCTTGTATTCTTCACTCAACCTTCGTTCATCAAGGTCGGCACCCGGCTCAAGGTCGAGGGTCAGAATCCGTCTTTTCAGATCGTCGTAAAATATCTGTTTGTTGTTGGTTGTTTGCATTTTTCCGTTGAACCCTACACATCCGGCGCTTACTGCATCGAAGATTATCTCTCACAGTCTCATAGCTTGTTTCGGTTGCTCCAGGCAATATTACTGTTGATTACTGGCAGGATGTTTCCCGTGCATTCCTTTTGAGATGCATTGTCCGGCAATCCAAGCAATGCAATAATTGAAAAATTGCCTGTCGGGTTTCAATCAAGGATTGGGAATTATGTTGCGTGCTTTGGTATTGGTTATCCTTCTGGGTGTGTTGTCAGCTTGTGAAGGGGAGACCCCGGACAATATCCCCGAGCCACCAGTACGCGGTCTTAAGACATTCCTGATTGTGGAAACTGAACAGACAACCGTCCGCCGCTACCCAAGTGTGCTGCAGCCTGGTTCCGTTTCCACGCTGTCGTTTGAGATTTCCGGTCGCTTGAACGAGGTCAATCTGGATGTGGGTCAGGTTGTGAAGAAGGGCGATATCCTGGCTGAAATTGACACACGTTCACTTGAGATTCAGGTTGAGTCTGCTGAGGCTGCTCTAGCGCAAGCGCAATCCACCGCCAAAAATGCGGCAGAGGATTCAAAGCGCAAGGCTGACCTGCTGACAAAGGGTGTTGCCACGAAAGCTGTGGCCGACAAGGCGAGAACGGATGCGGAAACCAGTGCCGCGCAAGTAGTGCAAGCCGAACGCGCTCTTGATACTGCCGGTGAAAATCTGACAAAGGCGCAGCTCACGGCTCCCTATGATGGCATTCTTAATTCTGTTGAAGTGCAATCCTTCGCGAATGTCTCTCCCGGAGCGGCGGTGGCAACGATATATGCGGCTGAAGAATTCGAAACCAGCTTTTCGGTGAGCTTCGAAGTGGTCAATCAACTGGCTGTTGGAAAAAAAGTGAAAATCCGGCTGGCTGATAATCCCGATATTGTTTTGGGTGGGCATGTCAGTGAATTGGGTGCGCGAGCAGATACAGTCTCGTCATTTCCGGTTGTCGTGAAACTTGAGGAAATTGACCCATCGATCAAGGCAGGAATGGCAGTTGAAATTGCCATCGAGTTTGCCGTGCCGAAAGGTGAGGGGTTCACTCTCCCCCTTTCTGTGCTGCCTTTCCAGGGGCAACTTGATCCGCCGAAGAATGCCGCCGATCCAGGTACTGCTGTCGTCTACGTTTATGACACCGCCACAAAAACGGTGAAGCAACGAAAAATCACCATTGTGGGCGTGCGTGAAAATTCGATCATCGCAATTGATGGACTCGAGCTTGGAGACCGGGTTGCATCGGCGGGTGTTACGTTCCTGCGTGACGGACAGAAGGTCAAACTCCTTCCAGATTCGCAGTAGGAGCGGTTAGATGAATTTCCTGACAGCTTTCGGGATCAATAAATCCCGCCTGACAATCCTGATCATGATCGGTCTCATCGTCCAGGGATTGCTGGTCTATGCGGGTATTCCCAAACGCGAGAATCCGGCAATCACCATTCGAAATGCGATTGTTTCGGTTCAGTTTGCCGGCATGTCTCCAGACCGGATGGAGGACCTCATTGTTGAGCCCATTGAACGCGAGGCTCGCGAAATTGGTGAAATTGAAGATATCAATTCCCTGGTCACAACCGGAAGTGCCGTTATTACGCTGGATGTTTATGACAATGTCCCGAAAGCCAATATGGAAGATGTCTTCCAGGATATTCGAAACCGGATGGACGACGTCAAGAATGACCTGCCAGATGGAACCAAGGGGCCTTTTGTAAACACCAATTATGGGGATGTGGCGATTGCCACCATCGCGGTTACAGGAGAAGGTTTTTCCTACGCTGAAATCGAGGATGCAGCGGACGATCTTCGCAAGCAGCTTTATACTGTCGACGGGATATCCAAGGTTTCGCTTTTTGGCGTTCAGGAAGAGCGGATCTGGCTTGAACTGGATTCACGAAAGCTCGCTGCAGTTGGAGTACAGCTCAACCAGGTGCTAGACGATCTAAGCGCCCAGAACGTAATCCTGCCTGCCGGGCAACTTGATGCTGGTGGTACAAACCTCATTCTCGAAGCCAATGGCGATTTGGGATCTGTAGAGGAAATCGGCAACATCCTTACCAAGGTTCAGGGACTTAGTGGTTTTGTCCGATTAAAGGACTTAATGACCGTTCGACGCGGCTATGAAACGCCAAAAAACAAACCGGTATATTATAATACTCAACCGTCAGTCGTCGTCAGTGTGGAGATGTCGGACAGTGAAGACATCCAGCAAATCGGGCAGCGATTGAATGTGGCGGTGCCGAAGTTTGAGCAATCGCAGCCGATCGGAATTTCCTATAATTTTTCCACGTTCCAGGAAGCAAACGTTACCACGTCCATCAACAACGCTTTGACGAATGTTGCGCAGACATTCGGAGTTGTTGTGCTGGTGATGATGGTTTTTCTTGGACTTCGTGCCTCGCTGATCATCGCCTGCATTGTTCCTTTCACCGTGATGTTTGCCTTGATGGGGATGCAGTATCTGGAGGTTGATTTGCAGCAGATTTCAATTGCAGCAGTCATCATTTCCCTCGGTCTGCTGGTCGACAACGGCCTGGTTGTGGTGGAGGATATTCAAACCCGAATTGGGCGAGGGGATGATCCACGCGATGCCGCTCTTGGAGCGGGCAAGCAATTCCTTGTGCCGCTTGGCGTTGCCTCCATTACCACTGTATCAGCGTTTATTCCGCTGTTGATCCTCGATGGGGTTGAAGGTGAATTTGCATTCTCTCTTGGTGCTGTTGTAGCGCTGATGTTGTTGGGGTCGTGGTTATCTGCGCTTTATATTCTTCCATCCTTGAGTGTTTGGTTCAGCCGCAAAAAGCCCAAGCAAAAGGAGCCGGGTGAGGTTAATTTACTGGTTCGAACCTACGGAATAGTTGTTGGCAAATCCCTGGCATTCGCACCGCTGATCGTGGTGATAGCTTATGGTGCGGTCTACAGTTCCACGACGCTATTTTCTTCGGTCAAACAGGAAATGTTTCCCCTCAGCGAGCGTGCCGAGTTTTTGATCTATCTGGACATGCCCAAGGGAACTGCGATTTCGGCGACCGAAAAGGAAGCATTGGCTGTTGAGAGATGGCTTTTGGACAAGGAAGTAAATCCCGAAGTTGTCGATACGACAGTGTTTGTTGGAGATGGCGGTCCGCGGTTTTATCTGGCGCTTAATCCGGCAGATACCAATCCAGCGAGCGCGTTCATTTTGGTCAACACGACCAGTTTTGACAGTGCGGTTGCAGCGGCTGAACGGGCGTATCCCTATCTGCTGGAAAACCAACCCGCTGCCCGCTTCAAGGTGAAACGACTTTCCATGGGCGGTGGTGAGTCCGGTATTGTCGAGATCAAGATAACCGGGCCGGATGCAGATGAATTGCTCGACAAGGCAAAACTGGTTGAGAATGCTTTTTCGGAAATTCCAGGAATTACGCAGAACGAAAACGACTGGGGTAACAAGAGCCTGAAGATCATTATCAATGTTGCCCAGGACAAGGCGCGTGAACTCGGTATTACATCTGAGGACATTTCCAACATCATGAACACGTTTTTTTCCGGAACCACCCAATCGACATATCGCGAGGGGACTGATTCAATACCCATTGTCGTGCGGGCCGGTGAAAGCTTCCGGGACAGTATCGAAGATCTCGCAAACCTCTCTGTTGCTGCCGGTGGCCAGTTGATCTCGCTTGACCAGGTCGCGACCTTTGAACCCAAGCTGGAGTTCTCGCAATTGCGACGGGTAAACCAGGTGAGGCAGATAAAGATATCCGGAAAGAGTAATTATCTGGCCGCCAACGAAGTGGTGGCGTTGATGGGGCCTGCGTTGGAGAAACTGGATTTGAAACCCGGATATGATTTGAAGGTTGGTGGTGAAATTGAAGACAGTTCAAAGGTCAACAATCTCTTGTTGGGGGGTATGCCAGCAGCGCTCACCGTAATGCTGATCGCGCTGGTATTTCAGTTCAATTCTGCGCGTCGGGTATTGCTCACCTTCATGACGATCCCACTGGTGATAATTGGCGCGCCAATTGCATTGTTGATCACCGGTCAACCCCTGTCATTCTTTGCGATTTTGGGCATGATTTCGCTTGCCGGAATTATCATCAACAATGCAATCGTGTTGATCGATCAGATCGATATTGAGCGGGAGAAACTCGACTTGCGTGAGGCGGTTATTGCCGCCTCGAAGAAGCGGGTAACGCCAATCCTGCTCACCTCGCTTACAACCATTCTCGGACTGATGCCGATGGCGATAGGTGGTGGTGCCCTGTTCGAGCCGATGGCAGCATTGATGATCGGTGGGCTTGGCTTCTCATCAATCCTGACACTGTTTTTTGTACCGGGCGTCTACTTCATGCTGTTTGGCGGATTGGGTAAGCTGAAGCTCCCAGCGTTCAAGTCTTAGCTTGCGTAGTTGGAATTTTCTTCATCCAGGATGGCTTTCAACTCATCCAGATGTCGATAGTCCTTGTAGTAGTCATCCAGATCCTGACCGACCTTTTCCGCAACCTCGTCTGACAATACGCTGAGTGGCCTTTGTGTGTGCAAAGCGATGATGTAGTTCCTTGCCGCTTTTTCGAAATAATACATGCGGTTGAAGGTTTCAGCTGGTGTGTCGCCAAACGCGAGAATGCCGTGATTGCCCATGATCATGATCTGGGTCTTTGGATCTGCCAACATAGAAGCGCAGCGCTCACCTTCTGACTGAAGCGCCAGGCCACCAAATTCCTTGTCGATTACCACGCGATTGAAAAACATTGCCGCGTTCTGGTCGATTGGGGGCAAGGTGCTGTCTTCAAGGGAAGCCAATACGGTCGCGTAGGTGGAATGAATGTGCATGGCACAGCGCACATGTGGGCAAAGCCGATGGATGGAGCCGTGCAACCCCCAAGCGGTGGCATCTGGTGCGTTTGGCTGATCAAGTGTGTCTGGATCATTGGCATCTAGCAGCAGGAGATCGCTCGCCTTCACCCGGCTGAAATGGACTTGACCCGGATTTAGAAGAAACTGGGTTCCATCCTCGTTTACTGCCAATGAGAAGTGATTGGCGACACCTTCATGCATGTCCAGTCGTTCGGTCCAACGCAGTGCTGCTGCCATATCAACCCGCTCCTGCCAGTTTGATATGTTCAGATGAACCAGATTGTCGTGTTGGGTGCTCATGGGGGATCCTCCGAATTTGCCTGAAGACTATTATCTCGCGCGATTTGAAGCTTTACAAGCGACAAAACAAAGTTCGTCGATTAGTAAACCCGGCTGGATATGTTTGAACCGCGGGTCAGCATAATGTGTGGAACCGGATTACCCGGCAGCTTGAGTGTGCTGTGAACTTTTGGGGATGACTTCGTAACCCGGCTCCTCTGGTTCATCATCCAGCATTTCATCCGGGAACCCTGGTGCGGTGATGTCGAGGCCTGTCGCATCTTCAAGACGGCGAATGATGTTGGGGGATAGTTCCCGCTCGCCGTAACGTGCAATGCCGTCATTGAAAATTTCAACCATCAACGGGCTGATTTCCAGGGGCACATTATGTTTTTCAGCGATTGCGTGGAACAGGCCGATGTCTTTTTTCACCAGATCCATGGTGAAGGAAATATCACGACTGCCATTCAAAATGACCTGACCCTCGGTTTCTGCAACGAATGAGGTGCCAGATGAAATCGCGATTGCTTCATAGGTCGTAGCCATGTCCATGCCCGCAGCCTTCATGGTCACTAGCGCTTCGGATATGGTTATGAGATTGGCTGTCGCCAGATAGTTGGTCATGACCTTCAGCATAGATGCGGATCCGATAGGGCCGGTGTGCAACACGCGTCTACCCAGCGTAGTCAGCATTGGCAGCATCCGTTCAAATGTTTCACGGTCGCAACCTGCAAAAATCGAAATGTTGCCGGTCGCTGCACGATGACAACCACCGGAAACCGGGCACTCAATCGGTGAAGCGCCTTTTGCTTCCACCAGCTCTGCAATCCGTTTCACCTCGGATTCATCAGTTGTCGACATCTCGGCCCAGATTTTTCCTTCGGAGAGGCCTGCAAGGATGCCGTCATCGGCTTCCATCACAGCGGAACAGGCGGCGGGGCTTGGCAGACAGGTTATAACCACGTCACAAGATTCTGCCATTTCCTTCGGACTGTCCGCCCATTTGGCACCATCATCCAGAAACCGTTGAGCAATCGATTTATCTAGATCACGAACCGTTAGGTCAAAACCATTTCTCAGCATGCTGCCTGCAAGCTTGCCGCCTACATTTCCAAGTCCAATAAAGCCGATTTTCATTTCAAGAATATCCCGTAATTGCGTGTCTTCCGGAGTCAGATTTGTCTTTTTTGTTGCAAAAGAAAAATGAATAAATAATGTCCTAAGCACCAAAAATACTTATGGATAAGATATGAAACGGCTCCCCAATCTCAACTGGTTGAGAACCTTTGAAGCAGCGGCGCGCCACGCAAGTTTTACCGCTGCCAGTCATGAATTGGGATTGACGCAAACGGCAGTCAGTCTGCAGATCAAATCGCTTGAAACGAAATTGGGTTATGATCTGTTTGTACGCAAACCGCGGAACATCCACCTGACTGAACTGGGGGAAGCCTATCTTCCATCGGTGCGCAAAGCTCTTGACGAACTTACCCAGTCAACCAACGGATTGTTCGGGCCGGTTGTCAAACGCACCATTACATTGAGGGCACCTATTTCCACAGCGGTGCTTTGGCTTGCACCACAGCTGCATGACTTTAAGCAGAAAAACCCTGAAATTGCCTTGCGAATAGTGACCAACATTTGGGCGGACTCAATTGCTGACACCAATGTTGATGTGGACATTCGAATGGGGTCCGGTACATGGCCCGGTATGCGATGTGAAAAACTCTCGGACGAAATGATCGTCCCAATATGTGCGAAAGAGAATGCCAATCGCGTGACATCCGTTTCGGATTTGCGAGATGGACCCTTGATCCATATTCTGGGGTATGATGACCACTGGTCGAGATACTTTGGTGCTTTTGGGCTGCCCCATGACCCAGACAAAGTTACCCTGTCAGTTGATACTTCCATTGCTGCATTTGAACTGGTCGCCGCGGGTGCCGGTTATGCGGCCGTCATCAGCCGTTTTGCACAAGGTGCAATCAACGCAGGTAGATCAATTGAACAGGCAGGCGATCCAATCACTTTTGACCAGTCGCATTATATTGTTGAAAGCTTGGCATCAAAGCGTGCGGAGCCAGAAGTGGAGAAATTTAAATCCTGGCTCCGGGAAATGTTCTCAGCTTCTAAACAAACTGACTAGCTTGTTTGAAAACTGACGCCGATATGTTCTGTTTCCACCCACATTTTGGTAACCAGTAGAACCCCGTCAAACGTTGACGAATGGATTTCAAAATCCTGGGGTACCCAATGGGCCGAAGGTGCGAAGAGACGCATCCCGGTTTCTGAGATGTCCTTGATAACGCAGTCACCAAGGCAAAGCCCATTGTGTTTGATTGTAGCTGGGATGCTGCAGTTTGTCCGGGTTTTGATCCTTCGATTACTTGCCGGATTGGCTGACAGGTTTACAGCTGATTTAGTGGTTAGTGCCATAGATACGCCCTATAGTGTTTGTGATTCAGCCTATGCATGCAGTGTAGTGATTAGAATTTAACCAAATATTACCTCGAGTAATGTGCTGCAAAATCAACTTCTTATCCCATCCACTAAATTGAATGTGATTTCATGGACTGTGAGCGTTATTTGTAAGTTTCATCAATGCCCGATAGTCTTTCAAGACATCACAATGCTCACAGCCCAAATTCCGGGTTGCTTTGCCCACCCCCAGATGAGGCGTTCATGAAAAAATTATCCGTCATAAAGTTCGATAGCTTGAAAGATCGCAAACCCGTTCATGCTCTGGTGGCAGAAGTCGATCTGGTAATAGTCTTGTTTGACAAGGATGTTGCCGTTTTCTACGGGCGCTGTTTGCATCGTGGGGCTTTGATGTCGGATGGATTTGTGCGCGGGAATAATCTGATTTGCGGTGTTCACTATTGGGATTACAAACTCGATTCCGGAGTGTCGGAGTACAATAATTCGGAAGTGCTGCCAAAGTTCAATTCCTGGGTTGAAGATGGTGAAGTGCTGGTTGATGAGGATGAAATCAGTGCATGGGCAAAGGAAAACCCGCAGCCGTTTAAGCGCAACTCTTATCTTGGACAATATGCAGACACCGGTCATGGCACGGAGGAAGAACCCTATAATGCATTGATCCGGCAGTATGCCCGCGATGGTCTTTCCAAAACCGGCCATCACGGCAAGGTGGAATCAATGGGCGTGCCGCGGGTTGATTTGCCCAATTGGGACGACGTCCAATTGCTCGCCGCCCAACTTCACAAGCCGCCACTGCTTGACGATCATGAGGTCGGAACCGAAGTGGTAATCGGTCCAAATGCGCAAAAGCCGCTTAAACTGAAAATTCCACTGTTTGTTTCGGATATGAGTTTTGGTGCTTTGTCCGAGCCGGCAAAGGTTGCGCTGGCGCTTGGGGCAGAAAATGCAGGAACGGGAATTTGTTCTGGCGAAGGCGGTATGCTGCCGGAAGAACAGGAAGCGAATTCACGCTATTTTTATGAACTTGCCTCGGCGCGTTTTGGATTTGCGTGGGAAAAACTCGACAAGGTTCAAGCCTTTCATTTCAAGGGCGGGCAGGGGGCGAAGACCGGAACCGGGGGCCACCTCCCTGGTGCCAAGGTTAAGGGTAAAATTGCAGAGGTGAGGGGCCTCAAGGAAGGCGAAGCGGCAATATCTCCGTCCCGGTTTCCTGACTGGACCAAGGTTTCTCAGATCAAGGAATTTGCGGATGAAGTACGCGATCGCACCGGCGGCATACCCATAGGCTACAAACTGTCGGCCCAGCACATTGAAAAGGATATTGATGCCGCACTCGACGTTGGCGTGGATTACATAATTCTTGACGGGCGGGGTGGTGGTACGGGCGCTGCACCAATCATATTCCGGGATAACATTTCGGTACCTACCATTCCAGCGCTTGCCAGAGCCAGGCGGCATCTGGACAAGTGCGGCAAACAAGATGTGACGCTCATCATCACCGGGGGTTTGCGAAAACCGGCAGACTTTATCAAGGCGATGGCTATGGGGGCGGATGCAATAGCACTATCCAACTCCGCGATGCAGGCGATTGGCTGTATCGCAATGCGTGCGTGTCATACCAATAATTGTCCCGTCGGAATTGCAACGCAGAAACCGCATCTGGTGAGCAGGATTGTGGTAGAAAAATCGGCCCAGCAATTGACCAATTTCTTTGAAGCGTCTGTGGAATTGATGCAGGTAATGGCCCGGGCATGCGGTCACGATCATTTGTCAAAATTCTCAACCGATGACCTGACAACATGGAAGAAGGATATGGCCGAACTTTCAGGTGTTGCATATGGCGGCGTCGCACGAGGAGACACTCAATGAGCAGCGAACAACTTGACTGGATTTCGGTTGGCCAGGTGAGCGACCTTCCCGAGGGGCGTGTGAAAACCGTCACCGCACGCACGACCTCGATTTGTCTGGTGCACTTTGATGGGCAGTGGAGTGCGATGGATAATCATTGTCCGCACCAGAAGGGCCCACTTGGTGAGGGTACCATAGAAAAGGGTGTGAATGACGAGTGCTGGATCAGATGTCCCTGGCACGGCTGGGATTTTGATCCGCTGACCGGCAAGCCACCGGGTGGTGGTGTCAAAGACCATGGTCAAAAGATGTTTCCGATTGAAATCCGTGATGATGAGATATTTGTCGGGATCGAGCCGGAACCCGAGCGGGTACGGACCGTTACGGATGTCATGGTTGAAACCATGACAAACTGGGGCGTGCAAAGTGTGTTTGGCATGGTCGGGCACTCCAACCTTGGCCTGTCCGATTCAATCCGTCTGTCGGTCGCAGATAAAAAACTGAAATATTACGGCATTCGCCATGAGGGTGCCGCTGCATTTGCAGCCTCTGCCTATGGCAAGCTTACCGGTAAACCGGCTGCCTGTCTGACAATCGCTGGACCAGGTGCCACAAATTTGATGACCGGCTTGTGGGATGCAAAGGTCGACCGCGCGCCGGTACTTGCGCTTACCGGACAGGTGCAAACACAGGTTTTTGGTCCCGGTGCATTTCAGGATATTGATCTGAAATCGGCATTCCAGGCGGTTTCCCGGTTTTCACAAACCGTACTCAGCACCTCGAAACATGCGGAACTCATGTCGCTTGCCTGTAAAAACGCCATCGTAGAGCAGGATGTTGCCCATCTGATTTTTCCCGATGATGTGCAGACTTTGCCATCCAATAAAAAGGCTGCAACGCCTGCAGGAAGGGTTGCCGGCCATCAAATCACGCCTGCGCAATCTGATATGGATGCTGCTGTTGAAATGATAAACGCAGCCCAACGGCCGGTTATTATTGTCGGCCACGGAGCACATGGTGCGCGCGACCAGATATTGGCGATGGCTGAACGTATCGGTGCGCCGATCTTGACCACGTTTAAGGCCAAAGGTCTTGTTCCTGATGATCATCCCAATGCTGGCGGTGTTTTGGGGCGCTCAGGCACCCCGATTGCCAGCTGGTTCATGACCCTGGCGGATACGCTCATTGTATTGGGTGCCAGCTTTTCAAACCACACCGGCATTACCCCCAAACGCAATATGATTCAGGTCGATTATGACCGCATGCAGCTTGGAAAATTCGGCAAAGTGAAACTGCCTATCTGGGGCGAGATCGGGTCGTTTTGTAATGCTTGTGCGGATCAAGTTACCAAACAGAAGACTGCTGATGATCAAATCAGCGAGCTGGCGCAACGCTGGGAGATGTGGCGGACCGAGAAACACCGCCGTCTGGAAGAGCAACAAGGAGAGGGTATTCATTCGTTCGCGGTGTTTGACACGGTCGGGCGTCTGGCGCCTTCAAATGCTATTTTTGCGGTGGACGTTGGCAATAACACCTATTCATTTGGGCGATACCTGGAAACCAAGGGCCAGCGTGTTTTGATGTCTGGTTATTTGGGTTCTATCGGGTTTGGATTTCCAGCGGCGATGGGAGCCTGGGCAGCGACACAGGACCTGGAGGAATTTGCCGGCCGGAAGGTTATTTCGGTTTCTGGTGATGGTGGTTTCGGTCAGTATCCGATGGATTTCACGACAGCTGTGAAATACGGGATGAACATTACCCATATTCTACTCAATAATTCTCAGCTTGGAAAAATCTCGAAAGAGCAACGGGCGGGTGAATGGCCGGTTTGGGAAACCAATTTGCACAATCCTTCCTTTGCAGCTTTCGCAAGGCTTTGTGGAGGGCATGGTACCCGGGTGACAGACTCTAACGAATTGGAGCAGGCCATCTCGGAAGCGTTGGCGTTTGAAGGACCATCTTTGGTTGAAATCATTACCGATCCAGAGTTGGTTTAAGCTGTTAGATGAAACAGTTGCGTGGCTGAACCAAGTTCCGGACTTGTATTAATTTCTGCAGGTCTGGATGCTTGCTGCCGTGATGCTATATGGCGGTCGTGCTTTCGAAATGTGTTAGACCAAGCCTATTAACGTATAATTCACCAAAATCATGCAGGTTTCATTTACCAAACTTCTTAGCTGGGGACTGGGATGCATACTGGCGTTAAACGGATCCGGGCGATCTACACTGCAACTCTTGTAATGATTGGCCGGTTGGTAGCTGATTTTGCGGTGCTGTCATCGAATGGCCGCCTGGTAAAGCTTCACGGGTTTCTCGCGAAATGTTGCCAAGAACACCGAGTGCAACTGGATACGGCAACCTGCGTTCTTGGCCCCAATTTTGCAGTTGAGCTGATTTCCTATCCAAGTGAATGGGTTCCAACGGAACGCGTTTTGGGGAAATCACCACAGGCAATTGCTTTTTGAGCGTCGCAATTTCAGGGGATATCGTGAAACAAGAAACCAGCCAAAACAGCATCAGGTATGTCTGGGCATTCAGGATCGCCTATTTGTGCGCCTTGATTGGGTTCGGCGTTGTTTTTAACTATTTCTATGACGCGGAAGGCAGGATTGCCGAACGGTCAAATGCCATCAGACACTTTTCGAATGTGCTTGCAGAGCTGGATATAAAGCTTGAACCGCTTGTTACGAAGGCAAATCGATTTGCAATTGTGTTTGAAGATGCACAAAACCAAATTTCGATGAGCAAGCTGGTTGCCGGTATGACACTAAAACAGCGCAAAGATTATTTGTCCAAACTTCCGGCTGATCCAGACATTTTGGGTATGAAGAACTCACTGGAGTTTTTTGCTCAGGATGCAAGAATGGAATTCGAAAACACGCTTTCTGCATACAAAGTGCTGCGCCCAGAAGAGCAGGGTTTCTTGTTTGAGGGTGCCCGGTTCATGACCATTGATGATCCGTTCAAACATCACTCTTCGCTGTTGTCGCAAAAACTGGTTGCATCAATAAAAACGAAGAAGGACATGTACTGGACCGCGCGGCAAATATCGGAAAATTACAGCAGCCTGGTTGGGCCGAGCAATGGATATGTCCAAAATCAATTGCGAATTCTCTTGAACGGACAGGCTTCCCAACAAGGCAGATTACTCGAAACGTTCCTGCAGGTCGCTGTAACACTCGTTGCCATTCTCGCGCTGTTTGTTTTTGTCCCGGTTGATATTTTCTTGCGCCGTACTCTCGGGAAGCTTTCCAGGGAACATGGTCGGGCTGAAGGTGCCCTTCGTCGAGCAGAAAATGCAGACCGGGCAAAATCAGAATTCCTTGCAAACATGTCTCATGAGATTCGCACACCAATGAACGGTGTGATGGGGATGGCCGAGTTGCTGGCCAAAACCGAAATGGATGCCAAGCAGAAGATGTTTACTGATGTGATTGTGAAATCAGGTGCTGCGCTGCTGACCATCATCAATGACATTCTGGATTTTTCCAAGATAGACGCGGGTCAAATGGAGCTTGATCCGGCACCGTTCAGATTGGGTGATGCCATTGAAGATGTGGCGACACTGGTTTCTTCACGCGTTGCGGAAAAAGACCTTGAACTGATTGTACGAGTCGATCCGCAACTGCCGGAATATCTGGTCGGTGATGTTGGTCGCATTCGCCAGATCGTTACAAATTTGTTGGGTAACGCGGTCAAATTTACCGAAATTGGCCATGTTTACATAAATGTCGAGCAAAAAAATATTGATGAATCGAGTGATAAATCCGCCCGGGTACGCATCTCTGTCGAAGATACAGGCATTGGTGTTCCGAAGGATAAACTCGACAATGTATTCGAGAAGTTTTCTCAAGTTGACGCATCCGCTACCAGAAAGCACGAAGGTACAGGCCTCGGCTTGTCCATTGCGTCCTCGCTTGTAAGGCTGATGGATGGGGAAATGGGCGCCGACAGCGAATTAAGCAGGGGTTCAACTTTCTGGTTTGAGATTGAACTCCCAATCCATGCCGGTAAGACAAATGTTAAGCGCATTCCTGTGGATGTATCAAATTCCAGAATTCTGGTGGTTGATGACAATGAGGTAAACCGCTCAATCCTTTCCGAGCAATTGGCTTCCTGGAAATTTGACGGCGCCGCAGTCACCAGTGGTGGCGAAGCGCTGGCATTTATGGAGGCGGCACTTGACCGGAATGTTTCGGTGGATTGTGTGATCATGGATTATCACATGCCTGAGATGAATGGTGGTGATGCGGTCAAGGCGATGCGGGCAGACCCAAGAATGGCCAAAATTCCGGTCATCATGTTGACCTCTGTCGACGAGACACACGACGGCAAAGCTTTCTCCTCTTTGGGTGTTCAGGGTCATTTAATCAAACCGGCAAGATCGTCACTGTTTCTGGAAACCATTATTCAGGTGTTGCAGGACTATAAATCCAGAGGTGAGGGTGACCAAGCGGGCATTTCGCCCGGTATTGCGATCGCCAGACAATTGGGACGCAAATCCAAGGAACCAACACAGCAGAAGGAAATATCTGTGGAACCGCCAGTGAAAGCGCGTTCAGTTCCAGATGCATCCACGATCCATATCAAAGACGGCGCCAATATCGATATTCTGGTGTGTGAAGACAATGAGGTGAACCAAATTGTCTTCACCCAGGTTCTGAAAGAAACCAACTGGTCTTTCCGCATCGCCAACAATGGGCGCGAGGGGCTATCGCTTTATAAGCATCTCCGCCCAACAGTGATTTTGATGGATGTTTCCATGCCGCAAATGAACGGTCTTGAGGCTACACAAGCAATCCGCAGGATTGAGGCCGGTACGGATGAACATGTACCAATAATCGGCGTTACCGCGCACGCGATCAAGGGCGACATGGAAAAATGCATCGATGCGGGTATGGATGATTATCTGTCAAAACCAGTTTCGCCAGACAGGCTGATTGCAAAACTTGAGAGCTGGTTTGCAAATCAGCTTCGCAAATCTGCTTAAACGCGCGCTTTACTCGTCTATTGAAATGAGAAACTGGCCTCGAATGGCGTGAGTTGGCGCGCGTCGAGAATGTAATCGGCTGCCCGACTGGCGATCATTTGGGTAGGCGCATTCAAATTAGCGCTGATGATCTGCGGCATGACCGAGGCATCGATTACCCTCAATCCCTCAACACCATGAACACGCATTCGGTCGTCGACGACTGCGTCGCTGCCGTGGCCCATCCGGCAGGTTCCGCTGGGGTGAAAATCCGTAGTGGTAACCTGCCGTACCCAATCCTCGATTTGTTTGTCGGATTTAATCTCGGGCCCAGGGTCCAGTTCCACACCGCGTAGTTCGTCAAATGCAGGCTGTGCGACCAATTCGCGGGTTTTGTGTACGCCCTCAACCAATTCCGACAAATCGTGCCGGTCCGCAAGGTAGTTGAAATGCATCAATGCTTTGTCATTGGGATTGGCGGATTTCAGGGTGATTTCACCACGGCTCCTGGGACGAAGCTGATCCACGTGTATGGCAAACGCCTGAAGCAGGGTGATTTCGTTTTCATCATACTCAAACCCCACCGGGCCGAAATGGTATTGCAGGTTTGGATAGGGGACGTTCTCATTCCCCCTGATTAAACCTCCGGCCTCCCAAATATTCGAGGCGGCAATGCCGCTTCGGGTAAACACCCACTGGATGCCAGCTGCCGCCTTTCTAAGTGGCGTATTGACCTTGTGAATCGGAAAACTTCGGGTGCAGGAATACTGCAACATGACACTGGCGTGATCCTGTAGGTTCTGGCCAACACCGGGAAGATCAATTTTGGTTTCAATGCCGTGGGTTTTCAGATGATCCCCTGGTCCGATGCCGGACAGCATCAACAGTTGTGGGGAATTGATTGCACCGCCTGACAAAATAATTTCACATTCCGCCTCGACCGTGAGTATTTGTCCCTTGTGCTCGAATGTGACGGAAGTTGCCCGGTTTCCTTCCACGTTCACCTTACGCACCATTGCACGGGTGAGAAGTGTAACGTTTCCGCGTTTCAACGCCGGTTTTAGATGGGCGACTGCGGCACTGCAGCGGCGACCGTTCTGCTTTGTTGCATCAAGTCTGGAAACGCCTTCAGGATTATAGCCATTGAGATCATCCGATTGGCCCTGTCCAGCCTGTCCACCCGCTTCAATGAATGCATCATATAGCGGGTTGTCGTAAAATCCCCTGGTAACGCCCAAGGGACCACGATCACCGCGCCAGTCATCGCCACCGCGATTTGAAGTTTCCCCAGCCTTGAAGTAGGGCAGACAGTCGGCATATCGCCATTCTTTCAATCCACACTCGTCAGCCCAGCGGTCATAATCCAGGGGATGTCCCCGCATATAGACCATTGAATTTATCGAAGAGGATCCGCCGACGACTTTTCCCCTCGGCATGTCCACATTGCGCTCGAAGAGCTCAGGCTCATCTTCGGTCAGATAATTCCAGTTTATTCGGGGATCCCGATAGGCCTTGTAGACACCAGCAGGCATGTGGATCATCAAGTCCCGATCCAATGGGCCTGCCTCAAGAATCAAAATGGATGTCCGGGTGTCTGCACCGAGCTTATTTGCCAACACGCAGCCGGCAGAACCGGCGCCGACAATAATATAATCATATGAATTCATTTGGAGATTTCTGGAACTGGATCATGGCTGCTGCCTAGCACATTTGCATTCAATTTGGTCAAGGAAAGGGACGGGTTGGTCGTTCCAAATGCCGCTGCGTTGACCATGTTTGTGATTAAGGCTGAAATTTTGTAATGTTAATTTGCAATTGTATACACAGTGTGTATTGAATGCATGGTGTGTCGCCTTTGGACCAGAAGGGTTCGGATGAGCGACATGCAATTTATAAAACGTTGGGTCAATCTGGCCTGTGACTAAAGTCTATGGATAATCCGTGGACATTGGGAGGGAATAATGAAGAAACTTGTTTTGGGGCTGGCAGTTGCCGGCGCTACTTTTGCTATGTCAAATTCGGCTTTTGCTGAGTGTGGCGAGGTATCCATGGCTGACATGAACTGGCCGTCTGCAACATTGATGGCTAACGTTGATAAGCTTATCCTTGAGCATGGCTATGGTTGTGAAGTTGAGATGGTTGTTGGTGCTACCACTACGACCTTCGCATCGATGAATGAAAAGGGCGCGCCGGATGTTGCTGGTGAGCTTTGGGTCAACGCTGTTCGTGAGCCTTTGGGCGTTGCCATGGACGAAGGCCGCTTGCATTCTGCAATTAAAGGCCCGATTACCGAATTGGGAGAAGGCTGGTGGATTCCACCACACACAGCAGAGGCACATCCTGAGCTGAAAACGGTTCTGGATATTCTGGATCATCCAGAATTGTTCCCGGACAAGGAAGACCCATCCAAAGGCGCCTTCATTGGTTGTCCTGCAGGTTGGGGCTGTCAGCTTTCCAACATTAACCTTTTCCGTGCATTCGAAATGGAGAAAAAAGGTTGGGTGTTGATCGATCCAGGTTCACAGGCCGGTCTTGACGGTTCTTTGGTGAAAGCCAATGAGCGCAAGGAAAACTGGTTTGGCTACTACTGGGCACCTACTGCCATCATCGGCAAATATGGCATGAAGCTTATTCCGTTTGGTGTCGATTTTGCCGGCGCTGAAAACTGGGATGGCTGCATTGTGAAGCCTGAACAGGAATGTGACGATCCGAAACCTTCTGCATGGACAGAATCGGAAGTGCATACGGTTGTAACCGACCGCTTCAAGAAAGAAGCAAGCGTTGCAATGGACTACCTTGGAAAACGCGTTTTCCCAGGTTCTGTCATGGGTGCAATGCTGGTGTACATGGAAGATGAGCAGGCTCAGGGTCCTGACGCTGCTGTTGAATTTATGACCAAGTATGAAGATATTTGGACACCTTGGGTTTCACCGGAAGTTGCTGAAAAAGTAAAATCCGCTCTGTCATCTTCATAAGTCAGGCACTATAAAAATTGAACCTGCCAGCAGAATTTTGCTGGCAGGTTTTCTCACGTTAAAAAACAGGCGGGGACAAAATGAGCATTCTAGATGAATTTCCAGCGATGGGGCGCCAGGATCTACGGGACCTGAAAAAGGGTATCGACGGTTCCTTCCGGGAATTTTCGCGTGGATACGGCGAGGCGATTGAAAATTTCTTTGACCCGGTGTTGCGGGCGCTTGTGTGGTTCGAAAAACTGCTGCTAGCGACGCCCTGGCCGCTCATAATCCTCATTGTTGCAGGGCTGGCTTATCTTGGTTCCCGAAGCTGGAAACTTGCACTAGGAGCTGCTGTTTCGTTCATACTCATCGGTTATTTCGGGATGTGGGAAGATACCATGTCTACAGTGGCGCTGATTTCGGTGGCGACAATTTTATGTATTGTAATCGGTATTCCGATTGGCATTATGATGTCCCGGTCAAACCGGCTGCAGGCCATGATTACTCCCATACTTGATGTCATGCAGACCATTCCGATTTTCGTTTACCTGCTTCCCGTTGTGATGCTTTTGGGTATTGGCAAGGTTCCCGGCCTCATTGCGGTGTTGGTATATGCCATGCCACCAGTTGTACGATTGACCAATCTCGGCATTCGCCTGGTGGACGCTGAAATCCTTGAGGCAGCGGATGCCTTTGGTGCCAATCCAAGACAAAAACTGTTTGATGTGCAGATACCGTTAGCACTGCCGAATATTTTTGCTGGTGTGAACCAGACCATCATGATGGCACTGGCCATGGTGGTGATTGCATCGATGATCGGTGTGAAGGGGCTCGGTAATCCGGTTCTACAATCCATTCAAAACCAGTATTTGACGTTAGGTCTGATGAATGGCATGGCGATTGTTGCGCTGGCAATTATCTTCGACCGCGTATCTCAACAATATGGCAAGCGGCTGCAAAAGCACCGTGAAGGGGGCCACGGTGTCTAAAACAAAAGTATCAATCAAGAACCTCTACAAAATATTCGGTCCACAAGCTGAGCGAATGGTAGAAAAGGTCAAGGGCGGCATGTCCAAGACCGAGTTGCTGGAAAAGCATGGTCACGTACTTGGATTAAAAGACGTCAATCTTGATATACCGCAGCGCGAAATGCAGGTGATCATGGGGCTATCGGGGTCCGGAAAATCGACCCTTATCCGCCACGTTAACCGGTTAATCGAGCCAACTGCGGGTGAAATGATAGTCGACGGAGAAGATGTGCTCGGAATGAGTGAAGAGCAGTTGCGGGAGTTTCGCAGGCGGAAAGCATCAATGGTGTTCCAAAAGTTTGCGCTTCTGCCGCATCGCACGATTATGGATAATGTTGCCTACGGGCTGAAAATCCGGAACACACCTGTTGAGGAGGCCCGCGAACGGTGCCAACGCTGGATCGACCGGGTTGGTTTGGGTGGCTTTGAAAACCATTATCCCGCACAGCTTTCCGGTGGCATGCAGCAACGCGTGGGTCTTGCCCGTGCACTTGCGACCGATGCTGAAATCCTGCTGATGGATGAGGCGTTTTCAGCACTGGATCCACTGATCCGCACAGACATGCAGAATGTGCTGCTTGATCTTCAAGAAGAGTTGCACAAGACCGTTATATTTATCACCCATGATCTGGATGAGGCGCTCAGGATTGGTGACAACATCTGCATTTTGCGTGATGGCGAGGTTGTACAGAAGGGTTCCCCTCAGCAGATAATTTTGAAACCGGCGGATGACTACGTGTCTGATTTCATCAAGGATATCAACCGTGCCCGGGTCTTGGAAGTTGGCTCTGTGATGAATGGCAAGATAGCCTCGAAGGGTCCTGAAGTCGACAGGTCGATGGCCGTTGAAGAAGCCATGCAGGCGATGTCAAAAGCCGATTCAAAGACTGCTGTTGTTACCGAGAACGGCAAGGCAGTTGGTGCCGTTACGCTTGATCAGATGATTGCCGCAATTGCCCGGCCAGCTGCCGGAAACAAGGGTGACAAGACTTACCGCTAAGTTATTCAACTTTTCGAGTTAAGCGGTAGCCTCGGCTTGCTGGGCGCGCATTGCGCGTTTACGGTCATGCGTGTCGAGCAGTGCCTTGCGCATCCGCAGGAAGTTTGGTGTCACCTCAACCAACTCATCATCAGCAATATATGCAAGCGCTTTTTCCAGTGTCATTTTCACGACTGGAGTAAGACGCACTGCATCATCCTTGCCTGATGAGCGGATGTTAGTCAGTTGTTTGCCTCTCAACACATTGACTTCCAAATCATTGCCGCGTGAGTGTTCGCCAACGATCATGCCAGTGTAGCATTTGTCCCCGGGAACAACGAACATCTGACCGCGTTCCTCAAGATTCCAGATTGCATAGGCAACGGTTTCCCCATCACCATTGGAAATCAGCACACCAGTGTTTCTGGACGGGATGTTGCCCATCCAGGGCGCAAATTCCTTGAACACCCGGTTGAAGGTGGCGGTGCCACGGGTGTCAGACAGAAGCTCTGGTTGATAGCCAATCAAGCCGCGGGTAGGGGCCTCAAATACAAGCCGTGTCCTATCGCCTCCAGATGGGCGCATCTCGAGAAGTTCACCACGACGCTCGGCCATTTTTTTAACAACCGTGCCTGAGTAATCATCATCAACATCAATAGTGACTTCTTCAACCGGCTCAAGCCGTGAACCATCTTCCGCCTTTTGCATAACCACTTGAGGGCGCCCAACGGTGAGTTCGAACCCTTCGCGGCGCATTTGCTCTATCAAAATGGCGAGCTGCAATTCACCGCGCCCCGCAACATCATAAGAGTCGCGGTCATCGCCTCGCGTAATTTGCAATGCAACGTTGCCCTCTGCTTCACGCATGAGGCGATCACCAATAACCCGGCTTTGCACCTTGGTTCCATCACGACCGGCGAGCGGACCATCATTGACCCTGAAATTCATGGAAAGCGTTGGTGGATCAACCGGCTGCGCCTGAAGCGGCTCAATTACGCCGGGGGCTGCAAGCGTATCGGCAACGGTCGCCTTTGAAAGGCCTGCAATAGAAATGATATCGCCCGCATCAGCAGATTCAATCGGTGTGCGTTCAATCCCGCGAAAAGCCAGTATTTGCGTTGCGCGACCCTGTTCAACGGTCTTCCCATCCCTGGATAGTGCCACAAGTGGCTGATTTGGGGTTAATTTGCCGGAGACAACCTTGCCGGTCAAAAGCCTTCCCAGATATGGGTTGGTTTCGATTGTCGTTGCGAGCATACGAAACGGCCCCTCTTCAACCACTGGCTCAGCAACGTGATCCAGTACCATGTCAAGCAATGGGCCCATGTCGTCTTTCGGTCCCTCTGGCGTGTCAGCCATCCAGCCCTGCTTTGCAGAACCATAGAGAATTTTGAAATCAAGTTGTTCTTCGTTGGCATCGAGCGCGACAAAAAGGTCGAACACCTCGTTTATGACTTCATCAGGGCGAGATTCATCCTTGTCGATTTTGTTGATTGCAACGATTGGCTTAAGGCCGATCTTCAGAGCCTTTTGCAGCACGAATTTTGTTTGCGGCATCGGGCCTTCTGCGGCATCGACCAGAATGATTGCGCTATCAACCATGTGAAGAATGCGCTCAACCTCGCCGCCAAAATCAGCGTGGCCTGGTGTGTCAACAATATTGATGCGGGTATCCTTCCAGACCAGCGAGGTTACCTTGGCCAGAATGGTAATTCCCCGCTCACGCTCCAGATCGTTGGAGTCCATCATCCGCTCTTCCGTATGCTGGTTGTCGCGGAACATTCCCGACTGGCGCAGCAGCACATCGATAAGCGTGGTTTTGCCATGGTCGACATGGGCAATAATCGCGATATTGCGGAGTTTCATTTTCTACACCAATAAAAAAGAAGGAGGATTTGGCCTCTCATACAGCGGAAGTGTGCAAAGGGAAAGGGCAAATACGAACTTGTTTTATTCGTCTTGCCATTCAACCTTTTGGCTGCTTATCCTCATTTCACGTTCACGAACCATTTTGGCTTTCAAAAAAGGAATAAAACATGACCATCAAACGTATTCAGGTTGGCGATCGCATGAGCCAGGCTGTGGTTCACGGCAATGTTTGTTATACGGCAGGGCAGGTGGCGCAGGGCGCGCCTGGTGCTTCGGCGGCTGATCAGACAAAAGATATTCTGGCCAGTATTGACGGTCTCTTGGCAGAAGCTGGTACCGACAAGACCAAACTGATTTCAGCGACCATCTGGCTTGCTGATATGGGTGATTTCGCCGAGATGAATGCGGTTTGGGACGCGTGGGTTTCGCCGGGTAACACGCCTGGGCGCGCCTGTGTGGAATCGAAACTTGCGATGCCACAGTTTACGGTAGAAATCCGTGTGGAAGCTGCTGTCGATTGATCGAGAATTTGTCCGGGTTATCACCATGAAGATCATCATTTTGGGTGCTGGTGTCATTGGTGTTGCGTCAGCTTACCAGCTGGCCAAGGATGGCCATGAGGTTACCGTCATCGAAAAGGCGGAGGAAGCTGCAGGGTTTACAAGTTTTGGCAATGCCGGACTTGTAACCTGTGGGCACTCTCACTCATGGGCTTCGCCAGATGCGCCGGGCCAGATGCTTCGCTCCTTTTTGCGAAACGACAGGAAAATTGGGTTTCAGCCGCAACTGTCGCCTTCTCAATGGCTCTGGGCTCTAAAATTTTTGCGACAATGTACTCCTGAGAACTCAAGAAAAAACTCTCTCAATATGCAAAGACTTGCCCAGTATTCCACTGAAATGTTGCAGGAAGTTGTGGGCGAGACAGGGGTTGAGTATGACCGGCGCCAGAAGGGTTTGATTTATTTTTATCGCACGCAAAAGTCACTTGATGCAGCTGCACATCAGGCTGATCTATTGGCTGAAGACGGGATTGCTTCAGAAATACTGGACCGGGATGGGGTCGTGGCCCGCGAACCAAATTTTGCCCATCTCAAAGACAAGCTAACGGGTGCTTTATATGTGCCGAGTGATGAGAGTGGCGACTCCAATCTCTTTACCCTGGCCCTTGTCAGGAAGTGTGAGCAAATGGGTGTCACATTCCGTTACGGTGAGAATGTCGTGTCGCTGGAAGGCAATGGTGATGAAATTGCCGCGGTGTTGACGGACCGAGGTCGTGAAGAGGCGGATGCATACGTTGTGTGTTTGGGAATTTATAGCCCGCATCTTATACGGCAACTTGGGTTGAAACTGCCGATTTATCCGGTTCGTGGATATTCCATTACACTGCCCATGACAGACTCATCCAAAGGGCCGCATCAGGCTGGTGTGGATGAAGATAATCTGCTTGCCTACTCTGCGCTGGGGAACCGATTGCGAATTACGTCAACAGCGGAAATCGCCGGTTACAGCAACGCATACGAAGGAAAAGAATTTTTGGGCATGATCGATGAAGGCAAAACGCTCTTTGGCGAGGCGGCGGATTTCAGTGATCCCAAGCTTTGGGTTGGTCTTCGGCCCATGATGCCGGGGGGTGTTCCGGTGATTGACCGCTCGCCATATTCCAATTTATGGCTTAATACGGGTCACGGGCATTTGGGCTGGACAATGTCAAACGGCTCGGCCAGAATTCTGGCAGATCTGGTTGGCCAGCGGCAACCACAGATCGATACGAAAGGAATGCGCTATGACGGTTGAAGCGACAATTGATCCGGCAGCAGACACTTGTCAGATGATGGAACATCTTCCTTTCAATACAGATGATGTCATCGGTGGGCGCGCGCGTATTGGCCTGATTGTGTTGGCAACTGACTACACAGTGGAGCATGAATTCCGGAAGGTATTCACTGTGCCTGGTGTCGACTTTTACGGTGCCCGGATCGAGAATTCCAACACCGTCACCCCTGAAACCCTTGCGGCGATGGAAAAGAAAATCCCGTCAACTTTGAGCCTCATCCTGCCGGGTGCGCCGTTGGACGTGGTAGCCTATGGCTGTACATCAGCGTCGATGGTTATCGGTGAGGAAACGGTGTTTAACCGTATCCGGGAAGTGCAACCGGATGCCAAGTGTACCACGCCAATTACTGCCGCTTTTGCCGCTTTTGATGCGTTTGATGCAAAACGTATTGCGGTGCTCACACCCTACACCCGAGATGTCAACGACAAGGTCCGCAGGTATATTGAAAATGCCGGTTATACCGTACCGGTGTTTGGTTCCTTCAACGAGGATCAGGACCCAACCGTTGCGCGAATTGATTCCGAAAGCCTTTCAAACGCGGTGGATGCAATCACCAAGGATCACGAAGTTGATATGGTGTTTGTTTCCTGCACCAGTGTGCGGTTACTGGATGCTGCTCCAATTATCGAGAAGCGCATTGGCCTGCCGGTTACGTCATCCAACCATGCAATGGCCTGGCACTGTCTCCGGCTTGCCGGGGTTGATGAGCCGATGCCACATTTTGGCAGATTGTATGAACACAAGTTGAAGAGCTGAGTTGCGATCTGCCCACATGTCGCGCTTGTGTTATCGTCAGTGAAGTTTTCTGTGGTTGAATGAGTGTTTTCAGGAGTTAAGTGTTTGCCAGCAATTCGTGAATATCACGCCCATGTCTATTTTGATGCCTCAACTATCGAGCAGGCAAGACAGCTTTGTGAAAAATCCACCGAGATGTTTCAGATTGATATGGGGCGGGTGCATGAGCGACCTGTGGGTCCACACCCGATGTGGAGTTGCCAACTCAAATTCGACCCACCGGTGTTTGGCGATATCACACCGTGGCTGGCTCTAAACCGTAATGGGCTGGTTATCTTCATCCATCCCGATACCGGCGATGTCATCAAGGATCATACCAACCACGCCATCTGGATGGGGCAGATGATGGAACTCGATCTTTCAGCTTTGGTGTAACTTTGTGAACAGTGGTTGACTTCTATTCCAACCCCCAGACCTGCATTTGTTAACGCACTTCGCCGCCGAGCGTTTCCATTACCATTTTCTGGAAGTGGTGAACCGCATGTTCGCTTAGCTCGGTCTTGCCCTTGTCAACGATGAAGCGGCCCTGGTTGTAGCCTTTGGATTGCAAGCCCTGCTGAACGCTTTCGCAAAGGCTGATGTCTTCCGGTTGGAGTATGTCTTTTTGGTAGTCCGCGGCCTCCTTCAACTGCGGTGATAAGGTTCCGCCCGGAGTAAACCAGTCCTGATACTCAATTGTTTGTTCCGGTGCAGATGGATTCATCTGCAAAATCGACATATTCGCCTCACCCGGATACAGCCAGATTGTCATGTTCGGCCAGACGAAAAATCCTGCATACCCGAAGTCCACATCACCCGGTTTAAAGCTAAACGCTGTGGAGTTGGTTGTTGCGGGTGCTGCAGCACATTGAGAGGAATAGCGCTTGTGGGTGATCGTGCGATAGGTGTCCATGTTGACCAGATCAACAAAGTCCTTGTGTGCCGCTGCGCAATGGTAACATTCGAGAAAATTATCGACGAGCACTTTCCAGTTCGCCCTGACTTCAAAGGTATCCCGCTGAGCGTAAGACAAATCATCAACTGATGGCATGTATTGCCGAATTTCGTCCTCCAGCCCGGCGTATTGCTCTGCAAAGGGTGTAGCGTCCGGGTCAAGATTGACCATCAGCATGCCGCAGAACACTTCAAGCTTCACGCGCTTTAATGGAAAATCACACTTGTTGAAGCCCTCGACATTTTCAGAGTTTCTGGCGGCTTTCAGCGTGCCGTCAAAATCGTAGGCCCATGCGTGATAGGGGCATGTGATGATGTTTTTCTTGCCCGATCCTTCGAGCAGCGTATGCCCCCGGTGAGCGCAGACATTATAAAATGCGCGTATTTCTCCATCGCGACCGTGGGCGATAAACAAATTTTGTTGATGTATTTTTGTGGTGAGGTACTGGCCAGGTTTTGAAACCTGCGACACGTGACCGGCGTAGTGCCACGTTTTGTAGAATATGGCTTCCTTTTCCAGCTCGTAGATTTCCGGATTGATATAAAACCGGGCAGGCAGGGTGAATGATTTTGATGGATCTGCCGTAAACGGCGCGTCATCCTGTTGGAGGTTTAATAGGTGCTGGTTCATGGCCAAAATCCCCAATTTACTGGCAAGTTTCCAATTCATAAGTTACGTTTGTCGGAATTGATCCTCAAGCGATGATTTCTTTGCCATTTGGGTAAGTGTTGATTATGCAAAATCTATCCAGAAAATTGCCGCCCCTGGATGCACTGGTGGCATTTGAGGCGGCTGCGCGTCACTCAAGCTTCACGTTGGCGGCTGATGAACTCAACATTACCCAGGCTGCAGTATCACAGCGTATCCGTAATCTGGAGGAAGCGCTTGCTACCAAGCTGTTTGAACGCGCGCACCGGTCAGTAACGCTAAACGCTGCCGGACGAGAGTATCAGCACTCGGTCGCCAATGCGCTTGCGCACATCGTCAGCGCTACATCCGGCATAAACCCGGCGCCCGGTACAACGCGGTTAACCATCGCAACAGATGAAACTGTTGCTGCTCTTTGGTTGTCGCCTCGAATCAGGGCTTTTACAGATGCGCATGAGGATATTTCGGTGCGGATGGCGGTTTCTGACAGCGTGGAAGATTGCATTGCTGAAGCAGTGGATGTAGCGATTGTATTGGGTGCGGGTGATCCAACCGGATTTCACAGTGAGCAATTATTCGAGGAGGAAGTGTTTCCGGTTTGCTCGCCGGTCTACCTTGCCGCCAATCCTCAAATTGCCACACCGGAAGGGCTTGCCGCATCGCAGATGATTGATCTGGAGGATGACCGCTGGGACTGGATGAACTGGCGCATGTGGCTGACGGAGTGCTTTGGTTCCGAACCGTCGAATGCACGTCGCATACAAGTTAACTCTTATCCCTTGGTGATCGAAGCTGCGAAGAATGGCATGGGCGTCGCCCTGGGCTGGCGTTATTTGATCGATGATCCGTTGCGGGCAGGGGCGCTGGTAAGACCACTGGAAGCCTCACTGAAAACCGGGCTCGGGTATAATTTGCTCACCCGAACCGGCAGCCGGGCCACGCCAGAGGTTGAAGCGTTTGCTGCATGGGTGAGAAGTTATGAATGGTGAGAAGCGCTACTTCTTTGAGTATCTCGACCGCAGCCGATCCATCGCCCAAACCGACAAGTCCCAGGGATCAGAGTAGGCAATTCCTGTAATGGGATCCGACGGCGCGTAGGGTACAGGGCCATATTCCGGATTGATGGTCATGAATGGGCGACCTTCCGAGCGGGCGCGCTCAATGATCCGGTCCCACCAACCTTCATAAATTCCTGTCCAGCGCAATCCCTCACCAATGCGTGGGTCAACGCATTGTGGCCTGTGCAAATCACCGACGCGGGCGTGAATGTGATCTGTTCTGGAAATTGCCATTGCCATCATTGCTTCTTTCCGGGGGTCGACCATCTGCGCCATCATGCCATTGGTATCGGGTTCCGGTGCAACGGATGAAGTCATGTCACCTTCCGACACCACGGTGAAATGGGAGAAGTCTGCACAAATGTGCAGATCGGGCAGGGCTTCCAGCAAGCGCTCGGTGCCCCAGGGCGAATACAAATTGCAACGGCGGTGGGTTTCAAACACAACTTGCACATCGGTTTCCTGATCAGCGATGTTCATGCATTCACTGAAAAACCCGATGCTTTCATCATGTGTGTGATAATCGCGACCACCATGACAATTGATGAGTTTTGGATCGCATTGAAGTGTGCGTTTGAGTTCTGCGCGAAATGCCTCAACGGTTGGAGCGACAATCCCGCCATTATACATCAGCCCAAGTGTACCACAGCGATCAACAAACTTTGCCGGTTCCATATCGACAAAGAAACATTCTATGCCGTCGAACCCTGCTTCGGCGATCGATTGCAGCCGGGCGTCTAGGTCGCCCATGTGCTCCATGCCCCAGTCCGCCTTGGTGATGATAATGTCCATGCGTGTTGATCCTTAACTAAATGAAGCGATGGGAGTTCCAAACAGGCTTTCGTCCGGGGTAACGCCAAGGCCAGGTCCAGCCGGTACGCGGATGTGCCCATCTTCAATTTTCATACCGTTTTGTGGATCATAGTGATCCTCGAAATATGGACCGGAAATCCAGACACCCTCCATCAAGCGTGGTTCCACAGTTGCGCCCAAATGCACACAGGCGGCAGCGATGATGTCTCCTCCAAAGGAATCATCGCATGTATGTGGCATTGAACGTGCCGCACATATGTCCCTGACTGTCCTCATGACGTTCAGCCCTCCCAGTCTTGTAAGCTTGAGGCCAAACCCATCACATACGCCCAGCGAGATGACGCGCAGCAGCACGTTTAAGTCTTCGATGTTCTCATCAAGATACACAGGATGATTGAGCTGCCCCCTTATGGCTGCTATTTCCTCGATCGTATTACAGGGTTGCTCCAGCACGAACGGGATGTCCGAGCACTGGTGCGAGAGATACATTGCATCCCTTGCGGTGAGGCCTCGGTTTGCATCAACCGCAATGCGAACGGATGAACCGACTGCTTCCCATACTTTGCGGACGGTTTCTATATCCATTGCTATTGGATTGGTGCCAACCTTAATTTGAAGCCGCGGAAAGCCATCTGCCGCCTTTTCCTTTGCATTCCTGGCGACGTCATCCGGCTCGCCAATTGCCAGTGCAGCATAGGAGGGTACCTTGTCTCCGGTCGCTCCACCCAACAAATCGCAAACCCGGATACCGTGATGTTTGCCAACCAAATCCATGATGGCGATATCAATTGCTGCCTTGGCATAGTTGTGCCCGTTGAGCCCCGCATCCATGGTGCGTTTCAGGGTTAAGGGTGTAAGTGCATTTTCGCCCATTAACCCCGGAGCGATTTGACCAATCGCTGCCCGTGCTCCCGTCGCGTGTTGCGGTTGATAGGTTGGACCCAGGGGACAGGTTTCGCCCCAACCGACCAGCCCTGTTTCGGAGACAATCTTCACAATCGTTGTATCAAGCGCATCGAGTGAGGTGCCGGCGAAGGTGTAGGGGCCTTGGGTGAGAACCAGATCTTTTTGGTAAATGTGTAGTTCTTTAATTCGCATTTTGACCCTCAGTTTTTTAGACGCAGCGCAATTGGAACTTAAATTGTGATAAGATGTCGTAATTCTGATAACGGCATTGGAACAACAGCGATTAGATTTTCAATCAAATCGGGAAAAAGCAAGCTTAAAGGATGTGAAAATGTCTGATGCCAAGCGAGAGTGGAATTATCATCCAGAATTGCCGATTGGCAACGCTCCTTATTATTCCTGGCCGCCAAACCCAGTTGCAATCTTCAAATGGGTTGCGATGTCATGGTTGAAGATTTCAGAAAAGATGATTTTTGCGGCAATCGCAATTGCTACCTGGTTCTACCTGGCACCTGCAATCGAAAGATGTGTGACTTTTCAATTTGACTGGATTGCACAAATTTATTTCAAAAATCTGGGTTTGATGTTTCTGATCGCCGGTGGCTTGCATCTGTATCTTTACACATTCAACAAACAGGGCAAGGAAACGAAGTTTGATCCGCGGGAGCAGACGAAGAAAAGCGGCATTTACACATTCCGCAGTCAGGTCTGGGACAACATGTTCTGGACCTGCGTCAGTGGTGTAACCGTGTGGACGGCTTACGAAGCGTTGGTCATGTGGGGTTTTGCCAACGGCTACGCCCCGTTTTTGAACTGGAGCGATAACCCCATCCTGTTTGTAGCGTGGTTCTGGATCGTCCCGGTTTGGGCTTCCTTGCACTTTTATTGGGTTCACAGGCTGCTGCACTGGCCACCGCTGTACAGACTTGCTCACTCCCTGCATCACCGCAACACCAATGTCGGTCCCTGGTCGGGTCTGTCCATGCATCCGATTGAGCACGTGATTTACCTGAGCTCGCTGCTAATTCATTTCGTGGTTATCTCGCATCCCATTCACCTGTTCTTTCACTGTTTCTGGAATACGCTGGGCGCTGCCAGCTCGCACTCAGGGTATGAAAGCCTGATTGTTAAAAACAAGAAGCAGATGGATTTGGGCTACTTCTTCCATCAATTGCATCACCGTTATTTCGAGTGCAATTACGGCAATGCGGAAGTGCCCTGGGACAAATGGTTCGGCTCATTTCATGATGGTTCGCCGGAGGCTAATGAAATGGTCAAGGAAAGACGCCGCAAGATGATGGGGGCATGAACTCAGACCTACTGATTTTGAACGTCATCAGGGAAATCAAATCCTGTCTCGAGATGAATTTCCCTGGGGAACCAGGTGTTAGCGAAGTTCTTGGCAAGCTCGAGGGGGTTCAACTCAGCCCCGAAGCCATGATCCGCCAGGAACCACAACTTCCTGCCCATGGCGATGTTCTTAATACCGCGATTGGCAATATCCCGAAATCAAGGTTTGGCCCTTTGGTGGAAGCAATCACTGCCGCCAAGGATCATCTGCACTGGCGGGTTGATCGTGGCCTCTTCTATGAGGGTGATGCGGACATTGGTAAAGATTATCTGGATGGAAATCTTCATTGTGTGCTGGTGGGCTCCGATGTCGGTGTAATCCCGCATGATGATTTCCTGCTTGGATTTTTCCTGTTGGCACCGCGACTTTTGTATCGTGATCACATCCATGCGGCACCGGAGCTATATTTAAACCTTGTCGGCCCCTCTGGTTGGCGCTTTGAACATGGCGAGTGGCGGGACTATCAAGCGGGAAGTGTGGTCTGGAATTCACCGAATGCAGTGCATGCGATGCGCGTATACGATCAGCCGTTTTTTTCGGTTTTTTCCTGGACGGGTGATGTGGAACAGATGTGTGAAGTGACCCCGGCTGACGATTGGCCCGCTGTTGAACAGGAGTTACGTGAAAACTGATTTATGTTTCAAATGTTGAATCCGGCAATTTGTTCTGTGAATTTGCAAACTACTTCTGCTAAACGTCTTTCGCAGGGCTTGACGAACACTTCACCAACGGCTTCGGTTCCGTGGGAAGCTTGGTTCTATAAAGCGTGATACAGGGGAGTTTGAATGGTCAAGGACAAAAGGCCTCACCAAAGCGACGCGAGCGTTCGTCTCGAGCAAGACCCGCATGCAGCTACACAGCCCGGACGACGCCTGCTTGAACAAGCAATTGGTCATGCTGTTCATCAGTTTCGCGAAAAAATGGGCCTAACCATTCAAGAGCTTTCCAAAGCTTCCGGTATTTCCTCGGGAATGTTGTCGAAAATAGAAAATGGATCAACATCGCCATCCTTGTCCACCATTCAGGCGCTGTCACAAGCATTGAATGTTCCGGTAACTTCGCTATTTCGCGGGTTTGAAGAAACGCGTGATGCAACATTTGTGAAATCAGGCGAGGGACTGAAGATTGAGCGACGAGGTACGCGCGCGGGGCATCAGTACGAGTTGCTGGGCCATGCGCCACATGGTTCTCTTGTCGTTGAGCCCTATTTGATTACGCTTTCAGAAAAGTCTGACGTATTTCCGATTTTTCAACATCCGGGTCTGGAGTTCATCTACATGCTTGAGGGGGAGCTCTCTTATCGGCATGGCGCAAAGATTTATAATCTGCAGCCAGGGGACACATTGTTTTTTGATTCTGATGCGCCGCACGGGCCGGAAGAATTGCGTAATCTGCCCATCAGATTCTTGTCTGTAATCAGTTATGGACGTGAAATCTGATTATTCCTGTGATGAAAAATTGTTTCACCAGTTGAAATATGTAGAATTAGTTGTTAGATTTATCGCACGAAAGAAATTTGCCATGAGGTAGAATGATGTGCGGGATCGTAGGTCTTTTCCTAAAAGACAAATCGCTTGAGCCCAAATTGGGCGAAATGCTCACTGATATGCTGATTGTTATGACCGACCGTGGTCCCGATAGTGCGGGGATTGCGATTTATGGCAATGACAAGGACAGTAATTCCAAGCTGACTATTCAGTCGGAAAATCCTGACACTGATTTTGCCAAGCTGGACAGTGAGCTTGGCAAGTTGATTGGTTGTAAGGTTTCCATGCGGCTGGCTGACACGCATGCGGTGTTGGAAATGCCCGCTGAAAAGATCGAAGCTGCACGAGAATCTCTTTCAGTTATCCGCCCTGATGTGCGGATAATGAGCGCCGGCGACGTTATTGAAATCTACAAGGAAGTAGGCCTCCCCAGGGACGTCGCCGCGCGCTTTGGTATTCAGAAAATGTCAGGCAGCCACGGAATTGGTCACACCAGGATGGCAACTGAATCCAAAGTAACCACGATGGGCGCACATCCGTTCTCAACCGGTGTTGACCAGTGTCTTGTTCACAACGGGTCGTTGTCTAACCACAACAGTCTGCGTCGCAAATTGCGCCGTGATGGTGTGCATATTGAAACCGAAAATGACACGGAAGTAGGTGCTGCATATCTCACATGGAAAATGAATCAGGGCAGCACGCTGGGTGAAGCGCTTGAGAGCAGCATTGATGATCTTGACGGGTTTTTCACATTTGTTGTCGGCACCAAGGATGGCTTCGGCGTGGTGCGGGATCCAATCGCCTGCAAACCTGCAGTGATGGCGGAGACCGATCAGTATGTGGCGTTTGGTTCAGAGTATCGCGCCTTGGTAAACCTTCCCGGTATTGAAGATGCAAAAGTTTGGGAACCTGAGCCTGCAACCGTTTATTTCTGGGAGCACTAGAAGAATGCAGACAATAGACATGGCAAAGGTGGATTTGCGCGAAGTAAATTCAACATTGCACGCACAAAAAGACGACACCAACCAGACCTCTTGGGAGATTGTAAATCCCAAGGGCAGTCACGCAATTGCTGTTGGACTGGATGCTCCAATTGAAGTCACGGTCAGGGGATCAACCGGTTATTATTGCGGCGGCATGAACAAGCAGGCAACGATTAATGTTGAGGGCTCTGTTGGTCCTGGTGCTGCTGAAAACATGATGTCGGGTGCCATTATCGTCGAAGGTGATGCAAGCCAGTACGCCGGTGCAACCGGGCATGGTGGCTTGTTGGTCATTAAGGGCAATGCTTCGTCTCGTTGCGGAATTTCCATGAAGGGAATTGATATCGTTGTGCATGGCGACATCGGCCACATGTCTGCCTTCATGGCGCAGTCCGGTAATCTCGTGGTTTGCGGTGATGCGGGCGATGCGCTTGGCGACAGTTGTTATGAGGCACGTCTTTTCGTGCGTGGTTCGGTCAAGAGCCTGGGGGCCGATTGCGAAAAGAAGGAAATGCGTCCCGAGCATCTTGAAATCCTGAAAGATTTGCTTGAGCGCGCCAGTTCGGATGCAAAGCCCGAAGAATTCAACCGATACGGCTCCGCCCGTAATTTGTATAATTTTGATGTCGACAATGCAGGAGCGTATTGAGGATCATGACCATTAAAGACCACGATGAAAGCGGCATCCCGCACACGACACCTCGTCAGTCTGCCACATTCACCAATGATGTGAACAGCGACATACGTCGTGCAGCTGCTACGGGCATTTATGACATCCGCGGTGGTGGTGCAAAGCGCAAGGTTCCAAACTTCGACGACCTGCTGTTTTTGGGAGCGTCCATTTCCCGTTATCCTCTCGAGGGGTATCGTGAAAAATGTGAAACCAAAGTTACACTTGGCACCCGGTTTGCGAAAAAGCCGATTGAGCTTGATATACCTATCACCATTGCAGGTATGAGCTTTGGGGCGCTGTCTGGCCCCGCCAAAGAAGCGTTGGGCCGTGGTGCAGACGCTGCGGGTACATCTACAACCACCGGTGATGGCGGTATGACCCCAGAAGAACGCGGGCACTCTTCCAAGCTGGTATATCAATATTTGCCATCGCGTTACGGCATGAACCCGGATGATTTGCGCAAGGCGGATGCCATCGAGATTGTGGTTGGCCAGGGTGCCAAACCGGGCGGCGGCGGTATGCTGCTTGGGCAAAAGATCAGTGACCGTGTTGCCGAAATGCGCAACCTGCCTAAGGGAATTGATCAGCGGTCATCGTGCCGCCATCCTGACTGGACCGGCCCGGATGATCTGGAGATCAAAATACTGGAGTTG
This sequence comes from Hyphomicrobiales bacterium, assembly GCA_021775415.1. Lineage (GTDB taxonomy): Bacteria > Pseudomonadota > Alphaproteobacteria > Rhizobiales > Rhizobiaceae > JAALLB01. The sequence continues at coordinate 113,654 of JAJFHV010000006.1, read as the reverse complement.
CGTGAAATCACCAACTGGCTGGTTCCAATCTATGTAAAAGTTGCTGGCGCTCGCCCTTATTATGACACTACCCTTGCGATTAAATCCGGCGCTGACGTTGTCGTTCTGGACGGAATGCAGGGCGGTACGGCTGCAACCCAGGATGTATTTATCGAACATGTGGGGCAACCCACGTTAGCGATTATCCGCCCGGCAGTTCAAGCGCTTCAGGATCTTGGCATGCATCGCAAGGTGCAATTGATTATTTCTGGCGGTATTCGTTCCGGTGCAGATGTGGCCAAGGCAATGGCCCTTGGTGCTGATGCGGTTGCAATTGGTACTGCGGCCCTGATCGCGCTTGGTGATAATGATCCCAAGTGGGAAAGCGAATACAACGAGCTTGGCACAACGACAGGCGCGTATGATGACTGGCATGAGGGCAGGGATCCGGCAGGCATTACAACCCAGGATCCGGAACTAATGGCACGGTTTGACCCGGTAGAGGGTGGCCGAAGGTTGAGAAATTACCTGAAAGTCCTGACCCTGGAGGCTCAAACCATTGCCCGGGCATGTGGTAAGAACCACCTGCACAATCTTGAGCCGGAAGACCTTTGTGCCCTGACTGTGGAAGCAGCAGCAATGGCTGGGGTTCCACTATCAGGCACAAACTGGATACCGGGGCAGGGCGGCTACTAAGCGCTTTCGGCAATACCGACGGTGCCGATGACCTCGTCGGCCTTTCGGCCATCCAGTTTTTCCAGGTGATCAAACTCTGCAACGTAGGTTGCAACGCCGTAAGTCACGGATCGCAGTTCAATGATCAGATCTGCGATTTCTGATTTTGGCATCATTGCGCTCACCGTATCCCATCCGATCCATCCATCTCTTGCAGCGTAGCCAAGTATCTGGCTGCGCCGCTGGGGAACGATTGCAGTGATCTTTGCCGTTGCATCCGTTGGACAGTGGATGTCCACCTTCATGATCGGTTCGAGCAATATCGGGGCGCATGCAGGCATGCCTTCGCGCATTGCCAGCTTACCGGCCATTTGAAAAGCCAGATCAGAGGAATCCACACTGTGATGAGAGCCTTCCGCCAGATTTACAGCGATATCAACGACCGGAAATCCCAACGGTCCGGAATTCAAATATTCCTCGATGCCTGATTTGACGGAAGGAATGTACTGTTTGGGAACGACCCCGCCGGTGATGGTGTTTGAGAATTCAAATCCCGCGCCACGTGCCAGAGGAACGATGTTGAGCACCACATCACCAAACTGGCCGTGCCCGCCGGATTGTTTCTTGTATTTGCCGCGCTGGGTAACGGGTCTGGTTATGGTTTCGTAATAAGGGATAGAGGGAACAAAACTCTCCACCGCGATCTGAAAACGGTTTTCCAGCCGCTCAATGGTAACCCGCAAATGCATTTCGCCATTGCCACCCAGCACGGTTTCACCACTTTCCTGCTGATGGTGGACTGTAAGTGAGGGGTCTTCTTCACATAAACGATGAAGGGCTGCGGATACCTTGACCTCGTCCTGACGTTCCTTTGGTCGCACACCCATATGGTAAACCGGTTGTGGAAGTTCAGGAGCGACAAAACCAATTGAATGGCTTTTGTCTGTGCGAAGAATGTTTGAAGTAAACGCTGATTCCAGTTTGCCCAGTCCAACGGTTGCGCCTTCGCCCACTTTGGCAATTTTGTCCTGGGATTTTCCCATCATGCGGTAGATACCGGAAATGCGATCGGCTTTATCTTCTGCGCCGAGTATTGGTTCTCCCTCCAGCAGGGTTCCTCCAAGAATTCTCGCAATCGATAGTTTCCCGCTGTGTGAGGTGTGAATGGTCTTCATTATCCCCGCCGCAGTGCCATCATGGTTTTCCAGTCCCAGGCGTTTCCGGGTTGCAGAAATTCCCGGTGCATCATGGCGGATTGTCTTCAAAAGGCGTTCGACACCATTGCCATTTTCCGCAGCGCCCAGCAGGACAGGGGTAATCAAGCCATCACGAATTTCAGTTGTCAGGTCCTTGAATACGGTATCCATTGGTGGAGCGACATCTTCCAACAGTTGCTCAAGTAATTCATCATCGTGATCTGCCAGGGTTTCCAGCATTTGAAATCGTGCTTCAATCTCACGGGCCTTGTCTTCGTTCGGAATTTCTGTGACTTCGCTTTCTTCGCGGCTGCGGTAAATGTAGGCGCGTTCAAGAGCCAGATCGATTGAGCCGACCGGTTTACCATCTCCCCAAATTGGAATTTGCCTCAATAACAGGGGCTTTGTGCTTGCCGGCTGAAGCAGTTTTAATGTTTCGCGAATGCTGGTGTCAGCGCGGTCAATCTTGTTGAGGAAAACCGCGTGCGGAAGGTCAAGTTCATCCAGCCGACGGAAGATTAACTGCAGCTCCGGCATTTTCTTGTCATCAGCTTCGGCCACAACAATTGCAAAGTCGCAAAGGGAGAGGATGGGGGCCGCTTCGTGGGCAAATTCTATGGAGCCGGGACAGTCGACAAATGTCAGGTTGCTGCCGAGATAGTCAATCGTTGCGAAATTTGCCTCGACACTCATGCCATGTTCACGTGCTTCGGCGGATGTGTCGCCGACGGTGTTACCAGATCCAGCTGCATTTTGGCGCGGAATGCTGCCGGTGCGAAACAAGATCGACTCCAAAAGAGTGGTTTTGCCACTCGACATGGGGCCGATAATTGCGATGCATTTGGGACCGGATTGGGAATTTTGAATGGTTGTAGCCATCACTGTACCTCCGAGTTAGGTTTGACCCACACTCGCAAGGCACCCGGCGAATACCGTAAATGCCACGCACGAGCATTTCAGGTTATTTCAATTGTGCATCTAATCCCGGATTAGGCAAGTTTGCCCGGCTGAGTTATCCATAGAGTACCCGCTTGGCCATTTGTCGCTGCATCGGACGCAGGAGCGATGCAAGCCCCAATATTGCGAATATCGAGGTGCGGGCAATGTGAGAATTCGAGGTCATCAGCTTGCGGACGGTTTCACTGCCGGCAATGATGGCCTTTCCTTCCCGATGGCGGGTTTCGCTGTAGGTTTCAAGGTCATTTTCTGCAATCCGGCGGGCAAGATCTGCTGCATCAGCTATGCCGAGATTCATACCACGGCCTCCAACCGGTGAGTGGCAATGAGCGGCATCACCAGCCAGGAATACCCGCCCCCTTCGATATTCATTTACCTGTCGAATGGATATTTTGAACTGTCCCTCACGTCGTATGTTTGTGACGTCCATGGGGAGTGGAAGTACCGATAGCGCATCCGGTGTGTTTGAAATCACCCGAAAGCGTTTCTTTTCAAGCGGCGCTATCACCACGATATCCGGCCCGGCAAGTTTGCATATCGTAAAGGCACCGACATGCGGCCAATTATCCGCATCCACATCCGCTATGGACCAGGTGCCGGGTAGTTCAAATCCCGGGAAATCTATGCCGGCCAAAGTCCTGGTTGCACTGCTGATACCGTCAGCTCCAATCAGATAATCATACCGGCCAGTCTTACCATCGGCCGTTTGGGCAGTGACGCAATCTTTTGATTGTTCAAGTTTGGTAAGTTCGGTTCCGTAACGCACTTTCCCGCCAAGTTCTGCAAACGCTTCACGCAAATGGGTTTCCGTCCGGTCCTGGGCAAGTCCCAGGATGAATTCGCCTTCTTTACCATCGACTGAAAAAGGCAGTTCCAGAGCAAGTCGATCGTGGTTGAAGAAGCGTGCCTTTCGAAATTTCATTGCTTCTGCAAGCAAACGGTCTGTTACGCCTGAAGGACGCAGAATATCGAGGCTTGCCGGCATGATACCAACCGCGCGTGAAAGTCCGGAGCCGCTTTCACGTTTGTCGATGATGTCAGCGATAATCCCGTGCCGGGCAAGCTCTACGGCTGCCGTCAGTCCGGTAGGTCCAGCCCCTACGACAAGAATTCGCATGATATCTCCTCACTTCAAGGCAGCTTGTTGCTTGTTGTGCTACTCTAGATCAGGTCACAAAAAAAGCCCGGTGCTTTTGACAACACCGGGCACAGTACGTGGAGAAGAAGTGTAATGTCGGCGAAAACCCGCCAACAGAAATTTTATGCGGCTTTGAGTACGCGCTGTACCGTATTGCCAATATCAGAGGGTGATTCAGCAATCGAGGCGCCCACATCGCGAAGGATTTCAACTTTCTCGCTGGCGCTTTCACCGAATGCTGAAATGATCGCACCGGCGTGGCCCATGGTGCGGCCCTTGGGTGCGGTTAAACCGGCAATATAGGCAATCACGGGTTTTTTCATGTGATCGCGTACAAATTCCGCAGCTTCAGATTCTTGCGGCCCACCGATTTCACCAATCATTACGACTGCATCTGTATCAGGATCGTCTTCAAACAGCTGCAGAATGTCCTTGAATGAGCTGCCATTGATTGGGTCACCGCCAATGCCGACGCTTGTGGAAACGCCAATGCCAAGATCACTCATTTGTGCTGCAGCCTCATAACCAAGCGTTCCGGAGCGTCCAACGATACCTATTCTGCCCGGCATATAGATATGTCCAGGCATAATGCCCAGCAGTGCTTCGCCCGGTGTGATGGTGCCAGCGCAATTGGGGCCTGTAAGCCGCATCCGGGTATCCTTGTTGTAGCGGCGCATGTAGCGTTTGACGCGGATCATGTCCTGCGCTGGGATACCGTCGGTGATCGCGACGCAGAATTTGATGTCGCCATCAGCTGCTTCCATGATTGAATCAGCTGCAAATGGAGGCGGAACGATAATGATGCTCGCTTCGGCGCCGGTTTCCCTAACCGCATCCTTGACGCAATTGAACACCGGCACTCCATTGACAGTTTCACCGCCCTTACCCGGCGTTACACCGCCAACAATGTTGGTGCCGTATTCGAGCATTTCTTCCGTGTGGAATCTACCGATCTTGCCGGTGATGCCCTGAACGATAACCCTTGTATCTTTGTTAATCAGAATGCTCATGATGCAGCCACCAGTTTGATGTTGTGTTTCGCGTGATTCTTGCTTGCAGTCACCACCCGGTCAGCCGCTTCAGCAAGCGTGTTCGCGTGGATGATCGGAAGGCCGCTTTCAGCCAGGATTTTACGCCCCTCGTCAACATTGGTTCCGGCCAGACGCACCACCAGTGGCACGTCAATCGGATCCTTTTCGAGGGCCTCAATGATACCTTCTGCAACCCAGTCACACCGGTTGATGCCGGCGAAAATATTGACCAGCACGGCATTTACATTTTTATCTGTAAGCACCAGACGGAAAGCTTGGGCAACGCGTTTGGGAGTTGCACCACCACCGATGTCCAAAAAGTTGGAAGGCTCGCCACCAGCAAGCTTGATTGTGTCCATGGTTGCCATGGCAAGACCGGCACCGTTGACGATGCAGCCGATTTCTCCTTCGAGCCCAACATAGTTGAGACCCCGGTCCGCAGCCTGGGTCTCACGCGGGTCTTCCTGGGATTTATCACGCAGCTCTGAAATATCCGGGTGGCGGAAGAGGGCATTGTCGTCAAAGGTCATTTTTGCATCCAACGCAAAAATTTCCCCGTCTTCGGTTACAACCATCGGATTGATTTCGAGCATTGTTGCATCCAGTTCCTTGAATGCCTTGTAGCTTCCCATCATGGTAGAAACTGCCTGTTGGATGAGGGCTGGGGGCAGACCGAGGTCAAATGCAATTTCGCGGGCCTGGAAGTCCTGCATGCCAACAGCAGGTTCAATTGAGCAGCGAACGATGGTTTCGGGTTTCTTTTCAGAAATTTCCTCGATTTCCATGCCACCAGCAGCGGATGCAACGACCATGACACGCTGGGTCTGCCTATCCAGCACGTAGCCTAAATAAAGCTCTGACTGTATCGCCACGCCGCTTTCTACATAGACCCGATAAACAACTTTTCCTTCAGGGCCAGTCTGATTAGTCACAATGCGCTTGCCGAAAAGATCGCCGGCAGCATCGTTTACTTCATGCTCATCACCGCAAACGATTACGCCACCTGCCTTGCCGCGGCCGCCAGTGTGAACCTGAGCTTTAACAATCCATTTTTCGCCACCGATTTCACGCGCCCGGTATGCTGCCTGCTCCGGGCTATAGGCCAAACCGCCACGGGGGACCTGAACCCCATATCCCGCCAAAATTTCTTTGGCCTGATATTCGTGAATATCCATCTTCAGTAGCTCCCTAAGCCGGTATCAAATTAGCCGCTGTCTTGCCGAGGGCCATTTGCACCATAAATCACAAATTGGTATGCGAAAACGCGCCAATTGGTATGCAATTGGTTGCGTATTTTCCTGTGTTATCTTACCATATCCGTCTTTGGTATACCATCAACACCCATAATACCTACCTTCGGATTATCTTTAGGGTGGGGCATACCTGCCTATAAGTATAGATACTGCCAAATACCAAAAACCTACCTACCCATTAGTGTTGGTTTATGCTACGGATTAGCCAGGAAAGCCGAGCGGAAGGATTTGTAGCCATGGAATCGCGGTCAATTGATGGTGTCTCTTCAGTGTCCAAGGTCATTGATGTTGGAATAGCAGATAGCAATCCATTGATGCTGGGTGCATTGTCGGAGCGCTTTGAGCGTGATCCGCGTTTCAACCTGGTTGCGACGTCTGGAACAGCAGAAGGATTTCTTGAGGTAATCTTTCGTGCAGACATCGCGGTCGGGATCATTGACTGGAACCTTCCTTCACTTGGGGCAGAGCGGTTGCTGGAAATCATGCTTGCCCAGGAAGCAGGGCCGAGGATTGTGATTTATTCGCAAGATGAAATTTCCGAGATCCCCCGCCGGGCAATGGCTGCAGGTGCGGCTGGCTTTTGTTCCCGCGATGAGTCAGTGGAGCGGTTGATGGACGTGGTGGGCGAAATTGCTGCAGGCCGAATGGTATTTCCGTTCCTCGATATTCGCGAATTGCGGCAGGATCCGATGGACACATTGACGGATCGCGAACAAGCCATGATCGCGCTGCTTGCCCGGGGTATGAGCAACAAGGAATTATCGACAGAGCTTGAGATATCGTTGAACACGGTCAAGTTTCATCTGCGCAACATGTTTGAAAAACTGTCCGTGAATTCTCGCACTCAGGCCATTGCGCTGTATTATTCGAAGAACCGAAGCGGCTCTTCCTGAACAAGATACCACTCATCGATATGAACCGTTAGGCCCGAATTATTGAAACAGTTTCAGGCCTCAAAATCAAAATAATCACTGATTTTGGTATGAAAATGGTTTTAATTTGGTTTGTTTTCATATATGCCCTCTCGCTTATGCGCGTTTGGTAGATAAACCCAGAGACTGCGCACAACTGTCTGATGACTGCTAAGTCATTGAATTTGGAGGTATTATGACCAATTATCCAACCCTTGAAATCCCCGAGACTCTTGCTTGTGGTCCAGGACCTGGAAACACAGACCCCCGTGTACTGGACAGTTTTGCGCGAGCGGGTGTGGCGGATCATATGCAGCCGGATGTGCTTCGTGGCATGGTTGAATCGAAATTTATGCTGCGTGAAATTTTTGGTACAAAGAACACCTATACCTATGGTGTTGGCGGCACCGGATTCAGTGGCCTCGATTGTGCCCTGAGTGCAATCCTTCCAGGCGACAAGGTTGTTGCCTTTGTTAATGGCACCTTCAGTGGCATCGATGGTCTTACCATCCGTATGAAAGCGTCGACCCGTGAGGAACTCGCGGCAGCACCGCTCAACCCGCAGCCTGAAAGTGTTGAGATCATCGATGTACCGCACGGCCAGTCCGTAACCGGTGAAATCGTTGAAGCAGCACTGGCTGAACACAAGCCAATGTGGGCGTTCATGGCGCATTGGGAGACCGGTAGCGGACGTATCAATGACATTCAGGGATTTAACGATGCCTGTGAGAAGCACGGATGCCTCGGTATTGTTGATGCGGTATCAAGCCTTGGTATTGAAGATTTCAATATCGATGATTACCCGGCGGTTGTTGCCTGGGCATCATGTCCGCAGAAGGGTGTTCTGTGTTTGCCGCTGACCTATGCGCCGGTGAGTTTTACAGACAAATACATTGGGATTGTCTCTACACGCGGTTGCTACACCTATGTTCACAATCCAATCCTTGAGGCCCGCCATTGGGGTATTGTTGATGGCAAAGATGTGGAAGCGGGTGGTTATCATCGTACCCATTCCGGCTATGCGGTTGCGGCATTTCATGAAGCGCTGCGCATTACACTTGCCCATGGGCGCGCCCAGAAAGCAGCAGATTATGCCTATCATGAAAAGGCGTTGCGTCAGGCCATCGAAGCAATGGGCTGCAACGTAACCTCCAACATGACCAGCCTGGTTGTATTTGATCTGCCAGGAGAATTTGCCGGTCGTGAAAAAGAACTGGTCGGCGCATGTCGGGCAGATGGATTTGGAATCTGGCCAACCCTGTCTGAGCCAACCCAGATCCGGATAGGTATTTTGAACCAGCTTACAATTGATGCTATCAACGATATCGTTGGCCGGTTTGTGGATGCGATGTTGCGGATGGGTGTTGAAATTGACAAAGCAGCTATCATGAATGATTTGAATGGCTACTACGCCGAACAATCTGTTGCCGCATAAATTCATTCCTGATGCAGCGGGTATGCAACGGCTTGGAATATGGGGAGATTCGGAGAGAGCAGGGTTGAGCTCTCTCCGTTTTTTATTGTCACAAAGAAATATAAAACAAGGAACCTAACGCCATGAGTTTTCATCCAATCGAACAAGCTCCGGCACGGCTTAACCGCAGTGAGTTGGCAGTTCCGGGGAGCCAACCGCAACTCCTTGAAAAAGCAGCGAAATCTGATGCTGATGTTGTGTTTCTTGACCTTGAAGATGCGGTTGCACCGGACGACAAAGTGCAAGCCCGCAAGAACATAATCGAAGCGCTCAATGATCTGGATTGGTCAGGCAAATCGGTGTCGGTTCGCATCAACGGCCTTGATACGCATTTCATGTACCGTGATGTGGTGGATGTGGTGGAGCAGGCAGGTGCGAACCTTGATCTTATCATGATCCCGAAGGTTGGAACTGCTGCTGATGTGTATGCCGTCGATATGCTGGTGACGCAGATCGAAGATGCGAAGGGCTACCAGAAACGTATCGGGTTTGAACACATCATCGAGACAGCACTTGGAATGCAGAACGTTACGGAAATCGCTGGTGCCAGCAAGCGCAATGAATCGCTGCATTTTGGTGTCGCGGACTATGCCGCATCAACCCGGGCCCGCACGACGGTAATCGGCGGTGTAAACGAAGACTATTCGGTCCTCACTGATCCGGACAAGGATGGCAATCGTGATGTGCACTGGGGTGACATGTGGCACTATGCGATTTCGCGCATGGTAGTTGCTGCGCGAGCCAACGGATTGCGTCCGCTCGATGGACCGTTCGGTGATTTTTCTGACCCGGACGGATATCGTGCTGCTGCAAAACGCGCCGCTGTAATCGGGTGTGAAGGCAAATGGGCAATCCATCCTTCCCAAATTGAATTGGCTAATGAAGTCATGAGCCCATCTGACGCCGAAGTTACCAAGGCAAAGCGGATTATTGAGGCGATGGAACAAGCTGCCAAGGAAGGCAAAGGTGCTGTTTCGCTTGATGGGCGTTTGATCGATTATGCATCGATCCGCCAGGCAGAAGTGCTGGTCGAAAAAGCCAACCAGATTGCTGGCGGGTAAATGAGTTTGCGCGGTATAGCAGATATGCCGCGCAAATCTTGGTCAGTTTGTTGCTTCAACAACTCCGCAAGCAACCCTGCCTCCTGCGCCGCCGATTGGTTGCGTCATGTGATCATCCGGATTTTCGTGGATAACCAGCGCCGAACCATCCGGGTCCAGCAACGCAGCTGGCCCATCCCTGACAGATACCATGGTTGAGTAGATTTCAACCTCCGCCGTACCATCTGCACTAACAATCAGGTTAGGTAGATTACCTTCATGGGGACCTTCGGGATGAAGGTAGCCGTGCGGCGCGTTTGACGGAGCAATATGCCCTTTGGCGGATTTGAATTTCGTTTCACCATCACACGCGCCGACATTGTGAAAGTGCATGCCATGGCGTCCGGCTGACAAACCCGAAGCCTTGATGTGGATAACGACACCTCTGGTGCCTTGCTTGTAGTGCGCCTCACCGATTTGGGTGCCACTTTGATTAAGAAGGCTGGATCGAGCTTCCTGCGCCTTTGCGGTCGAAGCCATCATGCTTACCGTTGCTATGGCCAAAGCGAAGGTTCTAAATTTATTGTGTTTCGACCCAGCAGAAGGGGAGTTGTGTGACATTTGGGTGAGTGTGAAATTACCATTCACAAAATTGCTCCTGTAATGAACTCCAATATGTGGGGCCTACTTCCCAAGAGTAAACTCACATCCAATGGCGATTTTGTGAATGGCTGGTTTTAGCTGATGGTATCACAGCCGCTGGTTTGTTATGTTGTAATCAACTTGGCCAGGGGTAAGCGTCGTTGAAAATTCTTTCAGTTGAACATACGGTTCCAGAGACAGTTGTTACCAATCCGGAATCGATTGATCGCATGGCTCATGCAAGCCGCGAACATTTGTCATCCGAAGAATTATCTTTCGTCTCCGGGGTGATCCAGTCGACTTTCGAGGCTGCAAATGCGCAAACCCGGCACATAATATTTGACAAGGAACAGCCGCTGGATTTGGTGGTCGATGCCGCTGAGCGGGCGCTGGACAAAGCCGGCATCACGGCGAATGATCTGGAATTTATCCTGTTTGGCGGTGTCACGCGTAGATATCTGGTACCTTCAAGTGCTTCGGTGGCTCAAAATGCGCTGGGTGCATTTAATGCGACCTGTTTTGATGTGATTGATGCCTGTGCGAGCTGGGCGCGTGCGTTGCAAGTTGCAGACAGCTTTTTTTCGGGCAGGGCATCGGGTTGCGGATTGATTTTGACGAACGAGACCGGGTTTTACAATGACTGCAATGCCTGGGAGGTCCGCTCTGCTGAGACAATCGACAAATTGTGCTCCTCATTTACCCTGGGCGAAGCAGCGACTGCGATGGTCGTTGGAGCGGAAGAGACGAACCGATTCAAATTCCATACCAAAACCTATGGTCAGTATGGAAAATACGCTGTCCTTCCGATTGTTGAAACGGACCGATATGAGGAACTTGGATTGAACACGCACGACCGATTGAAGTTTCAAACAGATTCAGGCGAGCTGACGAAGTACGGTTTGAAATGTGGTGTAGAATCCGCGCGTGAAGCTGGTTTTTTTGAAGATGGGGATGCCGACTGTTTCGTTGCCCATGCGGGAGCGGAAGCCAGCATTGAGGCATTCCTGAAAATTTCGAAGATACCGGCTGGCGAGCTTATTTTGACTTTCCGGGAATTTGGCAACACCGTCGCATCCTCAATACCGTTAGGTCTCAGTCTGGCAACATCTGATGGCCGGATCAATCGGGGGGACCGTGTGTTCCTGGCAACCGCTGCCGCAGGGATTTCCACGGTTGGGGCAATTTTTGAATACTAAGTAATGCGTTTTGTCTGCTCGGGGATGAGTTGCCGTTCTTCCTGGGTGGCCAGCCTATTGTCCCAATCCTCAAGCGAGGCACCAACCACCCGATAATACAGGGAAGGGACCATTGCGATTAATGCCATTGCGGAGACACCATACGGCATCACTGGTGCATCAGCTTCCTGCTCAAGCTGCCAATAGCGACGATTGGCTGAAGCATGGTGACTGGAATGGCGTGGCAGATTGAACAACAAACCGGTTAGAACTCCGCTATATGAATTCCACGAATGACGCGGATGAATGGATTTGCCAGGTGCTCGAACCAATCCGTAGTGCCCCAGATAACTGAACGCTTCGATGATGAAGATGGCGACAATCGCCGAACCCGCGAATGCAACCACGCCAGGCCAGCCGGCAGAGGCATAAAAAACCAAGCCAATAAATCCTGCCATCAGGTGTCCCTGTAATGCACGGTTTTTGTAATGCAACCAGTTATGACCTTTGCGGGAAAGCCGGTCGTTTTCATATCTCGGTGCGTTTAGGTGGCACCGTGTAAATGAGCGCAGGATGTGTCGCCAGAGGCTCATCCCTCGCCAGGCCGTTCCACAATCACGCGCCAGACCAACATTTCGATGGTGCCCATAAACATGTTCAATCATGAAGGAAGAATAAGCGCACAGGGCCAGCACCCATTGACCGGCAGCAAATTCAACTCTTGAGTTGACGCGGTGCATCAGTTCATGTCCGGCGCCACCAGCTGCGCCTGCGAGGTTTACACCGACCGACAAGACCGCCCCAACCAGTGCCAACGTATTTGTTGCCTCGCGCGCCAAAAACAAATCGACTCCAAAACCAGTGTTCGCGAGTGCACCGAGGTTCAGAAAATCCGAACTCCCTGCAAACCAGGCCAGCACAAACATCTCAACAGTCATCAATATGACGCTCAGATACAGCAAGCCATCATGGAAGAAAGAGGCCTCATCCTTGTCAGTGATGGTGGTGTCGCCACCAATTTCATCCGACACTATGGCGACGAGTAAGTAAGCCGCGACACCTGCCCAAAGCCAGTTACCGCCAGCAAGAAACGATGTAAGCGTTACAAGCTGAAGGATTGGTAGAAACAGGAATCGCGCATAGGCGAGGATCAGGCGTTGAAGCAACTTCATCATACTCTTCCGCGCTCGATCTTATAGTCGCTCGCGGATATCTGCAATTTGCATGATCGGAATGCGCTGTTCCTACTTTTTTCGTTTACGTCAACCGGGCAGAAGAATTGACGGGCGAATTCCCCGCCCATCCGTTATTTTCAAACCATTACCAGGTAGCTATTTTTAGCGCCTGTGGAACCGGATCAAGATATATTCCGCGGACATCAATTTCTTGAAGCGATACCGATGGGCCGATGTCGCCTGTAGCTATAAACCTGACTTTGACCCCAACATCATAAAAATCCACGCTGTCCTGGTTTGGGTTCACATAGTTAACCCTGTTGGTGCCTACGTACACACCATAGACAGTTTGTACTCCGGTATGGGTGAAAGGCTCGGAATTAAAGAATTGAATTTGAGTATCTGGCTTCCAGTCGATTCCCAAACTGAAACGAAAGGCACCAAGACCCTCGTCTTCATCCCACACCCGCGCAGCATCGAAACCAATATTCCAGCGCAGGTCAGGATTCAAGTATGTGCTCAAGAGGCCACTGTAGTAACCCGCTTCGGCCTGGAAATTGTCGGTATCCAGGGATGCGAATCCGGCTGCGCCTCTAAAGGTATAGTCCTGTGTATAGCACTCACCCCGCAATCCCGCATACAACGTATCACGGGTATCGCTGCCGAAGGGCTCGTCGACCAGCATGCGGTCAAATCCCGCTTCCACAAAATGGCCACCCATTGTTGGGTCTTTTGTCCCACCCTGGAGACTAAAGCCGAAGTCCGTTACTTCCGTGTCTTCAACATCGGTAACGCTACCCCAAAGGTTGGCCTGAATTATTAAATCGCCTCCCCACCTGCGCCCAACGGTAAGATAGCCACCGCGGGTGAAAGGATTCTCCTCAATGTCTCCACCAAAACGAGTTCCTACGAAGCCACCAACTGCGGTGGTGTCGAAGAGTTCAGATCTGCCGGTTGGGCTCACGAAGGGCTCACCCGGAGCACAAGTCGCGTTTGCTTCATTGATAACCGCAGGCACTGCCATCAAGGCAGCGGCCGCAAAAGCTAGCTTTTTCATTTATCTGTCCAATCCTGCCTGTCGCATGGCCCATTCTTTGAGGCCTTGTGACAAAAGTGTCATATTTTGGGACAAAAACCAACCTGAATCGGGAGTTATCCTCCGGTGCCATTGGTTCCGTGAAGCTGCCGGGGCAATTCATTGATAGTGCAGATAAAATTGATTGCTGCTGAAATTTCTTAGTCTGGGTCTTCCAGCTCAATTGAATATTCGCGGGGAATATTTTTAGTGACCTCCGCCCAAATCGAAGCTTTTGTTCGCTCTTGATGCGCGTCGAATGCCTGCTGATTGTTAAATGTCTCGGCAACCAGAAATCGTCCGGGCACGTCTGGGCAGGGGTCTACATTGAAGCTGGTGCAGCCTTGTTCAGCACGGGTAAGTGCGGTGTGTTCCGGCAATGCGGCCTCGACGGCCGCCAAACGATTTTCCGGCACATCGATATGGCCTTTGAGATGCACTTTTCCAGACATTGAATATCCAATCAGGGTTGTGTCTTGGTGCTCATTTCAGCCAATTGGAGCCTTCGTTGACGAGGATCAGGGTCGGCTTGTTCCGTGAAAGTGCTGCAGTAACTTCATCCTTGAAGGAAGCAATGCCTGTGGGCTTAACTGACTCACATTTGCAGGCCCTGGCCAGCATCAGGAAGTCCGGGTTGATCCCTTCTACCCCCACACGGTCAATTTGATTGTGGTCCATATCATCGCGGATTTGTTTGTAGCCGCCATTTTGCCAGATGATGATGGGAAGCGGCATCTTCAGCTCTGCTCCAACCATCAGCTCTTGCACGGTGAACATGAACCCGCCATCCCCCGCGATGGCAATTACCGGCGTGTCAGGGAGCGCGGTTTTTGCGCCGATTGCATTTGGCAGGGCGTTACCCAAGGCGCAGTAGCCGGAGGGGAAAAACCATTGTCTTGGTTTCATGACCGGCATGGCAAATGCGCCGGTGTAGATGATCTGACAGGCGTCGCCAGAGAATATCGTTTCTGGTGGTGTGCAATCGCGCAGCATGGCGAGCAGCTTGATGTGCTGTGCTTCAACCGGGCTCACATCCTTGATTAGCGATGTGCGTATATCGCTGGCGATATCAATAGCCGCCAATCGCTTGGCGTTGCCGTCGTGGCCGTCAAGTTCTTTTAATATCCCGGATATGGATTGGGATGCATCCGCGACAATTCCAAGATCTGCCGGATGCAGATCGTTAATCTTGCCTGGGTCTATGTCGACCCGGATGAGTTTGCCGTTGAATTTAAGATGCGAATTGAAGCTGTCGGGCTGGGATAGTTCTGTTCCAATTGCAATGACACAATCAGAGCGTGAAATGTTGTCGTGTACCTCTGCCCGGGTGACGCCACCGCCAAGTGCAAGCGGGTGATCGTCTGGCATGACACCCTTGCCGGTTGTGCTTGAAACGACGATTGAACCGAGTTTTTCAGCGAGTTTGGTAAGTTCATCACCGACATCTACAGAGCCTCCACCTACCATAATCAATGGCTGTTTTGCTTCAGCCAGCATTGCGGCAGCGGCTTCAATTTGATCTTGTTCGGGTTCCGGCCTGGACGGAAGCGTTTCTGCCTGCCAATCGTCTTCAACCATCTCGGCAAGCACATCAATCGGGATTGAAATATGAACCGGTCTTGGGCGCTTGCTGGCAAAAATCGCAAATGCCCTTGCAAAGAGCTTCGGCACTTCAGAAGCTTCAAGTGCAACGGCGCTCAAGGCTGTAAGTGGAGCAGTAACCGCGCGTTGTTCGGTGATTTCATGCAATTCACCCCAACCTTTTCCAAGTGAATTGGACGGCGTTTCAGCTGACAACAACAGCATGGGAATCGAATCTGCGTAGCATTGCCCGAGTGCAGTCGTTGCATTCGTTACACCCGGTCCTGAAATCACCAGCGCAACACCGGGCTTGCCGGTTGCCCGTGCGAAACCTTCAGCCATGAAGCCGGCGCCTTGCTCATTGCGTGCCTGAACATGCCTGACCTCGCCCTTGTTCAATCCACGGCAAAAATCCAGCGTGTGAACGCCTGGTATACCGAACACGGTATCCACACCGTATTTTGCGAGTAGCCTGATTGCTGCTTCGCCACATGTGATTGAATTCGACATTATCGTTTATCCTGTTTTCGGCAGCGGATGAGCTGATAACCGTAATCATTAACAGCATGGAGTTGAACGCTCCATACCGCAAGATCAGGATAAACTGAATGCACAAATTTTGAGAAGATTAATCAACCGGGGATTGGAATTGCCGTCGGGTTGAATTGTTATTTCTAGGCAACTTTTGCTTTAGGTGGCGGATATGCAGCCACTGAATTGAGCTGAATAAATTTCAGCGCGTGGGAGGCAGGCATGGGTTTTGAGAAGTAGAAGCCCTGTGCAAGATCGACATCGTAGTTGTCATGTAGCAGATCGTACTGGGTCTTGGTTTCAATTCCCTCAACCACGATTTTCAGTTCCAGCGCTTTGCCGAGTGCAGCGATGCCGTTCAGCAGAGTTCTTGAGCGTTGACTGTTATCCAGATCGTCTACAAACGACTTGTCGATTTTCAGTTTGTCGAGGGGTAATTTGTGCAGGTAGCTCAAACTCGAATAGCCTGTACCAAAGTCGTCCAGCGATATTCGCACACCCAGTTCGCTCAATTCATCAAGCACCACGGCCGCGTGGGTCATGTCACTAAGAACAGCCGTCTCTGTTATTTCGATTTCAAGGCGTTTTGGATCAAGCCCCGATTGTTCCAGCGCATTTTTGATTGAGCTGGTAATGGAATCGACCTGAAATTGTACTGCCGACATATTTACAGAAACGCTGACATTATCCGGCCAGCGGCTGCATTGCTTGCATGCTTCGTGCAATGTCCACTGGCCAATTTCGCGTATCAGTCCCAGATCTTCGGCAATCGGGATAAAGTCTGCTGGCGAGATTCCACCATGAATATCGTGACGCCAACGTACAAGTGCCTCAAACAATTCCGTTTTTCCGTTGTCCATTCGCACGATTGGCTGGAAATACAATTCAAATTCCTGGTTGCGAATTGCGCCTATGAGGTCTTCCTCGATGATAATTCGCTTTTGCAGACTCTCTTCCAGCTCGGGAGTGAAGTGGCTATAGCAATTCTTGCCCTCACTTTTGGAGTGATACAGAGCCAAATCTCCAAGCTTCAAGAGCCGGTCTATGGAATTGCCGTCTTCCGGAAATTTGGCAATGCCCAGGCTCACACCAAAGCGCAGCTGTTGGTTTTTAAACTTCACGTCCTTGGGAATGGTTTTTACAATCGCGTCTGCAAGAGCATCAAATCCATCGGGGCAATCTTTTGCATCGACAAACACAACAAATTCGTCGCCACCATATCTACCGGCGAAGGCGGAATCTGGCAGAAGTTCATTCAAGCGCTCTGCCACAGAGGTCAAAATGAAGTCTCCAGCCTGATGTCCCAAATTGTCGTTAACCCGTTTAAAATCATCCAGATCGAAAAACATTATTGCGGCAGCATTTTTTTCTTTCCGGTTTTTGAGCGATTGGTTTGCCTGGTCGCGGAAAAATCTACGGTTGTAGAGGCCGGTCAGTTCATCAAATCGTGCGAGTTGGTCAATTTTGGATTGGTAGCGGATGCGTTCGCTGACTTCTTCAATTACCATAACGCAACCACCTTCGTTGCGCATCTGAAGCGTAATTTCAACAAACTGGTCGTCTGAAAGCTTGAAAATCTTGTCACGGTTGGCTGAATTGAGTCGCTCCGTAAGTGCGTCTGACATAATTCGGACTTTGTTTGATGTCGGTGAATCCATGTCAACAAACTGCGAGATTTCATCAAGGGTTTGATCCTGGCAATTTGTATCCTTGTGAATTCCCAGAATATTCAATGCCGGTGTATTGATCACCTTGATGCGCATGTCATCGTCAAACATCATCAGTCCATGAGACATACTTCCCAGGGCTGTGTTGAGTTGTTCGCTGAATGCATGCTTGGCATCGGACTGTTGTTCTGCACTACGGAACAGATCACGCAAGCGCTGTGAAATATCCCGTACGCTGGCAAAAAGCGGCAGAAAAAATGCCAACAAGATCATGCTGCGGTAGTCGCCATAATGAAGAATTCCGATAAGCATAGGTACCGCAACTGCTAACAGTTGGAGTGTCAAGATACGCTGATTTGAAAAATTCCGGCAGATGAGGCTCAAGACATTGCCGAGTGATATCGCAACGCTAAGCAGGTGAATGAAGGGATTTGAGGTAAGAGTGAAGCAAAAAAAGCACCAAACGCCGAGTATCAACATGAATGCCGTTGAAAGAAACGTGTAGTGATGTTCCCAGGAGAAGAAACTTTTGTCCTTGTCCGTTGCAATGCCCTGATATGAACGGATGTTACCCACATCAGCCAGCATGATTGCGATCATGCAGATTGATGAAACCAGGAAAACAAACTGCCCGGTCATGAAATACGTGACCAGAGCGCCAGACGATGCGCTTATCTTTCCATAAAAATATGCCGCATGATCTTCGTAGTACCGGACCATATGATCACGGCGAACATCATTCAAATAACTCTTGAAATTGGTGCCCAATTCCCTGCTCCTCTACCCCATCGAGGTCGTTGTAGCGGGGAAGTGTTTTGATCTGGTTATGATAGGCGGCATTTTTCGAACATGGTTGATTGAACATTAACTGCTGTGCTGAGGTGCTAACCAGTTGAAATAATGCGTATCTTCAAATTCTATCAATCATCAGGCCTTGCAGGCTATGATCGATAATGGTTCCGAAATTTTCAATTCAAAAACAGATTGGCAATGGCTCGTAAGAACCTTGAGCCCGCGACTCGTCAAGTGTTACGACATTGGTGGCGGCAGAGCGCATTGGAATTGCGGATGCGATATCTGTATTTTGGCGGTTTTCGCGATAGATCATTAATATACCGCCAGCGAGGATGAGGGCCATTCCAGCCCAGGCGGCGGGTACAGGCCAGTCATTCCAAATCATGATACCCCACACAACCGAGGTAGGAAGTGCAATGTACTCAAACGGAGCAATTATTGTTGCCTCGACGTTGGAGTATACATTGGTCGAAACGAAGGACAGATTTAGTACGGCAAGTGCTGCAATCCCAAGAAATACAAAATCCTGAATGCTGGGCGTAGTCCATGGCCGTAGGAGAAATCCCCAAATCTCACCCACCGGTACCTGGGGTTGAAAAACCGCAATTGCAACCAGTCCGGCTATGCCAGTCACAAAGTAGACCACATGCTGCACTGCGACCATCGCCAGCAATTTGACCTCGTTTCTCATGTATCGGGTGATCACCTGGTAGAAAGCGTAGGAAAGCGCTGCAATCAGTGGCATTAAATAGGCAAGTTGAAACCGTTCGCTGCCCGGTTGAACGATTAGAAGAACACCGATCAAGCCCATAACCACGGCCAATATCCGGTAGATGCCGAGCTTTTCTCCCAGAAGCGGCACGGATAAAACAGATATCATCAGTGGTGCTGTGAAAAATATTGACGTGGTTTCCGCAAGGCTGAGTGTGGCAAGGGGTAAGAAAAAGAAAATCATCGCAGATACGAGACAAAATCCACGCATGCTTGTTATTAGCCAGGCCCGAAAGGACAATCGCCAAAGTGTCAGTATGGTGGCTGGCAACATGCATACCAGTACAAGTGCAATTGCCGCGCGAACCCCCATGATCTCGAATATGGACAGTCGTTCGCTCATAAGTTTGATAAGCGAGTCGTTGAGCGGCATCATCCCCATGCCGAATATAAAAAGCGTAATTGCAATGCCCGGGCGCGAGATAAATTCCACTGATGCCGCCTGTCAGATACCCCATAATCTACTCGCTGCATCTTCATGCGGTAACAGGGGCTTTGACAAGCACTGTCTGCGTCACCAACAGTCGGCTTTGAGGAGCACGGATTTTTGGGAAATCGGATGAGTGGCAGGTCGTTGTTTTATAGAATAGCTTGTTGATTCAACCAGTTAAGAACCATTTCGGCGTCTGGTGAAAGTTTTGACGATATGGACCAGCAGACATGGAATCCGTATCCGATATCATAAGCTGCGGGGGAAACGCAGGTGAGTAAGCCCTTCGATACCATTGGCGACACAATATGCTCCCAACCCATCGCAATTCCTTCGCCTGCAATACAGGCTTGAATTACCAGCGCGTAGTCATTGAAGCGCAAGCCATGTCCCTTGTCTTCATATTCAGTTGTTTGATGCGCAAACCAATCCTCCCAATCGGGTCGAAGCCGGTAGGGTTCATCCAGATGCAACAAGGTGGCCTGAGCAATATCTTGTATGGAGTTGATTTTTTTGGAGGCCTTCAAAAATGCCGGGCTTGCGACCGGATAAATGCGCTCCCCCATCAGCCTGGTTGAGTAATAACCAGCTCGCTCGCCGGGGCCCCGCCATACGATAAGGGAAGTGCCGTCTTCTTCCAGGTCGGTATCCCGATCTGTGGTTTGGATTCGAAGATCAATGGATGGATTGTCTATTTTGAAGGTCGTTAGTCTCGGTAGCAGCCAGTAGTGGGCAAAAGCAGTGGAGCAATTGATGGTTACATGTTTACTCTGATTGCGGGTTGAAATTCCCTGAGCAGAACGCAAAATATGCATTAATCCAAATGATACATCTGTATAGAATCGTTCTCCTGACTCGGTGAGGTGAATTCGGCGGTTCCTGCGTTCAAACAAGGATACGCCCAATGCCCGCTCAAGTTTTTTAACCGACAGGCTTATTGCCGGTTGGCTAACGTTCAATTCTTCTGCAGCCTTGGTGAAAGAACACAGCCTGGCGGCGGTTTCAAAAGCAAGCAGCGCCGTTGGTGAATGAATAACTTGGTACAGGGTTTTCATAAGTTCAGCTTATGATAATCCCAAGAATTTTCAACCCTGACAAATGAAATTTGTAGTCGTATTGTTCTCTTCAATCAGTATCGGGGATAAGGGTTATGCGCGACAGCAGCAGGCGAAGAAATCGTGGAGAACGTGCTCAGCGCGCTGTTCAACCAGCGCCGCCTTACATCACACGCAAAATTCCGTATTTCGAATATATGAACGAAGAAGGTCTGGTTCGTATCGAAGAGCAGGCCGACTGGATTTTGCAGGAAATCGGGCTTGAATTCCGTGAGGACCCGGAAGCGCTGCGCATCTGGAAAGAGGCGGGCGCCGATGTGAAAGATACGCGGGTTCGGCTGCCAAAGGGCATGGCGCGGGAACTGTCAAAGACTGCGCCTCATTCATTTACCCAATGCGCCAGAAACCCGGCGCGTTCTGTGAAGATCGGCGGTGATTACGCAGTCTTTGCTGCGGTCTATGGTCCACCCTTTGTGCGTGACCTGGAAAAAGGTCGACGATACGGTTCAATGGAGGATTTCGAGAAGCTGATCAAGCTTGCCTACATGCTGGACAGTATCCACCACACCGGATTTGTGATTTGCGAACCGTGTGATGTGCCAGTCAACAAGCGTCATCTCGATATGCTTTACACACACATGCGGTGGTCGGACAAACCGCATCTCGGTGCAATTGTTGAAAAGGTGCGGGCTGAAGATTCAGTCGCGATGGCGCGTATTCTTCACGGCTCTGATTTTGTCGACCAGAATTGCGTTATCATGGGTAATGTGAACACCAACTCGCCGCTGCTGGTAGATAAAGTGGTGACTGAAGCCATTCGCACTTACTCTGGTGCCGGGCAGGGCATGATTGTTGCCCCGTTCATCCTAGGTGGCGCAATGGGACCTGTCACAACTGCTGCATCGATTGCGCAGGCTTTGGCTGAGGCGATGATTTGCTGTGCATTCAGTCAATTGGTAAAGCCTGGCTCGCCGTTTGTACTGGGTAATTTCCTTTCATCCATGAGTTTGAGATCCGGAGCGCCGACTTTTGGAATGCCAGAACCCGTGGCTTCGAATTATATAATCGGGCAATTGGCGCGCAGGCTGGGCGTTCCGTTACGCAGTGGTGGTTCTTTGACTGCCGCAAAGACATCTGATGCGCAGGCAGCAGCGGAGAGTGCGGACTCGATGCATTCGACCGTTATGGGTGGTGCCAATTTCGTGCTTCATTCGGCGGGTTGGCTGGAGGGCGGATTGGCGACAGGTTATGAAAAACTGATTATAGATGCGGACCGTCTTGGCGCTTATCAAAAACTGCTTGGCGGTGTTGATGTGGACGATAATTCTATTGGGCGAATGGCATATGATGATGTTGAGCCTGCCGGGCACTTCCTTGGTTCTGCCCATACAATGGCGAATTATGAAACCGCATTTTATGAGTCTTCCGTTGGAGACCACAATTCATGTGAACAGTGGGAAGAAGATGGTTCAAAGGATACTGAACGGCGGGCCTATGAGCGGTGGAACAAGCTGCTGAAAGAGTATGAGGCGCCGCCACTTGATGAGGCAATAGACGAGGAATTGAAAGCGTTTGTTGCCAAGAAAAAAGAAGGCATGGATGATGCCTGGTACTGAG
Organism: Hyphomicrobiales bacterium; assembly: GCA_021775415.1. GTDB lineage: Bacteria > Pseudomonadota > Alphaproteobacteria > Rhizobiales > Rhizobiaceae > JAALLB01. The sequence goes on along the minus strand of JAJFHV010000006.1, from coordinate 91,486 downwards.
GAAATTGATGAACGCTAAAGAGAAATTTTCTGACCAGATCAAAACGCAGCTGGACGCGCTTCGTGCAGAAGGCCTGTACAAGAATGAACGGGTTATCGCTTCACCCCAGGATGGGGTTGTTGAACTTGCAGATGGGCAAGAGGTCATAAACCTTTGTGCAAACAATTATCTTGGGCTTTCCAATCATCCGGAGCTCGTCGAAGCAGCCGAAGCAGCGGTGAAGCGATACGGTTACGGCATGTCATCGGTTCGTTTTATTTGCGGGACCCAGGAAGAACACAAAACGCTTGAGGCGCGTATTGCATCGTTTCTTGGGATGGAAGATGCGATCCTTTACTCCTCTTGTTTCGACGCCAATGCGGGATTGTTCGAAACCCTGCTTGGTCCAGAAGACGCAATTATCTCTGATGCCCTGAACCATGCCTCGATCATTGATGGTGTTCGCCTGTGCAAGGCAAAGCGGTTTCGTTATGCAAATTCTGACATGGCGGATCTGGAAGAAAAGCTCAAAGAAGCTTCCGATTGTCGGCATAAACTGATTGCGACCGACGGTGTGTTTTCCATGGACGGCTACATCGCGAAGCTCTCGGAGATTTGTGATTTGGCTGAACACTATGATGCGATGGTGATGGTTGATGACAGTCATGCGGTTGGTTTCATGGGAGACAATGGCCGGGGTGTTCACGAACATTGTGGTGTGATGGGTCGGGTTGATATCATTACCGGTACATTGGGTAAGGCGCTGGGTGGCGCATCTGGTGGCTATACGGCAGCCAGCAGGGAAGTGGTGGATTGGCTGCGCCAGCGTTCACGGCCATACCTGTTTTCCAACACGCTTGCGCCAGTGATTGCAGCCACGTCACTCAAGGTGCTGGATATGTTGGAGGGTGATCGCCAGTTGATTTCAACACTCAGGCGCAATGCAACCTACTTTCGAGACGGTATGACCAAGCTTGGGTTCGAGCTGTTACCCGGAGAGCACCCGATCATTCCGGTGATGTTGCGGGACCCAAAAATCGCACAAGAAATGGCACGCCGACTGAACGAGAAGGGTGTCTTTGTTGCAGCATTCTCTTTTCCTGTTGTGCCGCGGGGCGAAGACCGCATTCGCACTCAAATGTCGGCAGCGCATTCCCTTGAAACGCTTGATCGCGCAATCGCTGCGTTTGGCGATGTGGGGCGTGAGATGGGTATCCTCCAATGAGCAATGAGATGCGTGCACTGGTTAAATCAAAGCCCGAGGAAGGGCTATGGATGGAGCGGGTGCCTGTGCCTGAGCCGCAACCTTCTGACGTTTTGATCAAGGTCCGCAAGTCCGCAATTTGCGGCACCGACGTTCACATCTGGAACTGGGATGAATGGGCACAGGCCACAGTGCCGGTTCCACTGGTAACTGGCCACGAATTCTGCGGTGAGATTGTTGAACTTGGAAGTGCGGTCAAACGCTACTCTGTTGGGCAACGGGTTTCAGGTGAAGGTCACATTGTATGCGGTCATTGCCGAAACTGTCGTGCGGGCAGGGGGCATTTGTGCCGCAACACCGAAGGTGTCGGTGTTAGCAGGCCTGGAAGCTTTGCAGAATATATCTGCCTGCCTCAGGACAATGTTGTGCCAATCCCGGATGATGTGCCGGATGAGATTGCAGCGATTTTTGACCCTTTTGGTAACGCGGTTCACACGGCTTTGTCTTTTGATCTGGTTGGCGAAGATGTGTTGGTCACCGGGGCCGGGCCAATCGGCATCATGGGCGCACTTGTGGCTCAACGGGCAGGTGCGCGAAAAGTGGTGATTACCGACATCAATCCATATCGACTTAATCTCGCCAAGACGCTTGGCGTCGAGCATGTGGTCAATGCAGAAAATGAAACGCTTGACGATGTCATGACCCGCATAGGCATGACAGAAGGGTTTGACGTTGGGCTGGAAATGTCCGGTGCCCCGCTTGCTATGCGGGACATGATCCATTCGATGAACAATGGCGGCAAGGTTGCGCTTTTGGGCATTGCTCCAAAGGGCTTCTCCATCGATTGGCACGAGGTGATTTTCAAGATGCTGCATATCAAGGGCATCTACGGGCGTGAAATGTTTGACACCTGGTACAAGATGATTGCCCTGGTTCAGAGTGGTCTGGATTTGGCACCCCTCATTACACACCGCATCAAGATTGATGAATTTGAAACCGGATTTGCAGCGATGCGAAGCGGTGAGGCCGGCAAAGTCGTGATGGATTGGGATTAGAGCAGTGACACGCGGAATTCTCTATTTCCTGGCCCTAATGCTGCTGCCGTCGTCTCCAGCTCAAGCAACTCCGCCGCGAATTTTCACATCCGATGATTTGATCGTGGCGGCTACGCAAACTCATCTCTATGTGGTGCGCGATTTGCAGGACAACCAAGGGTCACATTTCAGCGCGCTGGTCGATCAACATCTAGTTGAAATTGACCTGAATACTCACAATGCCTCTCGGTCTTGGTTGTTGCGCAGCATCTGGGTCAACGGACTCGGTACTGATGACTATTTGTCTCCAGGCGAAGTTGTTGAGCATTCCAGGGATACAGCGGACATGTTCGCAGTTTTTCGGGAAGTCGGTGCTGCACCAGTATCAGCGACAATTTTCAATGATCCGGAATTGTCACTTGAGAAGTTCGCATTGCTCCACGCGAAAACTGGCGTTGTTGCCAGCTTTGAAAAATTGGCCGAGGCAGCCAGAGCGCAATTGCTGCCACTGGCGGAGACATACCCGCATGCTGTTGAAGAGGCGGAACTCAGAGCGGCTGAAAAGATGGAAGTTTATGACCTCTCGGACGCAACCAATTGGCGTTGTGAGATCTTGCCGTTTCAGCTGGCGATTTTTCGGGCGGATGACAAACTGCGGGTGGTGAAAATCGCCTGTGATGATGATTATGAAACCGGTGCATGGACATTCCATATGGCCTTGCCAGACAAGAATTGGGAATAGGGAAACGACAAATGTCAGAAAAGAAATTACCTTCACACGCTAAAGTCGTGGTTATTGGTGGTGGGGTGGTTGGTTGCTCCATCCTGTTTCATTTGGCCAAGTTTGGCTGGAAGGATGTAGTGCTGCTGGAGCGGGATGAACTGACCTCCGGTTCGAGCTGGCATGCGGCGGGGCAAATCCACACGATTTCGTCTGATCCGAATATCTCGCGCCTGCAGGGATACACAATCAATCTGTACAAGGAGATTGAAGAGGTTTCCGGTCATTCGGTTGGCATGCATGCAACCGGCGGGTTTTATCTTGCTTCCAATGAGGTCTGGCATGAATACCTCAAGCGTGAGCGTTCCAAGGCGCGCTATATGGGGCTTGACCAGGAATTCATCTCTCTGGAAGAGCTCAAAAAACGGCATCCACTGGTTGATCCATCACATTACATCGCAGCACTTTGGGACCCCCTCGATGGAGATATTGACCCATCGGGTGTCACCTATGCTTATGCCAAAGCAGCACGCCATCACGGTGCGCAGTATTTCACCCATACCCCTGCGATTGAGACACGTCAGAAGCTGGATGGCAGTTGGGATGTGGTAACTTCAAAAGGTACCATCAATGCAGAAATCATTGTCAACGCTGCAGGTCTTTGGGCACGCGAAGCAGGGCGTTTGTCTGGCCTTAATTTGCCGGTACAGCCGATGGAGCATCACTATCTGATCACCGAGGCCATTCCTGAAATCGTTGAACGCGGTGATGAGCGTTTGCCTGCGGGGATCGACTACGAAGCCAACATCTATTTTCGCCAGGAACGCCAGGGCATGTTGCTCGGTACTTATGAACCGGTTTCCACACCGTGGAAGGTGGAAGGCACGCCAATGCACTTTGGCCATGAGTTGCTTGCACCCGATATGGATCGCATAGCAGACCGGTTGGAACTCGGCTTTGAACGTATTCCAGCTCTTGGCCGTGCGGGCATCAAAGACATGATCAACGGGCCTTTCACTTTTGGCCCCGACGGTAATCCGATGATTGGACCGGTCCCGGGGATGACCAACTATTGGGCAGCCGTCGGAGTGATGGCCGGGTTCTGTCAGGCCGGTGGTGTTGGTCTTTGTCTTGCGGAATGGATGATGGATGGCGAACCCTCGATTGACGTTTGGGCGATGGATATTGCCCGTTTCGGTGATTTTGCGACCCCGGATTACGGTACGGTCAAATCCTCGGAAAATTACGAGCGTCGCTTCGTAATGACGTTCCCGAATGAAACCCTGCCGAAGGGGCGTCGCCAGAAAACCACAGCGATCTATGATCGGTTGATGGCGCGCGGAGCGGTTATGGGTGACAGCTTTGGTCTCGAGAATGTGTTGTGGTTTGCAGATGGCCCTGATGATGCACATGAGGAGCCGACGTTCCGGCGTTCGCGGGCCCATGATTATGTGGCAGCAGAGTGCAAGGCTGTGCGTGAGGCGGTGGGCGCAATCGAAATTGCCAACTTTGCCAAGCATGAGTTCAAAGGCCCGGGTGCAAGGGCATTCCTGGATCACATTCTGGCAGGTCGCGTACCCAAGCCCGGCAGGCTGTCTCTTACGCCAATGCTGACACCGAAGGGCAAGCTATATGGTGACCTGACGGTTTCATGCCTTGGAGATGAGCACTTCATGTTGTTCGGTTCCGGCGTTGCGCAGGAGATGCACCGTCGCTGGTTTGATAAGCATTTGCCGGAAAACGGTGTTACCTATCGCAACCGCTCAGATGAATTCCACGGTATCGCGATATCAGGCCCGAGTTCACGTGAACTCCTGTCCCGCATTTGTCGCGATGATGTATCGGCCGAGGCGCTGAAATTTCGTGATATCCGGCAGACATTTGTCGGTGGCGTGCCGGTCATGCTGCTGCGAGTTTCGTTCTCCGGTGAACTGGGTTACGAAATCTACTGTGCCCCGCAATTCCAGATGAGGCTGTTCGAAGCGATCGAAGAAGCAGGTGAGGGTCTGGGGCTGAAACTCTACGGCGCGCGTGCGCTGATGTCGTTGCGACTGGAGAAAAATTGGGGTGCCTGGACGCTTGATTACCGTCCCGACTTTACAGCGGCCCAGTCCGGTCTTGATATGTTCATCAACTGGGACAAAGATTTCATCGGCAAGGAAGCGGCACTGGCGGAGAAAAAATCGGGTCCGGACAAGAAGCTAGTCACGATGACCATCGACACGGATGATATTGATGTCTCAAATGATGAAGCCATCATGAAGGATGGTGAATGTGTTGGCTACATTTCATCGGGTGGCTATTCCCATCATGCGGGCAAGTCGATGGCGCTTGGTTATGTGCCGCCGGAACTGGCAGCTCATGAAACAGCCCTTGAAGTGGAAATCAACGGCGCATTTTATGTCGCAAAGGTAACCGCGCATCCCTTATACGACGCGAACGGGTCAAAGATGCGGAGTTAACAGGTATGCATTAAACTCGTTGGCCGGGGCGTTGCATAAATTTTATCTATCCAGCTGGGCAAATTTATATTGTTTGACCGGTGATTTGCATCACCTTAACTTATCCAAATTGGAATTTTGCTGCAGTTTGGGGAGATGAACAATTGCGCTCTAGTGATGGAAAGACCAGAGATCTGGTAACCACAATGCCCGGTGCGGGCTGGGATTACGCACAGACCCGGCATCCCTACCATTTCATAGAGCGCCCCAAGGGACCGCACTATTGTGTTTACAACCGTCGTCACATGGCGGTTTGCTTTGATGATCATTCCACGGAAGATGGTTACTGGTTGCTGCGCCAGAAAGCGGCGTTGCTGAACACCGGTGAGTATCCGGTTGAATTCAAGGGGCCAGATGCGGAACGCCTGCTCGATAAATTGTTCACCAAGGACATTACCAAGGTGAAGGTCGGCAGATGTGGCTATGGCCTGGCATGTTATGAAGATGGTGGGCTGATTGTTGACGGTATCCTGCTCCGCCTGGCAGAGGACCAATTTTGGTATGCGCAGGCGGATGGTGACTTTTACAGCTGGGCGAGGGCGCATGCGTCGGGGATGGATGTTGAAATTTCAGACCCGAACATATTTGTATCCCAGATACAGGGTCCGAATGCCCTGAAAATTCTGGAGGCAGCCAGTGATGACGGCATGCCTGAACCGTTTGGATATTTTGCAGTTGCCCGGGTAAATTTTGGTGGCCAGGAAGTTGTGGTTACCCGAACCGGATACACCAATGAACTTGGTTGGGAATTTTACACCGAACCCCATCATGACGCCGATGCACTTTGGGCGCATCTCAAATCGGCGGGTGATCCGTTCGGATTGGATATCTTTGGGCTGGATGCCATGAACATCAGGCGGATCGAAGCAGGAATTCTTAACGCTGGATCGGATTTTGACCATTCAACTACACCGTATGATGTAGGTCTTGGACGATTTGTCGATGAAGACAAAGCTGATTTTATTGGTAAGGAGGCATTGAAGACCGCTTCGCGAAACCTGCGTCTCATGGGGGTTAAGTGCATTTCTGGAGCACCGCTCATTAACGGTCTGGTTGTGATTGGCGTGAATGTCGCCGGTAAGATTACAGCTGGAGCGATTTCCCCATACCTTGGATACGGCATCGGTATTGCGTTGATGAAAAAGGGTGGGCTTACACCAGGTGCCAAGGTTTTAGTCGAGTGCCAGGATGGAGAAATGCGCGAAGGTGAGTTGGTGGCACTGCCATTCTACGACAAATTGGCTGAAATCCCACGTGGCAAGCTGGTGGATATTCCTGAGCGCAAATAGATTTCACGTCTTGCATGCCAAGGCAATTTCCGACACTAAACGCCCATGTCTGGAACCAATCGAACAAAGCCGCTGATCACCGGCGGACCCGCAATCATTCTTGTCGAGCCGCAGCTTGGCGAGAACATCGGCATGGTCGCCCGCGCAATGGCAAATTTTGGTCTGAGCGAGTTGCGTTTGGTCAAGCCGCGCGATGGCTGGCCGAGCGAAAAAGCCCGTGTCGTTGCGGCCAAGGCAGACCATGTGATTGACGGGGTCAAGGTTTTTGAAACGCTTGGCGAAGCGGTTGGCGACCTTTCCTATCTGCTTGCGACGACTGCCCGCCAACGCGATATGCTGAAACCGGTCCTGGCACCTGAAGCGGCGATGAAATCAATCAATACGCGCATGAATTCAAGTGAGAAGGCTGGAATTCTTTTTGGCCGCGAGCGTTGGGGCCTCGAGAATGACGAGATTGCTCTGGCCAACGAGATTGTGACTTTTCCGGTTAATCCGGCTTTCGCCTCACTCAATATTGCGCAAGCAGTCTTATTAATTTCCCACGAATGGTTGAAGGTAACAATGGACGCTCCCTTAGAGCCGGCCTTTCGCGAACCGGAAACTCAGCCAGCTTCACGCGAAGACCTCATTCATCTGTTTGAGCATCTGGAGAGTGCACTGGATGAGGCCAAATATTTCTATCCGCCGGAAATGCGTGAGCACTTGATGCTCAACATCAAGAATATCTTTACCCATGCAAATTTGCGCCAACAGGAAATCCAGACGTTACGCGGTGTCATTGCGTCCCTGGAACGGCGTTGGATGAGGTCTCGCAGGTCCCAGGACAAGAAATCATCGTGAGTGTGGTGCTGTTGCCTTGCAATGCTGCAATTCCTGCTGCATTTTCGGGAAGCGTCAGGAATCTCCGATAACGATGACCTCACCAGATATCCCCAACGGTAACCCGATTTCCCAATGGCTGACATCCATTCGAGACTATTTCCGGTTCGTAGGTAACCGGCGATTAGACGGAAGTGCGCGTGTCATTCCGGACACAGGAAAAACTGTTCCGTTTCTGGTATTTTTTATGGGCGGCGTCGCGCTGCTTGTGGCATTTGCAGACCCCGAATTACTCGAATGGGTGAGAGCCGGAGAGGCACAGACTGAAGGGATATTTGCTGCGACAACCGATCTTGGTAAATCGAACTGGATCTTGATGCTCAGCGGTGCCGTAATGATTGTCATGTCATTTTTCCGTGCAGACCGGTTTCGCGGCAAGAGATACGTTATCTGGCACCGGATTTTTCTCAATTTCTATTTTGTGTTCACTACCGTTGCCTTCAGCGGCTTGCTGGCGCTTTTCTTCAAGAACGCGATTGGTCGCGCTCGCCCGCCTTTCGTTGAGGGGGTTGGGGTCTGGCAATCAATTCCTTTCGGGGATAATTTTGAATTCGCAAGTTTTCCGTCCGGTCATTCGACAACGGCAGGTGCGATGACCATTGCGCTCATGTTGTTGTTCCCCCGGTTCCGGCTGTTTTTCATTCTTGCGGGATTGTGGATCGCCATAAGCCGCATGGTCATCGGGGTGCATTTTCCCTCGGATGTATTCGGGGGATTTGCGTTTGGTGCAATGTTCACCTGGATTTATGCCCGAAGCTTTGCCTGCAAACGGCTTTTGTTTTCATTTGTCGGGAATGACGGATTGATGCTTCGGGGTGAACATGCCCGCACCAAGCTTGCCAAGGCGAGCAGCTTATGACCGTTCTTGTTTTTGATTCCAGTATTGGTGGGCTGACTGTTTTGCGTGAAGCTCGCGTGGTGATGCCTGCACGACATTTTACCTATGTGGCAGATGATGCAGGCTTTCCGTACGGTGGCTGGGATGAAGAATCCCTGCGTGGTCATGTCATCGCTTTGTTCGAGACGCTGATTGCACGGTTTTCACCCAAACTGGCGATTATCGCATGCAACACGGCTTCAACGCTGGTTCTGGATGATTTGCGCAAAGCTTTTCCCGATCTGCCATTTGTCGGCACAGTACCGGCGATCAAGCCTGCAGCGGAGCGTACCAGTAGCGGCCTCGTATCAGTGCTGGCAACACCTGGAACCGTGGAGCGTGATTATACCCGGGATTTGATAAACTCATTTGCTCAGCAGTGTGAGGTAAACCTTGTTGGCAGCATGAATTTGGCGGCAATGGCAGAAGCCCATATCGCCGGTGAAAAGCTGGATGACCAGGCCGTGCTTGAAGAAATCAAGCCGTGCTTTGTCGAACAAGGCGGGAAGCGCACAGACATTGTTGTACTCGGTTGCACGCACTATCCGTTTTTGTCGAACATATTCCGCAAGCTGGCTCCATGGCCGGTGGATTGGCTTGATCCGGCTGAAGCAATTGCGCGCCACGCACAGTCTCTGTTGGAAAAAATGCCGGAGGGGATAAGCGGTAATGCGGAAGAAGCAGACGGTATGGAGCGTGACGATGTTGCCTTGTTCACATCCGGGAAGTCGGATGTTGCGCCGCACCGCCTGAAAACCGGATTTGGTCTTAAGGTCCTTTGAGTGTTCAAGTTAAATCAGTGCGCAGCCAACCACGGCAATCTGCTTGACTTTACCTGCCGCTGGCGGTATTGCCACCCAGTCCGCGAACCTCAGGGTTTTGCGGACTTTTAACGTATCCCGTGACCGGAATTGCAAATCGTGCGTGAACCGGTCTGTCGGTTGTCCCCAATGGGCAACAAAGGAGGGTACGCTTCCTTAAACTTTTACCTTAGGAATTTCTCCTAAGCCCTTGAAAAGGAAATGTAATGAGCAAGCGAATTTCGGCTAAACACAAGATTGACCGCCGTCTTGGTGAAAATATCTGGGGCCGCCCGAAGTCTCCCGTAAATCGTCGCGAATATGGTCCAGGTGAACATGGACAGCGCCGTAAGGGTAAACCTTCCGATTTTGGCATTCAGCTTCGCGCCAAGCAGAAGCTTAAAGGCTATTACGGAAATATTTCGGAAAAACAGTTCCGTGGAATTTACGGCGAAGCAGTTCGTCAAAAAGGCGATACATCAGAAAACCTGATTGGGTTGCTGGAAAGTCGTCTTGATGCAATCGTTTACCGCGCTAAATTCGTGGCGACTGTGTTTGCCGCGCGTCAGTTCGTAAACCATGGCCATGTCAAAGTGAACGGCCAGCGGGTCAATATACCTTCATATCGCTGTAATCCTGGTGACGTGATTGAAATCCGCGACCGTTCCAAGCAACTCGCCTTTGTGTTGGAGGCAACGCAGTTGGCCGAGCGTGATGTGCCTGAGTATCTTGATACCGATCACACCAAAATGACTGCAACTTATGTGCGCAAGCCGGCGTTTGGTGACGTGCCTTACGCAGTTATGATGGAACCGAACCTTGTTGTGGAATACTACTCCCGCTAACGGTTTGTAACATTCGAATAAATCAGGTGCCCGGTTCGTCCGGGCATTTTTGTTTGGATTGATGAAGCTTGACTCGGTGCCTATTGGATTCCACCTTCATTCCGATACGGAAGGTAAGAGCAACATTGGGTGTGCCCGTAGTTCAAAACCCAAGCGGGAGAGCAAGATGCGGTTCGGTTATAAATCAATCTTCATGACAATTTTTATGACACTCCTGATGGCAGGTGTGTTGTTTCTGGAACATGTGCGCCCAAGTGAAGCGCAGGTTTCTCTACAGTTTGGGTTGTCGGATGCGAAAGTCATGCGCGTTTTGAACCGGAATGGTTTCGACCAAATTGAAGTTTACGACCGGGGACTTACTTCAACCCGTGTTCGGGCATGCAAGGAAGGCGTTCGCTACAGGATAAAGATTACGATACGCATGAGACTGAGTGGGGTGACGGAAATCGGGAAATGCCGCCGCCCCGTTACGGCGGAAGAACTGCGCGTGCAGTTGCGCAATCAGGGTTATCGCCGGATCAACATTGACGAGCAGAACGGATTTTACGTGGCAATTGCGTGCAATGGAAACGCAAGAACCCGATTAACGATGGATCATTTTGGGGAAATCAAACAGCAAAAAAATGTTGGGAGTTGTAAGAAACAACCTGAACCGGGCGACATCGCCGTCTTGCTTCGGGAGCAGGGATATAATCGAATTGATTTCACGGACCGGCAATTACCGAAATATGTGGCGGAAGCCTGCCTGAACAATAAACGGCTTCAACTTGAACTTAACCGCTTCGGTCAAATACGCCGGCAAACACGTATTGGTCGTTGCGATCCGCCAATCGACCCGACTACGCTTTATGCGCTACTTCGAGATAAAGGTTTTGATCGTATTCAGGTGCTTGATGACCAGCTTCCGCGTTATGTGGCTCAAGCATGTCGAGGCGATCAGCATGTTACGGTCACCTTGAACCGGTTTGGCAGAATTATCGATGAAGCCAACATTGGTAACTGTGCGTCTCCTGTTACGACCAAGCAGGTCAAAAAACTTCTCAGTGACAATGGTTTTACCCGGGTGCATGTGGAAGTAAACGGCATAGGTGAATTCGACATTTTGGCCTGTCTTGATGGCCAGAAGAAAACCATAAAGCTCTCCCGCTATGGAGACCTGATTGATGAAACGGATGGTGGCCGCTGCACAACCCGGTCATTGAGTGAAGTTCGCGATGCGCTTTCGAAACGTGGCATGCGCGGCGTGAAGTTTTATGCGGAAGGATGCCGCAAGAAACGCCGGATACGCATATTACTAAATGAATTTGGCGAGCGAATCGGTCGGGAACGGATTGGCAGCTGCTAAGCTGGTTGGTGCCTCAAACGGCTTAAAATGCAGCTAAAATCGAATTTCATGGGTAAATGTGTGATCCATTGGGCACAGATTCGCGGTAAATTAACGTAAGGGCAGGTATTTCAACACTATCGTGAATTGATTGCTGCCTGCCAATTGGGTAGTACCATGCAGGATGGGGCGTTGATGTGCGGATATCAGGTATGAAAATTATTGCGACTATTGCATTTATGCTTGCGAGTGTTCTGGTGGTTACACCGGCAGATGCCGCAAAACGTAAAACCTTGTTGGAGATACTTTTCCCAAGGATAAATGAGCGACATATCAAGCGGGAACCGGTTGAAACGGTTAAGATTTCAGCACCGAAAAATTACAACTACCGAGTTGCCAAGACGGAGCGTATTTCTTTGCGGATCGAAAACGATCCAGCCTCAACTCCGGAAAATCTCTCCAACTCGAACGATGATGAACAAAAGCAACCGGAAAAATCTCTATTCGAAAGAGATGTTACTTTAGTTGGTGAGTTTGATTTTTCAGCCGAGGCAAATCTGGCCGGTGCGATTTCCGGGTTTTATCAAGAAAACCCAAAATACATCTGGATTAATGAAGAGGGTGCACTGGGCGCCCGTGCACAATTGACCCTTAATGTATTGGAGGCTGCGGGCCAATACGGTTTGAAGTCTGAGGACTATTCCATTCTGTCGCCGGATCAGGTGAACGGTGTGGGCGGGGCAGCCTTAGCGAATGCCCGTTTGCGCTCTGAGGTTTCGATGACGCTGGCAGTTTTGCGCTACGCCATGGATGCACGTTACGGGCGCGTCAATCCAAATCGCTTGAGCGGTTACCATGATTTTCCGGAACGCTCTGATATGGCTGATAGCGTATTGAAGGAAGTGTTTGGTGGTGGGTTGCCTGTAAACAAGCTCCTTCAATCGCATCCGGCAAGTGATAAATTCCTAGCGCTTAAACGCGAACTTGCTGCACTTCAAAAAACAGACGAATTGGTGATCAATTTACAGACTGACATTTTGATTAAACCGGGTGTGGAACACCCCGAGCTACCCAATGTTGTCGATGCTATTCGCAAACGTGCATCAGCCGAATTGCTGGAATCGCACGGCGCTCTTCTTACAGCCTATGATGGCAGTTCGCTCTACACACCTGAACTCGTAGCCTTGGTGAAAGCCTATCAAAAGGAAGCGGGACTGGGTGCAGATGGTGTCGTTGGTCGCAGGACCGCATCCAAGCTTGTGGGTGTTGGGCCAGCCAAAAAGATCATGCGGGTCACGATGGCAATGGAGCGACTGCGGTGGTTGCCTCACAAGCTGGGTGAACGGCATGTCTTCATCAACCAGCCGGCCTACCGGGCGATGTATATTGAGGGCGGTAGTGAAAAACTCTCAATGCGTGCCATTGTTGGTAAGCCAAGCAACCAAACGAGCTTCTTTTATGATGAAGTTGAGAACGTTGTATACAACCCATATTGGGGAGTGCCGCGCTCGATCATTGTCAATGAAATGCTGCCAAAATTGCGGGAAGATCCCTCGTATCTCGATGCACGGGGTTATGAATTAACCGATTCACGCGGGAGGCGGGTCGCGTCGTCCGAAGTCGACTGGTATGAGGTTGATTCAAATCCACGCTATGATGTGCGCCAACCACCGGGTTCTCGCAATGCGTTGGGCAGGGTGAAGATACTGTTTCCCAACAAGCATGCGATTTACATGCATGATACACCATCACGGGGATTGTTTTCGCGATCACAACGCGCACTGAGTCACGGGTGTGTGCGTCTGCAAAAGCCACAAGAGATGGCGGCGGCAGTGCTTGGAAAGAGCAAAGAGTATGTCGATTCCAAAATTGCCACCGGAAAAAACATCACAGAAGACGTGGCCGTGAAAATTCCGGTCTACGTTTCGTATTTTACGGCTTGGCCAAAAGCGGATGCAACGATTGGATATTATCCGGATATCTATGGACGAGACAGGAATCTTGAAAAAGCCATGTCGAAAACATCAGCGGCACGGGTTGCTCTCAACGCGGCGCTTCCCGGTTAAAATCGCGCCTTCAACAATCAGGATTGATTAAGTCAGTTTTTCGAGAACTTGATGGTACCGACCTTAAAGGCCTTCTTGGTCTTCGGGTCTGTACGGGTGAGCAGAATTTCAAAGTTGTTTTTATTTCTACTTACCACCTGAATTTTCGCCGAGATACCCTGATTTGACAGCCGGTCATGCCCTTTGAATGTGAAATTCAGTTTGTTGCCGCTACGCTTTCCCGCGAAGGTCTCGGTCCTCAGGCTGGCAATGGATTGAAACATTGATGCGTTGTAGCGGTTCTTGGTGCCATCCTGTTTTATCCAGCCCCGGAGGCTGAACAGAAAACTACCAACACCGCAGTTTCCGGACATCACAAGTTTGCCTTTGTCCTTGTCATTTTTGTTGCGCATTTTGCATCGGATGGATTCTTCATCACTGTCAGAGCTTGCAGTGACGAAACCAGTCCCGCGCCAACTCCCGGCCAGCAAGTCGAACATGTGAGGTGCAGCATAAGAGCTTGTGACGAAAATTGGTGTTGCGAAAATCAACGCACTTGTGGCGAAGGCGATCAGGGTGCGGTTGATCATTTAATTGATACTCCTGGTGGCGTTCATCGAGATTTTTGCCATCTTACTGTAGCAAGATATGCCGGCAATTGAAAAATATCTGCAAGAAAGGCAAATACTAGGGTTAATATGACAACTGCAGAAAATACTGAAATCGCCGGTAAACTGCTGAACATCATGATAATCAGCCCACCCGAAAGAATGAGGGTCGTGGAAAAAATTGCCGGAGTTACTTCTTCCAGTGCACCAACAACTGCGTCGTCATTGGTTTGATTTTGGCGGTTCAACAAATACTGGTTCATCATGTGAATGGAATCATCGACTGCAATCCCGAATGCTACGGTAAGTGCGACAGTGATAGACATATTTAGTGGAATACCGACTGCGATCAATACAAGTTCCACACACAAAATTGGCAACAGGTTTGGAACCAGGCAGATAAGGCCAAGTTTGACGGAGCGGGCAGCGACCGCAACAATCAGGATTGACAAGAAAACAGCCAGAAGAAGGCCAATTCTCAAATTGTCCATCAATCGCGGAGCAACGACACCCGCCAGTATGGGAAAGCCGGTAACGCTGGTTGCCTCCAGATACCCTTTTTTGTCCAGTGCTCCATTTAGTTTGCCAAGTTTGGCGCGCATTTCTCTGGCCGAGAGATTTGCAGAGGAAAACATCGTGACCAGAACTTCAGTTTTGTCTTCTGAGATAAACCGGCTGGTCAGGTCGCGCGGCACCTGATCAATGTCAGATTCCCTTATTTGTCCGCCGCCTTTTTCAATCTCCTTGGCAAAATCAGCAAGCGAATAAAAGGAGCTCGATGGAAAGACTTCAGTAATTGTATCAAGTACACCGTAGAACAGGCTGGTGTTTTGGTCGGACAATAATGCAGTCTCATCCGGCAGTTTCACAATTGCGAACAGCGGGGTGGTTCCAGCGTACCGCTCGTCAATATAGCCTTCGCTTTTGGCGACTTCCGATTTGCTCCCCAAATAGTCGAGCATTCGAAACCTGCTGTCGATTGACCAATGACCATATAGCCCGACAATACACATCACCGCACCCGCACCTAAAACGATACCCTTGTGGCGTAACGCGGCAATTGCGGGTCTTGCGACGAATTTCAGGCTGTCGGATGTGGAGTGTTTGGAATTGAAGCCAAACTTCAGTGCCCAGTAACATCCGAGCGGCAAAATCACGATCACACAGACAAATCCTGCAAGAACTGCAATTGCGCCGACCACACCGAGTTCAATAAGCCCCATATTTCCACTGGCGCACAGAGAAATGAGCGCGGCGGCTGTGGTAAGCGAGGAAATCGCGCAGGCGGGTCCAATTTCTTGAATAGCCTGTTCAAGTGCTGCTATGGGTGTGGCACTGTCCAGATTCAGTTTTTGCCACTTCAGGTAAAGATGCAGCGTGTCAGCAAACACGATAACAATCAAAAGGACTGGCAGGATATTGGTGAGGAAGTTGATATCGGTACCGGTCAAGCCAGCGCCTCCAAGAAACCAGGTGATGGATACCAGTGAGGGTAGGGCACATAAAAAGGCGGGCAGGGGGTGGCGAAACAAAATAAACGCGATGCCACCGCACATCAGCAGCGCAATCGGTGCGAGTAGCAGTAAATCACCCAGAATATTGCGGATAAGATCAGACCGGATTGCAGGCTGTCCTGCGATTGTGATTGAGAGACCTGGCCGTTCAAATTCTTTTACGAGCTCTGTAAACGCTGAAATTGTTTCGCGGACCCGGGCATCATCAATGGCCTTGTCTCTTGTGTAAACAACCATCACCGCTGAATCGAGTTCGGGTCCAAACAGGGATTGGGCATTTGGAATATCTAGTGCGAGTTTGCGGAGAAAGCTTTTGACTTCGTCATCGCTGCCAAACCGGGCGGGTACCGCCGACATCCAGCCACCTTTCGAATCATCGTACTGAACCAGCGAAAACAGCGACAACACGCTTTCCACCCGTTCATCAAGCGAAAATTCGAAGTGTAAGTCCCGATACGTTTCGATGCCTTCTACCGTCGCCATATCGTCTGTACGCATCAAGATGATCGCATCATTATTGAAGTCTCTAAACGATGAGAGCAGCCGGTCGTAGTCGGCCATTTCCTGCGATCCGTCGCGCAGAATCTCGATGTTGTCGCCAGAAAACCCCAGGCGGGTAACTCCGAAGATGGAGGCAAGTGTAATTAGCCCGACAAGAATGGTAGCCACAAGCGGGTTGCGGACTGCCATCAGTCCGATGTTTTGAAGTCCAAATCCGTTTATCATGAAGAGGTTCTGGGTCCCGACATCAGCCACTTGTGAATCACTTATAGGACATTAATACATTTTTTTCGCCATTGGCTGCGGCACAAGTGACTTTATCCAAAAGGTTTACATTTGCCCCATCAAGTGGCCCGCTCCCTGGTTGAACAGGGTGTCGTTGTTCGTTGCATTCTGATCATGTTTTTGCACCTCTTTGTGCAGATCAACGGCCCGGCGCACTGCTGGCCGTTCCTTGACGAGACCACGCCAGCGGGCAACGTTTGGAAACTGGTCAAGCGAGACACCAAGTGGCTTTGCAATCAACACCCATGGAAACGTCATCATGTCTACAATCGAATACTCATCGACAATGTAGTCGCGTCCTTCAAGGCGGCGTTCCAGAACTGCCAGATTACGTTCGTATTCACCGGTGTAGCGTTTTAATCCATATTCCTGATCGTCCGGTGCATAATTTCTGTAATGACTGAGTTGTCCGGCCATTGGCCCCAGATTACCAGTCTGCCAAAACAACCATTCCAGCGTTTCCTTGCGGCGCTTTGTGTCGGTCGCGCTGAATTTTTGTGTCTTTTCAGCAAGATAGAGGAGAATGGCCCCGCTTTCAAAAACGCTTACGGGTCCTTCGGTCCCCTCGCGATCCAATATCGCGGGCATTTTGGCGTTTGGGCTGATTTTCAGAAATTCGGGTTTGAACTGATCTCCAGAAGTCAGGCTCATTAAATGAGTTTTATATTCCAGACCGCTCTCCTCCAGCATAATGGCAACTTTCCAGCCATTGGGAGTTGGTGCGTAATAAAATTCAATCATTTCCTGATGTTCTCGCGAATGGAATTGTCTGGCGACAATGCCGCAATATGCACTCAATCTGCAATGCAATCTTTTCTGATTTTAACGATGTTCCGAGTTTCCTGATCAACATTTCGTCAAGCTATTGATTAAATGAGCGAAATCTCCGATAGTTTTTCATATGGGGCAGTGCTGAAAACCAGAGGTTTGTAATGCGTTCTGTCTTAACCTTTCTTATCATTCTCGCAACGTGTGCTTTTGCACAGGCAAACGGCGATCCGGTTCACATCATCATCTCGACGCAGGACCAGAGTCTGCGGGTGTTCAGGGGCGGAGAGGTCATTGCCACATCCAATGTTTCCACCGGGAAAGCCGGGTATTCTACACCCACCGGAATCTTCTCCATTCTGCATAAACGACGCCGCCATTTTTCCAACATTTACAATGGCGCCCCCATGCCATTCATGCAGCGACTAACCTGGTCAGGGATAGCGCTTCATGCCTCCAATAGCGTGCCACGATACCCGGCATCTCACGGTTGTGTCCGGCTTCCCCATGGATTTGCCCGCAAACTTTTTTCCATTACCAATTCAGGAGCGCATGTGGTTATCGCCAATGATCAAGTTGCGCCAGAATTCGTACAACACGATGTTTTGTTCCAACCATCCATGCCCTATGCCGAGCGTGCGGAAATGGACCGCTGGTTGCACGAGATCGTATTGAAAAAAGAAGTTGTTGGTGACGAAAAAACCCGTGCAATGCCTCTGCGAATTCTGATAACCCGTCGCACCCAGAGACAGGAAGTTATCGAAGCGCAGGAAATCCTGAATTCTCTTGGCTTTAATGTCGGCGTTGTTGATGGCGTAATCGGTTCGGGAACCCGTGGTGCAATTCGCGACTTTGAGGAAAGTCTGGGCAGAAAACCAACCGGTGAGTTTGATGCCGATTTTCTTACGGTGCTTTTTGCAGCGACCGGTCGTTCGCGACCCGCTAATGGACATATTTTTGTCCGGCAAAATTTTACACCGGTATATGATGCTCCAATCAACATCCGTGACCCTCAAATTCCACTTGGAACTCATTTGGTGACTGCGATGGATTTTGAGATTGGTGATACAGATACAAACTGGATTTCAGTCAGTTTGCAGGATCGGCCACGGGTAGCGGTCTATACGGATGATGGACCGATTGCTTCTGAAAAGGCGGAAACACGTTCACTGGGCGAGGCGCTGTCGCGTCTTGAAATCAGTGATGAGGTGCGTCGACGCATTTCGGTAATGCTGACACCGGGATCATCCATCTCGATTTCGGACAATGGCATCAGCCTTGAAACCACGCCAAAAGGCAGTGATTTCATTGTCGTCACCAAACGCTGACCCTACCTACATTAACTGCATGCCCTTAAGGCTTGCATGACCATCCTTGGCGATGATGATGTGGTCATGCACGGTTATGTCGAGTGAGTTTGCAATCTTGACGATTGTCTTGGTCATCTCAATGTCTGCCCGGGATGGCGTGGGATCACCCGACGGGTGATTGTGGACCAATATGAGGGCGGTAGCGGATAATTCCAGTGCCCGGCGTACAACTTCCCTGGGATAAACCGGAGTGTGATCCACCGTGCCCTTGCCCTGCACTTCGTCCCGGATCAATCGGTTTTTCTTGTCCAGAAACAATATCCGAAATTGCTCACGTGCTTTAAATGCCATGGCTGCGCGGCAGTAGTCTATCACCGATGACCATGAGTCGAGCAGGGTGCGCTCTTTAACCGTTCCGGCGACCAGTGATTCCGCGGCAGCCTTTACCAGTTGCAGATCCGTGATTGTAGCTTCCCCAAGCCCTGAAATTTCTGAAAGCCGAGAGGAGGGCGCACTGATCACTTCGGCAAATGATCCGAACTCCCCGATCAAATGTTTTGCCAGCGGTTTGGTGTCGCGACGTGGAATGGAACGAAACAGCAAAAGTTCAAGCAGTTCGTAATCTGCCAGCGCCTCGGAGCCCTTTTCCCGGAATTTTTCCTTAAGGCGAGCCCGATGCCCCAGAAAATGCTGGTTTCGCGACCCGCTTTCGGAGAAGCCTCCACTTTTGTCTGCCATCAGGTCCCCCACAAGACCGGGTTAATTTACAATTGTCTAACTTCTTACGTAAGGTGGCAGTGTATAGCCAGCCGGTGAGAGGGTAAATATCTCACAGCCTTCCTCGGTCACGCCAATTGAGTGTTCAAATTGTGCAGATAGCGAACGGTCCCGTGTTACGGCAGTCCATCCATCCCCCAAAATTTTCACACTTGGTCGGCCAAGATTGATCATTGGTTCGATTGTGAAAATCATGCCGGGGCGAAGTTCAAAACCCTCGCCCTTTCGACCATAGTGAAGAATGTTGGGTGCATCGTGGAAAAGCCGGCCGACACCATGGCCGCAAAAATCGCGAACGACCGAACAGCGCTGCGCCTCAGCATAGGTTTGGATTGCCTCGCCAATATGACCAGTAGTTGCGCCAGGTTTGATTGCGTCGATGCCCAACATCAGTGAATTGTATGTGACCTCGATCAATCGCGCGGCGGCGCGTTTTATTTCACCCACCGGATACATGCGGCTTGAATCGCCATGCCATCCATCGAGCACATAAGTCACATCGATGTTGACGATATCACCTTCTCGCATGGGCTTGGCATTGGGAATGCCGTGACAAACGACATGATTAATTGAGGTACAGCAGGATTTTGTATATCCGCGATAATTAAGGGTCGCCGGTATTGCGTTGTGCTTGAGCCCAAATTGATGGACGAAATCATCGATGTCCTGGGTAGATACTCCGGGTTCAACAAGTTCCGCCAGCGCATCAAGGCAGGTTGAGGTCAATTTGCATGCACGCCGCATACCGTCGAACGCCTCGCGGTCGTACAGTTTGATCGCGCCCGTGTTTTTTTCAGGTGCTTGTGCTGCGTCAATGTATGCTTGCATTCAATTACTCATATGGACCCGGCACCCTGGTGGCGCCTCGCTATTCCTCTAACTTGATTAGGTCGACAGCGTCAATTCCATCCGTTTGCACATCACAGCGAATTGCAATTGCTTCAACGCCTGTTTTGCGTGCCCGGTCGAAGGCTTTGCCGTAATTTGGATCAAGGTCGCGTGAGAGTCTGAAGCGATCACCATCATTGCGCTGAACAACATACAACATTACAGCGCGATTGCCCTTTTCAACTTCTCTTGCCATTTCATCCAAATGCTTGGCACCTCTGGCCGTGACGCTATCTGGAAATTCAAATAGACCCGGGGTGCGACTAAAGTGAACATTTTTCACTTCAACATAGATGGGTTTCGCTTTTGAGCTTTCCAGCAAGATGTCAATGCGCGAGTTTTCGCCATATTTCACCTCGGTGCGGAGATTTTCATATTTGGAGAGAGACGGAATTCTTCCCGCTTCAATGGCCTCGCGAGCCAGAGCGTTGGGCAAATTGGTATTTACGCCAACCAGTGTGTTGTCAGCCTCCACCATTTCCAGGGAGTATTGAAGTTTCCGTTTTGGATTTTGGCTGTCGGAAATCCATGCCCGTATACCGGGTTCCGTCAGTCCGAGCATTGAACCGGGGTTGGCGCAGTGGACCGTTATGACTTCGCCACTCGGTAATTCCACGTCGGCAAGAAACCGTTTGTATCTGCGTACCAGGGTGGTTTCTAGAAGGGGGACTGGAAATTTCATGAGCTCGACAAATATTTGTGATGTGAAGAATCAGGCTAAACTGGCTACCGATATTTAACAATCGACTATTGTCTGCTGGCGGTGAATACCCCCAACCCAATCAGGTCATACTGTAGCAGCGGCAAAAGGGTTTTGCTTTCGGACTATCGTCCCGCTATGAGTTGCGGGCTAATATACAGATGGGGAAGCATTTTATGTGGGGACTGGGGTTCGGATTGGAACGAATAGGGGTGGCCGCTCTGGCTCGTCCTGTTCTTTCTTCAATTCTGATTGTGATCTCACTCTTGATCAGCATGTCCTTCCTGGGGGGCATTCGCTTTGATGGCAATGTGATTTCTGTCCTGCCGAAAGATTCGGCCGCCTTCCAGAATTATGCAAACCAGAAAAAGAATTTCCGGAACTTCTCACGTGACATAGCAGTCATTGTCCGTTCGCCACGATTAAACACTGCATCTGGTCTGGAAGACTTGCGGTTTCTTCAACTCGAAACTGCGATCACTGAAGGGGTGAGTTCGGCACTCTCGATGTTTTCCATTCCAAACCCGGATCCGGAAACCGGTGCATTAAACCAGTTTTTTCCTGACATATTTGCTGACGATGCGCAGGCCAAAGCGCTAGTGGCGCGGTTGATAAAAGACCATCCCCAGGCGCGCAGTCTGATTTCACCAGCGGACCAGGCGGCGATTATATTTGTTACCCTTGATGTTGGACTGCAGGGCGGAGGCGATAGAGAAGCCTATGCGGCGTTTAAAACATTGAAAGATGCGGTAAACCACGCGGCACCAGAGGATTTTGAAGTTCATTACGCCGGTCTAACACCAATTGGTCTGACGATCATAGATGCACTGATCAGCGACCAGGTGAGGCTCACGGTTATTGGTTTGATTTTGGGTGCTGCAATTGCACTGGTGGTTTTCCGTAGCGTAATTGCAGCGGTAATTTGCGGCATTCCACCGACGCTTACGGCGGTTTGGGCGCTTGGTGTATTTGGGATGGCCGGTATTCCTGTGACCTATCTTACGACGGTGTTGCCAACGCTGGCGCTCATCCTGGCTTATGCGGATGGCATTGTACTTTATTATCGCTGGCATCGGTCCAACGCAGAATCTGAAGATCGAACGCCGGAAGTCGTACGGGGGAATTTGATAGACGCAATATGGCGCGTTGGGCCTGCGTCTTCGCTGACATCCATTACCACTGCAATCGCATTTTTCTCGTTTTCAATTGCTTCCAGCGATGCGTTGGTGGAATTCGCCTGGTTGGGTGTAGCAGCGGTTGGATTAGCGTTTTTGTCGGTCATCGTTGGATTGCCGATTGCCGGGCATTGGGCGATCAAGTCGGGACTGATCAAGTTCCGCAAGCCTCGTCGTGAACATCGGACATTGGGATCATGGGCGACGCTGATATCGTCCAAGTTTCCGGTCTGGATATCGCTTACTGCACTGGTTGTTATCGGCGGACTGATATTTGTGCATTTTCTTATTCGGCCGGAGTACCGGGTGACCGACTATCTGCCAATCGAATCTGAATCCTATCAGGCTGAAAGCGTTGTGAATGATGTATTTGGTGGCAGGTCCTTTGTATTTATGTCGGTACCGGTTGCTAATTCTGGACGGCTGTCGTCGCTGGAAAACCGCGAGAGACTGAAAGATGTCGAAGCGGTGTTATCGCAGGGATTTGCCGAATCGCAGATTTTTTCACTCCATTCAATCTGGAAGGGTCTGGCAAGCGAGGCGGCAATCAACAAAGTTGCCCGTGAACTGGAGGCAGCGCCACCGCAAACCCGACGCGGTTATCTATCACAAGATGGCTCTGAAATGCTTGTTTCAGTGCGAATTCCTTCCGATCAGTCGATTACCGAGACGCTCACGGAAATTAAAGAAATCCGGGCGCTTTTGGGCGTTCTTGAGTTCGGTGACGACATCAAGATCACCGGGTTCCCGGTATTGATGGCGGAGGAGTTTACCAAGCTGATCGGTCAATTACGCAACAGTTTGATGCTCGCTATCGCGTGTGGTGTTTTGATGATTGGTATTGCCACCCGCTCTCCATTGATAGCGTTGGCGGTGTTGACCCCAAACTTGTTTCCCATCCTGTTTATTGAATTCCTGCTGTATTTGCGCGGCGGGTTGATCAACATGTCAGAGGTGATTGCGCTGACACTTGCCTTTGGTATTGCGATTGATAATGCGGTGCATGTTGTGAACGTTTTTCAGGCGGAACAGCGCACCGGAAAAGACATGCCAACTGCTTTGCGTGATGCACTTTATGAGGTCGGACCAGCGCTTGGGGCAAGTACGATAATCATTTGCGTCTCCAGCATGGTAACGCTGACCAGTGCATTGCCATTTATTCCGGTTCTTGGGCAGCTGATAATCGCCATCCTCATCGTCGCATTGTTTGCAAATCTCATCATACTTCCTGCCAATCTTTTAACACTTAGGTTGTGGACTCGCAGGCAAGATTAGGCCATGGACATGGCAACTGAACACAATTGGTGCCGTATTGTGAGTCTATGAACTGAATCGGTACCGGATTTTTCCATGCAGGAGTTTTAATGTTACCGAAAACCGCAATTTATGCATGCGCAGCTCTTTGCTTTGCAACCAGTACAGCGTTTGCCGACGCGGCTAGTGAATTTCTTGCAAGCCTCGATGGAAAGTTCCGTGGTCGAGGTATGGCCACACTGGAATTTTCCGATGAAGAGCAACGTGTCAGCTGCCGCATTGAGAACAAGTTTGACCAATCTTCAAGTGAACTGAAGATATCGGGAGAATGTGCCAGCACCCAGGGAAAAACAACCGTGCGTGGGAAATTATCGGTTAAGGATGGAGAGATAACGGGATCATTTATCTCGCCTTTTCCAAATTCTGAACTCACCACCTCAAATGGTGTTTTAAAGGACGGTTCATTGGTGGTGTCAGCAACATTTGTAGACAATGATACGGGTAACTTGCGCCGTTTTCGCCAGATTGTATCCACGGAAAAGGAGAACGGCTTTAGTTCGAGTTTCCAGAGTTACGACAACGCGTCGAAGCTTTTCAAAGAAGCCGGCTCGATGGAATTTTCCCGGACTGAATAGTAATTGGCCGTCCCCCAGCTATAGCACGGAAAGCCAGAGCTTGGGGTCGAGACGTTTTGTACGCAATTGGTTGACCGGGTGATTTTCATCACGGTAGCCAATAGCCAATCCACAAAACAGCATCCACTCATCATCAATATCACAAAACTCTGACACGGTTTTTGGATATCTGGCCCAAAATTCCTGGGCGCAGGTATCTATACCTTCTTCCTGAAACATCAGCATGGCGCTTTGTAAAAACATGCCCATGTCAGACCATTGGGGTGGACCCATAATACGCTCAATAAAACAGAATGCCGCCGCTGGTGCGCCAAAGAACCGGAAATTATTGGCAAGCCATTCAAGGCGAGCGGGCTTGTCTTCGCGGGCAATACCCAAGGTTGCGTACATTTCTTCGCCGACTTCAAAACGAGCTTTTCGATAAGGCTCTTTCAACTTGGGTGGATAGGCATGGTATTCCGGAGCTTCTGCTGGCAGGGAGGTGTTTAAGAGGATTTCTTCCATCTTTGCCCGGAAAGCTTCGAGCTTGTCGCCGGTTAAGACCACGATGCGCCAAGGCTGAACATTACCGCCAGAGGGCGCACGGGCAGCCTTTTCAAATACACCGGTGATGGTTTTTTCATCTACGGGTTGTTCGGTGAATGCACGAACCGAGATGCGTTTTTCGAGAGCTTCAGAAACCTTCACATTACACCTGCTTTTGAACGATTTTGGTTGTCGATTTCAACCACAGGCAATTCATTCAAACAAGCACTCAATCTTCTATTACTGGCAAGGTCTGTTCCAACTGTTCACGCAGATGGGTGTGCTGGTGTGGCAGTTTCAGGGATTGTCCCAGAGCCTTGCGGTCTTCATCCACAGTGAAGCCCGGATTGTTGGTTGCTACCTCAAAAAGAATACCATCCGGCACCCGGAAATAGATTGAGTGAAAATAATTCCGGTCGATGACCGGCGTGACAGCATAGCCGGTATCCTTTAGGGCTTTCCTCACTGCGGCCTGGTCTTTGTCGTTATCTACCGCCAACGCAATGTGATGCACCGAGCCAGCCCCTTGTTGTGCGTTGTCACTGGCAGGGGCCGTTTGGAGGTCGATAATGTCGGCTCCATTACGCTTTTTTGCAACAAGACGTGTAACCCCGTCTTTGGTATCAGCGATTTCGTAATTCATGAAAACCAGAAGCTCGCGCATCGCGCCTTCATCTTTCAGCGACATTGAAGCGGAGTGAAACCCTCGAATTGCAACGTCTGTCCCAATATCGTTTCCAATCCACGGCTGCCGCTTGTCATCATCCGTCTCCACCATTGCCAGACCTTCACCATCAGGTCCGGTGAACTCGAGACGTGCATCCCCAAATCGTTCACTGCTCTGAAGGTTCGCGATGCCCATTTCAACCAAGCGGTTCTGCCAATACCCCATCGCACCTTTTGGAACTGAAAATGCGGTGATGCCTATCTCGCCAGAGCCACGGGTGCGGGTCCCAATGTTGGGGTAGGGGAAGTAGGTAATGGCAGAGCCCGGTGCCCCCTCTTCGTTGCCATAATAAAGGTGGTACACGTCCGGTACATCAAAGTTCACCGTCTTCTTTACTCTTCTCAAGCCCAACACTTTGGTGAAAAACCGGTTGTTCTTGTTCGCGTCAGTTGCAATCGAGGTGATGTGATGGATACCGCCGATTTGATTTAACAAATTACTGCTCCTGATGGACTGGTTTCGATTGTCTCTCACCTAGTTTGTTGATCGGCTCAATTCAATAATTCAGGTCAGACACAGTGTTCACCGAATTGATGGCGTTAGTGTTAATTTTGCTTGTCATGGCTTTGTCAGGCGACTACGGCTTTTGGGTTCACGCAACTGAGAGACGTATGATGGTTGGAATTGCGGTTTATTGTTTATCCTATGTTCTCAGTCAGTTTTACCGCTCCTTTCTGGCGGTCTTAACGCCGGTGTTAACCAGTGATTTGGGTATGGACCCAACCGATTTGGCGCTTGCCTCCGGAGCCTGGTTTGTGTGTTTTGCCCTGTTTCAGTTCCCCGTTGGATACCTGCTGGACAGCTATGGTCCAAGGCGAACGGCGGGTTATATTTTTTTGTTATTTGCCGGGAGCGGAATAGCACTGTTTGCTTTTGCCAGTAGCCCCTGGATGGTTATTGTAGCCATGGGGCTGATTGGTATCGGATGTTCACCGGCGCTCATGGCACCAATGTTTATATTCGCACATACAGGTTCTGCTGCAAAGTTTGCGTCGAGTGTTTCGACATTTGTGGCGCTTGGAACATTGGGCAACATCGCTGGAACCGAACCGCTTGCGCTTGCGATGGATGCGTTTGGATGGCGCGTTGTCGGTATTTCGCTTCTGGTTTCCACGGTTGTTGTCGGGATCGGTATTTTAACCCTTACCGCAGATCCCAAGAGAATTGAGACGGAAGCATCCGGTGGCGGTTTTCTCGACATACTCAAGATTCGTGAGTTGTGGCCAATATTCCCGCTAATCCTGACAGGTTATGTGGTTGCAGGCGGTATTCGTGGCCTTTGGGTCGGCCCTTATTTGGAAGACATCTACGGGTTGGGCAGCCTCGAGATTGGGCGCGTCACGCTTTTTATGGCGATCTCACTGGTACTTGGAACCTTTGCCTTTGGACCAATGGACCGCATTTTCAACACACGCAAATGGGTTGTCTTTATCGGGAATGCGATTGTGCTGATTACTTGTGCGGTGTTGGCGGTTGGGGCACCGGTATCCGTGTTTTGGGCCACAATTGCCTTCGTTGTGATTGGGTTTTTCGGCGCAAGTTATGCGGTGCAAATGGCCCATGGTAAATCGTATGTCCCCTCACATCTTACCGGCCGGGGGGTGACCCTGCTTAATTTTTGTTCGATTGGCGGTGCTGGCCTGTTTCAGGTGATCAGTGGATGGGTTGTCGAATCCAATACGGTGGCGGGTGATCCCGGGAATGCCTATCAAGCGCTATTTTTATGCTATTCAATTGTCCTGGCCGCTGCAATTTGCTGCTATCTGTTTTCAAGAGATGCCAAACCCCGGACTTTATAACTCAGCCCTTCTCCATTAGATCAACATCAATGTTTGCCCGGTTAACGACCATCCGCATGGCAAAACTGGACTGAATTCGGGAAACACCGGGCAGGGTGGAGAGCCAGTTTTTGTGGACGTGTTCGAAATGCTCCATGTCCCGCGCATTGACCCGCACGATGTAATCGCATTCGCCCGACATCAAAAAACACGCCACGATATGGGGACACTCACTCACCGCATTTTCAAAGGCGGCAAGATGACTTTCGGATTGTCCATCCAACGTGATGTGAACAATCGATGTAATGGTCTGCCCAAGCGCCTTGTTTGAAATCACCGCCTGATAGCCCTCGATTATGCCGGATTTTTCAAGCTGCTCCAGGCGTCGCGAACACGCTGATGGCGACAGGCCAATTTTTGCCGCCAACTCAACGTTGGCAATGCGTGCATTGCCCTGAAGCGCTACCAGAATCGACTGATCAATCGTGTCCATCTTCATTTTGCAATTAATCCTCAAAAATTCCAGAATTAGTGCAATTATTCACGGAAAATGCCTGTTGGCAAGCCGATCTTTGCACGGACATGCTGTAAAGATTTGGATATTGTCCCGCCACAAAATTAGCGTTTGAGGAGATAACCATGCGCATCGGGGTACCAAAGGAAATCAAGAACAACGAATTTCGCGTTGGAGTCACACCGGGTTCTGCCCGCGAGTACATCGCCAGAGGTCACGAGGTCGTCGTTGAAACCAATGCCGGAGCTGGAATTGGTGCTGACGATGCCGCTTACGAAGCAATTGGCGCGAAAGTGCTTGGCACTGCCAAAGAGGTTTTTGACACGGCGGAAATGGTTGTAAAGGTCAAGGAACCACAGCCCAGCGAATGGGTTCAGCTGCGTGAAGGTCAAATACTCTATACCTATCTGCATCTTGCTCCCGATCCCGATCAAACCCATGGGTTGTTGGAATCAGGCTGTACTGCGGTTGCGTATGAAACCGTGACGGACCGCGATGGCGGGTTGCCGCTGCTGGCACCAATGAGTGAGGTTGCCGGCCGGTTATCCATCCAGTGTGCAGCAACAAGCTTGCAGAAACCCAATGATGGCCGTGGTGTATTGATGGGTGGTGTTCCTGGTGTTGCGTCCGCAAAAGTTCTGGTAATTGGTGGTGGTGTCGTTGGAACCCATGCAGCCAAAATGGCTGTTGGCTTGGGTGCTGATGTAACGATCCTTGATCGTTCGCTCCCAAGGATGCGCGAGCTTGATGATATCTTCGGCAATGCGGTCAAGACCCGTTATTCAACGGTCGAAGCCATCGAAGAAGAATGTTATGCGTCGGATGCCGTCATTGGTGCAGTACTCATTCCCGGGGCTTCTGCACCGAAACTTGTGAAACGTGACATGCTTTCAAAGATGAAGCCGGGAGCTGTAATTGTGGATGTTGCGATTGACCAGGGTGGATGTTTTGAAACTTCAAAAGCGACCACACACTCTGATCCAACTTATGTGGTGGATGGTATTGTGCATTACTGCGTTGCCAATATGCCTGGTGCGGTGCCGCTTACTTCATCCCACGCGCTGAACAATGCGACCCTGCCCTTTGGCCTGGCGCTGGCCAGCAATGGTCTCAATGCGATTGCGGATGATCCTCACCTTCGTAATGGATTGAATGTTCACCGCGGGCGCATCACCAACCAGGCGGTTGCGGACGCACTTGAGATGGAAATGAACGCACCGGAAGAAGCGCTGAAAGTAGCCTAGTTCCAGGGCTCTATAATTTCATCGCTGACAGCGAAGGGAGAAAACCCAAGTCGCTGATACAATGGCAAAGCGGCAGGGTGATCGAGTGTGTTTGTGTGCACGATCAACCTGCCGGGCTTGTGTAACCAGGCTGTGCGAATGGCTGTCGACACAAACCATTTTCCAATTCCCAAACCCTGAATGTCAGGGCTTATCCCGATATGTACAAATTCAACGGTCTCGGGCAGGGCGGCGGTGGAAAACTCAAAGAAACCGGCGGGACATCCATCTGCGTAAAGCACATGGATTTCGCATTCATCACAATTGATGATTTCGTCCAGTTCGAAGTCATCTATCAGTCTGCGGTCTTGCCAGTGATGAGACTTGCCAACCAATTCATACATGTATCGATAAAATCCGGTGGAAATGTTCTTGGCGCGCATTAGCGCAATCATCGGGCGGGTTGGAACCGGTAAACTGCGCAACAAAGGATGAGTCATTTCAAGATGCGTGACATGTGCTGACAGCATCTTCTTTCGTCGCGGTGGTTTTTTGCCCTTGGGGATCTTTTTTTCTGTCATTTCGTCTTGATCGGGGGTCCACCTTTCACACCCCATTCCGCCCAGGATCCGTCATAGAGTCGATAGTTGTCACGGCCAGTCTCCGAAAGTGCGAGACTTAAAATCGCTGCTGTAACCCCTGAACCGCAGCTTGTGATGACTGGCGTATCTGACTTTATACCCAAATTACTGAAGATTGTATCAAGTTCGGCTGTATCTTTGAGTCTTCCCTCTTCAACAAGGCTGTTTGCCGGAAGCGATTTTGATCCAGGGATATGACCGCTTCTCAATCCCGCTCGAGGCTCTGCTGCCTCTCCAGCAAATCGCGCAGCTGGCCGGGCATCAATAACGACAGCTTCATCTGTTTCAATATTGTTGCTGACGCTCGCAAGGTTTGCGACCCGGGCAGGGTCGAAATTTGCTTCAAATACCCGAACGACGGGAGGATTTGGATTGCCGGTCTCGATTGGGAAACCGTTTTCTTTCCAGCGATCGAATCCGCCTTCGAGGATGACAACGTTTGATGCACCCATAATGCGGAATGTCCACCAAACCCTTGCCGCTGAAAACAAACCAGGACCGTCATACACAATGATCAGATTGTGGTTGCTGATGCCCAAGGCGCCCACATCGCGTGCAAAATGATCCGGGGTCGGCAACATATGTGGAAGATCGGTAGTTTGGTCCGAAATTTTATTAATGTCGAAGAAAACCGCGCCGGGTATGCGCATGGAAAGGTATTCTGAGTGGCCATCGCGTTCTTGTGCCGGCAAATACCAGGAAGCGTCGACAAAGGACACGCCCTCGCGCCCGATTACCTCTATGGCATCCAGTGGGGTTATGAAATTTGTGCTAGTCCTATCGGAGTCCATACCTTAGCCTTGAGGTGATGTTCCAAACCGGATTCGAAAGCGCCTGTTTTCCCTACCCTTGTTTTCAATCTTTCCAATGTGAATTTCACCGATTTCACCGGTATGCCTTACATGTGTACCGCCACATGGTTGACTGTCAATGGATGAATTTTCACCGATGCAAACCAGCCGGATATTTCCAATACCACGCGGCGGTTTGACGTTTTTGGATCGAATTATCGATGGATCGGCATCAAGCTCCGCCTCACTTATCCACTGCGTGAATACCGGGTGATTCGCATTGACCAGTTCCATCAACAGTTGCGAAACTTCCTGCTTGGTAACGCCAACTTCAGGCAGTTCAAAATCAATCCGGCTTTCATTTTCACCGACGCCTGCTCCGGTGATTGGATAGGGGCAAACAACGCTCAGTAGATGGCAGGCCGTGTGCATTTTCATAAATTTGTAGCGCCGTTCCCAGTCCAGTTGGCTGGTTACAGCATTACCAATGTCCGGTAATGGTGAACCTTCTGTGGGTACCAGTATGATTTCCTGCTTGGTTTCACCGCAAACGGTTGCGGCAATTTCAATTTTTGAACCGTTTGCGAGTTCCAGGGTGCCTGTATCGCCAGGTTGCCCGCCGCTGGCGGCGTAGAAATTTGTCTTATCGAGAATGATGCCACCGCGTTCGTTAATCGCGACGACCGTACTTTCACAGCTGGACTGATAAGCATCCTCCAGAAATGCCGCATGGGTCTGGTGAGCCATGTCCGATGTTCTCCGCTAATCTTTAGGCGTTGGCCATCTCAAACGGGACTTCCGGGATGGATTTGTCCACGAGCCATGCTGGCACCGGTAGCTCCTTGGAGCGGAGAAATTTCGGATTAAACAGTTTTGACTGATAACGGCTGCCAAAATCACAAAGCACCGTGACAATCGTGTGTCCGGGCCCGAGTTCGCTGGCCATCCGGATGGCACCTGCAATGTTGATTCCCGTAGAAGCCCCCATGCACAGGCCTTCGTGTTGAAGCAGATCAAACACAATCGGGATCGCTTCGCTGTCGGGAATCTGGAACGGAATGTCGACTGGCGCATCCACCAGATTTGCAGTGATGCGGCCCTGACCAATTCCTTCTGTAATTGAACTTCCTTCTGCTTTCAGTTCGCCATTGGCGTAGTACTCATAAAGTGCAGCACCCATCGGATCGGCCAGGCCGATTTTGATATCCTTGTTCTTTTCTTTCAAAGCCATGCCAACGCCGGCGAGTGTGCCTCCGGTTCCAACGGCGCTTACAAATGCGTCCACCTTGCCGTCGGTTTGCTGCCAGATTTCCTGAGCTGTCGTGCGCATGTGTCCTTCGCGATTTGCAACGTTGTCGAATTGGTTTGCCCATATTGCGCCGTTGGGTTCACTGTTGTTGAGTTGCTCCGCTAAACGGCCGGAAATTTTCACGTAGTTGTTTGGATCCTTGTAAGAGACAGCCGGGACCTCAACCAGTTTTGCACCCAGAATTCGAAGGGCATCCTTCTTTTCCTGTGACTGGGTGACCGGAATGACAATGACTGTTTTGAATCCCATCGCATTGGCCACCACCGTCAGACCAATTCCCGTATTGCCAGCAGTCCCCTCTACAATCGTACCACCCGGCTTTAATTGCCCCTTCTTGATTGCATCTTCGATGATGAACAGGCCTGCGCGGTCTTTAACTGACTGACCTGGGTTCATGAACTCTGCCTTGCCAAGAATTTCACAACCGGTTTGCTCAGAAGCCTGAGTTAACCGAATAAGCGGTGTGTTTCCGATGGCATCAACGGTGTTGGTTTTAATTGACATGCATTTTCCGTTCTGAGGGCAGTTGAGATTTGAGCCAAGTTATTGCAAATGACAGGCTGCTCGCAAGGCATTCCTTGCTGCTGTTGGCACCGAAATACAAATTATATTGCTGGTTTAGGAACGGCGGTAAAACATCTGCCGCACATCAATTCCTTCTGTGCGGAATCCTGCCTCGCAATAATACAGGTAAAACTCCCACATTCGCTTGAATCGATGATCGAATCCGAGGGTTTTGATCTCATCCCATTTCTCCCAGAATTTCAGCCGCCACTCGTGCAGGGTGCGGGCATAATCCTGGGGAAATATTCGTTCACTTTCCAACAACAACCCTGATTTTCCAGTAACTTTGGCAAGCGCGGAGGGCGAAGGTAGCATTCCTCCTGGAAAGATATAGCGCTGGATGAAATCCGGGCGACGGCGATAAGATTCGAAAGATTTGTCCTCGATGGTTATAATTTGCAGTCCTGCAGTTCCACCTTTCTTGAGGCAATCGTGAACCTTCTCAAAATAGATCGGCCAGTATTTTTCGCCAACAGCCTCAAACATTTCAATCGATGCAACTTGATCGTATTTGCCGGTTTCTTCCCGATAGTCCTGAAACTTGAAATCGACCTTCTCATTGAGGCCTGCTTTGGCTATGCGGCGGCGTGCAAATTCCAGTTGTTCACGGGAGATGGTAAGGCCGGTAACTTTTGCACCGATTTCCCGGGCGACAAACTCCGCAAACCCGCCCCAACCGCATCCGATTTCCAGCACATGGCTGTCCGGTGTGATACCTGCACGTTTGGCAAGCGAACGGTATTTGTCGTTTTGGGCTGACTCCAGCGAATTGGCGCCATCGGCAAAAATTGCTGATGAATAGGTCATGCTTGGATCAAGCCACAATTTGTAAAACTCGTTTCCAAGATCGTAATGTGCCGCGATGTTTCGCTTTGAACCTGATGGTGTGTTTTCGTGGAACCAGTGGCGGATGGATTCAACCATATTTTGCAACCACCCCTGATTTGCCATGTCCTCGTAAACCTCGACGTTCAAACTTACCAATTCGAGCAATTGGGTGACATCGGGGCTATCCCACTCACCATCGATATAGCTTTCTGCAATGCCAATAGAACCACCGCTGGCAGCACGCCTTGGCAGGCCCCAATTTTGCAGGATCAGTATACCGGTTGGACCTTTTTTGCCTGCTGTGATCTTGAAAGAATTCCCGTCGGGCGTTCTCAATAAAAGGATGCCGGTCTCCAGTCGCAACAATTGCTGCATAACTATGCGTGTGTAAAACGGAAGGGACTTCGTGGTCTCTACAATATTATTATGGTTGATTTCGATGGCGTTCTTGAAATACTTTTCAAGAACCGTCGTACGCGGGCCATGCTGCTGTTTGGGCATTTTTCGGACTGATTGCATTTGCCAATCTCCCCGTAATTTATCTCTTACAACACCTATAATATGGGTTGCGGTCGCTCCTGTGTCTAATTTTTCACGTAAATTTTGACTTTTGCAAGGTTTGGGCACCAGGAAAATTAAAGTTATGCAGAAATTTAAGCTCGTGGCGTTGCTCAAAAAATCAAACAAATTCCGGCCAATAACCGGAACGTCGAGCCGAGCTACTTACAATATAACGGTGCTACCTTCACGGGCGATGCCACTGTTTGGATTATCTTCCTGGATGATTTTTTCAAACCGGTCGAGTTCCACATCAGTTCTGAATGGCATGTGATGAAATGCCAAAAACGCCTTTGCACCGGCCATTTTGCACAAGCGCATGCCTTCTTCGTAGGTTGAGTGCCCGTAACCGGCGAATTCTGAAAGTTCCTCATCACAAAGGCTGCTGTCATAGATGAACAGATCCACGCCATCGATGAGTTCCAGGACATCCTGGTCCGGCTTACCCGGCACATGCTCCGTGTCTGTGATGCAGGCAAATGAGCGGCCTTCAAAATCAATCCGGTAAGCTGTTGCACCGCCTGGATGATTTAGTGGAGCAGTTCGGATTTTTATTTCATCCGTCAAACCGATATTGTCACCAGATTTGATGTCATTAAAGGTTACATCTGCGGTGAATACATCCGGCCCAACGGGAAAATACGGCCGACGCATCAGGTTTTTGATGGTTTCTTCTGTCGAGGAACTGCCGTCGAGTTCGCCGCAATAAACATCAACTTTGGAGTCTGCCATGAAGAAGGGTGCAAAAAATGGCACCCCTTCAATATGGTCATAGTGCGCATGGGTCATCATCAAATGAATTTTGCGACCCTTGTTTTCCGTTACGAGCTTACTGCCGAGTTCCCGAATGCCGGTGCCTGCGTCAAAGATGATTGTGTGATCACCACACGTAACCTCAGTGCAATTTGTATTGCCGCCGGCAATCCGAAATTGCTGTCCGGGTGACGGTAAGGTCCCACGGCTCCCCCAAAACCGGACCTCGAACAAATTCTTGCTTGGCTGAGCCAATTTAGCGTCGTCCTGACTATCGCGAATTGGAGGACAGTATTGAAGATTCATTTTGCATTGTTTAATTCTCGCCGCGCTTCGCTGAGTTCGGCAGTGGTCTTTGACAGTCGCGCGGCTAGCTCTCGCATAACTTCTATGCCGAGCTCCGGGGACTGTGATATTAGGCCGACAAAATGCTCCTTCTTGATTTTCAGGGTTTGGAGATCGCCTTTGGCGCGAATAGTAGCGGTGCGTGGTACGTCACATAATATGGCAATTTCACCGATGAATTCGTTGGATCCCAATTCGGCAACCGGTACTTCACCACCCGGTGTCTCGATTATTACCTGAGCACAGCCGTCAATAATTGCATATGCCGCATCGCCAACATCGCCCTGCTTAAAGAGATTTTGACCGTCCTTGTAGTTTTGGCGGTCAGATGCAAAAGCAAGCAGTTTCAGTTTTCCGGGGTCTACGCTTGCAAACAGCGGTATCTTCCGAAGCAGGTCCACTTCTTCCAATAAGGTAGCCATCGTCAATTCCTTACCATCTTACGATACAGATACTGGGTTAGCTTATTAATTCCTGATAAACTGGGCTTGATTTTTTAAGTTCCGCAGGGGCGCCATCAGCTACGATTTCGCCATTGTCAAACACTATTACACGATCAAATTGCTCCGAGAAAGCCGGATTTACCGGGACCCAAACCACGCCAGCTTTGCGGTCACCATAATTGATGCTTTCGTTGAGAACTGTTTCAATAATCTGTTTCTGCTCGCGTGCGCCCAAGCTGTTCATTCCCTGATTGACGATCAACATGTCGGGTTTCTTCAATAACGCCCGGGCAAGGTGCAGTTTTTGTCGCTGAGTTTCGGAAAGCCGTTTGCCGCCGGAACCAACATTGAAATTGAGTCCAATTCGAAAGATGTCATCGGATAGCTTCATCTCCTCAAGCAAATTCTGTATTGCTTCGCTGACACGTTCATTGCCTTCGGCTGCTGATTGGGAGACCCGCCCAAGCAGCACGTTGTCAAGAACGCTTGCAGCCGGATTATAACTATCGGGTTCATAAAACGCGATCGGCATTTCCGGCAGTTCCTGTAGTCGGGTATTCAGGCGACTGCGGGCTTCGAGTATTTTGTTTTTCAAATTGTCGTCGAGCAATCCAAGCCGGTTTTGGTCTTCGGTGTAGGCAAGCGGGAGCTTGAGGATTGCAATCTGGTCGGCGTCACTGACTTCGTCGTAAGGTTTGTTGCCGATTCTTGTCAGGATTGCCCGATACTCTGGAAGATCATCCGGGTTCATATAACTGAGTTGGTCAAAAAACGGATTATCAGGATTTAGATCGCCGAACAATTCAATGGTCGTTGATGCTACTTCCTTACCCATGGCGAAAAGGTTTTCTTCCAATCCATCATTTGCCAGCACTGAACGAACAAGCGTATTTGATGCAATATTGTCCGGCTCAAATTCGGGATCGATGGCTGTGCCAAACAGCAGGTTTTCACCTATCGACGATTGGGAATTGTATTTTACAGGATCGAAAGGTTCGACGAATTCCGAAAACCCGAGGCTATCCAACTGGCCGCGAAACCGATTGCGTGCATCTACAAGTGCATTGCACAGTTCGGGATGTTCTTGTGGGTTTAGTGTACCGCGTAATCCCAATGCTCGCACATCGCCCTCGAGGCCAACCTTTTCCAGAACTTGAAAAATTTGTTCGGAAAATTCTGCGGAATCTTTTGCTCCAACGCGCTCAAAATCTATCCAGTCCGCTGCGTAGTCCCACTCGATAACTCCGGCTCGCCGGGCTTCTTGCAGAAAAGTATCAAAATGCATTTGCTCCTGGTCATTGCGTTCCAATGACCGGACCGGCTCGTTCTTCAACACGTAACACATTATGTCGAGGATACTCGCCTGCGGTAAGTAGGTGCTGCCATAGATGTAACCGATGTTGCGGCCGGTAACGTATTCCGGCAAGCTATCAATTGATTTGCCATCAAGCAGGACACGGCCGCTGGTTGGCTTTAATATCCCGGAAAGTACATCAGCAAACTGCGCAGCGCCGCCGCCAAAAGTACCGACAATTGCCACTCTTTCAGAAAGATCAATCTTTGTACTTGCATTGACAATCAATTGCGAGCCGTTTTCATCCTCCACGCCAAGCCGTGATACTTCATAACCGCTGGACAGTCGCGAAACCGGCTCTGCGGGTGGAGCCTGCAATTCTTTGTCTTGCAAGACATCCTGGGTAAACTGCTCAACAATCTGCTCGTAGCGTACAGTCACTACGTTTCGTTTTTGATCATGGTCAATCAAGCCCTTGATCGGCCCTGGTAAATCTTTGTAGGCGACGATCACACCGATTAACTGGCCGATATCGAGGGTGCCGCGGATCGCCATGTAGCCGCCAACGAGATAGAAGAAAAACGCAAGAAACTGGATCAAAAAATTGTTGATAAACTTGACCGTGAATTTTCGCTGATAAAGTTCAAAGCGGATTAAAAACAATTTTCCGGTGATTTCCGCAATGTTTGCCCGTTCAAGGTTTGAAGTGTCGTTGGTGTGAGATTCCTGAATGCCCTCCACGACTTCGCCCAGTCTGCCAGCAAACTGCCGCGAAACTATTTGGCGCTCTTTATTTAATTCGATGAGACGCCGGCGTAACACCGGCACCAGCCATGCCTGGAATATCACCACAACCAGGGTTGCGAGGCCAAGCCAGAAATGCTGGAGAAATATGAACAACAGCGCAACTAATGCTTGCCCTGCCATTAGCATAGGGTTGGTAAACGCATCACCGATGAACTCACCCATCGGTTCAACCTCGTCCTTGATCATGCTGGCTATTTCTGATGGCCGGGTCCGTCGGAACCGTGACATTGGATAACGCAGCACCCGATCAAACAATTCAAACCGCAGTCGGCGCAGGATGCGTTCACCCATGCGGCCCTTATAGGTATTGATGTAAAGTTTAAACTGACCATTGGCGACCACCAGTACAAGGAAGGTGATGCTAAGGGCTAATAGATAACCAAGCCGTTCAAGTTCAATCCCATTGAACAGGACCACCGACGACCCTGTGATCGATTCACCAAACGGCATCTCAATGCGCATGAATTTTGCAACATCGCCTGGATTTTCGAACCCAATACCTTGAATCGGCTCATTGACGAGCCGTTTTGGCAGTTCCAGGCTTAAAAAATATGTCGGCATCGACAAAAGGATGATGATCAACATCCATAGTTGGTCGCGCCTTGAGTGCACCCAGACGTATTTTAAGAGATTGCGTTCCATGTACCCCCCTTGATAACGCCTTTCGGTTAAATCCAATTGGCTAGAGGTAAATAATTCACCTGCACGCCACCCCCCATTTTTCTAAAGTCCGGGCTCAAGAAGGATAGCAGGGAAAATCTGTGTGAAAAGAGATTTCTTTGGTAGTATCAATCGTTTGATGCTCTTTCTCCATGAGAACTCCTCAATTTCGAGTGCAACACACAGTGTCCGTATTTGCCACCGTGGTTGCTTTTTTTGACGCGATTATGTTGTGGATGAATTTACTGAATTGGCCGTCGACCGCCAAATTGGCTCCAAAGGGCAGAGGTTCAGCACCGTTAGTTAATGGCTTCTTTGGATGGATGGCTGGCACAGGTTTTCAAAATGCTTTGCAGTCGAATGTATCAATTGGAAAATACTACGACGATCGGGGATAGCCAATTTTGGTGCTGGAAAATCTTGGGGATTTTATTGCCAAAACCATTCTCGACAGTAAATGATAAATGGATTTTTCTGAATTACTCAGAATATTTTTGGACATGAACTTGATAGAAAAACGGGAGCCGCAAAATTTGTACTTTGCGAAAGTACAAATTAGTGAACGCGTCAATGGCAGGCTTTGCGCATCTAATGGGGTCTTTTCCATAAGGCAAGTCTTCTGCCCACAGATAGTCATCAAATGCCATTGTACCTCCGACCCGCAACAACTTAAAACCTAATACAGCGTCAACTAGAACGTCCGGTGCTTGATGAGATCCATCAACATATACAAAATCGAATGTGCTTCGTTGACCATCGCTGATTAATTTTGACAGGACGAGCTCTGATTGTTCTTTATGTTTTATGAGGGAAACATTTTTCTCTTTCCCCTTTAGCGCCATAGCAACATTTTTATCGAATCGGCTCTCGACAGCCTCCATGTCAACGCCGTCTTCAATGTGTTCAATTCCACCTCCCCAGGTGTCAACACAATGTAATTCAATGCCCGTGGAGCTATCCAGATTATCGATCAAGTAGCAGGCAGATGCCCCTTCATAGGAGCCAATCTCCAATATCTTTTTTGGTTTGATTTTTGGTATTACCTGATCCCAGGTTTTTCTTGCGGTATGATCAAACCACCCGTTTGTAAAGTCGTATTTATCCATTGCCGATACCTGTAATTGGCGACTATCAGAAAACAGAACTGTAGAAGTCACATTGGAAATAATGTGAGTTTTCTTGTTACCACAAACAAGTCCGGTTTCAATTATTTGAATTGGAACCGTCTGAAAATCCAAATGGTTGCGGCTGTCGTTGACACACTTTGTATGCTTGTCATTGTATTCGTGGTCCGTGACTTCTGGAATATTAATGCCGGCAGCAGCCTGTGGAAACCGAAGGGGAAATCTCAACCAATATCAAGCGCATTTGCCAGTTTCGTTGTGTCCTTGACTGCAATTACCTCAATGGGTGTGGAAATGTTGTGCACCTTGATGCTTGAGCGTTTCCCCATATTAGCGGGGTTCTTCAGCCGGGAATGTTCAAGCGTCGCCTTTGAGAAGACAATTTCGGATTTGAGTTCCTTGGTTGCGGATTCCAGTCGCGCAGCAATGTTGACGCTGTCACCAACCGCGGTCAATCGACTTGGACCCTTTTGGTCAGCAGTTTTGCCAATTCGCCCGATGATCGCCTGACCAGTGTGAATGCCAATTCCTATCCGGATTGGTTCCGCCAAATGTTGAGTGAGTAGTCTGCTGACCGACGCGGTGGCTTTTTGGCAGTTGGCTGCAGCAATCAATGCATCACGACTAGCTTCAGCCGGTGAAGAGGTCAGACCGAATATCGCCATCAATCCGTCGCCCATGAACTTGTCTACAAAACCGTTTGCTGATTCGATTTCAGAAGTAATCTCTGCGAAAAAACTGTTGAGGATAAAAACGATGTCGTAGGGCAGGCTCTTTTCTGAAATGCGGGAAAACCCCCTGATGTCCAAAAACAGGATTGCAACTTCGCGCTCAACTCCCCACCCAAGCGGATCAAGATTTGGGGGTGTTGCGAGTTGTTGCTGCGGTTGAACCAGCGGTCTGATCTCAAGGTTACCATGCACCTTTGCCTGGCAGGCCAGGCGAATATTGGGTGCCGCATTGATTTTTTGTAATAAATCGTCTTCGGCTCCGGTTCGCGGAGAAATCGCCGCGTCATCCGAAACGATCAACGTTCGGCAAGTTGAGCATCTGGCCCGCCCACCACAAACCGACATGTGGGGAATACCGGCACTGCGACTTACTTCAAGCAGGGTTTGTCCTGGCGTTGCATTGACGATTTTGCCGTTGCCATAATCCACCTTTGCGTGTTTGCGGAACCTGTTGGATGCGAATTTGGTGGCGAGCGCAAAAATAACAAATGCTCCAAATGCCATGATCCAGGTTTTGATGGTCGCATCGAGCGGCAGCGCGAAATCATAAATGTTTTGAATCACCGCCTGTTCGTCTTGATCGATGACGCGACCAGCTTCCCGCCGTGCCGCGGCCATCCAGCCGGTCATTGCGAGCACGGGAATAAGTACGGCAATGGCTGCAAACAACGGTAACCAGCGTGGGTACCAATCCTTGATCCGCAGCCAGAAGTGCAGACCAACGATGCCATGCACCCATACCAGCAACAGCAGGAGATTTTGTTGCAGAGCACCAGCGGGCCAAAGGATTGCGAGCTCACCGGTGTAGTCGACATCAAGTCCAAGTTGGCTTTCGACGCCCCGCGTAAAGATTATGTGAGTCACCAGTAAAAATGGAATGGCGACGCCGAGCAGGATTTGTGCCCACTGCCAGAGCGGAAGGCGAAGGGTGCGAAGGGAAAGGATTTTCCAACTGCCAAGAGCCAAGTGCACGCCGAGTGCGCCATACAGAACGATGTTGCCGGGTACTGAACCCCAGGTCGCAGAACTGATAAACAGCATTGCCTGCATTGCCTCAAGGGAAATATGTCCAAGGCTGTGATTGATGAAATGCATCAGGGCGTAGACCATCAAAACCAGCCCGGACCAAAGCCGCAAACGCTGAACAACACCTCCGTTTCCAGCCTGACTGGCAGATGTTCCAAGGGGGAGCGTCATGGTATCGTTTTCCTGTGATGTGGAATATAATTGAAGAAACAGACATTGCTATTGAAACGCACGGACACAAGACACAAATTACGGGACTATATGCAAGACTGTCCAGAGCACACGGGCAGCGGAAAAATTGAGTTGGAAAATATATGACCCAGGAAGCGCTTATTGCGCCAATTCGTGAATGGCTTGTTGATCAGGCATTGGGCGACAATGATGTTGTTGAGATGTTTGAAACGCTGTGCATGCGCATGGTCGCTGTGGGTATTCCCATCAAGCGGGCAAGATTGTTGTGGCCAACATTGCACCCGTTGTTTCAAGCCGAAACTGTTTCATGGAATCGGGGCGAGAAAGCCGTGCTTGAGCAATTCCAGCATCAGGAGAATGAATCGGATGCCTGGAAAGCCAGCCCGCTCAAATTTGTAATCGAAAACAATGTCGATGTGCTGCGTCGCCAGTTGAGCGGGCAAAATGAACTGGTGGATTTCCCGATGCTTGAGGAGCTCAAGGAGCAGGGGATTACGGATTATATTGTCCAGGCTACAGAACTTTCCGGATATACATCCAGAACTGTTGAAGGCGGTAATTCGCGCGGCATTGTAGTGACCTGGGCTACGGACCGGCCGGATGGATTTTCGTCCGATGATCTGCACTCACTTCAAAAAATCCAACGTCGCTTCGCGGTGGCCTGCAAGACGGTCGTGCAATCGCGTATCTCGCGCAACATAACCACCACCTATCTTGGCAATCGAGCCGGAAGCAGTGTGCTGGATGGGAAAATACGTCGTGGTGATGGTGAAACCACAAGTGCTGTTGTGTGGTACAGCGATATGCGCAATTCGACCAGCCTGGCAGAATCGATGCCGCCGGATGATTATTTCGCCATGCTCAATTCCTATTTTGAAGCGACCGCCGAGCCTGTGGTCAACAATGGTGGAGAGGTGCTGGAATTCATTGGTGATGCAGTGCTGGGGATTTTCCCCTACACGAAACAGAGTGAACTAAAATCGGCTGCAAAAGCCGCCAATCGGGCACTTGATCAGGCCATAAAGACTGCGGCCGAAGCCAACAAGGAACGCGAGGCGAAGGGTTGGGAGCGCTACAAGTTCGGCATCGGACTTAACGTCGGCGATGTAATGTTCGGCAATATCGGCATTCCCTCAAGGCTTTCGTTTTCCGTGATCGGTCCGACCATCAACGAAGTTGCCCGGATTGAAAACATGACCAAGTTCCTCCAGCAGCCGGTGCTGGCGAGCAGCAAATTTGCCTCGCTTGATCCGGACCGCTGGAAAAGTGTCGGCGAACACAAGCTTGAAGGTGTGCTGGACCCGGCTGAACTGTTCAGCTTCAAATGCTCACAGGCAATGGCCGCGTAGGGTAGGGGTCAACGCTCTCGTCTAGCTCAATCTGGAAGCCAACATGCAGCACTATGACATTCCTGAACATGCCATAACCAGACCTGCTGCCTGGATTGGTAAAGACATGGCCAAGCATCCAGAAAAGTGGCTGGTGCAACTTGCGCCAGATGACATCACAGACTTGGAAGCTGCTGCTACACATTTCCTGAGTCTGTCGAAAGATGTTGGTGAGATTACAAAAACTGATTTCCCATTGGCTCATTTTGGTGGCCATCTTGAAGCATTGCGGGAGAAACTCCTGCGCGGGGTCGGTGTGGAAGTATTGCGGGGGTTGCCCATTGAGACCTACGCTCAGGAATTTGCAGCGACCATTTTTTGCGGCATTGGTGCGCATCTTGGCAGTGCAAGGTCGCAAAACGCGCAAGGGCATATACTGGGTCATGTGCGCGACATTGGTGCTGATGCGAATGACCCCAGCACCCGGATTTATCAAACATCAGATCGACAGACTTTCCATACCGATTCAGCCGACGTTGTCGGGTTGTTATGCATTCGTGAAGCCCAGGAAGGCGGCAAATCGCTGCTGGTGAGTGCTGTCACAATTTTCAACAGGATGCGTGAACTTCGGCCCGACCTTGTAAAATTGCTGTTTGACCCGATTGCAACCGACCGGCGCGGGGAGGTGCCTGCGGATGCAAAACCCTTTATGGAAATTCCCCCGTTAAACTGGCACGAGGGGCACCTGACGGTTTTCTATCAGCGCCAGTATATCGATAGCGCCCAACGCTTTGACGGTGCCATGCCACTGAGTGAAGCGCATATAGAGGCGCTGGATATGTTCGATGCACTTGCGGATGATCAGGATTTGCAATTTGGCATGCAGCTTGAACCAGGGGACATGCAGTTTGTCTATAATCATTCACAATTGCATGACCGTACCGGTTTTCGGGACTGGCCTGATCCGGCAAAGCGTCGTCATCTGCTGCGGCTTTGGCTTTCAATTCCCGGCGATCGCCCGTTGCCCATGTGTTTCAAAGAGCGTTATGGCTCTATAGAAATCGGCAATCGCGGCGGCATCATAACGAAAGAAACCCGGCTTCATGCACCACTGGATTGATGGGAATGAATTACTGCTTGGAAAAGTGGCTCCCCGGGCCGGATTCGAACAAGAGACCAATTGATATTACAAACAGGGAAATTAAAAGTGCCTGAAACCTTGGAAGACACTATCTCCATTCTTGAGCAACTGGTCGGTTTTGACAGTATTTCAGGGCGTCCGACCCATGGAATTGTTGGTTACATTTCGCAGTATCTGGCTGACCACGGCGTTGAAGCCACG
This sequence comes from Hyphomicrobiales bacterium, assembly GCA_021775415.1. Lineage (GTDB taxonomy): Bacteria > Pseudomonadota > Alphaproteobacteria > Rhizobiales > Rhizobiaceae > JAALLB01. The sequence goes on along the minus strand of JAJFHV010000006.1, from coordinate 48,070 downwards.
CTGAGTTTTGATGAAGCTGGCGAGCGCGCCAATGTGTTTGCAACAATCGGCCCGGAAATCGATGGTGGTGTCGTCCTCAGTGGTCACACGGATGTGGTGCCGGTTGAAGGCCAGCAATGGACAACTGATCCCTTCGCCCTGAGACGTGAGGAAAACCGGCTGTATGGCCGCGGATCTGTCGACATGAAGGGGTTTCTCGCCTGCGTATTGGGTTCGGTTCCCTTGTTCAAGGCAGCGAAACTGACCAGACCCATTCATATTGCCTTTTCCTATGATGAGGAGACCGGTGGCTACGGCATGCCAGTGCTACTTGAGAATATGGCGGGTAAACCGTTTCGTCCGGAGATTGTGATTGTTGGCGAACCCACTGAAATGCAACTCATCACCGGCCACAAGGGTGGTTATGAAATGCGTACTGAAGTTACGGGTTTCGAGGTGCATTCAAGCAATCCCGACAAAGGGGTCAACGCAATTTCAGCGGCAATGAAACTGGTCGCAAAGATTGAGGAGATCGGGGCAAGACTGGCAGGCAAGCCATATCCGAATTCTCCGTATGATCCGCCGTATTGCACCTTCAACGTAGGCACAATCGAAGGAGGCGCTGCGACCAATGCCACCGCCGGTTGGTGTAATTTCAGTTGGGAATTTCGCCCAATGCCGGGTGAAGATGGCGCGCAATATGTTGCCGAAATCGAGGCCTATGCAGAAAATGAACTGCTTCCGTCCATGAAGTCAGTCAATGCCAGTGCAGACATCAAGATCATTACTGAAGTACCGGTTCCCGCACTTGATGACAGCAATGCCGCGAAGGCTGCAGCCTTTGTCAGCGAAATTACCGGTCTCAACAGCCAGGATGTGGTCTCGTTTGGCACGGATGGCGGCTATTTCAGTGATGCAGGCTTTTCAACCGTGGTGTTTGGCCCAGGCAGCATCAGTCGGGCCCATCAGCCGGATGAGTACATCGAGGTTGGGGAGCTGGCGGAAGGGTTGGAGTTTCTGGAAAAGGTTTCGCGTCATTTGTCGAGGTAACAGGCAGGGGCTAATGAAAAAATGGGGTTTAAAAAGGCATTTGAACCGGCGGAATTTGATCGTCGGGTCTCGCATTTCAAACAACGGATGCAAGAAGTCGGCTTTGACCTTCTAATCTGTCAGGACCCAGCCAACATGGGGTGGTTGACCGGATTTGATGGATGATCGTTCTACACACCTCAGGCCGTCGTCGTGCATCTTGAGGAAACTTCGCCAATTTGGTTTGGGTGCGAGCAAGATGCAAAGTCTGCCCACAGTTTCAAAACAATCTAAATTGATGAAAATTCCAGTGTTTTGTCGCCAAAATGAGGACAAAGTATTGCGAGGATGAATATAAAAATCAGGCACTGGCTACTAATGTTTCGTCGTATGCATTGTAAAGACTGGGGCGAAAATATGACTTTATTGGGTTTTCTCTAAAATATATATTTTTGTATTTACCAGATGAATAAAAATTCATACGCTACTTTGAAATTAGTTACTCGAACACGAGCAACAGAAGGGATTTTTCGTCGAAGCAGCATCGGGGCACAATTAAAGTTGAGTGGAGGAATAAAGATGACATCTTCGCCAAAATGTCCCGTATTAGGTGCGCCATTTGAGACTATTCCGGTCGACGAAGTCGACAACATCGATGAAACCGTTGCGCTGGGAATAAGTTTACAAGACAAACGCGCTCAAAATGACAAAAGTCAGGGCGGGAAACTTTTGCGAGGCGTTCACGCAAAATCGCATGGCTGTGTGAAGGCCGAATTCACAATCCGAAAAGACATTAAAGAACAGTATCAAGTCGGGCTGTTTGCGCATCCGGGCAGGGTACATGAAGCATGGATTCGATTTTCCAATGCTGCAGTACTGCGCGAAGATGACCTTAAGGCAGACGACAAGGGTGTTCGTCAAAATGGCAGCCGCGGTATGGCGATCAAGGTCGTGAATGTCGACGGAGAGATGTTGAGTGATGATGATGGCCATTGCAATCAGGATTTCCTGATGGTCAACACGCCGATGTTTGCCTTTGCCAATGTAAGGGATTATTTGCGCCTTGACCGGATTCTGGCACTTGATGAGCTTGGTGCTGACCCGGGGCCGTATTTCCTGCCCCTGAAACTGGCGGCACTTGGCGACCCGCAGGATGACGAACCGACAGCCAAATCTCAGGAGCGCAGTAGATTAAAAGCCATCATGGAGGCAATTCCAGCGTTCAACGAATTCACGCCTGCTGATTTTGGCGGCACAAAAACCTCATTCGACGTCATCACGACGAAGATTAATCCCAAGATCGTACGCAACCCAATGCAGGTGCAATATTTTGGCGCGGCACCGTTTCTGTTCGGCCCTGGTCAGGCGATGAAATTTTCCGCGGCACCGTGTGTAGTGACAGAACAGATGCCATTTGAAGAAATTACGGACGACAATCCCTCGAAAGACTATTTACGCGAAGCATTGGGTGAGACGATGAATTGTAGCGAGGACGTTTGCTTCGACTTCATGATCCAGACTCGAAGCGCTGAGGCTGACGACCTCAATATAGAAGATGCAACCACGACTTGGCCTGATGAGGAAAACAGCTATGTAAAGGTGGCCCAAATCACGATCAAGGTGCCCCAAACACCACACTGCGATGACGAACTGGCGCATTGCGAGAAACTTGCGTTCAATCCCTGGCATTCCCTTGCCGCGCATCAACCGCTTGGCGGCATTAATCGGCTGCGGCGCAAGGTTTATTTTGAGTCTGCCGATCACCGCGGCGGCTGTCGTTAAGTGCGCGCTTCAAAAAGTGAACGAGATGACGGAAATGCAGACCTGAGGACAATACAATGAAACACACTTCGGTAGGTGCATTGATATTAGTAACTGCCTTATGGCTAGGGCTGACGCAATCTTCCTACGCACAGGAATGCGAATCGGGAACCTTTGAAGGAGCCTTCGACGGTGAGGTGGTCGTACCGCAAAATTGGAATTGTCGGGAGCGACAGGATTTCTGGTTCACTGATCAAGGCTCCCAGATCATCCCTTATATCTGGATGCTTAATCTTGAGCAGGTTGGAAGTAGGTCAAAATTCAAAGACAACATGGATCGCCTCGGATACCTGCCACAAAAACCAACGAAGGATTGGAACCCAGACGGTCTGCCCATCGGTTTTACCAAGGGCAACGCTAAGGGGAACAAATTTTATGGCGGGATCTCCAAAGAGTGGCTTGGAATGACCTGTGCGGCCTGCCACACCGGGCAAATAGAATTCAATGGCTCAAAAATCTTGATTGAAGGCGCCCCGACAACCGGCGATTTTGAAAAGATGTTGCTGGAACTGGTTGCAGCAATGCAGGCTACACATGATGATGATGCGAAATTTGAACGTTTCGCAAGCGCGGTTATTTCCCAAAACAGTGAGCGCAGAGCTGGTGGTACGGGGGACAAAAAAACACTTCGGAATCAACTCAAGCAAGTGACCGGGATTCGTCATGCCTGGAACGGGCGAAACCAAGGCAGTGAAGAGTCCGGCAAATATGGCCCTGGGCGCCTTGATGCCCTTGGAGCAATATTCAACGAAACGGCGGCGACGGCGTTGGGCGTTCCAGACAACAAAGAGATAGCCAATGCGCCTGTAAGCTATCCCTTCATTTGGGATACGCCGCAACACGACAAGGTTCAGTGGAACGGCAGTATCAAAAATGCCGCTCTCGGCTCACTTAGCCGCAATGTAGGTGAGGTTCTTGGCGTTTTCGGCTCTCTAGAACTCGACAAAGATAGCCCCCTTCCAATCCCTCTTCCGATCCCAATTAAAGGAGGCCACACGACTTCCGTTAATGTAGGCGCTCTTGCCAAACTGGAGGGACTGCTTTGGAAGCTGCAGTCCCCTTTGTGGAGTGACACGAGCCTGCCTTCAATCGATGAAGATCTTGCAAAAGATGGGCGTGAAGTTTTCGAGCAGCACTGTATTTCATGTCATCAAGACATTGACCGCTCTGATGAGAGTAGGAAAATAGCGGCCAAGATGTTCCCAATAGTGAACCCGAAAAATCCGAATGATCCGGACTCACTAGGAACCGATCCTACGATGGCGATAAATTTTTTGACGCGCGCTGCTAAAGCCCGCGAATTGACCGGGCTGTTTACACGGTATGTAAGAGTGTTGAGCGACGGTGAGAAGTTTGAACAAAAAGATCAAGATGAAGTTCGAAAAATCAGAATAATCGCTTACTCCGTTGCCGGTACGATTATACATAATCTGATTAGAAACCCGGATGAAGTTATTGCTGCGCTGAAAGCCGGCAAATCCGGGAAATCACAAGACGAGCTTACCCAAATTGCTGAGGATGTGAAAAAACTGATCGCAGGAAATGGCAGCCTCAAGAGTTTCATAGAAAAGATAACAGTTGGTCTGCTGGAATTTGAAGAGACCAAGCTATCATTTACCGACAAGCTTATCGACAAAGTTGGCGACAAACTCAAAGATTATGAAAATACCAATGACGATCCCAAGTGTTTTCCGGATGGTATGCTTCCCTGTTATAAAGCACGACCCCTGAATGGAATTTGGGCAACCGCTCCTTATTTGCACAATGGTTCTGTGCGAAATATGCGCCAGTTATTGTTACCCTCGAAATGCCCGACGGACGTAAATGGTAATTCGGTCTACGTTGCAGGAGAGTGCCGGCAGGCCACATTCCATGTGGGTAGCAGGCGATTTGACGACCAAAATATCGGCTTCGCAGATGACGGTTATTTCGTGTTCAACACAAAATTGATTGGTAACTCAAATAAAGGCCATGAAGGCCCTGCATACGGATATGATGAATTGGCGAAGGATCCGAAGCTGATAGATGCCTTGCTTGAGTACCTCAAAAGTCTTTAGGCCGTTGTGCAGGGCTTGCTTTCCTGAGCTGATCTGAAATGGAATTCACTTCAATGAGCGCATCAGTAATTGTAGGAATACATGGCTTGGCAAACAAGCCCGAGAAACCCGTGCTGGCGGAATGGTGGCAGTCGTCCATCATCGAAGGATTGCATAAAAACGAAAACGCCGCCGATCTCCCTTTCGATTTCGAATTGGCCTACTGGGCAAATCGCCTCTACAAACATCCACTACATAACGATGAGGCGTTTCACTTCGATAAACTCTACAATGATGAACCATACGTTGAAGCCGTCGCCAATACTTTGAAAACAAAAAAGGATAACTTCCTTGATGACCTGGCTTCGAAGGCATTTGATCTAAGCGGCGAGACACTGGATCTTTTGAAAGAAAAATTTGGCGTGAATTCTGCCGCCGATGCTTTTTTGGGAAAATTGCTCAAGGATCTCAATCTGTACTACCAGGATCAAGAAAAAAGAACGGTACTGCGCGATGATCTGTCTCAGCTTTTGCTCTCAATTCAAGGTAGCAGGATCATGATAGTGGCACACTCTATGGGGACTATTATCGCGTATGATGCGTTAACATTACTCGGACAGTCCAACCCGGATTTCGAGGTTGATCATTTTGTGACGATTGGATCACCGCTGGGACTGCCTCATGTAAAAGGCAAGATCATGGAGGAATTTACACATCGCGGTGATGCGGAAGAGCGAGTTAGAACACCATCGGTGGTCAAGAAGCGATGGGTGAATTTTGCGGACCGCAAAGATCCGGTGGCATTAGATGTACATCTGGGAGATGACTACGGTGAAAACAAAGAAAATGTGAAATGTGAAGACGACCTGGTCCATAACGACTACCGGATCAAGAAGCGCGGGGAAAACGACTTCGAACGAAATCATCATAAATCTTATGGTTACCTTCGTACGCCAGAATTCTCAAATTTGATCAAAGACTTTTTGTCCAATACATAATCACACCCTACAGGGCGGCAATGGCAGTAACTTCAGGTAATTGGGGAGTTTGATGCTTGATGATAATTGCGGCTCGGAGCTGGTGAGTTATCGTGTTGGGAGAGAGGTGTACTGTTCCGAGGCCAGCGGTGCGGAGCTGATTGAAGCTACAAGGTAACGACAGCTTTGCGAACAAAGAAGACGTAGGATTTCGGCGCGCCAATCTGATCAGCGACACCAAGTTAAATGGTAAAATGTCCCAATGGCTAAAAATTATTTGAGTGCATTTAAATTGGTATTTGGCTATCAGCATTAATTCTGTCGGACTTCATCGATCAGCATTGGGAAATTCCTTGGACATTCAGGTAACTACGCATCTTTTGTATGCCGTGCCACAGCCTGTTGACTTGCTTTTGCAAGTGGAAGCAGCGGGGGGTGGCGACCAAGAAGTCATTTCTGAAAGACTAAACATTCCATCTTCCAGTAAGCTCAATCGGATTGATGGGGAGAATGGAATTGGACAACGCATCTGGTTGCATTCCGACGCTGAGTTCGAGTGTACCTATGAGGCATCGGTGCGTGTATTGCGGCCACTGACCGACCTGAAGGCTCTTAGACAATCGCCGCTTTGCTCTGTGCCCAGTGCTGTGGTGAAAGATCTCATGCCATCCCGGTTTTGTCATCCAGAGAAGTTTTACGATTTCACCGAAACCGAGTTTGGCGAACTGTCGGGCGGACCGCTTATCGCTGCCATGCTAGACTGGATCGCATGCAACTTCCGATATGTGTCGGGAGCCAGCTGCCCTCTAACAACGGCACACAATACATTTGAAAGCCGCGAGGGTGTGTGCCGTGACTATGCCCATGTTCTAATCGCCATGGCGCGGGCGGTTGCAATTCCAGCTCGCATGGTCAGCGCCTATGGGCTGGACGTAGAACCCCAGGATTTTCACGCAGTTGTAGAGGTGTATCTCGAAGATGCCTGGCACCTTGTGGACCCAACCGGTATGGCTAAAACAAATGAGATCGTTCGTATCGGTACCGGTCGTGATGCCGCTGACGTATCATTTCTAACCGCTTACGGGTTGCTGGAACTAAAAAAACAGACCGTGAAAGTTAGTCGATTGACCGAACTTTAGGTGCCGCGACAGACGCCGACGGGTAACTTCCTGCAAAAGGTTATCAACTGGGACGTGGCCATACCCGATGCCATTTGAAGTGAACCGGATTGCGTTGGGTTAAATGTCGGCTAATGCCCCAAAGCGGAGATCAGTCGTCCAAGAAAATAGGGCGGGGAATAACCCCGCCCTTTCATGTCTTTAACAATCGCAATAATGTTTGCGTTTGAACTTATTATGCAAGTTCCAGTTTTCCGACAGCTGTTTTGCCGCTGCGGGAATCAATTTCGGTATCAAATGAAACCTTTTGGCCGTCAGAAAGACCGCTAATTCCAGCACTTTCCAGAGCTGTCGCGTGAACAAACACGTCCTGAGCGCCGTCGTCAGGTGCAATGAAGCCGAAGCCTTTTTGAGAATTGTAAAATTTAACTGTTCCTGTGTTCATTGTAATTTCCTTTCACTAATGAAATGCACAAGGGTTGGCGCACAAAAATTTGTGTCCATTACCCATTTTCGATTTTGTAGAAGAGCCTGAATTGTGCGTAGCCATCAGTGATGGAACGAAGCAGCCAAGAAGTCCGGCAAATATCGATTTTGTTTCCCTATTGTTCAATTTGGTTCAAAGCAAGGCAAATTTCATTTATTTCCGCTTTTAGCACAAAACGGAAATCGATGAGGCTTTTGGTTATGTCCGCTGTCGGGAGAGAAGCGGACATAACATATGATCTCGCTATTGCGCATTTGCATTCTTGCTGACGCGAACGTGCAATGCTCGCTGTAGTGCCATGGTAGCTTCAATTCCTATAAGCATAGCCACGAAGACCAGGCTCTCATTCGCTCATTTTATGAGTGACCTCAGCTATCACCTGAAGAATATATCGATCAAAATCCAGTCGACTCGATGTTGTCAACGGTGGCGAATTTTGCGGGCATAGTGCGGACATGCTTTTGGATGTTCTTTGGAAGCTTGCCAAATACCGTATAATTGCTTGAAATAATAATGAAAAGTGGCTCCCCGGGCCGGATTCGAACCAGCGACCAATTGATTAACAGTCAACTGCTCTACCACTGAGCTACCGGGGAACACCCGGCGCATATAACGCGTGGAGTATCGTTTTGCCAATAGAAAAGATCGGCATTTTTGCGGTTTGTCGCAGCTTTTCGTGTTATCGTGTCCAAGTTGGGTTTATCACGTGCAAGTTCGCGCTTGACACCGCCTGCCAAGTTCTTGAAAAGGCACGGGCTGGCATCGTGGCGGAGTGGTTACGCGCCGGATTGCAAATCCGTTTACCCCGGTTCGATTCCGGGCGATGCCTCCAGCCAATTTCACAGATTTGTTGTTAAAAGTTGATCGCGGCTGCGTTGGCTATTTGCCGGGAGGCAGCTTGAAGAAACGCCGAAGTTAGTGAGTGCGTTCAACGTGAGGTTTTGACACGTGCTTTATGCAAGCTTCCAGCCTCTCGATTTCCCGGGTCTGATCCTCGATTGTGTTTGCTGCTTCTGCGAGCAGACCGCGATCGAGATTACTCATCCGGGGAGCTTTTATAATTCTCCTGATGCCCTCAGTGATCTCGGTATTGGTCAACAATTTCACGGTTTGGAACCTTTGTTCCCAGTCAAAACGAACAAAACAGATTTGAATTTCTTGCCGCATATGGCGGTTTACCCAGATTTATAAGACTATAGTTGCGTCGGCAACAGATAATCTTGCATGAAGATTTGCAAATCCATGCGTTTGGTTTATACCGATAATGATCTAAATGGATGTCGTATGGTCTGAATAGTCGCGGTCCTGCAATTACCCATGAATAGCAGTGCAAAAGCATATAGTTTTGAATTGCCTCACCTTGTGATAAGTGCTTGATGATGCACCAATGCTGCGTAGCGAAACTGCCCGAAAAGATTGCAAGAGAAACTTGATAACCGATGACTGATTTCACTCAAGCACGCGAAAAAATGGTGGATTGCCAGGTCCGGACTTCGGATGTGACCTCGCTCGCCCTGATTTCGACAATGCTGTCTGTTCCGCGTGAGCAGTTTGTGCCGGAAGAAAAGCGCGAGCTTGCCTATATCGACGAGGATTTGTCTCTGGCACCGCTTGGTCCGCCCAACCGATATTTGATGGAACCTGCACCTTTCGCACGACTTTTACAGCTTGGCGACGTGAAGCTCTCCGACGTGGTTTTGCTGGTTGGCGCCGGTACTGGATATTCCGCGGCGGTTTTATCGATGCTTTGCTCTTCGGTTGTCGCGGTCGAAGAAGATGCAATCCTCGCCGATATTGCGGAAAAAAATCTGGCTGATCTGGGTTACGACAATGTGGCGGTAGTGCAGGGGCCTCTTCATAAAGGATGGGCCAAGGAGGCACCGTTTGATGTAATCATTGTTGATGGTGCGGTTGATTATGTTCCGGATGAGATACTAGAGCAGCTTCAGGATGGCGGGCGACTCGTCGCTGTTGAGGGAACCGGTAACGCGGGCGTTGCCAGGCTTTATCTTCGCGAGGACGGCAATGTTGGCGGACGCGACATCATGAATTGTTCTATTCAGCCGCTGCCAGGGTTTCAGAAGGAAGCTGAGTTCGAGTTTTAATCGGTTTTGATGTGTTCACGCAGCAACACAGTGGCTGCAAATCCAAATATATATAAAGTTTCATTTGACCCTGCCGCAGCAATCACTATTTTGCACGGGTTCCTGGGTGGGTGCTGGTTGTCATTGAGGTAGCTTTGTCAGTTTTTCCAAAAGTAGCGTATGGCGAGTTTTTGCGGGTGCGAACCTTTGCTCATGCATTGCTGGGGATTGCCGGTTTGTTATGGCTTGCGGGCCTTAATCCTGCGTCTGCTGAAACGATCAACAGCGCCCTTGCAGCCGCCTATCAAGACAATCCGACGCTCAATGCTCAGCGCGCCGCAACACGCGTTACGGACGAAGGGGTGCCAATCGCAAAATCCGGCTGGCGGCCGCAGGTGTTTGCCACTGCTGATGTGGGTATACTTGAAACCGAGAGTACTGGCGGGGCATTTCCGTCTTCCAACAGTCTCAAGCCTCGCGGTTTTGGCGTGTCCATTTCCCAGAACCTGTGGGACAGTTTCAAAACGTTGAATAATGTAAACGCGGCGCGTGCAGCCGTGCGCGCGGCACAAGAAGCGCTTCGCAATACCGAGCAAAATGTGTTGTTCAACGCGGCTGCATCCTATCTGGATGTGCAGCGCGACGCGGCCATCATAGGCTACAGGGGACAGGCACTTGAATTTTTGAACGAGCAGGTGCGCTCGGAAACCAGCCGGTTTGATGTGGGAGAAAGTACCCGGACAGATGTGGCCCAGGCCAAAGCCCGACAGTCGGGTGCGGTTGCAGCCCTAAGCCTTGCACGCGCCACATTGAAATCAAGTGCGGCCGTGTATCGCCAGAATATCGGCCGGGAACCCAATAACCTGAAACCGGTGAAAGGCGTCGCCCGGTTAATGCCCAAGTCTTTGACCAGTGCGATGGCTACCGCTGAGCGTGAACATCCGGCGATTAAATCCACCGAGCATCTGGTTGACCAGGCGATTTTCAATGTGAAGTCTGCGGAGAGCGATCTGTTGCCGACCGTTACTTTGGACGGGTCGGCCAGCAAAGCCATTGAGCGCTCCACGCCAAACACAAGAACAGACAGCGCCTCAATTTCTGCAACCCTTACTGTGCCGATTTATCAGGGGGGATCCGCCAGTGGGTTGGTTCGCCAGGGCAAGGAAACGCTCGGACAACGCCGAATTGAGGTGGATGTGAGTGTTGATAATGTGCGCGCAGCGGTGGTTTCCGCCTATAGCCAGTATGAAGCCGCAATTGCCACAACACGTGCGAATGAAGAGCAGCTGAGTGCCGCAAATCTTGCACTCTCGGGTGCAGTTGAGGAACGCAAGGTCGGGCAACGTACCACGCTCGATGTTCTTGATACCCAGCAAACGGTCATCAATGCGCAAATCGATTTGATAAATTCACGGCGCGACCTGAAAGTCGCCGGATATGCAGTGCTTTCCGCAATCGGTCGGTTGAATGCCTCGCGCATCGGTCTTGATGTGGCTGTCTATGACCCCTCTGACCATTTAAATGTGGTGAAGGACAAGTGGTATGGATTGCGCATTCCCAGCGGCAATTAGGTCATGAACTCATAAATCTGATGAGAAATGGCGCTTGAATTGGCTTCAATCTGCTGCGTCGAACCACTCAACCGGGTGACTTTACCTGTAGTATTCAGACGATATTTCAGCGTTCGTAACGCTATGTTAACCACGTTTGTTCACACATGCGGTAAGTCGCAATTTATCTGGTAACAACGTTGAATGATCTGTGTTGTTTGAGGAACGACGGTTAATTTTGAAGAAGAATTCCTCTATCATCATAGTGATTCGAGTGGGTTGAGGAATTTGCTGGTTCTTTGCGGGACTGGCACGAAATTGTAGGAGATGCGCAAATGGGTGAAGCGGCACTAAAAGAACCGACAATGGAGGATATCCTTTCCTCTATCCGCAAAATCATTTCGGAAGAGGGGGGGCAAACTGATTCCCTGAATCTGCCGCGCTCTGAAAACGAAGCAGATACGCAAATTGAAAACGCTGCTCCAGTCGAAGAAATCCAGGAAGATGAACCGGAAGCAGTTGCGGTTGAGCCGGAAGAAGTTGTTGAGATGGAGGAACCAGCCGCGGAGATGGATGCGCCTGAGGAACCTGCCGAAGAAGACATGATGAAAGAAGTCGACGAAATTGTTGAGGCCATGGAAGTTGAAACGCCACAACCTGCTGCTGTTCCCTTGTCGCAATTTGCTGCCGAAGTGCGGGCGGCCCACGACCTTGTGAGGCCTGCTGCCAGTGTGGATGAGCCTGTAACGGATGTGGCCCAAGTGCAGATGGCCGATGCAACGCCTGCGCCTGAACCTGCAATGAAAACGGTTCCGGTAGATGCAATGGATGTAGTTGTAGAGGCGGCACCAACACCACAGCGTAGCGAAGATGAAACGGAAGCCTTCCGAGGCGCATTGATGTCGCCCAGTTCCGGAGGAGCCGTCAGCGGTTCATTTGATCGTCTCAAGCGCAGCGCGCTTGATGATGTCGAAGCAACAACCGAGGCAATCCTGCGCCCATTGCTGCGCGAGTGGCTGGACGAAAACCTGCCAACTCTGGTTGAGCGGTTGGTGCGCGAAGAAATCGAGCGGGTTGCTCGCGGGACCTGATTTCGGCAGACATATTTGGCGTTTGGATGCCCCTGGATTGAGCCAGTCAGTATTGACTTAATCGGGGGCTTCCGTTTTACACAGGCCAGCAATACCAATTTTCTCCGGAACCCATTATGTCAGACGATAAACCAGCGTCCACGCTTGCAAAGACCTATGACGCGACGGTAGTAGAACCGCGCATTGCCCAAAAATGGGAAGACGCGAATGCCTTTGCCGCTGGTGCCGGTGCGCGTGAGGATTCCGACAGTTACACGATCGTAATTCCTCCCCCCAATGTAACCGGCTCGCTTCACATGGGCCACGCGCTCAACAACACTTTGCAGGACATTTTGATCCGGTTTGAACGGATGCGCGGCAAGGATGTGCTTTGGCAACCGGGCATGGATCATGCCGGTATTGCCACCCAGATGGTGGTTGAGCGACAGTTGGCTGAGCGCCAGGAACCCAGTCGTCGCGAGATGGGGCGTGAAAAATTTCTTGAGCGTGTCTGGGAGTGGAAAGAAGAATCCGGCGGTACGATTTTCAACCAGCTGAAACGGCTTGGTGCTTCCTGCGATTGGTCGCGTGAACGCTTCACCATGGATGAGGGGTTATCGAAGGCGGTTCTGGAAGTCTTCGTCAAACTCTACGAAGAAGGCCGGATCTATCGCGGCAAGCGGCTGGTGAACTGGGATCCGCATTTTGAAACCGCGATTTCCGATCTCGAAGTGGAGAATATCGAAGTCGACGGTCATATGTGGCACTTCAAGTACCCACTGGCCGGTGGTGAAACGTACACCTATGTGGAAAAGGATGAGGACGGCAACGTAACGCTTGAAGAGCAACGCGATTACATTTCGATTGCCACAACCCGACCAGAAACCATGCTCGGCGATGGGGCGGTGGCGGTTCATCCCGATGATGAACGCTATGCGCCAATTGTTGGCAAATTGTGCGAAATTCCAGTGGGTCCTAAAGAGCACCGCCGGTTGATCCCGATCATTACGGATGACTATCCCGACCCGGAATTCGGTTCTGGCGCGGTGAAAATTACCGGCGCTCACGATTTTAATGACTATCAGGTCGCCAAGCGTAACAACATTCCGCCGTACCGGTTGATGGATGTGAAGGCTGCAATGCGGGACGATGGTGCGCCATACTCGGAATGTGCCGCGCAGGCTGCACAGATCGTGAAATCCGGTGAGTTGCCGGATGAGGTAACGGTCGATTCAATTAATCTGGTCCCGGATGAGTATCGCGGGCTCGATCGTTTCGACGCTCGCATGAAAATCATTGCTGATATCAGTGCTGAAGGTCTGGCAGTTACGGTTGAGGACGAGGAGGGCAATACGGTTCCCTTCGTTGAAAACAAGAAAGTCATGCAGCCGTTTGGAGATCGTTCGAAGGTTGTTATCGAGCCAATGTTGACCGATCAGTGGTTTGCCGATGCCAAGACGCTTGCCAAGCCAGCGATTGCTTCGGTGAAAGAAGGACGAACGAATTTCGTTCCGAAGAACTGGGAAAAAACCTATTTCGACTGGATGGAGAACATCGAGCCCTGGTGCATCTCGCGGCAATTGTGGTGGGGGCACCAAATACCCGCTTGGTATGGGCCGGACGATAAAATCTTTGTTGAAAAAACCGAGGTGCTGGCACTGGCCGCAGCTCAGGATCACTACGGCAAGGAAGTCGAATTGATCCGCGATCCAGACGTCCTCGACACATGGTTCTCTTCAGCACTCTGGCCATTCTCTACACTAGGGTGGCCGGACAAGACACCGGAGCTGGAGCGTTATTACCAGACTGATGTGCTGGTTACCGGTTTCGACATCATCTTCTTCTGGGTAGCCCGGATGATGATGATGGGTCTTCATTTCATGAAGGACGAGGATGGCAATCCGGTTGAACCCTTCCACACGGTTTATGTGCACGCGCTGGTGCGCGACAAGACCGGTGCGAAAATGTCGAAATCCAAGGGTAATGTCATTGACCCACTGGAGCTGATGGACGAGTACGGTGCGGATGCACTTCGCTTTACGCTGGCAATCATGGCGGCGCAGGGCAGGGACGTAAAGCTCGATCCGACACGCGTTGCCGGTTATCGCAATTTTGGTTCCAAGCTCTGGAATGCCAGTCGCTTTGCAGAAATGAATGGCGTCAAACTTGATTCTGGTTTTGATCCTTCAGCCGCGAATTTAACGATCAATCGCTGGATCCTGACTGAGCTTTCAAAATGCGTCGAAGATGTAACTGACAACATCGAGGAGTACCGGTTCAACGATGCGGCAAGTAGCGCCTACAAATTTGTTTGGAACCTGTTTTGTGACTGGTATCTGGAACTGTTAAAGCCTGTGTTTTCCGGTGACGATGAAGTTGCAAAGGCTGAATCTCAGGCTTGTGCTGCGCATGTGTTGAACTCAATTTATCGGCTGCTGCATCCATTCATGCCTTACATGACGGAAGAGTTGTGGGAGCATTCTGCATCAAAAGATGCCTTGATCTGCCACGCGCAATGGCCAGCTTCCGATATACGAAATCAAAAGGCTGCCGCGGAAATTAACTGGCTGGTTGATTTCATCACCGAAATTCGTTCGGTTCGCGCCGAGATGAATGTGAAACCTGCTGATGTCCTGCCGCTTGTCGTAATCGATGCGGGTGCCGAAACTAAAAACCGGCTCGATATTCATGCTGCAGCACTTAAACCCCTAGCGCGTGTAAACAATGTCGAGCTTGCTGATACTGCGCCAAGCGGTTCGGTGCAAATTGTCGTTGGTGAGGCAACTTTCTGTCTGCCACTTGCCGGTGTCGTTGACCTCAGTGAAGAAAAAGCCCGGCTGTCCGGTGAGTTGAAAAAACTCGAGGGCGAAATCAAACGCCTCCAGGGCAAACTAGGAAACGAAAAGTTTGTTGCCAACGCACCGGAAGCAGTTGTTGCGGAAGAACGTGAAAAACTCGCTGGTTACGAAGATCAAAAGGGTAAAACGGAACAGGCGCTTGATCGCTTGTCAGATCTTGGCTGACTAGATTTTTTTGAAAGTAATCACCCAACCGAGCAGATCATTGCCTGGAATGTGCTCGCCATGTTCGTGTGAAATCATCTCAATTTTGCCGCTCCCTACCAGCCTGTCCAGTTTCGCGGTTAGCGTGCCTTCCTGGTAGTAATGATCATTCAGGCCGATGATGAGCGGTGACCCGGGTTTGACAATCCGCAACAGCTCATCAACCGCCTCCGGCATGATGTGGCCGAAGGAAAACACACCTACAGCAGTTAGTGCATCGCAGGATGAATCTTTGATATCTATCGGCGGGGTGTTGAGGTCGCACGCAAACAATCGGGAGTAGATGTTCAGCGCTTCTGCCTTTTCGAGCATTGCAGTAGATAAATCGCATCCTTCAATATTTTTGTAACCGGCCTCATGCAGTGCCACACCGGACAGGCCGGTACCGCATCCTACATCCAGAATTTTGGCGTTTTTGTCGGTCAGTTGCGCATTCAACGCTTCAGCACACCGAACCGGCTGCTGGTACTCGTTTCCGGTGAGATCGCGGTCATAAACTTCCGCCCAGCGGTCGTACATTTCGCGGGCTTCATCGGAGTTTTTGAGAGTATAGGCAATTTCAAAATAGTTTTTTTCTGCCATTTGACCGGATTCCTTGCGCGGGTCGTTACCCGTAAACAGAAACAAAAATGTGACAGATTTGCAACAGCTTCTGATGAAGTTGTCCGCTATAAGGGTAGCGAGACATTCTGCCGCTTTTCAGCCACAAATGCGCGCAACTTCGGAGTAGCTTTTCGCTACAGCTTAAGTTCCGGATTTTGCATGGGCTGAAAACCCGGCAAATACTTAAAAAATTGGAACACATGCGAAAAAGTGCGGGGAATTATGGACGCAAAAAGTATCGACAAGAGTAAGCTACCAAGCAGACACACCACTGTGGGTCCAACCAGGGCACCGCATCGTTCGTATTTGTACGCCATGGGGCTGTCGAAAGCTGAAATTGACCAGCCATTGGTTGGTGTTGCCAGTTGCTGGAATGAGGCAGCACCCTGCAACATCTCCCTCATGCGCCAGGCGCAGGTGGTGAAGAAAGGCGTTGCTTCTGCCAATGGCACGCCTCGTGAATTTTGCACAATTACGGTAACCGACGGTATCGCCATGGGTCACCAGGGCATGAAATCTTCACTGGTTTCGCGAGATGTGATTGCGGACTCGGTAGAACTCACCATGCGTGGCCATTGCTATGATGCGTTGGTCGGGCTTGCTGGTTGCGACAAATCCCTGCCGGGAATGATGATGGCGATGGTTCGCCTCAACGTACCTTCCGTGTTCATTTACGGCGGGTCTATCCTTCCAGGTACCTTCCGTGGCCGCCAGATTACGGTTCAGGATGTGTTCGAGGCAGTGGGCCAGCACTCTGTTGGCGATCTCTCGGATGAAGATCTTTCTGAAATTGAACAAACCGCCTGTCCATCAGCGGGTTCCTGTGGTGCGCAGTTTACCGCCAATACCATGGCAACTGTCGCTGAAGCGATTGGCCTCGCGCTGCCATATTCTTGCGGCGCGCCGGCACCTTATGAGATTCGCGACCGTTTTTGCTATGCGTCAGGCGAAAAAGTGATGGAACTCATCGCTCGCAATATTCGTCCTCGCGATATTGTTACGCTAAAAGCTTTGGAAAATGCTGCTGCAGTTGTTGCTGCATCTGGTGGTTCTACCAATGGTGCGCTTCACTTGCCGGCGATTGCCCATGAGTGCGGTATCAAGTTCGATCTGTTTGATGTTGCAGAGATTTTCAAGAAAACTCCCTACATTGCCGACCTGAAACCGGGTGGTAAATATGTGGCCAAAGACATGTTTGAAGCGGGTGGAATCCCGCTTTTGATGAAAACACTCTTTGATAACGGATTTTTGCATGGAGACTGTTTAACGGTAACTGGCCGCACTTTGGCCGAAAACATGTCCCATATTGAGTGGAATGAGGATCAGGACGTGGTTTACCCGGCTAACAAGCCAATAACCAAAACCGGCGGTGTGGTCGGTCTCAAGGGTAACCTCGCCGAAGAAGGGGCGATTGTTAAGGTCGCCGGTATGAGTAAACTGAAATTTAGTGGCCCTGCACGATGCTTTGATTCCGAGGAAGATTGCTTTGAAGCGGTTTCCAAGCGGAATTACAAGGAAGGTGAAGTGCTGGTCATTCGATATGAGGGGCCCCGCGGTGGCCCTGGAATGCGTGAAATGCTGTCAACAACTGCAGCAATTTACGGACAGGGGATGGGTGACAAGGTTGCACTCATCACTGACGGCCGGTTTTCCGGCGCAACCCGCGGCTTTTGCATCGGACATGTGGGACCCGAGGCTGCCCTTGGTGGTCCAATCGCCCTGTTGAAAGACGGCGATATCATCGAGATTGACGCAGAAAACGGAACGTTGAGCCATAAACTCGACGATGCCGAACTTGAAAAGCGCCGCAATGACTGGAAGCCCAGAGAGACGGATTATACCAGTGGTGCGATTTGGAAATATGCCCAGACAGTGGGCATTGCGAGAGACGGGGCGGTAACTCATCCAGGCGGGGCGGAAGAGAAAGTGTGTTATGCAGATATCTAGTTCCCATTCATATCTGGTGGCTTTGACGCTGTTGTTGGCTTCGCCCAGCATGCCGGCATTTGCATTTGACGCTTCAACCATTGTCGAAAACGACGCCAAGACGCCGAAGATTTTCAAGTTCTTCTTCTCATTCCGCAAGGATGGCAAGGAAGAGGAAGCGATCAGTGTTTTGAAATATGCAGCTGATAACGGTAATCCGGCAGCACAATGGAAGCTTGGTCGGATGTATCAGACGGGCGATGGTGTTGAAAAAGACCCGTTGGCCGCATTTGATATTTTCCAGAAAATTGCTGAGCGCTACCCGGATGCACGTCCCAATTCACCGGACTGGCAGTTCAGCGCTGATGCGCTTGTGGCACTTGGTACCTACTATCGCCAGGGAATTCCCAATTCCAATATCTCTATAGATCCCGGTAAAGCACGGATGATGTACACAACTGCCGCAATGGTGTTCCGTCATCCGGTCGCGCAATATGAACTTGGCCGGATGCAACTCGCCAACGATGAAAAGTTCGGTCAGGGCAAGCTCGGCATTCGCAATCTCAGTTTGTCCTACGAAAAAGGTCACGTCGGTGCTGAAGCGCTGCTTGGTTATTCGGTGTTTGAAGGCGAACATGTACGCCGTGATGCGGTTCGAGGTCTGGTGATGCTTGGGAATGCACGTCGCCGTGCCAATGCTGATGATTTGGCGTGGATTTTGCCGCTGCATGAAGAGGCACTGGCGATTGCAAAGCCTGAAGAGCGTAGTGCGGCTACAGAAATTCTGTTGAACGCAACCGCGCTGGACTAGATCCGGTTATCCAG
This sequence comes from Hyphomicrobiales bacterium, assembly GCA_021775415.1. Lineage (GTDB taxonomy): Bacteria > Pseudomonadota > Alphaproteobacteria > Rhizobiales > Rhizobiaceae > JAALLB01. Next base: position 29,503 of record JAJFHV010000006.1, on the reverse strand, counting down.
ATTTTTCCGAGATTACCTCAAGCATCGCCGGGTCAATCGGTGTGATGTTTTGATCGCGCTCAAGGAAGGCGTAGGGGCAGGGCAGCTCCAGAAATTTCCAGCTGGTATTGTTCAAAACACGTTCGCAACGGGCCATTCGCAAACCCTTGTTGGTACGGATACAGGCAGTTTTGCCCTCTTCGACTTCCGCATCTTTGTAGCGGCAAGTACAGTTTTCCCCGGCAATGGCTGGCATTGCGACAAGGGCAATTGTGGCGGCAAGAGCGAGTCTTAACATGCCCTATTGTCTGCCTAATGCGGTTTTCTGTCAAATTTTGGCCGAAAAACGGGTTTTTGAGGGTGCAAGCTCAATTGAACGGCAAGGCTGATATCTCGCCGTTTCGTTCAATTCCATCACTGCTGTGTACCGTCACTTTTTGTCCCACAGACCAATAATCACGCGCAATCATCGATTGACCGACATTGCGCTTTAGGCGCGGCGAATATGCTGCAGAAGTAATTTGACCTATCTGTTTGCCCTCAGCTGTTACCAGCCACGGCTTGCCGCAAGCCGGGCAGGGTGCGCCATCAAACAACACACCGCGGATTTGTTGGGTAATGCCATTCTTTTGAATTTTCTGCAGGGCCTCCAATCCGATGCAAGTAATTGTTCCATCCAGTTGACAATATTTCTCCAGGCCGCATTCGAGTGGATTGTTTTGGCGGGTAAATTCATTGCCATAGGAAAGCAATCCCCCCTCAATACGTTCGATCAAATTAGGGCATCCAGGCGTGATGTTGAACTCTTCTCCCGCCTTCCAAACGGCATCCCAAAGTGCCGGACCAAGAGCGCTGTCGTTCAGATAGATTTCGAACCCGCCTTGTTTGGAATATCCGGACCGGGCGATCAGTTGTTGGGTGCCGTGAAATTCAAACCAGGCAAACTTAAAGAACCCGATTGTTCGGATCGTATCGCCAAACAGGTTTACCATCAGGTTTACAGCTTTTGGTCCCTGAACTGCGAGTGGTGAAACGTCCGGTTCATCAATCAAAACGTCCATCCCCGAACCAATTGCCAGCCCTTTGGCCCAAAGCAGGACATCGGAATCTGCGATCGACAACCAAAAATGATCATCCGCCAGTTTGAGGAGTACCGGGTCGTTGATCATTCCGCCCCTCTCATCAACCAACGGCACATAGAGACAATCTCCAACTTCCGCCCATGAGATATCGCGTGGTGTCATCCACTGGATCAGCCGAGCTGCATCTGTGCCACGAATTTCTACCTGTCTTTGGGTGGATACATCCCAGATCTGGACGTGCTCGCGCAGGTGCCAGTAATCCTCCTCCACGCTTGGTTGAAACGCCTTTGGCAGCAGCATGTGATTGACGACAGAAAAGCCTCGCACGCCATGTTCCTCGACCTTGTCGGTGTAAGGTGTGCGCCGTATGCGGCGTGACATGTTGAGGCCGGACGACATTCTTAACCCGGCCACCAAACAGAATAGCTGTTTGGAGCAATCATAACCGGCATATGGTACCGCGCCGTTGGATCAGGCATTTCGAAACGAATTACGACTTCAGCGACAATCTTCATGTCCGGTGGTGGTAAAGACTGGCTTGCAAAATAGTCGCCGGTTGCAAATACCAGCTCATAGCCTGATTGGGGATCAACTGTGTCAACGGCTTCAGAAAACCGCCCGCTTTCATCTGTTCTCGTTTCAAATATCTGGATGCGTGCGTTGTTTGGCCCGATTTTGTAAAGGGTTGCGACCACGCCAGCTGCGTGTGTGCCGTTAACGGAATTCAATGTATGGGAGGAAACAATCGTCATTTATTCAATTGATGCCTTGTCCCGTTTGTTGGTTGTTGCAAGCACAATCGGGCTGATCACCCCCTTGGCCATTACATTGACGCAGGCAGGTTTGCCACTGGCGAGTGCACGCTTAAGGGCAGGTGCCAGTTGTTCGCGGGTCTCGACCAGTTCTCCGTGCCCGCCCAATCCTTCAAACATGGTGTGAAACGGGATATCCCTGAAATCGGTCGCGAAGTGTTTGCCGTTTTTAAACAGTCGTTCCTGTTGCTGGGAAATACAATCCAGCCCACCATTATTGTCAATCACAACGACGATGGGGGTGTTTTCCTGAAATGCGGTTTCGATGCTCAGCCCGCCTGAGAGAAATGCGCCGTCGCCGCTAATCAAAACCACGGTACTCTCTGGATGGATATTCTTGGCGGAAAGCGCGAAGGATACTCCGACACCCAGCATGCTGAAGGATCCTGGATGCATGGTACCGGCAAGCTTTTGACCTCTCCATCCGGCTACATTGACTGCAATCTCTGACCAAAAATGCGTGTTTCCACCATCAAATATCAACCAGTCAGTTTCCTCCAGGGCGGCATTTACATCCAGTGCAAGCTGCAATGGATGGATTTTCTCACCCGTCTTCTCGCCAGCAGTGGTTTCTGCAGTGAGGTCTGAAACGGTCTTATCCACCCATTCAGCTCGCTTCAATCTGTTCAAGTCAAACCACTTGCGATCGAAGGGTTTAATTTCCATCACCGCATCGAAAAACGCACCCGGATCACTTAGCAAGACATGATCAGCGGCGCGATTAAACTCGATTTCCTCATGTGAGCCGTTCACGCAGACAAGCTGGCAGGATTGCGGAAACAACGGTGGGTTGCCAAAATTCATCTGGTTGTCCAGCCGCCCACCTACCATTATCGCCAGATCACATTCTTGAAGTGCAAAGTGCGAGGGTGGATATTGGTGAATGTCGGCGAGGCCCATATATGCCTCACATTCTTCGCCCATAAGCTTTTGGTGATAGGGAACATTGAACACTGGAATGTTGAGAGTTCGCCCGACGGTTTCCAGTTTTTGTTCACTGCCTGACCACCAAACACCATGGCCGCCAATCAGGATGGGACGTGAGGCATTTGCAATCATTGAAAGAAGTGGTTTAAGCGCTCGCGGGGCCGGCCATGCCAGAGATGTCGGCCTGTCCTGACGCTTGAATGGCCGCTCTTCGCGACCAGCATTCTCCTCAAAGGAGGAAAACATGATGTCCACGGGCAGGCTTAAATGCACCGGGCCGGGATAACCGCTGGTTGCTATTTTCCACGCACGATCAACAAATTCGCCGATACGCTCGCCATCTGTGATGCTGGCCGAATACTTGGTAAGTGGCGCTGCTATTGCCACATCGTCGATTTCCTTGAACCCACCTGAACCAGTTCGCTTCAAACTGCTTGAACCAGTGATGAAAATAACCGGGGAACGCTCACCCCAGGCTTCCATCATCGCGGGAATGGCATTCGCAAATCCTTCAGGTCCGACAAGGCAAACAGACGGTTTGCGAGTGATCCGCGTATGACCGTCAGCCAGATGGCCTGCAACCTGCTCATGCGGACAATTGATTACCGGTATCTGGCATTCCATGAAACCTTCAAGCGCCGGGTTGCAAAATCCGCCGGCCAGGGTGAACACGTGTTCGACACCCTTTTCGCGCAGGGCGCGTGCCAACAGATTTCCACCCCTAACGCGCTTATCCATGATCAGGCTGCCAAATTAATCCAGACGGGTACATGGTCCGAAGGTTTTTCCCAATCCCGCACATGTTTGTCGATATCGGCTTGTTGCAGCAGCTTTGCTGCCTCCGGAGAGAGTAAAAGATGATCAATCCGTATGCCATGGTTTTTTGGCCAGGCACCAGCCTGATAATCCCAGAAGGTGTAGGTTCGCGGGTCATCGGTAACGGATCGAACCGCTTCGGTTAGTCCCAGATTGCAGAGCCGGCGGAATGCGGTGCGACTTTCCGGTCGATACAGTGCGTCGCCTTCCCAGGCTTTTGCGTCATAACAGTCTTCCGGCATCGGGATAACGTTGTAGTCGCCTGCCAAAACCAGTGCTTCTTCAAATTCCAGTCGGGTACGCGTCCATGCCTCAAGGCGTTCCATCCATGAAAGCTTGTAGGGGAACTTTTCGGTGTCGACCGGATTACCATTGGGCAAATAAAGCGAAACGACACGCAATGCAGAACCATCGATGCTAAAAACACCTTCGATAAACCTTGCCTGTTCGTCTGGCTCCGCCTTGTCGTCAAGCATGGGCAAACCGCGGTTTACCTCGTCAAAGGGTAGTTTCGACAACAGCGCTACGCCGTTGAACCCTTTTTGACCATGAGTTTCCAGATTATAACCAAGATCCTCGATGACCTCGCGCGGGAAATTCTCATCGACGGATTTGATTTCCTGGAGGCAGGCAATATCCGGATCAGCTTGTTTGAGCCATTCAATCAGAACGTCGTGACGGGCCTTGATGCCGTTGATGTTCCAGGTGGCTATTTTCATATGGAGAAACTGGTTCCGCAACCACACGATGCTACGGCATTGGGATTGTTCACCTGAAAAGACTGGCCCATCAAATCGTCGACGAAGTCAATTTCCGAGCCGCCCATATAGACCAGCGAAATCTCATCCACGACGATCTTGCCGTCATGGCCTTCGATGACAAAATCATCGTCATTGGTTTCGGCGACGAGGTCGAAATTGTAAGAGAACCCCGAGCAGCCGCCGCCTTCCACTGAAATTCGCAGGGCGGTGTTATTGCCGTCATCCTTTGCAAGAATTTTGGCAATCCGGCTTAGGGCCGCTTCAGTCGCGGTAACTTTCGATGTTGTTCCAGCGGTAGCGTTCATGGTGCTATATTCGCCCTAGAGTGAGTGAAGTCAAAGGAAATTTCGGCGGAATCACTATCTTGCTTACAAGATGGGTATTGCGTCATAAAAGGTCAACACTGCGGCGGCTATGGTTTGTGTCTCTGCAAACCCCCAAGCGAAGAGGAGAATTCACATGTTTACCAGTCTGATGCGGGGTGCCGCCACAATCGCACTCATGACCCTTGTAGTTGGCAGTGTTGCTTTCGCCGATGAGTTTTCCGCGACAGAAGCAAAACTCAAGTCTGCTCTGGAGATGGGGCATCGTATCGACAAAAACCGCGCCAGGGATGAAAACCGCAACCCAGTTGAAGCGATGCGATTTTGCCACCTAAATGATGCAATGACCGTTTTGGAGTTCGGACCCGGTGGGGGGTGGTACACGGAAATTTTGGGGCCGGTGTTGCAGGAAAAAGGCAAATTGTTTGTCGCATACAAAGACACATGGATGGAAAAGCTTGATCCGCTACTGGCTCAGGCATTCATGTCTTCTGTCGAGAAACACCCAATCGATATCGGCTGGAATTCGGAGGACAGAGTTTTTGATGTCGGAATCATCAAGTACAGCCTTTCCGATGCTGATCTTGCGCTGAATATCCGCGAATACCACAATTTTGATGCGGAAGGAGAAGCGGTGATCAATGCGGCAACGTTTAACGCGCTAAAGCCCGGCGGATATTATTGCATTATTGATCATACTCGCCGGCATATGGAGCCCCGTACCCATGAGAACCGTCGCCGGGCTGATCCGGTTAGCGTTATCAAAGCGGTTCAAGCGGCTGGATTTGATTTCATTGATACAACGGACTTGTTCTTTAAGCCCGATGATGAACTGCGCTATGAAGTAGGGCGCAAGACGGTCAAAGGAAACACGGATCGCTTCGCTTTGCTGTTTCAAAAGCCTTCAGGACAATGAATTCATTTGAAAATGTATCTTATGGTCGTGAAGGGCTGGCGGATTACGCAACCAAGGCTGACAAGACGCGTGGCAGGTTGTTTCCTGAGGCTGCCAGTCCAACGCGGACCCCGTTTCAGCGCGACCGGGACCGGATTATCCATTCAACCGCATTTCGGCGATTGAAACACAAAACCCAGGTGTTTGTGCATCACGTGGGGGATCATTATCGCACGCGTTTGACCCATTCGATTGAAGTTGCCCAGATTGCCCGCTCCCTGGCGCGTGCCCTACGGGCTGACGAGGATTTGGCAGAGGCCCTGGCGCTGTCTCATGATTTTGGTCATACGCCATTCGGTCATGCAGGTGAGGATGCGCTTGATGAAATGATGCGGGATCATGGCGGATTTGATCACAATGCCCAGTCCTTGCGAATTGTAACCAGTCTTGAGCGCCAATACGCAGATTTTGATGGGCTAAACCTGAGTTGGGAAACACTTGAGGGCCTTGTTAAGCACAATGGGCCGGTGATGAGCGAAGGCACAAACGTGCCGATGGCGATAGTAGAGTTTAACAGTTTACTCGATCTGGAACTCCATACACATTCAGGGGTGGAAGCCCAATGTGCCGCAATAGCTGATGACATAGCCTATAATGCGCATGACCTTGATGATGGACTGAGGGCGGGACTGTTCACGCTTGGTGACCTTGAATATCTTCCGATTGCGTCCGATACACTGAGCAAAGTTCGGGAAACTCACCCGGGACTGGATGAACACCGGATCGTTCATGAAATTGTCCGTCGCCAGATTACTGAGATGGTGGAAGATGTGATTACAGAAGCCCAATCGCGGCTTGAGAGTGTAAAGCCACAAAGTGCAGAAGACGTACGTGAATGTGGCATGCCACTCGTCTGCTTCAGTTCCCAGATGACCGTGAAGGAAAAGCAGATCAAGGCATTCCTCCACAAGCACATGTATCGGGCGCCCGGGGTGATGGTGATGCGAGAGAATGCGGCAATCATCATAAGTAATTTGTTTGAAGCCTACATAACCCGCCAAGCTGAGATGCCCGATGGATGGGACCTAAATCCTGAGGGCGGAAATATGGTGACCCAACAAGCGGAGGAGCCACGCATTGTTGCGGATTTCATTGCAGGTATGACCGATCGATATGCGATCCAGGAGCACCAGCGGATGTTTGACGTTACCCCTGAATTGGGTTAGGCGAGGGACCAGATTGGCTTGCGCCAAGTTACTCCCTCCAACACTGCACAGTCTCCATTGCGATGAACATTTTTTCTACTTTCGAGCAAGATATTAAAAACATCATACAAGATGTTGTTTTGAAAGATAAAACACTCAGTAACATTAATAATGTTTCAGCGGAACCACCACGCGATCCGTCGCACGGCGATATTGCAACCAATGCGGCTATGGTGCTTGCAAAGGAAGCCGGGATGCCCCCGCGAGACCTGGCGGCGGCGCTGGTTCCTGAGCTTGAAAAACTCGAGAGTGTTTTGGAAGCCTCGGTTGCGGGGCCAGGCTTCATCAACTTGCGATTGGCGGATACATTTTGGCCTGTGCATTTGAAAGAAATTCTGGCGGCTGGCAGGGACTATGGCCGCGGACTAGTGGGAAACGGTAAAAAAATCAACGTCGAATATGTTTCAGCAAATCCAACCGGTCCAATGCATGTGGGGCATTGCCGAGGAGCTGTGGTTGGGGATGCGCTGGCAAATCTCCTTCAATTTGCGGGTTACGAGGTGACCAAGGAATATTATGTCAATGATGCCGGGGTTCAGATCGATGTTCTGGCAGATTCGTTGTTTTACAGGTATCGCGAGGCGCTGGGAGAGGCTGTGGGTGAAATGCCGGAGGGGTTTTATCCCGGGGATTACCTGATTGCGCCTGCCCAATTCCTCGTGGAAGAGCACAAATTCTCACTTCTCGATATGGAGGAGGGTGTCCGCAAAGATCTCATTCGGAATTTTGCCGTCTCATCGATGATGGCGTTAATCCGTGAAGATCTTGCTGTGATCAACATTCATCATGATGTGTTCTTTTCTGAAAAGAGCCTGCATGAGGAAAAAGGTGGCCAGACCATCATAGCGGGCATGTTGGACAGCATGCGCGAGAAGGGCTTTGTCTATGAAGGAAGCCTTCCACCACCAAAAGGTGAGGTTCCGGAAGATTGGGAAGATCGGGAGCAAACCCTGTTTCGCTCAACCCAGGTTGGGGATGATATGGACCGGGCTCTGGTAAAGTCCGATGGTTCGTACACCTATTTTGCCGCCGATGTCGCTTACTTCAAGGACAAGTTTGATCGTGGTTTTAAGCGGATGGTTTTCATACTTGGAGCCGATCACAGCGGATATGTGAAACGCTTAAAGGCCGTCGCAGCAGCGGTTGCAGGTGATCAAGCAGAACTTGATGTGTTGTTTTGCCAGTTGGTGAAACTGCTTAAGGATGGCAAACCCTATAAAATGTCGAAGCGTGCGGGCGACTTTGTAACTCTGCGCGAGGTGGTGGAGGAAGTCGGCCGTGATGCGGTGCGTTTCATGATGTTGTTTCGTAAACCCGAAGCACCTCTGGAATTCGATTTTGCCAAGGTTACGGAGAAATCAAAGGACAATCCGGTATTTTATGTGCAATACGCCCATGCGCGGATTTGCTCGGTGTTTCGCCAGGTAGGCGAAGATATGCCCGAGCTTGATGTTTCGCCTGCAGGTGTTGCCAAGGCTGATTTCGGTCTTCTTCAACATGACGGAGAAGTGGCCCTGATCAGCAAGCTTGCAGAATTTCCCAGAATTATAGAACAAGCTGCCCGCTCAGATGAGCCGCACAGGCTGGCTTTTTATCTGTATGAGCTTGCCTCAGATCTTCATGCGCATTGGAGCAAGGGCAAAGAACAGCCGGAATTACGCTTTATTAACTATGAAAATGCCAAAATGACCTTGGCGAGGCTGGGGTTGCTTAGCAGTGTAGCTTCCGTATTGGCATCAGGACTCTCAATTGTGGGAGTGGATGCACCGGAAGAGATGCGATAGTATCCCATTGTTGCCATCATCCACATGCATCTTGTGCTTGTGGGATAAAGAGTAACTTAGGTTGAAGCGTGATGAGCGAACAGTTAGATCCTGCTACAAGTCCATTGAGAGACGATGATCCGTTGGTGGAATTGGCGAGAATTGTATCCGGAGAGGATGTCGATAGTTCGCCGGATGTTACCGAAAATCGTACCACGGAGACATCATCCGGAACTCCCACGGGTTCTGATGAATTCCGTGTGGATCTTGAAGCTGAATTGATGCGGGAATTGGGCGGGCCGGCTGCTGACGAGCCGCCAGCCGTTGCTGCTGCGCCAGCCAAGCCAGCGCCGAGTACGCCACAGGCTCAAACAGCCCAGTCTGGCGAAGATGCTTTTCAGGACGAACTCATGCAGGCGATGCAAAATGTAGTTGAGCCCACACACGCCCAACCGACACAAAATCAACCCGCTCCGGCCGAGCCACAACAGGCAGCGCCACCGCAACACCCAGAGCCTGCTCCCCAGATGACTGCACCGTCGGCTCCTCAACCTATTACAGCTGCGCAGGATACTTCTGCCGATCTTGGAACTGCGTTTGCCGCCGAATTTGAGCAGATGATTGAACAAAGCCAATCTCCACCCTTGGATCCAGTCGCCGAGCAGTTTCATAATTCGCCTGTTGAGACGCAATTGCCGGAAGGAAATGTTTCAAACCAGCCACAAGTAAATTCAGTTGATGAACAATTTGCTGCCTCGACTGAAGCTTTGCGCCAAAAACTTTTCCAGGAAATCGAAAATACACCAGCTGATCCTGATGTGGCGATTGAAGCCGAATTTGGTGCAGCGTTTGCCGAGGAGCTCGGCATGGGTGGCACGCCTGTAGATCAGGGATGGGATTCTCATGAAGCGGCACCGGGAATTGCCGAGGATAGCTTCAGGGATCCAGGTCACGCGGATGATATGACCGATATGCAGCCGAATGCTGTGCAGGGCAGGGGAGGCAAGCGCTATGCCGTTGCAGCACTTGCCATTGCATTGGTTGCCGGCCTTGGAGCCGCTGGATATGGTTTTTTTGATGGTGGTACCCCGGTTACAGGAGAGGCTCCGATTATCAAAGCGGATACAGATCCGGTAAAGATCAAGCCGGAGGATCCTGGTGGACGCCAGATTGCGAACCAGGACAAGGCATCCTACGAAACGGTTGCGGATACGGGGGCTGAAAACAATACCCAGGACAGCCTGATTTCGAATACCGAGGAACCGGCTGAGCTTGCGTCGCTTGGTGAGCCAAAATCCGACGAGCGTTTGACCGCGGATGTGGCCGAGCCGGAAGTGACATCAGCTGCCGGAATTGAGCCGCGCAAGGTGCGTACCGTGACCGTAAAACCGGATGGAACGATATTGCTGCCGGAATCGGTTGATCCGCTGCTAGCGACACAAAACCAGATTGCAGCTACAACGGAACCTGCCGAGACCGTTGAAGCACTTGGGTTGGCGGCAGCCAGTGAACCAACAGATATAGCAGCCAGTGAACCGACAGATATAGATGGTGCCCAAAGCTCCGGTGACATCGGTGTTCCATCATTGAGCCCGGTTCCAAAACCGGATCCTGTCGACGTAGCATCCGCCAACATCGAGGAAGTTGCATCAGCTGCAATGTTAGTAGATGAAACTGCAACAATAGCAGACGAAAATGTAGAGGCCATAACACCCGTGCGTAGCGAGTGGGCCGTCCAGGTTTCCTCTCAACGTTCTCCAGAAGCAGCCCAGGCTTCTTACCAAAATTTGCGTGACCGCTTTGGAACAATATTTGCCGGTAGACAGATGGCTATTCAGCGAGCGGTTATTGAGGATAAGGGAACTTTCTACCGGGTCCGTATCCAGACAGCATCGAAAAATGATGCGGCGCAGTTTTGTTCAGAATTTAAGTCAGCCGGTGGCAGTTGTTTTGTAACGCGTTAATTCGCAACTGTTATGCAGGTTGAGGGGGCGGCGCGAGCTGCCCCTTTTTTGTTTGGGCTGATGCTCGTTCCTGATAGATTCACAATATGAGAATCAAAGCCTTTATTGCCGGTTGTGCCGGAACCCGTCTTTCACAGGTTGAGCGGGAGTTCTACACTGAGCACAGACCTTGGGGATTCATCCTGTTTGGTCGAAATGTGGAAACCAGAGATCAGCTAGGCGCGCTTGTAGACGAGTTGCGGAGCTGTGTAGGTCATGACCGTGTTCCAGTATTGATCGATCAGGAGGGTGGCAGGGTGCGCCGCTTGAGACCCCCTCATTGGCCTGATTATCCGGCTGGTTGTTTGTTCGGAGAAATTTATGAGCGCAACCGGGAAGAGGGCTTGCGCCTGGCGTGGCTGCAATCACGACTGATGGCCTGTGATCTGCTGCAATGCGGGATCAATGTGGATTGCCTGCCGGTTCTCGATGTGCCGGTGCCGGGTGGACATGATGTGATTGGTGACCGGGCTTATTCAACTAACCCCGCCATTGTTTGTGAAATAGGAATGGTTGCCGCGCAGGGCCTGCTTGATGGGGGAATATTACCGGTCATCAAACACATACCGGGCCACGGGCGGGCAGGGGCAGATAGCCACAAATCCTTGCCAGTCGTTGACACTGATATCGAGACACTCGGCAAAACCGATTTCCTGCCATTTCGCGCGTTACGCCAGATGCCTTTGGCGATGACTGCTCATGTGGTCTACAATGCCATTGACCCCGAATCACCTGCGACCACCTCGTCCAGGGTGATTGGTGATACAATCAGGACACAAATTGGTTTTGAGGGGTTGCTGATGAGTGATGATCTCTCCATGCAAGCACTTTCTGGGGATTTCTCTCAAAGAACGAAATCAGCTTTTGCAGCCGGTTGTGATGTTGTGCTTCATTGCAACGGCGAGATGGAAGAAATGCAGGAAGTGGCGGAAGCCACGCCCGGGTTGGACGGAGTGGCTTTGGAACGCGCAGAAAGAGCAATGGCCCGTCTGGACGAGTACAAGAAATGTGATGAGCAGGCGTTGCGAGAAGAATTTCAGGAATTGCGCGCCAACATTGGGTGAAATGAGAGAAGATTAAGTTGAACACGACACCACAAGACACTGATCCCGTCCAGGCTGACACCCAATCCAGTGATTGGGACGCCAAGGCCGTTGAGCGTTCGGTTGGCGATCCGCAGCTTAATGTGGATGTCGATGGATACGAAGGACCGCTTGATCTGTTGCTGGAGTTGTCACGCAGGCAAAAGGTTGATCTTGCCAAAATTTCCATCCTTGCACTTGCTGAACAATATATTGAATTTGTTGAAGAGGCCCGAAAACTCAGAATTGAGCTGGCCGCAGATTATCTGGTGATGGCTGCGTGGCTGGCATTTCTTAAGTCCAAACTTCTGTTGCCGGCGGATGCAACGGACGAAGACGAGTTGAGTGGCGAGGAAATGGCTGCCCTGCTTGCGTTCAGGCTCAAGCGTCTTGAAGCGATGCGCGAAGCCGGGTCTCGTTTGGTCAATCGAAACCGGCTTGGTCGTGATTTCTTTGTTCGGGGTATTCCTGAACCAATCGTGATTGACCGGCAGAAAAAATACTCGGCGACGCTTTATGACCTTCTTTCTGCCTATGCTGCCCAACGCCAGCGGCAGAGCGTATCTGAGGTCACGATCGCAAAGCGTGATGTCTGGTCGCTACAGGATGCGCGCGAAATAATTACGCGGATGATCGGTGAGTTTGATGACTGGGCACCGCTGGATGCGTTTTTGCTGCGATATATGCCCGATCCGACCATGCGGGCAACTGTGATAGCAAGCTCTTTTGTTGCGACGCTGGAGATGGTGCGCGAGGGGCAGCTGAAAATGCGGCAGGAGACGGCATTTGCGCCGATCTATTTGAAATCAAATGCCAACAAAACTTTGACATCCGTTGAAACCGGAAAAGGGTAAAGGGCAAAATGGGAAATACCAGCGAAGCACAGATTTTGGCTTTCGATCGAGCAGGAGCAGGTGACCAGCAATCACGCGATCTGCGTGAACATTTGCGGATGGTTGAAGCATTATTGTTTGCTTCAAGCGAACCGGTGTCCGAAAGGGCGCTTGCGGACCGTTTGCCAGACGGTATTGAGCTTGATTCTCTAATGCGAGAGCTGCAACAGGCCTATTCGGGTCGTGGTATAAACCTTGCAAAAATCGGCAACAACTGGGCATTTCGAACCGCCGATGATTTGGGCTTCCTGCTCCAAAGAGAAGCTGTTGAGACACGGAAGCTCTCAAGAGCCGCACTCGAGGTGATGGCCATTATAGCTTATCATCAGCCGGTGATACGGGCCGAAATCGAGGAAATTCGTGGGGTTGCCACATCCAAGGGAACGCTTGATGTTTTGATGGAAACCGGCTGGGTCCGGATGCGTGGCCGTCGTCGCAGCCCTGGTCGACCGGTAACGTATGGTACCACTGATGATTTTCTTGATCATTTTGGTCTTGAGGAGATGGGTGACCTGCCAGGCCTTGAGGAATTAAAGGGTGCAGGCCTATTACGTTCGCAGGTGCCAGTGAATTTCATGGTGCCTGAACCAAGCGACAGCGCCGAATTGACGGAAGATGAAGACCCATTGATGCCGGCAGATTTGGAAGAATTGGGCCTGCTTCCGCCATCCGGTGACGAAGAAAACCCTTAGACTATCCTTGCATTCACCGGTATACCCCGTAGCCGAATGCCAGCCACGCTGATGGAAGCGCTGGCCCGATGAAAAGGGTTGCCGGGTTTATAAATGAACGAGTTTGTACAAAATCCAAAAGCTGCCACACCGGCCAAGCGGCAATCGCGTGCGAATGGAAGGCTGGAGAAGTGGGGAAAGCGTAATTCTGCTGGTGTTGTGATTGCTTCAAGCATGATGTTTGAAAAAATCAGTTACCAGCATGATGGAAACTCTATTCTTGACAATGTTACCCTTTCGATAGCGCCGGGCAAGGTAACTTGCCTGCTTGGCCCGTCGGGTTCCGGCAAGACTACGCTTCTAAGGATTGCGGCGGGACTGGTTGAACAATCAGCTGGCGCAGTGAAGATTGATGATCAGGTTGTCAGTGATGGCACTACTTTTGTGCCACCGGAAGACCGCGGTGTTGGTTTGGTTTTTCAGGACTATGCATTGTTCCCGCACCTTACCATTCTTGAAAATGTCGAATTTGGCCTGACTGAACTTAACCGGGGTGAAGTGAAAGAGCAGGCGATGCGGGTGCTTTCGCGGGTTGGCATGGCAGAGAGGGCAGATCAATATCCGCACGTGTTGTCGGGAGGCGAACAGCAACGTGTGGCTCTTGCCCGAACGCTTGCGCCGCGGCCGGGTATCCTGTTGATGGACGAACCATTCGCAGGCCTGGATTCCCGGCTGCGCGATAAAGTGCGAGAACAAAGCCTCGAATTACTGCGTGAAACCCGTGCGACGGCGGTCATCGTTACCCATGATGCGGAAGAAGCATTGCGGGTTGCCGATCACATCGCACTGATACGCGACGGTCGTTTGGTGCAGGAAGGCACGGGCCATGATCTTTTCTACAAGCCAAAAGACCTGTTTGTGGCACGGTTTTTCTCGGAGCTAAATGTCATATCAGCATACGTTCGCGGTGGAAAAGCCGAAACAGTGTTTGGCAAAATTGACGCAAAAAATATGGTTGCCGATGCGCAAGGCAAGGTGTTCGTTGCAATTCGTCAGGGCGATATCGTTGTGCGGCCGCATCGAAAATCAACCGGTGGTGTGTTGGGCCAGATTGCCAGCAGGCGGTTTATCGGCACCTCCGAGCTGCTTGAAATCCACGTGGCTGACCTTGAAACCCGACTGCGGGTTCGGGTCAATGCAGATACCCTCGAGCCAAATGTGGATTTGGTCAATGTCTCGGTAAAGACTGCAAACATGATGGTATTTGCCGGCGTTTAATCATCCAGATGCACACGAGGGACGAAATCGGTGCTGGTAACCATGACCGTGATCCCCTATTTACACTTGTAAGGACTGCTTGCGAACCAGGCTCACAACGGGCTAAGGTTCCGCTAAATCCACAATGGGGTGCCACTGAGTTTCCGCACCCTGTTTACGCACTAATGTGGGAGCATTAATATGGGACAGATAGGTATTTGGCAGATCGTAATCGTTGCGGTCGTAATTGTGTTGTTGTTTGGCCGGGGAAAAATCTCCGATTTGATGGGTGATGTTGCCAAAGGCATTACATCCTTCAAAAAAGGCCTGAACGAGCCAGAGGACACAGGCGAGACCATCGATGCGAAGGCATCTACCAAATCGAAGAGCAAATCCGAAGCCAGTTGAATTCAGGGTTTGACCTCACGATTGCCAGCGCTACCGCGCTTCATCGTGAACTACATCATTCGCCTCATGCGTCGGAATTAATCCTTGTTTGACATCGGCTGGACAGAAATGGTTGTGGTTGCCTGTGTGGCAATCCTTGTGGTTGGTCCCAAAGACCTGCCGGGGATGTTGCGCGCATTTGGCAAGACCATGGGCAATGTGCGCCGGATGGCGGGGGATTTTCAGCGCCAGTTCAATGATGCATTGAAGGAATCAGAGCTTGATGAGTTGAAGAATATCGCTTCGCCTTCGAACTTTGCGCCATTAGATGACGCCAAAAAATCCATGGAGGAGTATAAAAAATCCGTGGAATCTTCAATCAAGGAAAAACAGGCTGAAAAATCTGCTGCCAGCACATCTACTGCCAAGCCGGTCAAGAAAACTGCAAGCAAGCAGACCAAGCCGAAACCCAAACAAACTGCAAAGGCTGCGGCGTCCAGGGCGACCAAACCTGCGACATCTAAACCCGCGGCCCGCAAACCGGCAAAGAGTAAGTCATGAGTAAGGAAGAACTCGAGGATAGCAGTGCTCCGTTAATTGAGCATTTGATCGAGTTGCGGCAGCGGCTGTTTTACTCAGTGATTGCGATAGCGGTGTTTTTCGTTGTCTGCTTCTATTTTGCCGATGAAATTTTCAACATTCTGATTATTCCTTATCAAAAGGGTGCCGGAACGACCGACGTAAAATTCATCTACACCGCGCTTCAGGAAAAGTTTTTCGTTGAAATCAAGATTGCGCTGTTTGGCGCACTGTTTATCGCCTTTCCGATAATCGCCACACAATTGTATCAATTCGTTGCGCCCGGGCTTTACAAGAATGAACGTGGGGCATTTCTGCCATTTCTGTTTGCCACCCCAATTCTGTTCGTTGCCGGGGCCTGTCTGGTCTATTTCCTGATTATGCCGCTGGCGACCCAGTTCTTTCTTTCGCAGCAGCAGACAGGTGGTAATGGTATCGCGGAGATCGAAAACCTGCAGGCGGTTGGCAGTTATCTTGGGTTAATCATGACCCTGATTTTTGCGTTTGGCTTGGTATTCCAGCTACCGGTTGCAATTACCCTGTTGGCCAAGGCGGGGCTGGTTACCTCGGACACACTTAAAGACAAGCGTAAATACGCTGTTGTGCTGACTTTCATTGCAGCGGCCGTCTTAACACCGCCAGATCCCGTGAGCCAGATCGGGCTTGCAGTTCCCACATTGCTCCTCTACGAACTTTCTATTCATTCGGCCCGACTCGTTGAAAAGCGGCGTAACCAGAAACGGGCGGCGGAAGAGGCGGGTTCTGATGATAAAAGCGATATTGTCGCTTCCTAACTTCTTGTCGGCCTGGCTCAGCGCATCGACACCATTTAACTGGTGATACAATGTTTGATATCAAATGGATACGTGAGAACCTTGGTGTCTTTGATGTAGGTATGCGTAGCCGTGGTCATGCGGTGAATACAGCAGATTTGGTCAAGCTTGATGATGCGCGCCGTGAGCATGTCACGAAATTGCAGGATGCCCAAACCCGTCGTAATTCAGTTTCCAAAGAAATTGGTGCAGCCATGGGCAAGGGAGACACTGATCTTGCAGAAAAACTGAAGGCGGAAGTTTCCGACATCAAGCAATTTATCCAGAACGGGGAAGCCGAGGAACGCCGGCTATCTGTTGAGCTCAACGATGCGCTGGCATCTATCCCGAATGTTCCTTTGGAAGATGTCCCTGTTGGCCCGGATGAAGCTGCCAATGTGTTTTATCGTGCGCATGGCGAAAAGCCATCGCTTGATTTTAAACCCTGTGAGCATTTCGAAATCGGTGAAGCGTTCGGTCAAATGGACTTTGATGCCGCCGCACTTATGTCAGGCAGCAGATTTGTCGTACTAAAGCAGGACATTGCCAGGCTGGAACGGGCGCTCGGTCAGTTTATGCTGGATTTGCATACAACCGAACATGGGTACACCGAAGTTTCTCCGCCATTGCTGGTTCGTGACAATGCGCTTTTCGGTACCGGACAGTTGCCGAAATTTTCCGAGGATTTGTTCCGGACGACCGGTGACCACTGGCTCATTCCCACCGCTGAGGTATCGCTGACCAATCTGGTGCGCGAGCAAATTCTTGCCGGTGATGAATTGCCGATGCGGGTAACTGCTTTGACCTATTGTTTCCGATCTGAAGCAGGGTCAGCCGGCCGTGATACCCGTGGGATGTTGCGCCAACACCAGTTTTCCAAGGTAGAACTGGTTTCTGTTACGAAGCCCGAACACACGCTGGACGAGTTGGAACGGATGCTGACGAGTGCAGAAGCGGTTCTCAAAAAGCTTGGACTACATTATCAGGTGGTGACGCTTTCCACCGGTGACATGGGTTTTGGTGCCCGTAAAACCTACGACATCGAGGTCTGGTTACCGGGGCAGGATGCTTATCGGGAAATTTCAAGCTGTTCGGTCTGTGGTGATTTTCAGGCCCGCCGCATGAACGCGCGCTACCGGCAGGATGATGGTAAAACAGTCAGTCATGTTCATACTCTCAACGGTTCCGGCGTAGCTGTGGGCAGAGCATTGATTGCCGTGCTTGAGAACTACCAGAATGCAGATGGATCGGTTACGATTCCTGATTGTCTGGTTCCCTATATGGGCGGCATCACCAAGCTTGAACAACCGGAGTAATTGGCTTTGCGCATTCTACTGACCAATGACGATGGTATCCACGCGCGCGGGTTGGAATCAGCAGAAAAAATTGCCCGTTCCTTCACCGACGATGTGTGGATTGTTGCACCAGAGACCGACCAAAGCGGCCTTGCCCATTCGTTGACACTGAACGAGCCGTTGCGCCGTCGCAAGATCGATGAAAAACGCTATGCGCTTTCAGGCACACCTACGGATTGTGTCATTATGGGCGTGCGGGAACTGATGGATTCACCGCCGGACCTGATTATCTCCGGCGTGAATTCAGGCCAAAACATCGCTGATGACGTTACTTACTCGGGTACCGTGGCCGGTGCGATGGAAGGTGCGTTATTGGGTATCCGTTCGGTGGCGCTTTCGCAGGCGTACAACTGGAACGATGGGATTCGCAAGGTTCCGTGGGAAACCTGTGAAGCACTCGGGCCGGAACTTTTGCAAAAACTGATTAACTCGCCGTTCCCTGAAAAGACCTTGGTCAACGTCAATTTCCCCAACTGCAAACCTGATGAGGTAGATGCGGTTGAAGTAACTGCCCAGGGCACTTTCACATACGGGCTTTATATGGAAGAGCGCAATGACGGGCGTGGGTTTCCATATTATTGGTTGCGGTTTGGCAGGGAAGTGCCGGAACAGCGTGTGGGCTCAGATGTTGTTGCCATTCAGCAAAACCGTGTTTCTGTGACGCCACTGAAACTTGATCTGACGGATGCTGCATTCATGGATGATCTAAAGGGCGTTTTTGGGTCGTGATGGAGGGGATTTGAACACTGAACCTAAAGAGGCGCTGGCTGCATTCCTATTGAAATTGCGATCACAGGGGATCACAGATCACAGTCTACTCTCGGCATTTGAATCCGTCCCGCGCCGCAACTTTGTGCCAGTTATTCACATCACCGAAGCTTACGCACGCGGTGAAATGCCGATTGAATGCGGTCAGTCGATGACAGCAATTGACCGGGTCTCTCGAATACTTTCAGCACTAGACGTAAACGAGAGACATCGGGTGCTGGAACTTGGTACGGGCACTGGTTATCAAACAGCACTGCTGGGCAGGCTTGCCAAAAAGGTGGTTAGTGTTGAGCGGTTTCGGACCTTGCATGAGAAGGCGGAAATGAGAATTTCTCAACTCGGGTTTGAAAATGTTTTTGTGAAACTCGTCGATGGGTCTTCTGCAAAAGCCGAGTTCGGGATCAATGACCGAATTGTTTCCAATTGTGCATTTTCCAAGGTTCCGAAAAAATTTCTAGAAAATCTGACTTCCGGAGGAATTATGATTGCTCCAATTGGTGCTGGTGATGCGATGCAAGTGATGTGCAAATTCACCAAAATAGGTTCCCGATTTGCGACAGAAGAGATGTTCAAGGTTCGCAGCCAGCCATTTATTCCGGGTATTTCAAGCGCAATTTGACGCTAAATCCAGGCTTTGCAGACGAATTTACCTGTAATTTTTATGACTCCTTTAACCTCACGGTAACACTAACAGCCTTTAATGCATCCAGTTTTGTGTAGTTAGTAGAGTATTGGTATGCGTTCGTTTGTAGTGAGTCATCGCCTCCACTTCCTCTTGAAAGCGACTTCTGTCGGAATTCTGGGAGGGCTGATTTCCGGCTGTAGTTCCGGATTTTCCCGGTTTGATACTTCGTTATATGAAGCGGCAGCACCGCAAAATACAGGGGCGCAAGCCTACAATCCATATCCTGATGATGTTGACAGTACCACGACTGCGGGTATTGGTCGCCGTGTCGTACCGGCAGTTCCGGTCGCGCCCAAAGTTTCTCCGCAGGCGGTTTATCATCCAGCTGAACCCGCTTATACAGCCCAGACACCGGTGAATTATCAGCCTCTACCGCAATCCAATCAGGTCGGCGTCCAGCGCGCCGCGCTCCCGGAGCCAGTCGCTTATCAGCCGATTGCAGCCCAAACGGACACGATCACCACTGCCTCGGTTTCAAACGCACCATCTGTCAACCGTGACAGTGGCTGGACTTCAACTGGTGGTACGATGATCACGGTTCAGCAGGGAGAGACACTTTATAATATCTCCAAGCGTTACGGCGTTCCTGTATCAGCCTTGAAAAAGGCCAATGGTATTGGGCATGAAAATTCCCTGCGCGCTGGACAGCAATTGCTTATTCCGAACTATGTTTATTCGTCGAATGCTCCAGTTTCTGCCCCTGACAACAATCCCAAAACCCGGGCTGCCCGTGCAAGTACGGGTTCTATCGGCGAAGCGGATGTCTCTAAAGTAAAGGCCCCCGCAGCCAAACCCAAAATAGCTTCTTCACAAACCATCAAAAAGCTGAAACAGCAGGTCAGTTCATCTTCGGACTATGATACTCCTGACTACACAGCGATAACTGGCTCCGTTGCGGATGAAAACCAAATCTATGTGGTTAAGAGTGGCGACAGTCTTTCGCGCATTGGCAAGCAGTACGGTGTTAGCGTCAGTGCATTGCAGAGCCAAAATGGGTTGAGCAACAGCAATATCCGAATTGGCCAGAAACTCTCCATTCCATCCGGTGACGGGCAAGTGCAAACTGCTTCGGTTAAGTCTTCTAACTACGGTGTCGACCCAATTGTGACTGGTGCTGTGGATAATACTGATGGCCAGGTGACATCAACCAGTGAAACATACAATGAAGCTACCGCCCCAAAACGGTCCGGTATTTCTGATTTTCGCTGGCCAGTAAGGGGACGCATTGTCTCTGAATTTGGTGAAAAGCAGGGTTCTGAAAAAAATGACGGGATAGACATCTCCGTGCCGGAAGGAACTGCGGTTCGCGCAGCAGAAAACGGTGTGGTGATTTATACGGGAACCGAAATCTCAATGTATGGCAAGCTGGTTCTTCTGCGTCATGAAGATGGCTGGGTTTCAGCATACGCCCACAACCGTGATTATGAGGTGGTTAAGGGCGATCAGGTGCGCCGTGGTCAAATAATTGCCCGCTCCGGCAAGACCGGAGAAACCGATCGGCCGAAGTTGCACTTTGAATTGCGCAAAGATTCAAATCCGGTTGATCCACAGAAGCATCTGACTGGCGCATAAAAATTTAATTTCCCGGTTTCCCTGCCGGGGGCTCAGATCTGCTCTCCTACTGTCACCGCCTCCAGGGTGACAGAAAAAGGATCGGAATGGGTCCTCGGTTTTTGGTCGCAGTTGCCGATCTCATTCCCCCAGTTTCATTCGTAACCGTTGATCCTCGAATCCTTTGATGTGTGACTTCATCCGGTTCCGCTAGTGATTGACGGTAAGGATGGGGCTTACGCCATCGAACATTGGCTCCAGTTCAACACCCAATGCATCGCCAAATTTTGAAACGGCGATATAGGTCGTGATGACAAACACCGCATCAACTATTTCTGGTTCGCTCCAGTGCTTGTGAAGCCGGTCCCAGAGTTCTCTTGATACGCTGTTAGCGTCCTCACCGATTTGTACCGTCAGATCAAGCAGGGCCTTCTCTCCATCAGTGAAATGGCTGCTGGTTTTGTATTTGTCGCCATCGAGATCAGCTATCTTGTCGTTTTCGATTCCAAGCATGTTGGAAACGCGCTCATGTTGGACAACACAATATTGACACTCGTTGCGTTGGGTCGCTTTCAGGATCAGGAGTTCCTTGGTCGCCCAACTGATTACTCCATCCTTCAGGATCGCCATGATCAAGTCGGTAAATGCCTGGCCGTATTCCGGCTGATGTCCGAACACCTTGAATATGTTCAAAAGCGCCTGAAAACGCTCTTCAGCTGCGTCATAGAATTTCAGGGTTGCAGCATTGGCCTGTTCGCGTTCCACGTAAGATACACTCATTGTATTTCCTCCATTTGAATGACCGTTCCAAACCAGGCAAAAAATTATTCCAGCAACATCGCCGCCTGCTTCGATATTGTGGTTAGAAGTGGTTTTTCCGGTCGCGCCCGGCTTAGCACGCGTAGTCCCATGAACAATCCAAGCAGGGCTTGTGCCGTCTCATGTGGATCACGCGCGTTGTTAATTGATCCATCGATCTGTCCTTCTTCAATCATGGTCTGAAAGAACTGCTCGACCTCTATAAGACTTTCGCGGATAATTTCGCATATTTCCGGATCATGATCCGATAGCTCCAATGCGGTGTTAACGAGTAAACAACCCGATGGCTGTTTGCCACCTGCGCGTGCCTGAATTGCAGCCTCGAAAACCGAAAGGATTGCTTCCTTTGGCGGGTTAGCCTGTCGGATCTTGTGCAAGAACCTGGAGCGGTGGTGCGTGTCATAGTGTTTGAGCGCCCGTACGAACAAGGTGTGCTTGTCTGTGAAGGCCGAATAAATGCTGCCACGATTGATGCCGGTTGCCTCAACCAAATCGCTCATTGAAGTTGCTTCATAGCCGCGTGCCCAAAAAGCGTTCATTGCGCGGGTAAGCACGTCGGTTTCGTTATACGATTTTTCCCAGGGCATGGTTCAACCATCCATCCAATTAGTTTGGGAAATTATTACAGGTTTGGAACGAACGGTCAAATGATTGTGCGAGCTGGGTAGTATCTAAGTTTGAATGCCGGATGTACGGACAATGTTGCAAGTCAGGAATTACAGATATCGAAAATACGACATCTTCAGTGGGTCTGTTTTGTGCCAATAGCGGACATTCTGCGTAATCTCTCAACGGCGGCTTCGAGCCCAATGTTGCCATTGGAGAGCATGTCGTAGCTTGAAAGATCAAAACCGACATTTAGCGCAATTTATGGGCCAAACGGACATCCAAGCCGAATAATTTGGCGGCTCTAAGGGTCGATATCCAAAGCATAACCTGCAGAACGTACCGTGCGGATTGGATCGGATTTTCCTTCCTGCCGCAAAGCTTTTCGTAATCTGCCAACATGAACGTCAACGGTTCGGTAATCGAGATCCAGATTGTGTTCCCAAACCCGCTCAAGGAGTTGATCCCGGCTCCAGACGCGTCCCGGTTTCCCAATAAATACTGACAACAACCGAAACTCAGTTGGACCCAGTTTGACTGGTATACCTGCTCGAGATACCTGAAATTTTTCAGGATCAAAAAGAATGTCACCGCATTCTAAGGTTTGCCCCTGACTTGCCGGATTAGCACGCCGGATCATCGCCCGTACCCGCGCCAACAGTTCTGCCACCGAGTAGGGTTTTATGATGTAGTCATCAGCGCCGACATCAAGTCCGCGAACCCGGTCACTTTCTTCGCCACGCGCGGTAAGCATGATTACCGGGATTTCATGAGTATGTTTTCCTCGCTTCAACTGACGGCAAACTTCGATTCCAGAAAGGCTTGGCAACATCCAGTCCAGAACAATCAGATCTGGCTTTTCCTCCTCTGCCAACAACAATCCTTCTTCCCCGTCAGTCGCCGCAACGATCCGATAACCTTCCTTTTCGAGGTTGTAGCTCAGCAGTTCCATCTGAGCAGCTTCGTCCTCGACGATGAGGACTTTGATGCTATTCATCTTCGTCACTACCACCACCAATGCCTATTTGACTGGTTTTATCGCTGATTGGCCGCTTCTCGTCGGGCAGTGAGCCGGTCACCACATAATGAATCTGCTCAGCGATTGTTGTCGCATGATCACCCATGCGTTCAAGATTTCTGGCAACGAAAAGAAGGTGCGTACAAGGGGTAATGTTACGTGGGTCTTCCATCATGTAGGTCAGCAACTCACGAAACAATGTATTGTGCATGTGATCAACATCCTCATCGCGAAGACGCAGTTCATCCGCCATTGCCAGGTCTTTTCCGATGTAGGCATTGAGAACATCCGCCACCATCTTTTGAACCATGTCACCCATCCGCCGAATGGTTTTTTCCGCAGTCCCAATCTTGCTGGTGTCTGAAAGTACGTCCGTGCGCTTGGCTATGTTGGCAGCATAATCGCCAATTCGCTCAAGATTCGAGGAAATCTTCAGAGCGCAAATCACATTGCGCAAATCATCTGCCATCGGTTGACGCAAAGTCAGGATTTGAAGCGTCATCTCATCGATTTTTGCTTCCAGCTGATCTACCGCCCGGTCATCCTTCCGAACTTTTTTCCCAAGTTCGGTGTCGCGGTTACACAGGGCAAGAATTGACTGACCAATCTGATTTTCAACCATGCCTCCCATTTCCAGGATCAGGCTCTCGACCTGCCCCAAATCTTGATCAAATGATTTTACAATGTGATGACTTTCCATGGATTTGATCCTGTAAATTATCCAATTCGACCAGTGATATAATTCTTCGTTCTCTCATCTTCGGGGGTTGTGAAGATATCCTCTGTAGCCCCGTTTTCGACAAGATAGCCGAGATGGAAGAACGCTGTGTGTTGAGAGACACGAGCAGCCTGCTGCATGGAGTGGGTTACAATTATGATTGTGAAACGCTCGCGCAGTTCATCAATCAGTTCCTCCACCTTCGCTGTTGCAATGGGATCGAGCGCAGAGCACGGCTCATCCATTAAGATCACCTTGGGCTTTACTGCTATTGCACGTGCAATACAAAGCCTTTGCTGCTGTCCGCCCGACAGGCCAGTTCCGGGTTTATCAAGGCGGTCCTTTACCTCTTCCCACAATCCGGCACGCCTCAGGCTCTTTTCAACCACCGCATCCAGTTCTGCCTTGTTCTGTGTCATTCCGTGGATGCGCGGGCCATAGGCAATGTTGTCATAAATGGATTTGGGAAATGGATTCGGTTTTTGAAATACCATTCCAACTTCCTTGCGGAGTGAAACCACGTCAACATTTGGCGCATGAATATCCTGTCCGCCCAATGTTACCAATCCTGTAACGCGGCAAATTGGTATGACGTCGTTCATTCTGTTGAAACAGCGTAACAACGTACTCTTGCCACAGCCGGACGGTCCGATGAGAGCGGTAACAGAATTTTTTTGCACATCCAGATCCACATCAAAAAGCGCTTGCTTGTCACCATAAAAAACATCAACACCCTTCGCGCGAACAATCGGCTCGTTGACAGCACTGTTTGGCTGGTCCGGCATTGCATTTAGATTCTCGTTAATCGTCATTATATTCACTTCACGCTCCTACCAGCGCCGCTCAAGGCGCCGTCTCAATATGATGGCAACAAGATTCATGGCAATCAAAAACACCAACAGCACCATGATTGCTGCGGAGGTTTTCTCCAAAAACCCTCGCTCTGGACTGTCCGCCCACAGAAATATCTGGACTGGCAATGCAGTTGCCGCATCGGTTATGCCCTGGGGTACGTCTACAATAAACGCTACCATGCCAATCATCAGCAAAGGCGCCGTTTCGCCCAGTGCCTGTGCCATTCCGATAATGGATCCGGTTAGCATTCCCGGCATTGCAAGCGGAATGACATGGTGGAATGTAGTTTGGACTTTACTCGCACCAAGCCCCATTGCAGCCTCTCGTATGGACGGCGGTACGGCGCGAAGGGATGCGCGTGATGCAATGATAATGGTTGGCAGGGTCATCAGCGCCAAAACCATCCCCCCCACCAAGGGAGTGGATCTGGGAAGGCCAAAGAAATTCAAAAAGATTGCAAGCCCCAACAAGCCAAACACGATCGAGGGAACCGCCGCCAGATTGTTGATGTTCACTTCAATGATGCGGTTCAGCCTGCTTTGTGTTGTAAATTCTTCCAGATAAACGGCTGCAAGAACGCCAAGCGGAAAAGACAGCAAAAAACAGACAAGAAGACTGAGGGCGGACCCTACGACCGCACCAAGAATTCCTGCTTGCTCGGGCTCTCGTGAATCACCGCCGGTAAAGAACTGGGTGTTGAAACGGCTTTCAACATGACCATGCGTTTTTAGTTGTTTAATCCATTTGAGCTGCTTGTCGTTGAGGCGTCGCTGGCTTTCGGCAAGCTCTGCATCAATGTATCCCTTTAGGTACATATCCACATCGCTCGAGGCACGTATCCAGAACCCGGCTCTGGAACCAACCAGTTCGGGATTTTCCACTACCTGGTCCCGAACAGAATACTCTGCAGTTGAACTGACGAGACCGTAGACCAGCTTCTTTTCCTTGCGGGATGTCGCCTCGGGAAAGCGGTCTCTTAATGCAGATTTCAGCAATTTGCCGAAGCGGGTGCCCTTGATATCATCCACATCGATCTTGTCGGCAGGAAGATCAATTTCCACAAAAACAAATGATTGTTTGAAGGCTGTAATCCCGCGGGTAGCAATGGACCCAACCATAATCAGCAAAAAGGACAGGGAAAGCACAATTGCAATGATGCCATATACGCGAAACCGGCTTTCGGCGCGATGGCGCTTTGAGCTGCCAATCGACAATATCTCAACGTGTTCAGTCATATTGTTCCTTGTAGTGATCAACGATGCGCAGGGCGATCACATTCAGACACAGGGTAATTACGAATAGCAGTAGGCCGAGTGCGAAGGCGGACAGCGTCTTGGCGCTGTCAAATTCCTGGTCACCAGTCAGCAGGGTTACAATCTGCACCGTAACCGTCGTTACTGCCTCAAATGGGTTTGCGGTGAGGTTGGCGGCAAGACCCGCTGCCATTACCACGATCATGGTTTCACCTATGGCGCGGGATGTTGCCAGCAACAGGCTGCCGGCAATTCCAGGAATTGCAGCAGGAAGCACCACCTGCTTTATGGTTTCTGCCTGTGTTGAACCAAGACCATAAGAAGCATCCCGCAAGGATTGTGGGACTGCATTGATCACGTCATCTGAAAGCGAGGAGACCAATGGGATAATCATGACTCCCATTGTCAGACCGGCAGCCAGCGCACTCTCAGAAGAAATGACAAGTCCTGCGCTTTCACCGCCCCCCCTGAGCATGGGCGCAATGATCAATGCAGCAAAAAAGCCGTAGACCACGGTCGGAATACCTGCGAGCAATTCCAACAGGGGCTTGATATAAGACCGAGCACGACTTGAAGCATATTCAGCCAGATATATCGCCGCCAAAAGTCCAAGAGGTGTGGCCACAGCCATTGCGATAGTGCTGATCAACAGGGTACCGGTGATGAGCGGTACTGCGCCAAATGCTCCAGATGATCCAACCTGGTCGGAGCGCAAGGCGGTTTGGGGGCTCCACTCCAGGCCAAACAAAAAATCGTAAAACGGAACTTTTTGAAAAAAACGGAAGGCTTCAAAGGCCAGGGAGAGGACAATTCCAACGGTCGTGAGCACCGCCAGGAGTGAGCAAAGAAGCAACACTGCGACGACCAAGTTTTCCCTGGTTCTTTGAGCCGTAGACTTGTTGGTAATTTCGATGATGTCTACGCTGCTTTGGGACATTATCCACCTGCTGAAGTTTCTCCATCTTGTGGAAAAACGCAAACTAAAATGGTTCAGCGCCAACTATAGCGCTGAACCGAATTTAACTGACTTACATGGAAAGGTTTTCCAGGCCCATGACCTTGGCTTTCCATTCAGAAGCCTCTTCCTCAGTCATCGGGATCAGGCCCTTGTCTGCAAGGTAGCCATCTTCGCCGGCAGCATCTTCACTGGTAAACTCGGCTAGATAGGCTTCAATGCCCGGAATCACACCCACATGCGCTTTCTTGACATAGAAATAGAGTGAACGTGATACGGGATAATCACCAACAGCAATGTTTTCGAATGTTGGCTCTTTATCACCGATGACGCTGCCTTGTACCTTATCTGAATTCTGGTCGAGGAAACTGTATCCGAAAATTCCAAATGCGCTTGGATTTGCTTCAAGCTTTTGCACAATCAGATTGTCGTTTTCACCGGCTTCAACGAAGGCGCCATCTTCACGAATTGTGTGACAAAGCGATTTATAGGCGCTTTTGTCCGACTTTTTCATCGCCTTGATCCAGTCGATCTTTTTGCAACCGCCTTCCATGGCAAGTTCAACAAACGCATCGCGTGTTCCGGATGTTGGTGGCGGACCAAGCACCTCGATTCTAATTGCAGGCAGGGAGGGGTTTACATCTGCCCATGTTTGATAAGGGTTTGGTTTCGTTTTTCCCTCACCGTCTGGAACATCCTTGGCAAGAGCCAGAAAAATGTCTTTGCGGGTGAGCTTCATAATGTCTGAAGAACGTGAATTGGCCAGAACAATTCCATCATAGCCAACCTTTACTTCCACAATGTCTTTGACGCCGTTAGTGGCGCAAAGTTCAACTTCAGAAGACTTAATACGGCGCGAAGCATTGGTGATGTCTGGTGTATTTTCACCAACTCCTGCGCAGAAGAGTTTCAAGCCACCACCTGAGCCTGTGCTTTCAACCACAGGGGTTTTGAATTCTGTATTTTTACCAAAGCGCTCCGCAACTGTTGTCGCAAACGGAAACACCGTGGATGAACCCACGATGTTGATTTGATCACGGGCATAAGCGCCGGTGGTAAAAATGGAAAACGCAAATACGCCAGCTGCTGCTGCAATAATTGAATTCCTGCCTGACATGCCAATCTCTCCTTTTGGGCATAAAATCCAGTTCTTCTGGACAAGCCGTGAGTAGCGGAATCGCATGTAACTCCTATGACAGTTGCATGACACTTATGTGACAAATCTGTTGTGAGGATTATTTGCTTGTGGGCAGATAGATGGTGAAGGTGCTGCCGACCCCGACTTCACTATCAATGTGCATTCTTCCACGATGGTGGTTCATGATGTGCTTGACGATTGCCAGGCCTAACCCTGTCCCTCCCTTGTCACGGGAGCGATGGGTGTCAACCCGGTAAAACCGTTCGGTAAGCCGGGCAATCTGATGTTTGGGAATGCCCTCACCCTGGTCGCGAATTTCAACAGCAACCGCCTGACCGGGAATCCCCGCCACGCTTTCCTTTGTGTCAACTTTGATCGAGACAGTTGTGCCTTGCGAACCGTATTTGATGGCATTTTCAATCAGGTTTTGAAAAACCTGTGTCAGTTCGTCTTCATTGCCGGGAATTTTGCTCGCTTCTGCTGGTACGGCTATCTCCAGTTCCACAGTTTTTGATTCCTTTTTTGCGAGATCATTCAAGCTGGTTTGCACCCTGCGAATGATGGCGACAACATCCGCCTGACCGCTGGGGCGAATTCGAAGATTTGCTTCAAGCTTTGATAGGGACAGGAGATCGGCGATCAACCTGACCATGCGGCTGGCCTCATGATCCATCAAACCCAAAAAGCGTTCACGCGCCACCTCATCATCTTTTGCAGAACCTCGAAGCGTTTCAATGAACCCTGCAAGAGCGGTTAGAGGTGATCGCAGTTCATGGCTGACATTGGCGACGAAATCCGAGCGCATCTGCTCGGCTTCACGCAGATCGGAAATGTCTTTCAGACTGACAAGGATTTCCGCGTTGCCGCGCTTCTTTTTGCCTAACCGGGAGACGAGTACGCTAAAATTGGCCTTAACCGGATAATCGATCGAAATCGAATATTCGGCACTTTCCTTACCCTTGCGCACTTCATCTATGGCTTTAATGCACTCGGGGTGACGGATGATTTGAACGAAATCATTGCCGACAAATCCATCGCCAAACAGGTCAATCGCCACGCTGTTTGAAAATTTCACCGTGCGTTCAACATCCAGTATGAAAACCGCTTCCTGGAGCAGATCAAGTGCAGTGTGCAAAAGTTTGTCGGTCACCAGTGAAGCCCATTATCAAGCCGCGAATTCTATCCGGTGGACTATAGTTGTTTCGGTTTGATCTTAGCAATGAATGTTTGTGGTGTGCTTATGTAGAGTTTATGGCTCATGTCGCGTACTAGACAATGAAGAAAAAATTCGTGGTCACTTTGTCCGCATAGCTGACATTGGGTTCATTGAGGCTTATGTCTGCTTTGTGCGGTGGTCACAACTGATCGACGCAACACTTTAATCTTTTTTGCAAAGATGGAGTGTTACGATGAAGAGACGAAGCAGACTGTATTTTACCTGACAACAGAAGTCCGAGATATGGGATCGCTGGCAG
>JAJFHV010000005.1 GCA_021775415.1 Hyphomicrobiales bacterium | reverse complement strand
AATCACTTGAAATTCGCCTCTGCCACGCTGTTTCCGGATCAAAAGTGGCAATTTGGCCACACAATCAGCTCGCCTGTGGATGAAATACCCGGAAGTCACCGACAAAACGATAACTCACAATACCCAGTCGCAATGTCCGCTGTTGACGCAAAGCTGGCATTTCAATAACCCGACCCGCTTGCAACAGACTCAAGCCTTCAAATGCTCCAGCAACCTGTCGAGAAACCGGTCGCATTTTTCAAGTTCTGAAAGTGCGATAAATTCATCCGGCTTGTGGCCCTGCTCCATCGAACCCGGTCCACAGACCACGGTTGGCAGGCCAAGCTTCTGCTGGAACAATCCGCCCTCGGTTCCAAAGGCTACCTTGAAATGATCATTCGCGCCGGTGAGTGATTTGACGAAGGTCACCACTTCATCTTCCGGATTGGTATCAAGTGCGGGATACTCATTGAAGATTTCAATGTCGATATCGGCATCCGGAAATTGCGCCTTGTGCGGCTCAACAATCTTCGCTGCCTCCGCTGCCAATTTCTGCATCAAGATTGCAGGATCATCTTCCGGCAGATCCCGAATTTCAAACCTGAAGCTGCACTGGTTCGGTACGATGTTGAGCGCAGTGCCACCCTCGATTGTGCCTACATGCAAGGTTGTATAAGGGACAGCGTAGGCGGAGTCTTTTTTGCCATCCTGTTCAATCACTGTCTGCAGTTTCCGGATTGCAGTTATCATCTCGCTGGCGAGATAAATCGCATTGAGGCCGGTTGGCGCAAGGGCAGAATGCGCCTCTACGCCCGTACACATACAGACCGCGCCGGTCTTGCCCTTGTGGGCGATTGCGACGCCCATCTCGGTGGGTTCGCCAATGATGCAAAAGGCCGGCTTCACTGGCGCATCGGCCAAGACATCGATCATCCGGCGCACGCCGATGCAGCCGATTTCCTCATCATAGGAAAATGCCAGATGGATTGGGCGCTTGAGATCAGCCTTTACCGCTTTTGGCACCATTGCCAACACGCTGGCGATGAAGCCCTTCATGTCAGCTGTGCCGCGACCATACAACCGTTCTTCATGGGCACGCATTGTAAACGGATCACTTGTCCAGTCCTGCCCTTCAACCGGGACCACATCGGTATGACCGGACAGCATGACGCCGGGGATATCTGATGGTCCAATCACCGCATGGAGGTTGGCTTTGGTCTTCTCATCATTATGGGTAAGGCTGCTTTCAATGCCGTGGCTCAAGAGATATTCGCGGACGAATTCAATCAGCGCTAGATTGGATTCGCGGCTGACGGTATTGAAGCTGATCAGCTTTTCGAGATGTTCAATGGTGTTCATGTGACTGCGGCGGTCTCTTTGGCGATAAAATTTTCTGCAAAAGACCTATCAGAAGCTGCCTCCAACAGTCGATAGTGCCGACACTACAATTGCACGATGTCGCAATTGGCATGAGATGTCGCGCATAATTTCCTTGAACCTTTTCCAACAACCGTAAATGTTCGAAGTCTGAATAATTGGAGCGTCGCGGACAATATGAAAACACATGCGCAAGCCGTTGTAATCGGCGGGGGTCTTGTCGGCTGCTCGGTTTTATACCACCTGACAAAACTTGGCTGGAAAGATGTTGTGCTTCTGGAGCGCGATGAACTTACCTCCGGTTCCACGTGGCACGCAGCGGCGGGCATCCACGGCTTGCATGACCACAACAACATTTCCAAGCTTCAGTATTACACCATGCAACTCTATGAGCAGTTGGAGAAGGAAACCGGACAGGGCTGTGGAATTTTTCAGCCCGGTGCGCTGTATCTTGCACAAACCAAAGACCGCGAGCACCAGCTGCGCATCCAGGCCGCAAAAGCGAAGTATTTTCAGGTTGAATTCCATGAGCTTTCCAACAAGGAAGCTGAGGAACTCCATCCGCTGACGAATTTTGATGGCATTCGCTGCATCATGTTTGAACCGGATGGTGGCAATGTCGATCCATCTGGCGTCACCCACGCCTATGCCCAGGGCGCACGAAACAATGGAGCGGATATTCACCGTTTCACACCGGTGACCGAAACCAACCAGCGCGCCGATGGCACCTGGGATGTGGTGACATCTAAAGGCACAATCCATGCAGACGTTGTGATCAATGCCGGAGGATTGTGGGCGCGGGAAGTGGCCGCACTTGCTGGCTTTGAACTGCCCTTGATGACCATGGAACACCAGTATTTCGTCACCGAAACCATTCCCGAGATTGAAGCCATTGGTCGTCGCTTACCGGGCATTGCGGACCGTGATGGCGAGTATTATTTGCGCCAGGAAGGGTTGGGGCTGCTGGTTGGGGCTTACGAAAAAGACGGGCGGTTCTGGGCAGAAAACGGCACACCCAATGACTTTGGTCACGAATTGCTACCAGATGATCTGGATCGAATTGAAGAAAACATCATGCGGGCCTGCGAACGCATTCCAGTGCTCGCGGAAGCTGGTGTTAAAAGAGTCATCAACGGTCCGATGATTTGGTCGCCCGACAGTTCGGCGCTGTTTGGCCCGGTGCCGGAACTGAAAAATTATTACTGCTGCAATGGTATTATTCCAGGCTTCAGCCAATCCGGCGGGCTTGGGCTTTTGCTCGCCCAGTGGATTGTCGAGGGCGAACCGGAATTTGATCTCTTTCCCTGGGATCTTGCACGATATGGATTGGACTGGACGCCGAAGACTTTCGTCAAAGCCCGTGCGCTTGATTGCTATGCGCATCGCTTCAAAATTCATTTTCCCTATGAAGAACGAGACGCCGGGAGACCGGTCAAAACGCGACCCGCTTACGAGGTGCAAAAACAACTCGGAGCGGTTTTTGGTCTCAACTATGGCTGGGAGCATCCCCTGTGGTTTGCCGGTGAAGGCAATGATGCATCTGAAACCTACGGTTTTGAACGCCAGCCCTGGTTTGACGCGGTCAAGGCCGAATGTGCGGCGCTGCGTGAAAATGTCGGTATCATTGATGTTTCGAATTTCGGCAAATACGAAATCAGGGGCGAAGGTGCAGCCGACTGGTTGAACAAGGTTGTCGCCAATAATGTGCCAACCGAAATTGGTCGCTCCTGTCTTACGCCATTATTGGGTGTGCGGGGTGGCATTGCCGGCGATTTCACCATTACCAAGCTTGGTGAGGAGGACTTTCTGATGGTTGGTTCCGGTATGGCGGAACGCTACCACCAGCGCTTTTTTGACATGGTTCCTCGACCACAAAGCGTTCACTTCGCCTCGATTACCGACAAAATGGCTGGCTTTAATGTGGCGGGTCCCAAATCGCGCGAACTGCTCCAACGCCTCACCAATGAAGATTTATCAAATGAAGCATTCCGTTTCATGCGCTCCCGCAAAATCACGGTTGGTGGCATTGAAGCTGTAGCACTACGGGTTTCGTTCACCGGCGATCTCGGTTGGGAAGTCTATGCAGATGAGGCTGACCAGGTGGCACTTTATAAAACCTTGCTTGAAACCGGCGCGGATTTGGGTGTTCGCCCGGTTGGTGGCCGCTCTTTGCTTTCACTTCGAATTGAGAAGGGTTACGGCAGTTGGGGGCGGGAGTATTCTCCCGAGTACTGGCCTCAGGAAGTGGGACTGGAACGCCTGATCAAACTAGACAAACCCGAGTTTCTCGGCCGGGATGCCTATCTGGCGATCAAGAACAACAAACCACGAGAAAAACTGGTGGTGCTGGAAGTCGAAACGACGACTGCAGATGCATCCGGCGGCGAACCAATTTTCGCAACTGACGGAACACCGGTGGGAAGGGTGAGTTCGGGGGCGTATGGCCACTCGGTTGGCGCTTCAATTGCGCTTGGTTTTATCAAAACCGATCATGTAAAAGATGGCGCGGAATTTGATGTGGCGGTACTTGGCATTCCACATCGTGCAAAGCTGCTGAGCGATCCACCTTTTGATCCGACCGGTGCCAGATTGCGGGGTTGATCAGGCTTTTCGCTGTACCAACAATACAACACCAAACAGAATTGATGTCACACCAAAGAACAGGATCATGCCTGTGTTTTGGAATGAGCCCAGAACACTCCCTGACACCAATGGGCCCAATATGCTGCCAATCGTGTAGGCCACTGCAATGGCGGTCATGGCAGCAGGCATTTGTTTCATGTTCAGCGACTTTCCAACTTCAATAACCGCCAGTGTGTTGAGACCTCCGGCTGCCCCCCCAAGAAAAAACAGTACGATAAGCATGATTGCCGGGGCCATGGAAAATGCGAGCACCGCCAAGCAAGATGCGATCAACACAAGCGCACATAGTCCTTGAGAAAATGCATAGCCATAGCGGTCTGCAACCCATCCAAGCGGCGGTTGCAGAACAGTGCCACCAAAACCAAACGAACTGACGAACACAGCGCTTACTGCCAGGGGATAGCCAGCGCTTTCAAAATGCAGCGGGAAAAATGCGATGGATGAATTTTCGATCAGGCCAGCAACAAAAGCTGCAATCAGCGCAACAAATATCAAACTGTAGGTGAAGCCTCCTTGGGACTCTTCCACGTCTGCAACATATTGATCCGCGCCCAAACCTGTCATGAAGAAAAATATCTGACCGATCACAGCAAGACCAATACATATTTCCATCACGGTTTTGATGTCACCGACGACAAACAACAGCGATCCAAGGCCGATACCCAGACCCATCAGCGCCTCGTGGAGCCCAATCGCCTTGCCTCTTGCCTCGGGGGTGCAGAGCTTAACTACTAATGTATCGCAGTTGATCCACCGGATGATCAGCGCAAAACCCATCAGCACAGCAGAGACGAAGATCCAGTATGCGTTAGCCGACTGATGAATTATGATGAAGCTTACAACCGTCAGGACGAATGAAATTGTATTGGTGTGCAAATAACCGGCAAACCTGACAATTCGCGGCACAAACGGTGAAACAAATAACATCACAATCCAGGACACAGAAACAAATGCACCGATCGATGTGTTTTCATAGGATTGGTTGTTCAGGCTTTGCGCCAAGACAATTGGGTATGCCGCAATTTGAAGAATCTGGAAAATCAACGAACCTGCAAACGTAAGCAGAATTTTCCTGTCAAAAAAATCGTAATATTCTGAAAAATATCTACGCATTCAGTGGTTTCCGGGCACACCCGTGGCGGAAATGGGTAGCGAATACAATGATATCAAAAAACCGCATATTGACCTCGCAATGAAGTGTCTTCAGCGGCTGTGATGTTTAATCCGTGAACTGTCATAGTACTACGAGCTGCATTCTTTCTTTCTCTTTGCGCCCCAAATGTAAACCAATTATCCACTAAACTACAGACACCCGTTCGACCTAAATGACGTAGCGGAATTTGTTCATTTTCTTATGCCAGAATCGCGTGCGTACAAGAAATAGCAGAAATACCTTCAATAATTTTGTATGTAGGATACATTAAACCTTCGTTTGAACAAGGGAAATTGATCATGAAGCCGTCCGCTCTGGCTAATAATGTGTGTCCTTATGATCACGGGGGATTGCGTTTCAGGGATGTGCCCGACGTTGTAGCCCCAAAGTCCGATACGCAAGTGTTGAATGAGATGCTTGACTGGATGAAAACCAAGCTGCCCTGCGTTGCCGGCCGGCGGGAATTCAACCGCGGGCGATATTTTATCCGGGTTGCAAACCGCGGAAATGTGAAAGAAATATTTGAAGAATACAAAAAGGAGCTTTCGAAAGGACGTGCCGTAGCGTGCCTTTTTGTATTCAATGATCCCCGCTATTACGATGGAGTGGGAGATACATCCAAAGCATTTCATTTTCTTGCAGCAGAAGTGGCACAACTTGGTGATAGAACCGCCAATGAACTTGCAAATGGCGAGGCGCTTACCAATTCAATTTCCCTGCGATGTCCGGTTACCAACCAGCTAACCACATTTGACGACTTTGAATGTATTGCGTTTTGTCCGCAGTCTATGGACAAATCGGATCCTCTTTATGATCCCCTTATGGCTACCCCCTACCCTTGTGTGAACGTTTCATCGGATGTCTACGCGTTTTCCAAATTTGTGGCTGACAGCACCAAAACAGCATTGGGGAAACCCGCCCACGAAGAAAAAGATTTGAAAAAACTCGAAGGTGTAATGAAAAAATGTGTTGAGCGCTGGCAAAGAGTTGCGACTGTCACCATCCAAAACTATGAAGCGATGACAGATACTTCATTGTGCCCGGTCCATGTTACCGCTGATGGCACACATTGGGTCGCTGGTCACAAGGATCCGGCATTTGCCGAACAACATAAGGAAGTACACACCCACGAACTACCGGTAATCTACGGCCACCGGATTGTTGAAAGGTGGATCGAGTACTTCAACGGCAAGACTGCCTATTGTGCCAGCGGACTGGCTCGCGACGGTATTCGTGCATGAAATTTTGATACTGATATGAAATTCTTGAGCAACAGCGCAGTTGAATTAACCTCGCAATCGAACCCATTAAATTGAGTAGGAGTTGTGGAAACTGAAACCTGCCACACATGTCGACTAGATAAATAAGTCTAATTGACACTTGTATTTGTTTACCAAAT
Organism: Hyphomicrobiales bacterium; assembly: GCA_021775415.1. Lineage (GTDB taxonomy): Bacteria > Pseudomonadota > Alphaproteobacteria > Rhizobiales > Rhizobiaceae > JAALLB01. The sequence continues at coordinate 47,936 of JAJFHV010000005.1, read as the reverse complement.
TCTGGATTTTGGTATTTATTTCTGGTTCACCACAGTGCAAAATAAGGTGTGATAAGCTTAAGTGACCTTGTGTCCTGACTTACTCCGTGCGATTAATTGTGTTGTCTGCTAACAGCAAACAGTGTGGAACTACAATGGATGATCTCAACGAACTGAATTTTAGCGACTTGTTTGTCGGCAATGCAATTGGCGCATTCTCACGCGCATTGTGTGACCGAATGGATCAAGCAGTAACTTCGGCGACAAAGCTCAGTTGCTCTGCATGTTATGCAATCGTTCAAATCGGCTCGGAAGAAGATGGTGATGAAGCGCTGTCAATTGAGAAATTGCGCAGCATGCTCAATCTGGAACATTCAACCGTCGTTCGGATGATTGACCGATTGCAGGACCAAGAGCTGGTGATCCGTGCTCGCGGGTCATCAAGCGATCAGCGTCAGGTCGTTATTAGACTGACGGACGCAGGCGAAAAATGTTTTTCAAAAATACTTGATGCCCGACGCGGTGTACTCAACGGCATGGTTGGGGCACTAGATGCAAATGAAAAGAAAACCATTATTGAGTTGATTGGAAAACTGACACCCCATGTTGTGCATCCTGGTGACGATCAGCATGTGGTTTGCAGGCTCTGCGATCTGGAGGTCTGTCGTCAGGAAATTTGCCCGGTCAACCGCGCATTTCCGGAGTATTTTGAGCTACCCAGCAAGCCCTTCCAGCGGACATGCAGCTCAGCAAAAAGCTGAATTCCTGTAATATCTCCTTAATTCAGCTACCAGCTGCACTTGAGCAGTGCACTTTGAAATTTGGCAGTACAGCGTTTTATTTTCTGGCTGCTGGCTGGCTAAAAGCTACCAGCGAAGCCAAAAATTGTCTCCAACATTGCATTGGCTTCTTGGCTCAACGCTCTGGCAGCGCGACGCACCACATACAAATCGCGGCGTAACGACTTGTTTGCTACCCGGTCAAATTTCAAATCCCAGTCGGTTCGACGTGTCAGCAGTTGGGGGAGCAGGGTGATGCCCATACGGCTGCGCACCATGGCCAGTAAAGAACCCGTATTAAGCACCATGAGCCTGGATTCACCCAGCAATTTTCGAAATTCCCCGTCTTCGATGGACTGACACAACCCGTTGGCCAGAAACGGGCGCGTTTTGACGTCTTCCCAGTCAAGGGGCTTGCCTGGCGTGCCCAAATTGTCATTTGGATGGCTTACAATCCCAAACGCATCTGAAAACAGGTGCTCCCTTGTAATGTCCGATGTTTCAGGCACGTTGGATGCAATCCCAATATCAACGGTTCCCAATTTCAATTCGCGCAACACTGCAGCAGAATCCATATCCCGCAGTTCAACACTGACATCGGGATGTCGGGACATGAAATCCTCCACAACCGATGGCAGCATGACCTGAGCCACAGAAGGAACTGCTGCAATACTCACATGCACGGTTTTTGACGTCGCAAAGGCCCGGATGGACTGGACCGACTGGTCGAAATGTTCAAGCGATTTGGACGCAAGCGCCAATGTATGTTCGCCCAATGGTGTTAGCTGGTCCTTGCGGCCGGGTTCAAACAATTCTGCACCGATTTCAGCTTCTAATTGTTTAAGTGCCATTGAGACGGCCGACTGGGTACGACCCAGCGTATCAGCTGCCGCAGCCAGACTGCCACCATGGGCAGTGGCGAGAAAACATCGCAAAGTTTCAAGCTTGATCATACTTAAGTAAAACTGAAATTTCCTACAGAAATTTAAATTTGACTGAATAATTCGAAAATGTCCATATGCCAGAATATTATTCGTAACGAGGTATATTGTGGCTGATCAAAAATTGAACTTTATCGCTGGTGAATGGACAAAGGGCGCTAGCGAAATCGAAAATCGCAACCCTTCTGATCTGTCTGACGTCATCGGACTTTATGCGCAGGCAGATGCTGCTCAACTCGAACGCGCTCTTGATGCAGCCAGCGAAGCCCAAAAGATATGGGCGAAATCCGGACTTGAACAGCGCTACAACGCCCTGATGGCGATTGGCAATGAGCTCATAGAGCGCTCGGCTGAACTGGGCGAATTGCTCGCCCGCGAGGAAGGAAAGCCGCGTGCTGAAGGCAAAGGCGAAGTGTATCGCGCCGGACAGTTCTTCACCTACTACGCGGCCGAAACCCTGCGGCAGATCGGTGACACGGCGGACAGTGTGCGTCCCGGCATTGAAGTTGATGTACGGCGCGAACCTGTGGGTGTGGTGGCTATTATCAGCCCCTGGAACTTTCCAACTGCAACGGCGGTTTGGAAAATTGCTCCAGCGCTTGCATTTGGTAACGCTTTAATCTGGAAGCCAGCAAATCTTGTTCCAGCTTCCGCAGTTGCGCTTGCTGAAATCATCGAAAAACAGGACCTGCCAAAAGGCCTGTTCAACCTGGTGATGGGTCCAGGAGGCGCGATCGGTCAAAAGCTGGTTGAAAGCCCGCTTATTAATGCGATCAGTTTCACCGGCTCGGTGCCGGTAGGCAAGGGAATTGCCGCCGCTGCAATTCAGAATCTCACCAAAGTGCAAATGGAAATGGGTTCCAAGAACGCACTGGCAATCATGGACGACGGTGACCTGGACATTGCGGTGGCTTGTGCGCTGGGGGGTGCATTTGGTGGCACCGGGCAAAAGTGCACAGCATCCTCGCGGCTTATCGTGCATGATACAGTGCATGATGCGTTTGTTGACAGGCTGGTTGCAGGTGCCAAAGCGATGGTCGTCGATCACGCACTCAAGGAAGGAACCCAAATCGGTCCGGTCGTGAGTGAAACGCAGCTTAACGAAAATCTCGCCTATATGGACCTTGCCCGCAAAGAAGGCGGCGAGGTACTTTGTGGCGGTGAGCGTGTCGAGCGGGACACCGAAGGGTATTACATGACCCCGGCTGTTGTATCCGGGACATCCAATGACTGGCGGATCAACCGCGAGGAAATGTTTGCACCAATCGCCTGTGTCATCAAAGTCCATTCCTATGATGAAGCGATTGCTACTGTAAATGACACCAACTTCGGCCTGACTTCCGGGATTATTACCTCCAATCTTGCTCGTGCGACACACTTCCGCCGGAACGCACAGACCGGTTGCGTGATGGTCAACCTCCCGACGGCAGGCACCGATTATCACGTGCCATTCGGCGGACGTGGCGACAGTTCATATGGCCCACGCGAACAAGGTGGCTATGCGGAGGAGTTTTATACAACCGTAAAGACCTCGTACATTTTATCGGGCACACCGGAATAAGCAGGCGGCACCGATATGCACAGAATTGATAATCTTCAATACGCAAACTGGTCGGAGAAAATTTTTCGCCAAATGCGCGAAGGCAATGTTGATGCGGTTCATGTAACGATCACCTATCACGAGAACTTCCGCGAGACCGTTGCCAATGTGGAAAAATGGAATCGCTGGTTTGAACGTTTTCCGGAACTGATATTCCAGGGCCGCACCGGAGAAGATGTACGCCGTGCCAAAAAGGAAGGCCGAACGGCAATTTTCTTCGGGTTCCAGAACCCATCGCCCATAGAAGACGACATTGGCCTGGTTGAAATTTGCCACACGCTTGGCGCACGGTTCATGCAACTCACTTACAACAACCAGTCGCTGCTCGCGACCGGGTGTTACGAGGCAGAAGACACCGGCATTACCCGTATGGGCAAACAGGTTATCAAGGAAATGAACCGGGTGGGCCTCGTCATCGACATGAGCCATTCGGCTGAGCGTTCAACCCTTGAAGCGATGGAAGTTTCAGAGCGTCCCATTGCGATCACCCACGCAAACCCGTCTTTCTGGCATAAAGCCTTGCGCAACAAGTCAGATGACGTGCTGAAGGCGCTTGGCCAGTCCGGCGGTATGTTGGGCTTTTCGATTTATCCACATCATCTCAAGGATGGCTCCAAATGTACACTGGAGAGTTTTTGCGGAATGATTGCCAAGACCGCTGAACTGATGGGTGTCGAAAATATCGGTATTGGAACTGATCTATGTCAAGACCAACCCGATAGTATTGTGGAATGGATGCGGGTAGGACGCTGGACCAAGGAGATTGATTATGGTGAAGGTTCTGCCAGCAATGCGGGATTTCCACCCATGCCAACATGGTTCAATGACAATCGCGATTTTGGCAATATCGAAAAAGGCCTGCTTGCGGCAGGATTATCCGATAGTGAAGTGGCAGGCATCATGGGTGAAAATTGGTTGAAATTTTACGACAAAAGTTTCGGGCCGGTTTGAGGGAGACATGCGGATGGCAAAAAATTCGCATACACAATTATCAAGTGGCTATCCGCATGTGAATTTGCGCCCGGCGGTACAGGTGATGCGTTTGGCGCGTTTGGGTTCGTTTCACCAGAGCCGGTTGAGTTTCATGCGGGTTTTGTTACGTCGCCTCAAAACACAGAACTGGACATTTGACCGGCCGATTTGGCGCATTGATGACAAGGGCGTTGGGGTTGCAACCTATCGGGCAAGCGGTCCCGAGCGCAGCTATACCTTGGTGGCATTCGCCCATGATCTGCCTGCGGAAAAGCGCTCTGACCGGGTGATTGCAGATGCATGGGACGCAACTTTTGCCCTGTTTGACGGGGAACCTACAGAAGAAGATATTGAACGGCTGTCCAAAAACGTCCCCTTGCAGGAAGCGGGGCGTGTTTCTGAAAGTGAGTTGAGCCTTTCGCGCGCAAATCGTTCCGTGCGATTGTTTGAATATGTCATCGACCGGTTGTCACGCGGTGAGCAGCCAGAACTCGATGTCATTGAACCGGTTGGCTATTTGATGCGCACCACTGCGGTGTATGGCTCAGGCAAATTTGGCGCGGCGGACCGAGACAAATGGGCGGACCGCGATGAATTTGTTGGCTCTTTTCAACCGGAACTTCTTTCCGTCTGGCTGACAAGAAGCTTCACGCTCGATCTGGTGGAACATCTTGCAAGAGTGCGAGCACCGGACACCGTGGTTGCGATGGATAAGGATATCCGCCGCAGGTTTGGTGTCGGCAACTCCACCGGTCTCGGGATGGCGCCGTTTTTATTGAACCATCCAGCCCTTATCCATTCATGGATCAGCGCTCGGGAGATTGCTCTTGGGAGAGTGCGCTCACAACAAATCGCGGCACCGGACGCTGTAAGCAAGTTTAGAAACCTGATGGCCAGGGCGCATATAAACGCAATGGACTGGGGTTCAGCTCATCCGCTTCAAATTGAGAAAATTGAAGCGCTGCGAAATGATTTCACCCTCATGGTTGAACATTTAAAGGGCGATGTATTTGAGTCCGAGCTTCCGTGGGACGCACTTTACCGATGGGCTGACCGAACGCTCAGTGTGGAAGGTCAGGAACAAATTGTTTCCCTGATGATTGATGCACATGCAGAGCTGGTAGATGACCTTCCAGCCACTATGCAGGCCAATGAAAGCGAGCTGTTTACGATTGACGGCATGTCGAGCATTGGAAATCTGAGGCGGGAGATTGAAGAACACTACGGCTGGACCCTTAGTGCGGACTTTTCGAATAAAGAAGCGATTGCCAGGGTCTGGTACGTCTCCGAAGAAAAACTCGAACCACGGCTGGGTGAGCGGTTTGAAGAGCCGATTGAACCTTATGAACAACCTCTGGCTCCTGCCCGCGATGCCGCCGCCGTTTATCATGCGTTGGAAGGTTGGGATGAAAAGGACACGGTGGCGGAATTTTTAATGAAGCATCCCGAACACCGCCACATGGTCCGTCGGGTGCAGCTCGTGGCATTTCTCCCCTACGCAGAAATCCAGGACAACACCATTGCAGCCGACATGCTGCCAATTGATCTGCTGCGGTGCAAATTGTCATTTTTTGGCGCCACAAAGTTCGACCCGCGTTCCGACCGATGGGTGCGCATCACCATGTATCAAGGTGCGCCCTATCCAGAGGAGTTGTCGTCGATGGACCCGGATGATCTCGCCTATCCCCCACTGGTGACGACATGAACTGGTCGCTGGTTGAAATTCGCACATTGTCAATGAAGGCTGCTCGTGGTGCCGGCTTTTCCTGGGGGCTGGCGGAAGAAGCAGGCCTTGCGGTTCGATGGCTACAAGCTCGCGGAATGCCGGGTGTACAGGCGCTGGCGCAATATCTTGAACAATGTGAAATGAGTGGGATTGATCCTGACAAGTGCCCTTTGCAAAATGGTGCGGGAGTTTCCGACGGAGCTTCACCAGAAGAAGGCGAATTGGGGAATATTCGTACACCGCTTTTGCTCATCCCGTTTGTCGCCCAGTCACTCGCGGTGCCTAGTTGCAGGCTTCAATGTGGAGATCAGCAATTTACCATCTCAAAAGATGGATATCTGTTTTCAGGGTCTGCAGCGCAATCGCTCACTGCAGAAGCGAAATGTGGCTTCATACATGATGGCAAGGTGGTGCCCCCCACTGATCGGAAGAGCAGAGTGCCCGATAGCGACGCGGTGCATGTTTCCACACTCGCGAAATTCGCCCATCGTACCTATGCGCCAGCGACAGAAGAATCCCGAATGGCAGGGGCTGGAGCAGGCTTGAGCGACAACGACTAATCGGGTGGGAAATATCCGCATTCGAGGGCAAAGCGGAGTTCCACTTAACACGCTCTTGCTCTTTGCCTTCTGGTAACTCAAGGAAGTTACTTAACCAGCTGCCGCAACAGCCCGTTTTGCCATTACCTTCACCAGATTGGCCCGATAAGCGGCATTTCCGTGAAGGTCTGAAAGCATTGCAGCTTCATCCACCTTGCAGTTCTTGATAGCAGCCTCGCTCCAATCCTTGGAAAGTGCCGCTTCCATCTCCCCATGCCGGAAAACGCCGCTGGACCCTGCTCCGGTGACGCCAACGCGCGCCGCGCCATCTTCGACTTGGGCAACAAACACACCAGCCATTGCATAGCGCGAAGCCGGGTTCGGAAACTTTGCATAGGCTGCCTTTGAAGGTGCCTGAAATGTGATCGATGTAACAATCTCATCTTCTTCAAGTGCGGTCTCGAACAAATCCGTGAAGAAATCATCAGCGCCAATTGTACGTTTGCTGGTTGTGATTTGCGCATTGAGCGCAATCATCGCCGCCGGATAATCGGCTGCCGGGTCGTTATTGGCAATTGAGCCGCCAATCGTTCCCATATGCCTCACATGCGGATCACCTATCATACCGGCAAGATCGCATAGGGCCGGACAGGCCTTGTGTACATCGTTGCTGTTTGCAACTTCCGCATGGGTGGCGGCCGCCCCGATGCTCACATTACTACCGTCAACAGCAATGCCCTTCATTGCATCAATGTTGCGGACATCAATTAAATCCGAAGGAGCAGCAAGGCGTTGCTTCATCGTCGGGATCAGTGTTTGGCCGCCGGAGATGAATTTGCCGTCATCAGTCGCAGCCAGCATCTTCGCTGCATCTTCAACATTAGATGCCCTTTGATATTTGGTCTCATACATTTTGTCTCTCCTTGCCCTCCAGCAGCGTCGCTTTCGGGCGTTCATCATTCAAAACAATTTCTTTGTTTTGTCTGTCGAACAAATTCGACAGACCATTCTTCACCCTTATTCCGCTGCCTGCTTGACGCCACTTGCCTGAATGGCTGCCCACACTTTGGATGGGGTAGCGGGCATGGACAGATCATTGTTTCCAATGGCGTTGGTAATTGCATTGATGACCGCCGGCGGCGTTCCAATAGCGCCGGCTTCACCGCAACCCTTGATACCAAGCGGGTTGTTCGGACACAGGGTTGATTCATGGCTCACTTGATAACTCGGCAAATCATCTGCCCGCGGCATCGCATAGTCCATGTATGAACCGGTCAGTAATTGGCCGTCTTCGTCGTAGATTGCTTCTTCAAGCAATGCCTGGCCAACACCTTGTCCAATGCCGCCATGCACCTGACCCTCAACAATCATCGGATTGATGATGGTGCCGAAATCATCAGATGCCACAAACTGAACGATGTCTGTATGTCCGGTTTCCGGATCAACCTCGACTTCGCAGATGTATGTGCCGGCCGGGAAGGTGAAGTTTGCTGGGTCGTAGAACGAACCTTCCTTGAGGCCGGGCTCCATGCCTTCCGGTAGATTGTGCGCCATATAGGCGTTGAGGCAAACTTCGTGCCAACCAAGCGTCTTATTGGTACCGGGAACTTTTACTTCAGCATCCTCAATGACAATCTCGTTCTCATCCACTTCGAGCATGTGTGCTGCAATCTTTTTCGCCTTGGTTTCAACCTTGTCCAAGGCACCGGCGACTGCGGACATTCCAACCGCTCCGGAGCGCGAACCATAGGTGCCCATACCGAACTGTACCTTGTCCGTATCACCATGGACGATTTGCACATTGTCGATCGGCACTCCAAAGCGTTCACTTGCAAGTTGGGCAAATGTCGTCTCGTGGCCCTGCCCGTGACTGTGGGAACCGGTGAGAATTTCAATTGTACCGACCGGATTGACCCGAACCTCTGCCGATTCCCATAAGCCAACACCTGCACCAAGCGAACCAACTGCCGCCGACGGTGCGATGCCACACGCTTCAATGTAGGATGACATGCCGATGCCACGAAGCTTGCCGCGCTTTGCTGCTTCATCCCGGCGTTTTTCAAAACCGGCATAGTCTGATGCCGCCAGGGCTGCATCAAGATTGGCCCCGAAATTACCGGCGTCATAACACATGATAACCGGCGTTTGATGCGGGAACTCGGTAACGAAATTCTTGCGCCGTAGCTCTGCCGGATCGACCCCCAATTTGCGGGCGGCGGTTTCCATAATCCGTTCAACAACAAAGCAAGCTTCGGGTCGCCCGGCACCTCGATAGGCATCTACCGGTGCGGTATTGGTATAAACCGTGCGCATGTTGCAGTGAATATTTTCGATGTCGTACTGGCCAGATAACAGGGTCGCATACAGATAGGTTGGTACGGCAGAGGAAAACAGCGACATGTATGCGCCAAGATTGGCAATCGTATCAACTTTTAGGCCAACGATCTTGTGGTTCTTGTCGAAGCCGATTTTTGCCGTCGAGATATGATCCCGGCCATGGGCATCGGTCAGAAACGCTTCGCTGCGGTCGGAAGTCCATTTGACCGAACAATTGGTTTTCATTGACGCCCAGAGACAAACGATTTCCTCCGGATAAATATAAATCTTGGAACCAAATCCACCGCCCACATCCGGCGCGATCACCCGTAATTTGTGTTCCGGTGCAACCTGATAAAAGGCCGAGAGTACCAACCGCGCCAAATGCGGATTCTGGCTGGTGGTATAAAGTGTATAGTGATCCTCTGCAGCGTTGAATGTCGCTATAGCAGAGCGCGGCTCGATGGCATTTGGTGATAAACGGTTATTCGTGAAATCCATCTCAACAACATGTGCTGCCCCAGATATCGCTTTATCCGTCGCCGCCCCATCACCAAGCTCCCAATCAAATATCAGATTGTTTTTGGCGTTTGGGTGAAGTTGTGGAGCGCCTTTTTCAAGCGCAGCATCGGGTCGGGTGACACAGGGCAAAACTTCGTAATCCACGGCGACCGCTTCAGCAGCTGCTCGCGCATTCGCAATGCTGTCGGCAATAACAACTGCCACCGCATCACCAACATATCGGACAAATTCAGTCGCAAGTGCCGACCAGGCCCCCATGTTCATGGGCGACCCATCCTTGGAATGGATCAACCAGCCGCAAATGATGTTTCCAATTCCATCAGCGGTCAGTTGCTTGCCATCGAGAACCGCTTCAACGCCAGCCATTTTTTCGGCTGCAGTTTTGTCGATGCCCTTGATTTTGGCGTGCGCGTGGGGAGAACGCACAAATGCTGCATAACGTTGATTGGGTTCGACAATATCGTCTGTGTAGCGACCGCCGCCAGTAATGAACCGTTTATCCTCTTTGCGCAGGACCCGTGCGCCAATACCTTCACTCATAATTTTCTCCTCTGATACGTGTGTTCGAGCTCGGCGTTCAGCTCATCTTTGCTGCAGCGTCTTCAATCGAGCGCACAATGTTGTGGTATCCGGTACAGCGACAGATATTGCCTTCAAGCTCTTCGCGGATGGCCTTTTCATCAAGCTTCGAGCCGCTCGCCTTGTAGCGTGCAATCATGTCGGCAGCAGACATGATCATGCCCGGCGTACAGAACCCGCATTGCAGGCCGTGATTTTCCTTGAACGCTGTCTGGAGTGGGTGCAGATCACCCCCATTGGCAAGGCCCTCGATGGTCGTTACTTCCGAGCCCGAGGCTTGAACCGCGAGCATGGTGCAGGATTTAACGGCCTTACCATCGACGTGGACAACACAGGCTCCACACTGGGAGGTATCGCAACCTACGTGCGTTCCGGTAAGCCGGAGATCTTCCCGAATGAACTGAACCAGAAGCGTGCGGTCTTCTACGTCACCGCTAACCGCTTTGCCGTTCACCGACATTGAAATTGATGTCATCATTTTCCTCCCAGATTATGTTTTCGGTTTCCTGTTTGCCGTTTCTTCTATTCCCTCTCAGACAGTCGCCTCTTGCGATGCAATTTCGCAAAACGTATCGAAAAACTGTTTTGCAAGCTTCGTTGAACTTGATTGCACCAGTCTGGAACCAAGCTGGGCGATTTTACCACCCAGTTTGGCATCCGCTTCGTAGACGAGCCGCGTTCCACCATTTTCTTCAACCAGATTGACCGCGGCATCTCCGCTGGCAAAACCGGCAATGCCACCCTTGCCTTCACCGGAAATGCGATAGCTGCTTGGAAAAACCTTGTCTTTCAATTCAACATCACCGTTGAAAGAGGCTTTCATGGGGCCGATTTTCAGTACAACTTTCGCACGGAATGTATCGGGTGAATTTTGCTCCAGCGATTCACATCCGGGAATGCACTTTTTCAATACATCCGGGTCGTTCAGGAGCTTCCAAACATGCTCCCGGTCGGCTTCAATTAAGTGTTCACCGCTAATATCCATACAGTACTCATTATCACAATTCAGGCCGGGGATAATCAATCTGAAACTTGATCCTGCGATGTTAGCATAACCTAACTCGCATGCTTTGGCATTAAACCTTTGGTTTATAGCGGGATTGTCGATTCTGGCATCCACGCTGCTCAGTACCTATGTTCCCTAATCTGTCTCGGCTATACATTGCCGGGATTGTTGCCAACAGATCCGCTGAACCGAGGAAGTATCATGATCACCGACAAGAAGAACGGATTTTGCTTCCCGTATGCGGTCAAAAAAACAGCGGATAAGGGGCTGGGCGTATTTGCGGATGAATTGATAAAGCAGGGAAACATCGTCTGGCGCCATGTTACTGGCCAGTACATTGTGTACGATGAGCAAACGTTCAAAGCAGCGATCGAAAAAATGGCGCACGCCGAAGTTGTCTATGAACTAACGCATGTATTTGGGCTAAAGGAACTGCCGGGTTGCCTTATCAGGATTTATGACGACAGCGTGCTGATCAATCATTCGAGCAATGCGAATCTGGCCGTGAACAATTCCGTTGCAATCGAAACATCGCTCGATGTGACATCAACTCATTATATTCAAAATGTGACCAAGGCGCTCCTTGATGTCCGGTATGCCTTGGTAGCAACTCGAGATATCGAAATTGGCGAAGAATTTACGAACGACTATGCAGCCGACACTGTTGACCCTCCTTTCTATGACATTCTTTGCGAGCATTATGGAGTGAGTGAGGGCTATCTGGATGGCTGCTAATGGCACAGTCACATGCACCCATGGAAAGTCCGCTTTTGGGGGTAAAGCAGCCACCACAGATTAGCGTGCTGATCTGCAAATAACCCAAAGCGCATATTTCTAGATATTGAGCGTCAGATACCTATGCATGGCCATTGTGATTTTGGCCCCCTCCCTGTAGCGATGATAAAGAACGAAAACATGGGGGAATCCACCATAGACAATAACGCTGAAGTTAGCTCGAACAGAGCTATGCTGCCTTCTCGGCGATTTGAGGCTCGAATTTTATGTGTAATCGCGGGCCCTCTTATTGCTGCATATTTGGCCGAAGCTGCCATGCTTCTGACGACAAAGGCAATCGTTGGTAAGTTGGGTTATAGAGAGTTGGCGAGTGTCGGTCTTGCTGGTGATCTTGCCATCGAAATCTTTCTGATTTTTGCAGGTGTACTGTCAGTTGTTGGAGTATTGGTGGCGCAAGCCGAGGGTGCCGGCCTAAAAGCAGATGCCGGGAATGCTGCCCGTCAGGGCTTTATTGTCTCATTGTTTCTTGGAATTCCCATAACGATTCTTGTTGCAAACCTCGGTTCTATTCTTGCACTAACAGGTCAAGACCCGGAAGTGGTTGCTCTGATGGGTCCTTATCTGGTGCCATTTTCCTTCGGTATGCTGCCCCTACTTTGGTTTTTTGTCTTACGCACATTCGTGGCATCATTGGCAAAAACCGGCGCGATTATGGTGATTTCAGTCTCGGCCATCGGTCTCAACTATGTTTTGTGCAAAGGACTGGTCGAAGGCGTTTACGGAATGCCGGAAATGGGTGTAGCTGGCGCCGGCTGGGCGATGTCCATTGTTTCAGTATTCATGTTTCTGGCACTATTGGCGTATGCTTATGTGACTCCCACCTTTCGCGGATATGGCTTGTTTCGCGGACGGATCGTGTTTGATCCTGATATCTGCAAACAGATACTTTATCTTGGGACCCCAGTTGCGGGTATCGTAATATTGGAAGCAGGCTTGTTTGCTGCGACGTCGATATTCTCTGGTGTTCTTGGCGCAATCCCGCTCGCTACCTATCAGGTAATCATTGCGTGGGTTGGTATTGCGTTCATGACAGCACACGGCTTTGCCGAAGCTGGTATGATCCGGGTCGCGCATGGCGTTGGCCGCGGAAGTATTGCTGCTGCACGACAGGCTGGATTGCTAACCATTGGTATGGGGTTAACATTGCTAGTTGTCCTGATGGCTATACCCTTGAATTTTCCTGAGCCGTTGGTCCGGTTGTTTTTGGAACCCAGCGATCCCGGCTTTGAATCCGTTCTATCTTTAACTACACGGCTTCTTGTTCTCGCAGCCTTTTTTCAAATTTTTGACGGACTGCAGGTGATATCATCTTTGGCACTTCGAGGCCTGAAGGACACCGTGGTTCCATTTTATCTGGCAACCGTTGGCTACTGGATTTTTGGCGTCGGGGGCGGTTGGTATCTTGCATTTCCAACTGGAATGGGGGTCGATGGACTTTGGTGGGGAATGGCCCTTGGATTAACCGTTACGGGTAGCCTGCTTGCGCTGCGCTTTTTGATTTTAACAAAATAGATTTAAAACCCCGGTTTCTCGATGCCCGCTAATGACCCAAAGCGGACATTCAACCAATCTCACTGTCATTTTGTACCTCGGGTAATGCAGAATTATCACTGCCCAAAACATCAACGACACTGGCGCCAAGGATTAGTATTGTGCCCAATATTTCTGGCAGGCCGAAGGGCTCATCAGTCAAGATGGCAGCGCTACCAATTCCAATCACGGCTTCCATTTGTAGAAGAATACCCAGTCGACCGGGATCAAGATGTCTTGCCCCCCATAAAAGCCCCCACATTACAGGTATTAGAAAAAATACTGCCATGATCAACAACCATGGTGACAGGCGCATCCAGGTAGAAATTGCCGGAAACGTACCTAACTCTGATATTGGCAGCAATGTCATCGCGCCTGCAAACAGCGCACCATAGATGAAGAACGAGAACACATGCTCAAAGGTCTCCAGTTGGGGACGAGATCGTACGCGTAAACTACCAAACGCGAACACAATTCCTGAAAGCAGCGCCATCATGTCCCCAGGGTTTTGAGGCAACGGAATTCCGCTCCTACCGCCCAGCACAATGAAGAGGCCAGAAATGCCAAGTAACAACGCGAACAACCGGGGCAACCTGACCCGCCTGCGCAAGAACACGACCTCCAGTATCGTGCTCCAAATCGGAGTGATGTAAAACAACAGCAGAGCCCGCACGACATCGGTCAACAACAAACTCTCATAATAAAGAACGAACGCGGCACCGATGAGTAACCCGGTCGAATAGTGATTGAGACCGATGGGTTGTCGGTGGGCAACACGCCAAAGTGCAACCGGCAAAAGCAACAAGGCCGGCACTACAAACTGAGCCACAGTTGCCCACGCTGCATCCAACCCGTGCGCTTCAAAAAATCGTAATGGAATCCAGAACAGACCCCAGATTGCAGCTGCAAAAATGACCACAGCAGTTGCAACAAATGGGTGAGTTTGGAATTTCAGCATACTTAACTGTGGTGGCTTATCGGAGAAAACGAGAAGAGTTTTTCAAAAATGCTTCCGGCTAGTTACCAGCATCCTTTTGATCAAGCCAGCTGCGAATAATTGAACGATGCCGCTCGCCATCATAGCTTGGAAAATGCCCGCCGTGGACGACGCGAACAGGGTAATCGAGCAATCGCTTCATGCTTGCAAAATAATCAACCGCGTTGGAGTGGTAGGTGTCTTCAATTAAAGGGCCATCGTAGACAATATCGCCAGAGAACAATATCTCGGTTTCAGCCTCCCACAAAGCAATGCCGCCTGGTGAGTGGCCGGGTGTGTGAACCACCTCAAATGTCCGATCCCCCAAATCCATGACATCTCCATCTTCCACCACGCGGGTGGCTGGTGCGGAACGAACTGAATATGTAGCGGATGTATAAGGTGCCGGTGGCAGTCCGGTGAATATGTCGTCGGTGACATATGGATCGGCCAGGGTGTTGGCGCGAGTGGGATTGGAAAGAAGCTGCTCCTCCGATTTATGGACAATACGCTCTTCAAATTCGTGATGACACCCTATGTGATCAAAGTGGGTATGACTTGCGACTGCGATACATCGTTTCTCGGTTACAAGCGGAATGTGTTCTCGCAGGCTGACAACTCCCATTCCGCTGTCAACCAACATATCCATATCCCGACCACGCACATGCCAAATGTTGCAGCGGTAAAACTCTTTGATGAAGGGTTCACCGATGTAAGTGATGTCATCAGCCAGTTTGCGGGTTTCATACCAGGCTTTTGCTGAGACGATAGACAGGGCCATGCACACACTTCCAACTAAATGTATTTACACCCCAAATTTGTTATGTTTTTTGTCGTTTGGCAATGATCATTGTATTCAGAACCATCAAGGCAACAACTACCGCAGCGATGACTACAAGACCTGTCCAATTTGTGTGCGAATGAACAATTTGACTACTGGGATGAGCATGAGCTGAGGTGAGATAAAAACTGCAAATTATCACAATCAATCCGATGGGCTGGTAAATAAACTTCATCTAATTTTCTCCTTCATTTGATATAACTCTTGTTCCAACCGGAACGCTCACATCCACCAGATTGTTGCTTGTGCGTTTTAGCCACTTGCGCTTTCTGCTTCTGCAAAACCCAATAAATTGAAGGTATTTGTGCGTAACAGTTCAATTGCTTTGCGAATTCTGAAGCCAGGTCGCGTCAGAGTTCCGTAGTAGATTCCATCAATACCTGTTGAAACGAAAGCGGCCATGCTCACCGGATCGTCGCACTTAAAAGCGCCGGATTCCACGCCTCTTCTTATGCTGTTTGTGAGAATGTCATTTTCAAATTTATAGAACTGTTTTATGTGCGCTTCAATATTGGGTGCTCTTCCGAGTCTGCTGGATGATTCAAGCATGATTCTGCATAAACGCCTCAAGTGTTTTGAGTGTTTTATGTTGATATCCAGCCACATGTTTATTGCTTCCACCGGATCGTGTTTAGCGTGATCAATTTTTTTGTAGGAATCGATTGAT
The DNA here is from genome assembly GCA_021775415.1 of Hyphomicrobiales bacterium. Classification (GTDB taxonomy): domain Bacteria; phylum Pseudomonadota; class Alphaproteobacteria; order Rhizobiales; family Rhizobiaceae; genus JAALLB01. The sequence continues at coordinate 32,168 of JAJFHV010000005.1, read as the reverse complement.
ATTTGTAAGGCCCACCTAACAGACGAGTGGAATATTTCATCCTTACTTTTGAAATAGTAATACACGAGAGAATAAGTTGTGCCTGACTTACTCGCTATGTCCTTCATTGAAACGTCTGAAAAATCATTCCTCGAAAACAATTCAAATGCAGTTTCCAGTATTTCATCTGCTTTTTCGTTCTTATTCAATTTTACTTGAACATTCATTCAGGCACTCCCGTTAAATTTGGGCATTAGGAAATGCCCGGAATAACAACAATTTCAGACTGCTTCGCCCAAAGCGGGATAACAGTTTCATCCTCAATTGTTAGCTGAGCTGGCAATCGTATGAGCCAGGTGTTCTTTGAACTATCAACTGAAACTGCATGGCACAATCTTTGTGGGCCCTGGAACACCGTGGACTGGATTCGAACATTTCCAAGATTTACCGCATCACTCGCCTTGGGTTTTTCCAGATACAATTGTTCCGGGCGGATCGAGAGTGAAACATCTTCATTCGCACCAACATTCCCAACAGCTGCAATGGTTCCGACTGATGTTTCCATTTTCACTTTGTTCGCCGACTTGCCGACGGTGCGACCTTCCAGAATATTCGTGTCGCCCATGAAATTTGCTGAAAACAAACTGGATGGACGCAGGTAGACCCGTTCGGGTGGCCCAACGTCTTCGATACGACCATTGCTCATGACAACCACTACATCGGCGATGTTCATGGCCTCTTCCTGGTCGTGAGTAACATGAACAAAGGTAGTTTCAATCCGCCGTTGCAATTGAACAAGCTCGTCTTGCATCTGTCGCCTGATCTTGAGGTCCAGCGCGCCCAACGGTTCATCAAGTAACAAGACTTTCGGTTCGACGACAATAGCTCTTGCCAAGGCGACACGCTGGCGTTGACCGCCTGACAATTGTTGGATTTTGCGGCTCCCCAAACCCTCAAGCCCCACAGTTGCCAGGATCTCATCGGCCCGTTGGTGCCGCTCAGACTTGGTAACCTTACGCATTGCAAGTCCAAAGGCGATGTTGTCACGAACCGTCATATGCGGAAACAAGGCATAGTCCTGAAAAACAGTGACCGTTGGCCTGCGTGCCGGTGGAAGGTCAGTTACTGTTTCACCCTCTATTCGAACTTCGCCGGAGGTCGGATTCAGGAATCCCCCAAGAATGGATAGCAAGGTCGTCTTGCCACTACCTGATGGGCCCAGCAAGACGACAAACTGACCATGATCAATCGTCAAATTGACGTCGTCGAGGGCAACCAGTTCATCAAATTTTTTTGTAATGTTTGAGAATTCTACAAAATTGCCGGTCATTTGGTGTCTCGTTGTTTGATTAATAATGTGCTCGCGGCAAACAGGACGATCATTAGTGAAATCGCAAATACAATGGTACCGGCCGCATTAACCTCCGGGGTTAAACCGGCACGCAGCATTTCAAAAATCATAACCGGCAGGGTAACCTCAAACCTGCTCAGCAAGAATGCCACGATAAACTCGTCCCAGGAAAGGGTTGCCGACAAACAGAACGCTGCCAGAAGCGATGGTTTCATCATTGGGGCAGAAATGAGCACAATCGTTTGCAAATCGCTGGCACCGAGATCGTGAGCAGCTGCATCGATATTCTTGTGACTGTCATTCATCTGCGAGGAAATGATCGCAAAAGCCAAGGGCAGATTGATTACCACATGACCTAATCCAACAGAAAACAGCGATTTTCCAACGCCTACAAGATTAAATGTAATGAGCAATCCAATGCCGATAATCAGATAGGAAACGGTTATCGGGGCGATAAGCAGAAATCGTGCGGAACCGGAAAAAGTAACGGGTGATCTGGAAAGACCGTAGGCCGCCAGGAAGCCCAGCAGTGTTGTGACCAGGCCCGACAGCACAGCAACAATCACCGAGTTCAAAAGCGCATCGACGAGCCGTTCATTGCTTAAGAGCTTGTAATACCATTGTAAGCTTGGCCCATTAAAAGGCGGAACGGGCAACAGACCATCCTGAAATGAGAACAAGACGAGGATTACCACCGGCAAATAAATGAAGCCGAGTACAACAACCAGGTAGCTCGCGGCGGGCCAGTTTAGATTTTGGTGCTCATTCATATTCGATCCAGTTTCAAATAACGTTGGAAGATCAAATAGAGTCCGGTGACAACGGCCATCAAGACGATGCTCATAACAGCTGCCATTGGGAAATCGGCTGTTCTGGAGATTTGCAACATAATCGCCTGGGGGACCAGCAACTCCGTATTGCCCCCAAGAATCTGTGGCGTAATGTAATCGCCGATGGTGATGACAAAGGTCAAGAAAGCACCAACCGCCACACCGGGCAGGCTCAGGGGCAGTGTTACACGCAAGAATGTCTGAGTCGCACTCGCGCCCAAGTCAGAGGCCGCATGAAGTAGATTTTTCGGTATCTGAATCAAATTCGCATAGATCGTAAGCACCAGCAGCATGGTGAAGAAATGCACAAATCCCAAAATTGTGGCGCCTCTTGTGTAAGCAAGTTTCAAAGGTTCATTGATTATCCCCAGTGACAACATGGTGGAGTTCACAATTCCGTTGTCAGATAATACCAACAGCCAACTGTAGGACCGCACAACATAGGCCGTCCAAAAGGGGAGAATGGTCAGCAGCAGAATAATCCGCTGCCATTTCGTTGGCACTTTAAACGCCACAATATAGGCCAGAGGATAAGCGATTAGCACGCTGATGATTGTGGTGATGATTGTTACCTCTAGCGAATTGAACAGTGCTTCAACCAGATAGCTTTTGGAAAAGAATTTCTCGTAGTTCTGGATCGTCCAGGTAGCTTCAAGACGCCCGGATATGCGTTGCCAAAAACTGACCGCAAACATAATCAGAAATGGCGCAACGAAAAAAAGAATTGAAAAAATAAAGGCCGGGTAGGCCACCCATTTGGTAACAGGTAGCCCACCCAGGGAGGAGGGAGGACGTTCAGTCCGCTCCCTTGGGACAGAGATGTTAGTCATGTCTTCTGCTCCATAAACACTGCTCCAATAGGATACAGTGTTTGCAATAATCTACGACTGCAAAAACTCAGTCCAGATATCCAGCATTGCGGCATCCATTTCAGCGTCCGGAAATAAAGACACGTGAGAACGCTTCAGGAAGTCCGATTGATTGTCCCAACGCAAATGGCCTTTGGATTCATCATCGATTTCTGCAGCAGAATTTGCCGGCATGGCCCAGAAGCATTCTGATGTCGCCAGCAGGCCCTGACCTTTTGGAGACAGAATCCATTTCACAAACTCCATTGCCAGGTCTTTCTGATTGGATTTTTCCAAAACCCCGATACCCTGGTTCCAAATCAGACCGCCTTCATCTGCAATCGTCCAGTCAAGATGGGGGTTAGTAGGAATAAGGTTGGAAACGGTGAACTCAGCGCCACCGACGATGACATCCACACTTCCTGTAACCAACGCATTTTGAACGCTGACGATGTCACCAATGACTTTTACATTGGGTTTCATCGCGAGCAAACGTTTGCGAATTTCTGCCAGATCCGATTGTTTGATATCCGCTGGTTTCAAGCCCATGGATAACCCGATCATTTGAAGGATCGGGAAGTAGTAATCATAAACGCCAATACGGCCTTTATATTTTTCATTCCAGCCAATGTCACCGCTACTGGCGTCCGCTGGGTCTACAACCCGCTTGTCGTAACAAAATCCGTAATACCCAAACTTCTCTGGGATAGCATAGTACTTGCCATCCACGCTTGTATAAGGGGCATCGCGCAATTCGGGGAACATGGTATCCCACGGGGCAATCTCTTTGGGGAGTTCCATCAAGATACCATCTTTGGCGACGCGGGGAACATCAGGCGCATCAATCACCAGAACGTCCCAGTCACCCGGGGCTGATTGCTCCAGGATCGACAGCGCAGTGCCAGTCCCTTCATATGTTTTTACATTTACTTTCACATTGTGAGCTGCCTCAAACGGCTCAATCAGTTTTGCGTCCGCATGATCACACCAGACCAAAACATTCAGGCTGCCCGCAGCAGCAGCGAAGTTTGGTATCATCGTGGTAGCTGCTACAGCACCCGCAGAAGCACCAAGAAATGTGCGGCGGTCTATGCCGGAAAACAGTTTGCTTGTATTATATGTCATTTTTCCATCCCTGTTTTAGTTAGAATTCAGTGCGTTCCCAAGGCACCCTTATGCTGAGCAATCAGTTTGCTGAGCAATTTATTTGCCATGCTTCCATCCTGGTCGCCTGACAGAATCGTCAATCATTTCGCCATTTTTCACCGCAACTCCTGCCATGATGCGAGATGCAACGCATACCGCCATACGGGAGGTGGAGCCGCTGATATCAAACATCGGGCAAAGCTCACTGATATCAATTACGGTTGGACCACCTCTGTCGGCAATCCTGGCTGCGATACGCATCATTTCCCTGGATTCCAGGCCGCCAGGCTCCGTTGCGGTCACCCCAGGTGCCGCAGATGAATCCATCACATTGAAATTGAAACTCAAATATTGTGCGTCAGTGCCGTCCCAAACGCTTGTTGTCGCTTCGTCCATAACTTCATCGATGCCACGATCAAGAAGCTCAAACATTGGATGGAATCGTATTCCGCGTTTTTTGATCAGATCGATGTGATCTTTGGGATTGAACGAATTTCTGGCTCCGATATGCGCTACATTTTCCGGTGCCAAATTTCCAAGTTCGGTGATGCGCGCCAGCGTGCATGGACCTACATATTTTTCGCCAGCCCAGCTATCTGCCATATCCAAATGTGCACCGAGGTGCATATAGCCCATTTTCTTATTGGCACCGATATGATCCGAAAGCGCTTGGGTTGCCGGAATCGATATTGACCGATCGCCTCCACAAATGATCGGTGTCAGGCCTGCTTCCAACACAGTCTTTACGGCTTCGTAAATTCTTTTACGTGCAACCTCGGGATTGACCCTGGGCATCTGCACATCGCCGCAATCAACAGAACAGCCATGTAGGTCAACATTGAACTCGAACCAATATGGGAAGTAGTCGAGTGATGCGACGCGGAACTCTCTTGCGCCATCTTCGCAACCGGGCTTTCCAACATTTCCTTCGTCGAAGGGCACCCCCAAAAAGGCATAACGCACGCCGGTTTCTTTCAAGGCCTTTTTCTCAATTTCAACGAAGGGAGCCCTCATAAATGAAATCTGGCCAGGAGAGCGATAATTCTCCGCATCATCACCACCAAGTGGCGAAAACAAATGTGCAAAAGCCTTTGCAGGATTCATTGGGTCGTATCCTTTTTGTAAAAATCTGCTTTGATATTTGGCAAGTAAATCATCATGGTGTTTCACCACGCTTTTGTAGTGCGACTGCACGGCTGCCGAGATAGTGGTAGATCATGTTGCAGGCGAGTTTCATGCTCATCTGACTAGCGTCAAAGATTGGTGACAATTCCGCCAATTCGAGCACGTTTGCTCCATATTCGCCCATTGTGCGGGCTAACTGGATTGCCTCACGGGCGTTGATACCATAGCACTCCGGACAACTTGTTCCCGGCATACAGCTGCAATCCAGCGAATCCGTATCCCATGAACAATAAACCGCCTTTGAACCATTCCAGGCGCGTTCAAAGATGTATCGAGTGCGATCCACAACACCCTTTTCAACAACCTCGGACATGGGAATAATCGGGATGTCATTATCAATCCAGAAGTCCATCCAGTCCTTTGGGTTCAAGCCATTTCTGGAACCCATGTGGGCCATGTTTTCGGCATTGCAATTGACAAGTTTCAGGGCTTCGGTCGGGCCGGATGCATTGGTGATTTCAATACCGCCCCAGTCGACAGCGGCATCCAGATGACAATCAATGTGGAGGTACCCCATTTTTTCATCCGGCTTGTTGGCCGCGAGAAATTCGGACAATGCCCTGGCACCGGGAATGGGGACCGAGTGATCACCACCAACAAGAATAACCTGCGCGCCACCTTCCAGACATTCACGAACATAGTCACAGATGTATTGCTGGGACTTTTCATTGTTGCCGGGCACAATCGGTACGTCGCCACAATCAACCACATTGAAGAAAGTCAGCAAATCCACATCATATTCAAACATGTAGGGAAAATACTGTGTCGAAGCTTCCCGGATTCCCTGCGGGCCGCTTGATGTGCCGGTCCGCACGATGGTGCCCAAATCCCACGGCGCACCGAGGAAGCAGATCTTTGCTCCAGCCTCTCTGACTTTGTCCCGGTTGGGTTCACAATAGGGTGCTCCCATGAACGTCATCAACCCAGCTGATTTGACGGCACCATTGTGCTTGCTGGGTGATCTTGTGTGTGCATCTGGAGCCGTTTCCTGATGCGGACCGCGATGTTGGTGCGGTACAAAGCTCCATGGATTTTCTGCACTACTCGACATGTTGTATTCCCGGTTCTGTATTTCGTGATTTCTGGTTTGCTAACGGATCGGACCCGAAATTTGGCGGGTGATCATTGGGGCCACGATCAAGTTCAATTGAAACCAATTGCATTTCCCGTCCGGTCACCACTTGAGGAGTCGGGCGCCCACAATCCGGGCAACGAAAATTGTAACGTCCACTGGGTTGCTTTACATCGTCACAAAAGCCGCATTTGACTGTTAACGGAATTTCTTCGATGCATAGGGTTGCACCTTCACAACAGGTGCCACGAGAGGCTGATCGAAAACAGAAATAGAGCGCCCGGGTCATGGCTGAAAGTTGCCCTAACCTCACATGAACTCGCTCCACACGGCTACAGTTGTTTTCGGTTGCATACTCTTCAACCAATTCAATCACGCTGCGCGCCAGTGCCAATTCATGCATATCAGCCGCCTCCCGCCTGTGCCGACGATTGAGGCGCATCAGACCCGGAGCCCACATGAATTGCAGTGGGCCTCATTTTCTCAATAGCATTCACCCATTCATCCATTCCCTCACCAGTGAGTGCTGATAACTGCAAAATCTGCAGATTTGGGTTGATACGCAAAGCGCAGTCGATGGCTTTTTCGATGTCAAATGGAACGTAGGGAAGAAGATCAATTTTGTTGAGAACCAACACATCTGCCGCATCGAACATGTCTGGATATTTGAGCGGCTTGTCGTCCCCTTCAGTCACAGAAAGGATCACAACTTTGGCGGCCTCGCCGAGATTGAACGATGCAGGGCAAACAAGGTTTCCAACATTTTCAATGAAAATCACACTATCCTGTTGTGGACTAAGATCATCAATCGCATGCCCAACCATGTGGGCATCCAGATGGCATCCGCGACCTGTGTTGATCTGGACTGCGGGAACGTCCAAAGCACGAATGCGTTCAGCGTCATTTGCGGTTTCTTGATCTCCTTCAACAACGCTGACTGAAACTGTTGGCTTGAGCCTGGCAACCGTTGTCTCGAGTAAAGTGGTTTTTCCGGCACCGGGACTGGAAACCAAATTTAGTGCAAGAATGTGTAAATCTTCAAACCGCTGCCGGTTTGCATTGGCATAGCCATCATTCTTGGAGAGAATATCCCGCTCAATTTCCACAAGCTCGGCTGAGCTTCGCCCAGGAGCCGATAACCCTATTTCATTTTTGCCATAGTGATGATGGCCGCCGTGAGTATCATGATGATGGTGCTCATGATGATGGTGCCCATCGTGGGGGTGGACGTGTTGATCACGGTCGGAATTTATCGAGTGCTTATGCTGGCTTTGCGAGTCACAGCCACAAACAGTGCACATTGGTCATTCCCTCCCTAAAAACTAAACTCAATGTTCAGTCTCAATTCGCTGCTTTAGCATCGCCTACGAAGCGAAATACATCACCAAAAACTCTCCAATAATCTTGTACTCACACTAACCAATTGTTTTTATTATGTTTTATTTGATTGACTAGTCAATCTAATCCAATATCAACAAATTTGGTTCGATCTGTCAAGCTTGGCTGGTTTGAGCATTGCGGGTTTTTCAACTAACCATCATGTTTTGTAGCGAAGATGCTGATTTGAGGTTGGGCAAATATGAATCAAGTGCTTTGGGGAGTTTTGAGCGCGATTTCGCTGGGGAGTGCAGATTTTGCAGCACGCTTCACGTCTCAATCGATAGGTTACAAAGGCTCGCTGTTCGGAATGCTGTTGGTGAGTTGCATCATACTGACCGCCTACATGCTTCAATTTGAAACTCTCCCATACCCGAACGCGTCGTCAATCTGGCTAATTGTCGGACACGGTGTGTTTTTTACCGCTGCTATGCTGGCTTTGTACGCCGCGCTTGCAATTGGGCCGATTAAGTTGGTAGCGCCGTTAGTTGCCAGTCATCCTGCACTAGTGGTTGTCTGGGCTATTTTGAACGGAGCCAGTTACTCAACATTTCAGGGCATTGGTTTTGCCATGAGCATTGTTGGAGTTATTGCCATTTCCTACTCGACTTTGGGTGAGGGTTCGATTGGCGAAGAACCTCAAGCCACAAATCATCATAAGGCAATTGCGATATCTGCGGTGGCCAGCTTGCTGTATGCTGCCATGCTCATATTTGGGCAGAAATCGGCTGCTGTTAACGGTGTCTACAGCACACTTTGGTTTGGACGATTGATAGCGCTGGGAGTGCTAATCACGTTTTGCTCTTTCAACCTGCGAGCACTTTCTCTTCCGTTTCGTTGGTGGCCTGTCTTAATCGTGCAGGGCGTTCTGGATTCCGCAGGCATTTTATTTTTGTTGTTTGGAAGTTTTGGAGAAAATCGCGAAATAACAGTAGTAATTTCTGCCGCCTTTGGAGCAGTAACTGTGATCCTGGCCTGGTTGTTTTTGAAAGAACGTTTAACGACAATTCAATGGTTAGCGGCAATCCTGATCTTTGCTGGCGCTTGCGTTTTGTCGACCCAATAAATTTATATTCATTCTCACGCGGGTATGTTGGCCAGTCGGCCCACCCTCTTCAAGAATTATATGTGTACCGCGCAGTTTGCCTGGCGAGATTTTCCTCGAATACAAACCGGAAATGGGACAGCTATTACCGCTACTCCCGCATATTTACAATTTTCGAAAAGTGTTTGGCTGGGGTGGTAGGATTCGAACCTACGATACACGCTACCAAAAAGCGTTGCCTTACCACTTGGCCACACCCCAACAGATGGATGTTTCTATAATCGCTCAAACCCGATGTCGCAAGTGGCGTAATCTATTGATTTATGCCTCTTGCCGCTGCCGGATTAGACCGATAAATATGCGGGCTTGAGCCACATGCAACCATGCAGGGCTCAACTACACAAACAGGGAAGTTTTGACTGATGCGTTTTGATGGCACGTCCTCTTATGTCGCCGCTGATGACCTCAAGATTGCAGTAAATGCAGCAATCGCGCTCGAACGTCCGCTACTGGTCAAGGGGGAACCTGGAACCGGCAAAACAGAACTCGCGATCCAGGTTGCGCAGTCGCTCGAGCTGCCGCTGATCGAATGGCATGTCAAATCCACAACCAAGGCGCAACAGGGACTGTATGAGTATGACGCGGTATCACGCCTGCGCGATAGCCAGTTGGGAGACGAGCGCGTTCACGACATCAAGAACTACATCAAGCGCGGCAAACTCTGGGAGGCTTTTGAAGCAGAACAAAAAACCGTTCTGCTGATAGACGAGATCGACAAGGCCGACATCGAATTTCCAAACGATCTGCTACAGGAACTCGACCGGATGGAGTTTCATGTTTATGAGACTGGCGAAGTAGTACAAGCCGTGAACCGGCCGATTGTGGTTATTACATCCAACAACGAAAAAGAATTGCCGGACGCATTTTTGCGACGCTGTTTCTTTCATTACATCCGCTTTCCGGAACCTGAAGTGCTTCAACAAATCGTTGACGTACATTACCCCGGCATCAAGAAATCACTGGTCCGCGCAGCGCTTACGCAATTTTATGAGATTCGGGAAACTCCTGGTCTCAAGAAAAAACCCTCAACCTCGGAAGCACTTGACTGGATCCGGTTGCTTGTGGCCGAGGATATGGATGCGACTGACCTTCGAGGAGACAGCAAGGACGCGTTACCGCGGCTGCATGGTGCATTGTTGAAAAACGAGCAGGATGTGCATCTGTTTGAGCGCCTTGCATTTATGGCCCGGCAAACGCGCTGAGTTAGACACAACCAAGCCTAAAGGAACCTTGTATGCGCATTGACGCGATCACCATTGGCAACAACCCACCCGAAGATATCAACGTTATCGTTGAGGTTCCTGTCGGCGGTGAACCAGTAAAATATGAGATGGACAAGGATGCAGGCACCATGGTGGTGGACCGTATTCTCTACACCTCCATGCGGTATCCCGGTAATTACGGGTTTGTTCCGCACACGCTTTCTGACGATGGTGATCCGCTGGATGTGTTGATTGCAAACAGCCGTCCCCTGGTCCCCGGCTGCGTTATCAATTGCCGTCCGGTGGGCGTGCTGTTCATGCGCGATGAAGCCGGGGGTGATGAAAAACTGATCGCTGTACCATCCAGCAGTGTTTCGGCAATGTATAACGACATCAACTCGATCGCTGACCTGCCAGACATCAAGCGCAAGCAGATTTCGCACTTCTTCGAGCGTTACAAGGACCTTGAGGACGGCAAGTGGGTGAAAATCGACCGGTGGGGTGATGCGGAAGAAGCCAAGAAAATGATTGTTTCCTCAATTGAGGCAGCGAAGAAAAGCTAGAGCGTGACCATCAATTGACCCATCATGCTCCATGCATTAAATTGGTCGCTTGTGGTGATTTGCCTTCCTTGAGGATGGCCAGCTTGCAGCCACGTTAAACAAGTTGCTAAAAGGGCCCGCGTAATCGGAACCGGTAGCAACTGTTACCGGTTTTTATTTTGAGATTACATCATGCCGATTAGAATCCCAGACAGACTGCCCGCCCGCCAAACGCTAAAATCTGAAGGCGTGATGGTGATGAGCGAATCCGATGCGGCACGGCAGGATATTCGCCCGATGCAGATTGGGCTTTTGAACCTGATGCCCAACAAGGTTCGTACTGAAACACAGATAGCCCGACTTATCGGTTCATCACCATTGCAGGTGGAACTGACGCTTGTGCGTATCGGCGCCCACAAGGCCAAAAACACATCAGAAGATCATCTGATTGATTTTTACAAAACCTGGGACGAAATACGCGACCAAAAATTCGATGGTTTTATTATCACCGGCGCGCCAATCGAGACGCTACCTTTCGAAGAAGTTACTTACTGGAAGGAACTGCAGCAGATACTCGACTGGACCACGACCCATGTCCACTCAAGTTTCTTTATCTGCTGGGGGGCCATGGCCGCAATTAATCATTATCACGGGATCAACAAATACATGCTTGAGAAGAAAGCATTTGGCGTCTACCGGCACCGCAACCTTGCGCCCTCGTCTCGATATCTTTCAGGTTTTTCAGATGATTTTTCCATACCAGTTTCGCGTTGGACCGAAATGCGCTCTGCTGACATCAAACCGGTTGAAGAGCTTCAATTGCTGATGGAGTCCGATGTGACCGGTCCGTGTTTGATCTCAGAGACGAAGGGCAACCGTCTTTATATATTCAATCACATAGAATATGATTCTCATTCACTTAATGAAGAGTATCAGCGAGATGTGTCAAACGGTACGCCGATTGACATCCCGCATAATTACTTTCCGGCAGACGATCCTAAAATGCCACCGCAAAATCGCTGGAAATCTCACGCCCATCTTTTGTTTGGCAACTGGATCAATCAGATGTATCAAACTACTCCGTTTGAGCTTGATGATATCGGAGGATAAATTGCGGCCATGAGTGTTGAAATAAGACCCCTGACCACAAACCTTGGTGCTGAAATCATCGGTGCTGACCTTGGACGGGAAGATCACCGCAAAGCCATCCACAAGGCATTTGTGGACCATTCCGTGATTGCTATTCGCGATCTGGATTTGTCGCCGGATGAGCATCTGGAGTTTGCCCGCAGTTGGGGAAAAATCAATGTGAACCGGTTTTTTCAACGTCTGGACAGCCATCCTGAAATCGCTGTGGTTTTGAAAGAAGCGGATCAAACATCAGCGATTGGTGAATCCTGGCATACGGATCATTCCTATGACACGGAACCCGCGATGTGTTCGATGCTCTTTGCCCGGGAAACGCCGGAAGTTGGTGGCGACACCGCATTCGCGGGCCAGTCAGCGGCATACGAAGCGCTTTCAGAGGGCATGAAAAAGACACTCGGCAACATGAAAGCCTGGCATTCCTCGCGCCATGCGTTTGGCATTCAATTGGCGGATGAGGAGGCCCATGCGACCGGTCGTATTGGCAATGAGGAAGCAGCCACCCAGGATTCGCTTCATCCTGTCGTGATCACCCATCCCCTGTCCGGCAAGAAATGCCTTTATGTGAATGCAGATTTCACCACTCATTTCGATGGTTGGACGCAAGAAGAGTCACAACCACTACTCAACCAGCTTTACGCACACTCTTCGCGGGCCGACTTTACCTGCCGGATACGCTGGCGGCCCGGTACCCTTGGCATTTGGGACAATCGCGCCACGCAGCATATGGCGATCAATGATTACCCGGGCCAGAGGCGCGAAATGCACCGCATCACGATTGAGGGTGTACCACTGTCGTGATATTGACTATTTTAGCTAATTAAGCTATTTTGGACAAACCTATGCTTGATGGAACAGCCCAGATGAAACATTTTTCCGCAACAGATGCCAAAAACAAATTCGGTGAATTGATTGATGAAGCAATGGTTGAGCCGATTCTTGTTCAAAAGAACGGGCGGGATGCCGTAGTCATTCTCTCCAAGGCTGCATTCGACAAACTGGGCGACACTCAATCCGTTCGTCCATTGGTGAAGGAATTGCACAAACGGAGCATTGAGCGCCGTCGCAAAGTGTATGAAGCGCTGGCTAAGTAACTTCACCGATGCCGATTTATCTAACGATTGAAGAGGCGCTGGACATCCATGCCACCCAGATCGTTGAATTTGGTGGGTCACCGGGTGTCAGGGACCGAGGCCTTGTGGAGGCCGCCTTGTTGCGCCCGCAAACCGGGTACTATCGAGATACGATCGAGGAAGCCGCTGCACTTTGGGAAAGCCTGGCTATGAACCATGGGTTTGTAGATGGAAACAAGAGGGTTGCGCTTGCTTGTACCGATATCTTTTTGGAAGCAAACGGCATTTTGATCACGGCAGGGAATGATGCCTTGATTGAATTCATCTACACGCACCTTGAAGCGGGAACATTCAACAAAGACAATCTGGATGCCTGGCTTCGCAAGAATACGAAATCACGTTAGTATTTCCCATGTTCCTCCCGTTCTTTCTCCAACTCAAGCAGGCGAAAATTCCCGTAACGCTACGGGAGTATCTGACCCTGCTCGAAGCTATGGAAAAGGATCTCGTCACCTATGATGTGGAAGGGTTTTACTATCTTGCGCGTTCCGCACTGGTAAAGGACGAGCGCAATCTCGACCGGTTTGATGTTGTGTTCTCTGAGGTCTTCAAAGGTATTGAACGCATCGGCGGCAGTGATGAAATCGAAAACGTTGATCTTCCTGAAGAATGGCTTCGCAAGCTTGCAGAGAAACACTTAAGCGAGGAAGAGAAAAAAAAATTGAAGCGCTGGGTGGTTGGGAAGAGTTGATGGAAACGCTGCGCAAGCGGCTTGAAGAACAGCAAAGGCGCCATCAGGGCGGGTCAAAGATGATCGGTACTGCCGGCACTTCGCCATTTGGTGCCTATGGGTACAATCCGGAAGGTGTGCGGATTGGCCAGCATGAAAGTCGCCACCGGCGCGCAGTGAAAGTGTGGGACAGACGTGAATTCAAGAACCTTGATGACAGTGTTGAACTGGGTACTCGCAACATCAAAATTGCCCTGAAACGCCTGCGGCGATGGGTGCGACAAGGGGCGGAAGAAGAGCTCGATCTTGGCGGCACCATTCAGGCAACCGCCGAACACGGTTATCTGGATGTCAAAACCAGACCCGAGCGCCGAAATGCGGTGAAGGTTTTATTGTTTCTTGATATCGGTGGGTCGATGGACGATCACGTGAAGCTGGTGGAAGAACTTTTTTCTGCAGCGCGTACCGAGCTCAAGAATCTGGAATATTTTTATTTCCACAACTGCCTTTATGAGGGGGTGTGGAAGGACAACAATCGGCGCCATACCGAACGCTCGTCAACCTGGGACATTCTCCACACCTACGGACCGGACTACAAGGTCATCTTTGTTGGCGATGCGGCGATGAGCCCCTATGAGGTTGCCTATCCGGGGGGCTCCGTCGAACACTGGAATGAAGAACCCGGAGAGGCATGGCTAAGGCGGGTAACCGAACAATGGCACAATGCCATCTGGTTTAACCCGACGCCTGAAAATCACTGGCGCTATACTCAATCAACCCAGATGATCCGCAATTTGTTTGGTGAGCGGATGTATCCGCTTACGCTCTCAGGACTGGATGCGGGTTTGAAGGAACTGTCGCACTAGTTCCCGTGGCTTCTAATGCGTATCGGTCAATGGCAGCAATGCGGACAGAGCGACCATCAAAATTCACTTGTATATTCATTCTGCGACAGGATTGCAGAGTCCGCTTTGTGCCAATAGCAGACATTGAGAAGAAAAGATGCCAGGGTAAAGAATAAATATAGCAACAGGGTGCTTATCTCACCAATCGGAGTGAAATACGTTGGAATTTTGGCAATCAATCGTGGATTTAATGCCTAGTTTCAGGATTGTTGTAGCAGCAGTTGTGATTGTACTTCTGCTGAACATAAAGCAATTCTTTGGAATGTATGGGGAGATTAAAAAAGGCGTAGAGGACAGTCTTGAAGGCAAATCTGTGAAGCGGAGATGGTTGCCCACTTTCGATGACTGGAAAAAAGATATGTGGAGCAGTTTGCCTTCAACTTTAGGTCTTGGACTACTCGTGTTTATCGTTAGTTATGTGAGCATTACGAATTGGCCGCGACAAACCAAGGCATTACTCGGTATTTCGAACGATGCACAAACGCAGTTTGTGTTTATATCTGGAGAGTTGGCGAACCAAGAAAGCCTGGAAAAAATAGCGATAGAGAATGATTATCACATTGTCTCATTGGAGCAGTTCAGTACCGATGAGGAAGAAATTAAGAAATACTTCAACGTTCTGATTATCGAGTTTGATAGACACAGCGAGTCCCACATTCTAAGCTTTGAATCCTTTATGGAAGGCAAAATATCCAAACCCGAATTTAACAGGGAAGTTGTTAGTGACGGTTGTGCGTTGCTGAACTTCGAAACCAACGAAGAGCAACCATTTCACACAATGATGGTAGTACCAAAAATGGATCAAGAAGAATTTGTCTCGTGTGTGAGAAGCTTCCTGTGATGCTTGTGGTGGGTAAACAAAATTACAAGCTCTGCATAACATCTCTGGTCGCTGTGATGCTTTATGTCTCGATAATGACAAGTTACGCATTTTCGCAATCAACATTTACTCGGGATCAGGTCTTGCAAGACGCTCAATCTTTAGAAAAACTACTAAAAAAATACCATCCAAATCTCTATGCACATCGGCAACCAAGCAAGCTTAATTCAATTTGGAAAAACGTTAAATCAAAACTGCCGAACTCGCCCAGTTACTTAGACGCGGCAACACTATTTCAGCAAATACTTGCTGCAGTTTGCGATGAGCACACAGAGGTTTTGCGAAACAATAGGTGGACTTCCAGTAGTCCGTCTGTCTCTCAATATTTTCCCTTTGGGTTGGTTGTTGTAGGCAAAAACCTTTATCTCGACAATTCTGGTGTAGGCAAAAAAAACCCTGAAGTTATCGCCATCAATGGGAAAAGTAGTGCCGCAATCATTTCATTCTTAAAATCCCTAACTTCGGAAGATGCCTGTCAGAAAGTTGATGTATTGTTTTCCCATCACATCGATAGTAATTTTATGACACCAATTCTGTTGAGCAAATTTTTGGGGTTTGGTCCACAATATGATGTGAAACTCAAAAATTCAGACACTGAAGAGGTTACAAGTCTGAGTCTCAATGCGATTAGCTGGCGCCGGAAGAGTACAATCGGATTAGGCAAAACATCCGCTGGTCGCTCAATTCTTCTAGAACGTCTGGGCATTTCGATCAGGGAAAGTGAATGGCGGCATGCCCAAAAATCATACGAACAAATCTTGGTGCGTGCGAGTTCTGATCAATCAATTTATTATGTGTATGTTCCGAGCTTTGGTGGCGGTGTAAGGCAGACAAAGGCTATCGATACCCAAATCCGCGACATAGTGAAGGCAGGCCCAAACCACGTGATTGTTGATCTCATGGACAATCCTGGTGGAAACTCACCGGTTGCTCAAAGGTTCCTATCCTACTTCCTCACCACTTCAAGCAGAGTCGGTAGTCACATGCGTGCGCAAATTGCAGAAGAGATTTCTGACCCTGATTTCTTTTGGTTTTCATCGGAAACTCGCAAAATTTTTACGCAAGATATCAAACAGTTCAGGAGAGTCAGAAAACGAAAGGGGCAGTATCGCCTCGGTATAGCGTCAACGTCGTTTGGCAATAAATCTTACCGGGGAGAATTGACGGTCCTGATAAACCCGAAAACAGATTCTGCTGCCACATTTGTTGCAACAACTCTAAAGCGGAAGATGGGTGCAAAGATTGTCGGCAACATTGGCGATGCCTCCATGAAGACATCCTGCGCAAGCGCGCCTGGTGCGCATCAACTGCCTAACACCAGAGTTAGAATATTAATACCACTCATGTGTGTTGACCGTCACAAAGGAGCGCGGAATAGAGGAAATTTGCTTCGGCCAGATGTCTTAGTTGATATTTCAAAAGACCACTCCGGCCTTACCAACGTCAATATCTTGAAAGCAGCGGTAGATGCCATTGGCCCGGTTGAAATTCCTGAAACGAATGTTGTTGGCGATGTCAGTGAGAGTTCCGAAGCTCCAACCATTAAGGCTGACATGAATGTATATGCGAAAATCATTGAATGGAGTTGTGGAGGACAAATTGAAAAATGTGATGCTTACTTAATATGTGAGCATGCAACCAGACTTGTTGGAATGAGGTATGTGTTTCGACATGAACCTAATAATCCATTTGTCCAGTTTGAAAAACAACATAACAGTCGATGTTTGAGAATGATGAACACCTGTTCGCTTAAGGGAGTGAGTGTGTGTAAAGATGATGAACTTTGTTCAAACTCCACAAAATTTTCCGACGGATCATTTCAATGGAAAAGTGAAAATGGATACAAGCTTGAAGCGCAAAGACGTGGCTTAAACTGCAGAGTTGCCCAAAATTGAAAGCTGGCCAAAGTCCCCTTGCCAGTACAACTGCGGCATCAGTGCCTGGCACGTCATGTCCGCTTTGGGTCAAAAGCGGACCTGATCGTTGTGCACACCGACTTCCGCTATTCCCCCAACAACAGACATCAACATTAGGCCGTGTGAGGTCCGTTGTGTGCCAATAACGGACATTGAGTATAATCTGCTAAGGTCTGCTGTGAGCCCTAAGCAGACGTAATGTATAGTGTCGTAACTCAGATAATTTATGATCCGGTTGGCGATCCTTCGACCCATTGGAAGACCTTGCATAATTAACTGAAACTGAATTACATATTACTTGTACTTTCGTACCATTGAGTGAGAAAGAATATGAATAAAATGAAGTGGCTTGGTCTTCACCTAATTGTGGCTGTACTCTTTTCATCAATAGTCACAGGTAATGCTGCAAACAAAAGTACATTAGAATCAGACCTTAGAGGCACGTGGTACATGACTTATCGCGGCGTCTTTCCGACTTGGTCTCTTCGATGCACCGCCAAAGCGAAAATTTCATCGAAAATCAGAAACAACGTTTACCGCGGAACTTACTCCAGCACCTGCCACAGTAGGTTAAGAGGTGGAAGCCAATGGGAAGATGGAAGCAAAGCACCGAAGACCACCAGAGCTAAGTGCACGCATACATATTATGTGAATGGCACCGAAATTAAGCTAGTTTCAACTGGTTCTAGCAAAGGTTATCATCATTGTACCAAAACTTCGCACTGGCGCTGGAACGGAAAAAACAAAATAACAAATGCATCCGGTAGTTTGGGACGTGGGGTATTCAGAAGAATTAGGTGACGATGCAATTTGGCTCACTTTTGGTGCTGTACAGTCCTTGCTCTGCCATCACCCGGATTGCATACGTAGCAGGACATTTTCGTCATAAATTTGGAATTCCAAGTTCTAGAACACATGGAAATAGGTAGCAAAAAAGAGTACTCGGGCAAAAAACAAATCGAATACGATTTTGATACCTCTGTGATATCGCTTGCGGAAAAACACCTGAAATTTGAAGGTGAAATAATCCGATATGATGAAATTGAGATGCTTAGACTTAGGCATTTTTATCGATGGTGGTTTTGGCGGGGATACAAGAGGCTGGAGATTTATGTCGGCGATACCGTTTTCTGCACTCGACTTGAGTTAAGACCAGTTCCACTATCCAAAGCGATGGTTCACTATGATAATGAGAAAATGGTAAAACGCTTCAAGAGCATGTGCCAAAAATTACTTAGTCATGCAAACAAAGAAAACAATTTTTGGCTAGTGATGTATTACAACAAATATTTATATTACACAGCCAAATATACAATCTACGCTTGGTATTCCATATTCGCGTGGACTGGCATTACAATTTTGATAAAGATAATGTTTTCAAAGACCGGTTTTGCAAAAGCCCTGATGATTCCTAGCCTCCTGGGGGCGTCAATCCATATGTCAAATGCCAGGAATTCTTTAGATATGATGTCTCCTCCTATCCAGATCAAAGAAGATAACTTAGATGACGCATTTGAGAAGTTCTTACGCATCTAGTAGTAGGTTCTCAGACAAATAACATCCAAGTCGCAGCACGGACAATTTTCAAAGTTCAGAATTGTCGCAAAGTCCGCATTGCTGACCTTTAGCGTTTTGCAGACCATGTCCGCTTTGGGTCATAAGCGGACGTAAGATTATCATTATGTGACTTCCGCTTTACCCTTGAATGTAGACATAGCAATCAGCTGCTTCCATGTTTGCTTTGTGCCGATAGCGGAAATTGTAATAACTTTACTCAGCTGTTAAATCTCATTCATGAACTACAGTGGCGCTATTCGATTTTGGGTTCTCATTTTATTGTCACTCATATGCGGCAAACCTTCTTTTGCACAATCTTCTTTTGGCTTGGCTAATTGTGATTTCAAAAGCATTGGCAGTTCTCCGGTTGAAACAAAAATTGTTAACGGCTCCAACGAGCCAATTACTCTACATATTCCGGAAACTTATTTGCCGATTTGGGAGCGTGATCTTGACGAGGTCAGACAGCAGTTAATGCTCAACTTTGACCCCAAAACGCTGCTTCCGTTTGACTCCAACTTTGCGTCAATCACAGAGGACTTCAAAAAAAAAGGAAGTATTACAATTAGGGGAATTGGACACAGTGGAAATTATCATCAATCGATGAATGAGATTACACAGCAGTTTATTGATCAACCCGGTAAGATTCTCCAATTCGTTCCAGAGGAAAATGGTTTGCATAGGCTAGAAGGCGATTCGCCGTCCCCAGAATTCGATATTTATCTAGATTTGGAGAACCGAAAAATATTGTCTACCGTTGTATGTGAGAGGGTTGCTGATCCTGATGGAATAGAAACATGTTTCTCCTACTTGGCTTCAAACAAATATGCCGAGTTTATATTCTCAATACAAAGCCGAGAGATGGCTCGTTGGAGAGAAATCAAAGATGGAACGGAACAATTAGTTTCGTGTTTTGGGCGAGAATAAAGAAAGGTGTTGTACAAATCGCACCAGATGGCCGCTTTGGGTCATTAACGGAAGTCCGTATCGCAATCCGGCAATTCACTGAAGTACAACAATCTTCGCTTCACCGTATCATTCAGATTGCAGGCAATTTCCATCAATAGGAAGTCTCTGTTTGGCGCTGTCGCCTGCCATTCTTCTTCCGGAAGTTCGCGAGTATTTATCAGTAGTTGCTTCACAATTGAATCAAGCAAGATAAATCCGGTAAAGTCACCGCCGTTTGCTGCTTCTGTCATAAATTTATGCGCCTCAACAAAATTCGCTTTCAGAGGGAATTCATCTACAGGAGCAATGACATTAGTGAGATGAGCATAGGTAACTTGGGCTTCCGTGTCACCCAACAATGCCGCATCTCTAAGCTTGGCAAATCCCAGTTCTTTATCCCGAGGGACGCCCTGGCCAGCGATGTGCATCAAACCAAGATAGAATGTCGCTTTGCGGCTTCCACGATCAACATTTCTCATCGCAATCTTGACGGCTAGTTCAGGATTTTTAAAATGGCGAACCAGATATCCAAGGACAAAATCAGTTATCCTTTGGCTTTCTGAATTTTTCAGTTTTTCAATAAAAAAACCTGGTTTGTCATCGATTTTGTAAGACAACGAGTATCTAGTGCGAAGAAACGGGTCTTCCAGCATTCGTTCTTGCCAGATATATCGGAACAACTGAAAGACAGCTGGTTCATAGTCTTGCGCAGAGGCCGTTCTAAGCAACTTCACAGCATTGTCCAGGTGCTCTTGCGTTGCTGTGCGCCTTCCAAAAGGAAGCTCCAGGGTTTTCGCATAACCAAATGAATAGACCGGATTATTTGGGTTCAGTTCATGTGCTTTTTTGCAATTCACCCATGTATCGGATTCAACATATCCAATTTCGATGAGCGCACGGTAATCATCCTGAATTAGGCGTTCGACAAAGTTGACGCAGGCGAGTTCGGCCAGCGTTTTCTCGGCTTTCGCCTCGGCATCCGAGAGCAATGTCGAAGCTAGTAAAAGACAAATTGTCGACAAACTGCTTACTGCTCTGCGGTGCCGCCCGATTAAGCTAATCAGAAACAATCTCAATCCACATTGCTGCCAGCAGTTAAACTCACTACAAGTCATACCTCTATTTAACATCTTTGCCTTTAATTGGATATGTCCGCTTTGGGTCAAAGGCTGACATAAAGCATATTTTACATGACGTCTGGATTACCCCAGAAAGCGGACGTCAGGGCTCCAATTCCTCAATGTCAGCTAAGTGCCAATAACGGACATTCCGCATCACCCGCATCACTCTTTCCACGCTTCACATAGGGCTTGACGTAAATCGGCGGCATCAAGCGAACCTCATGGCCTAGCTTGGTCAGTTCGCGTGCCCAATACTGACTTGTACCGCACGCTTCCATGCCAACCAGACACGGTTCAAGCTTGGCAAAGAACCCCAGCACCTGCCGACGCCGCAAGCGCGAACGCACAACAACTGTCCCTTTTTCATCAATTCCGTGAACCTGAAAAATGTTCTTGGCCAGGTCCAGACCAAGTGTGGTAATCTTCATAGCGGATGGCTCCTATTGCTCGTGGTCGTCTCAATGACAACCACACTTGGGCACTTTAGATGCCGGGAGCAGGAGCCATCCACCCCATCGGCTTTGGGTCATTAGCGGAAGTCGGAGCACCAATCCGCGATGTCTGCTTTATCCTCGAAAGCGGAAGTCAGCTGATCGCTCCTTGACGTCTGCTTTGTGCCAATAGCGGACATTCTGGATAAAATTCAGATGCACCAATACCGGCTTCCTCGGCCAATCAGTCTTTATTCGACTGATCCCAACCAAAACGTTTGTACAGGCCAAATTTCCAAGGGAATAAGTGCTTCATGATGTTGCCCCGTTGTGATTCAAAATCGACAGCTTCGAAGTTGTAAGTCCTGTAGGAAACGCGTGAAAAAGTCATGGGCACAAGCAAAATAGATGCAATTAAACAAATAATGCTTAACAGCAAATAGCCATCGAACCCGCCATCAACTAATTTATAGATCGCGAAAGCGGCTGTACTTACAATTGTTATTGTAGAACCCAAGACAGCTGCCGACCAAAACTTCGAACCTGTATTTAGAGTGACTGTCGCCATTTTGCCTCCGCTACAATTGAGCCTTCCCAGTTTTTCAAGGAAATCTACAATTGGGGTGGCCAAGAGTTCCCTGTAGGTTTCCTGATGTCTAAAAATGTCTGCGTGCCAAACAAGGACGTCATCGTTGGCAGAAGTAGTTATTGTGAGTGAAACATGGTTGCCAAATCCAGGGCCGTAGTCGTCCCTAACCGAAATAGCTACAGTTTCAATATCCGCGAAGCTGGTACGTGATAATTCCTTGTCTTGCTCGATCTCTGATACGATTAGATAGTCGCTGCTAACGCGAAGGCAAAACCTTTTCACAGTGAAGTTGAAATACTTCTTGCCTTCACGAATAGCGTAATCGCCTGGCATATGTAAACTTTCTATGTTGTCTGTTAATCAGTTACCAATCCAGCTATCGGTTAGTATACAAGCTTTTGTTTAGAGTGCATCTGCTACCTACTACGATACCAAGGAGTGATTGTTTGCATGCAAAAGTTCTTACCAATTTTACTGATAGCGGTTTTTGCCACATTTCTTCCTGTTAATCCCAGTGCTGCCAATTTCCAACCATCAATTAAATGCTTGCAAATCCAGCTCAATGACCTTGGAATTGATGTTGGGGTAGCGTCTGGTTTCTGGCACCGCAAACTTGAGAACGCTGCAAATCAATATTTGACAAATTACCCATCCAAACAATTACCATATCCCAGTCGGCTCAACGCTATAGTATGGTGTCGTGGATTAGGGCAGATCCATCCGAAACTACGAAAGTTTTGGCCATCTCACAATAATCCGTTGCAGCTATCGCTGTTAAACAACCTCTCAAAGTCCCAGAGCAAAACCATTCGAAAGGAAGCACGTAGAGCTTTTAAATTTATTAATTCCGAATTGGGTTTTGATCTGGCGGAGCCAGTCAAAATTGTTGCGTCGAATAGTCTCCAAGACATGCTTCCTGTGGTTCGCGCAGAAGCAGGAAGCGTATACACCGACGCACAAATTCAAGCCGATTTGAAAAAACACTGCCACCCCAGTCGATCAGTTTCAGGGGCGGCGTTTGAGCATATAATCGCGATTTGTCTTGGCAAGGAATTGAGTTCCGGTCGGGCGTTTACAAAAGATCAGCTGATATCGCTGAGGCACACGTTAGCCCACGAGATTTCACACGAGGTACTTAATCAACTCAGTGGATACCTTCATACTCAGCTGCCTGGCGAAGAATTTGTAAAGCGCGGCCCAAGATGGCTACTTGAAGCAATGGCAATGGTAATCGATAATCATTACGCGATTCCAAGCAATTCTCTTGATCGCAACTTGGCGTGGTATAGAATGAAAAATTCTATCGACAGTCAGGAACTTAAGCGGAGTGAGTCTGCAAATATTTTTAGCGGCGATGTACACTATTATGGTGCGGGCCTCGCAGGCCACCTTTTGTTCAAACGATCCGGACTTGATAGTTTCCGCACGTACGGAGAGGCCCTCGGAATTGAGGGAAATTCTCTTATTGCTTTTAAGCGGGCATTTGGATTGTCTCTGACCGACTTCTACATCTATTTTGGGAAACAAATTAAACCATGAAGAATGTCCGCTTTGGGTCATTAACGGAAGTCACGACGATTGCAAAGTATCCTGTTCACGACAGTATGACAATTTCAGCAATGGGCTCAAAACAGATATTGGTACAAGCAATTTTCTGGACAACTACAAACCGCACCTGAATTCATTTCATCCATATAACAAAAAACCCCGGCCAGTGACCGGGGTTCTTGTATTCGCAATTGGCGCGGAGCTTACTTTTTCTTTAAGAGGCCCCAAACCGCAGGCACGATACAGGCTGCGATTGCCAGTTTGATTAGATCCGTCACGATGAATGGACCAACACCCCAGGCAATGATCTTGTCAGAGCCGAACAGATAACCCATCCACAAGGCGCCCATCAGCAACATTATGATTTCGCCGACAAGCATTGCGGAACCCAGTTTGAATGGATTTTTGCTCCAACCTTTATCGGCTGCCCAACCGGTGATTGCGGCCATTACAACGAAACCAGCAAGATAACCAGCAGTAGGACCCGCCATATAAAGAAGGCCAATGCCCTTTTCAGGAGTACCGGTGAACACAGGCATACCTAGTGCGCCAGTCACCATATAGGCGAGCAAGGTAACCACCGCCAAGCGGCTGCCATAGGCTGCTGAAAGGGAAAAGATAACCAGTGTCTGCATGGTAACCGGTGTTGGATTAGGCCAAAGCGGCACTTTGAATTTTGAAGAAATGGCAATCAGCGCAACGCCTAATGCAATGAGGAAGATCTTGGTTGCAAAATTAGTCGAGGCACCGCCCAGAACATGGGTGGCAAGTGCAGTATTGGAATTGTTCGAAGACATGTTTCGCTCCATAAATTACGTAGATGTGCGAAGGTATATTGATTAATAAGGGTCCTCGCAACAGCTCTTGATGATGGGAGCAGCATTCAACACAGGAAAGCGGATGGCATCGCCTGAATTCAGACAGAAATTCGAACCGGCGCATGGTGACGTGGTGGATATCGCACCGGGTATCCAGCGCATTACCGCACCAAATGAGAGCGCCTTCACCTATCGCGGCACGAATTCATACATTGTGGGTGAGGCAAGTGTTGCGGTGATTGATCCCGGGCCCCAGATCGATAGCCATTTTGATCTTCTGTTGGAGGCCCTCAAGGGACGCACGGTTTCGCACATTGTGATTACGCATACGCACAACGATCACTCGCCGCTTGCAGCGCCGCTTAAAGAAAAAACAGGTGCACCAATTCTAGCAGAAGGACCGCACCGCGCTGCCCGTGATCTGCACATCGGCGAGTACAACCCGCTAGATGCGGCAGCAGATAGAGACTTCAAGCCGGATCATGTACTTGCAGATGGTGAACTCATTGAAGGCAAGGACTGGGCGCTTGAAACTGTCCTGACACCTGGACACACTGCAAATCACGCGTGTTTCGGGCTCCGGGGCAGCGACACACTCTTTTCAGGCGATCACGTCATGGCGTGGGCGACCAGTATTGTGGCGCCGCCGGACGGATCAATGGCAGAGTACATGACATCCCTTAATGTCATGCTGGAACGGCCAGAGAAGACCTATCTTCCAGGCCATGGCGGACGTGTCTTGAAGGCACGGGAATTTGTGCGCGCGTTGCGAGCGCACAGGAAAATGCGCGAGACGGCTGTTCTTTCCCGCATTCGAGCCGGAGATCGAACGATCCCGGAAATCGTCAAGATTATCTATCGTGATACAAATCCCAAGCTGCACGGCGCAGCGGCACTGTCTGTGTTGGCGCATATCGAGGATTTGCTGATGAAAGGAAAAATTATCAGCGACCAGCCACCGGCGATCAACGGTGAGTATTTTGAGGCCTGATGCCTATCTTTAGCCTTCGCCTGCGATCCCCAGGAGCGCTGTATCGAGCTGCATCATGAATTTGTCTATCAAATTGGCATTGTAGCCAAAATCATGAGCTCCCCAACGCGATGAGGAACGTACGTCAACGAGAGTATTCTCATCTTCGCTGACAATGCGGATTACCATGTCATTTTCAAATGCAAATACCATGCTGTAGATCAACGTTTCAACATAGATGTCATCGGGGGCATCCACCGTGCCTTCCAGGACGTTGCCTTCGCTGTTTTGGGCATTGTCTGCAAGTTCGGTTTCGCCGCCATTGGCTGTGTCCGGGATACCGGAGGAACCGGTAATTTGCCATTCATTATCCTGAATAATGAAATTAACGGCCTCAAGCACCCGCTCTGGACCTGCCGGATACCGCCTCGATTGCAGTTTTGGATACGCCAGCACAATCATGTCGGCGTAGCCGTCTGTATACTCCACGATCCGGTTCATCCCGGCATCTCGATTTGCCGTACGCACCGCACCGGCGGTCACATAATTCGGGGGGTTGAATGTATCCGTCGCAATGTCATGTGCCAGTGGCAGGGATAGCGCCAGATATGTGTGATAGCCAAATGGCAGCAAAACAAGAATCGAGAGGAAAGTGCCCCGGACTGTTGCCCGGCCACCTTTGTGACCTTTGTACCAAAGATCCGCTCCCGCCCGCAATGAAAAGACCAGGGCCAATACTGCAGCTGCAAAACCAATTGCCAGGAGCGAGAACAATTGCGGTGTTTCAATCTTGTCAAAGCGATGAAGCAAGATCGCCAGAATGAAATAAGGCACCAAAAAGACGGCAAAGCGTTGGCACCAGATGGCAGCGCTTGATTTTTTGCGTTCATATATACCGGCCAAAGCTGAAAAAACTCCCGATTCACAGATTTATACAGTCCCCGAGACAAGCGACCGATTATTACCTTTATTTCGCCCCAGAATCGTCACGGAGCAAGGCTTTTTTATTGAAAACAATAAGGACAGTGACAGGGAGAGATGAGTTGCGAAGAAATGTCGACCATATTGGCGAGCAAAAAGGCCCGCGAAAACCCGTTACAACTGAGCAATCCCACAGTCCGGTAACCCGTATTCGTGAGGCGGTAGAAGCCGGTATTGATGAAACCGGGTTTTTTGAAACCGTTGCCAGAGCAGCTGACAAGGCAGGATGTGAACTGTTGTTTGAGGTTCCAGGCGCACTCTTTGCCACACCGGACACAAGGGCTGCAGCTATTTCTTGCGGCGAACACACTTCGATCGGTGAGGTCTTCATACTCTATAACCGGGACAATGGTGTGATCCGTGTACTGACGGGTGATGAAGTGCCCGAAGAAGTTACCCGGTTTGTACGCTCTTATGCAGCCGTACTTGTGTGTCTGCAGGAATCAAATCGGTCCAGGCGCATACACTAGGTTCAAGCCGAATTGGTCAAGGCGACCAAATCAACCACAGATGCCAGCACAAGATCACAATTACCCTCAAGATCTGCGCGGGTTGCAGGACCGGTTTCGACCGCAACGGTTCGTGAGCCGGCACGCAATCCAGCCTCCATGTCATGAAGACTATCGCCAACCATCATGACTTCCTGCGGTAAAAATCCGTGTTTTTTCATAAACGCCTCGACCATACCCGGCCCTGGTTTGGCACCGTGACCTGAATCAGCACCAAAGATCGCGGCAAACAAATGATCAATGCCGAGAATTTTCATCTGATTTACCGCATTTATCTCTGAATCATTGGTGGCGATACCCAATCGAATGCCTGCACGATCAAGCTGTTCCAGTGCTTCGAGTGCGCCTGGAAGCGGTTTAACGAATTGTGGACTGGCCTCCCCATACATTTCATCCAGTTCAGTACGCAGTGCACTCACATCGGTACGCTGAAGAGCCGGGGCAATTGCCTCCGCCATTTCGTACCCGGACGCCGCAATCACAATTGAATCAGGGGCAAATTTTTTCGCGGCAGCATCGAAAGACCATGCGTTGGCCATACGCACGAAGACATCCGGCTGCCCGACACTCAATTCTTGAAGCACAATTTCGGTTGCTGGCCCAAACGTTTCCTCGAAATTGATCAGTGTACCGTCTTTGTCAAACAAAATGCCCTTGATTTCCATGTTGCCCTTCCCAATTCCCTCGGTCGTTATCTTTGACAGTTCTCGGCTGGACTGGCAAATATCATTGTTCAGAATCCAGGGGCAGGCCAGTGAAATATGGGTGAAACGTTTGTATCCCTTGCCGGAACGCCGGCGGGTGAAAATCTTGCCCTGATTTTGGCACTGGTATCGGCCGTTGCTCATGCAATTTTCGGGGCAATCTGCAAGGGCGGCCGCGACCCCTATCTCAACCGCGGTGCAATCAATATCGCGTACTCGCTAATGGCCGCACCCTTTGCCCTGTTTGTTTTTCCGCTTCCCGAAGGCATAGTAATCATTGCCCTTATTGCTTCTTTTGCCGTTCATGTGGCGTATGAATGGTTTCAGGCAGCGGCCTTCACACGCGGTGCTTTCACTGTAGTTTATCCGGTCGCAAGGGGAACCGGCCCAGCCATCACCGGAATATTTGCGGTGTTGATATTTGCAGAACAACTTGAACCCACCCAATGGTTTGGGCTGTTACTGCTTTCCAGCGCCATTCTGTCACTGGGTATTGTTAATTTCAGCGAAGCAGACCCAGGTAGCCAAACCCGGCGCGGACTAAGGTTGGCGCTGATTTTCGCGTTTTGCACCGGCATCAATACCGCGCTCTACACCACAATCGATGCATTTGGCATCCGGCAGGCGGTTGATCCATTCACTTATGTAGTCTGGGTATTTTTTATGGGAGGGTTTGGTTTTCCACTGGTTGCGATTTCCCGCTGGCGCAAGCTTGAAACGAAACCGCCCCTGCCACCGCTTGTTGTCCGCGGGATAATCGGCGGCGTTGTTGGTGCATTCAGTTTCGGCTCGCTAATGCTGGCAACACGGATTGGCAAGGTAGCGGAGGCTGCGGCCGTGCGGGAAACCTCAATCATCTTTGCAATGATAATTGGTGTTTTCCTGTTTCAGGAAAAAGTCGACCTGAAACGGCTGATCATCATATGCCTGATTGCGTTTGGTGCAATTCTGATCGAGTTTCACTGAGCGTTGGCGCCCCAATTTGCCGCGACGGATGGTGGTAGGCTAGCCGAAGCAGAAGTCTCATGGAAATACTGAAATGGCATCAATGTGGGCAAAGCGACCATCAACAATCATTTAGATATTCATTCTGCGACAGGATTGGCGAGTCTGCTTTGTGCCAATAGCAGACATTGTGGTTATTGTCCCAACGGCAGCTTTGGTCCAAAAGCGCTGCCGGTCTTATCGGTGCTTGTGTTTGTTCGTCATCATAGATCCTCTCAGAATTTCGATGAGACAGAACCTATCTCTTATGCAATCAACTCAACCTGTCCGATTGGTGCTGAAAACGTACACATGGATTTCGCTCAGGCCACGCGTTCACGGGCAGTGGTTGCGTGGTAGGTTTTGACGGTAATGCGGTGCATGCGGCGGTACTCGGTATAATCCCCAACCGCGTAGTGCTGGGTGCCCAAGTTATCAAACATCACCAGATCATTTACTGCCCATCGATGCCGAAGTTGATACCGGGGTTTCCAGACCTGAGCCGACAGCATCTTAAGCAGAGCATCGCCCTCGTCTTGGGGCATTCCGTCGATCTGACTGGTGTAACACTCGCTTACATTCAGATACCGACGACCGCTAACCGGGTGTATGCCAGTAACAGGATGGGAAACGCGGCTGTTGGTCGGGTCCATGTTTTCCATGGCTTGCAAGGTAGCCTGATCCTTTGGATCATCGAGAACTTTGCGAAATCCGCGTTCCACATCATGTATGGCCGTCAGGTTTTCAATCATCGCTTTCAGGGTGTCTGAAAGATCTTCATAGATAGCGCACATGTTGGCAAACATTGTATCTCCACCACGCGTTGGCAGGACTTTGGCTTGCAGTAATGAGCAATGGGGTGGAGCCGCGCGAAATGTCATATCCGCATGCCAGTCCTCGTTGTTGGGCGGTCGATCCGGTCCGTTTTCCAGCAACAACAGGTTTTCGAAATCGGCCACATGATCGATGAGGGGATGTCTCGGTTCCAGATCACCCAGTCGGTTTCCCAGATCGAAGTGCTGCTGCTCGGTAATGTCCTGTTGTGGGAACACCAGAACCAGATGCTCCATGAGGCCGTTCATGATGCTATCGATGGTGACATCATCGTGTGCGCGGCTCAGGTCAACACCGTGAACTATCGCACCAAAGGTTCCTGTCAGGGGTTCGAATTCCATATCCATCGTCATGAGCGCGACTCCTAGGATTGAAAAAGCAGTATTCCACGGGCACAGGTGTTACGCAAACCAAGTAAATTCACGCCCATCAAGAGGAATGTTTGTGGTAGGCGAGGATTTAGACCGATAACCGAATCTGTAACTTCCGGATCGCTGGCCTGCTCTTGCTCAATATGTCAACTCTGTACCTGAAAGCGGAAGTCGGCTCATCAGTTGATGATGTCTGCCTTGTGCCAACAGCGGACATTTTGTCGTGGCTTATGCCTAAGCTAGGTTTTATGTGCCACGAGGCAACGCAGTTTCTGCTAGTGACATCCACAACCGCAACCCCAGTGGGAAGAGCTTATCATTGAAAACATAACAGTCGCCATGCAAGCCTTCGCGCGGTCCCACTTCACCTGCACCCAACCAGATATATGCACCGTCCCCAACTGCGTTTAGAAGATATGAAAAGTCTTCACAACCTAACGAAGGTGGAAGATCGGTCTGCACGAGGTTATTTGGTAGGAAGGACGACGCAGCTTGAGCGACTTTCGCAGCCCCTACCGCGCTGTTTATAACAGCAGGATAGCCGCGTCTGTAGTTCAGCTCGAATTCAACACCATGAGACTGTGCAATTCCTTTCGCAATTTGTTCCAGCGTATCGGCGACATGATCTGAATATCCCTGCTTAAAAAATCGTGCGGTGCCCTGCACTTCCATTTCCGTAGGAACAATATTGTTGATCGTACCTCCATGAACCTGCGTAAAAGACAGAACCAAAGCTGATTGCGGGTCCACCGTGCGGCTGACGATGCGTTGTGCGGAAGTCATAAATTCGGCAGCAGCAAGTACCGGATCATCTCCCAGTTCTGGCATCGCTGCGTGACAACCAGACCCCTTAAATGTGAGGGTAAAGTCATCAACCGCCGCCATCATGGGACCGGTGGCGATGGCAACGGCACCCTCTTTGACTCCCGGCCAGTTGTGCTGGGAATACACTGAATCCGCAGAGAACCTATCGAGGAGACCATCATCTATCATGCGCTTGCCACCGCCCAATACTTCTTCTGCTGGCTGGAAGACAAAATATATGGTTCCATCGAAGTTCGGCGTTTCTGCGAGAAGCTTGGCTGCTCCCAGGAGAATCGAGCTATGTGCGTCATGTCCGCAGGCATGCATTGTGCCATCAACTTTTGAGCTGTGAGCAAGTCCAGTGTTTTCCTGAATTGGAAGGGCGTCCAGTTCCGCGCGGAAAATAACCTTGCGGTCGCTGGACCCTGATTTTAATGCACCAACAACAGCAGTGGCAGAAACATCCGTGTGTACCTCAAGACCAAATTCGTTCAGCTTTCGTGCAACAAATTCTGCGGTTTTGTGCTCGTTGAATCCAGGTTCAGGGTTCTGGTGAATTTGTCGTTGCCAACCGATCACCTCATCAGTGCTCTGATCCACTATGTCGTTCTGTGTCATATAGAGTGCCTTTCATTTTCAGAAAGGCTAGGCTGTTCAAAGACAACACTATTGTATGAAATTGCGCTATGCGCGCATTTCTTGGCGATATCTGCCAGGTGTAAAACCGTAAGCGGCTACGAAGTGTCGCGAAAAGTGGCTTTGATCAACAAAACCGGCCTCACTTGCCGCCATGGCAATCTCAACACCGTCATCGATAAGAGACCTGGCGCGATGGAGCCGTCTATCAACCAAATAGGCGTGTGGCGAAATACCGAGTGCCGCTTTGAAAGAGCGCACCATATGCCACGTTGTCCAACCAACGCGCTTAGCGACTTCATCGAGCGTTATGCTGCTTGTTGCTTCATTACTCAGGATGTTTTGGATTATCTGGATGCGGTTAGGGTCTTTGTATTCATAGGTTTCTTCTGGTGAGGTTTCACCATGCCTTGCCACAAGGTCCCATGCAATGTCGAGCCAAAGTGCTTCCCGCTCCGTTGCGCAATGATTCTTTTCGACGCTTTGGTGAAAGGTCGAAATCCGTGTTGCTAGCTCTTCATCACGCACGAGCGAATGGCGAAATCTAGGATTAAATCCGCTACCTCCAAGCCCAGCCAGATGTGTCTCTGTCGGGTAAATTACTCGATATTGCCAACCACCCTCAGATGCGGCTTCGCCATCATGTTGGGAGTCCGGATTGATCAGAATAATATCGCCTTTTGAAGCCTTATGAATGGTTCCACGACAATAGAATGCTTCGCGCCCAGCCGTAACCACGCCGACGACATATCCAGGATGGCTGTGGCTGCGGTAGCAATGATTTTTGAAGCGCGCAGATAAGAACTCTAGGTTCCCCATATCCGCGTCTCTCCAGTAGTCCGAAAATTGCGCTGCGTTGTTCAACATTTACGAAGCATAACATGCAAGTCTCTATTGGGACTAGTTGACCTGTTCATTCCCCGTCAAGTCAAAGAATGTCCGCTTTGGGTGGTGGTCACAACTGATCGACGCAACACTTTAATCTTTTTTGCAAAGATGGAGTGTTACGATGAAGAGACGAAGCAGACTGTATTTTACCTGACAACAGAAGTCCGAGATATGGGATCGCTGGCAGC
>JAJFHV010000004.1 GCA_021775415.1 Hyphomicrobiales bacterium | reverse complement strand
AACACTCACAGGCACATCTCAACAGGGTCGCAAGACAGCTAAACGAACGGCCCAGAAAGACCTTGCAATTTGAAACCCCGGCAGACAGATTTAACCAATGTGTTGCGTCGACCGATTGAGGTGGCAACCCAAAGCGGACATGAAGCCCGCGTTATGTGACTTCCGCTTTTCCCCCGAAAGCAGACATCATGCACTCTTGTTTCGCAATTTGTACACAAGGTTCAATCAAGGTTACCCGGCCATGCTTGGCGTGAACACGTATAGGCTGAAGTCATTGTAGGCAGGATGTTAGCTATGCAATCTCAAAAAAGGCGCCCCGATCCAAATGTAGAAGAACCAATCGATGAATCCACGATTGACCGATTGTTGTTGTCCCCATCACAGGCATTTGAAATTGGACAGAAACTCCCCGCTGCCAACCGGGCCCAAATTGCAAAGTTTTGTTATCAGCGCGTTCATATGTGGGAGCTTGGTCTGCGGCTGGCCGGCACCTGTGATTTGGCAACTTTGGCCATGGCTTTTGGGCAAGGCGCGGAAACGATATTCGAGCAATCGAGGAATATTGAACAAACCCTCGATGCACACGGCAATACTGAAAAATCTTCAAAACAGGCACCGGTTACCTTGGCAGGTCCAGATTTGAAGTAAACTGCGGCCTAAGTTATTGGCCGCAGCATTACAAAAAAGCCTTTTGACCTTATCAGACCTCAAGCTCCAACTCACCACGAAGTTTTCGGGTGAGCTTAAGACAGACCAAACGATACGATTCGGCAATGTAGAGTTTCAGGCTTTCAGGATCGAGGCCTGGATCATCATACATTTGTATCCACTTGCCACCCCGGGGTGCCAGATAGGGGGCAGGTCTTAGTCCGGGTTGCTCTTTCAATATGTCAAAACTTCCTGGCGAGCATTTGAAGGTGACAAACGGGTAGTCACTTTTAGACCACCCGCCGATTGCAAATACCTTGCCACCCACTTTCCAGACATGGGCGTCACCCCACTGGATTACCTGTTCGCTGGCTTTGAGGCTGGCACAATACGCATCATATTCTTGATATGAAATCATGCCTCAGCTTTACGCCGCATCTTGGATTTTCGATTCGGAATTGTCATCGCCCACCGCCTTTTCTTTTGCAACAAATTGAAGATGATCCGAACCGGCCGATACCAAGACCCGCATACCGTCATGGACTTCGCCCGCAAGAATTTTTTCCGACAACGGATCCTGCAGTTCTGACTGGATCACCCGTTTCAACGGACGCGCACCATAAGCAGGTTCGTATCCACGCTCCGCCAACCAGTCAATTGCCGCATCCTCAAATTCCAGTTCGATCCGGCGGCTGTCCAATATCTTGCGCAGACGAGCGAGTTGTATTTCAACAATGCCGCCCATGTCTGCCCGCTTCAGCCGTTCAAACAAGATGACTTCGTCTATCCGGTTAAGGAATTCGGGCCTGAAACTTGCGCGTACAATCTCCATGATTTCGCCGCGAACCTCGCCCGCGCCTTGGTTATCATCCAGATTGACCAGCAATTCCGCACCCAGATTAGAGGTCATAATGACCATCGCATTGCGGAAATCCACTGTCCGGCCCTGCCCATCGGTTAACCGGCCTTCATCAAGAACCTGCAACAGGATGTTGAAAACATCCGGATGCGCCTTCTCAATCTCGTCGAACAGAATAACCTGATAAGGCCTGCGCCGAACCGCTTCCGTCAGCGACCCGCCCTCGTCGTAGCCGACATATCCAGGTGGTGCGCCGATCAACCGGGCGACCGAGTGTTTCTCCATGTATTCCGACATGTCGACACGCAGCAATGCGTGTTCATCATCAAACAGGAAGCCAGCGAGCGCCTTGGTTAGCTCCGTCTTGCCCACACCGGTTGGACCCAGAAAGATAAACGAACCAATTGGACGTGAATCATCCTGCAGACCGGCCCGCGAACGCCGTACTGCCTTGGAGACAGACTGTACGGCCTTGCCCTGGCCAACCACCTGTTTGGCAAGCTCATCTTCCATTCGCAATAGCTTGTCACGTTCGCCTTCCAGCATTTTGTCAACTGGAATTCCGGTCCATCTCGAAACAACCTGGGCAATATGATCTGGCGTTACAGCTTCCTCGACCATGGCATTCGCGCCATTCGCGCCATCGTTTTCCATGCCTTCAAGCTGATTTTCAAGTTCAGGAATTGTGCCGTAAGATAGCTCTCCAGCTTTTGCCAGATCGCCCTCACGCTGTGCCTGTTCAAGTTCGAACCGCGCCTGCTCAAGTTGTTCCTTGATATCTCGCGCGCCGGAAAGCTTTTGTTTCTCCGACTGCCATCTTGTAGCAAGGCTGTCCGCTTTTTCCTGAAGACCGGCAAGCTCACCCTCCAGCGATTTGAGACGCTCAATGGAACCCTTGTCGGTTTCCTTTTTCAACGCCTCGCGTTCAATCTTCAACTGGATGACACGCCGATCGATTTCATCCAGTTCCTCCGGCTTGGAATCGACCTGCATCCTGAGTCGCGAGCCTGCTTCATCCATTAAATCGATGGCCTTGTCCGGCAGGAAACGATCAGTGATGTACCGGTTGGAAAGATTTGCGGCCGCAACGAGAGCAGAATCGCTGATCCGTATTCCGTGATGAACCTCATAGCGTTCCTTGATGCCACGCAGAATGGAAATCGTATCGGCAACATCCGGCTCGCTTACAAACACAGGCTGAAAGCGTCGGGCAAGGGCCGCGTCTTTCTCGACATTCTTGCGGTATTCATCCAGCGTGGTCGCACCAACACAGTGAAGTTCACCACGCGCCAGTGCCGGCTTGAGCAGGTTGGAGGCATCCATCGAACCCTCACTCTTGCCCGCCCCCACCAGCGTGTGCATCTCGTCAATGAAAAGAACTATCTGACCAGCCGCAGCCTGGACTTCACTCAGAACCGCTTTCAAGCGCTCCTCAAATTCACCACGATATTTCGCACCCGCAATCAACGCACCCATGTCGAGTGAAAGCAATTTCTTGTCCCGAAGCGATTCCGGCACATCACCGTTCACAATACGAAGTGCAAGACCTTCTGCGATAGCAGTTTTACCCACACCGGGTTCGCCAATAAGAACCGGGTTGTTTTTTGTGCGCCGGGAAAGCACCTGAATTGAGCGGCGAATTTCTTCATCCCGTCCAATTACCGGATCAAGCCGCCCTTCCCTTGCATCCTCGGTGAGATCGCGGGCATATTTTTTAAGCGCGTCATATCCGGCTTCCGCATTTGAACTGTCCGCAGTTCTACCCTGGCGAATTTCTTCAATCGCCTGATTGAGCGATTGAGCGGTAACGCCGCCCTCTTTCAGGTATTTTGCCGTAGGTGCGCCGCTTTCAATCACCATTGCAAGCAGCATTCTCTCGACCGTTACAAAACTGTCACCGGCCTTCTTGGCCGCTTTTTCTGCGGTCTCGAACAACTTCGCGATACCGGATGAAAGGTATAATTGCCCATTGCCGCCACTGACACTGGGTTGGGCTTCCAGGGATTTTTCCACCGCTGCCAGTACCAGTTTGGAATTCCCACCAGCCTTGTCAATCAACCCCGCGCACAAGCCTTCATTGTCCTCAAGCAGGACCTTCAACAAATGATCGGGTTGAAATTGCTGGTGACCGGAGGAAAGGGCCAGACTTTGTGCTGACTGGATGAAACCCTTCATCCGGTCAGTATATTTTTCAATATCCATCTTTATCTCCATACGTTTTCTTCATCCGATACCGGCATGAAGAAAATGCTCTTGGACTGGGTTCCCGCCAAGCGGCGAACCCGTTTCAACAGATATGGGAAATGGAATTGAAGATTTAAAGGTCTATCCCAAAGGAGTAAATACGCTTTCCTATGAAGCTTCCTCTGCGACAGCGCCACCGGTAATGCTTCCAGGTAATTTGGCGGCATCTTCGGAGATACCTTCAACTGCGGGCACCTCTTCTTCAGCAGCAGGAGTAGTTTTCGCTGACACACTTTCTTCCGCAGCAACAGGAACTTCTTCCTTACGCGAAGAACTTCTCGTCTTGTTTTCTGCAACTGCTGTGTCCGGAGATCCGCCTCCTGAAGCCTCCTGTGAAACTACCGTATTGCCATCACCAGTTGCGGCTTCTGCCGGTATGCCTTCCACTGATGGCTGGGGACCACGACCATTAACCGCCTGACCACCTTCCGGGCGTGGTGGGTTTTGAGCCTGGGCAGCGGCCACGATGCGGTTGTAATGCTCCGCATGCTGATAGTAATTTTCTGCCATTACACGGTCACCACTCGAAAATGCATCTCTAGCAAGCGTTGAATATTTTTCTGCAATGTGGCTGGCATTGCCGCGAATTTTTACATCCGGTCCATTACTTTCAAAATTCCTGCTTAGGGAATTTTGGGGTTTACGCCCGCCGCGCCCGCGTCCGCGGGATTTTTGTTGTGGTTGTCTCATCGACCATCCATTGGTTGTACACAAATTGATAACAGCACTTTCACAAACCCCACGCGTACTGACACTCGCAAGGCGAAAGCATGTTTAAAGAAATTACCCTACCGATGATCCGTCTCTACCGGTTTTCCGCCCTGCCTATTCACAAGAATTCAAAAATTTGCTGGACGGGATTTATGGCGAATCGCGAACGCTTCTGCGTTTCCTTCGCTTGGTTGGAAACTAGCCTTTTGTGAAAAAGATTCCAAGCACTTTCTTCCCTAATATGGAAAAATCACTGTCTTTGCAAATTTGCAACATCTTTGAACTGCAAACAAATTACACGATTTACTCCCAACATATCCCTTAGAACGTCGCTTACGCACCAACCGGTATCCCCCACAATTTGACTCACGCTCTCCAACTGTCCTTCACCTATCTCCAAAAACAACTCACCCCCGTTCGATAGAAATTCGGCACCACCTGCCAGAATCAACCGGTAAAAATCGAGCCCGTCTTCACCACCATCCAGAGCTGCGCGCGGATCGTGCAAGCGAACCTCTGCTTGCAACCTTTCAATCTCACTGCTCTCGACATAGGGCGGATTGGAGACAATCACATCGAACTTACCGGTCAGTTTCTCGAACAAATCTGATTGAACACAATCAAGTCGGCCCTCTACCCCGTGAAGATTTGCGTTCTTGCGGGCTGTCTCAAGTGCATCATCGCTAATGTCGACTGCAGTCGCCACAGCCTTTTGCAGCTCTGCCAACAGTGTAACGGCAATGACGCCAGTTCCGGTTCCAATATCGAGAATACGGACTGCATCACCAGTATCTGTAAAACGACCGAGCACCGCCTCCACCAAGAGCTCCGTATCCGGTCTTGGCTCAAGGGTTTCCTTTGAAAGGTTGAATTTGCGGCCAAAAAATTCCCGGTAGCCAATAATGCGATGAACCGGTTCACCGGCAAGTCTGCGGGCAAGTACGGCTTCAAAGCGCTCCAGAGTTTCATTTGGAATGACACTGGCATGGTTTGATATCAGCCGGGCGTGCGAGATTTTCGCCATAGCCTCCAGAAGTTTCCGCGCATCAATATCCGGCGTTTCAATTCCGCCAGCAGCAAGTTTGTCACGTCCGCTAAGTTGGGCAACGCCAAAGGTTACTTCGCCGCTTTGGCCTGGTTGGTAAAATTTCTCAACCATTGCCTTCGATATCTGCCAGGAGGCTGGCCTGATGATCCGTAATCAGCGCATCAATGATCTCATCCAACCCCTCTCCCATAATTATCCGGTCCAGCTTGTAGAGTGTCAGGTTGATGCGATGATCGCTTATCCTACCCTGGGGAAAATTATAGGTTCGTATCCGCTCGGAGCGGTCCCCGGAACCCACCTGGTCTTTGCGTGCATCAGCACGTTCTTGGGCCACCTTTTGACGCTCCATATCATACAGCTTGGCTCGCAACGCCTTCATTGCAAAGGCCCGGTTTTGGTGTTGGGATTTTTCTGATGACAGCACCACAATACCAGTGGGCAAGTGGGTAATACGCACAGCCGAATCTGTCGTGTTCACATGCTGGCCACCCGCACCCGATGCTCGCATCGTGTCAATCCTGATATCTTCATTCCTGATTTCAACATCAATCTCTTCTGCTTCTGGCAGAACTGCAACCGTGGCAGCCGAGGTATGCACGCGTCCACCCGATTCAGTTTCCGGCACGCGTTGCACACGATGCACGCCGGATTCAAACTTCAACCGCGCAAACACACCGCGACCGGAAATCGAGGCGATGATTTCCTTGTAACCACCCACATCTCCCGCACTTTCGGAAAGGATTTCAACTTTCCAGTTTTTCGACGCTGCATGACGTTCATACATCCGGAAAAGATCGCCAGCAAAAAGAGCCGCCTCCGACCCGCCGGTTCCAGCTCGTATTTCAAGAATGGCGCTTTTGTCATCCGCTGCATCTTTCGGCAACAACAAGAATTTCAAATCATCTTCATATCGCTCAATCCGCTCATTGATCTCCTGCTTTTCCGCATTCGCCAACTCACGCATCTCGGCGTCAGTCTCACCATCGGCCAGAAGTTCCTCAGCCCCGGCCAGATCCGCTTTCGCGTTCTGAAACTCTTTTATCTTGTCCACCACAGGCCCAAGCTCCGAATGCTCGGAGGCAAGTTTGACGTATGTTTCTGGATCAGGCCCGGTCGTCATTTCTACTTCAATTGCCGCATGGCGTTGAACAAGTTGTTCCAGTTTTTCATCTATAAGCATTGGGAGGGTCCACGGGATATTTGAGGCCAAACAAGGTCTAACGGTCGTCTCGATAAAGACAATCCCTAATACGGGATGTTGTGCTTGTCAGCAAAATCTGTCAGCAGGGCAGGAATATCCGTATCCCCCTCCAGCTCATCCAATGCAGGTAGCAATGCTTTTTCCAGTTCACCCAGATTGAGGGATGTCAACATTGCTTTGACGGGACCAAGCGCTGCCGGGTTCATTGAAATCGAGCGGTACCCAATGCCGAGCAATGCCATTGCAGAAAGTGGTCTGCCAGCAATTTCACCACATAGTGTCAGCGGCGTTTGGTGCTCATTGGCCTTTTCGACGATTTGCCTCAAAAGGCGCAAATACACTTTACTCAGCGGGCTGAACCGATTGGCAAGGTTAGCGTTACCCCGATCACATGCCATTGCAAGCTGGAACAAATCATTTGATCCAACAGAAACAAAATCTACCGCCTTCATCAATTCATCGAGCTGCCATAAAAGCGACGGCACTTCGAGCATTGCACCCAGTTCAAGCGAACGCGGCATCTCGTGCCCAAACCGGGTTTGGAGCTCAACCTCGCGCTTGATCAGGTCACGCACCTGTTCCACTTCCCAAACTTCAGTGACCAGTGGCAACATCAATCGCAACTGCCCCCCTGCGCAGGCTTTCAATAGCGCGCGAATTTGCGAGCGCAGCAATCCAGGTCGATCAAGAGAAAGCCGGATTGCACGCCAACCAAGTGCGGGATTTTCTTCGTGCGCCATTTGCATGTAGGGCAGCACCTTGTCACCACCCACATCCAGTGTGCGGAACGTAACCGGCTTTTCACCGGCGGCATCCACGACGCACTTGTAAAGTTCTTCCTGCTCGCCGGGCCTTGGCAGTGTGGCGGAAATCATGAACTGCAATTCAGTTCTGAAAAGACCAATGCCAACAGCGCCAGATTGTTCAAGCTGGGGCATGTCCATCAACAGGCCGGCATTCATCAGCATGTCAATCTCAACGCCATCCAGACTAACCGCCGGCTTGTTGCGCAATTGCTCATACTGCTTTTGCTGACCCTCGCGAAATCGCGATTTTTCGAAATAAGCCGATTGAACATCCGGCTGGGGTCGCAGGGTAACCGTACCATCATCACCATCAACGACAATCTCATTGCCGCGTTCCGCGTTGGATACAAACCCCGGCACTTGGGCAACTACGGGAATTCCCAGTGCACGCGCAACAATCACCACATGACTGGTTGGCCCTGCTTCTTCAAGAACAAGTCCGCGCAGTCCCGGGCTGTTGTAGTCAAGCAGTTCAGCAGCGCCCATGGTCCTAGCGACAATAACCCGGTCGCCATCAAGTCCTTCCGCGGCTTCACCATGTGGCTTGCCTACCAACTCCCGTAACAGCCGGTTTGCCAAATCATCAAAATCGTTCAGACGATCACGCAAATAAGGATCCGGCTGACGCAACATGCGGGCCCGGTTGTCACTCTGGACTTTTTCCACTGCCGCTTCGGCAGTAAGCCCGTTCCGGATAGCCTCCTCCATCCGACGGTTCCAACCGCGGTCATTGGCAAACATCCGGTAGGCTTCAAGAACTTCGCGATGCTCTCCTTCCCGGGCCACCTCACCGCTTTGAAACAAGGTATCGATGGAAACACGAAGCTTGTTCAACGCTTCGCGTAGCCGTTCGATTTCCTGGGCATCGTTTTCATTAAACAGATTTGTAACAACGACCCGTGGCTCATGCAGAACAACCTTGCCCAGCCCCAACCCGTCAGAAAGCGATACGCCACTCATTTGAAGCGGGCGGCTGAGATCCAAAGTTGTCCCCTTTGGTGCCAATCCCTCAAGTTCACCGGTTGCGATCAGCTCGGCAAGAACCATCGCGGTTGTTTCAAGCGCCTCAACTTCATCATCACGGTAGGTCCGGTGATCCTGGTTTTGAACCACAAGCACGCCCAGCGCACGCCCGGCGCGCAATATCGGCACACCCAAAAATGCGTTGAAAACTTCTTCACCGGTTTCGGGAAGATAGGCAAATGCCGGGTGTTTTTGTGCGTCCGCCAGGTTAAGTGAACGCGCAGTTGCAGCAATCGTACCGACAAGCCCCTGACCAATCCTCAGCGAGGAGACGTGAACCGACTTCGGGTTCAAACCTTGTGTTGCGTAAAGCTCCAGCACTTCATCGGCGCGCAACACATAGACTGAACACACCTCGGCAACCATGTTGGACGCGATGTGCTGGACGATTGTGTTCAAGCGTTCCTGGGCCCCAAGCGATTCCGCCATCACCTCCCGAAGGCGGCGCAGCAATACTCGTGGGCCAGTGACATTGGTGTTCATGGGTTTCCCTCTGAATACTCAGGGACCGGATGGCTATTCCCGATTTAAATTATAGACCGAATGCAGTGTTCTGACGGCAAGTTCCGTATAATCCGCATCGATCAGAAGCGAAAATTTGATTTCGGATGTCGTAATCGCCCGGATGTTAATCCCTTTTTCAGACAGCGCAGCAAATGCAGTAGATGCAACACCGGCATGACTGCGCATACCGATACCAATCACCGATACCTTGGTAAGCCCGCTGTCAGTTTGGATGAGCTGGTATGAAATTGCATCCTGGTTGTTTTCAAGAATTTTGATCGCTTTTGCAGCATCCGGTTCAGCAACCGTAAATGTCATGTCAGTTTTCGAACCATCTTCGGATACGCTTTGCACAATCATGTCGACGTTGATGTGATTATCCGCAAGCGGGCCAAAGATCGCCGCTGAAATTCCAGGTTTGTCAGGCACCCGACGAAGCGATATCTGTGCTTCATCCTTGGAATAAGCAATACCGGTTACAACTGGTTTTTCCACGATCTCTTCCTCATCACATATTAGCGTTCCGGCTGGCTGGTTACCGTGACCAGCCTGCACATTATCAGGGTCTTCGAAGCTTGAGCGAACAAAGGTCCGGACCCCATGGACCATCGCAAGTTCAACAGACCTGACCTGCAAAATCTTGGCACCCAGTGACGCCATTTCAAGCATTTCCTCAAAGGATATCTTGTCTAGACGCCGAGCGCGAGGCTCCATGCGGGGATCGGTCGTATAAACACCGTCCACGTCTGTATAAATATCACATCGGTCCGCTTCCAGGGCAGCCGCGATTGCCACGGCACTTGTATCGGAGCCACCCCGGCCAAGCGTTGCGATCCGGTTGTCCGGCCCAATACCCTGGAACCCGGCAATCACAGCCACCTGCTCCATTGCAAGTCGCTCGCGCAAAAGGGTCCCGTCGATATCTTCAATTCTTGCCGCACCATGCGCGTTGTTTGTGCGGATGGGTATCTGCCAACCTTGCCATGATCGGGCATCGACGCCCATATTTTGCAACACGATCGACAGCAGACCAGCGGTAATTTGTTCACCGGCAGCAACAACCGTGTCGTATTCGCGAGCGTCATGCAAGGGAGAAGCCTCACGGGTCCAGCCGACCAATTCATCGGTCTTGCCCGCCATGGCTGACACCACCACCGCAACCTCGTGGCCGGCCTCAGCCTCACGTTTTACATGGCGTGCAACATTGCGAATACGTTCAATATCCGCAACGGACGTACCGCCGAATTTCATCACCAGCCGCGCCATTGTGCAGCCACTCCCGCTTGATAAAAGAATTCGCCCCGGTTCCCCGGAGCGATCGCGGATTGTTTAACCAATATTATGTACCCCTGCAAGGATTGGTCCGGTTGACTTCGCTCCCAATCTGCATGAACTAATCACAACAACGATTTCCATTCGGCCAAATTTCCATGCCCAACCAAAAACGAACCACGATTGATGACAGTGAAGTAGAACGGTTTTCGGCACTTGCCGGTGAATGGTGGGACCCGACGGGAAAGTTTCGTCCGCTCCACAAATTCAATCCCGTACGGCTGAAATACATCAAGGAAAAAACTTGCGAGAATTTTGGTTTGGAGCCAAACGCACCAAAATCTTTCACCGGATTGCGGATTTTGGACATTGGTTGTGGCGGCGGACTGCTCTCAGAACCGATGGCACGGCTGGGCGCAGATGTAATCGGTGCGGATGCATCTGAGACCAATATTGAAGTTGCCAAAATCCATGCGGTACAATCGGGTCTCGAAATCGACTATCGGGCGGTTACCGCAGAAAGCCTTGAGCAGTCCGGTGAACAGTTTGACATGGTTCTCAATATGGAAGTTGTTGAGCACGTTGCCGATGTTAACCTGTTCATGTCGTCCTGCGCCAGAATGGTAAAGCCGGGCGGATTGATGTTTGTCGCCACCATCAACCGAACGGCCAAGGCGCGAACGCTAGCGATTTTCCTGGCGGAAAACGTCTTGAAGTGGCTTCCAAAAGGAACCCACACTTATGAGAAGCTGGTAACGCCGGAAGAACTTGAAGCCCCGATCACAAGTGAGGGCATGGAGCTGATTGACCGCACTGGCGTGTTTTATAATCCACTCATGGATAGCTGGAACAAATCGTCTGACATGGATGTGAACTATATGGTCCTGGCAAAACGGCCAGCCTAGGAACTAGTTTTTCTCTTCCGGTAGTTCTGGAAGTGGCAGGAACTCAATCCCCTCTTCCGCTAGACCTGCAGCTTCTTCATGGCTTGCCTTGCCGTAAATCCCGCGTGCCTCTGCCTCGCCATAATGGATTTTGCGCGCCTCTTCTGGAAACCGCTCACCTACATTGTCGGCATTCTTTTCAATTTCACGTTTCAACTGACGTATCTTCGCAACCATTTCCGCAGGCACCGGATGCGGTGTCGCCATCGGGACCATATCCTTTCCCTTGGTCGATGCAGGCACAGAAGGTGCCATCAGCGCTTTAGCGATATTCGAAGAATTGCACTGCGGACAGGTGAGCAGGCTTCGTTGATGCTGCTCGTCATAATCGTTGCTGGATGAGAACCAGCCCTCAAATTCATGGCCCTGATCACAATGAAGATGATATTTGATCATGCGACCTCTCCAGAGACTATCACTTGACGGACATCAATCTCTTCGACAGCAAACTCACGCTCATTTGCAAGATTTGGAACTTTTCCACGCGCCTTTGAAACTTCTTCAAGATTTAGCTCAGCAACCATATATCCAGGTTCTTCATTGGAAATTTCCGCAA
Source organism: Hyphomicrobiales bacterium (assembly GCA_021775415.1). Classification (GTDB taxonomy): domain Bacteria; phylum Pseudomonadota; class Alphaproteobacteria; order Rhizobiales; family Rhizobiaceae; genus JAALLB01. The sequence continues at coordinate 235,042 of JAJFHV010000004.1, read as the reverse complement.
TTATTTCTCCCCACGGGTTAACAATCAAGGAATGGCCAAAGGTTTCGCGGCCATCGTGATGATCGCCTCCCTGTGCAGCGGCAACGACAAATGCACCATTTTCAATTGCGCGGGCCTTTAACAGCGTATGCCAGTGCGCCCGGCCAGTTTGCCGGGTAAATGCGGCCGGGCATGTCAATATCTGCGCTCCGGCTTTGGCATAGTGTCGATAGAGTTGGGGAAATCGCAAATCATAGCAAACCGTCATCCCGAGTTTGAATTCTCCCGTATCAACAATTCGGCCAACCGTTCCAGGCTGATAGACTTTCGATTCACGCCAGGTCTCACCACCATCCAGATCCACATCGAACATGTGAATTTTGTCGTAGGTCGCAACGCATTTACCGGCCGGTGAAAACAACGCACCGCGATTAGCCGCAAGTTCATCTGAAACCAGAACTGCGGTCGACCCGATGTGTAACCAAATACCCAGTTCCGCTGAAAGCTTTGCCGCATGCATGAACAGCGGATCCTCCGCTTCAACAAAAATCTGTTCAAAAAGTGCTTTTCGTTTGCGCTGAACAATCCCGGTCATTTCTGGTGTTTGGACATAATCCGCACCATCAGCAGCTGCCTGGCGGACAAGATTGTCCATTGCCTCGACATTGTCACCAATTGAGGTGCCGGAGCGCATTTGAATGCAGGCTGCAGTTACTCGGGTCATAGTTTCACATCTTATGCTGAAAGCATTACGTCCAGCTTACCAGAATGATTGAGCGCGTGAAGTTCATCACATCCGCCCACATGCTTGCCACCGATAAAAACCTGCGGATATGTTGTTTTGCCATTCGACAGTTTCAACATCTCGCTGCGAATTCCCCTGTCAAACGTCGCATCCAACTCCTGGAACTTGACTCCTTTGGTTTCAAGCAGCCGCTTTGCCGCCATACAGTATCCGCACATCATCCTTGTGTAGATTTTCACGTTAGTCATTTTCTGCCCCAAAGTCTGTTTCATACCCGCATATATGATCTAGTCGACGTGTGTTTCAACCTTTGCAAAAACCAGAACATCGACCGATGCCGCACCGCCACGCTTTAGAGCCCGTGTTGCTGCTTTGGCTGTAGCACCCGTTGTGTATACATCGTCAACCAGCAAAACTCTCTGTCCTTTCAAATGCACCCGCATCTCTTCGGGCATTAAAAACGCGCCGGAAACATTCCGTTCACGTTCCAACTCGCTCAACCCTACCTGTTGGTGCGTCGCTTTTCGCCGCACAAGCCCCTCCGGCAAAAAGGATACGCCACTCACTTTGGCAATGCGCCGTGCCAATTCTGCAGACTGGTTAAATCGTCTGGAGCGCAACCGGCTGGTATGCAGGGGAACGGGAATAATAAAGTCCGCTTCTTCGACCAGGCTAAGCCCGGCAACCCGCATCCAGTCCCCAACCCAGGGGGCCAGATCAGTGCGATCTGCATATTTAATGCTTGCCACCAGCTTGCGCGCCAGTTCATCGTAAAGAACCACTGTACGAAGACGTTCAAAGGGCGGCGGATCGGCAATGGCTTCCGCACAAAGAAAATTATCCCCCATATCCACCGAAAACGGCGAACCGAGAACCGGACAAACCGGTTTTCGAACAAATCGCAACTTGCTCCAGCATTTGGGGCAACAGCCACCCTGGGTTTCAACAAAATTATCACATGTAAGACAGGTATTCGGCACCAACAGCGTCGGAATTTTCGCAAACCAGAATTTTACCGCATCGGCTGCACCTACCAAAAACGGAAAGATTCCAAAAAATTTGCGAGTGGCATCCATGATTGCGAAAGTCTATTAGACTCCCATGGATAAGACGAGTCCCCCCATGCTTTTCAGTCAGGTTCGCAAGGCAGCGAATGAGGCGCGAGCAATCCGGATTGCCAAGCCCAATGCAGACTTTCTGGCGATTGAGGCGGCTGACAATCTTGCAGAGCGGCTTTCTGTCACCAATCGTCAATTTGATGTCTCAGCCGACATCTTCAGCACCTCCAATTGCATGTCCAACCGGCTGGATACCTGTGGCAAAACAAATCGGGTCGTCCGGATTAACACGGGCGCAATAACACAAGCATTGAACAAAGCCGACATTGCCCGAACCGTGATTGCAGACCGCGATGTTCTGCCGCTCACCAAAAATTCGGTCAATCTGGTTACCTCTGTATTTGGACTGCATTGGTGCAATGATTTACCGGGAATGTTTGCACAAATTCAAAATGTGCTGGCTGCCGATGGCCTGTTTCTTGCAAGCCTGCCCGGCGACCGAACCCTTCGGGAATTACGGGATTGTATTCTTCAAGCTGAAGCGGAAATCAGTGGTAATGTAAGCCTGCGGGTCGACCCGTTCGGTGACGTGCGGCAGCTTGGCGGTCTGCTCAATCGGGCTGGCTTCGCCTTGCCGGTTGCAGACACAGACCTTTTGACGGTCAGATATGCATCAATGCGTGAACTCGTCATGGACCTGCGGGCAATGGGAGCCACAAGCGCACTCTTGAAACACCCGGGATTTGGCCCGAGGCGATTATTTGAGGTTGCAAGCCGAATTTACGAGGAACAATACAGTGACCCAGATGGCCGAATTCGCGCAACCTTCGAGATAATTTACCTCACCGGCTGGGCTCCGCACCCTTCACAGCAAAAGCCGCTCAAGCCCGGCAGCGCAGAACACAAAATGGTAGATTTCTTGAAAAAGAATGGCTGAATTACCGGAAACAGATCAGTCGACAGTGTCACCAATCAAGGTCCACATCGCCAACAATTCTTCACGAAAGCTATTAATGCCACCAAGCATCGCCACGGAAATCAACGCCACAATCAGCCCATACTCAATGGCTGTTGCTGCACTTTCATCGTGACCAAATTTGCTAAGCAGTTTCATAACCTGTTGCTCCAGGAACCAGTGTTCCATGGCTGCAAAGAATAAGGTAATGGTTTAAAGGAGCGGTTAACCGGAGCAGTTAAGCCTCGGCAAACAAATCATAGCGCAGTTTAACAGTTCTCAGTGTCGCCAATCCCGCAAATACGGGTCTCACCTTGCTGAAGAACGCTCCTGCGAACCGTATAGCGCTTGGAATTCTTGATAGAACCCGTAAGCACGCGGTCGATGCCGAATGCCCGGTTTTCTGCATATGTTTTCGAGGCGTTATCCAGCAGCGGAGCTGACAAAACTGCCACCCCAAGTGCTACAGCACCAATCCACAAGGTGGTGCGGATCGGAGTATCCCCGTCATCGTTGCCTGCAAACTGCCTAATAATTTCACCCAATCGACGATTAGCCATGAACAAACTCCCGCAATTAGTGTTTCAGACAGAAATTTCCCAAAAGCGGAAATTCCTGACATCAGATTTACCTAAAATTGAAGCAAATTCATAAAATATCCCTTAATGCTGGAATGAGTGGTTCATCGGCCGGCGGCATCGGGTAATCGCGGAGATTTTCCGCTTTCACCCATTTAAGCTGCTGGTTTTCCCTGGAACTTGGAATTCCCTCCCATTTTCGGCACACAAACAGCGGCATCAATAGGTGGAAATCCGGATAGGCGTAACTGGCGAAAGAAAGTGGTGCCAGACAGGATTGCCAGGTCGTAATCCCCAATTCCTCGGCAAGTTCGCGTATCAGGCTCTCTTCGGGTGTTTCGCCCTCTTCGACTTTACCGCCAGGAAACTCCCACAACCCCGCCATATGCTTGCCTTGCGGCCTTTGCGCGAGAAGAACACGATTATCCCGATCAAGAAGCGCACAGGCGCTGACAAGCAATATCGGCTGCTGCTGATGCTCAGACATCAAATTCATCATTAATCATTGGCTTGCCCACTGTTAGGCGCCTTGCGGTAGCTGTAACGATACAATTCCTCAAATCCGAACTCCTGATAGAGTTTTACAGCAGCCGTATTGGACGCGACCACCTGTAACCAGGCATGCTTGGCACCGGAATTCTTCGCCCATTTCAAGGCGCTTGCCATCAACATACGTGCGTGCCCCTGCCGCTGATGACGAGTACCGGTAACCACATCAAATATCCCCACTAGATCGTTATCCTGAACACAGCGCACAGCCGCGACATGGTGGTCATCCAAATTTCGAACAAACAGGGCAGAAACCGGCTCGATTGCAGAAATAACCTCAACAAGTCCAGGCTTTAATTCATTGGTTTCCTCAGATAGTTGCAAAAAGGAATCGACCCAATAACCGATATCTTTCAAAGGTAGATGATCAACCGCATCACACAGGTTGATGGTCGATAATTCAAGGATCATCACCATGCTTTCGTCAAACCGGACCCAACCCCGGTCATCAAGAATATTTTCAAGTTCCTTCGGAGCAAGCGGGGACTGGCGAAAAACCAGCGGACGGCCAAAACTTTCAAATCGGTGTTTGGCAAGTTCAAGGCGTGCATCAACAAAGGCGTGATCTGAAGGATCGAGGGGATTGACTGAATTAAGCCGTTTTGCCGGATGACCCGCCGTCAAGCGGATGGCCCAGGTCCCATCATAATGGGTTGATGTAGAAGGGAAGGATCTAAAGCTGACCGCCTCCAGTCTTCTAACCTGCGCCAATCCGGGCATGCACTACTTTCCTCGTATTTGAAAACCCGCAATGGCTTAACTTCGATAGTCGCCGTTTATCGCCACGTATTCTCTGGTTAGATCGCATGTCCAGACTTTCGCAGATCCTTTTCCAAGTCCCAGATCAATCGATATGTCGATCTCAGGTTTTTGCATCAGCCTGGATACTTCATCCTCATTGTAATCTGGATCACGTTCGCCATTGCGCGCTACAATTATGTCACCAAACTTGATCGACAAAAGATCCCGTTCGGCCGGTTCTCCTGCTTTGCCAACGGCCATGATAATTCGGCCCCAATTTGCGTCTTCACCGGCAATAGCAGTCTTGACCAGCGGCGAGTTGGCAACGCTTGCAGCAATCTTTCGCGCTGAGCGCTTGTTTGCTGCCCCGGTTACCTCAATACACACATGCTTGTTGGCCCCTTCACCATCCCGCACCACTTGCATCGCTAGATCATGCAGCACTTCCGCCAGTGCGGACTTCAATGGTCTTAATCGTTCATCGTTCGCCTGCTTGATGTTTTTGCCATCTCCGGCAGAAAATAAGAGCACCGTGTCACTGGTTGAAGTATCGCTATCAACCGTAATTGCATTAAAGGTCGGCTTGATCGCCCTTGCCAACAATTTTTGCAGAACCTTGTGGTCGACGGGCAGATCGGTAACCAGAAAAGACAACATCGTAGCCATGTCCGGCGCAATCATCCCCGAACCCTTAGCGATACCATTGAGTGTAAAATTTCTGCCACCAGCTTTAAATTGTCTTGTGGCAAGTTTTGGATAGGTATCGGTCGTCATGATCGTTTGCGCTGCGGAATGCCAGCCATCCAGTGTCAGTTGGCTTTTGGCGGTTGCAAGACAATCAGCAAATCCAGAGGCATCAAGTGGCTCGCCAATTACGCCGGTTGATGCCAAAAACACGGTCTTTTTACTGCAACCGAGCAATTGTGCTGTAGTGCTTGCGGTAAGCTCAGCTGCATCGGCTCCCTTTTTGCCGGTAAACGCATTTGCATTACCGGAATTGATCACCACGCAACTTGCCTTGCCCTGCCCCAGGTGTTTTCGGCACCAGTCAACCGGTGCTGAAGGACATTTCGACTTGGTGAACACACCCGCAATCTCGGCCGGTTTATCAAAGGCAATCAAACAAAGATCCTTACGATCCTTGTACTTTATGCCAGCCTCAACACTTGCAAGCCGCACCCCTTCAATCTCGGGAATTTCCGGATAAAAGGTTGGTGCCAGCGGGGATACTTTCATGGTCTTTTCCGTATTTGTCATACAACCGGTTAGTTTGCCGGTTCCAACGCATCCATTTGTTTCTTGAGATCCGCATCCAGTACCTTGATTTCGAGTGTTTCGCGAACGCTCTTGACCAGTTCGAGGTATTTTTCGCGCGCCACCATCTGGCGCACCTGCTCGGAAACTTCTTCATAAGCTGGAAGAGGTGTCGAACGCTCATCCTCTTTTTTGATGATATGCCATCCAAACTGAGTTTTTACCGGTGCAGCAGTGTATTTGCCTTTTTCGAGTGCAAAAGCGGCCGCTTCGAATTCAGGTACCATTTGGCCCTTGCCAAAGAACCCGAGGTCTCCACCACCCGGTCCGCTTGGCCCGGTGGATTTTTCCTTTGCAAGCGCCACAAAGTCTGCTCCCCCGTCAAGCTCTGCAATGATTGCCTTGGCCTCTTCTTCGGTTTTTACCAGAATATGCCGGGCGTTGATTTCGTCACTCGCCGGGATAGCAGAAATCTCCTTGTCAAAGCGCGCACGGACTTCTTCGTCTGTGATGACCTTCAGTGCCTTATCCTGGAAATAACTGTTGTGCAGTGCACGCGATCTCAAAAAAGCAATGCGCGCCAGGAAAACTTCATCTTTCTCCATCCCTTCGGCTTCGGCAGCCGCGGCAAGCGCTTTGATATCAATCAGTGCATTAAGCACCGCCGGACGGCGCTCATTTTCTGGAATTTGCCCGAATTGCTGGCCCAAATCCGTCTCTGCAAACGCCAATTCGCGTTCGGTGATCATCACATCCCCAACACTGGCCAATGCGCCTTCTTCACTTGGTTTTGATGCCATAGCGGCCTTTTGCGGGGACTTTGAAAATTGCATCCCGGCAAATGCGCCAAGACCAAGCGCAACAATCACGCTCGCCACCAGTATAAGGAGTTGGTTCCTTGCCATTGAATTTCCTTTTCAGCCGGGGCATTTGCCCTATTGGCGAAGTTGTGCAGCACTACAGTATTAACCCGATAACGCTGCCGTTGACATAATTGGGTGTCCCTCTTATCTGTCCTGTGTTCAGTCGTCCAGATTTCTTCCGGACACTTTTCCGAAAATGTCAGGGTTCCAGGACATGTTCGGTCCTGAGTAGCCGGTTTTATAATTCACTGGAACAGAAAAATTCGAGAGGCTTTATGGGCGTTTTTAGCGGCATAGCGCGCAGCGTATTTGGGTCAGCCAATGATCGCGAGATCAAGGCATTGCAACCCAATGTAGATGCAATCAATGCGCTCGAACCGGAAATGGCCGCTCTGAGCGACAAGCAGTTGAAGGCCAAAACCACCGAATTCAGACAACAACTGAAAGACGGCAAGAGCGTTGATGACTTGATGGCTCCTGCATTTGCCGTGGTTCGCGAAGCATCCAAGCGCACGCTGGGTGAGCGTCACTACGACGTCCAGCTGATGGGCGGAATGATTCTGCATCGCGGATCAATTTCTGAAATGCGTACTGGTGAGGGTAAAACTCTTGTTTCGACACTTGCCGCTTATCTGAATGCATTGAGCGAAAAAGGCGTCCATGTGGTGACGGTCAACGACTATCTCGCCAGCCGCGATTCGGAATGGATGGGCAGGATTTTTGAATTTCTGGGTATGACCACCGGTGTGGTCATCCACGGGCTTGACGATGAAGAACGAAAGGCTGCCTACGCCTGCGACATTACATACGGCACAAACAATGAATACGGGTTCGATTATCTTCGCGACAACATGAAATTTGACCTGGAATCGATGGTCCAGCGCGGTCACAATTTCGCGATTGTCGATGAAGTTGACTCGATATTGATCGATGAAGCCCGTACACCGCTGATTATTTCCGGCCCTCTGGATGATCGCTCAGATCTTTACACCATAATCGACAAGTTCATTCCATCCATCGATGATGCGGACTTCGAACTGGACGAAAAACAACGCTCGGTAACCTTCACCGAAGAAGGAAACGAGAAACTCGAAGAACAATTACGGGCAGCCGATCTGTTAAAGGGCGAGACCCTTTACGACGTCGAAAACGTCACTGTTGTTCACCACATCAACAATGCCCTGAAAGCTCACAAGCTTTTTCACAAAGACAAAGACTATATCGTTCGCAATGATGAAATCGTAATCATTGATGAGTTTACCGGCCGCATGATGCCAGGGCGCCGTTACTCTGAAGGACAGCATCAGGCGCTTGAAGCCAAGGAAGGTGTTTCCATTCAACCGGAAAACCAGACGATGGCCTCGATCACCTTCCAGAATTATTTTCGCATGTATGACAAACTTTCCGGCATGACCGGTACAGCGATGACTGAAGCATCTGAATTCATGGATATCTACGGTCTGGATGTGCTGGATGTGCCAACCAATCTTTCGGTTGCCCGCGTCGATGACGATGATGAGGTGTATCGCTCCGTTGAAGAAAAATATCGGGCAATCAATGTGCTGATCGCCGAATGCCGGGAACGCAACCAACCGGTTCTCGTCGGCACCACCTCAATTGAAAAATCCGAGTTACTTGCTGAACTTCTCAAGAAAGACGGCCTCAAGGATTTCAAGGTCCTCAACGCCCGTCATCATGAAGAAGAAGCTCACATCATTGCCAATGCCGGCGTACCCGGCGCGATTACTATCGCAACCAATATGGCTGGCCGCGGTACGGACATTCAGCTGGGTGGTAATTTTGATATGCGGGCGGCATCCGAGATTGCCGAGGATGCAACCCCTGCTGCGCGCAAGAAAAAAGAGGAAGCAATTCGTAAAGACATCCAGAAACTGAAGGACCAGGCAAAAGACGCCGGCGGGCTTTATGTAATTGGTACTGAACGTCATGAAAGCCGGCGGATCGACAACCAGCTTCGCGGACGGGCAGGCAGACAGGGCGATCCCGGTCACTCCAAGTTTTTCTTGTCCCTTCAAGACGATCTAATGCGCATTTTTGGTTCCGAGCGCATGGATTCCATGCTGCAGAAGCTGGGGCTTAAGGAAGGCGAGGCAATTATCCATCCCTGGATCAACAAGGCACTGGAAAAGGCGCAGAAAAAAGTTGAGGCGCGCAACTTTGACATCCGCAAGAACCTCTTGAAATATGATGATGTAATGAACGACCAACGTAAGGTCATTTTTGATCAGCGTATTGATTTGATGCATGGCGAGGATTTAAGCGAGACGGTTACCGACATGCGCCATGAAGTGGTTGAAGATCTGGTTGCCGAGCATATCCCGGAAAAAGCATACGCGGAACAATGGGACGCCGAGGGCTTGCTCGAAGGGGTTCGCAATTCGCTTAATCTTGATTTGCCGATTGCCGAATGGGTGCAGGAAGAAGGCATTGCCGAAGAAGATATTCACGATCGCATTGTTGATGCATCTGACAAGGCTGCCGCAGACCGCGCAGAGCGGTTTGGACCTGAAATCGTTGAGTACGTAGAAAAATCGGTAATGCTTCAAACGCTCGATCATTTGTGGCGCGAGCATCTGGTCAACCTTGATCATCTGCGTTCAGTTGTTGGCTTTCGTGGCTATGCCCAGCGTGATCCGCTCAATGAGTACAAGTCGGAAAGTTTTGAACTGTTCGAAACAATGCTGGCAAACTTGCGTCAGGCAGTAACCGGTCAAATGATGCGGGTGGAAGTTGTAAACGAGGCGGCCCAGGCACCTGAGCCCGAACTTCCCGAAATGCACGAAAACCATCCAGCCGACACAGCGTTCGCAAGTGCAGGTGCTGCAGCTTCAAACGGCGAACGAGACCCCAATAACCCGGCAAGCTGGGGTAAAATCGGTCGCAATGAAGCGTGTCCGTGTGGGTCCGGTGACAAATACAAGCATTGCCACGGAAGTTTCGTGTAAATCGAGCCCGTGTTCGGGCTCAGCAGGGATCGGTCGTGTTCAACACAGATTGGTAATCACCGCGTTCGAAGGCGTCCTCGACAAATTTGCGCCTTTTAGTAGAAAGGTTTGAAACTGGTTGCTGAATCAGTTCGTTAATTTCCTTCAACTGCTCCCTCGTGATGGTGAGTTTTTTTATCAGCAGTTGAAAATAGTAGCGTATATCAGGGTTGTACTTAAAAAATTTGGTATCACGATCTTGCCACAGGACCAGCCAAATCGCATGCCAGGATTCTGCAAATGCGTAATCGGTCAGTTCCTGAACACTCTGCGCTATCTCGAGTTCTTGCGCATCAAGATCTGATGCCAGCACACCGCAAAACAGATTTCGGGGCTTGCGTTTCCATCCCACCCACTCGAGTAGAGTGTGAACATACTTCACCAGCGGGTCTGTGCTGACCGCATTTGCATGTTCATAATGGCGAATACGCTTTCCAAGCGTATCCTCAAAACAGCCAAGCAAATATTCTTCTTCTTTTTCAGAATTCAACAACAGGCTTCTACGGAACGCCCTGCGCATTGCTTGGTTATCTGAATGGCGGGTGTATTCGGGGTGTAAGCGGGAATAATTTTCATAAATTTTTTCGACTTGAACCGGGCAGGAATGCCCTGCAATCCGGTCTTCATAAGGCCATAACAGATCGAAACTCGGTTGTTGTTCCCCGCTGAAGTCCCAACCCTCTGAACCCTCCGTCTGCGCAAGCACAACGCCGAAGCTTGTGAACAAGCCCGTTACCAAAATGAACGTTATCACTTTGAAATATTTGAAGAATACCACATTCCCACACATCAATTTATTCCCACACCACAATCCCACCCTACAATTTTTGGTTGAAACCGCAAGTACACAACCAACGGGAATCACTATTGGAAAAATCGCTTTGCAACCATTTACGAGACGTGCTGATACGCCAAAGAAATGTTTTGGGACCGGCTCATAATGCTCTTTTTCGTGCTACCGATGAAAAACGTCGGTTAACAAATCAAATCGCCGATTTGGAAAACCAGGTTAGCATTACAGGAAGTGAGGCTCAGATCGGCAGAACTGCCTCCCGATTTGATCCTGCAGGCGTTGGAGTGGCCATCGTGACCGGGTTAGATTCCCAAATCCGACTTTCCCGTCTTGAAGGAGAATTGGCCCAACTAGAGCAAAAACTGCCCCGGATTGAAGCGGAAGGACGCAGCCTCGCAAACGAATTGAACGATCTCAAAAAGAACATTCCGATTACCGAGGAAATGTTGCGCAAAGAAGGCTGCACCTAATCCAAACCTGACCGTCGCAAGTTGGTTGCAAATACAAACATTGCCACGGAAGTTTTGTATAAGGTCACCCAAGCGTCCATTGCAGATTTAGCAGGGATCAGTCGTCTCAAGCACTGCCTTGTAGTCACCCCTCTCAAAGGCGTATTCGACAAATTTGCGCCGTTGTGATGACAGTTCCTCAAGCGGCAGCATCAGAGGCGCATTAGTCTCCTCAATTTCCCTTTTTGTTTCAGGTTCCAACCATTCTGCCCTGCCGAGCTTTTTCAGCAGCAACTGAAAATAATAACGTATATCAGGGTTGTACCTGAAAAATTTAGTATCACGATCTTGCCAAAGAACCAGCCAAGTCACATACCGGTTTTCTGCAAACGCATATTCCGTCAACTCTTCCAGTGCGAGCGCTGTTTCAAATTCTTCCTCGTCAAGATTGTTAGCCAGCACACCACAATAAAGGTTGCGGGGCTTGCGCTTCCAGCCGATTACTTCAAGCAGATAGTGAAAGGGGAGAACCAGCGGATCCTCGCTGACCCGGTTCTCAAGCCTAAACGTTCTAATACGCTCTGCAAGCATGTCCTCAAAACAACTCCCCAGATATCTTTCACCCTCTTTCGCACCCAATAATAGACTTCTGCGAAATTCTCTCCGCATGGATTCATTGTTGAGGTGAGGTCTGAACGCCGGGTTCTGCACAACGTAATTATCATAGATTTTTTTGATTTGCACCGGGCAGAGATACCCCGCAATTCGATCTTCGTAAGGCCATAACAGATCGAAACTCGGTTGTTGTTCCCCGCTGAAATCCCAACCCTTTGAACCCTCCGTCTGCGCAAGCACAACGCCGAAGCTTGTGAACAAGCCCGTTACCAGAATGAACGTTATCACTTTGAAATATTTGAAGAATACCACATTCCAACACATCAATTTATTCCCACACCACAATCCCACCCTACAATTTCTGGTTGAAACCGCAAGTATTCAACCAAAAGGAACCATTGATGGAGAGCTCCCTTTGCCAGCACCTCAAGAATTTGTTGATTGATCAGGGTATTGCCCGTCAGAATGTCGAAATCCGGTACGACCGTGCAAGACTAAAAAAGAACGATATCGTTAAACAAATCGCCGATCTCAAAAATCAGATACAAAGTGCGAGGCGTAAATCCCTGGCCAGCGGCGGGCTTGCCAGGCTTGGTCCTGTCGGGGCCGCAGCAGCCGCTTTAAGCAAATTGGAATCCGAAGTTCGGCTTTCCCGGCTTGAAGGTGAACTCGCCCAGCTAGAGCCAAGACTGCCCCGAATTGAAGCTGAAGCAGGTAGTCTTGCGAGCGAATTGAACAACTTGACGGAGAATCGTAAAACTACTCGCAAACAGTTGCACAAAGAAGGCTGCACCTAATCCAAACCTGACCTTCGCAAGTTAGTTTGCAAATACAAGCATTGCCACGGGAGTTTTGTGTAAGGCGGGTCCGTGTTCGGGCTCAGCAGGGATCAGTCGTGTTCAACACAGATTGATAATCACCACGTTCGAAAGCATCCTCGACAAATTTGCGCCTTTTAGTAGAAAGGTTTGAAACTGGTTGCTGAATCAGTTCGTTAATTTCCTTCAACTGCTCCTTCGTGATGGTGAGCTTTGTCAACAACAATTGAAGATAGTAACGCACATCAGGGTTGTATTTGAAAAACACGGTGTCACCATCGCTCCACAAAGCTGACAATACCGCAGACCAGTTTTCTGCAAATGCGTATTCAGTGATTTCCTGCTTGGCAAGCGCTGTTTCAAGTTCTTCCTCGTCAAGATTTTCGGCCAGTACACCACAGTAAAGATTGCGAGGCTTTCGCTTCCATCCAATCGCCTCAAACAATCGGTGAGCCGGCCGAACCAATGGATCCCTACTGTCAGCGTTTTCTCGCTGAAACTTGCGGATATGCTCGTCCAGCACTTCCACAAAACAGCCGGTAAAATAGCTGGAAGAATACTTGACAGCCCGTTGAGAGGCCAAAGAGAGACTCATACGAAACTCTCTGCGTACGGCTTCATCGTTCAAAAAGATGCGAAATTCGGGGTGCTGAACAACATAATTTTTGTAAATGATCTTGGTTTGCACCGCACACCCATGCCGAGCAAGCCGATCTTCGGAAGGCCACAGCCGGTCCAATTCTGGCCGTCGGTCACCACCAAAATCCCAAACTGCAGCATCTTGTGTTTGAGCAAGCACAACGTTGGATCCAGTGAACAAGCTTGAAGCCAGAACAAGGGCTATAGCTCTGAAAACTTTGAAGAATACCGTTCCTTCAATCATAGACTTATCCCCACACCACCACACCATCTTTTAAAGCTCCATGAAATTGCACGGATTGGTCGTTTCAAGAACGGAAGTGTGATCACCCCGGGCAACTGTATTTTCAATGAACATGCGTCGCTCCAGAGAAAGATCAATTGCTTCAACTGGCAAGACAAGTGATTTTGCGACGTCCCAAAGCGATGGCGTGGAAGCGGTTAGTTTTCGCAGAAGTCCTTGTAGATAGTAACGGACATCATTGTTGAGCCTAACTAGGGGGAACAGGTCTGATACACCCAACAGCTGTAAATTGGCAGACACACTGCCGCGAATAGCGTAGCCCATTAATTCCTGCAGGGATTGAGCCGCCGCTTTTTCGAGACTGTTCAGCGGCTCTCCCATTACACCACAAAATATCTTGTCTCTCTTGTCATGACGACGTGGCAGATCAAACACCGTGTTCTGGAGAATGGAATAAACACAAAAGCTAAACGAATCCAGATTGTTATCAATTTGATGGTTCACCATGGCACGTCGCCATTCCTTTCGCATTTCAGGGGCATTCATAAATGGCCGATAACCCGGATGTCGCTTTAGATAGTTCGTATAGAGAATCTCCCGCTGCTCATGACACTCCAGATCCAGAAAATTCCCGTCATCACTGACTAACTCCACATACCGAGGCAATCGATCGCCGATAAACTGCCATTCAAGCGCTTCAGACATCTGAACAGTCAAGCACAATACAAATATATTAAAGATAAAAATCTGAAGTAGTTTCATAAAACTCTGATTAGATTCTTTCATAAACTAATCCCCACACCAAAAACCAAATGTACAATTCCTGAATATTTGAACAAATTCAGGAGAAAAAATCAAATGACTGAAAACTCAATCTGTAAAAGGCTGAGAGATGTTCTTGTCGACCATCAAATCGAACTTCCGAGGATCAAAAACCGGCTACATGATGCAAGAAGAACGCAAGAAAACCTTGAAACACAGATAGGCGAGTTGGAAAACCAGATTAGGCAAGCAGAGTTACAATCTCAAATAGGCCGAAGTGCCCCCAGAGCATTCGGCCCGGCTGGCGCAGCAGCTACAGTGCTAACCAATTTAGAGGCCGAAATTCGAAGATCCAGGCTGACCGACAAACTGACCAACGCAAAAAGAAATCTTGGGCAATCAATTGCAAGAATTGCAAAATTGGAAGAGCGGGAAAGAGGTCACTCGTTCGGAATTGGCTTAACGCAGGATGAGCTTCAACGAGAAGGATGCAACTCGCGATAAAACATCCGCGCCCTAACCAGACGGTTGCCGCGGGGCACGCTGAGGTACTGCAGTTGCGGATACTGGGTCAGCTTGCTTGACTGTTTCAACATTTGGCCGCGCTGCCGCCTCGGCCGATAACGGATCAAGTAGGATGACTTGACCCGGAAGCGTTGCTTCACCGGCAACCCGATTGGGTCCGGTGGTGGGAACCGTGGTAGAGGGTGCGGTGGTTGTGGGGGTGGTGATTGTGGGTGCCGCGGATGGCTGCTCCACAGCGACAGTTTCAACCTGCGGTTCAGGCTTCTTTTGCTCTACTGGTGTTACTGGCCCGATCGTTGGATCAGCCAATATGGAGGCGGTTTTAGTCTTTGGTTTTTCCTCCTTTGGCACGAACGGGTTCTTCACCTGCTTGGTGAGAATTTCATCAAAGACCTCCTGATCTTTACTCTGCTTGCTGGAAAACGCCAGCGCCAATCGGCTGGAAGTCACGGAAGGTGGACATTCTAAACGCGAACTGAACTTCTTCTCGTCATTGGCAATCCGGTTAAAAACGTAACGCTTTTCGCAAACATCCACTTTTGGTGGAGATTGATTCACTACAAAATGATCATTGCCCTCTTTTAGCATTTTCCAGAATTCAAACTCAGGATGATCAACATGTTTGACCATGTTTTCCGGCGTCATACGAAACGGATAGGCCTGAATTTGGAAGTCCCTCTGCCCTTGTGCAAAAGATTCCCGGGCCAGCGCGTAAATTTCCTCAACATACTCATCCGTCATTGAGTAACACCCGGCAGAAGAACACGCCCCATGCACCATCAAATGGGTGCCGGTTCGCTCATGCGCCCGGTCATATTTGTTTGGATATCCCATATTGAAAGACAGATGATAACTTGATCTTGGATTCATCTGGGCCGGGGTGACATTGTAAAATCCTTCTGGGGCCTGCCGGTCGCCTTCCTTGTATTTAGGGCCGAGTTTGCCAGACCATTTACAAATCTCGTAGGATTGAAGCATGTCAAAGCGACCGCTGGCCTTGGCCTTCCAGACTTCCAATACGTTTTCGGTTTTGAAGATACGGATCAGGATTGGCGAACCAACCGTCATGCCTTTTGCCTCGATTTTCTTCAAAAGCTCCTGCGGGATTGGTTTTCTTTCCTTGGCACCAAACGCGCCTTCAATGCCACCCTGACAGCCAGACAACAACGTTGTAGCGAAGCAAAACAAAACAACAGTGGTAAATTTCAATGAGGTCACGCGTCCACCGATTAAAAGCCCCTTAGGCCAATCAACATTCTGTATATCTGATATAAACCAGGCTGGTTGACAAGCCGTTACACCAGCCAAGTCACGCGATTGTCAGATGTGACAAAATTGGGGCAGAAATCCGGCGTTACGACAGATTACGCCCCATCGCCAAAAACTTCTCATGCCGTTGCTTTCGAATGTCACCAGCCGCCATACCGCTAAACTCTGCAAGTGCCGAGCGCAATTGCGCACGTGTTGCACTATATACCGCTGCTGGGTCGCGATGCGCACCTCCCAGCGGCTCTGGAATTATACCATCAATAATCACGAGTTGCTGCAGATCCTGTGCCGTGATCTTCATCGCGGTTGCAACATCTTTCGCCCTTGTGGAATCGCGCCAAAGAATGGATGCACCCGCTTCTGGCGAAATCACGCTGTAGATGGCGTGTTCGAGCATGAACACCCGGTTGGCTGATGCAATTGCGATGGCTCCGCCTGATCCACCCTCACCAATGACTATTGAAATCATCGGCACCGAAATATTCAGGCACTTTTCAGTTGAGCGCGCAATTGCCTCGGCTTGACCACGAGCCTCGGCACCCATACCGGGATAGGCGCCGGCTGTATCAACCATCGAAACCACCGGAATTCCGAACCGATCCGCCAAATCCATGATCCTGATTGCCTTGCGGTATCCTTCCGGCCGCACCATTCCGAAATTGTGTTTCAACCGGCTTTTGGTATCAGCGCCCTTTTCCTGACCCAATATTGCAATGGATTGCCCTTCAAACCGGCCGAAGCCCGCAAACACCGCATGGTCTTCACCAAAATAACGGTCTCCGGCTAGTGGCGTAAAATCGTCAATCAGTGCTTTTTGATAATCTATAAAATGAGGTCGATCAGGATGCCGTGCCACAAGGGTTTTATCCCAGGGCTGCAATTTACGATAAAGATCGGCAAGAATATCCTGCGACTTTGTCTCAAGGCGCGTGATTTCCTTGTCCAGATCTACCGTATCATCCTGTTGCGCCATGCTGCGCAATTCACGAATTCTACCTTCCAGATCGGCAACGGGTTTTTCAAACTCAAGATAGCTATGCATCGTTCATTTTCGAAATTGGAGTAAATCGCACCGGCCTGTCAAAGCCGGGCTTGTTGCAATTTACACTGGCCACTCACCTTTGCTGTGTCAAGAATTCGAAAGGGACGAATTGATGCAGCCGGACACCCCATTCATAAGGTGCTCAATCGCAAGTCGTAAATCTCACAACTATCCGTCCTTCATTAGTGGATGATGTTCCTCAACCAGTTTTCGCAATCGCTCATCCAGCACGTGGGTATATATTTGTGTGGTTGAGATGTCGGCGTGCCCAAGCAATTGCTGGACAGAACGCAGATCAGCACCGTTTTGCAATAAATGACTGGCAAAGGCATGGCGCATGACATGGGGAGAAACCTTTGAGGGCTGAAGGCCCGCCCGTATCGCCAAGTCTTTCAAATCCCTGGCAAATGCCTGTCTCGCATAATGTCCGCTTTTGGAATTGGCCGGGAACAAATACCCCTCAGCATTGTTTTTGCCCCATTTCGCACCAACATAATAACTCATGGCATCTTTTGCCATTTGGGATACAGGCACAATACGCTCCCGATCGCCTTTTCCTGTAACGGTCAAAAACCGGCCGCTGGTGCGGGCCGCGGCTGCCGGCAGGCTTACCAACTCACTGACCCGAAGCCCCGTCGCGTAAATCAGCTCAATCAACACATAAAGTCGGGCCTGACGCAGCTTTGCAGCGTTTGTGCCCTCAGCACTGCGTGCCTCTTCCTCCGCCTTGCCAATTAAACTGTCTACATCCTCCATACTCATTATCTTCGGCAATGGTCTGCCAAGTTTGGGGCTGTCTATGGTGCCGCAGGGATCATCGTTTCGAATGCCTTCGGCGAACAGGAATTTGTGAAACTGGCGAATTGCTGAAAGATGCCTGGCCTGACTTGCCGCCGACAGTCCCGCATTACCGAGCGTTACAAGATGAGATTGGATTTGAGCCGCAGATACAGTTTCAAACCCAACATTTATGGCGGACAAATGCTTGCCATAACGGCCAAGATCTCTGGTGTAGGACGACAAAGTGTTTGTGGAAGCGCCGCGTTCGGCACTCATCATTTCCAGAAATGCCTCAACCAGATGCGTATTTGGCAAATTCCATTATTCCCGTAGGTTCAACTTCTTGGCAGGAATTTTAACCGTCATTTCCCGCGGCTTCGGCTCGACGAAAATTGTGAGTACCACCATTCCACCGTACGCGGAACCCACAAGAATACCCAAAACCACTAAAAACCGAATTAGACTCGGCATACCAAATCACCGCCTGAAATATATTTGAACATCACTTATGGAAAACATGACACCAAATGGCAACCGCCTTGGCCTTTTCACTTCAAAATCCGCAATGATCACCCGCCCAATATTTGCACATGCACACTTGACGAATTTGGGGTAATGGTGTCGAAACACGCCGGGAAAAACCATGACCACCCGAAAAAGAAAACAAAGTAGCGACCTGCTGGAGAAGTTGGGAAAAACTTCCATTGTGCTTATCGGCATGATGGGTTGTGGAAAATCTGCCATCGGCAAAGTTATTGCTGCTCGCCTTGGCCTCAAATTCCATGATTCGGATGCAGAAATTGTCGAGGCAGCGGGCATGAGCATCGCGGACATATTTGAAAAATTTGGCGAAGCGGAATTTCGGCGGGTGGAAAACCGGGTAATCGAACGGCTACTGAAAGAAGGTCCGGCGGTAATTGCACTGGGTGGCGGTGCTTTCATGTCCAAAAAAACCCGGCGGACCATTTCGCGGCGTGGCATTTCGATTTGGCTCAAAGCTGACCTTGAACTATTGCTGTCCAGAGTGTCGCGTCGACCGGGCAAGCGACCATTACTGGCAACCGGCGACCCACGGCAAATTATACAGGATCTGCTTGAAATTCGTGGACCAATTTATGACCAGGCTAACTTACATGTCTCTTCGACATCAGGCTCAAAGATCCAAACCCGGGATGCGGTATTGGAGGCCCTGGCCCAATATCTTGCGTCGCAATCAAACAGCCAGGAAGCCGGGTAAATGACAAATACTGCAGCAAATATACAATGCACCGTACCGGTTGAGTTAGGCGAACGCTCCTATGCAATCGACATCGGCCGTAATCTAATCGAACATGCAGGCACGATGATTTCCGAATTTGCGCCTGGAACCAAATGCGCAATTGTTACCGACACCAACGTCAACGCTGCCCATGGGGATAGTCTTCGAGCAAGCCTCTCCGGTGCAGGGCTGGAATACCACACCATCGAAGTGGCCGCAGGCGAAGCATCCAAATCCAGCGAGACGCTTGGGATTGTGGTAGACAAATTGCTTGCCCTGCGGCTTGAGCGATCTGATCTGGTACTGGCATTTGGCGGCGGCGTTGTCGGAGATCTTGCCGGGTTTGCTGCAGCGATAACCCGGCGCGGCATGCGGTTCTTTCAGATACCAACCAGCCTGCTTGCACAGGTAGACTCTTCTGTGGGGGGCAAGACCGGGATCAATTCAACCCTCGGAAAAAACCTCATAGGTGCTTTTCATCAACCCTCAAGAGTGTTGATTGATGTCGATGTATTGAAAACCCTGCCAGAACGCGAATTCCGCGCCGGCTATGCGGAAGTCGCAAAATACGGCCTGATTAAATACCCGGATTTTTTCGATTGGCTTGAACAATCTCATACTCAGATTTTTGCCCACGAATCCGCGCTTGTTGACGCCATTGCAAAGAGCTGTCGTGCTAAAGCAGAAATTGTTGCTGCTGACGAGACAGAAGCGGGACAAAGAGCACTCCTCAATCTGGGGCACACTTTTGGCCATGCGCTTGAGGGCTACACAGGTTACGACGGAGCAAGATTGATACACGGAGAGGGTGTTGCGATCGGCATGATGATGGCTCATGAATTCTCCAACCGGATGAACCTGTGCGCCATAGATGATGTGGACCGTCTTCGCCATCACCTTAAAACCGTCGGCCTGCCCACATCGATTGGCGATATACCAGGCGACAAGCCGAATGTTGAAACCCTGATGGGATTTATCGCTCAGGACAAGAAGGTTAAACGCGGTGCGCTAACCTTCATCCTTACAAACGGCATCGGAAAAGCCTATATTGCAGATGATGTCCCGGCATCCGAAGTGTCCAGCTTTCTGAAAGATCACTTGTCAAAATGATTACCGCCTATTGGCTAATACTTGCCGCAATCCTCATTCTGATCGTCTTGTCAGCGTTTTTTTCGGGATCGGAAACCGCCCTGACCGCCGCTTCACGCGCGCGATTGCACCAGCTTGAAAAAAATGGTGACAGCCGTGCCGGCATGGTCACCCGACTGATCGAAAAACGTGACCACCTGATCGGCGCCCTGTTGATCGGCAACAATCTGGTAAACATTCTGGCCTCCGCCCTGGCAACCAGCTTCTTCCTCAATCTTTATGGCGATGCAGGTGTTGCAATCGCAACCCTCGTGATGACCATCGTTGTGGTGATCTTTGCAGAGGTGATGCCTAAATCCTGGGCAATATCAAATGCTGATCGCTTCGCTGTCACAGTTGCACCAGTGTTGCGACCCATCGTAGCTGTACTATCGCCATTCGCTGCGGTTGTGACCTGGATTGTCCGCGCCATTCTGCGGTTGTTTGGGGTCAAGATTGACGAAGAGCAGTCGATGCTAACCGCACATGAGGAATTGCGTGGAGCAGTGGAAGTACTTCACCGGGACGGATCAGTGGTGAAAGATGATCGCGACCGGCTTGGCGGGGTACTTGACCTGCATGAGCTGGAAGTCTCGGATGTGATGATCCACCGCACCAACATGGAAAGCATCAATGTTGATGATCCCCCGGATCAAATCGTCAAACAGATGCTGGAAAGCCCCTATACAAGAATCCCGTTATGGCAGGGCGAAAGTGAAAACATTGTCGGCATTTTGCACTCAAAAGATGTCTTGAGAACGCTTGCCACCAAGAGCGGCAATCTCAAAACACTTAACATTCGCAAGATTGCCACCAATCCCTGGTTTGTGCCTGAAACCACAACCCTACAGGCACAGTTGAATGCATTCCTTCGAAAGAAAGCCCATATTGCGTTGGTAGTGGACGAGTATGGCGAAGTGGAAGGCCTGGTAACGCTTGAAGACATTCTGGAAGAAATCGTTGGTGAAATTGCCGACGAGCATGATGAGGAAGTTTCCGGTGTCGTTGCACAAGCGGACGGTTCCTACCTTGTCGAGGGTTCAGTTCCAGTGCGTGATCTGAACCGGGCATTGGAGTGGCAACTTCCAGATGAAGAAGCAACAACTGTTGCCGGACTGGTTATTCATGCAGCCCAGATGATCCCTGAGGAAAAGCAGACATTCACATTTTATGGCAAACGATTTGTCATCATCGCACGGGAGAAAAACCGGATTACGAGGCTGAGAATCAGAAAAATTTGAGTAAACTATTCACCCGGGGCCTTTGCTTCAATCGCGATTGCGTGTAATCCGTGTTCCATATGCGGTGCGACAAATTCGTTGATCTTGCGGTGCCGCTCGACACGGCTCATACCAGTAAATACATCTGCTACGATACGAACACGAAAATGGGTTTGACCGGTGCCATCAAATTCTGGCTGATGTCCGGCATGCAAATGGCTCTCATTTATGATATCAAGTCGTTCCGGAGAGAAGGCTTGTCGCAGTTGCTGCTCTAACTGGTTTGCAATGTCGTCCACTAAAATCTCCTCGGTTTTGATCAATTTGCAGGAATCAAAACGCCGTAAAAACATAACCGCGCTTTCTGGAACCACATTGGTTCAAAGTCAATCCTTGTTCATTCGCTAAAAAGGGCCATAATTACCCCATGGACGCTAATTCAAAATTCTACGACAAAATCCGCATTAAGAAGGGTTCCAAGGCAAAGTCGCCTACCGACGACCTGCCCAAATGCAGATGGGAGGGCTGTGAAAGGCCCGGTACCCACAAGGCTCCGCTTGGCCGCGACCTCGAGGGACAATACGTAAATTTCTGCATTGAGCATGTGCGCGACTACAACAAGTCCTATAATTATTTTTCCGGACTGAATGACGATGACATTGCCAATATCCGAAAAGATGCGTTGACCGGCCATCGGCCAACCTGGGCAATGGGTGTTAACCCGACAAACGACGAGCCACCAATCCATGGTACTGATCCACGTGCGGCAGCTGCCGCAAAAGTAACCGCAAGAATGCGGGCCCGCGCCGGTTTGGGACCTGTAGGGTCGGCCGCAGGTCGCAAGTTAAAACCACTCGAGAAAAAAGCCTTCGATGATCTGGGCATGGCACATTCTTCGACACAGGCCGAAATCAAAAAACGCTACAAGGCGATGGTTAAACAGCACCACCCGGACACCAATGGCGGAGACCGCAGTGCCGAAGAACGCCTGAGGCAAATCATAAAATCATACAAAATTCTAAAACAGGGTGGATTCTGCTCGTAAAACAGGGCATTTGAATTCCGAAATCTATCTGCAATTTCTGAAAAGAGTTAAGAGATTGAATTTCGGCCAGAGTTACTGGTGGGAAATTACTCATCAACGGAGAATTGGAAATGACTGAAGGTATGCCGGATACCACATTATCGGTCCGCAAAACATTTGATATCGACAGTGACTGGAAAGTTCCGGCCTATAAAACCCGTTCTGAACACGTGCCCGAAGTCGATGAAGATTACCTGTTCGACCGCCAGACCACCTTGGCGATCCTGGCAGGCTTTGCCCATAATCGCCGGGTGATGGTCTCTGGATATCACGGAACCGGTAAATCAACGCATATCGAGCAAGTGGCTGCCCGTCTCAACTGGCCTTGTGTGCGGGTTAATCTCGACAGCCATATCAGCCGAATAGATCTCATCGGCAAGGATGCAATTGTCGTGCGGGATGGTGTCCAGATTACCGAGTTCCGCGATGGAATTCTTCCCTGGTCCTACCAGAACAACATTGCCCTTGTGTTTGATGAGTATGATGCCGGCCGGCCGGATGTGATGTTTGTTATCCAGCGTGTGCTGGAATCTTCAGGAAGACTGACCCTTCTGGACCAAAGCCGGGTGATTAAGCCTCATCCATGTTTCCGGCTGTTTGCAACCGCAAACACCGTTGGTCTTGGTGATACGACCGGGCTTTATCACGGCACCCAACAGATCAACCAGGCCCAGATGGACCGCTGGTCACTGGTCACAACTTTGAATTATCTGCCGCATGACAATGAGGTGGATATCATTTTGGCCAAGGTAAAATCCTTCAACAATCCGAAGGGTCGTGAGAATGTCTCCAGAATGGTTCGTGTTGCCGATATGACAAGGGCATCGTTCATCAATGGTGATATTTCGACCGTGATGAGCCCGCGCACGGTGATCAACTGGGCTGAAAACCATGAAATTTTCGGTGATCTTGCATTCGCATTCAAAGTCACATTCCTTAACAAATGCGACGAACTTGAGCGGGCTACCGTCAGTGAATTTTACCAACGCGCATTCGGACAGGAAATTTCAGAGACTGTCGAGAACCTCGTACTGGCGTAGGGCTGTAAATGGCAAGCCAAGGTGATAATCAACGTAAGGGAATGAAAGCCGTCGACTACGAGCCGCTTAAGCAGGCTTTGTCGAATTGCGTGCGTGCGATTGCCCAAAATCACGAGCTTGAAGTCAGTTTTTCAGGGGATCGTTCCAATCTGTCAGGCAATCAGGCCAGAATGCCTGACCTTCCCAAACGGATGTCTGCAAAACAGTTGGCGGTAACCCGGGGTGCGGGCGACGCGATGGCACTGCGCACCGCCTGTCACAATACTAAAATTCACAATCGACTTTCACCGGAAGGTCAAAATGCCCGCGCAATATTTGACGCGGTTGAGCAAGCTCGGGTCGAAGCAATCGGTGCCAGCCGAATGCACGGTGTTGCGGATAATTTAGGGTCAATGCTTGAAGACAGATATTCCAAGCAAGCCTATTCGCAAGCCGTAGAACGCAGTGAAGTACCACTGGAAGAGGCCGTCGCACTGGTTGTACGCGAACGCCTCACCGGCCAAAAACCGCCCGCCAGCGCAGAAGGTTTTGTGTCACTTTGGCGCGACTGGATCGAAGACAAGGCAGGCGCAGATCTTGATGAACTGGCGAGTGATCTGGAAGACCAAACCGCATTTGCCAGATCCATACGGGGCTTGATCGCTTCCTTCGATATGGCAGATGAACTGGGTGACGAAAATCTTGATGATGAGGCAGATTCCGACGATCAGCCGCAAGATGATCAACAGGAAGGCCAACGCGACAACGAGGAATCCACCGGTGACGAACAAGGCGAGCCGGATCAAATGGAAACCGAAAGCGATGAAGAACAAACCGGCGAAATGGAGGCCAGTGAATCCGAAACCGGTGAAGACTTTGACGATGAATCTGAAGAAAATGACACCCCTGGAGAAACCCAGCGGCCGGACCTGCCATTTTCAAACCTGCCACCAGAGTCCGACTACAAAGTGTTCACCATGGCGCATGATGAAATCATTGATGCCGCAGAACTGTGCGACGAAGCTGAACTTGACCGGCTGAGAGGGTTTCTCGACAAGCAGCTGGCCCATTTGCAGGGCGTGGTCGGAAGGCTGGCAAACCGCCTGCAGCGCCGCTTGATGGCCCAACAAAACCGCGGTTGGGATTTTGACCTTGAAGAAGGCTATCTCGATACCGCACGCCTTACCCGGATTATCACTGATCCAATGACCCCCCTCTCCTTCAAGCGCGAGCGCGATACGGTGTTCCGTGACACAGTGGTTACCCTGCTGCTGGATAATTCAGGCTCCATGCGTGGCCGCCCGATAACCGTTGCAGCAACTTGCGCCGATATTCTTGCCCGCACGCTCGAACGGTGCGGTGTGAAGGTAGAAATTCTCGGCTTCACCACCAAAGCCTGGAAGGGCGGGCAGGCACGTGAACAGTGGCTGAAGGCAGATAAGCCACCTGGCCCCGGTCGCCTCAATGATTTGCGGCACATCATATACAAATCTGCTGACGCACCCTGGCGGCGTTCACGCCGTAATCTCGGCCTGATGATGCGAGAGGGGCTGCTCAAGGAAAACATAGATGGTGAAGCGCTGCTGTGGGCGCACAACCGGTTGATGGGTCGAACCGAACAACGCCGCATCCTGATGATGATATCAGATGGTGCGCCGGTCGATGATTCTACCCTGTCAGTTAACCCCGGAAATTATCTTGAACGACACTTGCGCCATGTCATTGAGGACATCGAAGAGCATTCGCCAATTGAATTGATGGCGATTGGCATTGGCCATGACGTCACCCGGTATTATCAACGCGCGGTAACAATTGTTGATGCAGAGGAACTGGCTGGCGCAATGACAGACCAATTGGCAAGCCTGTTCGAGGAAACTGGTCCCGGAGTTCCCAGCCCATCTGGTGCACGCCAGGCACGTGCCCGCATGCACTGACAGGGAATTTTCCCGTAAACTCAGCTCGTAGATGCTGTTTGGCTTTCCGCCGGCATCAGGGTCAGCACCGCGCGATAGGGGATTAACGCCGCCAACCCCACGCAGATTTTCACGATGAAGTCTCCGATTGCCAGCGAAGCCCACAACGGCATTGCAACACCAAAAATTCCGGCTGGAAAACCAAGAGAGCCGTCTTCAAATCCAAACGCCAGATCAATGCCGGCAAACACGGGCGCAAACGCAAGACCAAAAAACATCAGCGTATCAACCGCAGACCCGACAAAACTTGAAGCAAGCGGAGCTTTCCACCAGGCCCCGCCGCGCAGACGATCAAACACCCCGATGTCAATCAGTTGCGCAACCAAAAACGCACTACCGGATGCGATCGCTATCCTTGGGGTAGCAAAATAAACCGACAACACCACTGCAATGATAAATCCGGCAACAACCACTTTGCGTGCCGCCACATTTCCAAGATGTCGGTTGGTGAGGTCATTGACGAGAAACGCAAACGGATAGGTGAGCGCACCCCAGGTTAAAACTTCCTGCAGGCCAAAATACGAAACCTGTGTCTGGACAAGAATATTGGAGGCAACAACAATTGCCACCATCGCGAAAATATAGGGTAACAGTCTGGAGATGTTCAGCATTTTTTTATCCTGGGTGATGCCACCAGTTGGAGTTCATTAAAAAGGCGGGGTCACAGCCCCGCCTGTCGAAATCGGCTTTTGGACGGTTACGCCGCCGCTTCCTCAAGCTTTTTTTGAACCTGACGTTTCAGCAATCTTGCTTTCTGCGACAGTTCTTTTTCACCTGCCTTGGCAAGAAACAAATCAAGGCCGCCGCGATGTTCTACGGTTCGCAACGCCTGTGCGCAGATCCGAAGGCGCACACGTTGGTTCAACGCGTCACTCATCAAGGTGACATTGCAAAGATTTGGCAAGAACTTACGTCGGTTCTTGTTGTTTGCGTGGCTAACATTGTTACCACTCATCACCGCTTTTCCGGTCAATTCACAGCGTCTGGACATCGTCAATTCCTGGCATTTGTAATCGAAATTTCGTTATCCCGGTCATTGGCAATTGAAAACCGCAAGGTCTGTCCAAATTCCAGCTTTCGGGAAAGTCGCCCTGCTATAAGGACAGGTCAGGCGAACGTCAAGCAAAATCAGGGTCACCCGACCAATCGGGAATTGCCAATATCCAACATTTGCCGCATTCTCGCGATAATGCACCTGCGATCAATTTTTGTTGGGGTCGGCGACCATGCCATTAAGCGTAAATATTTTCAAAACAGCTTTTATGAGTGCCGCCCTTGCCGGAACTATTATCGCTGGCGCCACGATGCCAAGCTCGGGTGAAACCCGCAATCACGAAACCCGTTTTTCGGTCAAATTCGCCGGCATCGAAATTGGCAAGGCAACGTTTCGAATTACCTTTGATGAAGAGACCTATTCCCTCGAAGGCTCCGGCAAGACAACCGGACTGGCGGAGTGGTTTGCGGAAGGAAAAGGCGTCGTAAAAAGCTCAGGTGATTTGCTTGAAAATTCACTCAAGCCGAAAATCCATTACGT
Organism: Hyphomicrobiales bacterium; assembly: GCA_021775415.1. Lineage (GTDB taxonomy): Bacteria > Pseudomonadota > Alphaproteobacteria > Rhizobiales > Rhizobiaceae > JAALLB01. The sequence continues at coordinate 208,163 of JAJFHV010000004.1, read as the reverse complement.
GGCGGTCACGGAAAAGAAAAAGACCGAAACTCTCAAGATGTCTTTTGCCGACGACGCAGTTGATGAAATTGACCTCGAAACTGCAAAACCGCGCTCGCCCAAAAAAGCACCCAAATATGTAGAGGTGGAAACCAAACACCTGGCATCGGTGCTTGACCCGGCAAGCAGCATGATTGTGCCTATGTCAGGTGAAGATGCCGCAAATCCACATAAAGTTTGCCATCAAACTTTTCCGATTTTTGACGGTGAGACCCGCTATGACATCAAACTGAGTTACAAGAGCACGCAACCGGTAAAGACCACCGGCTATGATGGTTGGGCGCATGTCTGCAAAATGAAATACGTACCCGTTGCCGGGCACAAAAAAAGCCACCGAAGCGTCAAGGAAATGGCCGAAAACGAGCACATGGAAATTTGGCTCGCACCCATGGGTGGTGTCAGTGTTTTCACACCAATCAAGATTCTGATCGGCACAAAGTATGGCCGGTTCTCAGCCATCCCCTCATTTTTCGGTCTGGTAGCCGAAAACTAGGCATTACGCTGAAATCTGTGCTGGCGCCGCACTCTCAGTCGGGCTAAACAGGCCGCGAATACTTACCAATCCCGACAATTGAAGTCATTCCGAAATCACCATGAAAAATTCCATGACACCGGCAAGTGGCCGCGGGGTAACTGCGGTATTGGGGCCAACCAATACCGGGAAGACCCATCTGGCTATCGAGCGGATGATTGCCCACAAGTCCGGTGTGATTGGTCTGCCACTTCGACTGTTGGCCCGGGAAGTCTATCAACGCATCGCCGACAAGATCGGTACAGCAAGTGTCGCTCTGATTACCGGAGAAGAGAAAATCACTCCGGCATCGGCGCGTTATCAGGTATGCACGGTTGAGGCGATGCCGGAAAAAACCGACGCGGATTTCGTCGCCATCGATGAAGTTCAACTCGCAGCCGATCTGGAGCGTGGGCACGTTTTTACCGATCGCCTGCTCAATTTGCGCGGCAGACACGAAACCATGCTGCTGGGCGCAGAGACCATGGCACCAGCACTTCGTGATCTTTTGCCCGGTCTCAACCTCGTAACCCGCCCGCGCATGTCTGTCTTGCAATATGCAGGCTCTCGAAAAATCACCCGCATGCCCGCAAGAAGCGCGATTGTCGCGTTTTCCGCTGAAGAAGTGTATGCGATCGCTGAACTGGTGCGTCGCGAACGCGGTGGCGCTGCTGTTGTCATGGGTTCACTCAGTCCGCGAACCCGCAATGCTCAAGTGGCACTGTATCAATCCGGAGATGTCGACATCATTGTTGCAACCGATGCGATTGGTATGGGCCTCAATCTGGATATCAATCACGTTGCATTCGCCCAGGATGCAAAATTTGACGGATTTCAGCATCGAAAGCTGACCGCAGCCGAGCTTGCCCAGGTCGCTGGTCGCGCCGGTCGCCACACGCAGGATGGTACGTTCGGTGTAACTTCACGTGTCAATCCGTTTGGTGACGAACTTGTTGAAGCGCTTGAAACCCATTTGTTTGAGCCTTCAAAAGTGCTGACCTGGCGAAATAGGGACCTTGATTTTCAATCCGTCCAGTCCCTGAAAAAATCACTGGAAACACCTGCCAACCACCCGCGCTTGATGAAGGCACCACCCATCACCGACATCACATCCTTAGAAAACCTCTCCCGCGACCCGGAGATTGCCGACATTGCAACCTCCCCTGATGAGGTAGAATTGCTCTGGGAGGTTGCACGAACACCGGATTATCGTCGGATTTCTCCAGCTGCCCACACCGAAATTTTGAGCCGGATCTATATTGATCTGTGCCGCAATGGCAAAATTGATGAAGAGTGGTTTGGGGCGCAAGTTGCCCTTACTGACCACACCGATGGCGAGATTGATGCACTATCTGCCAGAATTGCAAATGTCAGAACCTGGACTTATTTGTCGAACCGCAAAAATTGGCTTGAAAATGCCACCATCTGGCGTGAAAAGACCCGTGAGGTGGAAGACCGGCTTTCCGATGCCCTGCATGAAACCTTGACGAGACGCTTTATTGATCGCAGGACAAGCGTGCTTATGAAACGGCTGAAAGAAAATACTATGCTTGAGGCAGAAATCAGCAATGAGGGTGCCGTGATGGTAGAAGGCCATCATGTCGGTCACTTGCGGGGATTCCGGTTTGAGGCGGATGGTTCCGGCAATGGCAAAGATGCCAAGGCAATAAACGCAGCAGCAGCAAAGGCGCTTGCAGCTGAAATTGATTCGCGTGCGGTTAAGCTGGGCGCCTCTCCCAACTCAGATATTGTATTGGGTGAAGACGGCACCCTGAGGTGGCTTGGCGAGGCAGTCGCAAAACTTGCAAATGGCGAGACTGTTCTGAAACCAAGGATCATCCCCCTTGCCGACGAGCAGCTCACCGGAACAGCGCTTGAACAGGTGACGGCCCGACTTGAGCGATGGATTGCAAACCACGTAAATACCCTGCTCAAACCACTGGCCGACCTTGCAGCAAATGAAACACTTTCGCCGGGTGCAAAGGGGATTGCTTACCGCATCGTTGAAAACCTTGGTGTCCTGCCGCGCCGTGAAGTGGCAAATGAATTAAAAAACCTGGATCAGGACATGCGTGCATCCATGCGCCGTCATGGCGTGCGGTTTGGCGCTTATAACGTCTTTATTCCAATTTTGTTGAAACCTGCTCCCACAGGATTGATCTGCCAGTTGTGGGGGTTGGCCAATGACCGCTCGGATAACCCGGGTTTGACCGCAATTCCGCAACTTTCTGCGGCTGGGCGAACATCTGTCGAAGTGAATCCGGAATTTGACGTTGAATTCTACCGACTGTCAGGCTTTCTGGTATTGGGTAACAAGGCTGTTCGGATCGACATATTAGAGCGCCTGGCAGATTTGATCCGACCGACCACCAGCTGGAACCCGGACAAAACTGTTGAAAAGCCTGAGGGCGCAATCGACGGCAAGGCTTTCTACGTCACCCCGGGAATGATGTCGATTTTGGGTGCCACCCATGAAGATATGGCAATCGTTTTGAAAGAACTTGGCTACCGGGAAGAAAAGCGCCTGGAATCGGAAATCAAGCCGCCAGCACAGGAATCCACGCCTGCGGGTGATGTTGCTGATAGTGCAGATACGAAGTCAGCAACGGCGACACAGAGCACCACAACACCGCAAACCCCGCCTCAAAATGCCACCGGTTCAGAAGTCTCTGGCCCACCAGACAACATAGAGCCAGAAGAACCCAAAATGATCTCGATCTGGCGCTATGGCAGAAACGAGCGCAGCGGTAATCACGCCAACAAAAAGCCAAAACAAATGCGCGGCCGCAAGAAGCCCGGTAAAGAAACGCCAGTTCAACGAAATGGTGCTGCAAAGCCGCGCGGAAAACCTGAAAAAGAACCCGATCCAGATTCACCATTTGCTAAACTCGCAGCATTGAAAGCGGAACTATCCGGCAAAAATGGCTGAAACCCGCCAGCGGCTTGATAAATGGATTTGGCATGCGCGTTTTGCCAAAACCCGTACAACCGCACAAAAACTGGTAACAGGCGGCAAGGTTCGCGTAGACAGCGAAAAAATTACCAACCCAAGCCGTCCGGTTGGTCCAGGAAATGTGCTGACGCTAACCATGCCGCGGCAAATCAGGATTATCGAAATTATCACTACTGCAGAGCGCCGTGGCCCGTTTGAACAGGCAAGGATGCTTTACAATGATCTTTCACCCCCTGAAGAAAAATCCACCGCTTCCAAACGCCCGCAAACCGAAGATGATGCCATCGGGAGAAGCGGCAGACCGACGAAACATCAGCGCAAGAAAATACTCAAATTGAAACGACATTCTGCCGAATGAAACAGATTGGAAATTTGTTTCAAAATCAGGCCTGAAAGTGGACTTCATGTCGCTTGTGTATGGCGCGTAAAATCGCTATCGATCTCGTTGAATATCAGGCTTATCCCGGCCAGGAGCAACTAATGACCTATATCGTCAATGACAGCTGTATCAAATGCAAACTGATGGATTGCATTGAAGTATGCCCGGTCGACTGCTTCTACGAAGGTGAGAACATGCTCGTCATTCATCCCGATGAGTGCATCGATTGCGGGGTATGTGAGCCGGAATGCCCGATTGAGGCCATCAAACCGGATACCGAGCCAAGCCCTGATCTGGAAAAATGGCTACAGGTTAATGCCGAATACGCAGAAAAATGGCCAAATATTACCCTTAAAAAGGAACCGCCTTCTGATCACAAGGAGTTCGAGGGATTGGAAGGGAAATTTGATAAACATTTCTCTCCAAACCCTGGTGATGGCGATATTTGATCCTGGTTTCAAGTTGCGGCTATGGATAATTTTGCGTTAACCATCCGTCCCGATACTGTCGTCCTGCGGACTGTCGAACGTGAAAGTGGTTGAAAAAACACCTATTTAGTGTTATATGGGTGCCAGAGTTCGGACATGCGTGTCTGAAATAAATCCACTGCTCACAAGAGAGTTCTCATCGTTCCATTTATCAATAAAAGCCGACAGCAAAGTAATGATGTCGGGCTGAATGGCGATTATTCGCCGTTTTGTGTTGGAAACGTTTGATTAACCATGGTCTGGACCGTGTGCTCATCACAAGATGAAAACACTTTTTGGCGCTTGAAATGGGTCTGTGGGCAATTTTCCCGGCAATGTCCGGCGCACAGGGAGTAATACAGCATATGGCTACCAGCAAAAAACCAGTTCAGCGACAGGGATTTAAAACCAATGAGTACGTGGTTTATCCTGCGCACGGTGTTGGCCAGATTACTGGTATTGAAGAGCAAGAAGTCGCCGGCCACAAACTTGAATTGTTTGTGATCAATTTCGCTCAGGACAAACTGACCCTACGGGTACCGATTGCCAAAATTGAATCTGCCGGTATGCGCAAACTTGCCACAGAAAAGCGCATCGACAAGTCTCTCAGAACTGTTCAGGGCCGCGCCCGCGTCAAACGCACCATGTGGAGCCGCCGCGCACAAGAGTATGAAGCCAAGATCAATTCCGGTGATCTGGTGTCAATTGCTGAAGTTGTGCGTGACCTGTTCCGTTCCGAGCATCAACCAGAGCAGTCTTACTCCGAGCGTCAGCTCTATGAAGCTGCCCTTGACCGGATGGCCCGTGAAATTTCTTCGGTGAACAAGATTTCATCAACGGAAGCTGTGGTCCTGATCGAAAAGAACCTCGCATTGGGCCCAAAGCGCGGCGTGAAGCCTGAAGAGTCAGAGCAGGAACAGGCTGCGTAGTTCTCACATAATTGTAAGCTTTTAAAACCCGGGTTTTTTGTTTCCTTGATCACATTTCGATCACGAGATTTTTTGCCGCATTCTTCTGGTAAACTACTATGTTTGACACCTCGAAAGGTGTTTCCAACATGGCCCAACAGGAATATGCCAGCAAAACCCTTCTCAAGGCTGCAAGAAATGCGCCTTATCTTGAACGAGATGAAGAGCACGACCTGGCGCTAAAATGGTCTGAAAAGCAAGACCAGCAGGCATTGCACAAGCTGGCCGCTGCACATATGCGGCTCGTTATTGCGATCGCAGCGAAGTTTCGCCATTACGGTCTTGCAATACCTGACCTTGTTCAGGAAGGCCATGTAGGCCTTCTGGAAGCCGCCGTGCGGTTTGATCCGCATCGTGGGGTTCGCTTCTCCACTTATGCAACCTGGTGGATCAGGGCTTCAATCCAGGACTACGTATTACGAAACTGGTCGATCGTGCGCGGTGGCACCAGTTCCGGTCAAAAATCGCTGTTTTTCAACCTTCGCAGACTTCGGGCAAAGATTTCCACCAATGGAAAACATACAAACAGCCAGGAGATGTATCGCGAACTTGCCGAGGCAATAGGTGTTTCCCCAAAAGATGTTGCAACCATGGATGCAAGATTGGGCGGACCGGATATTTCCCTCAACTCACCAGTTGCATCCGATGATGAGGCTTCCGCAGAACAGCAGGACTTCCTCAGATGTGAAGCACCCCTGCCGGATGTGACGGTCGCCAAATTAATTGATGGAGAACGGCGTAGCGCAAGTCTCAAATCCGCACTTGAGGTCCTGAATGAGCGGGAGTTGAAAATAGTAAATCAACGAAGGCTCAGCGATGAAGGTGCAACGCTTGAGCAACTTGGCGGGGAACTCGGCATCTCCAAGGAACGCGTTCGTCAACTTGAAAGCCGGGCTTTGGAGAAGATAAAATCAGCGTTGCTCACCCAAACCCCGCAAATCAGGCATTTTTTATAAAAGATGAACCAGTGTAGTATCGGCTTAGCCTTCAGATACCAGCTTGATTTTCTGGCCCTGTTGAATTTTGTCAGTCTTTTCCAATCCGTTGATGAGCCGGAAAAGCGATTTTGGATTACTGACACCCTTCATTCTTGAAGCCAGGTACTTCTGTCCTTGACCGAAACCAGCCTTGATAATCCTAATCTTCAATGGCTCGAGTGCTATAATTTCAAGTTTGTTGAGTTTGCGAAAACTCTTGGTGATTTTCTCGGAAACCAGGTCAATTTTGGTACTGGTTTGGGGTGCCGCTGTAATGAAGCGATAAAGTTGGTTGCCACTTCGGATAATGCGAACCCGGAACCGCCAACCATCACCCGTTGCAATGGCTGTTGCAGAAGGAAGACCACCTGACAATTCCTCACGGATGGAATCTTCGCGAAGGCCGGTTATCCAACCACTCTTGAGATAGGATGTAAGGCTCTTTTGCCGCGCCAGTACCGCTGCATCAAAACGCGTTGCAATGTCACCTGGACCGGAAATCATCACCGCCTTCGGCTGGTTGTCTATACGAAAGCCTTTCGGTGCGTTGAAGGTAATTCCAAGCCCGGTATGGGAAAATGTCAGACCGCGCACAAAACCTTCTTCGGCCGTGTCGCCGTACAAAAGACCATCTATCCCCTCAAGATACCGCTCCCTGCCCCGGTCTCCAATTCCAGGAGCGCCAAAAAATCTCGCGTGGCGTATGGCAAGTTCGATACGCTTTGGCGTCGCTGGATGACTGGAAAGAAAGCTCTCCGAATTGTCAGTGGATTTTCCACCTGCAAGAAATGCTCGATAGGCGCGCATTGTTTCCAGAAAACGGGCCGCTGCAAATGGATCAAAGCCTGCCCGCCCAATCATTCTAATGCCGATTGTATCAGCCTGGAGTTCCTGGTCTTTTGAAAATTTTGAAAGTCGGATCTGGTTCGCTGCAAGCGCCACCTGACCTGCAGCACTACTCCCAAGCACCTCGGCAACAACCTGCTCACCCAACGCCGTTGAACTCAATTTTTCCTGTCTCAGCATCGCATGATTGGAGGACACATGAGCCATCTCATGAGCGATAACTGCGGCAAGCTCTGATGAATCATTTGCAAGTGCCAACAATCCCCTGGTCACATACAAAAACCCGCCTGGAAGTGCAAAAGCGTTTACCTTCGGAGAATTGAGCACGGTTATTTTATAAACCCTCGTCGGGTCATCCGAGACAGCCACCAGTTTCCCGACAATCAGGGCAATCAGCTTTTCCGATTGTGGGTATGAGTATTCGCCACCGTATTTTGCCAACACCACCGGATGCTCACGCGCTCCAAGTTGCTCTTGTGGGTCCTCAGGACGAACCCAGCTGGATGCAAGGCTACCGGAATTGTTCGTGCTGGAATCCGGTACAATACAAGCTGAAAGCAGCAGTCCGGCGCTTAGAGAAATCAGGATTTTGGCAAAGCGGATTGCGCTGCCATAAAAGGACGCTGCCTTTGCAGATGCGTAGTCGATCAATGCTGCTACATTTGTTCGAATAAAACCGATATTCCCGTATGGTTAGCCCTGGCTATTCAGATTACACGGAACAATTGACCTGAATATAACAAATTTACCCTCAGATCGTGATCAAATTAGGGAACAAAATATTTTAAAGTGTTAACGCCGAAATTGCGGGCTTTTCGCACCATCTCACGTCAGGCCACAGTGACTTTCAATTCACCCGCTGACCGGCCTTCCGATGGAATGATAATCCAGCGCCTTCACCTCTTCCAGCGGGTAGATATTGCGGAGGTCGATGAGGATGGGGCTTGAAAGCGTTGTTGCGAGCCGGTCAAGATCAAGCGCCCGGAATTCATCCCACTCGGTAACAATAACCGCAGCATCAGCAGTTTCCATGCAATGATAGGAACCTTCACAAAACTCGACGTTCTCAAGCATGTGCTTGGCTTCTTCCATACCTTCGGGATCATAGGCACGAATTTTTGCACCCAATTTCTGCAAACCTTCAATGATCACCAGACTGGGAGAATCCCGCATATCATCCGTGTTCGGCTTGAATGTAAGACCCAGGATTGCAATTGTCTTTCCATCAACCGAACCACCACAAGCATCAACAATACGCGTGACCATCGCTTCCTTGCGTTTGCGGTTTACGTCGATGACCGTGTCCACAATTGTAACCGGCTTGCCATACTCATGCGCAGTCTTGGAAAGCGCCAGCGTATCCTTCGGAAAACACGAGCCGCCATAGCCAGGTCCGGCATGGAGGAATTTTGAACCGATACGGTTATCAAGTCCGATGCCCTTTGCTACTTGCTGGACGTTGGCACCCACCGCATCACAAAGATCTGAAATTTCGTTGATAAAGCTGATTTTCACGGCCAAAAACGCATTGCCCGCATATTTGATGAGTTCAGCTGTGCGTCGCTCGGTTTTTACCAGTGGCGTTTCATTGAGATAAAGCGGCCGGTAAAGCTCCTGCATCGATCCAAATGCCCGCTCGCTATGCGCACCAACTACAATCCGGTCCGGGCGCTTGAAATCACTGATGGCGGCTCCTTCACGCAAAAATTCCGGATTGGACACCACATCAAATTCCGCGTCCGGCCGGGTTTTCTCGATGATCGCCTCAACCTCATCCCCAGTACCCACAGGAACCGTCGATTTGGTGACAATCACTGTGTAGCCATCAAGATGAGCAGCAAGTTCTTCCGATGCCGCATAAACATAGGACAAATCCGCATGACCATCGCCACGTCGTGCCGGTGTTCCAACTGCAATAAACACCACATCGGCATTTTTGATAGCGTCAGCCGCTTCGGTTGTGAATGAAAGCCTGCCGGCTTTCACATTGCTTTCAACCAGCGTATCAAGACCCGGCTCATAAATTGGCATTTTGCCATTCTTCAGCGCATCAATCTTGGTCGCGTCCTTGTCGACGCAATTCACCTCGTGACCGAAATCTGCAAAACAGGCTCCGGAAACCAGACCGACATAGCCTGTGCCAATCATCACCACGCGCATTTTTTGATCTCCTCGATCACTCTACCGCATTCTTGAATAATCTGCCCCTGACCTAGTAGATCAGCCCTTTTCAGGCAATCAAAACATCTAAAATCAAGGTAAATTTGACGGAATTTCACTAAACAGCGTTAATCCGGACTGATTTCATTTGCACGTGATTTCTGCCCACCAATCAACCCGTGTCTGAATTTATCTTGGCGAACCGCAAAGATTCTATTATCCCGCTCATCTATACGATTTTCTCAATGTTTGGCCCAATATCTCCTCCCCAGGTGAACTCCCAAGTGTTGCCTTGGCGAATGTTTTGCACCGTGTTTGGGCGAAACGCCGCTAAACACATGCCACCTGTACGGCGTACAGAGGGATAAAAAACGCCATTGGCACCCACTGCCCTCAAATTGGCGGCCAGTGCCTGGCCTGCAGGGTAGCCAATGGAGGAATCAGGGGAAAAAACAGCAGCATCATCCATCCCAGTCAGATCGCGCATGTCCGTTGCAAATGAGGCTATCAGTTCCCGATAGGCGGTCACGTTCTCAAAAATACCAACAGCCTCAAGCTCGCGTGTTAGATGCCAGCTGACCTCTGCATGTGCTGTTTCAATCGCATCGTCACCCCAAGTTGCATACCACGCCCCACGATCTGGGCCGTTGAACCGGTTACCCGTCGGGCGTGAGTAGCAAAAGGCTGCATTGACATAGGTCCAACCATAACCATGCCTTTCGGTGAGAAGTTCGTCCAGATAAACACCTGACGGCAAGATTAAACCGGCTCCACGCCTTGCCGAGGTCAACCCTTCGAGGTCTTCCAGGAAGCCGAGCTCGTCAATATCGTCTACCAACGGAGACATTGCTGGTTCGTCAATATACGCTGTCGAGATAAGACGAATGGTGTCTGCTTGATTGAACGGGACGGGTGGATAGGTATCGATTTCAATCACATACCGCCTCTCAGCGCGTCAATGTGTTGGCGCACATTCATCATGGCTGGGATCCCGCCGGCAATCATGACTTCAACAGGGCTTTGTGCTTTGAATTGAGGACCATTGTTCGCCAGCTTCGGCCATCCATAGGTCAATGGTCCATTGAAGAGGAGTCTCAGCCCCTTAAACATACCAACCATCAAACTGGCACGTGTGACTTTGTCTTGATCCAAAACGCCTCGATAAGTTCCTGCTTTCATGCGGCTCCAAGTGGCAATCGGTACATCAAACAGCGACGCTGCTTCGGCATTAGTCAATTCCCAAGCTTCAGCGGTCCGAACAATAGCTTTAACTACGGCTCCAATCCGTTCACGCTCATGAATGGGAGCAAGACCGTTTCTATCTTCAATTTGGATAGTCGCGTTTGACATGAAAACCTCATATGATTGGCGTATACATATCATATGATAAGAATGAATGTCAATATCAAGTACTGGCAAGTGTTATTCAGAGGGAACGATACGGCTCCAGTCCATTCGAATGCCGATGCTCGCCGTCCAACCCTCTAGTGGTTGGGGAAAAAACTTAAAAATTCGGCTCTATCAACTAATTATTTGCGACACTAAGTATTAGTCACCTAAAAGCTAATTGGTGATCCCGATAGGACTCGAACCTATTACCTCAAGATTAGGAATCTTGCGCTCTATCCTGATGAGCTACGGGACCACAATATCTGAATATCAAAGCAGCCGAAAAGACGCTACAAAAATCAATATTTACGCATCGCGCTGTGCTTATTCAGTACCTGAGAATTGTCATATGATACAAGCTCTTGATCCGATTGCGCTTCTAATTCACGCATCCTCAGACTCCTAATCTTGAGGTAATAGGTTCGAGTCCTCTCGGGATCACCACCGCCCTGGATACTCCAGGGAACTTTCCAACTTCACCCCCTGCTGGCTCGCGTGACATCAAGCCATTCTTGGGTGCGTTGTTCGGGGTTCTCATGAAGCGTGATGTCCGTCACAACAGACACAATGTCAGCGCCTGCCTGCAAGACGTCGTTAGCCCGTTCCACGCTCATACCGCCAATACCCACAAGCGGGATGTCACCAATCAGTTTTTTCCATTCAGACACGCGCTCAAGACCCTGTTCATGCCACTTCATCTTTTTCATAATGGTTGGGTAAACCGGTCCCAGCGCAACATAGTCGGGCGCAAGGGATAGTGCACGGTCCAGCTCTTTGCGGTCATGCGTGCTGATCCCGATTTTCACGCCGGCACTTTTAATCGCTGCAATATCCGCCCCGTCAATATCCTCCTGGCCCAGATGCACATAATCACATTTTTCTTCCAACGCGATTTGCCAGTAATCATTTACAACCAGCTGACAATTGTGCCTGGCGCAAAGTTCTCTTGCCATGACAATCTCAGACCGGACTTTATCCTCTGGCCCGTCTTTAATGCGCAATTGAACAAGCTTTATCCCGCACGGCACCAGCCTTTCGAGCCAATTATATGAATCAAATAGCGGGTAGAATGGATCCAGCTTCATGACAAATACGCTTTTCCAATAACCCGCATTGAGGAGCAAGCCATGACGTTCTCCTGCATGGGTCCAGCGTTAACAACCATACTGAAACTTTCAATAAGGGCCATGTGGCAGACCGTCAGAATTTGCCGACTACATTCACAAACACACCCTCATCATCATAAGTCAGGTCCGTCAAGTCATCCGAAAAACGGCCAAAATTATAACCTGCTCCAAGCTTTAAATTATCCCCGATATGGCGGTAGACGCCTGCAAGCAATCCAAAGTTTACCTGTTCCAGTTCCTGGAGCCAGAGGGATCGGGCTTCAACCAGCACATCCCAATTGTGAACCACATGAAAATCCAGGCGTGCAATTGCCAAATGTGCAGATGAGCGAGCAAAATTATTCGAGGAACGGTCGGCTGATACCTCACCAATCCGGAAGCCGTACTTGCCACCGATGGAAAGTTGTTCTGTCAGATCATAGATGAAATCCGCCGACAGAACATGACTGCGCTGTGTTGGACCAAGTAACTGGTCTTGGACATTTAATTGTTGTGAACCGGGAAGGTCGTGCAAATAGGTGTATTTAAACAACGCATTCAACCGGTCACTTTCAACTGGTCGGTACGCCCATCCAATTGATCCTTCAACATAATCGCCATCAAGCACAGCGCTTTGATCTGATTCAGAAATCAGCGCATCAATTTTGGCAATAAACCGCCAGTCATCGTCATGCATCAGGCCCAACTGACTGGTCAAAAGATAGGTGTTTCGATCCCGCACTCCAGCCCCGATACCCTCTTCGAACCGGGCTTCCAGTCGAACCGAACCACTCTTGCCCTCCTCTTTGAAAGACGCCGTGCCGGAAACCGCGACGCGGTCAAAATCACCACTTATACTGTCGTAAATCTCGCCCGCTTCAAACCCTCCGGACAGTGTCCAAAAGGCATCTGGTGTGTAGGTAACGCCGTACGTATGGGTGAGCGAGCGCTGACTTCCAGAAAAATCATAGTTTTCTTCCATGAAAGTCGTCAGCTGATCGTTGACCCGCCGGTTGGCACCGTAAACGATCGAGCCATAATCATCACCGAACGGATCATATCCATTGAAATCACCGGCAGTCGTATCAGGCTCAAGCCGGTATCCCAGATAGTATTTGTCCGATACCGTCGGTTGATAATTCAATGCCGCAAGGGCACCAATTCCACTCGTTCCGTATGAAACTTCACCTGAAACTGAAACCTTGTCAGTAAGGTCCTTTTCTGCACCTATTCCAACCCGGTCATTGCGCTGGCGTGTTCCATCACGGTCCACCGTTACCTGGCCAAACACCCAGCCGCGCGAACCTTCGTCAATTTCCCTGGTAATTCGGGCCCCTAAATCCGTCCGGCTACCCGTTCCGGTTGTCGTCCCGATGGCGGTTGCAACATCAGAGTGCTGGACACCGGTGCTGGCAGTCCACTGGTCGTCAATGTGGGTTATAATTTCAGCTTCTATCTCTCGGTGATTGCTGCCATCATCGCGATTTACCTCGTCATAGCGTGCCTCAATCGAAACATTTTCATTAATTTCAACTTCGCCAAATGCTCCCCAAATCCGCTCCCCAACAGATGTATAGCGGCTTGGTGCGTTAAACCCGGCATCACGTTGTTCATAATAGCCACCAATTGAACCCACATGCTGGCCACTGGTTACTTCACCCAAATCCAGCGCAAACTTCGCCCTCCATGCATCGGCGGCTCTGCCTGTAGCATTGACGCCACTCACCGGGGTGAAAATAAACCCGCCATCGGTTGAAGTAACGATGCCAAACGTATCACCTTCAGATTGCGCCCATTCAAATTCAAAGTAGCTTTTGTCAGACAACCGGATCAAAACATCTGCGCCAATCAGGGTCTGGTCGGCAATCCCGGTATTTTCCATAAATCCGGTTGCGCCGATACGCACCACATCGTTAAGCCATAGATGTGTTCGCCCGCCATAGGTAAACCCATCCACGTCCGACAGGGTCGGCGTGTATTCGTATACGGCAACCAGAAACTGATCATTGCCGCCAAGCCCTGCATTTTTAACCGCCGAACTGGTGCCGCTACTTGCGGCCAAGGGGCGGCGCAAGATGATGACCCCTTGTACGTAATCGATATCGTAATCCTCGCCGGGGCGAAGGATGGTTCGTTCAACGACCAGGCCGGTAACCCGGTCACGCTCTTCGATTGTTACCTGCTCTGAACCCTGGTTGATATCCTGCCGGCGCAGGAAATACGCCGAGCCGCCTGTGCCGCGCAATTCATCGCGCTGTGGCAAGGTTCCAGGTTGTGCTGCAAACGCTTCCAACTCTGCTACCGGCTCACCATGCGTCGTGGTTTTTCCCGTACGCAGCTGGGCATGCGCGCCATAGAGCCCGCGCTCAAAACGTGCCAGCTCGGTGCCGTTAATTCGGGTTTTGAAATTCCCCCACAACACATGGCTTTTACCGCGTTCAATGCGGACATAAAACCGACCGGAGGTGGGCGCGTCTTCCACAGTTGTGCTGTCATCACCGTAAACTGGATAGTAGTCGTCTGGATCAAGTCTTCTCAACAGCTGCCGTGGGTCTTTCTCATCAAGATTGGACAACAACACATCAAGCTCGTCTTCCGTTGTATCCAGTGCAGCGGTAATCAGGGTCTCCCCCTTGATCTTGCCCTTGAGATAAAATGCAAGCCTGCCCCGCTCATAGGTCTGGGAATACTCGCCCGGATTTACCTGGTGCAAAATATCGGAGTTGGACCCGAACCGCCTGCCAACTGTCAGATCGGCCAGCCCCACATAGAACCATTCATTATCAGGAATGTTGATGTCACGCTCGAATTGAAGGCCCTCGTCCCTGGTCTCTCCCGTGAGCGCAACGTCTACAAGGTGGTCACCCGGCGGCAGGATGCGGCTTATAACAAACGCCTGACCATCATCGACCGCAATCGTTTCACCCAATACCTCGACATGGTATCCATACGGAACATTGCGGCCGTGAACTGTAATCGATCCCCCATAAAGCGGAATGTTTGATACGAGGGTCCGGTCATCACCTTCACCTGGTGCAATGACAATTTCCCGTTCTTCAGAAATCTCTGCTGCTTCAGAAAGGTTTAATCCAAGCGGGATGGTTTCATCATACCTGCCGGCTTGGTCATAAACTCTAAGCGCATAAACCAGATTGCCACCTTCTTCACCCAGTATCTCCGCCCTGGTATAGGACTGCCATTCTGCTTTTTTTGCATTCTCCCCGAACACCGGCATTTGAACGATTTCAACGGGATGGGCGACAGCTTCCGCAGAATATTTGTCGATATGGCGATAAATTCGGATTTCTGCGCGTTCAACCCAGGCCGGATAGTTCCAATTACCCGAAAAATGCACAATTGCACCCGGTTCATAGGTGCGACGCGCATCTTCGGTTGAAACGTTAAGACGGCGGGTTACGTCCAGGCCGTCAAATTTGATCTGGATGTCCACATTTTCAAGCTTGATGTCATTGCGCCGGATTGCGTCTTCCAAAACTGGAGTCCCAACCACTACATCCCCATCGACGCTGATAGCAACTCCGGTATTCGGAAGTGGAGAAAACTCTTTATTTTCAATAGCTTCTTCGAATTGCAATAATGTGGAGAGGTCAGTTTCGCAGGCACTTGCGCTGCTGCATTTGGATTGCCCGAAAGAGGGCAAAATCCCATACACAAGGCAGGCAACAATAATCGTGCCAAAACCCCCGAGCCCGGAAACATATCCAAGCCATCGCTTTACGCAATTGCTAACCACCATGGTAAATGAATCATTACGCAAAAGCCGTTTATGGAGGGTTAACCATAAATGCTTCCAGCAGGCTGCCAGCGGGAGATTTTAGAGCTTGAGCTCGGCATCAATCTCGAGTTTGAATGGCCGCTCACGCGCTGCCCAAGCTTGTTCAACGAGGGCCTTGATTGCCTTGAGACGCGTTCTTTTCAACTGCCTGGTGTCCGTTCCCCCACGATAGGTGAGTTTGAGAACTGAAGATTCCTCCGCGAGCAGAAGTAATACCCGCGCCACATTCTTCAATGCATCAGGAGTCAGACTGGTTGATCCAGGCTGGAACGAGAGATCATTGACATCAAGCCGGACAGTCCGCTTGTTGGCCACCGCGAAGTTGATTTTTGACAGTTTGCCGCGAGTGACCCGCACAACCCGTGGATTTTCGCTGGTCACCCGGTATCCCGTCGGGAGCGTCCGCGTATCAAGTTTGAGAATGTAGTTGGAACCGATGCGATCATCCGGGATCATGTCACAGGCCACGTGATAGCGTCCAAACTGATCTGTGGTAATCAACAAACCGTTGACCGTTGCAACCCGAACCCCGCCAAGCCCCGGTTCGCCATCATCGTAATATCCGTCCGCGTCAAGGTCATCAAATACCCTGCCAACAATATCGCTACACTGTAGTACGGGATCAACTTCAAGCCTGATAATCGCCTTTGCAATGTTTGATATGGCTTGGCCATCAACCGGATTACGGATAAAGGCCGAATTTACGAACTCGGTCCCCGGTGCTGCAGCACCTATCGCCAGAGAAAACGTGATTGCCAGTGAACTGTTGCCCGCAAGGTTTTGACCAGCCCAAACCAGCTCCCGACCGCTAACCACCGGTTCGAGCGGTACGCCCCCAAGGGTTGCTGTCCCGGGCACATAAGTGAACCCCGGTGGCATGAAGTCCACGATGCTGGTTCCTATCAGACTGGAAGGATCGTTGTTATCAACCGTAACGGTGTATGGCACCACAGAGCCGATCCGCGCCGATCTGATTGAAGTGGATTTGCTGACCAACAAGCCGCCCGCACCTGCCAGCCGATTGATGGTGATATCAACAGATGCCGATACATCAGGCAGGGCAGAACCATCAAATCCGGATACACAACTTGCAAACTCTGTATTCGTGTAAACCCCATCCGGAACATTCACGTTGATGCTCAAAAGTACCGAAACCAGCTCTCCCTGCTGCAGGGTACCATTGATTGTAAGCATCCTCTGGTTGCCATTTCCATCAAAGAATGGATCAATCCCCGCCCCAAACCCAGGCGGTGCGGTTTCAATTGTGAGGCTGTTAATTGTGTAATTTCCAGCACCAAACACGGAAGCCAGGTCATCACGAAGATTAACCTGATCAATCAGCAGCGTACCGGTGTTTTCAGCAACAATCCGAAATGTAACATCGCTTGTGCTGTTGGGAAGGAGCGTAGGCCCGCTGGTGACAACCTTGCTGGTGGATAGTTCTGGAGTGCCGCAAAGCGCCAGCGGAATGTTGTTGTTAAAGACAATCGGATCACCATACTCAACAATGAACTCTGTGTAGTACGGATTTGCTGGCGATGAGAAATCACTGAGTATCCCGGTGGAACCGGTTTCACCCGCGCCAATTACCCCCGGATTGGATGGCAGCAGACTTGTAACATCCAAAGTGCCGGAACTTGTCGTAACCGTACTGGCAACACCACTTGGTGGCAGTGTCGGGATAATCCGGTACGTGCCCGGCGCCGTCACATAGAACTGGTAGGAGCCTCCGCTGCCATCCCTCAATATGGTAATGTTGTTGGAGCTGCCAACGCCGGTCTGTGTTCCGCCCAACGAAATATTTTGCACCGCAATACTGCCGCCGCTGAGTATCGCTCCATCATCCTCGCAGTAGAAATACCCGGTCGGGTCATAATCAAATGCATCCGCCACACTGTCGCCATCGCGGTCAACAACCGCCGACTCGTCCGTATCCGGCGATCCGTCCACATCGGCATCTGGCACCGTTGCAGGGGTTGGATTGACATCATTCGGATCGCCAGGTGTTTGTGTTGGATCATCCGATAAAACTGGCCCGGGAAGTTCAGTGGCTGTTCCAATCGCCGTGTTAAGGGATGAGAACGGTTGCCCGGCGGTATCCACCCGGAGAGTAATCGTTATGGTTCCAGACGCCGCAGGATCCAACTGTACGTCACCTGCAAGCAGCTCCACATCTGCTGATCCATCATAGCCCCCGTTTGGCCCTCCCGTTCCCGTAAATCCGGAGATTACAAATGACGGAGCTCCCAACAATGCTGCCGGCGCAATTATCGCTGCATCCAGATCGTCCTGCATCCGCAGATTGGTAAGTGCTGTACTGCCTGCATTCGTCAGTTGGATAATATATTGATACTCGTAAACATTCGGCAGGACAGCAACCGGCGTGGTGACGGTCTTTGTCAACAGCAGATCAACAACCCGATCCATCGGTGTGGTGGTCGAATTGTCATTTGCCGTATCGTCCTCAACCACCGGAGTTGCACTGTCGGCTCCGGTAGCTGTTGTCGTGGCCGTGTTGGTAAGGGAACCATTGTCCACATCTGCCTGAACAATTGTATAGGTCGCAGAGCAGGAGTTTGAGGCACCCGGTAGAAGGCTGTCGATATCGCCATCACTGTCCCCATCTCCAAGACATGCGATTGCAGATAGACCCGAAAGCGGATCACTTACAGCAAGATTGGTAAGCGTCTGGTTGCCTGTGTTGGTGAAGTTGAACGTAAAGGTGATGATTTCTCCCACATCCCCCAGACCATCACCATCTCCGACCGCCAGGCTTGCAGTTTTGGTCATCGTGTAACTGCTGCTTAATCCTGCCAGCACCTGCGTATCACCATCAGATTCCGGCCCAACCTGGTCAGTTGTCACCGTTGCTGTGTTTGCCAGATCATTCCCGTCATCAAGATTGGCTTGAGTGATGGTATGGCTGGCGAGGAATTGCCAGGTTTCAGATGGATCAATCTCGCTGTCCCCATCTGTATCGCCGGTCGGCCCGGTTGTAGCAAGCGCAATCGAACTGCCATTCTGGTCCAGCACATCAGCGATGTTCGCATTGGTGAGGGTCACCAGCCCGGTGTTTTCCACCGTGATTACATAGTCGATTGTATCTCCCGCGGAGAGGCCAGGCGTTCCATCATCATCATTCAAAGTGCCGGATTTCGTGACATCCATTGAAGCACTTGGATTGATCGGGACCGCGGTGCTGGCGGGCGCATCCGGCAATTGATCGGTTGAAATTGTGACCGTGTTGTCAATGTCACCATCACCGCCACCATTGGTACTGAGATCCAGCGCGGTGATTGTGTAACTGGCGGTGTAGTTCCAGGTCTCGCCCGGGTCGATTTCGCTGTCACCATCCGTGTCCCCGGACGCGAGCGTCAACGTTACAAGCGGATCGTTCGCCACCACATTGGTGAGGCTAACATTGCCTGTATTTTCCACCGTAACGGTGTAAGAAATTGTGTCTCCAGCACTAAGGCCTGGAGTGCCATCATCGTCATTCAGCACACCGGTTTTCGTAACCGTCATCGCTGGAGCAGCGCCCGCCACCGGAACGGATTGATTGCTTATCGGTGAATTTACCGGATTACCGGAATAGGTTGCCGTTGCAACCGCGTCATTGGTAATCGCTGCAAGGGAAGTTTGTATCTGCGCCACAAGGAACATGAACGCAACAAGGATCGCCATTGGAGACTTGCGTCTCCTGACGAACCAACCGGTCCTTGTTCTATTGTGGCGCAGATACTTCATGAGATCAGATCAAAGCCTCTACTGCGCGTCGAATTCGGCCTGAGTGACCGTATGGACGTAGGTGAAGGTGACCACATCCAACGGACCAAGCGTATCGAAGACACCGTCATCTGCGGTTGCGTCCGCACTGTCTGCCGCCAACCCGTTATCGGTAAATCCGAGGCCAGCTATGTCTTCACCGGCCGGAGCAGGTGCAAGCAGCACAGCTTCGTGGGTATCAGCCACGCCGACGTTGGTGAGAGCCACGTTACCGGTGTTGGTGACGGTGTAGGTATAGGTGATGGTTTCACCGACCTCGGCCAACAGCGCCTGGGTTCCAACCGTGTCATCCAGCACAGCAACCTTGGCGATCGTCAAAGCGCCTGCACCGATTATCGTCGTCTCCGCGGTGCTTGTGCTTGGATCGGTATGATCATCCGAACTTGCGGTTGCCACATTGTCGACCGCATCGGTGATGCCGGCTGCCAGATACACATCGGCTGATGACATTGTGTAGGTTCTTTCAAACGTTACACTTGCACCCGGTGCCACTGACGCGGCACTTCCGACCGTAACCGTGAAACCTCCAGCCCAACTGCCGGTACCGGCATTTCCGTCAAATGTCGGGAATGCAGCCTCCACGGGTGTGACATTGGTTTCAGTGATGTTGCCATCATTGGTAACCACATACTGGTAGGTGATCGTGTCACCGCCATCTGTGATCGTTCCATTTGACCCGGACCCGGTTGTAGGACCGGTTGCCACCGTTTTAACGACGTTAAGATCCCGTGACGGATCTGCAATCGGAACGGCCTGAACCGAAGCACCAGACGTAGTGTCATCCACACCCAAGTAAGTACCAACAGCCACCGCCGAGTTGTCGACGTTACCAGCTGCCCAGGATGGGACCACTGACGCAGTAGCCGTCATCAAAGCCAGCATGGATACACCGACCCGCTTCAGGGTTTTGTGGGTAATGAGCGGGAAAGCCCACACTGGATCGATTTTCATCTTGAATTGCCCCTTCAAACGATGAGTTGCGGCTGTAAGGCCGGTTTCTGGTTTGTGTTCGTGTTGCGTGTTCATGGTTTTTCTCTTGGTTTGCCTATCTAAAATTCTGTTTTGTTTGGTGCCCTGATCCGGACCGGTGCGCGTTCGTCGCGCAAGCTGGCCTTCATCACCCGGCGGCGCCGCCTTACGCGTGGCAAACTCGAAAATGGTTCTCGAAAAATCCTCCGTTCGACCGGCACCTACCAGGGGGGTGGTGATCGCTCGATCCCCGGTTTGCCGGCTTTGGCCTGCAACGAGAGTGGTTTTGTTCAAATGCATTTCATGTTTTGTCATTACTGATTGTCCATATCTGTTTGGGTTACGGTGTAGGTTGCGGTGAAGGTGATGGCGTCGCCCGGGGCAATACTGTCCCAGGCCCCGTTTGCGGCGGCATCGATTGAATCTAGAAGTGGGGCAGCATCACCGGTCAGTGTCTCGCCGCCGATCACCAACGGGCCGGACCCGTCATGCGTATCGTCGACGCGCATATTGGTGATCGTGACGTTGCCGGTATTGGTGACCACATAAGTGTAGGAAACGGTTTCGCCGGGAACGGCCAATCCGTCGGCTAACACCTCATCATTCAGAATAGCGGATTTGACAATCGACAGATCCGGATTGACGTTCAGCGTAATCGCGAGTGAATCATTGGCCGTGACCGGGCCGCCATTAGCTGTTCCGTTCGCAGTCGCAGTGTTGTCGATGTCGCCATCTGCCGAGCCACCATCATTGGCGCCATTGAGGTCAAAGTCAGCCTGGGTAGCATTATAAGTCACGGTGCAGGTTTCAATTGCGCCGGGTGCAAGCGTTGCGATGGTGTTATTGCCGCTGATTGGGCAAACAAGCGTCGTAAGCGTATCGGTTACGGTGATCGCGGTTGCCGTTACATTGCCAGTGTTTTGAACGGCAACTGAATATTGAACCGCATCACCCGCAGCAGATACACTTGCCACATCAGCAGTTTTGGTTACCGAAATCGACGCAACCGCATCAACAACATCGACGGACTCGCTGTCGTTGGCGGTCACCGGGGCAGCATTGTGGGTACCGGTGGCAGTTGCAGTGTTGTCTATTGTTGCCCAAGCGGTTTGAACTGACCACAGGGATACAAGCGCAAGCAACGACAACGCCGGAAGCTTGAAGCCCCCAACGGTCATCATTTTGCACTTGTATCCCTGAGCCGGTTTCCTCATCCAGCCCTCCTTAATCCGTTGGACCACGGCTTGCCGGAAGGCTGGAGAAGGAAAAATCGGATCGTCAGGCACATCGACGGGAAACAAGTTTCCCGAAGTTTGGACCTTGTTTTCGCACGTGAAATTTCCCATCCAGGACTCGGGGGAGAACCTGGATGAAAATTCACGCGCCTGCGTGTATGCAGGCTATGCCTGAGGCGATCCGACAAAGGGTTGCCGCTTACTGCAGCGTATCTATGTCAGATTGGGTGACGGTGTATGTACCGGTAAAGGTAATCACATCGCCGCGTCCAAGCGAATCCCAACTGTTATCAGCCGCCGCATCGGTAGAATCGAGCAATGGCAGATTATCGGTTAGCAGGGTTTCACTGGTCGGTGTCGGTGCGGGACCGGACCCACCATGTGCATCGCTCAAGGTGATATTGTCTACCGCCACATTGCCATCATTGGTGACAGTGTAGGTGTAGGTAATCAATTGCCCAAGCGTTACATCCGTATCATCGTCGGCTACCTTGGAGATGGAGATTGATGCGTTAACATCCACCAGATCCACTTCTTCCGAGACATTGCCAGTGATGTCATCGACGTTGCCGAAGGATGATGCAGTGGCAGTGACTGTATTGTCGAGATCATTATCACCGCCGCCATTGGCATCGAGATCAGCCTGGGTAACGACATAGGTAGATTGCCAGGTAACAATATCGTTGGGTGCAAGTGTGTCCCATATTTCGTTACCACCTCCATCGGTTGAATCGAGTAATGGCGCAATATCAGTACTGAGTGTCAGCCCGGCCGGTACTGGTGCCGGCCCGGTGCCATCATGAGATTCTGTCAAAAACACATTGGAAAGCGTGACATTGCCAGTATTTTCAACCGTATAAGTGTAGGTCACGGTTTGGCCTACAATTACGTCGGTTACATCATCGGCCACCTTGGTTACAGTGATCGACGGCGCGGCATCAACCACATCCACAGTTTCGAGCACATTGTCCGTTACATCATCCGTGCCAGATGGAGAATCACCTGTGGCAGTCACCGTGTTGTCGATGGTCGCCCACGCGGTTTGAACTGCAGCAAATGCAGTCAAAAGCGCAATGGATGACACCGCAAGTTTGTTTGATATCAGGTTGGCAAGATTACGGCTCCCAACCGGTTTGTAATTGTCGTTTACAGCATTCATGGTTCGTCCCCCGAGTTAGAACTGCTGGGTTAATGGCTGATAAGCTTTGGTCCAAGAAAGCGGTCAGCCGTTTTGACACTCCGGAAATCATTTCCGGAACGCCGCTCTTTTCCCGACATACGAAAAGCAATGACGGTTCATCGAACCGCCAGTTGAATTGCTTTGCTGCATGTAGGGAAACTTCAGCGAGAAAGGAGGTTGCACTCAATTCCTTGCCGAACTGCTGGTGCCTGTTGCGATCGCCGACAAGCACTAAAAGATTTGAAATTGGAAAATTGGGGAAATGCGAATTCTGTGCGAATTTGATTGGCAATATCCGCCGCGTGATGTTGGCAAAAAAACACAGAATCCTCAGGGCCGGAGGGAGAGATTTTCCTTCGGCCACAAAAACGCTTTCAACATTGCTACACGCCCTGCACTTCAACGGAAGTAACCTCTTCCGATAACCCTCTACTTACAAAATCGAGTGGTAACTGATTCTCTGTGTTTCCGTTAGGTAAGAATTGGAAATTTTTTTGGACAAAATCGGTTGTTTTCAGCCATTTCCCGAAAAAATACGGGTGCCAATGCGCCGCGAAAGCATTTCATATCCAATCATCATTGTGCGCAAGGAATTTGGTACCGCTTCTCCGTTGCAGGTGGATAGCGCGTTATCGGAGCATCAAATGGCGTGGCCCAGCTTTACCAAACATCGTTAAACGGGTAATTTGACGGATCAAACTAGCCCAATTTGAACTCAACTGAATTTTTTCATCAATGTCCGGTTCAGCCTCCACAGTCCCAAATTTTTCTGCTGATTTTGTGATAATCGGCTCTGGATCGGCAGGTTCTGTGATGGCTGATCGCCTGTCTGAAGACGGCAAGAACTCGGTTATCGTCATCGAATTTGGCGGTTCGGATATCGGCCCGCTGATTCAGATGCCGTCGGCTCTTTCTTATCCCATGAACATGTCCACCTATGACTGGGGGTATCGCACAGAACCAGAGCCTCATTTGGGCGGGCGAAAACTTGCCGCTCCGCGTGGCAAGGTGATTGGCGGCTCTTCATCAATCAACGGCATGGTCTATGTTCGAGGTCACGCCTGCGACTTTGACCATTGGGAAGAAACGGGTGCCAAGGGATGGTCCCACGCAGATGTGCTGCCCTATTTCCAGCGCATGGAAAGTTCCCATGGAGGCGAAGAAGGCGTTCGCGGTTCATCCGGCCCCTTGCATGTGACACGCGGCGAGCGGGAGATTCCGCTTTTTGATGCCTTCATCAACGCCGGGGAGCAGGCAGGTTTTGGCATTACTGCAGATTATAACGGAACCAGGCAGGAAGGCTTCGGCGCGATGGAGCGCACGGTCTGGAAAGGCAGGCGATGGTCTGCGGCAAATGCCTATCTAAAGCCCGCGTTAAACCGCAAGAACCTTTTTGTTGTCCGTGGGTTAGCAGAAAAAATCCTGTTCGACGGCACCCGCGCAACGGGTGTTGAAATTCGCCGTGGTACACATACAAGTATTGTTCACGCAAACCGCGAAGTAGTGCTGGCCGCTTCGGCCTTCAACTCACCAAAATTACTGATGCTTTCGGGAATTGGACCAGCAAACCATTTGCGCGAACATGGCATCAAGGTATTGGCTGACCGGCCAGGCGTTGGCTCAAATTTACAGGATCACCTGGAACTCTATGTTCAACAGGAGTGCACCCAGCCGGTTTCGCTATATTCAAAACTGGACCTTTTTTCCAAGGCCATGATTGGCGCCGAGTGGTTGTTATTCAAAACCGGACTGGGCGCGACCAACCATTTCGAAGCCTGCGCTTTTCTGCGGTCCCGTGCCGGGGTCAATTATCCCGATATCCAATACCATTTTCTGCCGGTTGCGATCCGCTATGACGGCAAGCTCGCCGCCAAATCGCATGGATTTCAAGCGCATGTCGGCCCAATGCGCTCAAAATCACGCGGTGAAGTGCGTCTCAACTCTCCAGATCCCAAAGAAGCGCCCTCGATCAAGTTCAATTACATGGCTCATGAGGAAGACTGGACAGACTTTCGCCACTGCATTCGTTTGACGCGAGAAATATTCGGACAACAGGCTTTTGATGCCTATCGCGGCCAGGAACTCGCACCAGGTACAGATGTTCAGAGCGACGACGAACTGAACGCCTTTATTGCGGAACATGTTGAAAGTGCCTATCACCCTTGTGGCACCTGCAAAATGGGTGATGCCAAAGACAGGATGTCGGTTGTTGACTCCGAGTGCCGGGTAATTGGCGTTAAAAATCTTCGCCTCGCCGACAGTTCAATCTTCCCGCGCATCACAAACGGCAACCTCAATGGCCCATCAATCATGGTTGGCGAGAAAGCGTCTGATCATATTCTCGGCAGGGATCCGCTTGCGAAATCAAATCACGTACCGTGGATTAATCCGGACTGGGAGACGACAGACCGCATAAAGAAAGCGTAGATCTATTCCTGCATCTTTGATAATCGGCCCTATGTCGAAGCTTCATGCGACCGCGGTTGTACCAAGACCAGCCCAATGATTACGGCAATGAGAGCCCCCCAAACCCAGCCCGAGTAAGTCTCATCAAGAAAATACATACTTAGAAAAACGCCTGACAGCGTTACCGGATAAGCCATCTGCACGCTGAACACCGGCCCACCAAAGCGGATTAGCCACAAATATGCGCAATATGTTATTGCATGAATTATCGCGGAGGCAACCAACGCCCATTCCGGCTTGCCAAACTCCTCGGTAGGATCAATCCACTGTCCCGACCCGATCGCCAATGGCGCAACAAATGCAATACCAATCAACGAAGACAAAAAGACGGTCGAAACCGGATCGGTTCCCTCTGGTGCCTTAAGTGCCACATAATTGGCTTCACTCGCATAACAAACGGGCGCGACTACGGCGACCAAAATGAAAAGCGCCTTGCTGGGATCCGGTAAGCTGGTATCGGGCAAAATCAGCATCAACATGGCACCAAAGCCAATTACGACACCCAGCAGACGGATCAATGAGGGTTGCTCGAGTCTTAATGCCAACGCCATGACTAACGTGAACATTGGTACCGTCGCTATCATAATTGACAAAACCCCACCTGGCAGATGGGCTGCAGCCAGATAGGAAAAACTGTTCGGCAATATCGTGCCAAGTAAACCAACCACGATGAAGTAAAGCACCATTTGTTTGTTGATCTTTGGCCAGGCACCACCAAACGCCTGTACGATTGCAAGCACCAGCACAGAAATTACCAACTGCCAGAAGATCAACCCGAACGGCTGGTTTCCCTCAGAAACTGCAATCTTGGTGAGAGGAATGGTGCCACCCCAGGCGGCACCGAGCACGATGAGGATAAACCAGGCAATCGCAAGCCTGACACCTGGCCTGGCCACTATTTCCGATACAACCGGTTTCAGAAGAATGCCTGAATACCGGTCTGCGCCCGGCCCAGTATCAGCGCATGAACATCATGCGTGCCTTCATAGGTGTTTACCGTTTCCAGATTCTGCGCATGCCGCATGACGTGATATTCGGCCTGAATTCCGTTTCCACCATGCATGTCACGCGCAGCACGCGCAATGTCGAGTGCCTTACCGCAATTGTTGCGCTTGATGAGTGAAATCACTTCTGGTGAGGCTTTTCCTTCATCCATCAGCCGACCAACCCTCAGCGAAGCCTGAAGGCCCAGCGAAATTTCCGTCTGCATGTCTGCAAGTTTCTTTTGAAACAATTGCGTACCGGCCAAGGGTTTATCAAACTGCTTGCGGTCCAATCCATATTGACGTGAGCGGAACCAGCAATCCTCCGCAGCACCCATCGCACCCCACGAAATTCCGTAGCGAGCACGGTTCAAACATCCGAAGGGTCCCTTGAGGCCGCTCACATTCGGCAACAGGTTTTCTTCAGAAACCTCGACATTTTCCATGACGATTTCACCAGTGGTCGACGTTCGAAGCGAAAGCTTCCCGTCAATCTTCGGCGCACTTAGCCCACTCACGCCTTTTTCAAGCACAAAGCCGCGGATTTTACCTTCATGTGCCTCAGATTTTGCCCAAACCACAAACACGTCAGCAAAGGGCGCGTTCGAGATCCACATCTTCGAGCCATTGAGGAGATACCCGCCGTCTGTTTTTTTAGCAGTGGTTTTCATGCCGCCCGGATCCGATCCGGCATCTGGCTCGGTCAAGCCGAAGCACCCAATCCACTCACCCGAAGCCAGTTTTGGAAGATATTTCATTCGCTGGTTTTCATTGCCATAGGCATGAATAGGATACATGACGAGTGAAGATTGAACACTCATCATTGAGCGATAGCCACTGTCAATCCGCTCCACTTCACGCGCCACAAGCCCGTAGGAAACATATCCGGCACCAATACCGCCATACTGCTCGGGCACTGTAATACCCAAGAGGCCAATCTCACCCATTTCTTTGAAAATTTCCGGCGCAGAAACTTCATTGAGATATGCTTCATTTACACGAGGCATCAAGGCTTCCTGCGCAAAGCTTTGTGCCGAGTCACGGATCATCCGCTCTTCTTCGCTTAGTTGCTCTTCAAGCAGAAAAGGATCTTCCCAAACAAATCCTGCAAGCGAAGGGCTGTCCTTCTTGTCAAAATTCTTGGCTACTTCACCCATGACAAACTCCTGTGGGGATCGCGTGACAATTACTTCATAAACCCATGCGGACGTGTGTCAAACGAGAACTGAGGGAAGCCATGTGGCAAGTTCTGGAAACACAAACACCAAAGCCAGTGCAAGGATTTGTAAAATTACAAAGGGCACGATACCGCGATATAATATCGACGTCCTGGTTGAGGCTACCGACTTAAAATAAAACAGCGCAATTCCAAGCGGTGGGGTTAAAAATGACATCTGCAGATTTACGGCTACCAGAATTGCAAACCATATCGGATCAACCCCGAGTGAAAACAGTACTGGCGCGGCTACCGGAACAACAATGTAGGTGATCTCAACAAACTCAATCAGGAAACCAAGCAGGAAGATCAAAATCATCACTGCAAATAATGCGCCTGTCGCATCACCAGGCACGGACGCAAGCAATGCGCCAACAAATTCATCTCCACCCAGTCCGCGAAACACAAGTGACAGCATCGAGGCCGCTATCACAATTCCAAATATGACACCGGTGATTTCTACACTTTCAAAGACAGCAGGTTTCAAGTTCGCCATTTTTCCGGAAAAAATCGAAATTGCCAATGTGCCGGCAACACCAAATGAAGCAGCTTCCGTGGGTGTTGCAATGCCAGCAAGAATTGAACCTGGAACTGCAATCAACAGCACCAGAACGGGTACAAATGCACTCAGTCCCGCATCATTGTTCTTGCTCTGCTCTGCACCAGGTGCAGCGGTTTCAAAGGAGCCGGCCCTCGTCCCACGCAACTGATATCCGATGTAAATCGTATAAAGACCGGCAAGCAGCAGCCCCGGCAAGATAGCCCCGGCAAACAGGTGACCGACTGAAACCGGATCAGGTGCAAAATTTCCGATCTCCCGCTGGCTTGTCACCCAGGCGTTGGAAACCTGATCACTTAGAAGGATGAGGACAATCGAAGGCGGGATGATTTGCCCAAGTGAACCTGCTGCGCAAACAAGTCCTGCAGATAAACGCTCCGGCAAACCCGAGCGCAACATTGCGGGCAATGCAATCGCGCCGAGCATGGTGATGGTAGCGCCGATAATGCCGGTGGAAGCTGCAACAAGAACACTTACTGCCAACACCGCATAGGCAAGTGACCGATCGCGGTTTTTGGACATATTTGAGGCAGCAACCAGCATGCGCTCAGCCATTCCAGAATGCTCAAGTAATTTTCCCATCAAAATGAACAGCGGCACAGAGTATAAAATTTGACTGCCCATGATGCCGTAAACGCGTTGCGGAAACGCGCCAAGCAGCGTTGGGTCAAAAACCCCGGATAAAACCCCTGCACCCGCTACCAACATGGGCACACCAAACAACACCAGCATCACCGGAATACCGCTTAGAATTCCGCCAAACATTGCCACCAGCAGTGCAACCAGGAGGAGTTCCTGCCCACTCATTCAGACAAATCCTTGCAGCTGGCCTTCGCCCGATACCCATGTACAAAACCCTGCAGGATCAAAAATATAAATGCTAGCGGAAGAACGGATTTCACCAGAAAATAACCGCCTAGTCCTTCCGGCTCGCCAGAACCTTCCCGGATTTTCCATGAGAAAATGAGATCAGGAAAAACCTGAACCAAGATCAATAGGCAAACCGGCAACAAAAATACCCAAAATGACAGGAATTGAAGGAAACGGTTGGCACGTGGTGACCACCACCGGGTTAGGATATCAACCCGCACATGCCGGTTGGCAGCAAGGGCCACGGGCACTGAAAGCATCACCAATACTGCAAAGCAATAAGCGGACAAGTCCTGCAAAATGACTGATCCACTGGCAAATACCTGTCGCAGAACAACTCCAGCCAGCATTAGTCCGAAGAACCCGGCAACAAGCATCGCGCAAAAAAAACGCGTGATGCGATCCAGCCGATCAGCGAATTTGGTGATAAATTCAAACATGTCAGCAAAGTGCCTTTTTCGCGCGTATCCAGCAAGCAGTGTTCGTGCAACTCCGCATCAATCGTTCGTTGAATAGACAATGCAAGCAAAGCTGCCACTTGAGTTGTGCATATAATTGAGCAATCATCCATTTTGCTCACATCGACCGTAAATGGGGTAGGTCGTAAACAATGGGCACGTTGATGTTTTTACCGCCGGTTTAGGGGCCAGCTATGGAAAATTTGAGCAATATCCCACTGTTTTCATCACTTGATGCAGAAGAAGGCGAACGACTGGGTCGCGCATGCCTTTGGAAGGATTATGAAGCCCACGAACTGGTGATCGACATCGATGAGGAAACCACCGAGGTGCGCTTTGTCGTTTCCGGCATCGTAAGGATCATCAACCGGTTTGCCGTTGGCAAGGAAGTTATCCTGTGTGAAATGGTGCCGGGAGATTTCTTCGGAGAACTTGCTGCAATTGACAATGAGATGCGCAGCGCCAACGTGACAACGCTGACAAAGACCAGGATTTGCATTGTCCCACAGAAGATTTTTTTGGAGTTGATCGAAAAGTCCAACGAGATAAACATGAAGGTCATGAAAGTTTTGGCCCAGCGCGTTCGAACCCTCAATATGCGCCTGGCAGAGCAGTCGTTCCTGCAAGCCAAACACCGGCTTTACGCTGAATTGCTTCGCCTCTCCAAACCAAGGCCAGGTAATCCGGACCAAAGAAGCGTCAGCCCACCACCGACCCAGCGGGAACTTGCTGAACGTATCGGCACAAGACGAGAAGTGGTTTCACGCGAAGTAAACGCCTTGAACAAGCAAGGGATTTTTGAAAAGACCCGCGGCGCGCTGGTTATCGTCAACGTGGCAGAATTACAAAAACGAATTTCCGACGCCTGGGACGAGTAGGTCGCTGGAACATTTAGACAAACAAAAACCCCCGGCAAAACCGGGGGTTTTTTATGATTCAGCCTACAATCTAGTTGTAGTAGGGTGAGAAGCATTCCCGCCGATGCTGACCATTGCGGCGGAAAGAATTGTCTGACGCACGATAGCGTGGACGATGGTCATAGCACCAGTTAACATGGGCATTCCAGTTTGAATTATAGCCATGATTGTGGTTGTTACGGCGGTTGTTATGAATAATTCCACCGACGACAATAGCTCCAACAGCAACGGCGGCGGCGCCTTTCCAGAATTTGCTGCCTGCATTAGCGGATTGGGTTGAAGCAACGGTTGCAAAACTTGCGATTGAAACTGCAGCAACTGCGGCGATTGCGGTACTTTTGATTGTCTGGATGTTCATTGTTCTGGTCCTTCCTGATCCATGAAGGGTGGTCGCCCTTCTCATGAAACCAACATAACCATGGAGAAATCCAAACGATGTGCCATTCATCACATCACCAAACAATCGCGAAAAATTGTATTAATCAGGCAGGCATCAGGGTTTCAGCCAGCTTGGCCCAGTAAGATGTTCCGTAAGGAATTGCCTCGTCATTAAAATCATATTCAGGATGATGCAGGCTGGCTGTGTCTCCATTACCCATAAAGATGAATGCACCGGGCCGTTCCATAAGCATGAAGGAAAAATCTTCCCCACCCATGGTGGCCTCGATGTCAGAGTCCACATTCTTCTCACCAGCAATCATTCCGGCAATTTTTACTGCGGTCTCCGTCTGGTCCGCGTGATTTACAGTTACCGGATAACCGCTTTCAATCTTAACTTGCACCTCTGCACCATTGGCACTGCAAATCCCTTCACAAACTTCCCGCAGACGTTTCGCCGCAAATTCCCGTATTTCCGGATCAAGCGTGCGGATGGTACCCGACAATTCAACCGTATTGGGAATGACGTTTGTTGCCGTACCTGCCTTGAGTACGGTAGTCGAGATAACCAGAGAACCAAGCGGTGTAACATTGCGCGATACGATTGCCTGAAACCCGTTTATTACCTGTGCCGCAATCACCACCGGATCAACCCCCAGATGAGGCATCGCCGAATGGCCGCCTCTTCCTTTGATTGTCACAAAAAAATCATCAGTCGCCGCCATTATCGGGCCTGATTTGATGGCAAACTCACCCACGGGCAGGCTTGGATAATTATGCAGTCCGTAGACTTCCTCAATCCCGAAGCGTTCCATCAGACCATCATCTACCATGGCTTTGCCGCCAGCTCCGCCTTCCTCTGCCGGTTGGAAGATCATCACCGCACTGCCATCAAAATTACGTGTTTCAG
Organism: Hyphomicrobiales bacterium; assembly: GCA_021775415.1. Lineage (GTDB taxonomy): Bacteria > Pseudomonadota > Alphaproteobacteria > Rhizobiales > Rhizobiaceae > JAALLB01. Next base: position 176,645 of record JAJFHV010000004.1, on the reverse strand, counting down.
CAAGATACTTCGCAGCACCCAACAACATTGCCGTGTGTCCATCATGACCGCAGGCATGCATTTTGCCCGGAGTTTTGGAAGCATAGGGCTTGCCGGTTGCTTCATTGATCGGCAATGCATCCATGTCGGCGCGCATTCCAATAACCTTGCCGGATTTCCTGCCATTACCGTAAATGACGCCTACAACCCCGGTGCGCCCAACTTTTGCCACCACTTCATCGCAACCAAATTGCTTGAGTTTCTCACTGACCAGGGCGGCCGTCTCATGAACATCATACATAAGCTCGGGTGACGCATGAATGTCTCTGCGCCATCCGGTTATTTCATCTTGCAATTCGGCCATTCGGTTGATTATTGGCATTTGCGATCCTGACAAACTTCACCATACAAGTTAGGGATGGTGAATGATTTTTCATCGAAATACAAACCGGAATTGATACTTAGGAAATGAATTTGAACGGCTTTCGTTATTCCACAATCTGCTGTCTGGCACTGGTTCTTTGCCTGTTGGTGCTGCCGACCGGTGCCTGGGCATCTCAACCTTACATATTAATTGATGCTGCAAACGGCAAAATTCTTACTCAAAACAAGGCAAACCACCGCTGGTATCCCGCTTCACTCACCAAACTGATGACGGCTTACGTAACCTTCCGTGCAATTCGCAATCAGGAACTGGAAGATGGTTCACCGGTAATCATTTCCAAAAAGGCTGCAAGCCAGCCACCCGGCAAGATGGGGTACAAACGCGGTGCCCAATTGCGGGTCGATAACGCTCTCAAGATCATCATTGTAAAAAGTGCAAATGATGTCTCTGTCGCACTGGCAGAAGCGGTTGCAGGCACGCTTGAAAACTTCGTTGCACGCATGAACGCTGAAGCCCGGCGATTGGGACTTGTGAACACGCGATTCGTAAATGCCAATGGCCTGCACAATGCCAACCAATACACTTCAGCCCGGGACATGGCGCTGCTTTCGCTGCACATCAAACAGGAATTTCCTGAATACGCACCAATGTTCGCAGCAACTGCAATCCTGGCCGGTAAAAAAAACCATTACTCATATAATTTGCTCCTGGAGCGGTTACGGGGTGCCAACGGTATGAAAACCGGTTTCGTATGTGCAGCGGGATACAACATGGTCGCAAGTGCAACACGGGGTGAAACAACGCTCATTGCAGTCGTCCTGGGAACCGGTTCGCAGACAGAGCGGGCAGAAGACGCAGCGAAGCTCTTACTCGATGGATTTGAGGGAAAGTACTCCGGATCCACCCATATCTATGCAGAGCCAGCACTTGGTAAGGACGCAAAAAACATGCGGCCAATCCTTTGCACTGAAAAGGTACGCAAGGCCCGCTATGATCCGGCAGGCGGCAAGGCGGCTATCAAATCAGAATATCTGGTGGAGAATCTGGTCGAAGGCAAAATTTTGACAATCTTCACAGGAGGCGTTGATGCGGAACCAAGCGACGCCTATTTTACTGCCGCATTCAAATTGCCCGGAAGGGTGCCGGTTCCGCAAAAGAGCCCGGGGGTTCAGATGGTGGAAACCACCAAATTGGGAGCAACGCTAATTCAGCACGCCAAGAATTGGGTACCGGTGCCTACCCCGAGGCCCAGATAGGAAATTTTGGTGAACTCCCTAAAGACACCCGTACACATCCTTTCGGGATTTCTCGGCTCCGGAAAGACCACATTTCTCAACCAGCTCTTAAACTTGCCGGAATTTTCCAACACCCTGGTTATCATCAACGAGTTTGGAGAGGTGGCGCTTGATCATCTGCTTGTCGAACGCAGCACTGACACAATCATAGAGCTGGCCAACGGGTGTCTGTGTTGCAGTATCCGCGGCGAATTGGTCGACACACTTCAGGATGTGGCTGACCTTGATTGTGAGCGGATCATCATTGAGACCACCGGAATTGCCGATCCCCTGCCGGTCATGCAGGCAATCACTGCTCACCCCAATCTCGCAGCAAAACTCAAACTTGCTGCAACGTTGGTCGTGTTTGATCTTGTTCGCGGTGAAAATCTTATCCAGGAGTACCAGGACGCAAGGAGACAATTGGCACTCGGCGATATAATCCTGCTCACCAAAGCCGATATGCTGGACGAACCTGCGAAATCCCGAAACACTCAGCAGGCAGAAACCCTGTTGAAACGTATCAATCCGTCGGCAGTGATCCTCAACACCTGCCATCACAAGTCGATTTCACCCGATATTCTGGAAATCAACGCAACACCAGACATTGCTGCGGACAAAATTACAATCGGTCACGACAGGACCTATAAGTCCACCACATTACAATGCGCCTCACCCCTCCCACTGGCAGTGATTGAGCGCATTATTAGCCACATTCTCGGTCAATATGGCGATAACATCCTGAGGATCAAAGGTTTGGTCCTAACCACAGAAAAACCTGATCAACCCCTGGTGTTGCAGGTGTCAGGCCACATCATGCACCAGCCGGAATATTTGAAAAAGTGGTCCCCGGGAGCAGAAAAAACGGCATTGGTAGTAATCGTTCAGGATATGGATCCATCAATAATCCGCAGGATATTTGATAGTCTCAGTGGCAAAGTTTCAATCGATACGCCAGACTTCGAGGCAATCGATAATAATCCGCTTTCAGTCCCCGGATTTAACCAATCCTGAGCACGCCAGATGGCAAATTATCCACGCTCGATTAAAAACCGGTGTTGGTCTGCGGATTCGACAGTTTCCAATAGATGATGGCCATTTTCGTTGCAAAATGCCGGCACATCAATCACTGCCAGCGGATCGGTTGTTTCAAGCCAGATTTTCTCACCGGCCTTCATTGGCTGCATCGATTTTCTGGCCTTGAGCACCGGCAACGGGCACTTCAGGCCTCTAAGATCAAGGACCGGAATTTGTTCTTCACTCATTCATGTCTTCCAGGCATTGGCCAACCATTAAATGTTGACGCGGGCTGAAACCGATCAATAAGATATTCTTTTATCAATTACCAATAGTTAGTGCATGAAAAAACCAGCTGAAATCCTTGAATTCTGGCGATCTATTGGGCCAAAAGGCTGGTGGAAGAAGGATGATAATGTCGACCGGCAAATCAAGGAGAATTTTGAGAAGGCGCACGCAAACGCAAGCGCTGGCAAATTTTCCAGTTGGGAAACCGACCCGGATAATGCCCTTGCCCTGATAATTTTACTCGACCAATTCTCCAGAAATCTGTTTCGCGGCGATGCCAAAAGCTTTGCCCAGGATCAAATGGCACTCGACATCGCAAAAAGTGCAATTGAGCAGAAATTCGATCAAAAGGTCGATCCTGAGCTCAAAAACTTCATCTATCTGCCCCTTATGCATTCAGAAAAAATTGGGGATCAGGAGCAATGCTTGCTGCTAATGCATGCCGATGGGGATGTCGGCTCAGTTAAATCAGCGATCATTCATCGGGCGATAATTGCGAGATTTGGCCGGTTTCCACACCGAAATGCCGTATTGGGGCGCCATACTTCACCGGCAGAGATAGCATTCCTCAAATCGGGTGGATTTGGCGGTTAAAACACGTGTAATCGGCGACATTCAGCTCAAACACTTTGTTAAACGCTTTTAATGTACAATTGCGCTCTCTTCCGGAGGGTAGTTGTGGCGATAAATTTAACGGAGTCCATCGGCAAACATTTGCCTGATGCGCTGGCAAAACGGGCTATGCCATTGCTGCGCATGACGGACCAGTTTGCCAATGGTTCTGACAGCAGCGCCCAATCCCAACGAATTGCGCTCATTATTTTCATAATTCGGGTGGCAAGCGCGCTCATTGCATTCCTTTCGCAGGTTCTCCTTGCCCGTTGGCTGGGCAGCTTTGAATATGGAATTTTCGTTGCCATTTGGGTTGGAGTGATGGTTTTGGCAACCCTCGCTGGCTTCGGCTTTCCATCAGCTGCCATTCGGTTTGTCGCAGAATACAGTGAAAAAAAGCAACCGGGACTGCTACAGGGCATCATCATATCCAGCGTTGTGATCTCGTTTGCTGCTTCAACCGTTTTGGCAGCTACAGGCGCTTGGATTCTCTACAATTTTTCTGAAATGGTAACGCAGTATTTTGTCGTGCCGATCTATTTGGCTGCCATTTGCCTGCCAATGATTTCACTCCCCGGGGTTCTCGATGGGGTCTCGCGGGCATTCAACTGGCCAAAAATTGCATTTGTGCCCACCTATATTATTCGCCCCGTCGGTATCCTGGCGGTGATGGGCCTTGCACTATTTTTAGGATACCCCGCTTCCGCAAAGACCGCGATGTGGTCTGCAATCATAGCAACCTATGGCACAACCCTGGGCCAATTTGTCTCGCTCTATATAAAACTTGGCCAATCCCTGCCTAAAGCAAAGCCTGAGTACCGAATCCGTTACTGGATAATGACGGCACTTCCAATGTTTTTGGTGGAAGGATTTTACTACGTCCAGACCTCGGTCGATATTCTGTTTGTCAGCCTGTTGATGAGACCGGAAGATACAGCCGTTTATTTTGCCAGCGCCAAGGTTCTGGCACTGGTCCACTTCGTTTACTTTGCAGTCCGGGCAGCTGTCTCACACCGTTACAGCGCTTATTATGCATCCGGAAAAATAGATGAGTTCAAGGAATTCGTGCAAAAGACCGTTACGTGGACCTTCTGGCCATCACTGTTGCTGGCGATTTTCATGATGGTGTTCGGCAAGTATTTTCTTATGCTGTTTGGATCGGAATTCACCCGCGGAGAAAGCCTGATCTGGATATTGGCTGTCGGCATTGTGATCCGCTCAAGTGTAGGCCCCGCAGAAGCACTCTTGATGATGACTGAACGGCAAACAGCGTGTGCAGGCATCTATGCCGCAACATTGTTCGTCAATATCGGTCTCAACTTCTCTCTCATTCCAATGTTTGGCCTGCATGGTGCAGCAATCGCAACAACATTTGCCCTCGCCTTTGAGAGTACCGCTTTACATATCGCTGCCAGAAAAACCCTGGGAATTCACGCATTCATCATCCCGCAAAAAAACGAGCATGCACAATCTGCAGGAGCGGGCGGATGAGCAAACCGAATGAGCAAACCAGATCAAGGCTGCATGCGGTAACTGCAGGGACGGGCTTTGGATCACAATCGCGGATCCTTGCCGAACTTGCCAGTCTGGATTCCAGCAAATGGACCCTTGCCCTGGTTGAATCCCTTGCCAGTGCAGAATTGCAGAATGCGATTGCCACTCTTGCAAATCTTGCTGTTCCGCCAAACCCGTTTTTCGATGTACCGTTTCTCTCGGCTGCCGCAGATCGCCTTGGTTCGAAGGACAAGCGGTTCCTTGTTTTGACAGAAACCATCGGCGATACGGAAGCATTGAAATTCTTCGCGCCAGCCCAAATGGAGCAGTGTGGATTTCCCCGAAAAAAAACATTGCGGATATGGAGTCATTTATATGCACCAATCTCTACACCTTTGGTGGACCCCTGCGAAGTAGACCTGGTGGTTGAAAGATTGGCACAGGCCTTGATGAGCATCGAGACCACCGATTTTCCCGCCATCTTGTTTGAAGACTTGAACCTTGAAGCAGCTTTTACAAAAGCTGTTCTCAATTCTTCACTCCTTGCCGATCAAGTCGAAATCTGTTGCCCCCACGAACGCGCCGGGTTGCAGCCGCTGCAGTCCGGGTCCTACGATCAAATCCACATCAGCGGCAAGCGACGACAAAGGCTTCGTCGGGCAATGGAAAATCTGTCCGGATTGGGAAAGGTGGAATTTGAAACCGCCTACAAATTTTCTGATGCAATGGTCCGGTTTGAAGAGTTTTTGCTGCTCGAAAGTCGTGGCTGGAAAGGCAAGCGCGGCACGTCACTGCAACGCATCAGAACCACTGCTGCATTTGCAAGACAAGCAGTTGCCAACATGGTTCAGGAAAATCGATGCCAAATCTCTTCGCTGCGCCTGAATGGCAAAGCCGTCGCTACCATGATCGTGTTTCGCGCCGGTGGATACTATTATCCCTGGAAAATTGCTTTTGATGAGTCCTACTACCAATACTCGGTTGGCGTTCAGCTGATCACACATGTGAACAATCAACTGATGCAAACCCCGGGATTTAAAGGTGTGGATTCTCTCGCCGTAGATACAAATGTTACCGCCAACCAGTTTTGGCCGGATCGCATTAAAATGGGCAGTCTGGCCATTGGGCTTGGAGCAAATAACCATGCGGCGGCTAAGATATGCGCTGCCCTTGAGCGACAAGTCTGGTTGAAAAAGAAGGCAAAGCACCTGCTCGGTCGCTAGACCGGAATTCAGTTGAGCCTAATCTTGTTGGGCCTCTTTACGTGCGCGCTCCCGAAATACCCTGCGAATTACCTTACCCGTTGTGGTTAGTGGAATTTCACTGACGGCTTCTATTTCTCGCGGGTAAATATTAGCCGACATCCGCCCCTTCACATGTTTGCGGATCTCTTCAAGAAGTTCGGGCGTTTCAACTTCTCCGTCTTGAAGAACAACAAACGCCTTGATGATCTGCGATCGCAATTTGTCAGGTTTGCCGATTGCCACGGCAAGTTTCACTGACGGATGGGATATGAGACAATCCTCAATTTCCCCCGGCCCTACCCGATATCCTGCGTAATTGATAATATCATCATCTCGCCCGACAAACGAAAAATAGCCTTCCTCATCCATGACACACTGGTCACCGGTTCGCATCCAGTCGCCAATAAATTTGTCTTTGGTAGCTTGTGCGTCTCGCCAGTATTCCAGAAACATTACCGGATCCGGTCGCCTTATTGCCACCTCTCCCCGTGTGCCCACGGGGCATTCCTGGCCGTTTTGATCTATCACCGCAACCCGATGGCCCGGTACCGGTTTCCCAATAGCGCCAGCCCGTGAAACGCCAACTTCGTTAAAGGCGCTTAAAACCAGATTGCATTCTGTCTGGCCATAAAACTCGTTGATCACTACTCCCAACTCACGCTTCGCCCACTCATAGGTATCAGCGCCAAGACTTTCACCGCCGGAACCGATCGTGCGAAGTTTTAAGTCATATCGCTCTGCCGGAGCATCCACTGTCGTAAGAAGCCGCAAAGCGGTAGGCGGAATGAATGCATTGGCAACGCCCGCATCAGCCATAATCTGAAATGCCCGTTCCGGATCAAACCGTTCAAGACCGCCAAACACGACCGGCACCCCAAAAAACAGACACGGCATCAAGATGTTGAGGAGCCCTCCCGCCCACGCCCAGTCCGCCGGTGTCCAGCCCACATCCCCAGGCTGGGGCATGAATTCATGATGTACCTGAACACCTGGAATATGTCCCGCAAGCACACGGTGGCCATGCAACGCACCCTTTGGCGGACCCGTCGTGCCGGAGGTGAAGATGATCAGCGCCGGTGTATCCGGCTCAGTATCTACCGGGTCAAATGTATCCAATTGACCTTCCAGCAGCGCGTTCCATCCAACGAACTTGTCTTCTTCTGGTTCGTCAACTGTAACGATATGGTTCAAGTCGGGGACGACTTCCCGGATTTCAGATAGTTTGTCGACGCCCTCATTATTTGTGAGCACGACAGATACGCCGGCATTATTGAGGCGAAATGCAATTGCATTACTGCCAAACAACCGGGCAAGAGGCACGGCGATCGCACCCAGTTTGTAAATTGCGATATGAGAAATTACTGTTTCAAAACTCTGCGGCAGGATTATTCCCACCCTGTCGCCCTGCCTGATGCCAAGGGAACGCAGACCATTTGCCAAACGATTTGAATGGCGTCTTAGTTCACCATAGCTGTGCGAAATGCCCGGTCCGTCTTCCTGCCAGCGAACAAGAGCCGTTTTGTCCGGATCCTTTCCGGCATGATCATCACAGCAAACCACACCCATGTTGAAACGTTCCGGCACCTGCCAGCGAAAATTCGCGTAAATTTCCTCGTAGCTATTTCCGGAAACATACATGGATCAGCGTGACTTTCTCCCTGTCAACTTTTTGGCTGCACGAGCTGCTGGTTTGGTTTCTGCAAGGCTGCCACTCTTGATATGAATATCCCTTTGAGGGAAGGGGATTTCAATTTTGGCTGCACGCAGCGCTTTCAATATTGCAAACCGCAGTTCACTTTGTACAACGACACTGTAGTTGATGTCTGCGAGGTAGGCACGCAACTGGAAAACCAATGCATCCGCACCAAAGTCCATCAGATACACGATTGGCATTGGCTTGCGCAGGATACCGGAATTCTCATCCGCACAGCCAAGCAAAATTTCCCGCACCTGATCCGGGTCGGAATCGTATCCCACTCCGATTGGAACGATAATTCGACCCATCTTGTTTGTGCGTGTCCAATTGGTCACCGGATCGGTTATCAAGGTAGAATTGGGTACAATCACCGACGCCCGGTCGAATGTCTCGATCTCCGTTGAACGCACCGATATACGCTTGACGGTTCCCTCCCCTCCAGTTGTCACTACCCAGTCACCGGCAGCGATCGGACGCTCGGTAAGCAGGATCAAGCCGGAGACAAAATTGCTGACAATACTTTGCAGACCGAAACCAACGCCCAGCGAGAGAGCACCGGCAACAATGGCAAGGTTTGACAAGTCAAATCCCGCCGCCGTGATTGCCAGAACCGCAGCAAGCGTAAACCCGAAATACCCGAAAATTGTCGAGATTGAATTGCTGACCCCGATATCGAGTTTGGTTGTCGGCAAGAGCCGGTTGTTGAGCCAGCCGCGAAGCGCAATGGTAATGGTGTAGCCAACGGCAAACAGCGCCACAGCCATCAAGATGGTAGAAAGGGAAAAACTCAATCCGCCAATCTGAAAGCCGAAGAAGACCCGGCTGATCATCAGGAAGAAGTCGCTGGTCTGGTAACCCCAGGGCAACAACAACAATACGATTGCCACGAGGTAGACCAACAGTTTTGAAACACCAAAACCAAGTACGCCCATCTGGTTGGGAGAAGTGCGGCTGGCTTCCGCCAAGGGCTCTTGGGCGATTGCTTCCTGGTTTTGCAGCGCACCAGACTGAAGGGCTTCCAGAACTCGCAACAAGAGCCACACAGTGCCTAAAACAACCGATCCAAAAATCAACTGCAATGACAGAAACTCTGCAAGCGCGATATAGCCGGAAAGGATTGCAATAATCGTTACACCAATTGCTATCCAGACAAACAAACGCAGATAACGCCAGCTGATCACTCGCAGTTGTGGGTCTCCGTAAATCGGTCGCCCCTCACTGTCACGTGCAATCAGCCACAAGGCGCAGAGCCCGAACGCGGATACCACCACACTGGTTAAAATGCTGAAGCCGAAACTCACTTCAAAGGGTGAAACCAAAACAACCGACGTGACATTTAATATCCGCAAGGCTGTGGCAATCGCCAACCCCGCAACCAATAAATGGAACACCTTGGTGGCTGTAGCATCCGAGAGATTGGCAATCCGTTTGCGATTGTCAGAAGGGGCCAAAATCACCACAGCAAGCGATACCGCCAAAACAACAAAGCCAAGCGAAATGACTATTTCGCGCATGAACTGGTCGAGTCTTGCCGTCAAAAGCCCGAATTTGGAGAGCGCCAGATAGAGTATGATCGGGATAAGCGCACCAAACACACCGAAGCGACAAAAATCGAAAAACCCACGAACCGGGTTTGTTACTTCAGTGTTTTCCTTCGGCAAATTCAACGACCCGCCAAAAGCCATCAGCGTTCGCCGTAAATACACGAGAATCGAAAAAGCCAGGATAAGAAGTATTGGCAAAGCCAGTTTCTTCCATGTTTCTAACTGGTGGGTGCTCGAAACAACTGAAAAAGAATCCTTGAACAATAGGCCAAAGCTTCTCGAAAAGCCTTTGAATCCGGACAAGAACCTGCCCCAAAAGGTGGTATCAACGGGATCACCAGATCGCGCGGTCAACGCACGGACAAACCTGGCACGCCGGTTACTTGCAATGCTTTTTTGTATTTGCTGCGCACGCACAAGCGCCAGCTTGGCTTCTTTCAACTTGCCGTCTGCTTCGGCAAATTGTTTATTAAGCAAATCCCTGCGGGCAGAAATATCTGCAGCTTCTGCTGGCTCCCCTTCACCCGGACCAGGCCCGATTTCTTCGAGCTGCTGGCTTAGCTGATTAACCTCGGGTTGGACTTCAAGGATTTTGGCATTTGTCTCTCCAATAATCCGCCCTGCTTCCTTGAAATGTTTGTCCAACTCTTCGCTGGTCAAACCTTCACGCGACAGCGCCTGTACTGTTGAATCGAGAACGCCACTCCAGGATGCCGCTTTTTTCGGCTCAACTGATTGTGCTGCCGGTGTGGTTGGTGTGATTACGCTCGCCTTGGGAACCACCGCACCCTCGGTTGAATTCAACGTACTTTGTGCACTGGCTTGGATACTGCCAAACCAGATTGCACTCAAAACGTACAGAACTATAAAAGCCAGCTGCTTCATATTCCGCTCTCCATTCAAATCACAAACCATTGGTCGAAAGCACCATTGTAACGCGCCCTGCTATGGCCTTTAATGACACTATAAAGTTTCCTGCCTTATGCGACAGAAGGCCGGAGCAAACAAGTGGAGGAGATTATCATGCGCATGTTGAAAATTACCGCGATTGCGGCAAGCCTGGTGGCAGCAACATCATTGAGTGCATACGCCCAGTGTGATGATGGCGAAACAGTCATCAAATTCAGTCACGTTACCAATACAGACAAACACCCGAAGGGGATTGCAGCCACGCTGTTGGCGGAGCGCGTAAATGCCGAGATGAACGGCAAGGCCTGTATGGAGGTGTTCCCGAATTCAACCCTTTATGACGATAACAAGGTGCTTGAAGCATTACTGCTTGGAGACGTACAACTGGCGGCCCCTTCCCTTTCGAAATTTGAAAAATACACCAAGCAGTTTCGACTGTTCGACCTGCCCTTCATGTTTAAAAACATGGATGCAGTGGACGCTTTCCAGAATTCTGATGCTGGACAGGCGATGAAAGATTCCATGGTCAATCGCGGTCTCAAGGGCCTGGCCTTTTGGCACAACGGATTAAAACAATTGTCAGCCACCAGACCCTTAATCAATCCGTCGGATGCCGAAGGTCTGAAGTTCCGTATCCAGTCTTCAGATGTGTTGCAGGCCCAGTTTGAAGCGGTGGGTGGCGTCCCGCAGAAAATGTCTTTCAAGGAAGTTTACGGTGCCCTGCAAACCAAGACAATTGATGGGCAGGAAAACACCTGGTCGAACATCTACGGAAAGAAATTCTTTGAAGTCCAGGATGGGGTAACCGAATCCAATCATGGCATTATCGACTATCTGGTCGTAACTTCTGCTGAGTGGTGGGATGGCCTTGATGCAGGCGTTCGCGACCAGCTTTCCACAATCGTCGAGGAAGTTACCCAAGCACGCAATGGCGAAGCTTTTGCAGTAAACGAAAAAGCAAAGGCCGCAGTTATCGCAGCGGGTACAGAAGTGCGTCAGTTGGATGCCGCACAACGCCAGGCCTGGGTTGATGCAATGAAGCCTGTGTGGAAGCAGTTTGAAGGCGATGTGGGTGCCGACATGATTGACGCCGCACAAGCCATCAACGCCACTCACTAAAATGGGAACAGGCACTACCGGCCTCATCAAATATTTCGGTAGTGCCTGCCCATCAAACTTGTGACCCAGTCTTCAGGAATTTCCCAGCGCGGCATTTTGGACAAGCTGGAAGAAACACTGATCGCCATTCTGTTAGGATCAATGGCGCTCATCACCTTTGCCAATGTCGTTATCCGCAAATTTCAGGAATATTCATTCTGGCGTTCCGACTGGTTTGCGCCGCTTGCCAAACCGCTTTCAACCTTCGGCCTGCTCTCACTTGAACTCACCGTGTTCTTGTTTGCCTGGCTGGTGCTGTTGGGGGTGAGTTACTGCGTCAAGCTGAAAGCGCATCTGGGCGTCGATCTGGTTACAAACATGCTGCCCCCGAGACCGCGCAAGGCCCTGACACTGCTGTCTGTCTTCTGCTGTCTGCTCTATGCATTTCTCCTGCTGAAAGGCAGTTGGGACTACTGGGCCAATTTCGCCAATCTGCCCGCAACCACCGGACGCTGGTTTCCAACCGGATTTGAGGAGAAGTTTCTCGCCAAGGCCTGGTACGAGGTTGATGATGTCAATATGCCCGGATTTCTCCAGTTTATCGCAGACTGGATGAACAACGGCGAGCAATACGAAAAATTCCCCCGCTTTATTCCTTATTTTGCACTGCCGCTTGGCATGGCGTTGCTTTTGTTTCGCTTTGTCCAGGCAGGCATAAAGGTTTGGAAAAACCAAACCGACAGCATCATAGCAAGCCATGAGGTTGAAGATGCAGTCGAACAAATTTCCAGCGCGCGGGATAAACCCTGATGGAAGTGGCAATACTTTTTGGACTTGTCATTGGTCTTTTGTTGATCGGAGTGCCGATTGCGGTCGCACTTGGCCTTAGTTCCATATTGTTTCTACTGACATTTTCAGACAGCTCGCTTGCCTCAATTTCACAAACCCTGTTCTCGGCATTTCAGGGTCACTACACGCTTCTGGCAATTCCGTTTTTCATTTTGGCATCCTCTTTCATGTCTACCGGTGGTGTTGCCCGGCGGATCATTCGGTTTTCAATTGCCTGCGTTGGACATCTGCCCGGCGGGTTGGCGATTGCCGGTGTGTTTGCATGTATGTTGTTTGCAGCCCTTTCCGGGTCTTCACCCGCAACCGTGGTTGCCATTGGCACCATCGTCATCGCCGGAATGCGCCAGGTCGGATATTCAAAGGAATTTGCTGCTGGTGTGATCTGCAATGCCGGCACACTGGGAATTCTCATCCCGCCCTCGATTGTGATGGTGGTTTACGCTGCCGCGACCGATGTCTCCGTGGGCCGTATGTTTTTGGCGGGTGTCATCCCGGGCATTATCGCCGGCACCATGTTGATGGTCGGCATTTACATCGCCGCCAAGTGGAAAAACCTGCCGAAGGGGGAGTGGCAGGGATTTCAAGAAATATTGGCATCCGGCCTGGATGCGTTTTGGGGGCTGCTGCTGATCGTAATCATACTAGGCGGTATCTATGGCGGCTATTTCACCCCGACAGAGGCAGCAGCTGTTGCATCGGTTTATGCGTTCATAATTGCAGTGTTTGTTTATCGCGACATGGGGCCACTGAGCGGGCCGGACGGAACTTCCATTTCACTTTTGAAAAAACCCCAGGCGCTGATTACTGCCTGGTTTCATTCCGACACGCGTGACACTTTGTTTGAGGCCGGAAAACTGACAATTACCCTGCTTTTCATCATCGCAAATGCGTTGATCCTCAAACATGTGCTGACTGATGAACAAATTCCCCAGCACATTGCTGGCGCAATGCTCAATGTCGGGCTTGATTGGTGGATGTTCCTGATTGTCGTAAATGTAATCTTGCTCATAGGCGGACAATTCATGGAGCCCTCCGGCCTGATCGTTATTGTGGCACCGCTGGTTTTCCCGATTGCAATCGAATTGGGTATCGATCCCATTCATTTGGGCATCATCATGGTGGTCAATATGGAGATCGGCATGATCACACCACCCGTTGGCCTCAATTTATTTGTGACTTCCGGGGTTGCCGGAATGCCAATGATGAGTGTGGTCAAGGCAGCACTCCCATGGCTTGGAATACTCTTCATTTTCCTGATTATGGTGACCTACATACCGGCGATGTCGACCATCCTGCCGACCTATTTTATGGGACCGGAGCTCATAGTAAGATAAGTGCCAGGTCCTAATTCACTTTTCTGGCCGGACCAGTTGATTGCCGTTTGATCAAAGAAAGTTCGATCAATCTGTGTAACGGATTGGGTGGAATACCCGTTTCGCTCATAGTCAGGATTGTGTCTGCAGCGATGCGCCCGATCCGTCTGGCGGGAAGTCGAACAGTCGTTAATCCCGGTTCCATGTGTTCAGAGCCGCGAAAATCCCCAATACCGGCAACAGAAACTTCGTCGGGAACCGACAAACCCATACTGTGACAGGCATAAATGACGCCGTGCGCGATAATGTCATTGCCGCAGATGATGGCTGTGGGCCTATTCTTCTTTAACAGGTCTATGGCGAGTTTCTTGGCTTCACCAACGTCATAAGGACACGAGAATATGCGTTCACTGGGAACTGTGTGGTTCATTGTTTGCGCGGCATCGAGCGCGCCCCGCACCCGGTCTCGCGCGCGATCATTTGTAGCCGTATCAGGAAAGATAAACGCAATATCCCGGTGTCCAAGCTCCACCAAATGGCGGCTGACCAATCTGCCCGCTTCGCGGTTATTGGCACCAACACAGGGAATTGGAGAGTTATCTCTGTAGTTCCAGATTGAAATGACCGGAACGTCTCGCTGGCCCAGCATATTAAGTGGTACTTCCTCATGATCAAAGCCCACAAGCGCAACGCCATCAATGCGCCTTTCAAGCAACGCACGAACCACCGCCGTTTCAAGTGTCAAATCATAACCGTGTGCTGCAATCAGCATCGTGCGGTCTTTTTCCTGCAGCCTGGCTGAAAATGCCTCAATCATTTCTGAAAAAATCGCATTGTCTATTGTCGGTACGATCAATCCGATCGTGCCGGAAAACCGGTTATGCAATGCGCCGGCCATCCGGTCACGGATATAGCCAAGGTCGATTGCAGCCTTTTCAATCCGCGATCTTGTGGGGCCACGAACAATTTCAGGTGAATTGTAAAAGCGCGATACCGTTGCGGGCGAAACATTGGCCCGATGCGCGACCTCGACGATTCCTGGAGCCCCTTTTCGGGAACGAACACGTTTCATGGGCTCAAAATACCTCAAAATGAAAACGTTTGCATAATTATTTTCATTCATTAAACTTTATGGTCAGGCAATGGATTTCTAGCTGTATGGGAGAGCAATGGAGTTCCTTCTTTATTTTGGTGGCGTGTTTGAACCGCTGGCTCTGGCGCTATTGATTGGCGGTACGATTGGCGGATTGATCCTTGGTGCAACACCGGGGCTTTCACCCACCATGGCAGTCGCGCTGCTTATTCCCTTCACCTTTCATTTGACGCCGACTCAGGGTCTGATTCTTTTGGGAGCTGCCTATACATCAACCGTGGCTGGCGGCGCTGTGAGTGCCATTCTCTTAAAAATCCCAGGCGCGCCTGCGAACATTGCTACTGCGCTTGATGGTAATGCCATGGCCAAGAAAGGTGAGGGTGCCCGTGCGCTTCATCTGTCGTTTATGGCCTCCGGCGTTGGTGGTATCATCGGCGTGTTGCTGCTGATCTTCCTGACACCGGTTCTGGCCCAGTGGGCTTTGAAATTCGGCCCGTCGCACCTGTTCTGGATTGCCATTCTCGGTGTCACGGTAATTGGCTCGCTCGACTCAAAATCCTTCGTAAAAGGGCTGCTCTCGGGCTGCATTGGTCTTTGGCTTTCTCAAATCGGATATGACGACATCCAGGGCGCCGAGCGGTTTGTGTTTTTCGATGCGCTCTCGGGCGGTATCACCATCATACCAGCACTGATTGGCCTGTTCGCCATTCCCCAAGTATTGGACATGTTTGCCAAGGGACGTATGAGCGCTGCAATCGAAAGCATTGAGGTCCCGAAATACAAGATCCTCGATTCACTTAAGGAAGTGGTTTCCTCTGTGCGGGCGCTTTCAATAGGTACCGTCATTGGCTCTATCATCGGATTAATTCCCGGCGTGGGTGGGCAGATTGCGGGTCTCGTTGCCTATGATCAGGCGCGCAATTTTTCACCACATAGAGAAAAGTTTGGTACTGGCCACCCCGAAGGCGTTATCGCTGCAGAAAGCGCCAACAATGCCATGGTTGGTCCGTCGCTGGTGCCGCTGCTGACACTTTCCATCCCCGGCAGCCCCACGGCAGCTGTGCTTCTGGGTGGTCTGCTGATCCATGGGATTTTCCCCGGTTCCGATATTTTCGACAAGCATCCGGAGGTGGTGTGGACATTCATCAACTCCATGCTGCTCGGGCAGATTCTCATGGTCATAATCGGCATTTACACAGCTGCTTGGGCAGCGCGCATTGCCAAGGCCCCGATTCCCATTCTTGCAGCCGCTGTTCTGGTATTGGCCTTGTTCGGCTCCTATTCGGTAAGCCAGAGCATGGGTGATGTGCAGATCATGCTTGTGCTTGGCGTAGGCATGTACATTCTCGAAAAATTCGGTTTCTCAGCAGCCCCACTGGTGCTGGGTTTGATCCTTGGGCCGATTGCAAGCGATTATTTCACAAACGGGTCCATGATTGCCACTGCGCAAGACGGCCCGTGGGTATACTTCTTCACGGGACCTTTGAACATCATCCTCGTTGCACTCGTGATAGCCTCGATCGGCTACTCTTTCTGGACAAACATGCTGCGCAGTAATTTTGTTGACGACAAAGAGGTGGCCCAATGAACAGCCACCGAATGCAGCACGTTGTTCCAGCCTCCATCATTTTTGGTTTGGCTCTGCTGGTCGCGTATCTGAGTTTCACTCAAGAACCGGCGTCGGCGTTTCTGTTTCCCCGTATTGTTGCTGTAGTTTTTGTCTTGTTGGCAGTATGGAATTTCATCCGTGCAGCAACCGGGCTTGCCAAGGTCGGGCGGGGCCTTGCCAAACAGGATAGCGTCAATCTGTTGCCCGGATTAGTCGTTATGCTGGTGTTGGTGTTCTGGGCGGCAAAGGCGCTTGGGTTTTATTTCTCTTCTACAATTGCCTTTTTTCTCGTCTATTCGTTTTACGATCCGGCTCCTTATTCCAGTTCGCAAGACTGGGCCAAAAGAGCAGGCGTTACCCTGGCCTTCATGGCCGTTATCTATGGGCTATTTGCCCTTGTGCTGCAGGTTCAGACGCCGCGCGGCATGTTCATCTGAAGAAGAAGTTTTCAACCGGGAGGAACCAATATGAAAACGTTTCTAAAAACCGCGCTTCTTGGCGCAACTGCACTTACCTTGATGGCCAGCATGTCGCTGGCAGCCGATTATCCTGATCGCCCAATCGGCGTGGAAGTCTCATACGGAGCTGGCGGGGCAACCGACTTCCAGGCACGTATCGTCACCATTCCAGCCGGCAACGAAGATATTCTCGGCCAACCGATATACATATTGAACAAGCCAGGAGCAGGCGGCCGCAAGGGCTGGAACTGGTTTGCAACTGAGGCTGCAGCCGACGGCTATATGATGTCGGCTTACAATGTTCCACACTTCATTGCGCAAGGCATCAAGGGGGGCGTGAAGTACGACGCGGACTCTTTTGAACCTATCGCCAACTGGGGCGCGGATCCTGCCGTCGTTATTGTTGGTAAAGACAGCAAGTTCAGCTCAATGGCCGATCTCATCGCCTATGCCACGGAAAATCCCGGCAAAGCGACAACATCCGGAGCAGGTCTGTTCGTTGGCCACCACATCGCAGCCTTGCAAATCGAAAAAGCCTGCGCGTGTAAGCTTGCCTACATTCCGACAAAGGGTGGCGGTGCTGCGGCCATGAAAGCTGTGATTGCCGGTGAAACGCTCGCCGGTATCAACAATCTTTCCGACGCCGCGCGTGCCGCTTCGGCTGGAAATGTCAAAATTTTGGCTGTTGCCGATTTGGAACGCCACGCATTTTTACCTGACGTGCCAACGTTGAAAGAAAGTGGACTGGATGTCGATAACGCGTCAGTCAACTTCCGTGGTTTGATGGTGCCTAAAGATACGCCTCAGGACGTGATCGACAAACTGGCGACGCAAGTGCCAAAAATGTTCGCTCATAAGCGGGTAACGCAGAAAATGAAACAAACCAACTCACCCGTTAAGATCATGGACCGTGCTGCGGTGCAGGCTATGTGGGCCGAGCGGAAGGCAACTCTGACGGAACTGCTCAAAGGTCTGTAGGGGCATCTCAGACCCTGGGTGAGGGCAGTGAGGCCCTCACCACCCATCAAATTTGATACTGGACTTAACCTATGGCGGTTCAAAAATTGCAGGACGATCTCTCGCCGGATGAAATGCTGGTCGATCAACTCGTTGCGCGCTCACGGCTGGCACAGGCGGCGTTCGAGAAAGACGCCAACCAGGCCCGTTATGACAATGCCGCATCGGCTGCTGCCTGGGCCCTGATGGAACCTGCCCGCAATCGAGAACTGGCCATCATGTCAGTGGAGACTACCAGCCTTGGCAATGTCGAAGACAAAATCACCAAGAACCACCGCAAAACCTTGGGCCTTCTGCGTGACATCAAGGATGTCAAAACCCAAGGTGTTATTAATCATGACCCCAATTCCGGTATTACCGAAATAGCAAGGCCAATCGGCGTGGTTGGCGCAGTAGTTCCCTCGACAAATCCTGGTGCAACACCTGCCAATAATATCATCAACGCCCTTAAATGCGGCAACGCAATCATCCTTTCACCGTCGCCCAAAGGCGTCGTCGTCTGTGAAAAGCTGCTCGAATACATTCATGTAGAGTTCTCCAAGATTGGCGTTGACCCCGATCTTGTTCAAATGGTTCCATCACCTTCATCGAAAGAAAAAACCCAGCGGTTGATGGAGACATGCGACCTGCTGATCGTAACCGGGAGCCAGGACAATGTGCGTCGTGCCTACTCCTCCGGCACTCCGGCAATTGGCGTGGGTGCAGGAAATGTCACGGTGATTGTAGACGAAACTGCGGATTTGAAATCTGCCGCAGAAAAAATCACCGCATCCAAATGCTTTGACAATGCTACATCATGCTCTTCGGAAAATTGCCTGGTTGTGGTCGATGCAGCCTACGACCAGTTCATAACGGAAATTGAGGCTGCAGGTGGCAGATTGCTTGTGAGTGCTCAGGCAGAAAAATTGAAGGCATCACTGTTTCAGGATGGCAAGCTTAATCGCCACATAATTGCCCGCGACGTAGATCAGGTAATTGCGATCACCGGAATTGAAGTCGCAAATGCAAACACAGCAAAGTTCCTGATAATTCCCGCTGAAGGCATTGGGCCTGACCATCCAGAATCCGGTGAAAAACTTTCCCTTGTTGCATCGCTTTATCGTGCTACGGATTTTGCGACTGCAAAGGAAGTGACAAGCCGCATTCTTGCCCATCAGGGTGCCGGACACTCTGTAGGCCTCCACTCAACTGATGAAACCCGTGCAATGGAATTGGGCCACGAACTGCCCACGTGCCGGGTGATTGTCAATCAGGCGCATTGTTTTGCGACCGGCGGTGCATTTGACAACGGAATGCCGTTTTCGCTCTCAATGGGTTGCGGCAGCTGGGGTGGCAATTCGATTGATGATAATTTGAATCATCGCCACTTTATGAACACCACCAAGATTGTTCGAACCATTCCAGCGAATGAACCAAGCCTTGATGCGGTTTTTAGTGACTACTGGCAGGTCGCTGGAAAATGACCGTGATGGCCACATCTTTGGCAACGGGTCATGAAATGTCTGTCGCCGACGTCATCAATTCGCGGGCGCAATCATCTCCAAACAAGCCATTTCTGATTGACCCGGAATCCGGCGAAATAACCAGTTTTTCCAACCTCAAGGACAAGGTGAGTGCCGTTGCTGCCCACATAACTTCACAAGGTGTCGAACCCGGAGCAAGTGTTGCTTATGCATTCGGCAACAGCTCCCATTCCGCCATTATTGTACTGGGCATCATGTATGGCGGGTTCCTGGCAACGGCCATCAATCTCGTGGCTGGCGATGATACAATTACCTATGTGTTGGAACATTCAGAAGCGAAACTGGTTTTTGTTGACCAGAAAAATCAGTCTGCGCTGGCTCGACTGGCATTCGGCTGTACCAACCCACCTTCCCTCATCACGGTGGATGAAAAGCTTCTTGCGTCCCTGTGCGACCCAAATGAATGGAACCCGCCAAGCGGTAATTCTGATGGTTTGCTGATGTACACCTCCGGAACCACCGGTAGACCGAAAGGTGTGGTGCTCACCCATACAAACCTGCTTTCCGGTGGTCAAAATGCCGCCGATGCTCACCAGCTGTCCTCCCAAGACCGGGCGCTATGCGTCTTACCACTTTTTCACATCAATGGCCTGTGCGTGACAGTAATCGGACCGCTGGTTTCTGGTGGCAGTGTTGTAATTCCAAGCCGTTTTTCGGTATCAGGATTTTGGCACACGATCAGACACAATGAGTGCAGTTGGTTTTCAGTGGTTCCGACCCAAATCTCCTACCTTCTGCACAATGCCAAAGATGATCACGAGGACATTTCTGCTTGTAACCACCTGCGGTTCGGTCGTTCCGCATCCGCACCACTGGCACCTGATATTCACGAGGCATTTGAAACGCGCTTTGGCATTCCCATTATTGAAACCATGGGATTAACGGAAACAGCTGCGCAAATCCTGTCAAACCCGCTCCCGCCCGCAGAGCGGAAAATCGGATCACCGGGAATTGCAACCGGTAATGAAATAATGATCGCTGATGAAAACCAGACCGGACTACCCTGTGATACGGAAGGTGAAGTTCTGGTTCGCGGACCGAATGTTATGCGGTGTTATCTAAAAAACGAGGAAGCAACATCGCAGGCGATTACCCCGGAAGGCTGGTTGCGCACTGGCGATCTTGGTCGAATGGACGAAGATGGTTATGTCTACATCACAGGGCGATTGAAGGAGCTTATCATCAAGGGGGGCGAGAACATTGCCCCGCGTGAAATTGACGAAGCCCTGTACAGCCATCCTGATGTAATCGAGGCAGCAGCCTTTGCCTGTTCCTGCCAACACTACGGCCAACGGGTGGAAGCAGGCGTTGCACTGGCTCCGGGGTCATGCGCCACCGAGGCTGAGCTGATTGCTATTTGCGAAGGGAAAGTCGGCGCGTTCAAGACACCCGACCGGATTTACATAATGGACGACTTGCCAAAAGGGCCTTCCGGAAAAATTCAACGCATCAAACTGGCTGAATTGGTGTTGCTCGAGACTTGAGGACGGCCATTCCCGTTAGAATTAGAAGCATGCACTCCAATCAGAATATCGCAATTTGAGATATTGGAATGAAGCCCTGTCTATGGCATCCTGTCTCTTGCGGATAACCCCGGCTGCGGGATATCGGTTCAAGATATTCCAACAAGGCAGACCTTGCCGTTACAACATGAATGATACCAGATTTGACCTTGCGGTAGTTGGCGCTGGAATTGTTGGCGTGTCGTGCGCACTATGGGCACAGATGCGCGGACTGCGCGTGTTGCTGGTAGATGAAAATCCACCTGGCACCGGTGTCTCATTTGGCAATGCGGGAACCATTGCGAACTATGCCTGTGTGCCGGTAAACAGCCCCGGTATTATACGTTCACTTCCTTCATTGCTGTTTTCCAAAGAAAGTCCACTTGGATTTGATTGGCTCTATGCCTTGCGCAATTTGCCCTGGATGATGGCCTTCCTGCGCAATTGTTCTGCTGACAAAGTGCGCCATACGACAGATCAACTGGGGGGCCTGCTGTCCTATACCGACTCCGGACTTGATCCGCTGATCACGGAAGCAGATGCAGAAGATTTGATAGTCTCGAACGACTGTCTATACGTTTATGCCACCAAAGCTGGATTTGACGCAGCAGCTACGGGCATTGAAGGCCGCCGGCGCAATGGCGTGAAGTTTGATTTGCTGGACGGGGACGCAATCCGGGAGTTGGAGCCTGCGCTGAAACTGCTGTTTCACAAGGGCCTGCTCTATCGTGGTGCCCGCCATGTCAGCAACCCTCAAGCACTTGTTGAACGGTTTCACAGCCGCTTCGTGGCAAATGGCGGAACATGGGTTCAAACGAAGGTAACCGCCACAAGTCCCGAGGATGATGGCGTTACAGTTGAATTGGCAGATGATACCAAACTATTTGCCCACCACGCAGTAATCGCTGCTGGTGCACACTCGAAATCCATCACCGGTTCCGGCGTATCTGATCTTCCGCTGGATACCGAGCGTGGCCACAATATCGTGTTCAAAAATCACGCCCATCTGCTGTCTCGTCCGGTTGGTTGGGGGGATGCGGGTTTCTATGCCACACCGATGGACACCGGCTTGCGTCTTGCCGGTACGGTTGAAATTGCCGGACTTCAAAAACCAAAATCACCGGAACGCATCGCCTTCCTCGTACGCAGAGCCCATCAGATGTTCGGAGATATTGGTGCTCCGGATGAGGAGTGGTTGGGATTTCGTCCAACCATGCCGGATGCGCTTCCAGTGATCGGTCGCTCGCATCGTTCCGACAAAATATTATTTGCCTTTGGTCACCAGCACATCGGCATGACGCTTGCAGGCATTACCGGCCGTATCATCGCTGACCTGGCACAAGACCGGATGCCCAATTTTGATATCTCGGCATTTGATCCCAAAAGGTTTACTGGTCGGTTTTGACGGTATTTCAGGGTGTCCGGCGCATGGAATTGTTGGTTACATTTCGCAGTAACGTGCCAGTCACGGAATTGTAGCTTCGACGAGGCTGATGAGCGCACCAACGTGTTTGCTACAATCGGTCCCGAGATGAGCAATTATCGTTTGAAATTAGCGCTGGCAAACGGGTTTTGGTAAAGCTCACCATGCGATTCCACACCTTCGTCGACAATGCAATCCATGGTTGGCTGTGCGACACACAGGAGGATATATCCAATTTTTGATTGCCGCTTGTTCAATGCGGTTGCATTGGGTTGGCGGACCTTGCCGCTAACCAGTTTGGCAGCACAGCTGATGCAGCCACCATATTTACACGCTATCGGCAATTGAATGCCGGCCATTAAGGCCGCGTCATAAATTGCCTCGTCTGAACTGACGGTCAAAACCACATTATGGTTTTTCAGCGTAACTTTATGAGATTGCACCAATTCAGTCGGCTTTGGCTTGATCACTTGGGGAGCTGTCAGATGTTTCATCACCGGCATCCAGTGTCTCACCGCTTCCATTGAGCGCTGGCTTGTTGCCGCTTTGATCTTCCAGCTGGATCGCAGGGGTCTCGTAAGCCGGCATTTTCATCAACAATCGCACGATCCGCGAAATAGTGGGTTTCAATTCATGGCGAGTAACGATCAAATCGACCATCCCATGCTCCAGCAGATATTCGGAAGTCTGAAAATCATCAGGAAGTTTTTCACGGATGGTTTGTTCAATTACCCTTCGCCCGGCAAAGCCAATAACTGCACCCGGCTCGGCAATATGCACATCACCCAACATGGCATAGGATGCGGACACCCCACCCGTGGTTGGATTGGTCAGCACAACGATGTAGGGCACATTCGCTTCTTTCATCAACTGCACCGCAACCGTAGTGCGCGGCAATTGCATCAGCGATAAAATCCCCTCCTGCATACGCGCACCACCTGATGCGGCAAACAGGATAAGCGGCAGTTTTTCTGCTGCCGCCTGTTCCATTGCCGTGATGATCATTTCCCCGGCCGCCATGCCAAGGGAGCCACCGATGAACTGCATTTCATGCACAACCGCTATCATCGGCAGGCCCTCAATCGGACCCTTTGCGGCAAGGATGGAATCTATCAGCCCGGTTTTGCGGCGGGCATCTTTCAGCTTATCCGCATATTTCGATTTGTCGCGAAACTTAAGCGGATCCTGGGCAACCACCGGCATGTCGAGTAATTCATACGCGGAATGATCAAACAGCTGGTTTAATCGTTCAGTGGCAGAAATTCGTGTGTGATAACCGGAATTGGGGATTACCCCCATATTGGCTTCCAAATCCTTGTGGAACACCATTTCGCCGGACTCCGGACATTTGATCCAGAGGTTCTCCGGCATGTCCTTCCGGTTTAAAAGGTTGCCGATTTTCGGCCTGACTAAGTTGGTAATCCAGTTCATTTCAAGAACACTGTCCTGTTAGTTTTCCGTACGCGCGCTCAGGCGGCAGACTTTCGTTTTGCAGCCCTGACACCGGAAGCAAGATCACGCACAAGTGCTGAAACTGCTTCACTTGTTTTTGGGCCACCCTTTCCGCTTTCAGTAAGGCTACCAGCAACGGCATTTACCAATGCTGACCCAACGACGACCGCATCTGCTGTCTCGCCTATTGTTTGAGCCTGTTCGGCGTTGGTGACACCAAACCCGACGGCAACCGGCAGGTCTGTGCTTTGTTTTATCCGGCTAACAGAGGCGGCAACTTTCGCCGGATCGGGCGCTGCCGCACCGGTAATTCCGGTGATCGATACATAGTAGACAAAGCCCGAAGTGTTGTCGAGAACGCGTGGCAATCGTGCATCATCGGTTGTGGGTGTTGCCAGCCGAATAAAATGTATTCCGTGTGCCATTGCCGGTTTGCACAATTCATCATCCGCCTCGGGTGGTAAATCAACAATGATCAGACCATCTATGCCAGCTTCCTTTGCATCGTCTAGGAACCGCTCATTGCCGTAAATGTAAATCGGATTGTAGTAGCCCATCAAAACGATGGGCGTTTCATTATCGCCGGTTCGAAATTCCCGTACCATCTGAAGCGTCTTGATCATGTCCTGTCCGGCCTTCAAGGCGCGTTGGCCGGCAAGCTGGATTGCGGGGCCATCTGCCATGGGGTCAGAAAATGGCATCCCGATTTCAATCAAATCCGCCCCCGCCGCCGGTAAGCCCTTGAGAATTTCAAGCGAAGTCTCAGGGTCCGGATCACCGCCCATGACAAAGGTCACCAGCGCCGGACGGCCTTCTTTCTTTAGTTCGCCAAAGCGGGTGTCGATACGCGAGTTTTTCATTGCAGATTGGGTTTCCTAAAGCTCGAAGCCAAGTGCCTTGCCGACGGTGAAAACATCCTTGTCACCGCGACCGCACAAATTCATGACTATGATTTGGTCCTTGCCCATTTTGGGTGCGCGCTTCATCACCTCAGCCAGTGCATGGCTTGGTTCCAGCGCCGGGATGATCCCCTCGACCTTGCAAAGCAACTGAAACGCTTCAAGTGCCTCCGTGTCCATAATCGGAACGTAATCTACGCGACCTGCTTCCTTGAGCCAGGAATGTTCTGGTCCAATACCTGGATAATCAAGGCCGGCGGAAATTGAATGACCTTCAAGGATTTGGCCATCATCATCCTGCAACAGGAAGGTTCGATTTCCATGCAGAACACCGGGCTTGCCAGCAGAAATTGAAGCGCAATGCTCATCACCATCGAGGCCATGGCCACCGGCTTCCACGCCGACAATCTGAATGTCTTTTTCATCAAGGAAAGGATGGAACAGGCCGATTGCATTTGAACCGCCACCGACCGCAGCAATCAACATATCCGGCAAACGACCTTCGGCTTCCATAATCTGTCCACGGACCTCATTACCGATCACCGACTGGAAATCACGCACCAGTTCAGGATATGGGTGCGGTCCGGCGGCCGTACCAATGATGTAGTAGGTATCTTCCACATTGGTCACCCAGTCACGCAGTGCTTCGTTCATCGCGTCTTTCAAGGTACCAGCGCCCGAAGTTACCGGAACGATCTCCGCCCCCAACAGTTTCATGCGGAAAACATTTGGCGATTGTCGCTCCACGTCGGTTTCACCCATATAAACCACACAAGGATAGCCAAATTTTGCAGCAACCGTTGCTGTTGCAACACCGTGTTGTCCCGCACCGGTTTCCGCAATAATCCTTGTTTTGCCCATTTTGCGGGCAAGCAGGATTTGACCCAGGCAATTGTTGATCTTGTGAGAACCCGTATGATTGAGTTCATCGCGTTTGAAATAGATTTTTGCACCACCCAGATGTTTGGTCAGGCCTTCCGCAAAATACAGCGGTGATGGTCTGCCGGAGTAGTGGGTATTGAGATGTTCGAGCTCCGCCTTGAATTCAGGATCTTCTTTTGCTTCGTAATAAGCTTTCTCCAAATCCAGAATAAGCGGCATCAGGGTTTCGGCAACATAGCGACCACCGAAAATTCCGAAATGACCCTCGGGATCAGGACCCGCCCTGAACGAATTTGGTTCAACCGTACTCACGCGTCACTTCCTGTCTTTTCGCTTTGCTTTATCTGCATCAAAAACGCTTCGATCATGTCGATGTCTTTTTCACCAGGCGCACGTTCTACACCAGACGATACATCAATCGCCACCACATCCGAAAGGGCAATTGCATCATCTATGTTATGAACATCCAGCCCACCCGAAAGCATGTAAGGCGCATCAAGGTCAAGCTGGTGCATAATCTGCCAGTCAAACGGAACACCATTGCCACCGGGTAGCTCTGAACCTTCGGGGGGTTTTGCGTCAAACAAAAATTCATCGACGATACCAACGTAAGGTCTGGCCACTTCAAGATCTTCGCTACCACGAACGGGTATGGCCTTCATCACCGGCAGTCCGTAACGGGCCTTAACCGAGGACAGATGCTGAGGCGTCTCGCTGCCATGAAATTGCAACATGTCCGGTTGAACCATCTCGACAATCTGGTCGAGGTAGTCTTCATCCGCATCGACTGTAACGGCAACTTTGACGATGCGATCTGCGGCATGGGCAGAGAGTTCAGCAGCTTTTTCAATGCTCACATGGCGAGGGCTTTTTTCAAAAAAGATCATGCCCATGTGCGTTGCTCCGCCGTTTACAACGGCGTCAACTGCTTCGCGTGTGGAAAGTCCGCAAATTTTGATCTGGTCAAGCTGGCGCATGGTTCGTCAATTATGAAATTTGAAGGGTTTGCACTCGCATGATTAAGCCGGAGAGTCTACCGTGTTGCACAGGTTTGCTAATCTGGATAACAGCAACTAAATTATGGGGAATTTATGGACCACTATGATCTGATCGTTATCGGCAGCGGGCCCGCCGGGCGCCGGGCAGCCATTCAGGCGGCAAAATTTGGCCGCGACGTGCTCGTGGTCGAGCGCGGCAGGCGAGTGGGCGGTGTTTCGGTACACACCGGTACAATTCCCTCCAAGACCTTGCGCGAGACCGCCCTTAATTTGTCCGGTTGGCGCGAGCGCGGTTTCTACGGCCGCTCGTACCGGGTCAAGCAGGACATTTCGGCAAATGATTTGCGCACCCGGCTACACATCACGCTTAATCATGAGATTGAGGTGCTGGAACATCAGTTCGCCCGAAATCAGGTGACAACCCTTCGTGGCGAGGCAAAATTCGTCGATGAAAAGAAAATTGAGGTTGAAGGTGAAGAGGGAGAAACCTTCCATTTTTCAGCCGATCACTTTCTTTTGGCGGTTGGAACTGTGCCTTATCGCCCGAAAGACGTACCGATCGATAACGAATGTATCTTCGACAGTGATGGCATACTGGAATTGGCTGACTTGCCCCGTTCGATGACGGTGATTGGTGCGGGAGTGATCGGCATTGAATATGCGACCATATTCAATGCCCTTGATGTCGGCGTAACACTGGTGGAACCACGCGAAACAATGCTGGACTTCATCGACCGGGAGCTGATTGAAGATTTTACCTACCAGCTTCGCGACCGCCGCATGGTCATGAGGTTTGGCTGCAAGGTGGAGAAGGTCTCAAAAGCCAAGAACGGAAGCTGCCGGGTACAGCTTGAGGGGGGGCGCAATATTCGTTCCGATGTTGTGCTGTTTGCAGCAGGTCGGGTCGGTGCAACCGAAGCCCTTAATCTCAAGGCATGCGGCCTTGAATGCGATCATCGCGGCCGACTTGTTGTCGACCCCAAGACTTTCCAAACCAAAGTGCCCCACATTTACGCGGCGGGTGATGTTATCGGGTTTCCGAGCCTCGCATCGACCTCTATGGAACAGGGCCGGATTGCTGCATGTCACGCGCTGGGTGAAGCGGGCTACGATCCACCAGAGTTTTTTCCATACGGAATTTATTCTGTCCCGGAAATATCAACCGTCGGGATGACCGAGGAAGAAATTACTGATCGAAAAATTTCGTATGAATGCGGTATTGCCAGGTTTCGCGAGACATCGCGCGGTCACATTATGGGGCTTGATACCGGCATGCTTAAGCTGATTTTCTCATTAAAGACACGCAAGCTTTTGGGCTGCCATATTGTCGGCGAAGGCGCGACTGAACTTATTCACATTGGCCAGGCGGTACTCAACTTGGGGGGAACATTGGAGTATTTCGTGGAAAATACATTTAATTACCCAACCCTTGCCGAGGCCTACAAAATTGCCGCATTGGATGCCTGGAACCGTATGCCGCCAGTTTGAGGTTAGTCTGTAATGTTTTGGGACAGGTCGATCCATTGTGTTGAGGATGCCCGGGCACTGGCAAAACGCCGTCTGCCCTGGATCGTTTTCGATTTAATTGATGGTGCTGCAGGCTCGGGTGCAGGCGAAATATCCAATCGGAACGCCATTCGCGACATCAAACTGCGCCCCAGGGTGTTTAAGGACGTCGCAGATCGCAGCGTTAAAACTGAACTTTTTGGAAAGCCGACAAACCTGCCTTTTGGAATAGCGCCAATGGGCATGTGCAACTTGTCGGCACCCGGCGCAGATTTGATGCTTGCCCGCCTTGCCGCAAAACACAATATTCCAGTTGGTGTTTCGATTGCCGCTTCGACACCTATGGAAAAAATGATTGAAACAGCAGCCGGCAATGCCTGGTTTCAACTGTATTACAGCAGTGATGAATCAATCTGTGACGGTTTTCTGGATCGTGCGAAAAATTGCGGATATGAAGTCCTGGTCTTTACAGCGGACGTTGCTGAAGTTGGACGCCGACCGAGCGAATTACGGCGTGGTTTTAAAATACCCTTCAAAATTGGCTTCAACCAGTTTGTCGATTTTGCGATGCACCCCGAGTGGTCTTTCAAAACGCTTTTGAATGGCCCGCCGGGCTTTGCGAATTTCGATGGATCCATTTCCCGGTTTGAACGCAGTGCAAGCCGTGCTGGTGCAGATTGGGAATTTTTGAAACGGTTACGCGAGCGCTGGAAGGGCAAGCTGGTGGTAAAGGGTGTGCTGGACCCGGAAGATGCACTTCAACTCAAAAAGTGTGGCGTTGATGCAATCCAGGTTTCCAGTCACGGAGGCCGTCAGATGGAGAGTGCACCATTAGCCATACATGCGCTGGCAAATATCAGAACAGCGGTGGGTAGTAAATTTCCGTTATTTTATGATTCCGGCATCCGAAGTGGTGAAGATATCGTCAAGGCATACGCGATGGGTGCTGACTTTGTGATGCTTGGAAGGCCCTGGCAATTCGCAATTGCTGCGGACGGGGAACAGGGTCTTACGAGGTTTTGTGACGTGCTTGGCGAGGAGTTAAGCATCACCCTCGCATTGTTGGGGTTGAACAAAATCTCTGACATCAATCAATCAGTGCTTTTACCGGCCTGATACGGTTTTGACTGGTGTTTTCTTAGTCAAATATCGTTTCAGTCAGTTTTCGGGCGGCTTCTAACAGAACGCCTTTTTTGGATACAAGCCCGTCGACGGAAAGCCGCAAACCTGGACCGTGAAAGGCAAGGGCTGCATGAAACATGCCTTGCATGTTCGATATCGGTACCGCAATCGCGAGCATGCCTTCCATAAACTCTTCATTGTCAATTGCATAGCCTTGTTTGGATATGACGCGCAGCTCTTCCAGCAATAGTTCGGGGTCGTCTATGGTGTTGGGCGTAAGTTTTTCCAGTTGAAGGGCTGCCACTATTTTCTTTCGGGCTTGATTTGGCAGGCCGGCAAGGAAGGTTTTCCCACTGGCTGTGCAGTGAAAAGGTACATGCGTACCAATCGGCAGCTGGACGCGAAACGCCCAATCGGTCTCAATTCGGTCGATATAGCTCATCCCGTCATCTTCCGGCATAACGAAATTGACTGTCTCACCCACCGCATCGGCGACGCCCTGCAAGATTTGGTGCCGGGCAATGTGAAATCTTGATGCGGTCAAAATTCCGGAAGCAATGACACGTGTACGCCTGGCAGGCCTAAGTTTCTTGTCCACACCGTCTTTGATCAGGAATCCCTGCTCAACCAAAGTGTTACACAATCGGTGAATCGTTTGCTTGGGCAGTTTGAGTCGGCTGTTAATCTCGGTTGGAGAAAGCGCCTGCCCTGCGTCACCAACAATCTCCATGATCAAAAGCATCCGTAGATTGGTCGGGGTACGTTCGCCAGTCATGTGAGCCTTCCTGCCGGAAAATATTCTGCTTGCTGATATACAAATTATATGGTTTCATAAAATAAATGGGAATACAAGTCTCATTTTTTAAACTTTTGGAGCATTTTTGGCGGAATTTGACTACATCATAGTAGGCGCTGGATCTGCCGGTTGCGTTATTGCAAACCGGCTTTCGGCTGATTCACGCAATAAAGTTGCCGTCGTTGAAGCTGGCGGGCCGGATTCCTCTCCCTGGATCCATGTGCCCGTCGGCTACTTCAAGACGATGGGCAATCCCGCTACTGACTGGTGTTATCAAACGGCTCCAGACCCTGGTCTCAATGGTCGTTCTATTCCCTGGCCCAGAGGCAAGGTGCTTGGCGGTTCAAGCTCCATCAACGGTCTGTTGTATGTACGCGGACAATCTCGCGACTTCGATCAGTGGCGACAGTTGGGCAACACCGGCTGGGGATGGTCAGACGTGCTTCCCTATTTCAAGCGATCCGAGACCTGGGAAGCCAATGATAGCGAGGTGCGTGGAACCGACGGTCCGCTTTCCGTTTCGCCTACCCGATTGAAACGGCAAATCGTGGATGCGTGGATTTCCGCTGCACTGAATGCCGGCTACAAACACAATCCTGATTACAATGGTGAAGATCAGGAGGGAGTTGGTTATTTTCAGCTGACTACAAAAAATGGCAAGCGTTGCAGTTCTGCTGTCGCTTATTTGCACCCGGTTAAAGCCCGCAAAAATTTACGAATTTTCACCAATACTGCGGTGGAGAAAATTCTGTTTGACGGTAACAAGGCAACAGGCATTAGCGCCAACCGGGGTGGCGATACAATTACCATAAATGCCCGCAAGGAAGTCATTCTGTCAGCCGGGGCAATCGCGTCACCCCAATTGTTGATGGTTTCGGGAATAGGTCCGCAGGATTGCCTCAGCAACACTGGCATCAACGTACGCCACCAACTTTCAGGGGTTGGCAAAAACCTGCAGGATCATTTGCAGGCCCGCCCAGTTTTCAAATGCAACATTCCGACAATCAACACGGAGGTCGGCAATATATTCAAGCAGGCATTGATTGGTGCTCAATATGTTTTCACCAGAACCGGACCAATGACGATGGCCGCAAGCCTTGGAACCGGTTTCCTCAAGACACGTGCCGAGTTGGAAACGCCCGACATCCAGTTTCACATTCAACCGTTTAGCGCGGACAGCCCGGCTGAAGGACCACACAAATTTTCAGCCTACACTGCGTCAGTCCTGCAATTGCGGCCGGAAAGCACGGGGCAGATCAAGTTGAAATCCGCAGACATGGCGGATCACCCCGTAATTCACCCAAATTATCTGGCAACCCAAACCGATTGCGACACGCTGGTCGATGGTATTCGGATAGCCCGCAAGATTGCCAGCCATGCGCCATTAAGTTCGCTGACAACCGGCGAACATTCTCCCGGCGAGCAAGTTGAGAATGATGACCGGGATAGCATCCTTGACTGGGCCCGAGACACAGCAACGACAATTTATCATCCAACAGGTACCTGCAAAATGGGAACCGACCCAATGGCAGTGGTAGACCCTCGACTAAGGGTTCACGGTATCGAAAATTTGCGCATCGCCGATGCATCCATCATGCCGGTTATTACATCCGGCAACACAAATGCACCTGCAATCATGATCGGTGAAAAAGCTTCCGACATGATCCTGGAGGATGCACGATGAACCCCCTTTGCCAAGAAAAACTGAAAGGTCGATAAGAACCGATGCTGGCAACTTTATTTGACTTTGGCTCCATAGTCGTCGCTGACATCGTGTTGTCTGGCGACAATGCGCTGATTATCGGCATGGCAGCGGCTTCGCTTTCACCGGAATTGCGCAAGAAGGCGATCCTTTATGGGATGGTTGTTGCAGCACTGCTTCGTATCGTATTCGCGATTGCTGCCACAAAACTATTGGGCATTCCGGGATTGCTGCTGGCTGGCGGATTGTTGTTGTTCTGGGTGTGCTGGAGACTGTACTGCGACATTCGCGAAAATATTGACAAGGAAGCAGCCGAGGCAGCCGAACTGGCGGAAGATCTGGAACGCGGATATACCGGCAAGCCGCGTCGCACGATGACGCAGGCGCTTATTTCGATAACAATTGCTGATGTTTCCATGTCACTCGACAATGTTCTGGCGGTCGCGGCAATTGCTGATGGCAATGAAAAGATGCTGGTATTTGGTCTTGGCTTGGCAATCGTTTTGATGGCCTTTGCAGCCGCTCTCATCATGAAATTACTGACCCGTTATCCATGGATCTCATGGGCAGGCCTGATCGTGCTTTTATACGTATCAAGCGAAATGTTTTATCGCGGGGTATTCGATCCCGCCAATGGCGTTCTGGCGCTCCTGCAGGGAACTGCATGATGGCCAAGAAATTTGGCAGGAAGTCTGCCAAAAAAATTGTAGTGAACCAGCGTTATCCCGTATCTTCGGCGGGGCACATAACGCCACTACATTGTTTCGGAGGGAAAACTAAAAGGGAGGGTGGAAAT
This sequence comes from Hyphomicrobiales bacterium, assembly GCA_021775415.1. Classification (GTDB taxonomy): domain Bacteria; phylum Pseudomonadota; class Alphaproteobacteria; order Rhizobiales; family Rhizobiaceae; genus JAALLB01. The sequence goes on along the minus strand of JAJFHV010000004.1, from coordinate 144,165 downwards.
GTCCATTCTTAAAACATTGACGAAAGGCATTGCTGCAGCAGCTCTTGGGGCGGCGATGTTTGTGGTTCCGCAAGTTGCGGAAGCCGTAACTACAATCCGGGTACAATCCGTGATTTCAGCCAAGGCTGACGAAGTGGTCATGCTGAAGGCTTTTGCTCAAGATGTGAGCGATCTGACAAATGGTGAAGTTGTAATTGAAGTTCTACCAGCCGGCGCTGTTGTCGGTGTGAAAGAAACACTTGATGCGGTCGATAAAGGCCTTGTTGAAGGTGGCTTTGCCTGGACTCACTACTGGTCAGGTAAACACCCTGCAGCCATGCTGTTTGGTTCACCTGTTGCAGGTGCCGGTGTAGGCATCGATAATATCGCGTTCCTGTCATGGTTCCAGTTTGGTGGTGGTAAGGAACTTTACGATCGGCTTTGGGATGAGATGGGCGTCAACGTAAAGGGTTTCATGTTGCAGCCTGTTGGTCCTGAGGCACTTGGCTGGTTCAAAGAGCCAATCCACTCCATGGATGACTTCCGCAAGTACCGTTTCCGTACACCGCCAGGAATTCCTGGTCAGACATATAAGGACATCGGTATTGCTTCAGTTGCGATGGGTGGTGGTGACATTCTGCCAGCACTTGAAAAAGGTACAATCGACGCGGCTGAATGGTGTTGCCCGAAACCTGACAGCGTGTTTGGTTTCCAGAAAGTTCTGAAGCATTACTATCTTCAGGGCCTCCACCAGGTTGTCGTGAACGCAGACTTGTACATCAATGGCGATGTCTACGATGCATTGACACCACTACAGCAAAAGGCACTTGAAGTCGCTGCAAACGCATCTCTTTCCAAGTCAATGAGCTACCGCATCTATGAAAACGGTAAAGCGCTCAAGGACCTGACCGAGAATCATGGCGTCATCCTGCACGACACGCCTGCGGACTATTTCCCGGCATACATGAATGCTGCGAAAGCTGCACTTGAGAAGAACTCTGCAGAAAATGCATTCTTCGCGGAAGTATGGCAATCTCAGAAGGACTTTGCTGCAATTGCAGTTCCGTTCTGGGCTGGTTCACAGGCTTCAAATGCTGCGCTTGGCAAGGCATTTGCTGACACCGTGAAGTAATAAACAACAAGAACAATGGCGGGCGCTTACTGCGTCCGCCACGATTGATCTGAATACATTATCGCCGACATGCCGCGACCATAATGCATACAGATTGATGTTCAGGGGAGAAAAATCATGGCCGATGAAGTCAATGCAGAAGAACTCGACATCACGGACGAGTTGATTGCTGAGCGCCGGGCGGAAGAACCCGGCCAAACACCGGAAGACATGACACCCTGGCAACGACCGATTACAGCCTTTATTGATGTGCTCAATCTGTGGGCCGGGAAACTGACCTGTCTGCTGTTGATACCTCTCATGCTTGCAATGGTGTTTGAGGTTGTATCCCGCAAAGCCTTCGCCGTGATGGTTGAAAATGACCTGGGTGACCTGGCTCGCGAGATTGGCCTGGGCCCAACTCTGTGGGTTTACGACACGAGCCGAATGCTCGGTGGTGTGATTTTCATGGCTGCTGCTGCCTATGCGTTGATGCGGGGCGTCCACATTCGCGCAGATTTTCTGTTCAGAAACTGGACATCCAAAACGCAAGCGACCGTTGATGCGACGCTTTATTTGGCATTCTATTTTCCGGCCATGTTGTTCTTCTTCTGGAGCGCATTGGAATACGGGCTGGATGCCTTTGGCCGGGACATGTTCAATTCAAGTGGGTGGGAGCGGGCCAGCGATTCGACATGGGCGCCGATCCTGTGGCCGGCCCGCATTTTCATGCCGATCGGTGCATTCCTGCTGTTGCTACAAGGATTGCCGGAACTCTTTCGTGCATTCCATCAAATGGGCAAGGAACGGGAGGCGCAATTCATCCGTATCCTTATTCCGTATGCCATTCTTCTTGCGGTGATTTTCATTGGCGTGTTTTACCCGAAAGTTCTTCCCATAGGAGATTGGTGGTCCAGTGCCGTTGGCGCCACCGGCATGTTCAGTTTTTCAAAGCCGGCCATAGGCCTGATCATGCTGGCGGCAATGCTGTTTGTGATTTTCGTCGGGTTCCCGATTTCATTCACACTGATTTTCCTCGCCTTCACCTTCGGATCATGGGGTTCGGGCAGTGCGCTTACGTTCTTCCTGCTAACTCTTCAAACCAATTCCGTGATGCTCAGTGACCAGTTGGCTGCTGTGCCATTGTTCATTCTCATGGGCATCGTGATGGAGCAGGCAGGACTGATGGAACGGTTGTTTAATGCAGTTCAGCTGATGATGTCGCGGACACGAGGTGCGCTGTTCATTGCAGTGCTCTTTGTCTCGACGATCTTTGCAGCCGCAACCGGCATTGTCGGCGCATCCGTTACCATCCTTGGCATCATGGCGGCAAAGACCATGAACAAGTCTGGCTACAATGTCAGGCTGGCTGCAGGCACAATTACGGCCGGTGGCACGCTCGGAATTCTGATACCGCCGTCGATCATGTTGATTGTCATGGGGCCGGTTCTGGAAATACCGGTAACCGATCTTTTCCGGGCGGCGATCATTCCCGGTGTACTGCTCGCCATTCTATATATGATGTATGCGTTGGGCCGTTGCTGGATAAACCCAAGTCTTGGGCCGATCCTGCCGCCAGATGAGCAACCTGAAACATCACCCTATTATCTACTGGAAGTGATCGCTGTGATGGCTTCCCTTATCGTGTTCTTTTACCTCATTACGGCAGGTGCTACCGGGAATTTGAGTTTCATTCCTCTGGGTGGGCTCATCGTTCCAATCGCCTGGCTGGGTTTTATGTTCCTCGTCTACAAATGGGCACGGGCCACAAAGCCGGGCGGATTCTACTTCTCCGACCTGTGGTACGAATTCTTTATGGGGCTCGTTCCGCCAACGGTTCTGATTGCATTCGCGTTGGGTTCAATTCTTGCCGGTTGGGCAACACCTGCGGAAGCAGCAGCCTGTGGCGCGTTTGGTTCAATCCTGCTGTCACTGGCATACAAGAAACTTACCGTTGCCAAATTCTATGATGCCCTGATCAAGACCCTGGAAATCAGCGTGCTGATCATGTTCCTGGTGGCTGCTTCCAATTTCTTTGGCGCAGTATTCTCCAATCTGGGAACGCCTCAATATCTGACCGAAGTGTTGCTTTCACTCAATCTTTCGGTTGCGGCGATGATAATCCTTGTAATGGCGCTGGTGTTCCTGCTCGGATGGCCACTCGAATGGGTGCCAATCGTTCTGATCATCGTTCCAATTCTCGTACCGTTGCTGGTGGAGTTGAATGTAAACCTGACCTGGTTTGCAATTCTGGTTGCTGTGAACCTCCAGACTGCGTGGTTGTCTCCACCGGTTGCGTTGTCAGCATACTTCCTCAAGGGCGTGGTGCCGGAGTGGGATCTGAAGGATATTTATCTGGGCATGATGCAGTTCATGGTGATCCAGGTAATTGGCCTTGCGCTGATCTTCCTTCTGCCAGGATTTGCCCTTTGGTTGCCTGACTGGTTGTCGGCTGCAGGTTCTCAAGGGTTCTTCACCTATGTCGGGTACGGAAACTAGAAACGGCAAAACCGATGTCTAACAACCCCATGTTTTCGCTTGCCGGAAAGACCGCACTGGTCACCGGCGGCGGATCTGGAATCGGGAGGGCAATTGCCCATGCCCTCTCGGACGCAGGCGCAAACCTGATACTGGTTGCCCGCCGACAATCCAATCTGATTGAGGCACTGGGTGGGCGCAACGGTGAATGCATTGCGCTTGATCTGATGAATGAAGATGCTCCGACACTGCTTCTTGAAAAATGCCAGGCGGCAAAGTTGATGCCTGATATTATCGTCAATGCCGCCGGCATTAATCCAAGAGTACATGCAGATGAGGTCACGCCAGAGGTTTGGAATTCCACCATCCATCTCAATCTCTCCGTACCGTTTTTTCTGGCGCAAAAATTTTCAAACCACATGATGAAGAATGGTTGGGGCCGGATTATCAATATTGCTTCCCTGCAATCCGAGAGGGCATTTTTGAACGGCATATCCTATGGCGCGTCAAAGGGTGGTATCACCCAGCTAACCCGTGCAATGGCGGAAGCCTGGTCGACTCAAGGTATCAATGCAAATGCGATTGCGCCGGGATTCTTCCCGACTGATTTGACCGCAGCTGTTTTTGAAAACCCTGAACGCGCAGCACATTCTGCAGCCCAAACGGCGATTGGCCGCAATGGGGAGCTTGAAGACCTGGCTGGCCCGGCGGTCTTTTTAGCATCCGATGCCAGCCGCTATGTCACCGGGCAGGTACTCTATGTGGATGGAGGCTACACAGCCAAATGAAAGCCCTTGTATATACCGGCGCGGAGCAAACCGAATTACGTGACGTGCCTGAGGCTATTCCGGAGGAAGACCAGTGTCTGGTGGATATCACTCATTGCGGGATTTGCGGTTCCGATATGCACGCCTGGCACGGTCATGATCCCCGACGTGTACCACCCCTGATTTTAGGACACGAGGCGGTAGGTATCGTACGCACCGGTTCTCTAGCCGGGAAGCGGGTTGCAATTAATCCCCTGATGACCTGTTGCAATTGCGATACCTGCAAATCGGGTCGCGAGCATTTGTGTGCCGAACGCGAGTTGATCGGCATGCGGGTACCAGGAGCATTTGCCCAGTCAGTCGCAATTAACGAACGCAATCTGTCCGTACTTCCCGACGATCTGGCATTTGCGCAGGCATCACTTGCTGAACCACTTGCCTGTGCCGTTCATTCGGTAGGTTTTGGGATAGCCGGGCTAACCCGACCAGCAGGCGATGCCAAAGTTGTGGTTTTGGGTGGCGGTGCCATTGGTCTCCTTTCAGCGTTGGCGTTCCGCTTGCAAGGGGTGAACGATTTGTGGGTTGCAGAAACCAATCCATTGCGCCGCGACATGCTTAAGCAGGTAACGGACCTGCAATCATGGGACCCGCGAACTGAAAATCCGGACGCCAACAATGCCGACATCGTTCTGGATGCGGTGGGTTCCGGGATCACACGTGCAGCAGCATCCAATATGGTTATGCCTGGTGGCACGATTGTCCACATCGGACTGCAGGATAATGAGCCGGGCCTTGATACAAGACGGCTAACCCTGCAGGAGGTGCGCTTCATTGGCACCTATTGCTACACGCAGGCCGATTTTGTTGAAGCGCTTTCAATTCTGCATTCCGGTAAAATCAATTATCAGGGCTGGTCTGATCTAAGACCACTTGAAGCAGGAACCGCTGCTTTCCAGGATATTCACCTGGGCGCCGCGCCGCCTAAAATCATTCTCGAGATGCCGCATTGAGAGGAAGCTACTTCCAGCAGTCCTGCTCCCACATTCGGGTAAGCGCTGTGCGATAATCCGGCCATTGATACTCCATACCCAATTCCGATTTTGATCTCGTATTGGCAACGCGCTTGTTCTCTCCATAAAACGATCGCGCCATTGGTGTGAGATCAGCGGTTTCAAAATCAATATCCGGAGGCGGTTCCTTGCCCATCAACGCGTGGGCAAATGAAACCACATGCTGGGGTGGTGAGGGTTCATCATCGGTAATATTGATGGTACCTGGAATGTTACCTTGCATCGCGAGCGTAACTGCCCGGCCAATGTCGTCGCGATGTATCCGGTTGAACACCTGCCCCGGCTTCACAAGCCGACGGGATTTACCGGCTTCAATGTTGATGAACGCATTGCGGCCCGGTCCGTAAATACCCGACAGGCGGAAGATCGTCAGCGGCAGTTTTGCTTCTTCAGCAAACTGCTGCCAAGCATTCTCAGCATTTAGCCGCTGGATCGAACGCTTCGAGACGGGAAGCGGATCAGTATCTTCATCTACCCAGGCACCATCATGATTGCCATACACGCCGACTGTCGAAAGATACCCTACCCATTGCAAGTTTCTTGCAAGACTCCGCAAGTCTGGTATTGCGGCCAGCACCGGGTCTTGATCTCCCGGCGCGATGGAGATCAGCAAATGCGTTGCGGATTCCAGCGCTTTAACAAGTTCTTCGCTCGGCTTCTCCCCATCAAACAACAGGTACTTTGTTCCGGCCCTTCCCGTGGCAACAGCTTTTTCTCTTGAGCGGGTTGTGCCGGTAATACTGGTGAACTGAGCAGCACTGTGTTCCGCAACTGCCTGTGCCGAATATCCCATTCCGAATACAAACAATGACCGGGTCATTTCTGTCATTCGGCTTCCCCCCGCCATTCTTTTAAAACATCAACATTTGTTTCTTTGTGTTGTGCCTGTATCATCATTTCTTCAAACTTCTCATGTTCCACAAGCCGGGACAGTGCCCAAACCGCCGCCCCTCTTACCAACGGATCAGGGTCATCAAGATGCGGTGTTACCGATTTATTCATCTCTGCATCACCCGAATTCCCAATGGCTAACAGCACATTTCTCAAAAACCGGTTTCGCCCGATACGCTTGACCGGCGAACCGGAAAACTTGCTGCGAAACCCTGCATCATCCAATCCGGCAAGCTCTACCAAATCAGGGGCGCTTAAATCTTCGCGGGCTGCAAGTTTTGTTTCACGGGTGGTTTGCGCATATTTGTTCCAGGGACAAACTGCCAGGCAATCATCACAGCCGAACACCCGGTTACCGATCGCTTCGCGAAATTCACGCGCGATCGGCCCCTTGTGCTCAATCGTGAGATAGGAAATACAACGCCGCGCATCGAGTTGGTAGGGTGCCGGAAATGCATTTGTCGGGCAGATATCAAGGCACGCATGACAGGATCCACAATGATCCTCTTCCGGCGCATCGGCTTCCAATTTGGCAGTGGTCAGGATCGCGCCCAGAAACAACCAGGAACCATAGTCGCGTGAGACGAGATTTGTATGTTTCCCCTGCCAGCCCAAACCTGATTTTTCAGCTAGTGGCTTTTCCATCAACGGTGCGGTGTCGACGAATACTTTTACATCCTCGCCGGTATTGGCAGCAATCCATCCGGCAATCTGCTTCAACCGGCCCTTGATGAGATCGTGATAATCGCAGTTTTGGGCATAGACTGAAATTGCAGCCTTACGGCGTTTTTTCAGGATCTCGAGCGGATCAGATTGGGGACCGTAGTTCAATCCCAGCAATATGGCGGATTTCGCTTCGGGCCACATGCCGGTGGGAGTTTTGCGCCGGGCAAAGGTGGTTTGAAGCCAGCCCATTGAACCATGGCGATTGGCATCAATTGCCGCTTGAAGTCTGGTCCCGGTGATTTTTGGCAAATTGGCATCAGTGAATTGGCAAAGCTCAAAGCCCAGCGCATGCGCCTTTTGTTTGATCAGCTGCCTGATATCATTCATCAAAAATCCAGATCAATGTAGTGCGATGCAGGTGGCAGGCCCAGTACCTTGTCCGATAACAAAGGTCGAAAGGAAGGTCGCGATTTCATCCGGGCAAACCAGTCCTTTGCGGCAGGCTCTTCTTCCCAATGAACCTCACCGAGATAATCAAGCACCGAAAGGGTCGCGGCCGCAGCAAGATCTGCGCAAGAAATTTCTGCGCCTGCCAGCCAGTCACGGGAAGCTGCAAGTCTGTTTAGATATTTCATGTGATGTTTGAGATTGGCTCGAGCAGCACGAATGGTTCCAGCGTCCGGCGGCCCCCCGCCCTCTTCAGTACGCATTAATTGCTTGAACACCCGCTCGCGTACAAGATAACGATTAACTTCCAGTTCAAACTTGCCAATGAACCACTCCACCAAACGACGCACTTCGGCCCGTTCCCCGGAATTTTCCGGCATCAGGCGCTTGTCGCGCATCATCGCGCCACTGGTCTCATCCAGATACTCTCCAATAATCATGCCACCACAAACCGGGTTTGCACCTTCTGCAATCAGAACAGGTATCGTGCCAGCTGGATTGAGCGCCAAAAACGCCTCACGCCGCATCCAGGGTTTTTCCTCGATGAATTCCACTGATTGACCGTACTCACCCAACAACAACCTTATGTACCTGGAAGCCGCAGACATCGGATGGTGGTAAAGTTGATGCATGACTGGCCTATATTAATGCTGGAAATCGATCAGCGAACATGGAAAGAAAAGACGAGGATTACTAACGCATTAGCGAATCATAGTCAGCATGTATCTGCTCCGCAAGAACCACTAATTTTGGGGATGATATGACGCTGGGTGAATTTGCCAAACGATGGAGTTTGCATGAGCCCCGAGCAAATAATTGTTCTTGCCATCGTACAGGGCATCACTGAATTCCTGCCGATTTCCTCTTCCGGACATTTGATCCTTATTCCTGCATTCACCGGTTGGCCAGATCAGGGAATTGCTGCAGATGTCATGGTGCATGTGGGTTCGTTGGCGGCTGTAATTGTTTATTTTTGGCGCGATGTGCTGGCGCTGGCGGGTGGTGTGCTCAATCTTTGCAGGCTGCGGATGACCGATCACGGACGTATGGCCATCTACATTGTACTCGCCACTATTCCCGCGGTGATCTTCGGCCTGTTTCTCAAAAAATCCGGCATGAGTGCCAATCTGCGCAGTGTTGAAATCATTGCCTGGAACGCCATCATCTTTGGAATTGTGCTGTATGTGGCCGATTTGGTTGGAAAGCGTGTCCGAACCATGGAAAACATGACCTTGGTTTCCGCAATGCTGATCGGGCTCTCGCAGGCTTTGGCACTCATTCCCGGCACAAGCCGCAGTGGTATCACGATGTCGGCGGCCCGGTTCCTGGGATTTGAACGGGCGGAAGCCGCACGGTTTTCGTTCCTGCTTGGTATTCCGGCAATTGCCGGTGCCGGGGCGCTGACCATGGCTGATTTTGCAGCCAGTGGAGAGGGAATTCCCGCAGACGTGTTGTGGGCGGCATTCCTCACTTTCTTTTCAGCACTTGCTGCGATTGCACTATTAATGGCGATTGTGAAGCGCACCAGCTTTCTGGTCTTTGTGCTTTATCGGTTGGCGCTTGGATTGTTTTTGTTTGCACTGATTTATGAGTGGATACCTGGCATCACGGTCTAACTCGCAAACAGTCCGCGCCGTAACAAATCAATCGCTATCAACGTCAACACCCATTTAAATACGGCACGAAAGGTTTTTTCCGGCAAGCCTTCCAGCAGGCGTGTGCCAGCGATGGTTCCGAAATATCCAGTCAGCACCATTGCGATAATAAACGGCAACCATTCAAACAATGCAAAACCGGCAATGCCAAATGCGATGATTTTGAAGCCGTGCTGAAACGACATTGCGGTCGCGTTGGTAGCAACAAGCTTTCGGCGATCTTCAAACAGTCGCTCAAAGAGTAGCGCCGTAAGTGGCCCCGTTGCGCCAACAAACATTGTTAGAAATGTTGTGGTGGCGCCTCCCGCTCCAATGATCGATGGGTTGGCTTTCTCGATCGTTGGAAGGGAAATCCACAGGATTAGAAGAATGAACACTGCCAGAATGATCTGCAGTAGGGATTGCGGGAGTTGCACTGCAACCATCGCGCCGAGGCTAGCGCCAATCGCTGCGCCGACAAGAAACGGTACAACGGCTGACCAACTTGTGTGTTGTCGCAGTAGGTGAGCCCGGCTTGCATTCGAACCAAGCTGAACCAACCCGTGCACCGGGATCAGTGCGAGCGGTGGAACCACGTAAGCCATCAGTGCCAGCATGGTGAGCCCGCCGCCAATTCCAACCGCAGCGGTTAGCGCTGAAGTAAAGAAGCTCGCAACAATCAACGCTAGCGCAGGATAAACCGTCAGCCCTTCGGGCAACAGCGACTGGACGATGACGTTCAGCCCTCATCTCCCGTTGCGGCAGTGGTAAACTGTCCGTGCGGGCGATATTGCACCATATAGCTGGGTAAAATCGCAGCCAGTGCCGTTGGTTGGATCCCCATACCCTGGAGCGTTCGGCCCTCGTGCGTCGCTGTTTCAGAAACCAGATTATCGGTTTTCAGCAATTCCACCTGGTCACGGGTAATCGGCGCAAAGGGTAGCCACCCAACCAGGCTGCCAAGTGCGGATGCAGCAACAAAAGGAATGTTTACCAAAAATCGCTTGCGGCAGACTTCTTTCAACATCAACTCCATGCATTCGCGGAAAGTGAGTTGTTCTGGTCCGCCCAACTCATAAATTTTGCCGCGGGCGACCTGACCATCAACCGCATGCGCTACGGCCTCTGCCACATCGCCCACATAAACCGGTTGAAATTGTGTATTGGCGCCGACGAGTGGCACGACTGGAGAAATTTGGGCCATCGTCGCAAAGCGGTTGAAGAAATCGTCTTCCTGACCAAAAATCATTGAGGGTCGCAGGATGATCGCGTCATGGGAAACCTGTCGAACGGCCAATTCGCCTTTACCCTTGGTTGCGCCATATTTAGAATCAGAATCAGGATCGGAACCAATCGCACTAACGTGGATCAGTTTGGCACACACTTTGCGGGCTGCTTCCGCAACCGCACGTGCACCAAAGGCCTGCACAGTTTCGAATTTCTGTCGCCCGGTTTCCTTTGCAATTCCGACGAGGTTAACCACCGCATCCGCATCCTTGACTGCCGCATCAACAGACCAGCGATAGCGTAAGTTGGCTTGAACGGCCTGTATCTGGCCCACACCACCCAACGGTTTGAGGTGAAATGCCAAATCCGGTCGTCTAACAGCAACGCGCACCCGGTATCCACGGCTTGCCAATGCGCGCACCACATGGCGTCCAACAAATCCGGAGCCACCAAAAACCGTGACAAGCTTTGGGGAAGTTTGAGATTTCATCAGCCTCATCCGTAGTTGTAAATTCCAATCACCCAATATCTAACGCTTCACCACCACAATTGGAAGCCGCCTGAACGTCTCAGTCCCGGCAATTGTGGCGGGTTACAGCCAGGCCGGGATTACGCGTTGACACAGACGGCAGGTAGACTTAAACCGCTTTGGATTGCCCAGATGGCGGAATTGGTAGACGCGTCAGCTTCAGGTGCTGGTACTCGCAAGGGTGTGGAGGTTCGAGTCCTCTTCTGGGCACCAAACTAACTTCTCTCAGATTAACATTGCGCATAATCTTGCTCATTGCGGGTGTGCGTGGTCAAAAAAATCGGTTTACGAATTCTTCGCGGTTTTGTGAGACAACAACGCGTGCATTCAGGTGCGGGGGTCTCATGAACACCAGTTCGGTTAAAATCAAGAGAAAAGAAAGTCTTGCGTTTCGCCTTTCCGTTGCCTTGGGCGCGGTAATTTTCATAGCCGTGATGGCATCTTCTGCGATGGTTTCCTGGATTGGGTTCAAACGCGAAATCAATCAACAAATCAGCGTGCTCGAAGGTACCGCTCAGGTTTTTTCTGCGACGATTGCCGAACCTTTCAATCGGGGAAACAAAAGGCAGGTTCAGCTTGATTTGACCGGCATTGGCAAATTTCAGTCTTTCAAATTTGCGTCGGTTCAAAAACCGGACGGTACGGTCTTTGCCGAAATGGGTTATGATGCACTGTTGCAGCGACAAAACATCGAACTAACGGATGCTGATCCGATTAACTTGTTGTTTATGGATCAAATGTGGGTGGCAGATGAAGTCATCAGCTCCGGAAACACTATTGGCACTCTTTATCTTCTTTCGGACATCTCCCATGTGAGATCAGGATTGCTATCCAGCCTTTTGATGAACTTCCTTCTGGCGCTCGGATCAGCGGTGCTTGCCCTGCTTGTTTCGCGGCATCTGGTTTCTTCAATTACCAAACCAATCTCTGCGCTGTCCGACCTGATGACGAATTTGGGTCGCGATGCCTCCTACTCCCTACGCGCACCCTCTCAGCAAAAGGGAGAAATCGGTGTTTTGGCGAAGTCGTTCAACAATATGCTGAGCGATATTGAAAGCCGTGACCGTGAGTTGCTTGAGCATCAGGTGACACTTGAAAGCAAGGTAGAGGAACGGACAAAAGAGTTAAGTGAAGCAAAAGAAGGCGCCGAGCAGGCAAATGCCGCCAAATCCGAGTTCCTTGCAACAATGAGTCATGAAATCCGCACACCCATGAACGGTATGCTGGTTATGTCCGAGTTACTGGCGACTGCTGAACTGACACCAAAGCACCAGCGTTACGCAGATGTGATCATGAAGTCTGGGAAAAGTCTGTTGGCGATTATCAACGATATTCTTGATTTTTCAAAAATCCAGTCAGGCAAAATTGAGTTCGAAGAAATTGAAGTCGATATCAGAAGCCTGGTTGAGGATGCCATGAGCCTTTTCTGGCAGCGTGCGGAGGAAAAACACCTGGATATGGCCTGCTATGTGGCACCGGATGTACCCAGAACGCTTGTTGGCGATCCAACGCGACTTAACCAGGTGCTCAGTAACCTGATCAACAACGCCCTTAAGTTCACCGATGAGGGATCGGTGACCTTGAATGTCAAAACCATCACCGGGCAATCCAACATTGGGCAATCAAAGTCACACGGTCTTGTGTTCAGCGTAACGGATACCGGAATTGGAATTGGGGAAGGCAGTCTTGGCAAGGTGTTTGAAAGCTTCGCCCAGGCAGACCAGTCTACCACGAGGCAATATGGCGGTACCGGCCTGGGGCTTCCCATCTGCAAGCGCCTTGTTGAGGCGATGGATGGTGCAATCTCGGTTACCAGTGTCCTCCACAAAGGTTCCACGTTCAGGTTTACCGTGCCTGTGGAGAGCCTTGCTGACAGCGACATTCCGAAGAATGTCCCTTCAAAAACTGTCCTTGTCCAACTTCCACAATCTGAAACCCGCTGCGTTATCGCCAGTGTTCTCGAACAATACGGTTTCAGCGTCAGCGTTCAAGACACCGGCGTTACAGTGGATAGCGGGCAGTCCGCATGGGATATAATTGTTGCTGAATCCGACACGCTCGATCAGATTGCCGCTCCTGCATCAAACCAAATGGCGATTGCAATTACCAATCTGGGCGATTCCAGACTGGATAGTCTGATTGGCGACGGCAGGGTTCAGGAAATTTTGACGAAGCCTGTTTCAGGTTTTTCAGTCCGCGATGTTGTGGCGAGAATACTGGACGGAAACCCGATGGGCAAAAATCTGTTGAAGTCAAAGGCAGCGGGTGCCGATGTTTTGCCATCCTTTGCAGGTGCGAAGGTTCTGGTCGCCGATGACAGCGCGGTCAACCGCGAAGTGGTAATTCAGGCGCTAAGCAGGTTCGATATTGCACCGGTGGTTGTTGATGGCGGTCGGGAGGCGATTGAAGCTTATCAGAATTCTGAATTCGACTTCGTATTTCTTGATTGTAGCATGCCTGACATTGATGGTTTCACAGCAGCGTCAGAATTTCGCCAAATTGAGGACTCTCATAACCGCAAGCCGGTAACCATAGTGGCGCTTACGGCGCACATTGCCGATCAGGTCAGGGAAAAAGCAAAACAGGCGACGATGGATGACATCCTGTCAAAACCGTTCACCATCAAGACAATGGGTGCCTGCCTTAACAAGTGGCTCGGCTCTGAAACTTTTGAATGTACAAACCAAGCTCAACCTGATGACGTTTCGTCTCCGCCACCGGAAGATGAAGACGTGATCTTTGATGATGCCTTGCTTGTCGATTTGAAAGACATCGCTGGCGATGCCTTTTTTTCGACATTGAGACAATTGCAACAGCTCTATATGGACAGTGGACCAGCAACCTACCACTCACTTGAAGAAGCAGTTCACGAGCGTGATTTTGGCAAGGTTGAGACTGCAGCTCACGCACTAAAGTCCATGAGCATGAATATCGCCGCCAGGCGCCTCGGAGTGGCGTGTCAGATTCTGGAATCTGCGGCTATGGCTGGGGATGAAAACGCGGTCTTGAACTCTTTTGTAGAGGTTCGGGTGAATTTTCAAAAGGTAGTCACCGGGCTGGAAATTGCGCTGCCCGAAGACCCCGAGCAAGCACAAGAAACAGTAACCGCATAAACCAAGGTCTAATACCGAATTTGCAAATGATTAACGAACCTGTGCGATGAAATATTGTGGGCAAGTCAAGGGAGTAGCACTGTGAGTGCAATCCAGAGTTACAAATCCGTTCTTTTAGTGGATGACGATCCCACACAGATCGCAATCCTCACGGCGTATTTCGCCGGCCAGAATGTTACAACAATAATGAGCGCTGGCGACCCTTGTGAGGCGCTTACCACCCTTGCGCAACACCTGGAATCCACCGATCTGGTTGTAACTGACTTGCAAATGCCGAACATGGATGGAGTGGAGTTTCTCCGCCATTTGAAGACGCTCGGATATGACAAGAACATGGCCATTGTGTCCGGCGTATCGCAGGGCATAATTGATCATACGGTGCAGTTGGCCAAAATGCATGGATTGAACATCATAGGCTGCATTCGCAAACCACTCACCAAGAATATGCTAGATGCGGTATTCACTACCAAACTGGAAGAAGGCTTGTCTGCAGCGCCGCTGGAAGATCAGTCATTAACTTTGGAAGAATTCACTGGCGCTATGCGGGCTGGGAAAATTATACCCCATTACCAGCCAAAAATTGATCTGCGTTCGGGAAAAATTATGGGCGCGGAAGCACTGGCGCGCTGGCCACGAGACAACACGGCGCCTGTATCTCCTGTTGTATTCATCGACTTTGCCGAAAAAAATGGCACGATCGAAGAGTTGACGTTCCGGTTGTTCGGATCTGTGTTGATCGATCTCAAGGGGTTTCTCGCAATTGACCCTGACCAAAAAATTGCCGTGAATTTATCCCCCGTAATGATGCAAAACATAAAACTGCCGGATCAGATTGGGCAATTAATGCAGGAAGCCGGTATAAGGCCATCAAACATCAGTTTTGAAGTAACTGAAAGCAGCATTCTGGATCTGGACACCAACACACTTGAAGTGCTTTCGCGGCTTCGCATATCAGGCTTCGACGTCGCGATTGACGATTTTGGAACCGGTTCAGCCAACATCCAAACTCTCAAGAATTTTCCCTATTCAGAATTGAAGATCGACCAGTCATTTATCAAAAATGTCACCACGGATGATTTTTCCGATGAAACAGTTCGCGCAAGTATCGCGCTTGCCAGGCAAATGGATATGAAAATTGTAGCAGAGGGCATTCACAATGATGACATTCTGCAGTTTGTCCGGGCAACCGGCATAGAACAGGCGCAAGGATTTCATCTTGCAAAGCCAATGAGTGCGCAAGATTTTAGCCACCTCCTCGCGCATGGAAATGGGCAGATTGATGTCAGTTCATCGTCTAGCGCCGCCTAGTTTCGGATAGCTGGCACTGCATTTGGCCCAGGCTTGCCTCAAATACCGGAAGACGTGTGGGTGCTTCGTCCAAGTCGTGTCTCACGAATTATCTCTTCATTGCGTTGACGGATTTCTTCGTTTTTGTATCCTCTGGGATGATCCAGATGAAGACAAACGATTGAATACCGGATCACTTTCGGCTTAATTCCCGCATTCTCCAGGCGGTAGCCAAATTCCCGGTCTTCACCCCCATAGCCCATGCGTTCATCATACCCCCCAATCCGGATCGCATCGGTTCTGAAACAGGAAGAGTTGTTGCCGTTGAAGGTCTTCTTTGCTGGGGAAACCCAGTCAAAAATACTATTCAAACCCCATGCTCGGGCAACGACTTTTAACCACTTGTCTCGCCAACCAAAGCCGTTGTTCCTCAACCAGCCCAGTTTGAATATCTCAGCTGAAACAATGTCCGGTGGGGTGATCGTCAGGCTCGTTTCCATCGGCAACTTACAATATCCGCCAGACAGGAAATGGCCCGAAACTGCCATTTTGGCGTGATCTTCGACAAGGTTTGGATGGGGAATACAATCGCCATCTGTAAAGATCAGATATTCGCCTTCTGCTGCCAGAATGGCCTTGTTGAGGATGGCGCATTTCCGGAAGCCTTCATCGGGCTGCCACACATGCTTAATTTTATGTTTGAATTTGTCTTGAAATTCATCAATCACCGCCCTGGTTTGCGGCCCTGAGCCATCATCGGCAACTATGACTTCAAAATTTTCGCCCGACTGGTTTTCATAACCAACCAAAACCTTTCTTAGCCACTCAGGGCTGTTGTAGGTGGAAATAATTACACTTGATTTCACTTGGTTGATTCTCTCTCCAACCGTTAATGAGGAGCTCAAGGCGGTTGGTATCTGCGCTTTCGGGCACTCCCGCCTTTCAATGAAACTGCTTAAGCGCGAATTCGAGAGGAATAATAATTCAACACGACAAAAGCAAGCACTGCGTTTGATACCCACCAAGACCCTGGTGTGACGTCCTGCCGACTTACAACGTAATTGAGCCGGAATAACCTGAACAAAATCCATTTAGTAGCATCCACACGACAAGATGCGGCCAAACATGCTAACCTTGGTGAAACCACAACACGCCAGAGCGTTATGTTCGTAATGTGCAACACAGGTTTTATCTGAGAGCAGATTCAGACATATCTCTGGCAAAAAGAATTTGGTCGATTGTTGTCAGCCGAGATGGAACGATGCCGCTCCACATTTACTTGAAATACTGTGCTTTATTGGTCGCAATCACATTCGGCCTGGTAGCCTGTGACGCACCTTCGCCGACAGTTAAACTCACAATTATTGCTGAGGAAAACCACGGTCCACGCAATGGCGGGACAATAAAAATCATAAACGTTACGTTCAATGAAGCTGAACTCGAAGAAGAGAGCAACACAAGTCCCGAAGCAATCCTGGATCTGAAAACCGAACAGATAACCTATTTGGAAGTGTTGGGTAGCGCCCTTTATTACCACGGCGTCAAGGATGTTGCTCTCAGGATCAGGGGCGGCAAGTTCAATAAATTTACAACAACCTGCGACAGCCCAAACCCTTTGCAAGGATGTGTTGGCAGGTTCGGCACGCTTGCGTCCATCAAGGGTAGCCTTAACTTTCCAACCGGCGATCTGGTCACTCCGCAGGATCAAAAGATAACAATTGTTGCAACCGGCGTTTTCGACGATGGCGAAGACGGTGCATTCAGCCACCGATCGCCCAAAATCACCATTGTTGGACGTGCGCCCCCAGAACCAAATGTCAATTTGTCTGTTTCACAAACCATCATAAAAAAGGGCGAATCCGTTGACCTCTCCTGGCGCACTTCGCATACAGATAAACTTAACCTCGACAGCTCTTCATCCACGGCCAACTGGCCCATGAAACTATCTCAGCCAAATTCTAGATTTGGTCCTGTCACCGTTAGCCCCGGCCAGACAACTCGCTATGTGCTCACCGGTACAAACAAGTTTTACAAGAATCCTGCGATCTCTATCAAAGAGGTCGTGGTCTATGAACTCTATGACGACCCCAAGATCACATTTACCGCTACCCCCGCCAACATTGAGCGTGGTGGTGAGGTTACGCTGCACTGGAGTGCAACGGGCACATCAGATTTGAAAATGGTTCGTACATCACCGCAATCTTCGACACCGAAAACGATACCAATCCCGGCACAATCTGATTTCCATCAATATGGAACCATAACCGACAGGCTTACGATTTCCGGTTGGTATACCTACTCCCTTACGGCCAGTAACCCAGCCTTCCTTGCCGGCATCACGACCGAGAGAACGGTTTTTGTAGAACGCACACCCAAATGCAGAACTTTCGTCCACGGTTCAGGGAACGACCCGGACAATATTGAAACATCAAACACTGCGTCAACGGAAAATATCCAGTCATCTAATTCACAAAACTGTGCGTGGGAATACCGAAATTAGAGACGCACCCTGCGGGAGTTTCGCGACGGACAGCAGATCTACATCAGACGCAGTACCCAACAAATGCGCAGTCGTGGGGATTAGTGATCAATGCTGTGCGATTCAGGATCATAGCGCAGCAGGTGGCTTGGAAATGGTCGCTCGCCGAGAATACGCAGAACCTTGGGGTCAATATTGTTCGCGTGAATCCGCAGCAATCCAACCGCGTTCATTACAGCCCTCAAGTCGACGTTTGTGCCAAGGTATTTCCAAACGCATCGAGACACGTAAGGCTCGCGACGTTTGCTGGACATCCCGAAAATCGTGCCTTGCAGCAAAACAAGTTGGCTTCGTGCTACGGGGTACAACACTGTTTCAACTATCGCGTCGTTGGCAAGGCTTTGATGTTCGACAACAAACAGCCGGTTTCCAAGAAACGACATTAGTCCGTCATACTTTGAAAGATACAAGGTTCCCTCTTCGGGATCGCGGGAGCGTTCAATCGTTTTTGAGAAGACCATGCCATCAACTTCATAGATACGCGTTACCGCACAAAGAACATGGTTCTCCCAGGTACCCGAATGACAATAAGCCAGGTAATAACCCAGATATCGACGAAGCGATTTGATATCTCCTGGAAAGGCTTTTGCGAGCGGCAGGCTTGGTGACAAACCAGGCCGCTTTCCGTCCCGACTGGAGCGAAAATGCATCCGCTCGGCAAACTCATCGTGAGACAGATACAAATCAGCGGGTTGGATCGCGAAGTGATCGCAGATACGCTGCAGATTATAAGGGGATGGTTGTGAAGTCCCGTTCAGGTATTTACTGAATTGCTGCCGGTTGATGCCTACCGCGCGACAAGCAGCGGAGACTGATTTTTCAAAACCACAAAGTAATTTCAGGTTTCTGGCAAACTCTCCACTGATCATGCTGCAACAGGCCCACAAAAATAACAAAACCGCACCAGCGGTAACTTCACCCGAAGCTATAGCGAGTTTAAGCGAATGTCGAACAAATTCGCGTAAACTCGAAGCAAGCCGCGAAATTGAATAGTCGCCCTGCGCCTGCGAAATTGTGCATGAAGAAGAGCGGGTTTTCAAAGGCCTTTCAGTATGGATGCACTTGCCAACAGCTTCCGGGTTCTCGAGAACGAGTGGATTGAACTCAGTGACGGCACGCGTCTGGCTGCCCGTTTGTGGCTACCAACCATCTCCAGCACCAGTCCTGTTCCCGCAATTCTGGAATATCTGCCCTATCGCAAGCGCGGCGGCACCGATCAAAGAGACGACATGACTTATCCGCATTTTGCCCGCGCGGGCTATGCGGGCATTCGAGTAGATATTCGCGGCAATGGAGAGTCAGAAGGCCTGATGAGCGGTGAGTACACTGCCCAGGAATTATTGGATGGCAAAGAAGTTATTGCCTGGATTGCCAACCAGTCGTGGTGCGACGGGAATGTTGGAATGCTTGGTCATTCCTGGGGTGGCTTTAACGGTCTTCAGATTGCCGCACTTCAACCACCTGCCTTAAATGCAGTCGTTACCTCTTGCTCGACTGATGACCGCTATAACGACGACATTCATTTCATGGGCGGGTGCCTCAACAACGATAACACAACCTGGTCGCAGCAGATGTTGGCCTATTCCACACGGCCTCCTGATCCACAAATAGTGGGCGAGAACTGGCGCAAGGATTGGTTGCATCGCTTGGAAAACATGCCGTTTCTGGCCTCTGATTGGCTAAAGCACCAACACCGTGACGCATTCTGGAAACATGGGTCTGTTTGTGAGGACTACAGCGCAATTACAGCTCCGATCCTGGCTGTTGGCGGCTGGAACGACTGCTATTCAAATACAATTCCACGACTCCTTGCTGGCCTCACCTGCCCGGCAAAGGGAATTATCGGACCATGGGAACACCGCTACCCACATATGGCCAAGGTCACGCCAGGAATGGATTTTCTCAATGAATGCGTTCGCTGGTGGGACCATTGGCTCAAGGGCATCGACACTGGCATCGATCGTGAGCCGGCGCTGCGTGTATTTTTACCGAAAGCTGTTCCTGCCTCTTCGAAGAATGGTCACCGCAATGGAGTATGGATTGGTGAGACGCAATGGCCTTCAAAAACCACCACGCTCACTCCGTACAATCTCACATCGCAGGGTCTCGCTTCTGGCTCTTCGAACGAGGCATCTGATCACTTGGAAGAAATGGTGATTGCATCCCCACTGGATACCGGACTTTCTTGTGGCAATTTTTGCCCCGGCATGCGGGTTGATGACGAATTACCCGGCGACCAGCGAGAAGATGATGCAAAGTCGCTGGTATTTGATACACCGACGCTTGAGCATGATCTGGCGATCCTTGGTGCGGCTGAAGTAGAATTGGAAATTTCGTCCGATAAGCCAATTGCCCTCGTTGCAGCACGGCTGTGTGATGTTGCTCCTGATGGCGCCAGCACCCGGGTAAGCCACAATCCGCTCAACCTCACCCATCGCCAATCGCACGAATTCCCGAAAAGCCTGGAGGCTGGGGAATTTTATTCAGTTCGAATTAAGCTCTGCGATACTGGATACATCTTCCAGAGGGGCCATAAAATTCGACTGGCATTATCAAGCAATTATTGGCCGATGGTGTGGCCGGCCCCTGAACCCGTTACGCTGAAAATCAGGCCTGCGTCCAGCCGGTTACATTTACCCGTTCTTCCCGAAGCCCTCAACGAGATTGATGTCTCACCCCCACCTTCCCTCCCGGTGGGGGAGTTTGAGGTGCTTCGGCCTCCCCATAACACAAGGCTGTGCAATACCGACCCCGCCACCCGGGAAACCCGGATTGAAATCCATGACGACCTTGGTCGAACAAGGGATAGGGACAACGGCCTCGAAACTGAAAGTCTCGCCCATCATACCTATCAGATTAACCCTGACGACCCCAATTCAAGTAGAACGGAAGGAGCCTGGAGTGTTGAATTCAAGCGCGATGATTGGCAGGTACGCATCGAAACGCAGACAGCGATGACCAGCGACATCACCAACTTTTATCTCACCGCGTCGATACATGCCTACGAGGGGCAAAACCTCGTCTTCGAAAAACAGTGGCAGGAGGAGATCATTCGAGACCTCGTTTAGAATGAGCTTCTGAATTTCTCAAACAATCAACCATCCAACGGAGGACAAAATGACAAATTTTGATGAAAAGCATGCTCAGTGGCTGTTAAGCCAGGCAAAATCGGGGCGCATGTCGCGCCGGGAATTTCTGGGGCGCACCAGCGCTTTGGGTATAGCACTGACAGCAAGTTCTAGCCTGTTTAGCGATGCAATGGCGGCAACACCAAAAAAGGGCGGCCACATGCGGCTTGGCATGGGGCATGGAGCAACAACGGACACCTTGAACCCGGCAACAATCGAGAACGGGGCACAGTGGGTCGCAGCCTATGGCGTTGCCAACACACTCGTTGAGCTCTCACCAAAAGGAGAATTGGTACCAGCTCTTGCAACGGAGTGGAGCGCATCGGACGACGCTAAAACCTGGACTTTCAAACTGCGGAACGATGTTGAATTCCACAATGGTAAAACCATGACATCGGAAGATGTCATAGCCTCGATAAATTTCCACCGTGGCGAAGACAGCAAGTCAATCGGCAAGGTGATCATGGATGCAGTGACGGATGTGCGCGCCGATGGTCCGAATACGGTGGTTGTAGAACTTAGTGGCGGCAATGCAGATTTTCCATTCAACTTCAACGAGGCCATCTTCGGTATTTACCCCGCAAAGGACAATGGTATCGACTGGGCGAGTGGCGGCAGTGGTGGCTACAAGGTCGTCAATGCTGATCCAGGAGTACGCTATGATTTCGAGCGCAACCCAAATTACTGGAAAGACGGAAACGCTCACGCGGATACAATTGAGCTCCTGACACTGGCAGACTCGAATGCGCGCAACAGTGCAATATTAACTGGTGCGGTTGACGTCATCGATCAGGTCGATCTCAAAACTGTTGATTTGTTGGCAAGGGCTCCAAATTTAACAGTCGAGGAGGGAGCCGGACCGCTGCACTATGTCTTCCCAATGCAGATGAAAACTGCTCCATTTGATAATCTTCACCTCCGCAAAGCGCTCAAATTCGCGATCGACCGTGAGGATATGGTTCAAAAAATCCTTCTTGGGCATGGCGTGGTTGGCAATGACAATCCAATTGGGCCGTCTTATCGATACTATGCATCTGACATCGAGCAGACGATGTATGATCCTGATAAAGCCAGACATCACATGGAAAAATCAGGGCTGGGTGACATCACGATTCCGCTAAGAGTAGCCGACGCAGCGTTTGCAGGCGCCGTTGACGCAGCGCAGCTTTATCAGGCATCTGCTGCCAAGGCCGGGATCAAGATTGATGTCGTGCGCGAGCCAAACGATGGTTACTGGTCAAATGTCTGGAACAAGAAACCATGGTGCGCAAGCTACTGGGGTGGATACACCACCGAGGATACCATGCTCACAACGGGATATGCGGCGGGCGCTGCATGGAATGACACCCAGTGGGACAATCCGAAATTCGACCAGTTGTTGGTTGCAGCAAGAGCCGAACTTGACAGCGCCAAGCGTGCAGAAATGTACCGCGACATGCAGATCATGTTGCGTGACGATGGTGGTGTTATCGCGCCAATGTTTGCAACAGCAGTGACGGCCCGAACCGACAAGATCGCTCACGGTGAGCAGTCCTGGGTCAGGGCATTTGATGGTCGCCGGATCATGGAACGGTGGTGGATGGTCTAACCCTCAACCAGTTGAAAAACTGACTTTTCTCTCACAAGTCTGCGTCCCTCCTGATACTCTCGGGAGGGACGTCACAATGAGATTACCGGGGGTTTTCACATATGAATTTAAAAGAATACGCATCCTATGACGGGCTTGGCCTGGCTGACCTGGTTACCCGCAATGAAGTCTCGCCAACAGAACTCGCCCAGACCGCACAAGATGCAGTTGATGCGATCGATGGCCGTGTGAAGGCGGTTGTTGAGGTCTACGACGACAGAATTTCAAAACTCGATGAAACAACACTGGGAGACGGACCCTTTCGAGGAGTGCCGTTTCTGATCAAGGATGTCGGCGGCCACGAGAAGGGACGAAAAATCGAGTTCGGATCCAGGCTGTGCGAGGGCATGGTGGCTGAATTCGACACCAATCTCATCAAGCTTCTACGCGCTGCTGGTGTAAATGTGCTTGGTCGCTCAAACGCACCCGAATATTCGATAGCTGCATCAGCGGAAAATCTGCTCTACGGCAACACCTCAACCCCTTGGCAAGAAGGTTATTCTGCCGGCGGATCAAGCGGTGGAGCGGCGGCTGCGGTTGCGGCAGGTATTGTCCCTCTGGCGCATGGATCGGATATCGGCGGATCGATACGCATCCCGGCCGCATGGTGCGGAGGTGTGGGTCTGAAGCCATCCCGTGGATTGATCTCAGCCGGGCCAGTGTTGGATGAGGCAGGGTTTGGTCTTGCGATGAATTTCGTCCAGTCAAAAACAATACGCGATACGGCCACCATGCTTGATTGTCTTTCGGCACCACAATCTGGCGATCCATTCATCGTTCAAAGACCTCCCGAGCCGTATGCACATTACCTGAAATCATCTCCCAAGGATCTGCGAATAGCCTGGACTGCTGACCCTCTCGCGAACATGCCGGTCGATCCAGAAGTTTCATCGACTACCAAAGCCGTCGCCCTGCAACTTGAAGAGCTTGGGTACGACATAGAGGAAGCAAAATTTCCGTTCGATCACGAAGCGGCCTCACACGCGATGGCGCATTTCTGGTTCTTTGGCTTCCATAAACGCCTCGATGGGTACGCCCGCAAGATGAACCGCAAGATCGGCCCGGACACACTCGAACCGGTGGTTCTGGCAATCTATGAACTTGCCCGCACAATGGATCCTTACAAGTTCCTCGACTCGATGGATTGGCTGAACAATTCACGCCGCGAGATCGGTGGGTTCTTTTCAAAATATGATGTTCTCCTCAGCCCATCGACCGCCGTGCCGCCACCGGTCCATGGTCCCTATGGTCTCAACCTGCCGGATTTCGATCCGCTGGATTACATGATTCATGGCGACAAACCGATACAGTATTCATTTCCATTCAATGTTGCTGGTGCACCCGCTATCTCGTTACCACTGGCGATGCACTCCACCGGTTTGCCAATAGGTATTCAG
This sequence comes from Hyphomicrobiales bacterium, assembly GCA_021775415.1. Lineage (GTDB taxonomy): Bacteria > Pseudomonadota > Alphaproteobacteria > Rhizobiales > Rhizobiaceae > JAALLB01. The sequence continues at coordinate 120,275 of JAJFHV010000004.1, read as the reverse complement.
CTCGCAGGAAGACCTGCGGAAGATCATGTCCTTATTGGCCTTGCATCTGTGCTGGAAGAGGCAATGCCATGGATAGATCGTGTACCACCACTCCATGTTTCCAATGCCTAGAATTGCGATCGCGGGTTTTCAGCACGAAACAAATACATTCAGCCCACTCCCGACGCATCTGGAGCACTTCGAACAAGCGGACAGCTGGCCGGGCCTGACCACAGGTGACGACATCCTGTCAGTATTTGCGGACATCAACATTCCAATTGGCGGGTTTATGAAAGCCACCAAAGACTGGGACCTGGTTCCAATTATTTGGGCTTCGGCAGAACCTGGCGCCCCGGTTAGCTCATCCGCATTCGACACGATCGCCGAAAAAATTGTCTCCGGCATAGCAAATGCAAATTCGCTGGATGGAGTCTTTCTGGACCTTCACGGCGCAATGGTGACAGAGGATTTCGAAGATGGTGAAGGGGAGTTACTTCGCCGAATTCGCAATGTGGTGGGGAAAGATCTCCCCATTTTGGTGAGTTTGGATTTCCACGCAAACATCACTCCGCAACTTTTTGAGCTTGCCAGCGCAATTGTAATTTTTCGCGAGTATCCTCATTTGGACATGGCCCAAACCGGTGCGCGAGCGGCCGATTTGCTGGACATGTTGATTGACAGAGGCAAACCTTTCGCAAAGGCATTCCGGCAAGTCCCCTACCTGATCCCGCTTTCCAGCCAGGCAACGCAAGCAGCACCGATCCGTTTCATCTATGAAACAATCCCGACCTTGATCAACGGTTCCGTGTGTAGTGCGGATGCAGCTTGCGGATTTCCACCAGCAGATATCAGGGACTGCGGGCCAAGTGTGTTGGCGTACGGAACAGATCAATCTGCCACCGATGCGGTGGCCGATGCGTTGCTCAATCGATTTCTGGAAATTGAAACTCAATTTGAGGATAATCTTGTTTCAGCAACGAACGCAGCACGAATGGCATCAAGCCATAAGGGAAGCGCACCTCTCGTATTGGCTGATGTGCAGGACAATCCCGGTGCAGGCGGTTCAAGCGACACCACAGGATTGTTACGCGCACTTGTTTCAGCTGGATGCACGAAAACCGCAATCGGTGTTTTTTATGATGAGGCGGTGGCATTGCTGGCCACACAGACCGGGGTTGGAACTCAAATTAACGCCAGCCTTGGAGGACGCCATGGAGACGATCGTGATCCACCCTATGAAGCGGTTTTTCTTGTTGAAGCCGTTTCTAATGGCAGGTTTAAATGCACAGGCGCCATGTACCGCGATTGTGACGTAGACCTTGGACCAATGACCTGCTTGCGTATAGTTGACGTCAATTCAGATATACGCGTGATAGTAAGCTCCAAACGATTTCAGTGCCTGGATCTCGCAATCTTTCGACATATGGGAATTGAGCCAACAGAACAGTCGGTTCTGGGGGTGAAGAGTACAATCCATTTCATGGATGATTTTCATCCGATTGCAGAAAAGATCGTGCTTGTCGAGGCGAAGGGCAGTCATCCCTGCAGACTGGGATCCGTGGCCTATAAAAGTTTGAGAGACGACGTGCGGATTGTTCCGGCTTAATTCTGCGTATATTGGTTTACCCACACCTGTGCTTAAAACACCTTTTCAGACGGATAGCTGACGAATACCCAATTTGACCTGGTTGTTGTTGGCGGCGGGATGCTCGGTCTGGCCCATGCGTACCACGCGGCACAAAGAAAATTGAAGGTGTTGGTCATTGAGCGAAGTGACAAGGCCAGAGGTGCCTCGGTTCGAAACTTCGGCATGCTGGCAACAATTGTGCAGGGTTCTGGCCCTAATCATGAGCGCGGTAGACGTACCCGAAAACACTGGCAGGATGTGGCCGCAAATTCCAACATCAAGTTAAATCAATGTGGCTGTCTGTTTGTCGCCAAGACTGCGGAAGAGATGAATGTATTAGGATCGTTTGTCGAAACAGAATCTGCAACGGATCGCGACCTCAGTCTCATCACCGCAGAAAAATTGATAAAATATGCTCCACCAGTGCGAACAAGCAATCTGCTTGGAGGTTTGTGGGCACCCGAAGTTATCAAGATTGATCAACGCTCCGCGATGGATAAATTATCCGATTGGTTGCGAGAGACCTTGGAGGTTGAATTTCTATACAACACAGAAGTGCACGCAATTGATTCACCGCAAATTGCAACAACACAAGGAACCTGTCAGGCTGACCAAATCATCGTCTGCGGAGGAGATGAATTCAAAACACTTTTCCCGGATACGTTTACAGAGGCGGGAGTTACAAAGTGTCGACTTCAAATGCTGCGTACAGTACCCCAGCCCGAAAATTGGCGTCTTGGTTCATTTGTTTTGGGTGGTTTGAGCATCGCGCGATACGAGGGCTTTCAAAATTGTTCGGGCATCGTTGAATTGAAACAGCAGCTAAATGAACAATACCCACTTCATCTTGAACACGGCATTCATGTCATCGCCTGTCAGGAATCAGATGGCAGCGTAACGATTGGTGATTCCCATCACTATGATGCAGTGGATGTTTCACCTGAGCAATCGAGAGAGGTTGATCGGCTAATCCAGGAGTATCTGGCAGAACGGGTTACGCTTGCCGATCCAACGATTGCCCAGAAATGGGTTGGAAGTTATGCATCCCTCAAAGACACAGATCACTTAACACTCAAACCACAAAGTGGTGTGTGTTTGGTGACCATGACAAACGGCCAGGGCATGACCCATGGTTTCGCGGTTGCAGAAGATACAATTGAAAACTTGTTCGGCAAATGACTGAAAGCTTGCTTTCACTCTTTTGCTTGCCGCTTAACATTCACCGCCCATTTGCGGGAGCATTTGTGCAGTGACGACGGAGATAAATTATGGCGCTGAATATCGTGCTGCTTGTATTGGTATCAGCGGCCATTCATCCTTTCTGGAACTTGCTGGTTAAAAAAAATCCAGACCCGCAGCTGGGCTTTATGTGCCTCACAGGCGTAATGGCATTGTGTGGTTTGGTGCATGGCATTTTCACAGGGACCGACTTTGCCACGGTCCTTGATGTCTGGCCATTGGTCGGATTGTCAATATGTGGATTGCTTCTCTACGGAATATGCCTGACAGCAACGCTGAGGCGGGGGGACCTTTCCACGTACTATCCAATCATTCGGGCGTCACCCGTTTTCATTGTTGTGGTGAGCGTGCTCTTTCTTGGCGAGAGCTACACATCTGCCATTCTTGTAGGAATTGCGATGGCGGTGGCAGGAGGGTTTCTACTTCTTTACCGGCGCGGCACTCATTTTCTTGACGATCCCGCAACTCTTGGCTTCGCGCTTCTGGCCATGGTGGGCACGGGAATTTACTCCCTGGCAGACGCGCAGTTAATGCAAACCATCTCTCCTCAGGCGCAGGTTTTTGCAGTCGATGGCGTGGTGTTTCCAATCTATGTATTCTTGTGGCTTCGACAGCGTGCATCCAAGCCGTCGACGAAGCTGGATATGTCTGGACTGTCATTGATATATTTGGCGATACCTGGAGTTTTAGCTTACACGTCCTACTATCTTATCCTGCTCGCTTACCAGTTTGGTGGGGATGTGGCTGCCGTGACATCGATACGGCAAGCTTCCATACCGATCTCGGTCGCCCTGGGTGGATATTTCCTGCGTGAGGGCAGAGTAGTACAACGCCTGTTCGCCGCTGGTCTTCTGGCATGCGGGATCATTGTGATTGCACTTAACGGATGAGCTTTAGATTCATGCCGGGGCACTCTCGTGCAGCGCTTCGTCAACTATACTCAGGGCTTCATCCATCTGCTTTTGGGTGAGGATCAAGGGCGGCGTGAAAGTAAGCGTATTACCCATGGTGATCTTGAACGACAGGCCCTTGTCCAGACAGCGATAAAACACTTCTTCTGCCAGATCATTTGCCGGTTCCTTGCTTTCGCGATCCAGAACCAGTTCGGCCCCAAACAAAAAACCGCGCCCGCGAACATCGCCGATATTCTTGTATTTGTCTTTCATTTCATTGAGACGATTGATGGCGCTGGCTCCCAGAGTAGCCGCATTTTCCACCAGATTTTCTTCTTCGATGATTTCAATGGTTGTGAGGCCGGCTCTCGTCGTTACCGGATTCTTTTCATGAGTGTAGTGACCAAACGCATACTGGCCTGCGATATCCAATTCCGGTCGAACCAGAACTGCAGCGATTGGTAAGATACCACCACCCAACGCCTTACCCATCACCAGCATATCCGGAACAACCTCATCATGGTCACAGGCAAACATTTTTCCGGTCTTGCCCAGCCCGGTCGGAATTTCATCGAATATCAAAAGCGCACCATGTTCATCACATGCGCTGCGAACTTCTTTCCAGAAACCTGGCGGTGGAATAAAGGGAACAGCGCGATTGGGTTCCGCAATCACCGCGGCTACATCGCCTTCTTTTTCCAGCACATAGCGCACGAAATTTGCGCAGGTCATTTTGCACAAGTCCAACTGTGGTTCACCGTCCTTGTCCGGATAACCATAGGGACACCGATAACAGGCAAACGGTGCAACGTGTTCGGTTCCGGTGAGCAGTGGACCGATGACATTTGAACGAAACATCTGTTCACCACCCACAGACGCAGCCCCAAAACCGGCGCCGTGAAACGCATCCCAAAAGGATATGGTCTTGTGTCGACCGGTTGCGGCACGGGCAATTTTCAGCGCCACTTCAATTGCGTCAGATCCCCCGGTCGTGAACAAAACCTTAGAAAGATCGCCCGGCGAGATTTCGGAAAGTTTACGGGCGAGTGCTGTCGCAGGTTCACAAGCAAAGCGCCGTGGCGCAAATGGCAGTTCATCCATCTGTTTGGCAATTGCTGCTTTCAGTTTCGGATGCCCGTACCCGATATGATGAACATTATTGCCGTGAAAATCCAGATAACGGTGGCCTTGCACGTCCTCGATCCACGCGCCCTCCGCCTTTGCGATTGTGGAAAGGCAGGGCGTTGAAACGGACTGATGCAGAAAGTACCGGGCGTCTTCTGCCAGCAGTTCACGGCTTTTTGCGTCATGGGTACGTTCCGCCCAGTCGACACGGCGAGCTGAGGTATTGATTTCACCTTCTGCTTGCTGTGGAGCGGGACTGGAGGAACCTTTCATCGTGTTCTCCAGGACTGGGTTCGTTTGAGTACACCCCGCGAAACCAGTGCGTGAACAGTTCTGGCGATAATATTCGTATAAAATATCATCATCCCCATGGCTGCGGCGGGTGCCACATCTCCGGCATCATCCATATTCAGGACGGCAACGGACGCGAGTGCTGTACCGGATGAATACAAAAACACCACTGCCGATACGGTGGTCATGGCGTTGACGAAAAGATAGATCGAAATATCCAAAATGGCGGGTAAACACACGGGAACGCTCACCCGGACAAACAGCTTGTAGAAAGGCTGTTTCAGGGACGAGGAAACAGACTCAAATTCATTATCCATCTGTTTTAGGGCAGTAACGGCAGTTAGGTGCGACACCGTATAAAAGTGGGTAACGGTACAAAGCACAAGGATGGTCATTGTCCCGTAGATGAAGTTCAGCGGATTATTCGGATTGTTGAAGAAGAAGATATAGGCAAGGCCCAACACCATGCCGGGGATGGCCATTGGAAGCATCGCCAAAAATTGAAAACCGGCGCGACCAACGCTAAACCCTTGGGTTTTTTCCACCATATAGGCGCCGATGAAAACAACGACTGTTCCAAACAATGCAGTCAAGGAAGCAAGTTTGATCGAGTTGCGATATGCAGCCCATCCGCCACCGTCCATTAGGTCGAAGGCATAATTTTTAAGGCTCAAACTAAGATCATACGGCCAGAACTTTATCAGCGCGGCATATTGGCAAACACCCAGAATGCCAACAATGAAAATTGCAATCAGCGCGCAGTACGAGAAGCAAAGCCAGTCAAATCCACGATTGGGTTTGGGCTCATAAACAACAGAACGGGCAGACAACAGGGCAACCTGCTTGCGTTGAACTATCCGGTCGATGGCAAAAGCAAACAATGCGGGTATCAACAGGACGACCGAGACAACGGCGCCCATTTCAAAATTCTGTTGGCCAATAACCTGCTTGTAAATATCGACAGCCAGCATGTTGAACTGGCCGCCAATCACCTTTGGGAGGCCAAAATCCGTAATCACCAGATTGAAAACCACAAAGGCTGCTGAAATCAAACCGTATCGGGCTCCAGGAATGGTGACTGTCCAGAACGTCCTCCAGGGACTGGCTCGCAATGAGACAGCGGCCTCGTAGAGCCTTGCGTCCGAGATCGCCAGAGCAGTGGTGATAATCAACATCGCATGAGGGAAGGTAAAGAATACCGAGCCCGCAACAATGCCGTAGGGTCCATAAATCGATTCCCCCATCATTACAGATTTCAACATTCCCTGATTACCAAACAGATATACCAGGGCAATTCCAGGCAGCAGTGACGGAACCAGAATCGGCGCCATGGCTATAAGACGGAAAACGCCCTTGAAACGCATGCAACTCCGGTTGAGCGAATAGGCAAACCAAAATGCCAGGGAAACGGTGATGATGGTACTGATCGCAGAAATCAGAAGCGAATTCTTGATTGAACGCACAAGTGCGGGCGTTGAAAAGTAGATGGAAAAGTTGCTTAAACCAGTGGATTTAACCGGTCGCAGAACGACTTTTCGAAACTTGTTTGAATCAACCTCTTGCCAAACCGTTCCAGATTTGCGCTCGGAACCAACCAGAAAAACGGCGTTATCATCAATGCCGCGAACTTTATAGAGTACGGTGCTGCGGAAGGAAAAATCGGGGAAGAAATTGGTGACCGCCAACCGTCCGCCGGAACCGGTGCTGAGCTCTTGTTGCGAGTAAGCCTGTTGTTTTTCATTTAGCTCGCGTGCGGAAAGTATTGTGCCGTCAAATTGGCCTTCTTGATCACTGACCTGAAATTCAAATTGCCCAAGATCGTAGTGATAGGTGGAAAAGGCTTTCGACAACATTGCATAGAGCGGGAAGGCCAGGGCAATCACCAGATAGATGGCGATGAGAGCAATAAACCCGCGCATGATCCAATCATCAGAACCGAGTTTTGGCTTTACTCTTTTTCCTGGAACAATCGATTTTGCACGCATTACTGTCATCTCAAACGTCTTCCAGTCCGCTTCCCTGACTCACTTTTTGGGAAGGAGGAAATACTTTGATCCGCTCCGGTGGAATTTCGATTTTGAGTGTTTTCCCAATTTCAACCGACATGCGGTGTACGGCATTAATTGAAAGGTTGGCTATCAAACGCGCATCTCCAAGCTTGCTGCTTTGCAGGCTGGCGCGCCAGAATGAGCCTAGAAACTCCATATCGCTGACAATCACTTCAAACGCATTTCCTGGTGTTTTGATCGTATCTTTGGCACCTTGCGAACGCGCACCTTTTCCATGCGGAACAATATCCTCCGGGCGAACCGCAACGATTACCTGGCTACCATTCTTGAATTCGTGGTCCGGACACGACAATTTTTGCTGGCCGACCTGAACTGAACTTCCCGAGAGAGCCTTTCCGGCCATCTGATTCATTTCACCAATAAAATCTGCAACAAACAGGGTTTGGGGATCACGATAGATCTCCGCTGGTGTACCCACCTGTTCAATGATGCCGTGATTCATCACTACGATGCGGTCGGCCATTGAAAGGCCTTCCTCCTGGTCGTGCGTTACCATGACTGTGGTCACACCAAGTTTACGCTGCAATTCCTTGATCTCGTGCCGCAGGAATACTCTCACCTTGGCGTCCAGCGCTGACAGGGGTTCATCGAGCAACAAAAGTCCAGGCTCCGTTGCAATCGCCCGGGCAAGCGCAATGCGCTGCTGTTGACCGCCAGAAAGTTGTGCGGGGTATTTCTTGCCCTGATCGGGCAACCCCACCAGCTCCAGCAATTCATTGACCCTCGCCGAAACTTCCGCTTTCCCCTTACCGGTATTTTCCAGACCAAAAGCAATGTTCTTTTCTATCGTCAGGTTGGGAAACAATGCGTACGACTGGAACACAATGCCAAAATCCCGCTCGGCTGGCGGTAAGTTGGATATGTCATTACCCCCTTGTTCAATCTCGCCACTTGTTTGGAGATCAAGTCCCGCAATGGCGCGCAACAGGGTAGTTTTCCCGCATCCCGAGGGCCCGAGAAAACAAACAAATTCGCCTTCAAAAACTTCCAGGGAAATTTCCCGCAAGGCGACGAATTTTCCAAAGGCCTTCCAGAGATCCTTGATTGTCAAGAATGGGGTGTTGCTGGCATTGGGCGGATTAGCGGTGTGGTTTTTGTTCATTGGTGCAATCAACGGATGTAAGGTTCACAGATGTAAAAAAGGCGCTGCATATTAACAGCGCCTTTTCCGATTGTTGCAAGCCTAACTTTTTGGTTCAGACTTGGAGTCGTAACGAGACTGCCATTCCTTCAAAATTGCTGCGCGATTATTGGCAGCAAATTCAAAATCATTGTCGATCATTGCGTCAAGCAGTCCTTCAGGGAAATGCTCGACAGGCTTGGCAACACCTGGATAAGCAACAACCGCATAGCCAGTGTTGTACATGGCGTTTGCTTTTTTGGTGATTGTCCAATCAACCAGGGTTTTTGCCGCATCAAGTTCGCCGGTTCCGGCGATGATTGCAGTTGCCTCCATATCCCAGCCTACACCCTCGGATGGAACGATAATTTCCAGCGGCGCGCCGGCAGCTTTTGACTTTGCTCCCCGGAACGCAAATGAAATACCGATCGGGATTTCACCGGCAGCAGCCAGTTTGCATGGTTTGGAGCCCGAATGGGTATAGCGTGCGATATTTGCATGCAATGCATCCATGTAAGTCCAGCCTCCATCTTCACCAAACATTTGCAACCAACTGGAGACATCCAGAAAACCGGTACCTGAAGAGTTTGGATTTGGCATGATCAAGTGCCCTGCATATTCTGGCTTTGTGAGATCTTGCCAGCTTGTTGGGGGTGTCAATCCGGCTTTTCCTGCTTCAACGGTATTATAGCAAACTGATGCAACCCAGGCATCCATGCCGGTCCATGTTGGTGGCGAGCTCTTGTCAACAAATTTGGGGTCGAGTTTATCCACGCCATTTGGAGCATAAGGCTCCAGCATGCCTTCAGACTTCATCAACAGAAGCGAAGTTGCGGCCAATCCCCAAACCACATCCGCTTGTGGGTTATCTTTTTCAGCAAGAAGTTTTGCCGTCACGATACCGGTGGAATCACGCACCCAGTTGATATTGATATCTGGGTGATCCTTGTTGAATTCTTCGGCATAACGCGCCAAATCTTCCGCTTCAACCGCGGTATAAACCGTTAAGTCTGCTGCCTGGGTTGGTGTGACCACCCAGCCTGTTATGGCCGTGCTGATAGCAAGTGCGGCTGCAAACTTCATCGAAAGAGTTTTGGTCATTCGATATTTCCTCCATGTTTTTATAATTATTGACGTCACATTATTGTATAAGCTGAGCGTCATTTCAACATACAGCAGAACTATACGAAGGTTGCGTGACATCAGTACAATTGATAGTTTTTATCGATATATAAAAAAAATCGTTGATAGAGTGTTAGCCAAAATGCAAACATCCCTGTGAATATAGAGGGTAGCGAATATTTCGAAGCTGGCCAAATCTACGGCAGGGTGATTGGCGGTGGTTTGCGTCTCGCACCGGAAATGGCGTTACCGGCAATCGCAACGAGCAAAATACTGCCGCCAACCAGGGTAAACTTGGTGACCGTCTCCCCCAAAAATAGCCATACCCACAAGGGCCCAAGCAGAACTTCAGCCATTGAAAGCAGCGTCAGTTCTGCAGCTGGAACAGTCTTGGACCCCAATGTGTAAAGAACCAGTCCTGACCCGACCTGAAAAACACCCATCCCCATTGCGATTGTGGTGTCATTTGAAGACAGGACAAAGCTGAGACCAAGATACCAGCAAATTGTCGAAGTGATGAGGATTGCAAATATTCCGGAAAGAAACACAGACGGCAACATCTCGCCGGATTTGCCCCAGCGCAAAGCCACCGTGAATACAGCAAACCCGAATGCAGAGCCCAGTGCTGCAAGGCTACCGTACAGTGCCCCACCTCCGGTTTTGTCTGCAACCATTACGGCAATTCCGGCAATGGCAACAAAAATTGCAATCCATGTAGCCCGCCTGACCGGTTCACGTAGCACAACCCACCCCAGTAACGCGGCAAGGAATGGCGCAGAAGCAAAAAGCAACATGGCATTGGCAACCGATGTAGATTGAATGGCATAGATACCGCCGGAATAGGCAGCCACAAGTGCAAGACCGCCAATGGCTGCCGGGAAACCAGCCTTGCGAACCTGGGAAAATGGATTTTTGCGGTTAAGCAGAAGAATTACAAGGAACAGAAAAGCAGTAAGGCTAAAAGACCGATACAAGAGTATCTGCCATACGCTGGCCGCTTCAATGAGCCGGATGCCCAACCCCACGGTTGACCAAAGAATCCCCGCCACAAAAACAAACAACAGCCCGCGATGGTGACTGGGTACCCGCACTGAACTTAAACTGGCATCGGACATGCAACCGCCCCAACAGACTGCTTGAGCTAAATTGGTAATCCGATGTTCATACCGAGCACAAGCAGATATTTCGCGACTACTTGGTAATCAACAAAACCCACTCCATATTTGCGTTTTGCCAGGGGATCGTTTTCAGGCACGTAACCGAACAGGTTTGATCAATTTCATGCATTAACCATCGCACTAAGATTCAAGTGAAATTCTTGCCAGTTTGAGTAAGATTTAACAAACCGACAACAACAAATTCTGGGGCCACTTTGTTGCAATAAACAAGGCAGGCATTGATGGGTGATTTAGTTTTCAGCTATTCGATATGGCGCAAACAGGGTGTCTGGTCTCTGCTGCGACATCTTCGGTTGGTTTTGTTGAGGCGCCTTCATCACGCGCTTTGGGATTGCAGATACGATGCGTTTGAAGCGGAACCCACCAGCACATTACTGGACCGCAAACATCTCAAACCGAATAATTCTGACAACCTGTCCCTTGCACGCGAATACACTCCCTCACCAAGATTGGCTGTTGGGTGGATACTGGACGGGTTGAAGGAAGACCTGTCCGGATTTTCGTTTGTTGATTTTGGTTCCGGTAGAGGACGGGTGCTGCTGGCTGCAGCCGAAAGACCATTTCGCAAAATTCGAGGTATCGAGTTTTCTCAACGGCTACATCAGGAAGCCACGCGAAACATTGCGGAATATCCAGATGAAAAACTGTTGTGCAAAGATCTGAAATCCATATGCGTTGATGCGGAAGAGTTTGAACTGCCCGACCAGGACTGTGTGTTTTATTTTTATAACCCGTTTGATGCTTCACTTCTGGAGAAGGTCATAACCAATGCGCTGGATACCGCACAGGCCAGAGGAAATCGCATCCTGCTTGTCTACTACAACCCCGTACATCAAGCGGTTGTTTCCAGGCAAAATCGGCTACGTGCCATACCCCTTCCGCTATCTGTCAGAATTAAAATGAAACTGTTTAGCCCCTACCCTGCTTGCGTTTATGGCAATATACATTTGCAGGATACAGCCTGAATGGAACTTAATTGGAAGGTTACTTGCTGTTGCATGTTTCATGTGAGAAAACCCCTTATGTAGCGTAATATCTGGAGGCATTTGGAGTAAAAATGGGGGGAAAAGAGAGCATTGGGTTAGCTCTGCGTCGTGCTTTGTCAAAAGTTAATGTGCAAAACTACGACGAGCGTCTGCGCGTTTATGAACATGCCCAGCTGGCGCTACAAAATCTGAAGGGCTTCAAGGAAGCATCTCCTGAAAAAGCGAACGAATTGATGTTGGCGCTTGGTGAATGCGTTAACGGTATTGAATTGGAATTTCAAACGTCCGCACCACCAGCCGTTCCTGACCCTTCACCTCAACCTGCTGCACAACAACCGAATCCTTCGCAAAACCCAATTGCTTCCTTCTTGAACGCGCTGCGGTCACCTGAAATTTTGCTCCCCAATCTGACCGCTGCAGCAATCCTCGCGATCATGAGCATAACAACGGAAATATCAGTTGCTGCACTGGTGTTTTCCGGACCATTGACGCCCTATCTGACAACTGGCATCGGCTTGTTCCTGGTTGGCACAGCTTTGGGTGGCTTGTTTGTAGCCATTGGCAGCAGTTACAAGGCAGTAATGGCCGGCCCCCGCAGCGGTATGGCGCCAATCTTTGCTTCATTGGTCGCAGGCGTGGCCATTTCAATGGAGGGGCAGTCGGGTGAAGCCGTCGCTGTTACAGCAGTTGTGGCTATTCTCAGCGCATCAATTTTCATCGGACTGGTTCTTTTCCTCCTTGGTTGGGCAAAGCTTGGTGGGTTGGTGCGATACATCCCTTATCCGGTCATGGGCGGGTTTTTTGCCGGTTTGGGCTATTTGCTTTTAAAGGGCGGCATTGTCGTAACGCTGGGTACAATTGCCACGTTTGACGACCCGGCAAGCTTATTATCCATGCAAACGGCGCTTCATCTTGCTCCGGCGGCACTGTTTGCCGTTTTGTTGTATGTCCTCGATCAACGCGTAAAGCACTGGCTTTTGATGCCATCATATCTTCTGGCTACAGTTGTCATTTTCTATGCGGCATTGTTTGTGACCGGGACCACCGTTGAAATGGCTGCCGCGAATCAATGGTTGCCATCAATCAATGCAGCTGAATCCAGTTTTTTTCCGGTTATCACCTTTGATCAGCTTCAACTCGTTGATTGGACTGCCATTCTTGCCCAGTCCAGCACAATACTCGTTATGGCGTTGATGAGTGTCATCATGCTGCTGCTCGACGCGTCCGGGGTTGAAATTGTGATTAATCGGGACATGGATCCCAACCACGAACTCAAGGCAGCCGGTTGGGCCAATGTAGTAAACGGATTTTGTACCGGACCCATCGCAATTCATACAGCAGCAGACACGGCATTCTCGCACAAGCTGGGTGGCGACCGTTTCTTGATGGTCCTTTTGTTCAGCACAATTGTTGCTGGTGTTATCATCGTAGGGGCAGGCCCTATAGCCTACGTGCCAACTTTAATGTTGGGCGGGCTGCTGATGTATATCGGCATTGATTTCTTGATGGCCTGGGTGTGGAACGCCCGCAAAAAACTGCCGCTAAAAGACTTTGCGGTTGTGTGCGGAATTTTGCTGGTCGTGGCGGTATACGGCATTTTGGAGGGTGTAACGGTTGGGGTTGTTCTCGCCATCGTGTTGTTCGTGCACAGCTACAGCCAGTTGAGCGTAATTAAATCTAGCATGAGCGGTGCCGAACACGTCAGCAATGTCGACCGGAACCAGAAGCAAACCCGGTATTTGGACAACCATGGAAATGAGTTGCAAATTTTTGTCCTGCAGGGTTTCTTGTTCTTTGGAACAGCAAGCCGCCTGCTTGAAGACATACGCGCACTTCTTGATGATCCCAAACACTCGACAATCCGGTATTTGGTTCTGGATTTTCACCGTGTGGACGCAATGGATACATCAGCAGCGAACAGCTTCGCAAAACTATTGCAGGTTTGTAAGAATGACGACCGCGTATTGGTCCTGACAGGATGTTCAGCGGAAGTAGCTGACCGGTTGGAAGGTTTGGTGGATGACAACTCTGCCTCCACCAACACTTTGCGCATGTTTGACGAGCTGGATGAAGGCGTTGCCTGGTGTGGTGACAAGATACTGGAAAGCCTTGAAAGCGACGATGAAGAAGATGATCCCACCCAGCTTCTAACTCAGCTCCTGGGTAACGAAGACGCGGCAAAGGCCATCTCGCCGATCTTTGAACAAGTCTCGATCTGGGGTGGAGAAACGCTGTTTCGTCAAGGTGATCCCGGCGATTCACTGTATCTGATTTTGAAAGGTTCTGTCTCGATCGTTCTGGATCTTCCAAACGGCCATACCCTGCATTTACGAACCATGCGTACCGGCGCCATATTAGGTGAAATGGCGCTCTACACGGGAGCAGCACGCTCAGCGTCGGCCCTGGTAAATGAAGACAGCCTGTTTTATCGACTGGACCAGGATGCCTACAAACGCATGAATGACGATAGCCCTGTTGAAGCTGGATTCTTTCACACTTTCATTGTCCGTTTGATGTCGGAAAGGTTGGGACGGGCAAACAAGGAAATCATGGCCTTGTCGCGATAGGCATTTCCAGCACATCCCTGAAGCATGAAATTTGCCCGCTTTCGGTCCAATCAGCTGGCGGATTGATCTGCAAGAAAAGCACCCAGATGTTCCAGAACCCGCGCAGGTGCCTCTAGTTGTGGTAGGTGACCAACGCACGATAGGGTGTCAAATGAAGCTTGTGGGATCAATTCATGGAGCGCATTACCGCGCGCAAGTGGAATCCATGGATCATCTTCGCCCCAGATAATCTTGACCGGGCAACGTATCTTACCAAACAATGGCTCGACTTCGGCAGTATAGCGCTCATCAGCTTGTGCAAACTGTCGGTAGAAGCTGCTTCTCCCTTCATCAGACAGCCAGGGTGCAACAAGGTTGGCAAAATCTTCGCCGTCGATGTTGCCGATAATCGCTCCCTGGATGTAGGCCTCGACAACCGCCTTGTGGATATGGGGTGGCAGCCCCGAAAAAGCATCCACATGTCGGCCGACGTGATCAAAAAACTCTGAACCCCACGGGCGCATTGCAACCACGTTCATGAGTACATAGCAGTCGAACTCACAGCCATGCAGCAAGTGCGCGCGAAGGGTCGTGGCACCACCAAAGTCATGCGCGATAATTTTAGGCCGGCTTAACCCCCAATAACCGAGGATTTCGGAAAACACCTGACCTTGCACATCCAGCGATGTGCGTTGATCAGGCTGCTTGTTGGATCGGCCATATCCGGGCATATCGTACCAAAATACGCGATAGCTTTTTGCCAACTCTGGAATTATGCGATGCCATGAGTACGAAGACCAGGGCCAACCGTGAGCCAGTACAAGTTCAGGCCCATCACCCGTATTACCTGCCGCAACGCTACCTGCACTTGTCTCAATAGTCTCATCAAGGTGCCAGGTCACTTGAAGCTCCAATGGGTCATGGTCTCCAATTAACAACGGAAAGGGCACTGAAACAAGATGCCTTAGTATGTCCGCTTTACTTCCGAAAGCGGACATTTCGGCCTATGCAATCAAAGTCTGCTTTGTGCCAATAGCGGACATTTAATGCTTGAATTTGTGTGCAGCTTCCCCGTTATATAGTTTTCTGAAATGTTAAATTTGGAGGCAGTGTAATGTGTAACATTGGCAGAATGGCGCTGCTGCTATCGTGTTTGACCATTGTTATCGGTTTTTCATTAGCGATCGTCCCAGAATCTGTATTTGCGCAAGACGCAACTTGCAGAGCAGATTGTCGGGAAAAAGTGTCTATTTGCAAAAACAGTTGCGCTGCGCTCCATGGTGGTGCTGGAGTGGTTAAATCCTGCAAAGCTAAATGTGACAGAGAGAAAAAAGCCTGTTACAAAATTTGCAAACAGTAACAAACAGTAAGAAGCGCAGTGCTGCCCTTGATCATCGGTTAGCTATTGAACGTCCGTTTTGGTTCATAAGCGGACCTACACACAACCACAAAGTGCAAACGAACTTAGCGCGACTTGCCGCTCAAAATTAAAACCAATTGTTTTTCGTGATATTACTGGCGGAGAGAGGGGGATTCGAACCCCCGGAACACTTGCGCGCTCAACAGTTTTCGAGACTGCCCCATTCAACCACTCTGGCACCTCTCCACGCCGCATTATCTAGCCGCAGGGGGTTTACGACACAAGTGCTGGAACATTCGATCTGTCACGTGTAATGCTTGACTTTCGAAACCGGATTGCTGTAGACCATCGCCAACGGCGCGGTTTTCGCGCCGCTTGTATTTGTTTCCCATTTGAAACCTGATGGAACGACTGAAAAAGACGACCCGCAAGTGTCGATAATTCTTGCTGAGGCCGTAGTGAACACTGGAAGGAAATAAGATGTTCGCAGTCATTAGATCCGGTGGCAAGCAGTATCGCGTTGCCGCGGACGATGTATTGAAAATTGAGAAGCTCGCTGGCGTTGCTGGCGACATGGTGGAATTCGCAGATGTGCTGATTGTCGGCGAAGGTGCCAATTCAACGATTGGTAGTCCAACCGTTGAAGGCGCACTTGTAACCGCTGAAGTTGTGGAACAATTCCGCACGCGCAAGACAATCGTCTTCAAAAAGCGACGTCGGCAAAATTCACGCCGCACCATCGGCCACAGACAGCACCTTACTACCGTCCGGATTTCCGAAATCCTGACCGGTGGCGCAAAACCTTCCAAGAAGGCTGCCGCGAAAAAGGATGACGCCAAGGCCGCACCTGCCAAAGCTGCGCCAGCAAAAGCTGCTGAGAAGAAGGCAGCGCCCAAGAAAGAGGCCAAGAGCGAAGCACCCG
This sequence comes from Hyphomicrobiales bacterium, assembly GCA_021775415.1. Lineage (GTDB taxonomy): Bacteria > Pseudomonadota > Alphaproteobacteria > Rhizobiales > Rhizobiaceae > JAALLB01. Next base: position 103,818 of record JAJFHV010000004.1, on the reverse strand, counting down.
CCACATTGTTCAAGGCACCAAAGGGTGATCCGGACAAGCTGACCGACATCAAGGGAATTGGCCCGGTTGCTGAAACCCAGTTGAATGAACAAGGCATCACCACATTTGCACAGATTGCGAAACTGAGCGATGCTGACGTAACACGAATCGATGAAGCAATGCCGTTCAGCGCAGACCAGATTACAGACTGGCGCGATCAGGCTAAAGAAATGACCAAGGGCTAACGCTCAAGTTCGCAAGGAGACTGTATCATGGCACATAAAAAGGCAGGCGGCTCATCGCGCAACGGTCGCGATTCCGAATCAAAACGCCTCGGTGTGAAAAAATTCGGCGGTGAAGTTGTCGTACCAGGCAACATTATTGCTCGCCAACGCGGCACAAAATGGCATCCAGGCTCAAATGTCGGCATTGGTAAAGACCATACTCTTTTTGCCACATTGGACGGTAAGGTAGCGTTCCAGCGCAAGGCAAACGGCCGAACCTACGTCAACGTGGTTCCGGCGGAAGCCGCAAAGTAAACCGGTGTACGAGCCGGTGTCCCATTGACCCGGCAACGACAACGAAATTGTCATTAGGGGGAGATGGGGAACCGTCTCCCCTTTTGTTTTCTAATTGACATTGGAGAGTGTCATGACAAACAGCCCAGCAAAGCTCGATATAACTTGTGAAATACTGACGACCCGCAGTTTGATCCTTCGTCCACTTGAAAAAGACGACGCCAGGGAAATTACGGCACTTGCCAACAACATTAACGTCGCCAGCATGCTGGAATCGATGCCATATCCCTATTTCGAGAAAGATGCACTCAAGTTTATTGAGGCAAACACATGTGTTGAAAACACAGGCTGCACCTATGCGATTATCGAAAGCCGCACGGGTATCCTGGTCGGCATTTGTGGTTTGCATCAAGGTCATAAAAGATTTGGACTGCCCTATATTGGCTACTGGCTTGGCGAACCCCATTGGGGCAAGGGCTATGCCACAGAGGCGGCCCGCGCACTTGTGGATTTCTTCTTCAAGGCAGGCAAACAGGATGAATTGCTGTTTTCTGTTCTGAACCAGAATGTTGCCTCACGCCGGGTCATCGAAAAATGTGGCGGAAAATACTGGAAGCAGGACATGGTCAAAACTGCCGCAATTGCTGAACAACGTAAACTGGATCATTATCGAATAACCCGGGAAAGCTGGATGGGCGCGATTGCCGCCTAGACAGGTTTTCCTGGTCCGGAAATTGATTGTGTTTGGAACAAAGTTAAATGAAGTTTCTGGATCAGGCCAAAATATATGTACGTTCCGGTGATGGCGGAGCAGGCGCGATGTCGTTCCGACGCGAAAAATACATCGCGATGGGCGGACCCGACGGCGGCGATGGTGGCAAGGGCGGCGATGTCTGGGTTGAGGCTGTCGATGGCCTCAACACACTGATTGACTATCGTTTTCGCCAACACATCAAGGCAAAGACCGGAATTCACGGCATGGGCCGCAACCGCAATGGTGCGCGTGGTGAAGATGTTGTTCTAAAAGTCCCTGCCGGCACCCAGATTTTCGAAGAAGACAATGAAACGCTGATTGCGGACCTTTCGGAAATCGGAGAGCGGGTATTGTTGTCAAAAGGCGGCAATGGCGGCTTCGGTAACGCACGCTTCAAATCGTCTACCAACCAGGCTCCGCGCCATGCAAATCCCGGCCAGGAAGGGATTGAACGCTGGCTCTGGTTGCGATTGAAACTGATTGCAGATGCCGGGTTGGTGGGCCTTCCCAATGCCGGAAAATCCACATTCCTTTCTAGCGTCAGCGCGGCAAAACCGAAAATCGCTGATTATCCATTCACCACCCTTCATCCCAATCTCGGTGTCGCAGGCATTGACAGCAAGGAGTTTGTGATTGCAGACATTCCAGGCTTGATTGAAGGCGCACATGAAGGTGCCGGTATTGGCGACCGGTTTCTGGGTCACGTGGAACGCACGCGAGTGCTTTTGCATCTTGTTTCAGCCAATGAAGACGATGTGGCCGGGGTCTATAAAACCATTCGCGGGGAACTGAGTGCCTATGGCAATGGGCTGGATGAAAAGCCCGAGATGGTGGCACTTTCAATGGTTGATACATTGCAACCCAACGACCGCAAGAAAAAACTGGCCGCACTGAAAAAAGCCTGCGGTCGCCAACCGCTTGAGCTTTCCTCTGTTAGCCGTGAAGGTATCGAAGATACATTGCGACAGATGATAAGCCATGTTGAGATGGCCCGCGACCGCGAAATTGTGCCTGCTGAAAAGCAGGAGGGAGATTGGCTCGAGTGGTAAAGCGGGCAAAAAACTGGCAGCGGATTGTCGTAAAAATCGGCTCGTCTTTGCTTGTGGACCGCACAAGCGGGTTGAAGCGGCAATGGCTGGATTCGCTTGCTCAAGACATTGATATGCTCCGCAAACAGGGCAGTGAGGTCCTGATCGTTTCATCGGGCGCTATTGCACTTGGCCGCAGTCTTTTGGGGCTCGAACGAAAAGTCCTGAAACTTGAAGAAAGCCAGGCAGCAGCAGCGGCTGGACAAATTCTGCTTTCACGCGCCTACAGCGAAGCTTTGGGCCAGCACGAATATACCGCTGGGCAAGTATTGCTTACCTTGAGTGACACGGAAGTACGCCGGCGCTACCTCAATGCACGTGAAACAATCGCCACCTTGTTGAAATTCGGTGCGATTCCCATCATCAACGAAAACGACACCGTTGCGACCAGCGAAATCCGGTATGGTGATAACGACCGGCTTGCCGCCCGCGTTGCAACAATGACCGGTGCTGATCTGCTGGTGCTATTGTCAGATGTTGACGGGCTATATTCCGCTGACCCGACCAAGGACACATCGGCCAAGTTCATCGAGCGGGTGGTAGAGATTACACCCGAAATTGAAGCTGTTGCAGGAGACGCCGGAACAGAACTTTCAAGTGGCGGCATGGTGACAAAGATTGAGGCGGGAAAAATTGCTGTTGCCGCGGGAACCACCATGGTGATTACCTCAGGCAAAAATCAGCACCCACTTAAAGCTTTGTTTGATGGCGGGCGATCCACCTGGTTTGACCCCCACGACAATCCGGTTACGGCTCGCAAAAAATGGATCCTCGGGCAGATTGATATCAGCGGCAGTGTGGTCATTGATGCAGGCGCCCTATCCGCACTTGAAACCGGAAAAAGCCTGTTACCGGCAGGCGTTACTGCCATCAATGGAACGTTTAACCGGGGTGATGTGGTGACGATCAATCTGTCTGATGGCAGCCGTATCGGTTGCGGTCTTGTGGCTTATGATGCCGACGATGCCCGTCTGATTTTCGGTTGCAAGAGCAGCGAAATCGAAGAAAAGCTGGGCTTTGCCGGGCGTGGCGCGATGATACACCGGGATAATCTGGTTTTGCACAGTTCGGCACGGATGGTAGAAGATACCGATGCTTGATAAAAATATCCAGAGTGATGTGACAAATATTGCCGAGGTAATGGTGCAGGTTGGTGTACGCGCAAAAACCGCAGCCAAGGCTTTGCGCAGCGCGTCGGCGGAGAAAAAAACCGCCGCCCTTACTGCAATGGCCGATGCACTTTGGCAAAATCGTCAACTGATACTCGATGCAAATTCCATTGATATGGAAACAGCGCAAGAAACCGGTGTTGCACCCGCGTTCCTGGATCGACTGAAACTCGATGAAGACAGAATACAGGCAATGGCTGATGGTCTGCGTGTGATTGCCGATATGCCTGATCCGGTAGGCGCAATCATTGCAGAATGGGAACAACCGAACGGATTGAAGATTGAACGGGTTCGAACACCTTTGGGTGTGATTGGCGTGATTTTTGAATCGCGCCCCAATGTAACAGCGGATGCCGGTGCACTTTGTTTGAAGTCCGGTAACGCGGTCATTTTACGTGGCGGATCAGATTCGTTTCACTCCTCGCGTGCTATTCATGCAAGCCTGGTGGAAGGCCTGGAAAAAACCGACCTGCCCGTTGATGCCATCCAGATTGTTCCAACCACGGATCGCGCTGCTGTAGGTGAAATGCTTTCAGGCCTTAACGGCGCAATAGACGTCATTATTCCGCGCGGCGGCAAGGGACTGGTTGAACGCGTTCAAACAGATGCACGGGTACCGGTTTTTGCCCATCTGGAAGGGCTGTGCCACCTGTATGTTGACAAAAGCGCCGACCTTGAGATGGCGATCACCATAGCAGTTAACGCCAAGATGCGGCGCACCGGCATTTGCGGTTCAGCAGAAACCCTTCTGATGGATCGCGCAGCGGCAGACACGCATCTGGTTCCAATACTCAAAGCCCTCCAGAATTCGGGCTGTGAAGTTCGTGGCGACAATGAAGTCCAAAACGCGTTTTCTGAGACCAAGCCGGCCACAGAAGGTGACTGGCATACTGAATATCTCGATTCGATCATCTCGGTTAAACTGGTGGACGGTGTCGCTGGCGCAATTGGGCATATTGAGAAATATTCGACCAATCACACTGAATCGATCATTGCCTCGGACGAAACTGCCGTTGACCAGTTTTTTGATGGAATTGATTCTGCCATCCTGCTCCACAATGCCTCAACCCAGTTCGCAGATGGCGGAGAGTTTGGCATGGGCGCCGAAATCGGCATTGCCACCGGCAAGATGCATGCTCGCGGACCTGTTGGTGTTGAACAATTGACCAGCTTCAAATACCAGGTTCGCGGTAGTGGGCAGACCCGGCCTTGAAGCAGGCGCTCCGCATTCCTCACGCCGAAGATGGCATGAAAATCGGATTGTTTGGTGGGTCCTTCAACCCACCACATGAAGGCCATGTGCATGTTTGCGAGCTCGCATTTCGCAGCGCCGCCCTCGACCAGATTTGGTGGATGGTAACTCCGGGCAACCCATTAAAGGATCACACCAATCTTGCACCGCTTGAAGAGCGGATCCGGCACTGCCGGGAAATCTCGAAACACCCGCGGATAAAAATCACGGCGTTCGAGAAATCGTTGAATGTGCGCTACACCGCCGACACACTTCGCCGGTTAAAACAAATGCGACCAAGGCTGAAATTTGTCTGGATCATGGGAGCCGATAATCTGGCAGGCTTTCACCGCTGGCAGAACTGGCGGCACATCGCCTCGATGATGCCAATCATTGTTGTTGACCGTCCGGGATCAACCTTGTCCTATTTATCTGCACCTGCAGCACTCACCCTGTCCCGTTACCGCGTGGATGAAGATGATGCCTCACGGCTGCCAGATATGAAGCCTCCTGCCTGGACTTTCATTCACGGCCCAAGAAACGGCTTGTCATCCACCAAGCTTCGGGCCATTGGGAGTTCCCAAAATGACACGACCAGCAAAAACGCTTCTTGAAACTGTCCCATATATGGGACTATTCTATATTCGCAGGCCGACTCATATTGGTCGGTCCAATTGAAACTGCATAGCGAGAAGGAAACACTGATTAAAGCAATGCAGCACACCGGCGCCCAAAAGGGTGGACCGGTAAAGACATCAAAAACTGCCGATATAGCGGTCGAAGATGTCCTACAAACGGTGATTTCATGCCTTGAAGATTCCAAGGCTGAAGACATCACGACAATCGACATTCAGGGCAAATCAGCATTGGGTGACTACATGGTGGTCGCGTCCGGGCGTTCACAACGTCACGTGGGTGCTATTGCGGATCATCTGTTGCGGCGGCTGAAATCTTCCGGCGTGCGCTCTGCCCGCGTTGAAGGCCAACAACATGCCGACTGGGTTCTGGTCGATGTGGGCGATGTCATCATTCATTTGTTCAGACCGGAAGTGCGAGACTTCTACGGACTGGAGAAAATGTGGCAGCTGCCGGTTGGTCAGGAATTGAACTAGGCCACGCCAATGAAACTTGTCATTCTGGCAGTTGGCCGAATGAAAGCTGGACCGGAACGCGAACTGTTTGACCGCTATTCAGGACGCACGCGAAAGGCGGGTAAATCCCTGCATCTTGACGGACCGGAACTCGTCGAGATTTCCGAAAGCAGAAACCGCGACCTGAACACACGAAAACAGGAAGAAGCACAGCAATTGCTTGACGCCGGCGGCAAATCCGCCCGCATCATATTGCTGGATGAACGCGGCCAGGATTTGTCGAGCAGCGCGATTGCGAAACTGATTGCAGATGAGCGGGACCGGGGAACCGGCAAACTTTGTTTTGCAATTGGCGGAGCCGATGGACATGGCGCTGCCTTGAAAGATACCGCAATCGCAACAATCCGGTTTGGTGCCATGACCTGGCCACACCAAATCGCCCGTATCATGCTCGCCGAACAATTGTACCGGGCCGCCACAATTCTTGAAGGCCATCCCTATCACCGCGAGTAAGTTTCAACTGCTTGACAGTTTTGCCGGTCAAACCCCATAAGGCTGCAACTGGACCACTCTTGTCATGCTGAGCGAATCAATACGAAAACTCACGAATTTCCATCAGCAACATCGGTTGTTGAAAGCGGTAAGTGTTGTAGCGGTCCTGCTGGGAGCCCCTGCCTTTGCCCAGGACCTTCAAGATCAGCAGGCAGAAACCCAGCGCGAATTTGACCAGTTACAGCAGGAAATGCAGCTGAGCGATCAGCGTAAAACAGAACTCGCACTGGAAATTGAGGGTCTTGAAAAGGACAGAACAACCCTCAACCGCCAGATGATCGACGCATCGACCAAATCGCGCACTTTGGAAAAACGCATCGTCCGTGCAGAAGATCGCCTGTCACAGTTGCGTGACCAACAGCATGACATACGCGATTCATTGAAAGGCCGAACAGCGCTTTTGTCGGAAATTCTGGGTGCGCTGCAAAGAATGGGCCGTAAACCGCCCCCTGCCCTGCTTGTCACACCCCAGGATGCGTTGTCATCTGTGCGGTCGGCAATTCTGCTTGGTGCTGTTGTGCCGGAAGTTCGCGCCGAAACCGAAATTTTAATGACAGAATTGAGCGAATTGCTTCGTATCTCACAAGATATTGAAAACCAGCGCGAAACACTCGCGACCGATCTTTCGAGCCTTGCACAGGAAGAAGAGCGATTGACGCTGTTGTTGGCAGAAAAACGCAAACTTTCAAATAGCGCCAGAACCAATCTGGCCAAAGAAAGCGCGCGCGCTGCTGAGCTGGCGGCAAAGGCCACGTCCCTCAACACGCTGATTGGTGATCTGGAACGCGAGATATCCAGCGCCCGTGAGGCTGTTGAAGCCGCACGGATTGCAGATCAAGAGCGCCGCAAACAAGAGCAGGAGCGCATTGCCTCTGCCCGCGAAAGTCAAGATGAGCAGGGATTTCAGGATACTGGCCGGATCGCGCCAGCAATCGGTTTTGACGACGCCAAGGGATTACTGCCGATGCCGGTCGCTGGCGCCCAGCTGGTGCGATATGGGGAAGTTGATGGATCAGGAGATGAAGCCGATGGTGTATCGATTGTCACCCGCGCCAAAAGCCGGGTCATTTCTCCAGCAGATGGTTGGGTGGTTTACGCCGGACCTTTTCGATCTTACGGACAGCTCTTGATCCTGAACGCCGGCAGCGGTTATCATGTGGTGATTGCGGGCATGGAAAAGATCAACGTGGAGCCGGGCCAATTTGTTCTGGTGGGTGAACCGGTTGGTTCAATGGGCGCAAAACGCATTGCCAGTGCCGGGGCGGTTGAAGTTGCCTCGACAAGGCCCATTTTATATGTAGAGTTCCGCAAAGATGGGGAATCAATAGATCCCTCTCCCTGGTGGGAAGAGGAAACCGTGAAAAGAGCCATGAATGATTCGTAAATTTGGTCTTCTGTTATTTGGTGCAATGCTTGGTGCGTTGTCCGTCTTGTTGGTCGTAGCAGGGGCCAATCAATCCGTTACAGCTCAAGCGGCAGGTACAGACACCTACCGTCAATTGAGCATTTTTGGCGACATCTTTGAGCGTGTGCGCGCTCAATACGTTACCGAACCAACTGAAGAAAAGCTGATTGAGAACGCCATTAACGGCATGCTGACATCGCTTGATCCGCATTCCAGCTATCTCAATGCAAAAGATTTCACAGACATGCGGGTTCAAACCCGCGGCGAGTTTGGCGGGCTTGGTATTGAAGTCACCATGGAAAATGAACTGGTGAAAGTGGTGTCACCAATCGATGATACACCAGCCGCAAATGCCGGCGTACTTGCAGGCGATTTCATTACCAAGATAGATGGTGAAAATGTCCGCGGCATCAGCCTGCAGCAGGCAGTCGACAAAATGCGCGGTGCGGTGAACACGCCGATTGTGCTGACAATCGCCCGTGAAGGCGCGGAAAAGCCGATCGACATCACCATCATTCGCGCCGTCATCAAGATCCGGGCGGTAAAATATCGCATCGAGGATGATGATATCGGCTATTTGGACGTGAACGCGTTCAATGAACAAACCTCTGATAACCTGGAAGCTGCTATTGCCAAAATCCGCGAGAGCGTTGGTGATGACAAGCTCAAGGGATATGTGGTTGACTTGAGATTGAACCCGGGCGGGTTGCTGGATCAGGCGGTAAATGTATCCGATACATTCCTTGATCGGGGACTTATTGTCTCAACACGCGGCAGAAACCCCGAAGAAACACGCCGACATTCGGCAAGACCGGGTGATCTAACGGGCGGCAAGCCGGTTGTTGTGTTGATCAATGGTGGATCAGCCAGCGCCTCCGAAATTGTTGCTGGTGCCCTACAGGACCACAAGCGCGCTACCATTATTGGCACACGCTCTTTTGGTAAGGGCTCCGTCCAGACGATTATTCCGCTCGGTGCCAATGGTGCATTACGCCTGACCACCGCGCTTTATTACACCCCTGCCGATCGCTCTATCCAGGGCAAGGGAATTGAGCCGGATATCAAGGTTTTGCAACCACTTCCCGATGAGTTGGTGGGCAGGGTAGAAGCCCGTGGTGAGTCCAGCTTGCGCGGCCATATAGTTGGCAATGAAGAGGGTGATGAAGGATCAGGTTCGATTGCATATGTCCCACCGGATCCAAAAGATGATCTGCAGCTGATATACGCAAAAGACCTGTTGCGTGGTTTGAAGGAACACGCAGCTTTCCCACCGGATCCCAATGAGGCGATACCAACTCAAAACTGAGATACGGTGTGATATTGGGTTTACACTGGGGAGAGTCCATAACTGGCCTCTCCCCGTTTGATTCTGATACAATGTCGGACAAGCATGGCAACTGACAACGAACTTAATAAACCACTTGGAATGGCTCCGCAGGGCAAGCGGCCTCGAAGAGCCGTACCTACCGCAATGATTGTCGCTGGTTTGCTGATGCTGGCTGCATTACCGGTAGTACACTTTTATGATGGCTTTTCTTTCCTCGGGCAACTTTCAGATGAGGCAGTTGTAAATCCAAAAACCCCGGAGCCAGTCCAACAAGTCAAAAATGAACCAAAGCCGGAAAAAAAACCTGAGGTGAAGGCTGCGCGGATCAGGGAAGTGGATGAATCAGCCGGCACACTGCAGGAACTGGAATCGGACGGAGAGATTGTCGAACCAAAACTAATTCCTCGGCCGACAAAGGCTGTACGACAAAAACAAATCCTTGCCCATCTACCCGACCCCGAACTGATAGAACGTGGCGCAACGGGAGTGATCCCCAAGCGCTCACCAGACGGATTGAGACCGATGGATGTCTATTCCCGTCAACCCGACACCGAAGGAAATTTTGGTGTTGCAAGGGTTGTCATTATTGTCGCCGGGCTTGGTATCAGCCAAACCAGCACCCAATTAGCGATTAAAGAACTGCCCGGGTCAATAACACTTGCGTTCGCACCCTACGGGCACAGCCTGGGGAGATGGATGCAGCAGGCGCGCAAATCAGGGCACGAATTACTGTTACAGGTTCCAATGGAGCCGATAGACCTTGCAAGAAACAATCCCGGTGCCCACACGCTCAAAAACGATGCAACGAGGGAGGAAAACCTTGCCGACCTTCACTGGTCAATGAGCCGGATCACCAACTATGTTGGTATCATGAATTATCTGGGTGGCCGCTTCCTGTCGGAGCCCGGTGCAATCCAGGCGGTATTTGGCGAAATAGCAGAGCGCGGCCTTTTGTTTCTTGAAGATGGTTCCGTCAAAAACTCAATTGGCGCCGGCATGGCTGTGCGATCAATTCTACCTTACGCAAAAGCAGATGTCTTACTCGACAACGTGCGCTCACGTGCAGCGATCGCGAAGAAACTGGACAAACTCACCAAACAGGCAAAACGGACCGGACTTGCAATTGGCGTAGGCAATGCCTTTCCCGACACGATTTCTATGATTGCCGAGTTCTCACGAAATGCAGCCGAAATGGGGATTGAAATCACTCCGCTGGCGGCAATCGTGAAACCCTCACAGGATAACTGACAATGTCTGATGCGGCTGATCTTCCCTATCGTCCCTGTGTGGGAATTATGGTCTTGAACCAGCAAGGCAAGGTATGGGTCGGGCGTCGCTCGGAAAATGAAGAGGCCGGTGAAGCCGAACCGAAACTCTGGCAGATGCCACAGGGCGGCATCGACAGCAACGAAGACCCTTTGATTGCTGCCAAACGCGAGTTGTGGGAAGAGAGCGGCATCCGCACGGTTTCACTACTCGGCGAGATTCCCGACTGGCTCCACTACGATTTGCCAAAAGAGATGGTGGGCATAGCGCTCAAGGGTAAATATCGAGGCCAGGCTCAGCGTTGGTATGCTTTTCGTTTTGAAGGTGAAGAGACCGAAATCAACATTTCCCATCCACCCGACGGCCAAGCAGTGGAATTCGACGCCTGGGATTGGGTGGATATGGAAACCCTGCCGGATTTGATCGTACCCTTTAAGAGAGCGCTATATCAGACCGTCGTCGACGCATTCAGGCACCTGAAACCGCACATCACCTGATCGACCCAATAGGTGACCGATCCATTGGTGTTTGGGTTAGGAGTGCTTGATTTTAAAGTGTGCCCCACACAGATACCACATCTGGCCCACTCCAGACGCGGCATCCATTGCTAACCACCATCCCCCCGGTTTAGGCCGCACTTTCAGGTTATGGCAATTTTAATGGCCGCGTCAAGCAAACCAGCTATTCCGTAAAATTCCGGCCGCGGAATTTTTCCTGCAAATGACCAATCAGGCTGGTCGCAGAATCCAGGATATTGGTGCCGGGGCCATAAATTTCGGTTACACCCGCATCCTTCAAAAACTCATAATCCTGAACCGGAATAACACCACCGCAAATAACGATCTTGTCGGCGGCATTACGATTGGCAAGCGCTTCCAAAAGCAAAGGTGCGAGCGTTCGGTGACCAGCTGTGTGGGAGGAAACCCCCACCACATCAATGCGCTCTTTGATGGCCATTTCGGCTGCTTCGTCGGGAGTTTGGAAAAGCGGTCCAACAACCACATCAAAACCCATATCATCAAAGGCTGTCGCAATTACCTTGGCACCTCGGTCATGACCGTCCTGCCCCATCTTGACCACCATTATGCGGGGCTTGCGGCCAAGTTGTTTTTCCATGGTATCGATGCTGTCGCGAATGGCCGCAAAATCCTTGTCATCCTCAAACTGGCGACCATAAACATTGGAAATTGTTCTTGTTTGAGCCTTGTGCCTCCCCCAGATTTTTTCCATCGCAGAGGAAATCTCTCCGACTGAAGCGCGTTGTCTCGCCGCCTCTACTGCCGCTTCCAGAATGTTTCCCTTGCCGGTTTCCGCGACCTTTACCAGCGCCTCAAGTGCTTCTTCGCATTTGGCTGTATCGCGATTTTTGCGAATCCGGTTCAATCGCGCAATCTGCGCCTCACGCACCTTGGCGTTGTCGATTTTGAGGATATCGATTTCCTCGGAGTGGGTTGGGCGATATTTGTTCACTCCAACAATCACCTCTTCACCCCGGTCAACGCGAGCTTGCTTGGCAGCAGATGCTTCTTCGATCCGTTGCTTCGGAAGACCGGCTTCAACCGCCTTGGTCATGCCGCCAAATTCCTCGACTTCTTCAATCAGTTTCCAGGCTTCAGACGCCATCTGGTCCGTCAGATTTTCAACGTAATAAGAGCCCGCCAGCGGATCGACGACATTGGCAATCCCCGTCTCATGCTGCAGGATCAATTGTGTGTTGCGCGCGATACGGGCAGATGCCTCGGTGGGAAGCGCAATTGCCTCATCAAAAGAGTTGGTATGAAGCGACTGAGTTCCGCCAAGGGCAGCAGACATTGCTTCAAACGCTGTGCGCACGACGTTGTTGTACGGATCCTGTTCCTGCAGGGAAACACCGGATGTTTGGCAATGGGTTCTGAGCATCAGGCTCTTTGGGTCTTTCGGATTGAACTCTTTCATGATCCGGGTCCACAAAAGCCGTGCCGCCCGAAGCTTCGCGGCCTCCATGAAAAAGTTCATTCCAATGCAGAAGAAGAAAGAAAGTCTTCCCGCAAATTCATCCACATTCATCCCCTTGGAAATTGCAGCACGAACATATTCGCGACCGTCCGCAAGCGTGTAAGCCAATTCCTGTACGAGGTTCGAGCCCGCTTCCTGCATGTGATAGCCGGAGATCGAGATCGAATTGAATTTCGGCATTTCCTTTGCGGTGTATTCGATGATGTCTGCAACAATCCGCATCGAAGGTTCAGGCGGATAGATGTAAGTATTGCGAACCATGAACTCCTTGAGAATATCATTCTGTATCGTACCGGAAAGGTCCTTGCGGGAGACACCCTGCTCCTCGCCGGCAACAATAAAACTGGCAAGTACCGGTACAACTGCACCGTTCATGGTCATGGAAACAGACATCTGATCAAGCGGTATCCCGTCGAACAGGATTTTCATATCCTCGACGGAATCAATCGCAACACCGGCCTTGCCCACATCGCCGATTACGCGCGGATGATCAGAATCGTAACCCCGGTGCGTCGCCAGATCGAAGGCAACAGAGAGGCCCTTCTGTCCACCTTCCAGTCCCTTGCGATAAAACGCATTGGATTCTTCAGCAGTTGAGAAGCCGGCATATTGGCGAATGGTCCAGGGGCGTCCCGCATACATTGTTGCCTTCGGCCCACGCGTGTAAGGATCAATCCCAGGCATTGAACCCAGATGCTCAACGCCCTCAAGATCAGCCTCTGTGTAAAGCGGCTTGACCGCAATACCTTCCGGTGTCTGCCACACAAGGTCGTCCGGGTTGCCACCCTTCATCTCCTTTGAGGCAAGGTCACGCCAGTCTTTTAGGGATGGCTTCTTGGTCATCGGTTCATTCAAACTCCATGATCACATCATCCAGCGCCAAACTGTCACCGGCAGTCGCGTTGATTTTCACAATTTTGGATTTTTTCTCTGCACGCAGGATATTTTCCATCTTCATAGCCTCGACCGACGCCAGCGCCTGGCCTTCCTGCACCTCATCACCTTCAGAGACTGCGATCGAAACCACCAGTCCCGGCATTGGGCAGAGCAGGAATTTGGACGTGTCCGGTGCAATCTTCTCAGGCATCAGCAATAAAAATTCTGCCTGCTTCAGGGTGATTACTTTGACATCCAAATTCGCACCGCACCAGCGAATGCGATATCCTGTGTGGGTTTTGGCCACCTTGAGCGTCAGCATTTCCCCATCAACATAAACTTCTGCAAGACTTTGTCCCGGGCGCCAACTTGTCACCACATCGTGGGCCTTGCCGGCTATGGTCACTTCCGCACCTTCATAGCGGACCTTTGCCAGCGTCAGCGGCATGTGATCGCTATCGATAACCGCAACCCATTTGTCACTTACCCATCTTTTATGATTTGCGATGGTTCCCGAAATGCGTGTCCGGCGCAGTTGGGTAATCATGTTAAGCCCACCCACCGCCGCCGCAAGCTGGACCCGACGCTCTTCGCTCAGCGTCACACCGCCGAACCCCTCTGGATATTCTTCCTCAATAAACGCCGTTGTAATATTGCCGGATTGAAACCGGTCATGATCCATGACAGCGGAAAGAAATGGCAGATTGTGACCGATACCTTCAACTTCAAAGCCGTTCAGCGCATCCCGCATTGTGCCAATCGCAGCAGCGCGATCTGGCCCCCAGCTACAAAGCTTGGCGATCATCGGGTCATAGAACATCGAAATCTCGCCGCCCTCACAGACCCCGGTATCATTGCGAACAATACAACCATTCGCTACTTCCCCCTCTGCGGGAGGACGGTAACGGGTAAGCCTGCCGATTGAAGGCAGGAAATTACGATAGGGGTCTTCGGCATAAAGTCGTGATTCAATTGCCCAGCCATTAAGCTTCACATCGCCTTGCTTGATCTTGAGTTTTTCACCGGCTGCCACCCGGATCATTTGCTCCACCAGATCGATGCCGGTGATAAGTTCAGTTACCGGATGCTCAACCTGAAGCCTGGTGTTCATTTCCAGAAAGTAGAAATTTCGATCCCCATCCACGATGAACTCGACGGTTCCCGCAGAGCAATAATCCACCGCGCTGGCAAGTGCCACGGCCTGTTCACCCATCGCCTTGCGGGTTGCTTCATCCAGGAATGGTGAAGGCGCTTCCTCGATTACTTTTTGATTGCGGCGCTGGATCGAACATTCCCGCTCACCCAGATAAATACAATTGCCGTGAGTATCTCCAAGCACCTGGATTTCGATATGTCGCGGCTGGGTTACAAATTTTTCAATGAAAATACGATCATCACCAAAGGAGGATTTCGCTTCGTTCTTCGAGGATTGAAACCCTTCACGCGCCTCCTCGTCATTCCATGCGATCCGCATGCCCTTGCCGCCGCCGCCAGCCGAAGCCTTGATCATTACCGGATAGCCGATTTCGTTCGAAATCTTCACGGCCTCCCTGGCATCCTTGATCAGGCCCATGTGACCGGGCACGGTCGATACGCCGGCTTTCGCGGCCAGCTTTTTGGAGGCGATTTTATCGCCCATCGCTTCAATCGCACCAACCGGCGGGCCAATAAAAGCGACCTTTGCCTTTTTCAGAGCAACTGCGAATTTGGGGTTTTCAGAAAGAAATCCGTAGCCTGGATGTACGGCTTGCGCGCCCGACTGTTTGATCGCATCAAGAATCTTGTCAATCACAATGTAGGATTCGGCAGCCGGTGGTGGGCCAATGTGAATTGCCTCATCCGCCATTTTTACATGCAGCGCGTCCTTGTCCGCATCGGAATACACCGCAACAGTCTTGATACCCATCTTGCGGGCTGACTTGATTACCCGGCAGGCAATTTCCCCGCGATTGGCTATAAGAATCTTTTTGAACATTATTGTTTCAGCCCGTCGTAAATTTGCTGGTGTTTGCTGGCCAGTTCTTCATCACCCAAGGCCTCCGCAACCCGGATCATACCAATGTGCGCCTGTTCGTAGTTTGGGTCGAGTGCAAGGGCCTGCTCAAACAATGGCCGCGCCCGCTCCGGCAATTGGCGTTCTTCCAACACCCGCCCATAATCGGTTGACAGACGGGCACTGCCCTGGATTTCTGTCTCGACTTGGGCAAACCATCGCTCCACGTCCTTAAGGTCATCACCCCTTATGTGTGTGGCAATCGCAAAACCCCAATAAATATCCGAAAGATCCGGCTTGATCAGCCATGCCTGATTGAGACGACGGATTGCGCCATCAGGATCACCCTTGCTAATTCGCTCCCAAGCAGTACGCACGGCATATTGTGCTGCAAGCGTCGCATCACCCTTGGTGAATTCAAGTGATTTTTTAATCAGCTCCTGATCGGCGACAAGCTCAGATTCTGATTTCTCAATACCTTCCCAAATAGGCGTCGCACGACCGAGTTGGGCGTAAACCGGTGAAACAAGCAAATAGCTGATCACCAATACCGCGATGAGTATCCCGGAAAAGAACGTTGCAGGTTTATCTGGTGTATACGTTTTCAACTCATTTCCTCACAGCGGTATGTTGTCGTGTTTTTTCCACGGGTTCTGCAGATCCTTTTTGCGCAGTGATGCGAAGGCCCGCGTCAGACGCTTGCGGGTATTATGCGGCATGATCACATCATCAATGAAACCCATTTCGGCCGCCACAAACGGATTGGCAAAACGGTCCTCGTAATCCTTGGTGCGCTTGGCGATCTTTTCCTTGTCGCCAAGTTCTGAGCGGTACAGAATTTCCGTGGCACCCTTGGCGCCCATCACCGCGATCTCTGCCGTCGGCCAGGCGTAATTAACGTCGCCCCGTAGATGTTTTGAAGCCATCACATCATACGCACCACCATAGGCCTTGCGGGTGATCAGCGTCACCTTCGGCACGGTTGCTTCACCATAGGCAAACAGCAGTTTCGCGCCATGCTTGATGACTCCGCCATATTCCTGGGCCGTTCCGGGCAGAAACCCGGGGACATCCACGAGTGTCAGAATTGGAATGTTGAAACAATCGCAAAACCGCACAAACCGCGCGGCTTTACGCGAAGCTGCAATGTCCAGCACACCTGCAAGCACCAATGGCTGATTGGCCACCACACCGACTGTCGAACCCTCCATCCGGATAAATCCGGTAACAATGTTTTTTGCATAATCCGGCTGAATTTCGAAAAAACCGCCTTCATCGGCAATTTTGTGAACCAGCTCCTTGATGTCGTAGGGCTTGTTTGGATTATCCGGGATCAAGCTGTCCAGCGAAGGGTCTTGCCGGTCCGGTGTGTCAAAGAATGGCCGCACCGGTGGCTTTTCACGATTGTTGAGTGGCAGAAAATCGATAAACTGGCGAAGTGCCGCCAGCGCCTCCACGTCGTTGTCATAGGCATTGTCGGCAACCGATGATTTGGTGGTGTGGGTTTTTGCGCCACCCAATTCCTCAGCGGTGACAATTTCATTGGTAACGGTTTTCACCACATCCGGTCCGGTGACAAACATGTAGGAACTGTCACGCACCATGAAAATGAAATCCGTCATGGCAGGCGAATAGACCGCACCCCCGGCGCAGGGACCCATGATCATCGAAATCTGCGGGATCACTCCGGAAGCCAAAGTGTTCATCTGGAAAACATCGGCATATCCGCCGAGTGACGCAACACCTTCCTGGATACGTGCACCACCTGAATCATTGATACCGATCAGCGGTGCACCATTCTTCATGGCCATATCCATGATCTTGCAGATCTTCTTGGCGTGGGTCTCGGAAAGCGAACCGCCAAACACTGTAAAGTCCTGGCTGTACACATAGATCATCCGGCCATTCACCGTGCCCCAGCCAGTCACCACCCCATCACCCGACATCTTGGTCTTTTCCATGTCGAATTCAGTGCAGCGATGGGTGACAAACATATCGTATTCTTCGAACGAACCTTCATCGACAAGGATTTCTATCCGCTCGCGGGCAGTCAGTTTGCCTTTGGCATGCTGGGCATCAATGCGCTTTTTCCCGCCACCAAGCCGGGCCTGTTCACGGCGGTCTTCCAGTTCTTCAAGAATGTCACGCATCGAAAGTTCCTACTTGTTTTTAAACTCTGGTTTGCGCTTTTCAGCAAAGGCCACCATGCCTTCTTTTTGATCTTCGGTCGCAAACAACGAGTAAAACACCCGACGTTCAAATTTGACACCCTCTTGAAGCGTTGTTTCAAAGGCACGATTGATCGCTTCTTTTCCAAGCAGCACCGAAGGCCGTGAATAGTTTGCAATTGCTTCTGCAGCCTTGAGGGTCTCTGCCAACAATTCGTCGCCTGGAATAATGCGGGCAACAAGACCAGAACGCTCTGCCTCTTCTGCATCCATCATCCGGCCGGTGAGAATCAAGTCCATTGCCTTCGCCTTGCCAACTGCCTTTGTAAGGCGCTGGCTTCCACCCCAACCGGGAATAACCCCAATCTTGATTTCCGGCTGGCCGAACTTCGCCGTGTCAGACGCAAAAATCATGTCGCACATCATGGCAATTTCGCAACCGCCTCCTAGCGCATAACCGGAAACTGCAGCAATTGTCGGAGTTCTGGTTGAGGCAAACCCTTCCCATACGGACTGTCGGTCAGCGAGGAACATGTCCATGTAGGATTTTTCCTGCATTTCCTTGATGTCAGCGCCCGCCACAAATGCCTTTTCAGACCCCGTAATGACAATACAGCCGATGGTTTCGTCTTCATCAAACGCATGCGCCTTGGCAATCAACTGGTCCATGACCTCCGAATTGATCGCATTGAGCGCTTCGGGCCGGTTGATCGTCAAAATGCCGACCTTGCCCTTTGTTGCGCTTGGAACCACATCGCTCATATCAACCTCTTTTCATTTCGTTGAGATAACCAATTATCCCGGAAAAATCTGTATCACTGTGACCTGCGTCAACAAACGCCTTGTAAATCTCCGTCGCGTGAGCCCCCATCGGGGTTGCCATACTGCTCTCATCAGCAGCCTGCTGGGAAAGCATCAAATCCTTCAACATCAATGCCGCAGCAAACCCGGGTTTGTAATCATTGTCCGACGGGCTTTTCGGGCCAACTCCTGGAACCGGACAATAGGTATTCACAGACCAGCAGGAACCGGACGAGGTGGAAACCACATCAAACAGGGCCTTTTGATCCAGTCCCAGTTTTTCCGCCAGCGAAAATGCCTCGCAAGTGCCAATCATTGAAACACCCAGCAGCATGTTGTTGCAAATCTTTGCCGATTGCCCTGCCCCGCCCTCACCGCAGTGAACGATTTTGCCACCCATGACATCCAAGATGGGCTGCGCTGCATCAAATGCTGTCTTCGGGCCTCCCACCATGAAGGTGAGTGTTCCAGCTTCCGCACCACCGACACCGCCGGAGACCGGCGCATCGAGGCAGCCAAGGCCCGCATCAGCGCCTTGTTTGTGAACAATCTTTGCGCTCGATACATCAATGGTGGAAGAATCAATGATGGTCGTCCCGGCCTTTGCCACCGGCACAATTTCATTAAATACCTTTTTGACGATCTCGCCATTGGGAAGCATCGTGACAATGATCTCGACATTCTCAACTGCCTCCTCAGCCGAACCACAGGTGATCATGCCGTGCGAGTGAGCTTGCTCGAGCAATGCCGGAACCGCATCAAACGCCGAAACATCATGACCCGCCTTCACCAGATTGATTGCCATTGGCATCCCCATATTGCCCAAACCAATGAAACCAACTTTTGTCATTATACGCGCTCCCTAAATTGCCAGGTTCAGTTCATTTTCACCCAACGGCTCCAACATTGCTGATATTTGCTCGCTTGTCAGTCCTTCCAAAGTAGGAACCTGCCATTTTGGTGAACGATCCTTGTCGATGATCTGCGCCCGAATGCCCTCCAGAAAATCACCATCAGACATCGAACGCCAGCTGAACCGGTATTCCAGCCCGAGTATTTCCTCGATTGAAGCAAGGTCTCTGCTGCGGCGGACAACCTCAATGGCGCAAGCAACCGCTAGCGGACAGTTTCTCCGTATCAACTTGGCCTGCATTCCTGTCCATTCACTGTTGTCAGCTTCAAGTGACGCAATAATCAAGGCCGGAGTTTCCATGGAAAAGTGGTCGTCAATGCGGTTTTGAATGGCACCCAATTCCCCCGGCTCAGATTCACCGGCATAAGTGGAAATCACCATGGGATAACCAGATCTCTCCAACTCCGCAATGAGTTCTGGAAGAAATTCACTCGAAACAAACGTGTCGGCAAAGCCTGAGTATATTGTATCTGCAGCCTTAAGGCGTGCGCCCGTTGCTGCAAGAAGTTCGCCGGTTCGTCCCGGTGCAGTTGCCAAAAACTTGTTACCGCCCACATCCGGAACCAGGCCAATTCCACATTCCGGCATCGCGAACAGAGTGCGCTCTGTGACGATGCGGTGTGAACCATGCGCAGAAATCCCAACCCCGCCACCCATGACAATACCATCCATGATCGACACATAGGGCTTGGGATAATTTGAGATTATCGCGTTGAGCCGGTATTCATCGGCCCAAAATTTTCGCCCGTATTCGAAGTTTCCTGCCATCCCGGTGCCGTAAAGCTGCTGGATGTCCCCGCCGGAGCAAAATGCCCGTTCGCCTTCCGCATCAATCACAACCAGTTCGACCGATGGATCATCCCGCCATTTGATCAACGCCTGCTCAATCGCCAGACACATCTCATAGGTCATGGCATTCAATGCGTCCGGGCGGGTAAGGGTTATGCGGCCTGCCTTGCCGGTCTGGCGAATATTGATATCGTCAGAAAGCGCCAAACTATTTCTCGTTCAACATGTGACGAGAAATAATCATCCGCATGATCTCATTGGTGCCCTCAAGAATCTGATGTACCCGAAGATCACGAACAATTTTCTCGATGCCATAATCAGACAAGTAGCCGTAACCGCCATGCAGTTGCAGTGCATCATTGGCAACACGGAAACAAAGATCCGTCACCAGCCGTTTTGCCATCGCACAATGCTTGGTCGCATCGGGAGATTCATTGTCCACCTTCCAGGCGGCCTGCCGAAGAAACACCCGCGCTGCCTGCAAATCCGTCTCCATGTCTGCAATTCGAAACTGCAGCGCCTGGAATTCGGCAATCGGTTTGCCGAAAGCCTTGCGTTCTTTCATGTAGACAAGCGTCTTATCAAGCGCACATTGCGCTGCACCCAGTGCGCTCGCGGCAATGTTTAGACGCCCACCATCAAGCCCTGCCATGGCATAGGTAAAGCCCTTGCCTTCTTCACCCAGCAAATGATCCGCCGGTATCTTGCAGTCATCAAATTGTACTTGCGCGGTAGGCTGCGCCCGCCAGCCCATCTTGCGCTCATTGGCACCGAACGAAAGTCCATCGGATGGATTTTCAACCAGTACGGCAGATACCCCCTTCGGCCCGTCTTCGCCGGTCCGCACCATGGTCAAATACACATCCGAAGTTTCACCCCCGGATATGAAGGCCTTGGTGCCATTCAGTTTCCACTGATTGCCGTCGCGTTCAGCCTTTGTGCGAAGGGCAGCCGCATCAGAGCCGGAACCGGGTTCCGTCAGACAATAACTGCAGATTTTTTCCATCGAGGTGAATTCCGGCAACCATTTCTGGCGCTGCTCCTCGGTCCCGAATGTATCAATCATCCAGGAACACATATTGTGGATTGAGATGAACGATCCAATCGAAGGGCAGCCATAGGCAAGCGCTTCAAATATCAGCGTTGCGTCCAGCCTGCCCAGATTAGAACCGCCCACATCCTCGCGCACATAGATGCCGGCCATGCCGAGTTCGCCGACGGATTTCACAACATCCTTTGGAAAGTGCCCGGTCTCGTCCCATTCAATTGCATGCGGCGCAATTTTTTCATCCGCAAAAGAACGCGCCATCTCATAGATGGCGGTCTGTTCTTCTGAGAGTGAAAAATCCATTCTTGTGTCCTTGTGATCCTAGTTCATCGTCGGGATTGAGAATTCAGCACCTTCCTTGATACCCGATGGCCAGCGGGAAGTGATGGTTTTCGTCCGTGTGTAGAAACGGAACCCATCCGGGCCATGCTGGTTCAAATCACCAAAGCCGGAACGCTTCCAGCCGCCAAAGGTGAAATAGGCAAGCGGCACGGGAATCGGCACGTTTATGCCCACCATTCCGATGTTGATCCGGTTTGCAAAGTCACGCGCCGTATCCCCATCACGCGTATACAGGGAAACACCATTGCCATATTCATGGGTCATGGCGAGATCCAAACCCTCTTCATAGGTTTTGGCCCGCACGACGGAAAGCACCGGCCCAAAGATTTCGTCCTTGTAGATCGACATATCCTTGGTCACGTTGTCGAATAAACACCCGCCAATGAAATAACCGTTCTCATAGCCCTGCATCGAAAACTCGCGACCATCTACGGCAAGGGTTGCTCCCTCTTTGACACCAGCATCCACATACCCCTTAACGCGCTCATGGGCTTCTTTGGTGACCAGTGGACCAAAGTCAGCATCATCACCGGCGGTGTAAGGCGCAATTTTAAGGTTCTCGACCCGTGGGGTAAGTTTTTCCATAAGCCGGTCTGCGGTATCTTCACCGATTGGAACCGCAACCGAAACCGCCATGCAACGCTCACCAGCCGCGCCATAGCCTGCACCCACCAGCGCATCAACCGCCTGGTCCATATCGGCATCCGGCATGATCAACATGTGGTTCTTTGCGCCACCGAAACACTGAACCCGCTTGCCGTTGGCAGCACCACGTGAATACACATACTCGGCAATTGCAGTTGAGCCGACAAACCCAACAGCCATGATGTCTTCATGGTCCAAAATGCCATCAACCGCACTCTTGTCGCCATTAACAACGTTCAACAGCCCATCGGGTAAACCAGCTTCGTTCATCAGTTCTGCCAGCATAATTGGCACAGATGGATCACGCTCGGACGGCTTGAGAATAAAGGCGTTACCGCAAGCAAGCGCCGGGCAGAATTTCCACATCGGGATCATCGCCGGGAAATTGAACGGGGTAATACCCGCGACCACACCCAAAGGCTGGCGGACAGAATGCATATCAATGCCCGGACCCGCCCCTTCACTGAATTCGCCCTTAAGGAGGTGTGGTGCCCCAACACAAAACTCCGCAACTTCAAGTCCACGGATCACATCCCCCTTGGCATCGGGGATGGTTTTACCATGCTCGCGTGAAAGCGCTTCGGCCAGCTTGTCCATATCGCGGTGCAGCAGATCGACAAATTTCATCATAACGCGGGCGCGTTTTTGTGGATTGGTCGCCCCCCACTCAATCTGGGCCTGTTTGGCTACTTCAATTGCAGTATTCAATTCAGCATCACTGGCGAGCGCCACTTGAGCCTGAACCTCACCGGTAGCCGGATTATAAACATCCGCTTCACGACCGCTGGTACCCGCTACGCGTTTGCCGTTGATATAATGTCCGATTTTTTCCACGAAACTGTCTCCCAAATTCGATTTTGAATTCTTTTTATACCGATAAAATTGTATGTCTATCGATGGAATATCCCATTTCATTGTGCAAATATGCACAATGCCTCTGCTTCATACTAACCCAAGGCGGCTACAGATTGAACTGGGATGATTACAGATATTTTCTGGCGGTTGCCCGTAGCGGACGCTTGAGCAATGCCGGTCAACAATTGGGCGTTGATCATGCGACCGTCGGCCGGCGGATAAAGGCACTGGAAAAGTCCCTCAGCACCAATCTGTTTGACCGAAGCCCCCAGGGCTATTCACTGACCGATGAAGGTGAAAACCTGGTGTCAATTGCCGAATCCATGGAAACCGGGGCGATCGCAGCCCAGTCGGACATTGGCGGGCAAAATGACAGCGTTTCCGGCGTGGTTCGTATTGGTGCACCGGAGGGAATGGCCACATCGATATTGGCGGAATGCGCTGCCGAACTTTGCCAGAACCATCCAGCACTGGAGTTGCAAATCGTGGCGATGCCGCGAACCTTTTCACTTTCAAAGCGCGAGGCGGACATTGCAATTGCCGTGTCACGGCCAACTGCCGGTCGGTTGAAATTCCGCAAGATTTCAGATTACACCCTGCATTTATATGGGACCCGCGATTATCTTGATGCCAATCCTGAAGTCAAAAAGATTGAAGACCTCAAGCGCATTCGCGGAATAGGCTATGTGCCGGATCTCATCTACGACAAGGAACTCGATTATATCCCACTGCTCGGTCCCGATATCAAGCCGTACCTGACAAGCACCAGTGTGCATGTTCAACTTGAAGCAACCCTGGCCAATGGCGGGGTATGTATTCTCCACGACTTCATCGCAAAAGAGCATCCCCAGCTTATCAAGATTTTGCCCGAAGAAATCTCATTCACCCGAACATTCTGGTACATTGTGCATGAGGATTACGCGAAATCTCAGCGTATTCGCACGGTCTCGGACGCAATCATCGCGCACATTCGAAAAAAGCTTGGATCAGGCACTAGTGATCACGATTGACCATGAACTCTGCTGCATTTGCCAACGTTTCCGCGCGATCACCAAATACCGAGAGATTGCCGACGGCTTGCCCCAGCAATTCCTGTGCACGTTGTCTTGTGGCCTCAACTCCATGTAACTCCACCAGCGTACCCTTGCCGCGACCGCCATCCTTGGCGGTCTGCTTGCCCATGGTTTCAGCGTTTGATGTAATATCAAGAATGTCATCCGCCAGCTGAAAAGCCTGCCCGATTGCAAAGCCAAACGCCCTTAACGCCACCCGTTCATCCGGCTTTGCATTTCCGATAATGGCACCTGCCTCGCAGGCACAACGGATCAATGCACCGGTTTTCATTGCCTGCAGGGTAGTAATTGCAGCCTCATCCAGCGATTTACCTTCTGCGGCAAGATCCAGAACCTGCCCGCCTACCATACCACCCAAGCCGGCAGCCTTTGCGTACAACTGGACAAGGTCAGCACGAACACTGCCATCTGGATGAATGGCCTCACTGGCGATCATGTCGAATGACAGCGTGAGCAGGGCATCGCCCGCAAGAATTGCCATCGCTTCGTCAAAGGCGCGATGCGTGGTTGGTTTTCCCCGGCGCAAATCATCATCGTCCATTGCGGGCAAATCATCATGAACCAGCGAATAGCAATGAATGCATTCAAGCGCTGCTGCTGCCTGAACGGATTGAGCGGATTTCACACCGAAAAGACCAGCACATTCGATCAACAAGAATGGCCTCAGTCGCTTGCCACCTGCAAGTGCTGAATACCGCATCGCCTCGAGCAGTCGCGCCGGACGGGTATTTTCACCCTCCAACCGGTCATTGGCCAATGCTGCAGCCAACGCCTTTTCGACTGTGGCAGCGTGTTGGGAAAGCAGGGATTTAAATGACGACATAAGTGCCTGGAACTCGGGATACCGACGGATTATTAGATTTCGATGACACTTCAGCGAAGTAACGTCAAGGCGAGCGTTTCTTGCAGCTTGGCGCTGCTGTGTTAAGAAAAGTGTATTGAATGAGGGGGAGGAATCAGCCCTGGCATCCGCTAAAGGCAAATCGGCAAGACCGGCTTCACGTCAACCGAAGAAGGCAACCGCAAAACCGCGTAAAACCCAACCGAAGGCAAAGCCCAAGCTTCGGTTGGTCGATCGCCCGACGGCTCGCCGGTTGATCCGGTTTGCCGCAGCGTTTGTGTGCCTGCTCATTGCCATTCCAACCGTGCTGTTGGTGATTTACAAAATTGAATTCATCCGGCCGATATCGACACTGATGATCCAGGAAGCATTAACGGGAAATGGTGCCCGCCGGGAGTGGATTGAAATCGATGATGTTTCTCCCGTTCTCTATCACTCTGTAATCATGTCGGAGGACGGAAAATTCTGCACCCATCGCGGCGTGGATTGGGGTGCACTAAACGCGGTGATTGAAGATGCAATTGATGGGGAAAAGACCCGGGGTGCGAGTACAATCACCATGCAATTGGTGAAAAACCTGTTTTTGTGGCCAAACCGGTCTTACATCCGCAAGGGGCTTGAAGTGCCCTACGCCCTGCTTGCCGATCTCATACTCAGCAAAAAGCGCATCATGGAAATCTATTTAAATATCGTTGAATGGGACACCGGGATATTCGGTGCAAGTGCTGCAGCAGACGCCTATTTCGGACGCGATGCAACCAAACTAAGTGGTCGACAGGCAGCCCTTTTGACGGTAACCCTTCCCAATCCGAGAAAACGCAATGCCGCCAAACCGACAAATCACATGAACCGCATAGCAGGCGTTGTTCGGGCCCGGGCGAGAAAATCCGGAGCATATGTTACCTGTTTGGAGTAAATTGCCGATTATTTGGCTAAAAAACTTCACTCTGCCTATGGCCAAATGCCGGTTCTGGCTGTATATGGGCGCTCAACAAGATTGTTCTGGGCTCTGGTGGTGTGGACATACCTAAATCATGAGCCCTTTTTTATTGAGCTGGAGTTGTTCCAATGGCTGTTCCAAAGAGTAAAATCACCCGGATGAAACGCGGTTTTCGCCGGTCCGCCCATGCCCTGAAGGCAGAAACCTATGTGGAAGACAAGGAATCCGGTGAACTTCGCCGTCCACACCACATTGACCTGAAATCAGGCATGTATCGTGGTCGCCAGATTCTGGAGCCAAAAGACTCCGTCTAAACGACTACATTACGCGAATTTTTAAGGCCGGCTTTGAAGCTGGCCTTTTTTGTGCGCCCTGCGGGAAAATCATACCGAGAGATTATTCTTGCCTTTTTCTCCCCATAGGGTTCAAACTTGCGTTTAATTCCTTGGGGAGGATCCATGCTTACCAACGTTCCGCTGCTGATAGTTCCGTTTATCGTCTACAACATCCAGATCTATTTTGGTGGGGGTGTTGGAACCTGGGATCAGGAAGTCATGAACCTGCCCATGCTGTCCGACGCGAGATGGTCTATGAGCATGGGTGATTTGATGATCACGCTTGGCCTGTTTTTGCTGTTTTTTGAAATCATCAAGGCAACCCGGGTAGGCGCAAGCTCGATCATCGATCATTTGCTTTCAACGTTTGTATTCATCGCCTTTCTGGTCGAATTCCTGCTGGTCAAGGATGCGGCGCACAAAGTGTTTTTCATTTTGATGATGATAGCCCTTTTGGACGTGGTTGCAGGATTTTCGATTTCCATTCGTTCTGCAACACGTGACGTGAATGTCGGGCATGGTGGCTACTAGACAGGGATTGCCTTACCCGGGATCCGCAATGAGCTTCACCGCTTCGATTGCTGCAACCGCACATAATTCGTCATTGTCAGAACCATCGCCTGAAATACCCACAGCACAGATAATTTCTCCCCGGTCGTTTCTGGCAATTACACCACCGGGAACCGGAACGATACCATCAGGAATAACAGAACAAAGCCCGACCAGAAAATGTGGCCGGTCCTTCGCCTGATCATGTAAAGCACGACTGCCCCGGCCAATCGCCAAAGCACCGAGAGCCTTTCCGCGGGCAATTTCAAACCGGCTGTTGGATGCACCATCTTGCAGTTGAAACGCTTTGAGACTGCCGCCATTGTCCAGCACACAAATCCCCAGGGGATTAAATCCTTGTTTGACCCCTTCGGCCAGTGCCTTGCTGATGATCCGGTTGGCTCTCGAAAGAGAAAGTTTTGCCATATGAAGAATCTCCCGATTTTCCGATTTCAGTTGACCCCTCGAAGCAGCCACCTATCCTGACAAAACCTACACTGCTGGAACCAACAGATGCATAGAAATTTTGACGCACCCGGCCGCTCTCCGGTTTATGCCAGTGAATGCGCAGCGGCCACATCTCATCCGTTGGCAACAGCAACCGCACTTAATATCTTGAGAGAGGGTGGCAATGCGGTGGATGCAGCAATTGCCGCATCAGCAACTTTGTGTGTTGTTGAACCACACATGACCGGTGTTGGGGGGGATTGCTTCGCAATTGTCTGTGAACCGGATGGTTCTCTTCATTGTCTTAATGGTTCCGGTCGTTCCGCCGCAGACGCCAAATTGGAATGGTATCTGGGGCAAGGGTTTAGCGATATTCCGGGTAACTCCGTACATTCTGTCACGGCACCCGGTGCAGTCATGGCCTGGGAAACACTGCACGGGAAACTTGGTGCGATGGATTTTACCCGGCTGTTCGCTGATGCCATCCATTACGCAGAAGAGGGCTTTCCAATTGCACCGCGAGTTGCCTATGACTGGGCAAAGCTGGTGTCCAAATTGTCTGCCAATCCGGCCGCATCGAAGTTTCTGCTCAATAACGGTAAATCGCCTGAAACCGGTAGCAGTTGGCAATTCCCAGCCCTTGCGGGCGTTCTTCGCCGAATTGCAACCGAAGGAAGCAAGGCGCTTTACTCAGGTGAAACCGCGAGGGAAATTGCAACGACGGTGCAAGGATTGGGCGGGTTTTTGACAGAAGGGGACCTGGCGAAGGTCGCGACCGACTGGGTTGATCCGATCCACACAATCTACAACGGTCATGAACTGCATGAAATCCCGCCCAATGGGCAGGGGATTACCGCTCTGATACTGGCAAACCTGATCTCAAAGATCGGCCCTGCGACAGGTGCCGGTTCACCAGAGCGTGCGCATCTGGAGGCGGAATGCGGCCGGATTGCTTATGCAGCTCGAGATGCATATGTCGCGGACGCGGACCACATGACCGTCCCTTATGAGGAATTGCTTTCGAAAGCACACACGGAGCTGCTTGCCAAACTTTATGATCGAACCAAACGAAATCCGGATATTAGCCTGCCGGATCCATCCGGGTCCGATACGGTTTATCTCAGCATTGTAGATCGCGACCAGCGCGCGGTTTCCTTTATCAATTCCGTCTACAGCCATTTCGGTTCTGGAATCGTGACGCCTCAATCTGGAATTGTGCTTCAAAATCGCGGCAGCTGTTTCAATGTGAAAGCAGGCCACCCCAATGCAATCGGACCGTCCAAAAGACCGCTTCACACCATCACGCCTGCGATGGTCACAAAAAATGGCAAACCAACCCATTGTTTTGGTGTGATGGGTGGCGCTTATCAGCCGATGGGCCATGTGCATGTCTTGTCCAACATGCTCGACTACGGCATGGACCCTCAACAGGCGCTCGATCATCCCCGCATTTTCTGGAACGATGAGGGTACACTGGTGCACGAGTCATGCGTACCGGATGAAACCATCGCTTATCTGAAAGCACGCGGCCATCCCTGCCAGCAAGGTGGCCCGCATGGTGGTGGACAGGTAATCCGCATCGATTATGAGACCGGCACGCTTGTTGCCGGTTCCGACGCACGCAAGGACGGTCACGCGGCCGGTTTTTGAAAAATTAACGCTTGTGTGGGACCGTGGCGAAATTCCTGAGTGTTCCCGTGGGTCCCGCCAAAATGTCCAGCGTAACAGTTCCGCCAAGTGCCAAAGCCAATCTGTCAGATCAGGTTGAACCCGGCACACTTTCACAGATCATGACCGCCATCGGGCAGGCAAGCTACATCTGGGATATTGCCGATGACCGGATCAATTGGAGCGAAAACTTTTACAATCTAGTCGGCTTTCAATCCGGAATTGAAATTGATCAGGGTCGTGCATTTGAAAAGCTTCTAAGCGCCGACAGCCAGGAAACCCGTTTTGGGGCAGTTTTTTCCCATGCAGTTACAGATGTTCCTGAAAACGGAATTGCATATCAATGCATCTACGCGGTTAACGCCGAACATTTGAAAAACAATGTCTCGGTCTGGCTGGAAGACACCGGCAGATGGTACGCCGATACAACCGGAAAACCGATACGGGCAGAAGGAATGGTGCGGGTCATCAATGAGCGGCGTCAACGAGAAGAAACGCTGAAACGAAAATCCGACTACGATGATTTAACCGGCCTGCCCAATCGCCGCTATCTGGAAGAGCGTATTGACCAGGTCGCTGCTACCGGAATTGCTGAAAGCAAATCCTCAGCATTCATGATGGTATCGATTTGCGATTTTGAGCGCGTGAACAACATTTATGGGTTTGCAGCGGGCGACGAAGTTCTCGCACAAATTTCAGGCATGCTTGCAAAACACATGCGCAATGATGATCTGGTCGCAAGGTTTTCGGGCGCAAAATTTGGCATCGTTCTCAATAATTGCAATGGCGGCGAGATTTTTGTCGCGGCAAAGCGGGTAATCGATTGTTTGCACAACCAGCTTCTGCAAACTTCAAAAGGTCCGGTTTCCATCAAGGCTGCCATAGGCGCCTGCCTTTTACCGCGCCACGCACGCAAGGCAAAAGATGCGATTGCCGCTTCAATGCAGGCACTCAATCAGGCACGACGGGAACGGGGGTTGAGGGCAAATATCTACGATCCAAACCCTGCACATGTTGAAAAACAACAATCTGATGCTGAACTGGTTGGACGATTTGTAACCGCACTTGAAACAAGCGACATGCATCTGGCTTACCAGCCGGTCGTTTCCAGCGACACGCAAAGGCCGGTCTTTTACGAAGCACTGCTCAGAATGAAGACAATCAACAGTGAAAAAGTTGAGGACGCAGGCTTCATACGCATGGCTGAAGATTTGGGCCTAATGCGTTTGGTAGACAATCATGCCCTGCAGCTTGCGCTCGAAACACTTGCAAAATATCCAACCGCAAAAATTTCACTCAACATTACCCATGAGAGTTCGGAAGACCCGGAATGGATTTCAACCCTTGCAAGTGGCGTACAGGATATCGAATGCGGTGCGCAGCGGTTGATCATTGAACTCACCGAATCTCAACTGCCGCTGGATATAGAAGAGACCCGGAAGTTCGTTCAATTGCTCCATGACATCGGATGCCAGGTTGCAATTGATGATTTCGGCGCCGGTTACACCTCCTTCGCAAATCTCAAGGATCTGGAAGTGGATATTGTGAAGATCGATGGCAGTTTTTGTCGCGGATTAAAATTGGATTCGCGCAATGGTGCATTTTTGAAATCGCTGCAACAACTTGCATCAGCCTTCGACGTTAAAACGGTTGTTGAGTGGGTAGAAGATGTTGAAACCGCCACCCTTATGAAAGAGTGGGGATTTGATCTTCTGCAGGGCAGCGCTTTCGGCATGCCTCTTGCGGTGGCGCCTTGGGAGAAGCCTGAAAACAAAAATCTCGAAAAGGAAAACCGAAGCGCCTGATGCTTCTAGTTTCCAAAACGGCTGGCGACATAATCTTCCACCAGTTCATGGAACTCCGCCGCAATATTCGCGCCGCGCAGGGTGTGGGCTTTTTTTCCATCGATGAATACCGGCGCGGTTGGGGTTTCACCCATACCAGGAAGCGAGATGCCGATATCGGCATGTTTTGATTCTCCCGGCCCGTTTACGATACAACCCATCACCGCCACGTTGAGATCTGCAACGCCTGGATACTTTTCTTTCCATTCAGGCATTTTGAGACGGAGATGCTTCTGAATACTGCTCGCCAGCTCCTGAAACACGGTTGAGGTAGTTCGTCCACATCCAGGGCACGCCGCGACAATTGGAACAAATGAGCGAAAACCCATGGTCTGCAATAGTTCCTGGGCAACAAGGACTTCGCGTGTCCGGTCTCCGCCAGGTTCCGGTGTAAGCGAGATGCGAATGGTGTCACCTATCCCCTGCTGCAACAAAATCCCCATGGCAGCCGAGGACGCAACGATCCCCTTGGAACCCATTCCGGCCTCTGTAAGACCCAAATGCAGCGCGTGAGAAGAGCGTTCGGCAAGCGCGCAATATACCGCAATCAGGTCCTGAACCTGGCTGACCTTGGCAGATAGGATAATCCGCTCATTTGGCAAACCGATATCATTGGCTTGTCCTGCCGATAACAATGCCGATTGCACCATTGCTTCCCGCGTTACCTCGCGGGAAGCACGGGGTGAACCTGCCTGTTGATTGTCATCCATCAACCGGGTTAGCAGCGCTTGATCGAGTGAGCCCCAGTTGACCCCGATGCGAACGGGCTTGTTGTTACGAATTGCCGTTTCAATGATTGCCGCAAATTGCAGGTCCTTTTTTTCACTGAACCCCACATTGCCCGGATTTATCCGGTATTTGTCCAGCGCCTCGGCACAGGCTGGATGGTCGGCTAAAAGTTTGTGGCCGATGTAATGAAAATCACCAATCAGTGGCACCGACACACCTTTTGCCAATAATTTGTCTCGAATATGCGGCACAGCTGCAGCGGCTTCATCGCGATCAACCGTGATACGAACCAGTTCGGAACCGGCCCGGTGAAGGGCTGCGACTTGCGCGACCGTTGCATCAATGTCCGCCGTGTCCGTGTTGGTCATTGACTGCACAACGATTGGCGCAACACCGCCCACGATCACACCCCCCACATCAACGCCAGTTGTTGTCTTGCGTGACAATGGGTCGGAAAGATACGAGGCTTTTATAAGCGGTTTCGGCATGCATTCATTCATCATGCGTTCTCATATAACATTTGAATTGCAAAAAGGCTCTAGCCGCGATCCTTGCGGCCACGAATTTCTGCAAAAACTTCCGCGTCACTTGCACCCGTCATTCCAAGATTGGCGCGAATTTCCGGGTCAGCCGCCCGCAGGAATGGATTGGTTTCCAGCTCTTTGCCAATCGTGGTTGGCAAGGTGGGCTTGCCGGCGGCCCGCAGCGCTTCGATTTCATCCATACGCGAAGCAAGGGCTGAATTCTCCGGATCAATCGTTACTGAAAATTTCGCATTTGCCAGTGTGTATTCATGACCACAATAAACGATTGTGTCCGCAGGAAGCGCCATGAGCTTGGTAAGTGAGTGCCACATCATTTGCGGGTCACCCTCAAATATCCGGCCACACCCCAATGCAAACAGCGTATCACCGGTAAACACGACACCACTTTGCGGAAAGTAGAAATTGATCATCCCCAGGGTATGCCCCGGAGTTGAAATCACCCTGACCGGCTCTCCACCAAACGAAAATTCATCGCCGTCACCAAATGTTTGGTCAAGTGTTGGAATTTTACCAGCTTCAGCCGCCGGCCCGATAACGTGACACCCAAAAGCATCTTTCAGCTCCGGAATACCCTGAATGTGGTCGCCATGATGATGCGTGACCAAAATATGCGTCAGATTCCAGCCGGTATCAGTCAGCGCATCACGTACCTTTTTTGCTTCTGGCGCATCAAGACTAGCCGTGTCGCCACTATCAGGATCATGGATCAACACGCCAAAATTGTCATCGAGACATGTAAATTGGTGGAACTCAAGATTGGCCATCGGGCAATTTCTCCAACTCGAAGTTATCAGTGACAGTAACTCTAGCGCAGAGCGAGGTTGGCAACCAGATGTATGACGCGTAAAATTGAAGAGCCTCTCATGCCCTGCTTGAACCATTCTGATGGAGCAACTTTGTGACAAGACCAAATAAAGGATCGAAGAGCATATCCAGATACGGTCGAGAGACTTTGTGCTGGGATTGGTGCAAAGGTGCCCATCCCTTCGGGTTTCCGATTGGAGGGCGCCCAAAGTCGAACCAACCTTACACGATGCAAATACATCGCGCTGCGGTTGATTTAACTCCGGATCACATCTCCAATCGAGAAACAGAATTGCTTCATTCAGGGTATGAGAGGCTCTAACTGATGAATATGGATGTGGTCGATATGCGCGCTTTTTATGCCTCCCCTTTGGGGCAGGCAGCGGAAAACTCGATTTCGATGTCTCTGTCGGCAATCTGGAAACCCGCTTCAAATGAGCGAATGGTGGGCATGGGGTTTCCAACACCCTGGATGGCACGTTTCTCCGCAGATGCGGAGCGCGCTCTGGTTTTCATGCCGGCAGGCCAGGGGGCACTTCAATGGCCAAACGCCAAAACCCCCGCAACAGCACTTATTTTTGACGAAGAATTACCGCTTGCGGATTCATCCATTGACCGGATCTTGATGTTGCATTTTCTGGAGCACGCGGAAAATGCAGGCGAATGCCTGGCCGAAGCCTGGCGGGTTCTCTCACCCGGTGGGGCGTTGACAGTCGTCGTGCCAAACCGTCGCGGCGTGTGGGCGCGGTTTGAACATACGCCGTTTGGCACCGGACGACCCTACAGCAAACGACAACTCAACGATCTTCTGCGAGACAGCCAGTTCACCCCGGAAGGCTGGTCTGAGGCATTGAATTTCCCGCCAACAAAACGGGAAATCGTTTTGAAATTTCGCCGCGGGATAGAGCGGATGGGGCGCAGGTTCTGCCCGGTATTTTCCGGCGTTATTTGCGTCACCGCCACCAAGCAGCTTTTCCAGGGAATACCTGCCGCAGCACGCGCCAGGCGAAAGGTCTTTATTCCGGTATTGGCCCCGCAAGGTACCGGCCGCAATCAAAGCTAACCAAAAACCAATCTTTCCTTTGATTTTGCGGCGACCATTGAATAGAACCCGTTCTAGCCGAAAGGGTTCCAGTCGTGAGTAACGTGAGCAAAATTCTGACACCTAAAAAAAGTGTTCTTGATATCTCAGCCTATGTGCCGGGAAAATCACGCGTACCTGATGGTGTCAAACTCCACAAACTCTCATCCAATGAAACGCCATTGGGACCCAGTCCCAAAGCGCTTGAAGCATTTGCCGGTGCTGGAGCGGACCTGGATAAATACCCGGATGGATCTTCGTTTGCCCTACGGGAGGCAATTGCCGAAGTTCACGGGCTTAATGTTGCAAATATTATCTGCAGCAATGGTTCCGATGAAATCCTTGGACTGTTGGCAAATGCCTATCTCGAACCCGGTGATGAGGCGATTTACACCGAACACGGATTTCTGGTCTACCGGATTGCCATCCTGACAGCCGGTGCCACGCCTGTTGTTGTGCCTGAAACAGACTATCGGGCAGATGTCGACGCAATCCTTGCGCACGTTACACCGAAAACAAAGCTGGTCTATCTGGCAAATCCAAACAATCCGACCGGCACCTACCTGCCAATTGACGAGGTAAAGCGTCTGCATGAGGGCCTGCCCGAATATGTGCTTCTGGTGATCGACGCAGCCTATGCAGAATATGTTCGGCGTAATGATTATGAATCCGGCATTGAAATGGTTTCCGCCAACAAAAACGTTGTGATGACCAGGACATTTTCCAAGATATTCGGACTTGCGGGTCTGCGGATTGGCTGGGCCTATGCGCCGCTTGATGTAATTGACGCAATGGATCGCATTCGCGGGCCGTTTAATGTCAACGCCGCTGCAATTGCTGCAGGAACTGCGGCAATCCGGGATCGCACCCATGTGAGCAAGTCTGTGGACCACAATGAAGAATGGCTGAATTGGATAACGGAAGCACTTGGAAATCTGGGGCTGGAGACCACACCCTCCGTCGGTAATTTTGTGCTGATACATTTCCCCAAAACCCGTGGGGAAACGGCAGCAGATGCCGACCAATTTTTGACAAGCCGGGGCTATGTGCTTCGCGCAGTGACCGGCTATGGGCTTCCCAATGCTTTACGCATGACCATTGGCAGCGAAGAGGCCAACCGTGGTGTTATCGAAGCGCTCAAGGATTTTCTTGGAGCCAGTGACAATGTTTGATCGCGTTGCCCTGATTGGAATTGGCCTGGTCGGCTCATCCCTTGCCCATGTCATGCGGCGGGAAAAACTCGCCGGTTCGATATGCATCTCTACCCGGAGCGAAGAAACCCTGAAACGCGCTGAGGACCTTAATCTGGGTGATGCTTATGAGATCGACCCTGCAAAGGCTGTCATCGATGCAGATTGCGTAATCATCTGCACGCCGGTTGGGGTTTGCGGTGATGTGGCAGCAAAGATTGCACCAAATCTCAAACCGGGTGCAATTATCAGCGACGTGGGTTCGGTAAAGCAGTCCGTCATTGAGCAGATGAAACCCCATCTGCCTGACAATGTGCATCTTGTTCCCGGACATCCGATTGCCGGAACAGAGTATTCAGGTCCCGATGCCGGATTTGCAAACCTGTTTGAAAACCGCTGGTGCATTCTAACCCCGGAAAGCGAAACAGATGCCAGTGCCGTTGAACGCTTGAAATCATTTTGGGAAAAATGCGGATCTGAAGTGGAAATCATGGATGCCCGTCATCATGATCTGGTTCTGGCTATAACCTCTCATCTGCCTCACCTGATTGCCTATAATATTGTTGGCACCGCAAATGACCTTGAAGCAGAAACCCGCTCTGAAGTGATAAAATTCTCTGCCAGCGGATTTCGCGATTTCACGCGTATTGCTGCATCCGATCCCACCATGTGGCGAGATGTGTTCGTTCACAACAAGGATGCGGTGCTTGAAACCCTTGGCCGGTTTTCTGAAGATTTAAGCACCCTGCAACGGGCAATCCGGCGAGGCGACGGGGACGCGTTGTTTGACCTGTTTACCCGGACCCGCGACATTCGTCGCAGCATCATCGAGCAGGGACAGGATGTTGATGCGCCAAATTTTGGACGCGACAGCGCAGAAGACTGAATACAGCTAATAAAGCGACGGCAGCGTTCCGATTGGTATCCCTCCAATTGACAGGGCGCCATTTTTTGCGGTGACGGGAATGGTCAACCGTCCATCAGTCGACGGTTTGGAAAAAATCGGAACCACACTCGCAATCGGTGCAAGAAATGGCTCCGACTCCGGAAACATTTTGCTGATCACTTGCGCCAATTTTTCCAGTTCGGAAAATGAAACCTGAAACTTGCCGGAAAGCCGCCCGGCTGCACTGATAGATACGGGGCCCCTAACCTCGAGCACACCGCCGGATTGCGGTCGGAATTCAAACGACTGGATTTCTCCGCCAATGCCTTTTGTCTGGGCAATCCCCAGCAGGTTTTTGGTTTTCAGCAGATCGTCGTAAATATTATCCAGCCGAACAACCGACGACAGGCTGAAGACCGGCAATCGCCCGTTTGCCGCATCCGCTGGTTTGAAATTGTTGAGGGTAAGCGCGGTATCGACCGCATCCTCATCGAACCTGCGCATGTGGAATTGAAACTCTGGCAGGATGGCTTTACCCGGTTCGACGTTTCTTGCACTCAACATCAAATCCTGGCCGTGAATTGAAAATTGCTCCGGACCGGAAAACCCGACTTTCAAACTTGCGCGCAGCGACTGCCAATCAACATCAATGGGCGCTCCTTCCGGCAGTGTCACAATTGCGGGTGATTCAAACTCCAGGATTGCTTTTCCAGGCTGGTAAAAATGCGCAGCAGAGCGAAGTACCCCACCCTCAAACGCAATACCGGAACGTTCACCTGAGTAGAAAGTTCGATCGCAAAAAATACCAATTCGGAATGGAAATCCTTCAATCCGCTGGTTTTCGCATTCAATTTGCTGGCGACTTCTCCCCAAATTCTGTTTGAAATCCTGCACGCCAATTGCCAGCCTGTCGGCTGCATAGTGCCAACCGCCAATCCAAAGCCCGATCAAGGCAAGGATCACGACAATAAAGCCAATTATTCGCAAGGCTTGCTCCTTTCAGGAGTTGCCACTTCATGTTAGAGCGACATTCAAATTCTTCGATGCTTATTGGGACAACTTATGGGTGATTTTTGGGTCTTTGGCTACGGTTCACTGATGTGGAATCCAGGCTTTGAAACACTCGAAAGACAGCGTGCATCCCTGTTCGGGCTTCATCGCTCATTTTGCATCTATTCCTGGGTATACCGCGGAACACAAAAAAATCCCGGCCTCGTTCTAGGACTGGACAAAGGAGGTTGCTGCCGGGGAGTTGCCCTTAAGGCACCGGGCAACAAGCGAGAGGAAATCGTTGCCTATCTTCGCGCACGCGAACAGGTAACCAGTGTTTATCTGGAATGCTGGCGCAAGGTGCGTCTTGAGACGGGGGAAGGCGTTCCAGCACTTGTGTATCGCGTGGACCAAAACCATGAGCAATATGCAACGAGCCTTTCCATTGAAAAACAGGTCGAAATCATCTCCGGTGCGCACGGCAAATCAGGACCCAACACAGATTATGTAGAAAGCACCGTTGAGCATTTGCGGGAAACGGGAATTCACGATCACACGATGGAACAAATCCTTGCGGGCCTGGACCAGAACTAGTCTTTATGCGGTTTGGTCCTGGCTTCTTTGATCAACTGCCCGGCTTTTTTCTCAATCACATTTTCAAGCTGTTTTGAAAATTTTTCGCGTGGCATTCCAGGCTCTATCACCTTCATGAATTCCATGACGATGGTGCCCGGTTGGCGCAAGAACGAGTTACGTGGCCAAAACACCCCGGCATTGAGAGCGACCGGCAAAACCCTTGCACCAATTTCCTTGTAGAGATGGGTGATACCGTATTTGTAAGCCGGTGCTGCACCCGGCAGTTTACGCGTTCCTTCGGGGTAGATCAGGATCTGACGCCCAGCCGAATATTGTTCACCTGCATTGACGCTCAAAACCGCTAGCGCTTCCTTGCCACGACCCCGATGTATCGGCACGACTTTCATTTTTGCGATGTACCATCCAAACAATGGGATAAACGTCAGTTCGCGCTTCAATATATAAATTGCATCGCTGAAAAACAGCGTAAGCGTGTAGGTCTCCCAGCTTGATTGGTGTTTTGAGGCAACAATCAAGCCACCGGATTTTGGAATGTGCTCAAGCCCGCGAAAATCAAACCGGGTGCCAACGATTTTGTGATGGAACCAAAGATTTGACAAAGCCCAGAACTTCACAACTTTCCAGCATTCCTGCCGTGGCATGATAAAAAATACCGGCGTCCAGAAAATCATCTGAACGGCCACGTTGACATAAAATATGATGTTGAAAATGAGGGAGCGGACAAAAATCAAAATTCAGATCACTTGCAAAGGTTGGCGCATAAATTAGGTGCAGTATGCATATCAAAAAATTCCATAAACCCATGCCGCCAGATACTTTGCATATTCAAACAGCAGGATGCGAATTGTATTGGGATTAACAAGCGAATTTCCTTCAAGAGTGCGCACCGGTGCTGCCACAAGTTGCGCATCCGGCATCGCCCTTTGCATCAACATCAAGCTTCTTGGCATGTGGTAGCTACTGGTCACAATTACTATTTTTTCATACCCGTGTTCCATGACCCATATGGATGTATATCTGGCATTGCCAATGGTATCGAGTGCAAGCCTGTCTATATCTACACAGCACTCGAAAAGCGCTTGTTCCACATTCGCTACCCGCCGAATTGTAATATCGGAAGTATGTTGATGAACCCCGGTTATAAGCAACCGGTCCGCCATCCCGTCCTTCAGCAATTCAATCCCGCTGCGAATACGATCCGGCCCACCGGTGAGCACCACAATAGCATCGGCTTTGCCTATCTGGCTGCCGCCACCTGGAGTGGAAACATTCCACGCATATCTGGCAAATCCTGCAATGATTAAAACGGCACAGATCAATACAAGACCGAGCGCTATCCTCGGCAGGGTCGGCCGAATTCTTGCTGGGTTTTCTTCTCCAGATTTGTCTGGTTGCTTTACCAATTCACCTGCCATCGTAGCGTCTGTGTCATTTGTATGCGATTGGTAGTCGTAATGTTGCTGCCCCTTTGGTACCTAATCCGTTGAAAGATTTCAACAAATTCACCCGTTTTGAGCTTCCCTTACGGAACCGTGGAGGTTACGAACTCTTGCGCCGATAGCTGTGCAGGGCATTAACCTGGAAATGGACCGTAAGCCTTGATGTCGCCGCCGTGAGAACCGCAACCAATACCAAAACAAACAGAATTCCGGCATACCCGCTCAATTCCAGTGAAAAAGTTCCAAACAGGGCGGCAACCTGGTCACCTTCCGGTGTAGCCAGACTTCGCGAAGACCAGAAACCAAGACCTAGGAACAACACAATCGCGAAGAATCCGCCACTGGCAGCACCCTTCAAGCCAAGCAATAAAAAGTGTCGCTGAAACTGCCCGGAAATAAACCGGCTGTCGGCCCCGACGAAATGCAATACTTCCACCACTTCCCGATTTCCCGCCATCGCACCGCGGGTTGCAAAAACCACCGTCGTCACGGTCGCAGCCATGACCAAAAGAAATATCGAGCTTCCAACTGCAACCATGGTAAGCGCCATGGTTGTTAATCGGTCCACCCAGGCACGATGGTCATCAAGACTGGCTCCGGGCACCTCCGCCTCAAGGCGGGCCCGCATGGCGGCAAAATCCGGTCTTGTGTCCGCAGCGATTGAAACCGTCATCAAACGCGGCACCGGCAGTTCTTCCAGTTTCAGTCCACTACCAAGCCATGGCTCCAGTAACCGGGCGGTTTCCACATCATTGAGCGCGGTTACCTTGCTAACCCCTTCAAAGGAAAGCGCAATGCGGCTGGCCTCACGAATTGCCTGTTCCATTTCAACATTGTCAAAAGGCCTGATTTGAATGGTGACCTCCCGCGAAATATCGCTTTGCCACTTGCCGGCAGTGGTGTTGATCATCGAAACAGCACCTAGGGTGAGGCATGCCAAAAACGCCATGATCGCAATCACAAAGACAAGTGCAGTTCCAGCAATTGATTCAGCTGGAACAATATTTCTGCCACTACGCAACTTTCTGCGAGTGTTGGTCTTCTTTGTGCGCTTCTTCACCGGTTCGGTAACGGTTTGCGGGGGGGACTGATCAGTCATAGATTTGCAACCTCCCTTCGTTCAAAACAAGTCGCCGTGCATCATACTGGTCCATCAGGCTCAAATCATGTGTGGCAATCACAACCGACGTACCGGAGCGATGTAATTCAATGAACAACCGCAACAACCGGCGGGCCAGAGGTGGGTCCACATTGCCGGTTGGCTCGTCCGCCAAAAGCACATCCGGTTGGTCAATCAACGCCCGGGCAATCGCGGCACGCTGTTTTTCTCCGCCTGAAAGGACTGGCGGCAATACATGCATGCGCTCACCAAGTCCGACCCATTTCAGCAATTCCGCCACATCATGGCGGTAGCTCGTCTCCATTTGGCCCCGAACCTGCAGAGGCAGAGCGACATTTTCAAATGTGGTTAAATGATCCAGCAACCGGAAATCCTGAAACACAACACCAATCTTGCGACGGATGTAGGGCATCTGTCTGGGCAGAATTGTTGAAGCCTCCTTGTCGAAAACCCGAACCAGACCGCGGGTAGGGCGCAAGGAAAGTAGCATCAAGCGCAACAGGCTGGTTTTCCCGGCTCCTGATGATCCGGTAAGAAACTGAAACGAGTGCGGCGCGACCTGAAACGTCAAGTCACTCAGGACTTCCCGGCCCAGCCCGTACCGCAAACCTACATTTTCAAATTTGATCAAGACAAATTCCCGCTGCTGCCGCTACATCAAACATGGTTTATGATGCATTAAGACAAATGCTTTAGCAGATTCACTCAAGCGTACAAATCGCCTGCGCTGATCAATTTTCAGGAAGCAGCAATCAGTGGCAAATAATCCCCAACCCTCCTGCCCGACTTGTGAATATCACCACGGAACGTCCGGAAGGCCTGTAACCGGATCAGACAAGATTACTTGTCTTGATTGTGGAAACAGCTGGAAAGAATTCGGGGCGACCAGAGAAACTGCCCAAAAGTCCATTCCAGCCCCTGTGAGCAACAAACCCGCGATTGACGCGCGGGTGTTCAAACAGCGGCAGGACCTGGACAAAGTCCATAAAATTCCGGTTGTTAATGGAAGAAAAAAGGTCGATTTACCCAAAACCACGGTGAAAACTGTTCTGATTGCCGCATCGATGATATGCGTGGCAGTTTTATTGACCAGCCTGGTCGGGCGAGTGGTTTTTCAACATTTGGATGATAGACCACTTCAAATTGGACAGGTGAAATTGCAGGAACGGGTAAATTCTCGTGGGCACCGGGTTTTCACCGTTGAGGGTCAGTTGACCAATCGTTCCACAACCGGACAGAAGATTCCCAAAATTTCGATTGTCTTGCGGCAAACGAACGGCCATGAAGTGTATCGGTGGCACCACAATTCCCCATTGCCAATTCTGCGGGGTGGAGGGGAAGCAAAATTTGCTTCCTCGGTGCAGCATGACAATCCCCTGATTGCCTATGCAGAAGCGATATTTGAAGACTGATTTACGGGTTCCTGATGCCAATTGTCCGAAACAAGAAAATCGAGGTGTTGTTCACCGCCGAACAGATATCGCGACGCAACCGTGAACTTGCCGAAGAAATTGCGCTCGGTGATCTAAATGACCCGCTGGTGATTTCGATCCTCAAGGGTTCCTTCGTGTTCGCGGCAGACCTTATAAGAAAATTCCACAAGGCCGGCCTTTCCCCGGAAGTCGAATTTATTTCCATATCCAGCTACGGCGCAGGCACGGACGCAGGCACACCAACCGTTCTTCGTGATGTGGAAACCGAGGTTAAGGGCCGGGATATCCTGTTGATAGACGACATTCTTGAATCCGGTGGAACCTTGAAGTTCACCAAGGATCTGATGTTGTCGCGCGGCGCGAACCGGGTTGCAGTGGTTGCACTGCTGGACAAATCAATGAAGCGCAGCGCCGATATCAACGCGGACTATGTGGGGTTTGAATGTCCCGACAAATTCGTTGTGGGATACGGCATGGATGTTTCCCATGCGTTCAGGGAATTGCCCTTTGTCGGTGTCGTAACCGGCGACGCCTGACATTATCGGCTGTTGAGCAACCGTTCGAGATAGTCGCGTTCAATCACCGGATTATCCGGAATTGATAGACGCTTGCGAATGGCTTCCAATATCCGGCGCGCGCGCTGTGCATCAATTTCACCTGGAATATTGATACCCGATTCAGCATCCATTCCCTGATTACCGGTTTTCCTGCCTAAGGGATCAACGCCCGAGCGCTGAAAATCGTCCATCCCCTGGCTTCCACGCCGGCCCTGCTGCTGGCCACCTTGTTGACGGTCGCCTGCCATCTGCTGCATCATCGACTGGGCGCCTTGTCGCAAAGCCTCGATTGCCTGGCCCTGATTTTCAGCAGCGCCACCACTCTCGCCCTGGCCAAGTTTTTCACCTGCTTCGCCCATTTGCTCCCCCGCCTCACCAAATTCTGATGTTGGATCAAGGCCCAAATCTTCAAGTTGCTGGCTAAGTTCGCTTAACTGTTGTCGAAGTGCTTCCTGTTGTTCTTGTAGTCGTTTCAACGCCTCGGCAAATTCTTCCGGTGTCATTGGACTTGGCCCGGTCTCTTCACCCTCCACACCATTACCCTGGCGTTGGCTGTCCGTATCCTGTTGCTGCGAACGCCGATTGCCACCGGGCTGGTTATTTTGATCCTCACCCCTTTTGTTCAGCCCACGCTCCTTCTGTCGCTGCATGCGGAAGGTCTCATTCATCAAATCCTGCTGGCGCTGCATCAGCTCGCTCAGCTCGTCGAGCGCCTGGTTCATTTGATTGCCCTCAGCCTGTCTTTGTTGCTGATGTTGGCCGGCACGAAGATTATCCATCATCCGCTGAAGTTCGCTCAACAGTTCACGTGCTGCGTCTTCAGAACCAGATTTCGCCAAATCTTCAATCCGGTCCATCATTCGCTCAAGGTCCTTTTGGCTGAGAAATTGAGATTGATCATGTGGATTAAACGGGTTCTGGGACTGCGGATTGCGTCGAGCCTCATCCGCCAGCGCCTGCATCATCTCATTCATCGCCTGACGCAATTCTTGCATCAGCTTGTTGACCTCTTCTTCTGAAGCACCTTCTTCAAGTGCCTTGCTCAGCGCTTCCTGTGCTTCGCGTAGTCTGCGCTCCGTATCACTCAAATCACCAAACTCGATTGCCAATGCAACCTCCCACAGGAGATCAAGTGAACTTTTCAGATCATCGTCGTTTCTGGCTGAAACGATCCGTCGATAGGCAATCTTCATGCCCATGAAGACGCTCAGGTCTTCAATAAAATCCTCAGGCGCCATTGATACCGCATCAAGCAGATTTGCCACGTAGTGTTGATTGCGCGCATCCAGCGCCAACAGTCGGCGTTGCTCAATTAATGCCTGGGCGAGCGGTTTGGAAAACCTGCGCCCCGGCAAAATCATTTCCCAGGCTTCAGACGCACCTGATTGTTTGGCATCATCATGCGCATAGAGCGTGATCGAGACTTTGCTTCCAGCCCAAGGGTGCTCGGTCAGATCCCGATTGACTTGCGACGTACCGGATTTTGCACGGTGACGTGGCAGCGGAAGTGCCAGCTTTGGCGGCTCAACCAATGGCCGCGCATTTGGATCAACCGCTTCAAGCGATTTGACCCTACCTTCAGCTAAAGTAACGCCGTAATCGTCTTCAACCGAG
Organism: Hyphomicrobiales bacterium; assembly: GCA_021775415.1. Taxonomy (GTDB): domain Bacteria; phylum Pseudomonadota; class Alphaproteobacteria; order Rhizobiales; family Rhizobiaceae; genus JAALLB01. The sequence continues at coordinate 60,331 of JAJFHV010000004.1, read as the reverse complement.
TATGAAAGTTCCAGAGAACCGGACAGGGCTGAACGCGGATCCTCGGCAAATGAAATTTTTGGTGGCAGATCAGGTGATGTTTCAACCGACCAGCTTGCCAACTCCTCACCACGGTGCTTCAGACGAACAACACTGCTTCCCTGCAATTTGAAAGTGAATTCGGCCTCATCCGCATTACCGTCCGGGTCATTTTGTTCAATCTGCTGTTCACCAGAGCTGTCAATTTGCAGAACTTGCAAATCGCCCCTGCCTACGAATCTGAGAAAAAACTCACTACCCGCCGGCACCCCAATGGCTGCATCAGCAGTTTGCTGTTCTTCGGTAGACAAATAAACCGGTGGCTTTCGTGTATACGATGGCGGGCTGATCCACGCATCCATCCGGGTGAGTAACTCATCTGGATTGACATGCCCCTGGAATGCATCAGCGATACGCCCTCCGCCCGGAGCAAATGAATAGAAAAAGGCCGCAAAAGCCAGAATTGGCAACATCGCTCGCAAGGCAACGGGATCAAAACGATCGCCATGTGGTTTTGGTGCACCGGAAGTCATGTGATCCAGACGATCCGACATGCGGGATTGGTGAACCCGCCATAAAGCGTTGGCGAACATATCAGTTCGTCCCATTGCCATTGTATCTGCCTGTGCGGTAAGCGGCCGGTTTTCAAGCCTGGACTTAACCTCAATGCGCCGAATTACATCTGCGTCACCGGGAACGGAAAACTTGCGTAGCGGCCACAATGCCATGCCGAATGCAGCGGCGAAGATTGCGCGTATCGCCCAGATCAATTCAATCGAGAATGCAGCCTCCAGGGAATGCCAGGCGCCAATCCAGGAAAAGGCCAGGAAAGCGCACATAACCAGGAACAGGGGTACCAGCGTAGGCCAAAGCCGTTCCCAGCAAAGCGTCGCTCGAGCCGTATTGTACAACAAGCGGCCTGTAGTATCACTGCTTTGTCTGCTCTTGATCAGCATCGGGGCCTTTCGTGGTGTAACGCCACAACCCCGATTCTAGCACAAAATCCGCCAATTTCGAGACCTAGTGTTACACCTTGCGAAAAAGTGACCGTTAACCTCAACCAGCCCTAAAGCCAGTCGGGCAACGAATCGAGACCAACAAGGTCTTCAATTGTCTGGCGTGGCCGGATCACATGGAACTGATCCCCCTTGACCAATACCTCCGGTACAAGTGGTCGCGTGTTATAGGTCCCCGCCTGAACTGCCCCATATGCACCAGCGGTACTGATCGCAAACAGCTCTCCCGCCGCCATTGCCGGAAGTTCCCGATCTTTGGCGATAAAATCGCCAGTTTCACAGACCGGCCCAACCAGATCTCCCGTCACCACTGGAGCGCCCGGCACCGGTTCTATCACTGGCCTGATCTCATGCCATGCGTCATAAAGCGTTGGTCGCAGCAGATCATTCATCGCCACATCACCGATCAGGAAGGTTTTCTCGCCAGACTGTTTTACAAAAATGATACTACCAACCAGAATTCCCGCATTACCGCAGATCATGCGACCTGGCTCGAATATGACTTCACAATCCAGCGCCCGCACATGTTTTTTGACTGTTTCGGAGTATGCCAACGGGTCGGGTGGCGGCTCATTGTCATTTCGATAGGGGATGCCCAATCCACCACCCAAATCGACATGTTCAATTTTATGACCAGCACTGCGTAGGTTCTGGATCAAGCCCTCAAGCCGGCCAAATGCCTTGTCGAAGGGATCAAGTTCGGTAATCTGGCTGCCGATATGCATATCAATTCCGCTAATCTGGATGCCGGGCAGGCTGGCCGCCAGTGCATAAATCTCGATCGCCTCGGCCCACGGAATACCAAACTTGTCTTTCGCCCTGCCGGTAGAGATTTTTTCGTGACCCCCGGCATCCACATCCGGATTAATTCGCAGGGAAACAGGCGCTATCATATCTTTGGCAACTGCCCGTGCTGATAAGAGATGAAGCTCGGCAATGGATTCCACATTGAAACAGAAAATGCCGGCATCAAGAGCCGCATCAATCTCCGGCTGGGATTTGCCGACACCGGAAAACATGATCATGTCGGCAGGAATTCCGGCCTTCAACGCCCGGTACAGTTCACCACCGGAAACCACATCCGCACCACAGCCAAGCCCGGCCAGCGTCGCAAGCACTGCCTGGTTCGAATTGGCTTTCATGGAGTAGCAGACTTTTGACTTGATGTCGGAGAACGCTTCGGAAAAAACGGTGTAGTGTCGCTCAAGTGTCGCGGTTGAATAGCAGTAAAACGGCGTACCCACCGCTTCCGCAATTTGCGACAGCGGAACATTTTCCGCATGCAACATACCATCCATGTACTGGAAATGATTCATCGATTAGCCCGAGCCCGCTGCTGAAATTAAAGGAGTGCGTCCAGGATAAATGGCTTGTCCTCGACAGGTTTTTCTTCCTGAACTTCACCCTCACCATCCGATGTCACCACCGCGGAGGAAGGCGGCGCTTCAAGCGCACCGCGTCGACCGCACGAAGTTACAGCCAGTGCCAGGACAAGCACCAGGGCAATGTTCAGGGCATATTTTGCCAATCCTGAAACCATTTTTCGCAACTCCAATGTCGCAATTCTGTAGCGTCGGCACATATTCGACAGACCGCGCTGAATGTCAAATATAGATATGTCTTTCGTAAGGCCTATTTCAAACGTTTGCGCCAATAGCGCACTTGCTGTTTGACGTTCTTGGGTGATGTGCCGCCAAAACTCTTGCGGCTGGCAACCGAGTTTTCGACAGACAACACATTATAGGCGGCATTTGTTATTTTTGGATGGATGGATTGAAGCTGCTCGAGTGTCAGTTCTTCAAGAATGACGCCTTGCTTTTCTGCCAACGCCACCACCCTTCCTGTGACATGATGTGCCTCGCGAAACGGCAATCCGGCTTCCCGGACCAGCCAGTCTGCAAGATCTGTCGCAGTCGCATGGCCGGAGCCTGCCGCAAGCCGCATAGCCTGCGTGTTGATTGCCATGTCACCCACCACACCACGCATTGCCGACAGCGCTACCTCAAGACTTTCAGCTGCATCAAACACAGCTTCTTTGTCTTCCTGCATGTCTTTGGAGTACGAAAGCGGCAACCCCTTGAGCACCGTTAGAAGTGCTACCAGTGAACCATTTATCCGGCCGGTCTTGGCCCGTACCAGTTCTGCGGCATCCGGGTTCTTTTTTTGCGGCATGATCGATGAGCCGGTCGAAAAACTGTCCGAAAGCGTGATGAACCCGAATTGCGGCGTTGACCACAAAACAATCTCCTCTGCCAGCCGGGAAAGATGTGTCGCACAGATTGATGCGGAAGCAAGCAGATCAAGCGCAAAATCGCGATCCGATACGCTGTCCAGGGAATTGCGCGTTGGCGAGGAAAATCCAAGCTCCTTGGCAACCATTACCCGATCGATATCAAAGCCGGTTCCCGCGAGTGCAGCCGCACCGAGCGGACATTCATTCATTCGCACGATCGCATCGTTCACCCTGCTTTTATCACGTGCGAACATCTCTACATAGGCAAGGCAATGATGCCCGAATGTCACCGGTTGCGCCGATTGCAAATGCGTGAAACCGGGCATGATCGTATCACAGTGCTGTTCGGCTTTGTCTGTAAGAACCTTCATCAATTGCGTGAGATTGTCTGACAGAGCGAACATGGTTTGTTTGACCCATAGTCTGAAATCCGTTGCGACCTGATCGTTTCTGGAGCGCGCGGTGTGCAAACGCCCGGCCGCTTCTCCGATCAAATCACTGAGCCTCGATTCAATGTTCATGTGGATGTCTTCCAATGCCCTGGAAAACTTGAACTTGCCCGAACTAATCTCTGACAAAATTGTGTCCAGGCCTACAGAAATTTGTTTTGCATCTTTCTTTGAAATAATGCCTTGCTGGGCCAACATCTTCGCATGCGCCTTTGACCCGGCAATATCCTGGGCGTAAAGCTTGCGATCGAAATCAATGGAGGCATTGATCTCCTCCATGATAGCATCAGGGCCGGTTGCAAACCGGCCGCCCCACATCTGGTTTCCGGAACCAGGTTTACTCATTGTTCTTCTCCTGGAGAGAGATTGCAGAAACAGGGACAAACACAATCATGCGTAAATTCCCCTTGGCGTTGATTTTATTGGCAATAGTGGCCATTGGCATCGGCATATACGTCATCAGCACCGGTTCTGGCAATGATCCACTCACAACTGCATCCGGCGAGACAAGTTGCAAGGACAGTGTTGCTGGCGCAAAGGCGCTCGACCCGGCCATCAAGGGCGACCTTGCCGCCATGCGTATTGTTGATGACCCCCTGGATGTAAGTGCGCTCGCATTTGCTGACAAGGACGGCAAACCGGCAACCCTTGGCGACTGGAAGGGTCGCGTGGTTCTGTTCAATCTATGGGCAACATGGTGCGCACCGTGTCGGGCTGAAATGCCAGCCCTTGAAGCACTGGAGAGCGGCGAAGGCGGTGAAGATTTTCAAGTCGTTCCGGTAAGCGTAGACCTTGGAGAACCAGACAAGCCAAAGAATTTTTATTCAGAAATCAATTTAACCGCGCTTCCATTTTATCACGAAGGCGAATTGGCTATTTTCAATTCACTCAAGAAACAGGGGATGGCATTCGGCATGCCGGTGACCCTGCTTGTAGACCGTAGTTCCTGCGCAATTGCGGTTTTGAATGGTCCGGCAGAATGGGCCAGTGCCGACGCGGTCAATTTGATAAAGACCGCAATTGCACTTGAATAAGTTCCCAAAACAAAAAGGCCGGAGGCAATAACCCCCGGCCAATTTGAAATTTTCTAAGGCTGATTAGTCGAGTGCTTTTTCAAACTCGGGCAAAATGTCAAACAGGTCTGCAACCAGTCCATAATCTGACACCTGGAAAATCGGTGCTTCCTCATCCTTGTTGATCGCAACAATGATCTTGGAATCTTTCATACCGGCCAAGTGCTGAATTGCTCCGGAAATCCCACAAGCGATGTAGAGATCCGGTGCGACAACCTTACCGGTTTGCCCGACCTGCCAGTCGTTTGGCGCATAGCCTGCGTCAACTGCCGCGCGAGACGCTCCAACCGCTGCACCCAGCTTGTCCGCCACCGGAAGAATGGTTTCCCGGAACTTCTCGGATGAACCAAGAGCACGTCCGCCGGAGATAATAATCTTGGCTGAGGTGAGTTCAGGACGGTCGTTTTCAACGATTTTTTCGCCAACGAACTTTGAAAGACCCGGATCAGCAACTTCGGCCATCTTTTCAACCGATGCCGAACCACCTTCTTCTGCGGAACCAAAGCCTGCAGTACGAACGGTGATGACTTTCTTGGCATCTGTTGCCTGAACCGTCTGAATTGCGTTACCGGCATAAATCGGGCGCTCGAACGTATCTGCAGATTTTACCGTGATGATGTCGGAAACCTGCGTCACATCGAGCAGGGCAGCAACACGCGGCAAGGTGTTTTTGCCGGAAGTCGTGGCCGCCTGGATGATTGTGTCATAATCACCAGCCATGCTGACGATCAAATCTGCAACCGGTTCGGCAAGCTGATGCTCATAAGAGCCGGATTCAGCAAGCAACACCTTAGAGACCCCACCAAGCTTGGCAGCTTGATCTGCAACACTGGCGCAGCCACTACCGGCCACCAGTACATGAATTTCACCACCGATTTCAGCAGCGGCCGTGAGTGCCTTTGCAGTCTGGTCATTGAGGTCTGTATTATCGTGATCTGCAACAAGTAGAATTGTCATTGTCTTTACTCCAATCCGGACCGTCTAAAGAACGCCAGCTTCGTTTCTGAGTTTATCAACCAGCTCTTCAACAGAGCCCAAAATTACCCCGGCCTGGCGCGCAGGCGGTTCAACGGTTGCCGTTACTTTCAGTCTAGGCGCCGTATCAACGCCATAGTCTGAAGGTGTCTTTTCATCCATCGGCTTTTTCTTGGCCTTCATGATGTTTGGCAGCGAAGCATAACGTGGCTCGTTGAGACGAAGATCCGTTGTTACAATCGTCGGCATTTTCACATCAACAATCTGCAGGCCGCCATCAACCTCACGGGTTACCTGTGCGGTGTCACCATTGATTTCCAGGGAGTTTGCAAATGTTGCCTGGCTCCAGCCAAGCAGCGCGGAAAGCATCTGACCGGTCTGGTTACAGTCATCGTCAATCGCCTGCTTGCCGAGGATAACCAGGCCAGGCTGTTCTTCTTCAACAATGCCTTTGAGGATTTTTGCAACAGCCAAAGGCTCGACCAGATCATCGGTCTTGACCAGAATACCCCGGTCAGCGCCCATCGCAAGGGCGGTCCGGATGGTTTCCTGAGACTGTTGTGGACCCACGGAAACCGCAATAATTTCAGTTACCGTGCCAGCCTCTTTAAGGCGAATGGCCGCTTCGACAGAAATTTCATCAAACGGGTTCATGGACATCTTGACGTTGGCAAGTTCCACGCCTGATCCATCTGATTTCACGCGGATTTTGACGTTGTAATCAACAACCCGCTTTACCGGTACAAGAATCTTCATGGGTTAACCTTTCGGCGTTCAAGAGTGCTACATCTGGGAAGCACGGTTTATCGTTCGCACCGGTTCAGCATTCAAAATTCTGGCCGGTGAATTACTCTGCAATCTGGTTTTATTGACAGTCAGCAGGATCAACTGGGATTTGTCTGCATTGCGGCAGATGCGTATCGCCAAGCAGCGTTTGCGTCAACATAATTTTAGATCACTTATTGTCGCTGCGCCTGCCCCAGATGCGACCCGTCCTGGGGACAGCTCCCCCGGATTTGGCTTCTGATGGGCGTGTCGCCGGTTCTGATTGCTGCTCTGCAACGCTTGACTGCGGCAAATCCTGGTCAAACAAAGCCACATCACGCCGTTTCAGGACAAATACCAACAACGCGCCAGCAACAATCCCGCCAATATGTGCGGCCCATGAAACCTGGGTTTCAGGCATAAACAGGAAATTGAACAACTGGAAAGCAATCCACGCCCCTATTACCCACATTGCCGACAATCGAAGAGGAATACGTCCAAAGGCCAATATCCAGACACGCACCTTCGGATGAAGTAAAACATAGGCCGCAACCACACCTGCCGCAGCCCCGGATGCACCAATCAGCGGTGCTTCGGAATTTGGAATTGCCAACCGGTGCGCAAGCGCACCCGCAGCAGCACATAACAGGTAAAACACCAGATATTTGAGATGCCCCATTGCATCTTCTACATTGTCTCCAAACACCCATAGAAAGAGCATGTTGCCCGCAAGATGCATGAAATCACCGTGAAAGAAGGCGTAGGAAACATACTGGAGAGGCTCGGGAACAAATGTGTATTCAGGCGGTAAAATTGCCAGATCATTCACAACTGCCGGAATGAACCCATAGGAAAAGAAAACCGCATTGGCTTCTTCCACACCCATAATCGCCGGCGTCGAAGTCATCAGCCAAACGAAGACATTTACCACAATGATTGAAAGCGTCACATATTGGAGCTTGATATGCTCAAGGGCGTTCGAATCGTGAAGCGGGATAAACATCTAACGGTTCTTTCCCGGAACCCACAACACATCAGATTTACCGTCATCATTGGCAGATCGCGCCGCCACGAACAAAAAGTCTGACAGTCGGTTAACGTATTGGATTGCGGCCGGGGTCACAACTTCATCTGACACATCTGAAAGTTCGATGATCAATCGTTCAGCGCGGCGCGCGATGGTTCTTGCCATATGCAAATGCGCCGACAGATCGGACCCGCCCGGCAACACAAACGAGCGCAAAGGATCAAGCTTGGCATTCAGCTCATCAATTTCCTTTTCAAGACGTCCGGTCTGGGCGTCCGTAATCCGCAAGGGTTCATATTCAAGCGGCTTGCCGTCATCCGGTGTCGCCAAATCTGCACCAAGATCAAACAAATCATTCTGGATACGCGAAAGCGCCTCATCCAGATTTTTTAGTTCTTTGGAATGCAACCGCGCCATACCAATACAGGCATTCGTCTCATCGACGGTACCATAGGCGCTAACACGCAAATCATGTTTGGCGCGGCGCTCGCCATTGCCAAGGCCGGTTGAGCCATCATCACCTGTTTTAGTGTAAATTTTGTTGAGAATTACCAAGGCAGGTTTCCATTTGTGTGAAATGCGAACGGAACAGCATCAGGAAGCGAAATACAAGGCGCCCATTACCAGAATTATTACGACAAACTGCGCAAGCACCCGAAATCGCATAAACGTCTGGGAACGGTTCGGGCTTCCGCCCTTCGCCATATTCCAAATGCCAAGCATAAGGATCACAGCAACAACGGCCAGACCAAGAACGATGAGTGTTGGCAACATGTGATTGTTCCTAATAGCTAAGCGACCATAATCCAAAACCGATGGGGTTTGAATGGCGCTTTTTGTAAATAAGAATTATTCTCCAGACACGATTATGCGGTCGACAAGCCTTTGCGGCAGGAACCGCCGTGCAAAATTCATCACATGGGTCGGTATCGTGACCCCATAATGAGCCTTTGGATTTTTGGCGGTGAGCGCATGGCGCAATTTCGCATAAACCGCTTCCGGGCCAAGCTCAAATCGCCCCGCGCCAGACTTGTTTTTACCGCTTTCAATGCGCGCTTTGTAAGCCACTGCATGGACGGAATTTTCAAGGTCGATATTCTCCTCAAGCTTTGCCAGGGCATTTTCCGAAAACCGTGTTCGAATTGGCCCCGGTTCAATCAGGCAAACATGTATTCCTTCACCTTTGAGTTCCAGCCGCATCGTAGAGGCAAGACCTTCCAGCGCATATTTCGAGGCGTTATAGGCACCGCGCCAACGCATCGGGATCCAGCCCAGTACGGATGAGCAGTGAATGATCCGGCCACCTCCCTGGCGGCGCATTACCGGAACAACCAGATTGGTTAGTTCATGCCAGCCGAAGAAATTCGCCTCAAACTGCTGGCGAAGAACATCCGTCGTTAAATCTTCCACCGCACCCGGCTGGCCATAAGCGCCATTGTTGAACAACGCATCAAGTGTCCCGCCGGTTTCCTTGAGAACCTGCACCACGGCTGAATGGATTGACGCCCCGTCTGTATAGTCGAGATGGAGCGTGCGGATTTTCTGCATTTCAAGCGTCGAAATATCTTCGGGATTACGAACGGTTGCAAAAACCTGCCATCCATCCTCCTTCAGTCGTCTTGCACAATGCGCCCCAATCCCGGAGGAACAGCCTGTAACCAAAATGCTCTGCATGAAAGCTCCGTTGTCAGGAATAAAAATCGAGATAGGTAAAAATGTCACCAATTAATTTACGGCGTTTTAAAATTCTTCATAGATAATTCGTCTTGTTTCGCTGGGGGGTAAAGAAATTATCCATTTTGGAGCAGAAACATGTTGTGGCAAATGTCATTCGATCAATTCCTCATCTCACTCGTTGGGCTCAGCGCGGTTTGTTATATCAGCGGCTGGATTGCTGACGGTATTATGGGCGCAAAAGGATTCGGCCAGATCGGCAATTGGTTGCTCTTGTTGGCCGGTACCTATGTCGGCATGTACAGCTACAACCTCTACGGCTATCAACTCAACTGGTATCCAACTATGTCCTTGGCAGTCGCAACCGGTTCAGCCAGCCTGACACTGGTGGTCCTGGCTGCGGTCAAGCGTGCAGTGGATGGGTGAAGCTAAGCTTCCCAACCAACCATCCGTTTGATGTCATCCGGTTGTAATCCTGCATCGCGTAATTGGCGCAGGCTTGTGTCCTTGCGGGATTTCGCCAGTTTTTGTCCGTCATCATCAAGAATCAGCCTGTGATGATGATAAACCGGCGCCGGCAACCCCAAAACCTCCTGCAATAACCGGTGTATCGACGTGGCGTGGAACAAATCCTGCCCCCGCACGATCAAACTTACGCCTTGCAGTGCATCATCCAAAACGCATGCCAAATGATAGCTGGTGGGTACATCCTTGCGCCCCAAAAGCACATCTCCCCAAATTGCCGGGTGAGCCGGTATTTTTCCGGTTTCAGCCTTGGGACCGGCACCGCTCTCATACCATTCAAGTGGTTTCGTATATCTGCCAAGTGCCTTTGCCATATCCAGCCGCAGGGAATACTTGCCCGCCTCACGCTTTAACGCCGCCCGTTCTTCAGCCGTGTACAGTCTTTCTTCACCTGGGTAATGCGGCACCCCGTCCGGGTCACGAGGCCAGGTCTTTCCGGATTCTTCAAGCGCAGAAATCCGGTGCCGAACTTCTCCACGACTTGAAATCGAAGGATAGACCAGGCCTTCTGCCTCCAGCGTATCGAGCGCATCCTGATATGCATCCAGGTGCTCAGACTGCCAGCGTGGCACACCATCCCACTCAATTCCCAGCCATTCCAGATCGTTCAGCATCTGTGCTTCAAGTCCCGGATTACAACGCTCCAGATCGATATCCTCAATCCGCAACAGCAATTTGCCACCTGCATCATTCGCCATTTGCTGATTAAGCAATGCCGAATAGGCATGGCCAAGATGCAGTTCGCCGTTGGGACTGGGTGCGAATCTTAAAACAGGTTGCGTCATGGGGTAACTATAGTGAGGATGGACCTTGGTAGTAAGCACAATGGCGATCATGAATGTTAAGTCGAATTCGAACCCGGCGGGGAATCAATCAGGGAATGAAATACCTGCTGGCAACTGATCCGCGACTGGCACCAATTGCCGCCAAGGCATCTGAAATACCTTTGCGCCTTGAAGCGCCAGGATTTGAAGGTCTGGTCCGCATCATTATTGCCCAGCAGGTTTCCCGCGCCAGTGCGCAAGCGATAACAACCCGGTTTCTCAAGCATGTATCTCCTGTTTCTCCTGAGCGCTATCTTGAGGTTGGTGAAGATGTGTGGCGGCAAATTGGTCTTTCCCGCCCGAAGCAGAAAACCATGCGTGAGCTCTCCGGCACACTTGTCGATGGACGCCTTGACCTTGATGAAATTTGCAGAATTGAGGCCGGTGATGCCGTCGCGAAACTGACAAGCGTTCATGGTATCGGTCCCTGGACGGCAGAGGTTTACCTGCTGTTTTGCGCCGGTCACCAGGACATCTTTCCAGACGGTGATCTGGCTCTGCAAGTCGCCGTTCAAGAGGGTCTTGGAATGGAAAGTCGACCGGATAACAAGGCACTTCGGATAATTGCCAAAGACTGGTCACCCTGGAGGGGAGTAGCCGCACGGCTTTTTTGGGCCTATTATGCATATCTTAAGCAGGGCAAAAGTGCTCTGCCGGTGTAATTTCACCACGGTAAAGGGAGAAAACGCTTTCAATTCAGTAAGTAAGCAGCAGAAATATGCCATCAAAAATAGTACCGGATATCTGGCTGTATTAACCTGCCGATTCGAAATCGGGAGGTTCGCATGAATATTGCTGTTTCTCCCGAGGCACATCCAGCGCTTGTTTTGAACGCTGATTTTCGACCTTTAAGCTATTATCCGCTTTCACTTTGGTCATGGCAGGACGCCATCAAGGCGGTGTTTTTGGATCGCGTCAACATTGTTGCCGAGTATGAATTAGCGGTACACAGCCCGTCCTTCCAGATGCAGTTGCCAAGTGTCGTGAGCCTGAAATCTTATGTCAGGCCCGGGAGAACACCGGCGTTTACACGGTTTAACGTATTTTTGCGCGATCAATTTGAATGCCAGTATTGTGGTTCTGCCGTGGAATTGACGTTCGACCACATCATTCCCCGCTCAAAGGGCGGGACGACAACCTGGAAGAATGTTTGCGCTGCCTGTTCACCGTGCAATCTCAGGAAGAGCAACAAGCTTCCCCGTGAAGCAAAGATGTGGCCGCGTCAGAAGCCTTTTGTGCCTGATATTGAGGATTTACATCGCAACGGCCGCAGGTTCCCGCCCAACCACTTGCACGAAAGCTGGATGGACTTTCTGTACTGGGATACGGAACTCGATCCGTAATTTCAGATTCTATTGCGGCTTCAAGAACGCCGCACGCATTGCCAATCCGGCAAGAACAATGCTGGCCACCGCATTCCATCCGGCAAACGAAAGTCCGAGAAACCGGCCAGCTGCCGTGTCACAGGAAGGCGGCCTGACCGCATCCAGTTGTCCAAGCAAATCGTCTGCATTGGTGATCGTCATGCCACCGGCGACATTCGCACAGTCTGCAGGTCCCTCCCACCACTGCCATTCCACACCGGAATGGTGAACCGCCAACGCCAGCGAATAAAGCATCAACAATCCGCCGATTAGCAGCAGGCCGCGGGTAACACCCTGGGGCCACCTGCAAAAAGCCGACAGACTGGCGAGCGCGATTAGCGGAATACCAAGATACCAGGGTTCGCGTTGTTCAAGACAAAGCTTGCAGGGAATAAACCCGCCAAGATGCTGGAACCCGAGCGCGGTCAGGATCACCACGCACATACCAAGCAGCACGAGGAGGGAAAGCATTCTTTGTGAATCAAGGAACTTTGGAAGAGGCATATTTTACTCGCTGCAAAAATTTTTAAAACAAGAACTTCACTGCCGCAAACCCACCGACCAGAAGCACCATCCCGATTGTAAACATCAAGCCGAGGCGTTTTTCAATGAACTCACGGACCGGCTCACCGAACCGGTAAAGCAGGGCCGACACCAAAAAGAACCGAAGTCCCCGGCCAATGACACTAACCACTGCAAATATGAAAAGATTGAGGCCGGTAGCACCGGAAAATATCGCCAACACCTTGTAGGGAAACGGTGTTACGGCCGCAAACAGCACGCCCCACCCGCCCCAGGTGTTGTACCACTCGCGAACCTTGTCGAAGGAATCTTCCTTGCCGTAAAACGCCAGCACTGGCTGGCCAATGCTGTCATACAAAACTGCCCCGATGAAATACCCGACGAATGCGCCAATTACGGAAGTGATGGTGCAAAGGGTTGCATAAAAAATCCAGCGATTGCGACGCGCCAGCACCATGGGAATGAGCAACACGTCCGGTGGAATCGGAAAGAAAGAACTTTCAGCAAAAGAAATTCCACCAAGTGCCCAACTGGCCCTTTTGTGTCGGGCAAGTTCAAACACCCAGTCATAGAGTTTGCGTATCATGAAACGATTCTCGTGTTTGCCTACCGGTGTTTGACGTGTGAATTCCCTGCTGTAAAGCCGGATTTCCAATTTGTGCATGATTTATATTGACCGGCAATCGAAGCTGGTTATAGTCCGCCGCGCTACCGTAACAAGACGACACTTTGCCCTTTGGGCCCCTCTGGCGGAATTGGTAGACGCGCGGGATTCAAAATCCCGTTCCTCACGGAGTGCCGGTTCGATTCCGGCGGGGGGCACCATTATCAAACCAGCAGATTTAAATCCTGCGACTACCCACAATAATTACAGTTTGAATAACTGCTGCAATCAAAATTCGTTCCATCATAGCATTGGCAGTCGCAATGATTGAGATACGGATATCCAGGTGGACAGCACGCCTGTCCGACATTGTTGCAAGAATATGTAATGCAATCATACCAACCCGAACCGTTGGTGGAAGCGCAATCTCCACACGCGGCTTTTGCCGAACGGGACAGGGTGAGCGTTGCCATTGCCGCAGCGGCAGCTGTCCCGACAAACATCCACACCACTTCACGTCTTGTCGGTGCGTGTTTAATCCGTTGTTCCGCACCGACAGGGACCCGAACCCAACCATCGTGACTTGAAACGACCGCGTTTGGAATCCGGATTGCGGCTGAAACCCGGCGTACAGAAAACCCTGCAACATGGGCCAATGCATTAATCGACAATATAATCGCAACCAGAAGGCCAGAAATTTCCAAAATTCCGCCTGGTGACAACCAATGAAGCGCTGCAATGAATATCCATGCTGCTAATGCGCTTCTGATTGCAAACTGTATACACTTCACACAACGGCCAAATGTTGCGATATGCGTCGTCAGTATTCGATTTCCCCTATGCATTTCTGGATCCTCCCCAGCGTTGGCAGATCCCCACTCAATCGGTTGTTTGCTATTGGTCAATCTCCGGCTCTGAGCGAGCGGTACGCTCCACTGACACGCTTCATGCCGATTTGACCATTACAGCCAGGAACCTAATCCTGCACACACTCGTTACAAACTTCTCCGGAGTTAACCGCTGCTGTATTCTTGCAGCTCCATCCATCACCACAATCGTCATTGTGGGTACACTGACCACAAAACGCAAAAACTTCCGTTGACCACAGTATTGCAGGTACGGACACAACCAACCCGACACCCACAGCGCGCGTCAAAGTCATAAGAGCATGGCGGCGGCCAGTCTGGTTGCCGATCTTTTTTGTTGCAGTGATAACTGCCCTGTTGGCGTAGGCGACCACATGCATCATCCATAGGGCGGTGAGGCCAACGGCTAGACCTACGGATAGAATGTGTATAACGCCATTCGGCCATGCCATCGAGAAAATGCCTGCAATCCCCCACATTCCCAGACATAAAAACAGTGATTGGCGCATGCATCGTTCGCAGCGTCCGATCTTGGTTGAAAAAGCAGCTCGACAATTCAATATCAAATTACCCATCCCAATTTTCTCCATCCTGTCAGTTGTTTGGCATTCTCCGTTTATGTGCGCGAGGTCATCAGCATAGCACATTCCGGAACGCTCATCCAATTCTCGCCGACATCACAAGGAAATCCAGACGAAAATGGTTGACCCATTCACGCCAACATTCAAGGCTGTCGCGTATGGGAAAATGCGCAAATTGGATCAATAGTGAAAGCCGGAACACCCCCGAAAGCGGGTATGATCCATCGCACAAAGCCCGGCTTTGCGGATCGCATTAAAAAATCAGATTTAAACTCTAGCCGCGGGCCTGATTGATGGCATCCCGGCATTCTTCCAGCTGCGAAAGCATTGCCTGGGCTTTTGCCTTTTTCTCGTCCGTGTCAGCGTCGCCGACATCTTCGCTGGCATTCTGGATTTGTTGGTCCAAATCCTTCATGTCGAGCTCTTCGAGCATGACAGACTGTTCAGCCAAAAGCGTGAAACCGGAGGGTGAAACGTCGGCGAAACCGCCGCGCACAAAAATCTGCTTTTCTTCACCCGATGCCATTTTCACCTCGACGACACCTGGTTTAAGGGTCGACATCAAGGGTGCGTGATTGGCCATCACCGTGAAATAGCCCTCCGTTCCCGGAACTACTACTTCTGATGCTTCACCGGAAAGCACCAACGCTTCCGGTGAGACCAGTTCAAATGCAAGGGGTTCGGCCATCAAGGACTTCCTTTAATCCGCTAGGCGGCTTCTGCCGCAAGCTTCTGCGCTTTTTCGACCGCTTCGTCCATGGAACCAACCATGTAAAAGGCTGCTTCTGGCAGGTGATCATATTCACCGGCCACCAGACCCTTGAAGCCAGCGATGGTATCTTCAAGCGGCACAAGCTTGCCCGGAGAACCGGTAAAGACCTCTGCCACAAAGAATGGTTGTGACAGGAAGCGCTCAATCTTGCGAGCCCGCGCCACAGCAATTTTATCTTCTTCAGAAAGCTCGTCCATACCAAGGATCGCAATGATGTCCTGAAGTGACTTGTAGCGCTGCAGCACTTCCTGCACTTCACGGGCAACCTGATAATGCTCTTCACCAACGATTTGCGGATCAAGCATGCGAGAGGTTGAATCGAGCGGATCCACCGCAGGATAAATACCCTTCTCCGAAATACTACGGCTCAAAACCGTTGTCGCATCAAGGTGGGCAAACGATGTGGCAGGCGCCGGGTCAGTCAAGTCATCCGCTGGCACATAAATCGCCTGCACGGAGGTGATCGAACCTTTGTGGGTTGTCGTGATGCGCTCCTGCATGGTGCCCATATCAGTCGCCAGTGTTGGCTGATAGCCCACCGCCGAAGGAATACGGCCCAACAGCGCTGACACTTCGGAACCTGCCTGGGTAAAGCGGAAGATGTTATCCACGAAGAACAACACATCCTGCCCAAGATCGCGGAAATGTTCAGCAACCGTCAAACCGGATAGTGCAACACGGGCACGCGCTCCTGGCGGCTCGTTCATCTGGCCATACACAAGTGCCGCTTTGGAGCCTTCTCCGCCGCCCTCTTTGTTCACGCCGGATTCAATCATTTCCCAGTAAAGGTCATTCCCTTCACGGGTGCGCTCGCCAACACCGGCAAACACTGAGTAGCCGCCATGGGCTTTCGCGATGTTGTTGATCAATTCCATGATCAAAACGGTCTTGCCGACACCCGCACCACCAAACAGGCCGATCTTGCCGCCCCTTGCGTAAGGTGCGAGCAAATCAACCACCTTGATGCCGGTTACCAGAACTTCAGCTTCTGTGGACTGATCTACATAGTCTGGCGCTGACTGGTGAATGGCGCGGGTTACCTTGGTTTTGATCGGGCCAGCTTCATCCACCGGCTCACCGATCACATTCATGATCCGGCCCAGTGTTTCATCACCAACAGGCACCATGATTGGCTGACCGGTATCGGTGACTTTTTGACCGCGAACCAGCCCTTCAGACGAGTCCATCGCAATGGTGCGTACTGTGTTTTCACCCAGATGTTGCGCCACTTCCAATACAAGACGCTGGCCGTTGTTCTCGGTTTCAAGCGCGTTCAGGATATCCGGCAGGAAATCAGTGAACTGAACATCGACAACCGCGCCAATGACCTGCGAAATCTTGCCCACAGCTCCCTTGCTGGCGGGTTTTGATGCCGATACTTTTTTGACCGGTGTCTTTTTTACAGCTTTTGCCATCGTTCTTAACTCCAGGCTTCCTAGAGCGCCTCTGCGCCCGAGATGATTTCAATCAGTTCTTTGGTAATCTGTGCCTGCCGCTGGCGGTTAAAGCTCAACGTCAGTTTGTCGATCATTTCACCCGCATTACGGGTTGCATTGTCCATTGCAGACATCCGCGCACCTTGTTCAGAGGCACCATTTTCCAGCAATGCCCGGAAAATCTGCACCGCGATATTGCGGGGCAAAAGATCGGCAAGAATTTCTTCTTCGTCCGGCTCATACTCATAGCTTACATCCGGGCTTACATCCGGACCCGTCGTTTCCTCGTCGTCGTTCGACGCAGTCATCGACGGGATGATTTGTTGCTCCGTCGGAATCTGGCTGATTACCGACTGAAATTCTGAATAATACAACGTGCAGACGTCGAAAGCTTCTTCTTCAAACAATTGCAATACGCGGTCGCCAACCTCGTTTGCCTGGGCAAACCCGATTTGCCGCACTTCGCGGAAAGTTATGAGGTCCAGCAGAATGGGACCAAATTCCATTTTCAGCGCATCAAAACCCTTTTTGCCAACGCAAAGAATTTTAACTTCCTTGCCGGCAGCCTTAAGCTCGCGCGCCTTGGTGCGAGCAAGTCGGGCAATGGAGGAGTTAAAGCCACCGCAAAGCCCGCGCTCGGCAGTTGCAACCAGCAACAAATGAACATCCGCCTTGCCGGTACCGATCATCAGCTTTGGTGCATCATCGCGACCTTCCATGGCCGATGAGATATTTGCCAAAACGGTCGCCATACGTGCTGAATAAGGACGTGCGGCCTCGGCAGCCAGTTGCGCCTTGCGCAATTTTGCTGCGGCAACCATCTGCATCGCCTTGGTGATCTTCTGGGTAGCCTTCACCGAGGCAATGCGATTTCTGAGTTCCTTGAGGCTCGCCATATCTGTTTCCGTCTAGTCCCGCGCCTTGTTTACGCGAAGCTCTTTGCAAATGAATCGACTGCGGCTGTGAGTTTGTCCTTCGCATCATCGGTGATCTCACCTTTGGTGCGGATATCATCAAGCAGCTTTTTGTGATCGCTCCGGAGCGAAGCAAGCAGACCTTGTTCGAACGGGCCAACCTGGCTGAGTTCAAGTTTATCAAGATAGCCATTCACACCGGCAAAAATCACTGCAACCTGTTCTTCCGTTTTGAGCGGCGAAAACTGCGGTTGCTTCAAAAGTTCAGTCAAACGCGAACCACGGTTCAACAACCTCTGTGTCGAAGCATCAAGGTCAGAACCAAACTGCGCAAAGGCTGCCATTTCACGATACTGGGCAAGTTCACCCTTGATCGAGCCAGCAACCTGTTTCATCGCCTTGACCTGAGCAGCAGATCCCACGCGCGAAACTGACAGACCAACGTTCACTGCCGGTCGAATGCCCTGGAAGAACAAATCTGTTTCGAGGAAGATCTGGCCATCGGTGATGGAAATCACGTTGGTTGGGATAAACGCCGACACGTCGTTACCCTGGGTTTCAATAACCGGCAGAGCAGTCAAGGAACCTGCTTTGTTGTCTTCGTTCAGTTTGGCTGAACGCTCCAACAGGCGGGAATGCAGATAGAACACATCACCAGGATACGCTTCACGACCCGGTGGGCGGCGCAGCAGCAGGGACATCTGGCGATAGGCAACTGCCTGTTTTGAAAGGTCATCATACCCAATCAACGCATGCATGCCGTTGTCGCGGAAAAACTCACCCATCGCACAACCGGCAAACGGGGCCAGAAACTGCATTGGAGCCGGATCAGATGCGGTAGCTGCAACAATAATCGAATATTGAAGTGCACCGCGCTCTTCAAGAATTTTTGCAAATTGCGCAACCGTTGAACGTTTTTGGCCAACCGCTACATAGACGCAATAAAGTTTCTCGGTTTCCGTACCGGTTTCATGCATCGATTTCTGATTGAGGAAGGTATCGAGGATAATCGCTGTCTTGCCGGTCTGGCGGTCACCAATCACCAATTCGCGCTGGCCACGGCCAACCGGAATAAGTGCATCAATTGCCTTGAGACCTGTAGACATCGGCTCATGCACGGATTTGCGCGGGATGATACCCGGTGCTTTCACATCAACACGGGCGCGTTTCTTGGCCTTGATCGGGCCCTTGCCATCAATCGGATTACCCAGCGCATCAACAACGCGGCCAAGCAA
Organism: Hyphomicrobiales bacterium; assembly: GCA_021775415.1. Classification (GTDB taxonomy): domain Bacteria; phylum Pseudomonadota; class Alphaproteobacteria; order Rhizobiales; family Rhizobiaceae; genus JAALLB01. The sequence continues at coordinate 41,458 of JAJFHV010000004.1, read as the reverse complement.
TTCCTTGCCGACGGGAACGTCCACAATTGAACCGGTTCGTTTTACGGTGTCACCTTCCTTGATGCCACGGTCATCACCGAATAGCACAACGCCGACATTGTCAGCTTCAAGGTTAAGCGCCATACCGGCGACGCCGCCGGGAAATTCGACCAATTCACCGGCCTGCACATTGTCCAGTCCGTAAACCCTGGCGATACCATCACCAACTGAAAGTACCTGACCAACCTCTGAGACTTCCGCTTCCTTGCCGAAGTTCTTGATCTGGTCTTTGAGAATTGCGGAAACTTCCGCAGCGCGAATATCCATTTAGCCGACCTCTTTGAGTGCTAGCTTTAGTGACGAAAGTCGGGTTCGCAACGATGTATCAATCTGGCGCGAGCCAACTTTCACGATCATCCCGCCGAGTAACGACGGATCGACAGTTGCATTAATTGCAACGTCCTTGCCAACCACACTGTTAAGCGCGGCTTTCAATTCTTTGGTTTGTGCAGCACTGAGCGCCTTGGCAACAGTAACATCCGCAGATGCTTCACCGCGATGGTCTGCCAGTAGCTTGCGGAAGGCCCCAAGCATGCCGTTCATTGCAAACAAGCGGCGGTTTCTGGCGACAACCCGGATGAAGTTACCAACCAGACCGGTGATCTTGGCCTTGGTCAGGATCGCACCAACTGCGCGTGACTGGTCATCCGCCGAAAATACCGGAGAATCAACCAATCGCTGCAAGTCGCTGCTGCCTTCAAGCAATGCGTTAAACCGGGAAAGATCTTTCTCAACCGCAGGCAATTTCTTCTCTGCAAGCGCGAGCTCAAACAGCGCGGATGCATAACGCATTGTGACACCAGTAGTGATTGGTTCAGAATTTGCCAAAGAAAAGTCTTTTCTGCCACATCTTCAACAGGCATTACCAGTGGCCCCAGCCCCGGATAAGCCCGTTGAACTTATTGATCTTTTTTGAGTTTCGCGCACAAGGTCATGAAAACCAATTTGCCAAACCGCGCTTCACGTACCACAGGCAAATTGGACTCGCAATCAAGTCCGGAAAATATTTTATGGCTCGGATTGTCGCAGTTGGTCAATAATCGCCCCGGCTAGTTCAATAATTTCATTAACGTGGGCGACCCTGCAGGCAAAATTTTCATTGAATTCGCTACGTGTTGAATGTCCGCTTTGGGTCATTAGCGGACGGCATCTCCCGATCAACCAAAGTCTGTTGTACCTTCGTAAGTAGAAGAAAAGCTTCACTCAAAATCAGCCCCCTTGATGACGGGATTGAACAACTAGTTTTGTTTGATCACTCCTGAGGCGTCAAAGCCGCCATCTACGGGCAGCGTCACCCCGGTAATGTAGCTGGACTGCGGCAGCGCCAGGTAGACTGCAGCAGCAGCAACCTCTTCTGGGGTGCCATAGCGTTCCATCGGAATCCCGGCTAGATAGGCGCGACGTGTTTCCTCGTCATGCATCTTCTTGACCAGCGCAGTTTCGATACCGCCGGGAGTCAGTGCGTTGACGGTCACCCCTCGCCTGGCCCATTCCATCGACATTACCCGCATCATCGCCGATACGCCGCCCTTGGAAGCGCCATAGGCGGTGCGCCCGGTGCCGCCGCGCACGCCTGCCATCGAGGACATGGCAACAATTCGGCCATAGCCCTTGTCCACCATCACCCGGCCAGCTGCCTGCATCATCAAAAAGCTGCCTGTCAGATTGACCGCGATAATTCGGTCCCAGTTTTCCGGGGTAGTGTCCAGCGCGTGCTGCTCCAACCCGATGCCAGCAAAATGCATCAGGATTTCTAGCGAGTCGAATTTCTCCAACGTTCCTTGGACCAGTGCATTCACTTCATCGGCAACGGCAACATCGGTGTGAATAAACGCAACGCTGCGGCCTTCACCGGTCAGGCGCCTCACCGCTTCGCTGGCCAAATCGACATTGAGGTCTGCTATCACGACATTGGCGTCAAGCTGGGACAGCATTTCAACAGTCGCCAGACCAATGCCACTGGCGCCACCGGTGACGATAGCAGTCTGCCCTTTCAATGAGAACATCCTCGTACCTCCTTAGGAAATCTCACCGAACGCTTACGATTCTTCAACCAGAAACGCCAGATTTTTCCGGTGCGATTGTCCACTCACCCGAAGTCTTTAGGTGCGCAGAGGTATTGTGATAGTCGTGATTTAGACGAGCATCACTTGAAAAACGCTTTCGATAATGTTCGCTTTACCCCCCAAAGCGGACATGTCACCTCATGCGCCTCCGGTCGCGTTACTACATCCTAGCGCCGGAATGGGAAAAGACCCGGTGACCTACAGTTTCGAGCGATGGTCTGGATGGGTAATCAAGAATCATTAAACCGCCATCGACCACCAGTGTTTGGCCTGTAATAAATGACGCTTCGTCGGAAGCAAGAAATGCAGCGGTATTGGCAATTTCATCAGGCGTTCCCATTCGGTTGAGAAGCGACGGCGGCATGTCCCATTCGCCGGTTTCCGATCCCTGTGCTGCGGCAGTTTCTTCGGGACTGGTCTCTATCCAACCCGGACTAATAGAATTCACGCGAATTCCGTAGGGTGCCGCTTCGGCTGCAAAAGACCTCGTCATTCCTTCAACACCGATTTTAGCAACACCATACAATCCCCAGTTTCCATGGAAGGTCGCAGTCGATGAAATGTTTACAATTGCGCTTCCAGTATTTTTTGCAAGATGCGGCAAGGCGTGGGCGCTTACAAAGTAGTTTGAATCCAGGTTGGCGCCTCGAAAAATTTCCCACCGTTTTCCCGGTGGTGTGTCAGGTTCAACACCACAATGCTGGCTCCCGCAACCCGCGTTGTTAACGACGATGTCAAGCTGCCCAAAGTTTTGCATGACTGCTTCAATCGTCTTAACAACAGCATCTTCCCTGGAAACGTCAGCCTTGAAAAATTTTGCGATAAATCCCTGATCACTCAACTCTTCAACAACCTTGTTTGCCCGTTTTTCGTTTCGGGCAACAATGGCAACCTTCGCACCTTCCTGAGCAAACCGGTGGGCAATGCCACGGCCAATTCCGAAGTTCCCTCCAGTCACCAAGGCAATCTTGTTTTTGAATTTCATCTCATCCACCTTCCTCTAAGCAATCCGTCGTCAGCAGTTTATTGGGGGTCAACTGTCATGTGAAAGATTTTAATGGTCTCATGTTGTTTCCAAAGCCCGTTGAAACCCTTCTTTAGGAAAAAGCAGTCTCCCGGATGGAAGCACTCCTCGACCCCAAGTGAATCAACTATGGAAATTGAACCTTCCAGCAAAAAAACAATTTCATTGTACGGATAGTCTTCCAGTTTCTCGGCATATGCAGTTGCTTCCCACACGCCGGCGCGAACCTTGGTGGGTGAAGTGATCAATGTCTCAAATACGCGATGAAACCGCTCTTCTGGTTGACCCTCAACAATATCACCAACAAGTGGCATCGCCGCCCAAGGCGACATTCCTGAATCAGCATCGCCATCTGGAGGCAACCGAAAAACACCGGGTTCGGCACTCATGCCAATCTCCTTTTCTGATGCTAGTAGATTGGATGATCCTTTAAGATCACGCAATGTGGAAATTTAAAATGACCGCTTTGGGCCATGAGCGGACATAAGCCGATCTTTATGCAATGTCCGCTTTGCCCACGAAAGTTGACATGAAAATTTGGTCGCAATTTGAATGATTAACGCACGTGGCTGCCGTCACTTCTGATTCAAATTAGACATGAACACATATCTCGTTCGAAAGTTCACTCAGCAGGACACCAGAACTTGCACAACGGTTATTGACTGCGGATCAGCGTTGACTTGCTCGTACTGTTCCACGTTTGGAATACCCCTGCAGCCCACCACTTTCTCTGCGGCACGATTGGCTAATTCAAAATCTGCTTCAGGCAGAGGTGCCCGCTCGCGATATATAATTGAAGTCACATATGGTTTGCTAACTCCAACGGAAATTTTGACACCATCTATATTGACCGAAGTATTCCCTGGCCGAACATTCTGGTTAGTAGAAGTGCCGCCGCCATGCGATACACAACCGGATAAAATTAAACCGAAAATCAATACATACTTGTTCACTGAATTCCCCCATACCCCAATTTGCCCAACTATTGAGCTATATACGTCCAGAATCAGATCAACAATCACAAATAGGTGAAGCAATTTTCATTCATAAATTTACCTTAAGTGAGTGTCCGCTTCCGGCACTTTTCGACCCGGTAAATTGTGTTGCAGATTCGATGATAACGGCGGCATCTCCTCGCCACTTTGTCCGCATAGCGGACATTCGGCAATTGCTGCATTATTGCTGTTCAGAAAATTTGCCGAATGTCGTCTCGCTTGTGGTATTCAGTTCTGAAGGAACTATTATTAGTTGGTCGGCAATATAAAGTCGCGAGGTCCGTGTTGGTGGATCAGGATCAGACAATCTTGCGGACCTTCGCAGCGATCACCGTGGTCCTCTCCGCCGGATTGAAAAGCATAGCCGCCTGGTGCCAGCACCCTGTCATCGTTATTGCCATAGGTGTGCACCCAGTTTCCCTGAATTGTAACGCCATGATAATTCGATGTATGGCTGTGGTCCGGGGCAGCAACTCCAGCCTTTATTCTCACGACCATCCCATATTCGTCTTTTGTCCAGTCTCCCCACAAAAGTGCGAAATCCAGTCCTGGGCCTCCGTTTTCCCAAGTCAGATCGTCTATGGAACGGCTTAGATACTCATTTGCAGTGACTGTGTTTGACAACGCAAATCCCATGATAGCTGCCATGACAGGCAGGCAAATTAATTTGGAAGCAAGTTTCATTGTATTCTCCTGTTTCAGTTTTGGTTTGGTTATGGCCGCTGAAGCTGCGGCGGTGATGAGAATATGATTTGTGCGCCGGAATATAAAAACAGGTGATCATGCACAGGATTTGTGCGAAACATTCATAAATGAGTGATCCGTCAAACATGAAGACGTTCGTGCGTGTAGCAGAGGAAGGCAGCTTCTCAGCCGCTGCACGGTTTTTTGGCCTTACGCCTTCTGCGGTTTCGCGGCAGGTTTCACAGCTGGAAGATGAGCTGGGCGCACGCCTGTTTCATCGAACAACCCGCAAGCAAAGCCTTACAGAGGCCGGTGAGACCTTCTTGCAGCATGCCCGCCGCATTATTGCCGATCTGGAAGAGGCCCGCCTTGCTGTTAACCGGCTGGCTGACGTGCCAGCAGGTAGCCTGCATGTAGCGACCGAGGCAGACTTTGCGGTTGCATTTCTGGCACCAATATTGCCGATCTTCCTGAAGCAGTACCCATTGGTGCAGGTTCATATGACCATGGGGACAGGCACGATAGACTTGGTGGAGAGTGGTATCGATCTTGCCATTCGGGTCGGCCATCTGGACGATTCCAGTTTGATCGCCCGTAAAATCGCAACGAACAGTTCCCTGGTGTGTGCAAGTCCCGCTTATCTTGAGGAATACGGCATCCCATTACATCCAAACGAACTCGCGGGACACAATTGTCTTTCGTTTCGCTCAAGGCCCGATAAGAACCATTGGAGCTTTCAAACCAGCGATGGTTCGCTCGATGTGCCGATCTTGGGCCGTCTAAACGTGAACAGTCTCATGTTTCTACGCGAGGCCGCTGTCGCTAGTGTCGGCATCGTTATGATCCCGAGATGGATGGTCGACAACCAATTGAATGACGGGCAGCTGACCCCGATCCTTGAAAAATTCTCATTGGAACCACCGAGCACCCCTGTTCATGCAGTATTTTCCCACAACCGCCATCTGGCACCGAAAGTCCGCGCTTTCGTTGATTTTCTTGCGGAGCGTATGAACAAGCTTTAACGCACTGATTTTCTTTCCCGGACACTTGAGATCAAGTGAAAACCGGGGCCACTTCTTGGGAGTGTCTGCACTGCGCCAGAAAGCTGATGGTTGCTGTTTTCTATTGGACCAGCTCGGCAAGAAGCTCTGACAATTTTTTTGACTGATCAGATGTAAGTTTTCTGCCCACGGCTTCTTCAATCGCCGACCCGTATACCAACCACATGTTTTGGCGAAGTTTCATGCCAGCTTTGGTGATAACAAGACGTTGACCCCGTTTATCATCCTCGCAGACATCGCGCTGCAGATATCCATCTTTTTCAATGCGCTCAATAAGACGTGAAATACCGTATTGCGGAAGTAGTAGCTCGCGTTCCAATTCGTACGGACGCAATCCTTCACTGCCAGCACGCTCCAGCTCCAGCAGAACGTCATACCAAACCAGGGGTGGCAGCTTGTTCTTCTTCAACGCTTTTTCAACGCAAGACAATGCCTGATTGTGTGCACGAACCAGCCGTGCCCACGCCGTAACCGTAATGTCTGATGGGCTTTGCATAACAGGCATGTACATGCAAATGCATTGACTTTCAAGGACCGTCCCACTAGATACATGCAAATGCATCTATTAAATTGGAGTCCCACCAATGAGCAGTTTACATTTAATCAGCCATCATCTGTGCCCATACGTTCAACGGGCAGTAATTGTTTTATCCGAGAAAAACATTCCCCATGAACGCACCTATATTGACTTGGCAAACAAACCTGATTGGTTCGATGCGTTGTCCCCCTTGGGTCGGGTTCCGGTATTGCAAACAGGTGAAGCAACGGTTTTTGAAAGCCAGGTCATCGCTGAATATCTGGACGAAATTACACCGGGGTCATTGCACCCGAGTGATCCGCTGGAAAGAGCAAGACATCGCTCGTGGATTGAATTCAGCTCGGAAACGCTTGCAGCGATTGGTGCCTTTTACAGCGCACCGGATGCGGAAGCATTTAAGCAAAGGCGATTGGCACTGCGCGAAAAATTTGTGCGGATCGACCGCGAAATCGCAGGTCGGTATTTTGCCGGTGAACGGTTTCATCTGATTGATGGCGTATGGGGAACCATATTCCGCTACTTTGATGTTTTCGACCAAATTGATGATTCCAAAATCATGGCCGGCCTGGACAAAACCCTGGCATGGCGAGAGACCGTCTCAAAGAGGCAGTCCGTGGTCGATGCGCCTCCTGAAGGATATGCTGAACGTCTTGAGCAATTTCTAAGGAAGAAGAACTCACACATTACAAAACTCATGGGTGGTGCAAAATAGATGATCTAATATGCTCACACTGGGTCATTAGCAGAAATCACCGGTCAGCATTACACCCGAAAGCGGACATGACATCACAATCAGACAATAAAGCCGAAGACAATCGCAAGTGGCACCACACCCAAACCAAGCTCAATTGCCAGCTTCAGCCAGTTCAAGGCCGTGTTGCCGCGGTCTGAGAGCATGGAAATCATCCGCCCGAAAGCACTTGCCAGCCAGCAGATTGATAACATCAGCCCGGTGAATATTCCCGGCGCCAATAAAAATGTGCCACCGACACCAATGTGAAACCCGGCAAGCGTTCCCCGTATCTCGCCAAAGGCTGCCGGTTTGCCGTCGACCGGCTGCAACCGCAAAAAGGCTAGAACTGCCTTTGGCAGTGCAAATGCCAGGACACCAAATCCGAACGTTACCAGCGCCACCAGGAACGAATACCATTGCGTGTTTGATTGCGGTTTAACAAAAGACAATGCCACCGGGTCGGCAGTCCACAGCGCGACGCCGCCAAATAGAACCGCAACCCCAAGGCGCACATAAACATGCATGCACCGTGAACCGTCTATAACCACGTGAACCATCTTGCCAAGCGCTGCAAAAAGCCAGCAGGCGGCAAGAGCGAAACTCAGTCCCGGTTGCTGCAGTCCCGGTTGCTGAAACAACAAACAACAGATTGAAGCCCCGATCAAAAACCCGGCAAAAGAGGCGCGACCCTCTCCAATTGCTTCCGGGCTTGCGGGCCTTGCCTCCAACCCGCAACGCGTCAGAAGTACACGCGGCATCAAAAACAACGCCAGACCCGCCAAACCGGTCAGCAATTGAACTGCCATCGCCAGGATATCAGCGGGCGTTTGCGGGATAACAAATTCAATCAAATTGGTAAAAGCGTCCGGTTAAGTCGAATCACCTGCATTATCCTGATCGTTCCTTCGCGTACAAGGTCACTTCAAAGCAATTGTTGTGCGATCAAACGAAGCTCTGTGGATCAACATCCACCTGCACCCGGACACTCCCTCTTGGTTTGGGAGCAGCGGCAAACCACTTACGCAACCAGTCCTGCATTTCAAATCCACGACCGGAATGCACCAGCAAACGATAGCGGTAGCGAGAGCGCACCAGTGCCATCGGCGCTTCGGCCGGGCCCAGTACTCGAACCCCATCCATGGTGGGACACATCTTGCGCAACGCCCTTGCATAGTCTTCTGTTTCACGACGATCATGCCCTGAAACAATAATTGCAGCCAGCCTGCCAAATGGCGGGAGGGTGGATACCCGCCTTGCCTCTGTTTCGCGCGCGTAAAATCCTTCCACATCACCCGATGCAATGGCGGTAATCACCGGATGATCCGGCTGGTAGCTTTGTAACAATCCCATACTCTTTCCACCCGAACGCCCGGCCCGGCCAGTTACCTGATAGAGCAATTGAAACGTCCGTTCCGCTGCACGAGGGTCACCATTTGAAAGGCCTATGTCCGCATCAACCACACCGACCAGCGTCATCATCGGAAAATGATGCCCTTTTGCCACCAGCTGCGTGCCAATGATGATATCTGCTTCACCCCTTGCAATGGCTGCAAGTTCCAGTCGCATGCGCTTGACTCCACCCGCCATGTCTGACGACAGGATGATGGTTCTCGCATCCGGGAACTGATCAAGCACCTCCTCCGCAAGCCGTTCAACGCCTGGTCCGCAAGCGACCAGATGATCAAACGTTCCACATTCTGGGCAATGTTCCGGCACGGGTCTCGCTTCGCCGCAATGATGGCATTGCAATTGCTTGCGAAAACGGTGCTCAACCAGCCAGGCTGAGCAATTGTTGCACTGGAATCGGTGCCCGCAGACTCGACACAGGGTCAAAGGTGCATAGCCCCGCCGATTGAGAAACAATAATACCTGCTCACCACGGGTAATCGTTTCTCCCACAGCCGAAGTTAAAACCGGTGACAAAAATCTGCCGCGCGGTGGTGGGTCACGACGCATATCAATGGTGCTGAGATCTGGCAGGATTGCCTCGCCAAACCGGTTTTCGAGTTCAACGTGTTTATACCGCCCTAGATTGGCATTGACCCGGCTCTCAAGCGATGGCGTTGCTGAGCACAACACCACCGGCAGTTTGCTGATCTGACCGCGAACCACGGCCATGTCACGGGCGTTGTAAAACACCCGGTCTTCCTGCTTGTAGGCGAGGTCATGTTCCTCATCGATGATGATGAGGCCCAACTCCTTGAACGGCAAATAAAGCGCAGAACGCGCACCGGCAACGACCCGCAACTCACCGGTGGTTACCTGCCGCCAGACTTTTTCGCGCATTTTTGGCGCGAGTTCGGAATGCCATTCGCCGGGCCTGACTCCGAACCGGTTTTCAAAACGGTCCAGAAAGGTTGCCGTCAATGCAATCTCGGGCAACAGGATGAGCGCCTGCCGACCCGCTTCAAAGCACGCTGCCAGCGCCTCAAAATAAACCTCTGTCTTGCCTGATCCGGTTATTCCCTCCAACAGCGTTACGGAGAATTCATCGGCCGCTACGGCGGCAGACAATTGTTTTGCCGCAGATTGCTGCTCCACCGTTAGCTCGGCTTTAGAAAATCCGGTATCGGGAGCTGCCAATAACGGCTTTGCCGGAAGCGCGACCGTATCAAGCACGCCCATTTTCATGAGCCCGTTCACAACCGAAGTGCTGACCCCCGCCGCGTGCGCAAGACCGGAGCGTGTCCACGGCGCGCCATCAACAATCAACTCCATCACGGCGCTTCTGGCTTTGGTTAGCCGCTCAGGCTCAACACCGGAATATACCAACCCTTCAAGGGCTGCCGGCGGCTCATAGGCTGCCGGCGCGCGCAACACCATCCGAAGCACCATGCCAGGCGGGCTTAAAGTGTAACCGGCCACCCACTCAATGAACCGGCGCAAATCTTCAACCAGTGGCGGACAATCGTGTTTTTCATTCACCAGGCGAAGCTTTTTGGGATCAACGCCGGTTTCATTTCCCTCCCAGACCACGCCGGTGACTTCACGGCTGCCCAGCGGCACCTTGACCAGATCACCCGGCGCAAGCGACATGCCTTCCGGAACGCCGTAGCTATACGGCCCTTCGGTTGGAATGGGCACAAGGACCGGGACTGTGTTTTGCAAGGATGCCCTCCAGAAAGATCAGTAAAGCGATTCTACTGAAAATAAGCGTACTGGCCTTGTGCCGGATTTGCTATATGGGATATGCCGAACTTGACTTGGCACAACAACAACAGGAGGAACCCTCATGAAATTTTTCGTCGACACCGCAGATGTGGATGAAATCCGCGAACTGGCTGACACCGGCCTGCTGGACGGCGTGACCACCAATCCATCACTGATCATGAAATCCGGTCGCGATATTACCGAAGTCACCAAGGAAATCTGTTCAATCGTTGACGGCCCGGTATCAGCTGAGGTCACCGCCACTGATTTTGACGGCATGATGAAAGAAGCCAAGGTTCTGGCAAAAATCGCCGACAACATTTGCATCAAGCTGCCGCTGACCATGGACGGAATAAAAGCCTGCAAACACCTCACATCCGCCGGTCATAAAACCAACGTCACACTTTGTTTTTCTGCAACCCAGGCGCTGCTGGCAGCAAAAGCCGGCGCAACCTATGTTTCCCCGTTTATCGGCAGGCTCGATGACATGGGAATTGATGGCATGGAATTGATCGAAGAGATGCGCCTGATCTTTGATAACTATGAATTTGAAACCCAAATTCTCGCCGCGTCTATCCGCTCGGTAAACCATGTGAAGGATTCAGCTCTTGCGGGTGCAGACGTTGCAACCATACCACCGGCAACACTTAAAGCCCTGGTAAAACACCCACTCACCGACAAGGGGCTGGAAGCATTTCTGGCCGACTGGGCCAAGACCGGACAGACAATTGGGTAACACCTAACCTTCTTCCTTCGCCACATTCCTTAGCCAGCGAATAAAGGTTTTCAGTGCAGGGCGCTGAATGCCCTTGCGCCAGGCCATGTGATAGGCGGTTGGCTCATCGTGGGTTTCTTCCAGCAAAATCATCAACCTGCCTGCTTCAACATGTTCCTTGATCAAGGCACGTGCTGTCGCTGCGATACCCACACCATCCAGCATCGGTTGCATCATCACCGAGCCCGGTAGGCTTGTTACGTGTTTGGGCGGAGGCTTTTCAACCCCAAGTTTTTCAAGCCAGTGTTTGATTTCAGTTGTCCCTGCCTCCTCAAGCCAGGGTAACAATGTGAGCTCCTCGGCCCCGCCGGTCCAGTTGTCTCCCACCAGGCTCGGCGCACCGGCAATAACATAATTCGTGGGAACCAAAGGCTCACTTTCCAGTCCCGTCCAGTCACCCCAGCCAAAGCGGATCGCCACATCACAACCGCCTTGTGCCAGATCAACCATTTCCGCTGTTGGATTAATCATCAAATCAATCTCCGGATGGGCAGAATGCAATTGCTCCATTTTCGGGATAAACCAGTTGGCGGCGAAAGCCGGCGTCATGGTAATGTTGATTGGCCGCTGCGACTGGCTTTCATCGAGCTGCACAAGTGCTTCTGCAATACACCCGAAGCCTTGCGTCAAATGCTCAAGCAATAAGGCACCTTCAGCGGTAAGTGCCAGCCCTCGACCGGATCGGGTGACGAGCGGTAGCCCCAAATGAACTTCAAGCGCCCGCACCTGCTGGGCAATCGCCGCGTGAGAGACATTGAGCTCCCGCCCGGCAGTGGAGTAACCCAGATTTCGTGCCGCTGCTTCAAACGCCCGTAAACTGGTAAGCGGTGGGAATTTCGACCATTCCATATGTAACTTCACCTTACATTTGAAAATTATTTCTGCGTCGTAACATTGTCATCTTTCCCCTATATTGAGAGAAATCACAACACAAGGAGACACGAAATGTTTCAGATCTTTGCAGAAAGCTTCATGACCGCTTCAAAAATGGACCAGTTCCGGGCCGCACCAGACAGAAATTCAGTCAAGAACGGCGGGCTGACATTTCGCAAGCACTTTTTCTACAAAAGCAGGTAATGACCGACTTCCAAGAGGAAACGCTTGCTTCCGGCTCGAAACCCCCTCCAAAGCCGGATAGGGGCAAGTTAGGAAAGTGCTGATCTCCCCAGTTACGCTTTCCTAACGCCCCCGCCCTATAATAGAGGCCATGTCGACTGATTCGAACCCGTTACTGATAATCAGCGCTGCCGACCTGGCAGCGCAGCGTATTGCCTGGTTGCGATATCTCACCAATGAAAAACGCATGGCATCAAAAACCATTGATGCCTATGAACGCGATTTAAGACAGTTTCTGACCCATCTTACCGGATATCTGGGGCATCCGCCTGCCATAAAGGACGTCGCCAACCTGAAGCCAATGGATATGCGCGGCTTTCTCGCTGTTCGCCGTCAAGGCGGTGCAAAGGCCCGAACCCTTGGTCGGGGAATGGCCGGCATACGCTCATTTGTAAGGTTTCTGGAAAAACAGGACCTTGCCAATTCTGCCGGTCTAAGAGCTACCTCGACGCCACGCCAGCCCAAAACCCTGCCCAAGGCATTGCGTGCCTCTGACGCTGTGCGTCTTACCAAACATTCTGAACAACTCCACACAGAACCCTGGATCGCAGCGCGCGATGCAGCCATTTTGACCCTTCTGTATGGCTGCGGCCTGCGGATTGGAGAAGCGCTCGCACTGACGCCTGCCGATCTTCGGGATGCGCAAAATTCAAGCATGCGGGTAACCGGCAAGGGTGGGGTTACCCGCCTCGTACCCGTTTTGCCACAAGCCATTGATGCAATTCACGAATATCAACGCCTTTGCCCGTTCCAACTGGATGGCGACAAGCCTGTATTTCGCGGCGCAAGGGGCGGCACCCTGCAACCCGCAATCCTGCAAAAGTCGATGCGCAAATTGCGCTCGGCGCTTGGTCTGCCCGATACCGCTACACCCCATGCGCTTCGGCATTCCTTTGCCACTCATTTACTTGCAGGCGGTGGCGATCTTCGTACAATTCAGGAATTGTTGGGTCATGCGAGTCTTTCCACGACCCAGATCTACACCGAGGTTGATACGTCCCGTCTCATGGACATTTATGATAAAGCCCATCCAAGGGCCTGATTGATGGTACAATTTAACCCTGCCGGTTAACGCAATTTCCAGTCTTTACGGGCACAATCCGGCGAAACATCTGCGGAACTGCCATGCACATAAACATTTTTGATATCTGGTCCGAACGCCTTCTCCTGGCTCTTGGCTTTGCCAAACTGGTGCTGGTGCTTGCATTCTTCATGACATTTGGCAGTGCCTCCAACGCACTTGCAGCAGCTGAATGTCAGGGCGAAAACCTGATCGAAAAGCTCGAGCGGGAAAACCCGGCAGAGCTCGCCAAAATCCGTGAAGAGGCCCAAAGCGTTGCGAACGCTGATTCAATATTATGGAAGATTGAGCTGGAGGGTCGGGCAACCTCCTGGCTGTTTGGCACCATGCACATGGCCGATCCGGAAATCACAACCCTGCCTGAAAATGTTGAAGCCGCATTGTCAAAAGCGCAAACCATTGTGGTGGAATCCACCGAGGCACTGGAACCGGCCGCTGCCGCCAATGCAATGGTCAAGCTGGCGCATTTGACCCTGCTCGGCCCGGATCAAAATCTTTCAAAAATGATCGACCCCGATTTGACGGACGAGCTGGAAGCCGCAACCACTGCCCGGCAACTGCCCATGCCATTGGTAGACCGTCTGCAGCCCTGGCTGGTCGCAACAACCGTGTCGCTGCCGGTCTGCGAACTATTGCGCAAAAAATCCGGCGCATTGGTTCTCGACCAGGTAATCGCTGCTCATGCAAAAGAGAATAACAAGGAACTGTTGGGACTTGAGACAATCGAGGAACAATTTTCCTCCATTGCTTCCCTCCCGCAGGAGTACCACCTCAAGGCGCTTGAAGAGACCCTGGCGCTTGGTAGCGGCGCAGAAGATGTCATCGAAACCTTGAAGTCCCTCTACAAAAACGGTGATACCGGCATGATCTTCCCGTTGATGCGTTCAGTATCACCCAAGATTTTCACCGGTGAAGGTGCTACCGATTTTCAAAGTGTCCTTATTGAAAATCGCAACAGGTTGATGACAGAGCGGTCCTTGCCGACTCTTGAAAAAGGCGGTGCCTTCATCGCTGTCGGCGCCCTGCATTTGCCAGGCGATACCGGCCTCGTAGCCCTGCTGAGTGACGCCGGATATCAAGTCACTGCTGCCAGATAGTTTCTCTCAATTCCAAATTTTGCAATCCGCATTATGACAGCAACCGCCGTGCAGTTAAATATGCAGCGGCTTGTCAAACGTTGCGAGTGCTGCTTCACGCACCGCCTCTGACATTGTTGGATGCGCATGACATGTTCGAGCAAGGTCTTCTGATGATCCGCCAAATTCCATCAGCACGGCTGCCTCATGGATCATTTCGCCCGCGCCAAATCCGACAATATGAACACCAAGCACCCGGTCGGTGGTCTTGTCTGCCAGAATTTTTACAAGCCCTTCGGTCCGGTTCATCGCCCGGGCACGACCATTGGCGGTGAACGGAAACTTGCCCACTACATATTCAATGCCGCCCGCCTTCAATTCTTCTTCCGTTTGGCCAACGCTTGCCACTTCCGGCTGGGTATAGACCACACCCGGGATAACACCGTAATTCACATGGCCCGCCTGTCCGGCAAGAATTTCCGCAACCGCCACGCCCTCATCTTCTGCCTTGTGGGCAAGCATTGGTCCATCAATCACATCACCAATCGCATAAATCCCCTTGATATTGGTCTGCCAATGCCCGTCGGTCTTGATCTTGCCGCGATCCATTTCAATACCGGCTTCCTCCAACCCAAGACCATCCGAGTACGGCCTTCTTCCCGTTGCAACCAGCACAATATCGGCATCAAGCTTTTGCGCATCACCACCTGCAACCGGTTCAAACATGACCGCGGCACCCTTGCCGGATTTTTTCACATCCGTAACCTTGGAAGAAAGATGAAACGTCATGCCCTGTTTCTTGAGCATCCGCTGGAACTGCTTTGAAACATCTCCGTCCATGCCGCCAAGAATGGTATCGAGATATTCCACCACAGTAACTTCAGTGCCAAGCCGGTTCCAGACCGACCCCATCTCAAGCCCGATGACACCGCCGCCAACCACAATCATTTTTGCCGGAACCTTTGAAAGCACCAATGCGCCGGTGGATGATACAATCACCTTCTCATCGATCTTCACATCAAGGCCTGGAATACCCGCCACATCCGAACCGGTGGCAATCACAATGTTTTTGGCCGCAAGCGTTTCGCCGGCACCCTT
Source organism: Hyphomicrobiales bacterium (assembly GCA_021775415.1). Taxonomy (GTDB): domain Bacteria; phylum Pseudomonadota; class Alphaproteobacteria; order Rhizobiales; family Rhizobiaceae; genus JAALLB01. Next base: position 26,022 of record JAJFHV010000004.1, on the reverse strand, counting down.
GGAGTCAATAACCAGCACCTGACCCGCCTTGGGAATGCTTCCTGTTCCATGAAATGTTTCGATTTTGTTTTTCTTGAACAGGAAAGCCACCCCATCCACATTGGCTTTCACGGTTGTATCCTTGTGGCCCATCATCGCTTTGAGATCGAGCTTTGGCGCGCTGGTCTTGATGCCAAGTTTCTCAAGACCGTGCCCTGCTTCCTCAAACATTTCCGAGGCGTGCAGCAAGGCTTTCGATGGAATGCACCCAACGTTTAGGCAGGTGCCGCCAAAGGTCGGGTTCTTCTCTACCACGGCGGTTTTCAGGCCAAGTTGTGCTGCCTTGATCGCACAGACATACCCGCCCGGACCCGAACCAATTACGACGACATCATATTCATTGCTCATTTTCGTATTCCACCTGCAAGTTGTTATTCATACACTGTGCTATCGTCCGCCCGAAACATCAAGGATCGTTCCCGTAACGTAAGATGCCTTTTGTGACATCAACCAGACAACCGCCTCGGCAACCTCATTCGCTGACCCCTCGCGTTTCATCGGTATGGCTGCCCGCATTTGCTCTGCGCGACCGGGTTGTCCACCGCTGGCATGGATGTCTGTGTCAATGACACCCGGCCGCACTGCCGTGACACGAATACCCTCCTCCGCGACCTCCAGTGCCAGCCCCTTGGTAAAGGTATCAATCGCACCTTTGGAGGCGGCGTAATCCACGTAATTGTTTGGCGCACCAAGCAGCGCAGCTGCCGAAGACAAATTGACAATCGTGCCACCCTTGCCACCTTGTTTGGTAGACATGCGCTTAACCGCTTCGCGGGCGCATAAAAAACTGCCAAGGACATTAACATCAAACATGCGGGAGATTCGGGACCGGGACATTTCATCCACCCTTTGGGAAACGTCTAAAATTCCTGCATTATTGATAAGCCCTGCAAGTCTTCCGTGCCGGTCTGCCTCCTCAAACAACCGAAGGATATCCGCTTCACTACCGACATCGCCCTGTACGGCAATCGCCTTGCCGCCCGTCTTGGCGATCTCGCTGACAAGCGCTTCTGCGGCAACATTGTTGCTCGCATAATTTATAATCAACATGCGATCAGGTTCTGCAAGCAATCGCGCACAGGCAGCCCCAATTCCGCGGCTTGCACCTGTAATGACAATTACATCACCCATGCCACAGTCGTTTCTGGGGCTTATTGCCGGGTGAGTTTTTCACTTGCCTGCCCATCGTTCCAGGTTCCGGCGAGATTGCCGTCAAGACCAACCGTGTAGATTACCGGGTGAGCGGAACCCCAATTCACCACCAGCACATTACCGATAAAATTACCCTGGCCCTTGTAAATACGACCGGCAACATTCCATTTCAGATTTGCCACCCCGTCCACATCCACAATACTCACTGAACCCTTGTAGGCACTACCATCGGGATTGCGTCCCCGGACACGGTAGTTGCCCGCGATATCGTCGACCGTGACATTTTGCTGTACCTGCGCCTGGGCCGGCAAATTCGCCGCTAATGCAAATGACCCGACCGCAAGCATAATAACCAAACAGAAGCGGATTAATTGCATGTCTCTAGCACTCCTGTTTTTCAGGCCGCTTACAGTAGCAGCTGCCACAAAATCATTATCAAACCGACGAGCGAGGCGGTCCAGATCAGTGTTCTGAGGCCCGGGAAACCGATGACATAGGCTGGCACATAAGCAACCCTGCTCCAAAAGTAGATTTGCGAACCAAGTGCTGTCATCTCATTGAGTTTGCCGGTGTAAAGGCCGATCAAAATGAGCGCTGCAAAGGGCGGCATGGTTTCGAGCAGATTGTAATAGGCCCGCTCAAACCGGGCTCCAATGCCTGCGCTGTCCTTCTCATCATCCTGCGCACCAAGCGCATAACCCAAACCATTTTGAATGATGCCGCACGTGCCTTGCAGGACGAGTTGAACCACGAACAGCACAACCGTGTACAGCAGCATCTTGAGTTCAATTGCCATTATCAAATCTCCAATTTCAATTTCTTCACGTCAGATTACACTGGATCAAAGATCAAGTACCAGTCTTTCAGGGTCTTCCAGGCTTTCCTTGACCCGGACCAGAAAGGTCACCGCTTCCTTGCCGTCGACAATTCGGTGGTCATAGGAAAGTGCCAGATACATCATCGGGCGGATTACAATTTCGCCGTCGACCACCACGGGTCGCTGATCGATTTTGTGCATACCCAAAATACCCGATTGTGGTGCGTTGAGGATCGGGGTGGACATCAAGGAACCGTAGACACCCCCATTCGAGATGGTGAAGGTACCGCCCTGCATATCCGCCATCGACAAATCACCGTCGCGTGCCTTTCGGCCCAGTCTGCCGATTTCCTGCTCGACCTCGGCAATGCTCATCTGGTCTGCATTGCGCACCACCGGCACCACCAGCCCCTTGTCGGTGCCAACCGCAACGCCGATGTGGCAGTAGTGTTTGTAGATCAGGTCCGTGCCGTCAATTTCGGCATTTACCGCCGGGATTTCCTGCAATGCATGACAAACAGCTTTCGAGAAAAATCCCATAAAGCCGAGCTTCACGCCGTGCTTCTTCTCAAATAGATCCTTGTAACGCTTGCGCATATCCATCACTGCAGACATGTCCACCTCATTAAAGGTGGTAAGCATGGCGGCTGAGTTTTGCGCCTCTTTCAGACGTCTGGCGATGGTTTGGCGTAACCGTGTCATCCGCACCCGCTCTTCACGGACCCCCTCATCCTGGGGTGAAAATGCGCGGGCCTGCGCGGGTTCCGCTGCTGTTGATGCAGCGGGCGCTGCCGCAGCCTTCTGCACATCTTCCTTCAAAACCTGGCCGCGTTTACCGCTACCAGCAACAGAAGCCGGATCCACACCACCTTCGGCCATCATTTTTTGTGCGGCAGGAGAGGCCGGCATCGAAGAGTTGGAGGGTGCAGGGGCTGCGGCAGGTGCACTCGCTGCAGCCGGTGCGCTTGCGCCAGCCGCACCTTCTTCAATTCGTGCAAGGATTGCACCCACTTCAACCGTTGCGCCGGTTTCGGCAACAATCTCGGTAATCACACCGCTAACCGGTGACATGACTTCCTGTGCAGCCTTGTCGGTTTCAAGTTCCACCAGCGGTTCGTCAACCTTGACGGCATCGCCGACTTTCTTGAACCACTCACCCACATCGGCCTCGGTAACCGATTCACCACCGCTTGGAACAGGGATTTCAACAATCTTGCCGGAGCCCGAAGGCCCAGAATCTGCAGGCTTGGCGCTGGCAGGGGCTGCAGCTTCCTTCACCGCCGCAGGCTTTGCAGCGGATGCCTTGGCGCCACCTGCTGCATCAACTGTACCCAGCAGGGCGCCAACCTCCACGGTCTCGCCTGCTTTCACCAGTATCTCACCCAGAACTCCTGCCTCGGGTGCCGGAACTTCAATCGATACCTTGTCTGTTTCCAATTCTACCAGCGGTTCGTCCTGCGCGACGGTGTCGCCCGCATTTTTCAACCACTGACCGATGGTCGCCTCACTTACTGATTCACCCAATACAGGAACCCGGATTTCACTTGCCATGACTAAATTCTCTTTCCTGACTGGTTTCCCCATTTATGCACATTATCCACCCAGTGCATCTTCAATAAACGCTTCAAGTTGCGCCAGATGTGACGACATCAATCCGGTCGCCGGTGAGGCGGAAGCCCATCGACCGGCATACCGGGCGCGTTTTTGCCTTGCATCGATATGGTCAAACACCCACTCCAGATAAGGCTCGATAAAGCTCCAGGCACCCATGTTTTTGGGTTCTTCCTGACACCACACCATCTCGGCATTCTTGAAGCGCGAAAGTTCGGTGATCAGCGCCTTTGCCGGGCAGGGATAAAGCTGCTCAAGTCGCAACAGGTAAATGTCATCAATGCCGCGATTTTCACGCTCCTCAAACAAATCGTAATAAACCTTGCCGGTGCACATCACCACACGACGAATTTTCTTGTCTGCCACCAGACGAATACCATCACCTTTCTTGAGCTCCGCATCGTCCCACAACAGCCTGTGAAAACCTGCCTCCGCACCAAAATCTTCCAGTGTCGAAACAGCCCGCTTGTGCCGCAACAGGGATTTTGGCGTCATGATGATCAACGGCTTGCGGAAATCCCGCCGAAGCTGGCGGCGAAGAACATGAAAATAATTCGACGGCGTTGTGCAATTGACAACCTGCATGTTGTCTTCCGCACACAATTGCAGGAACCGCTCCGGTTTCGCGGAAGAGTGTTCCGGCCCCTGGCCTTCATAACCGTGTGGCAGAAGCATCACCAAGCCGCTCATCCGCAACCACTTGCGCTCGCCAGAACAGATGAACTGGTCAATCACGACCTGTGCACCATTTACAAAGTCGCCAAACTGTCCCTCCCAGATAGTCAGCGCATTGGGCCGCGTCAGCGAATAGCCATATTCAAAACCCAGCACTGCTTCTTCCGAAAGCATCGAGTTGATGACATCATACTCTTCCTGATCCTCGGAAAGGTTGTTAAGCGGAATGTAACGCGCTTCTGTATCCTGATCGTAAATCACCGAATGACGCTGGGAAAACGTGCCACGCTCACAATCCTGACCGGACAACCGCACACAATGGCCTTCGCGAACCATTGCTCCAAAGGCAAGCGCCTCCCCCATACCCCAGTCAATGCCCTCACCGGTTTCCACCATCTTCAGCCGGTTGGCCATCAACCGCCGGATCGTTTTGTGAGCATTGAAACTATCGGGAATGGCGGTAATCTTCTGCCCTATCTCCGTCAGGGCTTTTTTCGAAAGTCCGGTCTTGCCGCGCCGTGCATCATCTTCATTGTCGGCAACCTTCAACCCGGACCACGCGCCATCCAGCCAGTCCGCCTTGTTGGGCTTGTAGGATTGCCCGGCATCAAACTCAGCCTCCAGAAAGCTGCGCCACTCGGCCCACATCTGGTCCACCTCTTCCTTGGTCATGATGCCGTCAGCAACCAGCCTTTCACCATAGATTGTTGCAGTTGAGGGATGTGAGCGGATTTTCTGGTACATCAGCGGCTGGGTAAACGCTGGTTCGTCCCCCTCATTATGTCCATAGCGGCGATAGCAGAACATATCGATGACCACCGGCTTGTGAAACAATTGCCGGAATTCAATTGCAATCTTCGCTGCGTAGGTCACTGCCTCCGGATCATCGCCATTGGCGTGAAAAATTGGTGCTTCAATCAGTTTGGCCACATCCGATGGATAAGGCGAGGAGCGGGAGAATCTCGGGTCTGTCGTAAAGCCTATCTGGTTATTGACAATAAAATGCAGCGAACCGCCGGTCCGGTGCCCCTTGAGCCCTGAAAGCCCGAAACATTCAGCCACCACGCCCTGACCCGCGAATGCCGCGTCGCCATGCAACAGTAACGGTAAAATCGTATCGCGCGGCCTGGAACCCCGTTCGTTCTTTTCTTCGAGTTTGTCCTGTTTGGCGCGAACCTTGCCGAGCACAACCGGATTAACGATTTCCAGATGCGACGGGTTGGCGGTGAGGGACAAGTGTACATTGTTTCCATCAAATTCCCGGTCTGACGATGTGCCCAAATGGTATTTTACATCGCCCGAACCTTCCACCTCATCGGGCTTGTAAGAACCGCCCTTGAATTCGTTGAAGATTGCCCGGTGTGGCTTTCCCAAAACATTGGCAAGCACGTTAAGCCGGCCACGGTGCGGCATTCCCAGCACAATTTCCTTGAGGCCCATCTGGCCGCCGCGTTTGATAATTTGTTCAAGCGCTGGAATTAACGATTCAGCCCCATCCAGGCCAAAGCGTTTTGTACCCTTGTACTTGATGTCGATATATTGTTCGAAACCTTCCGACTCAATCAGCTTTTTCAAGATCCCCTTTTTTCCGGAGACCGTAAATGCAATGCCCTTGTCGGGCCCTTCAATGCGTTCCTGAAGCCAACCCTTTTCCTGCGGATTGGATATATGCATGTACTCCACGCCCAATGTCGAACAATAGGTGCGTTTCAAAATTTCCAGCATTTCCTGAACAGTTGCAAACTGCAGGCCCAGCAGACCGTCGATAAAAATCTTGCGGTCGTAGTCTGTCTCGCTGAACCCGTAACTTGATGGATGCAGTTCGTTGAAAGCCTCTTTCTTCCCGGCAATTTTCAAGGGGTCCAGATCGGCATGCAGATGCCCGCGCATCCGGTAGGCACGGATCATCATGATGGCGCTGATGGAATCGTGCGTTGCCCGCTGAACTTCCTCGCCATTCGGATCAACCGCTTCGGCCTGTGCCTTGGCCTTTATCTTGCCGGTGATTTCTTCTTCAACTTGAGACCAGTCCCCATCCAGCGCGGAAACCAGTTCACCATTTGCAGCGATCGGCCAGTGGGGCTTTTTCCAGGATGCACCCTTTGCATTTTTGGCAACATCACCCGGGTCATCTTTTAATTCTGAGAAGAACGCTTGCCAGTCAGCATTGACGGAATTTGGATCTTCTTTGAACCGTGCGTGGATTTCTTCAATGTATCCGGCGTTGCCGCCATATAGAAAAGAAGTTTCGGAAAATTCTTCATTATCCGGTTGGCGAGCCATTTTGCCTTTGCGGGAGTAGTGCCCCCACCTCCTGTGTTGCCTCGGGATCTTTTTGTCCCATATCAATAACCTGCAAGCCTGTTCCCGGCCCCTGCTATTTCAGGTTTGGTGCAATCCCGGCACAAGCTTCACATAAATCAGCCACAGCACCAACAGATTGCTCAAACATTTTCTGTTCACTCTTGTTGAGATCGATTTCGATAATTCGTTCCACACCGTTTGATCCAATGACCACCGGTACACCGACATACATGTCTTTGACGCCGTATTCGCCTTTGAGAGCCGCCGCGCACGGTAAAACCCGTTTTTTGTCCCGCAGATAGCTTTCAGCCATCGAAATCGCGGCAGCAGCCGGCGCATAATAGGCAGAGCCTGTTTTCAACAGCCCGACAATTTCACCCCCACCCTTGCGGGTTCGGTCAACGATTTCGTTCAATCGTTCTTTTGTCAGCCATCCCATTTTGACGAGATCTGTGAGCGGAATGCCTGCAACGGTAGAATAACGCGCCAACGGCACCATGGAATCGCCATGTCCCCCAAGCACAAATGCCGTCACATCCTCAACCGACACATCAAACTCTTCGGCAAGAAAATACCGGAACCGGGCAGAATCGAGCACCCCGGCCATTCCGACGACCTTGTTTTTTGGCAGTCCGGAAAATTTCTGCAATGCCCAAACCATCGCATCCAACGGGTTGGTGATACAAATTACAAACGCGCCGGGGGCATATTTTTTAATGCCTGCACCGACTTGTTCCATGACTTTCAAATTAATGCCGAGCAGATCATCGCGGCTCATGCCCGGCTTGCGCGCAATGCCCGCCGTAATAATACAAACATCCGCGTCCTTGATTGCCTCATAACTTTGGGCACCTGAAAGGTGCGAGTCAAACCCGTCAACCGGCGAGGATTCGGCAATATCAAGCGCCTTGCCCTGTGGCAGGCCTTCCGCAATATCGAACAAGACCACATCACCGAGTTCTTTAAGACCGGCCAGATGAGCCAGCGTTCCGCCGATCATCCCGGCCCCGATTAACGCGATTTTGTTACGTGCCATTATTGTTACCTTTACGTAAAAGCAATTCCTGCTGTTTATTGATGCTGTAAAAGGCTATATCCTACATAGGCAAGATTGACAAATCTTCACAACACACAATTATAACTCCAATTATTTCAATTACTTAGTAATATTTATATTGACGTATACGTCAATAAAATGGAACGCTACGCAACAACCATGTCGGACGCCGCAATGTAGTCCTGTGACTGCATCTCATGCAGGCGCGATGCGGTACGCTTGAACTCGAAGGCTTCGGTTCCTGTATTTGCGGTATAAAGCTTGTCCGGACCTGTCGCGGCAGATGCAACCAGCCGCACGTGATTGTCATACAGCGTATCAATCAAAAGAATGAACCGCTTTGCAGCGTTGTGGTTGCTACGGTCCATGACTGGGATACTATCGATGAACAGCGTATGAAAGCGTCGCGCAAGGGCCAGAAAATCTGCAGCACTTCGAGCCTCTTCACACAAATTGGCAAAGGAAAACCTGGCAATCCCTTTTTCTGCCTGTGGCACCGGCAGAACCCGCCCCTTGAGTTCAATCTCCTCCGGCAACCCGGTATTAACCCCGGTCAACCGCAACCAGGCGGCATCCATCGCTTTTGAGGATTTTTGGTTGAGCGGCGCATAATATACCGGTGCCTGACTGAGTTTTTCCAGCCGGAAATCCGTGCGGGCACTAAGTTCATGCACATCAACTTTTGTCACCAACAGCTCAATAAACGGCAAAAACAGATTTCGGTTGAGGCCATCGCGGTAAAGATCGCGCGGCGCAACATTTGAAGTCGCAACCACCACCACGCCTGCTGCAAACATCGCGGCAAACAACCGGCCCAAAATCATCGCATCGGCGATGTCGCTTACGGAAAACTCGTCAAAACACAGCACTTGGGCTTCCCGGGCAAGCGCCCTTGCAACAGGTGCGATTGGGTCCTCGCTCAGCTTTTTGTCTTTTTTGTACGCTTCGCGATGCCGATAGATGCGCTCCTGCGCATCCTGCATGAAGTCATTGAAATGAACCCGCCGCTTGCGCTTTTCAGATACTGCATCGAAGAACATATCCATCAACATGGATTTGCCGCGTCCCACATCACCCCAGATATAAAGCCCCCTAAGGCGATCCTTTTCCTGCAGTTTTTTGGCAAACAGCCAGCCAAGCGAACTTGATTTCGAAGAAAGCCGCTTGCGGTCTAGATCATTCAGCAGCTGGTCAAGACGGGAGACCAGGCGAAATTGTGCGGGATCGGCTTCTATCTGGCCTGAGTCAACAAGCCTTGCATAGGCTTGATGAAGAACCGGTTCGCGCAGTGAAACTAGATCACTATCCATTGCCAGGAATTTCTCGGCCGCTTGTCAGGTGTTTCCGCTATCGCGAAAAGGAAATCGGATTACCATCGTTTGTTGTTCCGTCATAGCGGTCATTCCCCGAGGAATAAAGCCGTGCGACAACATTTCCACCGCCATCAACCAGAACCAGTTGCTGGCCTTTGACATCCCAAGCCGTCACGGTACCAATCTCAGCTGACTGGCAACGTCTTGTCGCGGCGCGATAACCGCCGGACCATTTTGTAAACGCAAGAATAATTCGGCAATCCGGGCTGTCTGAGGTGACATTGAAAGACCCTGCCAGCGATTCCCTGCTTAGCGGCTGGCCAGCCGGCACACCGGCATCACCGGAAATCGATGCAATCTCGGTTGAGCCGTCCGCAGCCAGGGTTCCACCCTCAATAGGTTGCTGCTGGATTGCATTCGGATCGTTCACGCCCGGCTGTAACACCGGTTGACCGGTAATCGGATCAAGCTGGCTGGTCTCCACCTGTCCGGTAGGGACAGAGGGCAACGACTGCGGCGGAGAGCGGGTTTCGATCGCAAACGGACTTGAGGTGCGATTGCACCCGGTAATTGCCAATGCGGCCATAACCAATAGGATTGCGGTTGATTTACCCATTTATTCGTCCTTCGGGCCGTAGAGCCAAGGCGGTGTCTAGTTCGGCTTTGCGCCACAATTGTGACCCGAAGTAGCACAATTATAGTAAATCAAATCTAAACAGACAACGTCCAACCTGGCCCAAACACGAGGAAATACCAAATTTTGAAGGTTTCCAGAGCCAGGTCCTAGCTGCCCGAGTAATCTATTCCCGCAAGCGCTTCACTGCCCCAGAGTGATTTGATCTGGCTATCACGACCACATGCCCGACGATAATACGAGTATTTGAGGTGATGCTTTTTATAATAATCCTGATGATAGTCTTCCGCTGAATAAAACACCACCGCATCTCGGATAGGCGTAACAATCGGGGTTTTGAGCACTCCGGAGGCATCGATCGCGGCTTTTGACGCTTCAGCGTCACTTTTCTGCATTTCATCCAGTGCAAAAACAGCAGTCGAATAACCGTGACCCCGGTCGCAGAACTGGCCGCCTGCATCTGTCGGGTTAACACTGCGCCAGAACGTATGCAGCAATTGTGGATAGGTGACGACTGCATCATCATAGATGATTTTCACCACCTCAATATGGTCAGCCGCTTCGTAATTCCTGTAAGTAGGGTTTTCACTGGTCCCACCCGCATATCCCGATTCCACCTCAATCACGCCCTTTACGTGTTCAAAGTCCTTTTCCATGCACCAAAAACACCCTCCGGCAAATATCGCGGATTTCGTTTCAGCCTGGGCGGGGGTAATAAACGTCGATGCCATTAGCGCCGCACAAAGGTTCGGGATAATTTTATTCATCAAGGGTCTCCAAATTAGCTGCTCATATAACCATGTCTGGATCAGCTTCCAAATGAACTGACCACACAAATTTGTGAGGGGCAGTTCAAGCCTCAATCCCTCACGAACCAAGCATGGCGGTGACCTCAATCTCGATTACCATGCGCTCGTAAACCAGAGCCTCCATCGGGATACCGGTCGTTGCCGGGCCCGGTTCGGTGTAGGAACCCGACCGGATGAGCAGGTTTTCGTGCAAGGCTTCAGCCGATGCCGTTCCCTGATAAAATGTTGTGACCTTCACCACATCGTCCAGTGTCGCCCCAAACTCTGCCAAGACCTTGGAAATATTGTCCATTGCCCGCCTGGTTTGGGCAACCATGTCATCTGGATCAATCACATTTGCAGACGCATCCAATGAGACCTGACCGCCCACATGGATCATCTGACCGCACTTGTTTCCATGTTTGTATGGCAGCGGCGTAGTCCAGTCCCAATGTCCATCCGGCCAAGCATATGCTTTTTCCAGCCGCTCTCCATTGGTGCCGCGCATCGCAGTAACCGCAATTTTCGCCATCACATCAGGATTGGCAAATCGGGTGACCGGCATTCCGGTTGCAGCCGGGCCGGGGTCAGGAAAATAACTGGCACGAATTCCTGCGGGCTTCTCCCAGTCCTCCGCAGTACCATCGCCGATGTAATACACATTGAGCTTGAGCACATCTGCCATATCAGCCCCGACAGCAGAAAGAACGTCGCAAAGCTGATCCATCATGATTTTCGACTGGGCAGATAGATTGCCAATTTTCTCAACCCCGCCTGAAGGCGTGAGTGCCGACATGTCGCCGGTAAAAATCATCTCGCCGCAGCGAATGACATGAGAAAACGCGGATGGCAGTAAAGGCATCTCATCAAGATGAAAACACTCGCGGTCCATACCAGAACCGTCTTGCGCCCGCATCGCAACACCTTCAATCTCGATCATCATGTCCGGATAGCAAAGCTCGGGCAGTGCAATCGTGTTAATTACTGGGCGAACCTTGTCACCCAACATCCCGGCAATCTGTGACAGCATTTTTTCTTCAACTGCTGCATCACCAATAAAATAAACCACCAACTTCACAAGATCTGAAAGATCTGCGCCAAGGTCTTCGAGCACTGTTGCAAGGAAGCGCATTGACGCTTCACATTGTGGTTCAATCTTGCCAGCGTTCTGCACGTTACCCTTGGCATCAAGATCAACCTGACCACCGGTAAAGATCATGTTGCCCGAGCGGACCCCGTGTTTGTGGGTAAGGTTTACCGGCCAGTTCCAGTGACCATCCGGCCAACTGTATTTACGATCCATTTGAGCACTCCACCATCCCGCTGCCTCATGACGTTAGCGGTTTGCAGAATTTCACTCAATCTCGAAAAGTGCCCGGCCTTAAACTTACCAGGTCCGGCGCTTGCCATTGTCGATATGGTAGAAGCCTTGCGAATAGTAGCTGTAGCCACCTACCTCCCACTGGGAAACAAGGTATGCCTTGACCTCAGACGGATCGCCTGGAACCGAGAAATCGATTGCCCGGCAGCTCAGGTGAAAGGATTTGCGCTTGCCGCCCTTGCGTTTGTTTTCCAGCGGCCAGCGGTGCGTTGAATGCACTTTTACGGGGCCGAAACGCTTTGCCACCCGGTAGAGCACGCTCTTCAATGACCAGGGCACACACCAGCTTGTGTCGTGCCAGGTAATGTCCACCGGTTGAAACACTGAAAAACCATGGCCACCGGCACAGCTTGAAAGCAGCAACGGCAGCGCAATTGCAATTGCAAGCGGTCTGCCGGATTTGGCGAATGCCATTGTCTTTACCCTTACGCGAAACAAAAATCGGGTTCTGCTAACAGGGTCGCCTAAAATCGTTAAAATTTTAACGATGCAAAATTAACCATAACCGTTGGCATTTTACTTGTCGGATGGTTGAATAGACTCAAGGGACCGGTACGGATATTACAAGCCGGAAAATATTTAATTATTGCCGCGATATAGCGGCATCCCAAGGGTTGGAGGAGACCACATGACAGAGGCGGATAAAACCTATCCTGTATCAACAGCTGTTGCGAAGCACGCATTGATTGACGATGCAAAATATCAGGAAATGTACGCGGCAAGCGTGGCAGACCCCGATGCCTTCTGGCGAGACGAAGGAAAACGCGTCGACTGGATCAAGCCATATACCAAAGTCAAAAACACCACATACGAATATCCCGATGTCTCAATCAAATGGTTTGAAGACGGCACGTTGAATGTGTCCGCCAACTGTATCGACCGGCATCTTGAAAAGCGCGGTGATCAAGTGGCAATCATCTGGGAAGGGGACGACCCGGCAGTTGACGCAAAAATCACCTATCGCGAGTTGCACAATCATGTTTGCCGCTTATCCAATGCAATGAAGGCCAACGGTATCAAGAAAGGCGACCGGGTCACCATCTACATGCCGATGGTGCCGGAAGCAGCCTATGCAATGCTTGCCTGCTGCCGGATAGGCGCGGTTCATTCGATAGTATTTGGCGGATTTTCACCAGACGCCCTTGCCGGCCGTATTGAAGACTGCAAATCAGATTTTGTCATAACCGCCGATGAAGGCGTCAGGGGTGGTAAACCAATCCCGCTCAAGGCGAATACAGACAAGGCAGTTGAGATTGCTGCAAAGGACGGTCAACAGGTCAAAAAAGTATTTGTTGTCAAACGCACCGGCGGTGCCATCGACTGGCATGCCGACCGGGACGTCTGGTATCACGAGGCGGTTGAAAGCGCGTCAGATGATTGCCCGCCGGAAGAAATGAACGCTGAAGACCCGATGTTCATTTTGTACACCTCCGGCTCCACCGGCAAACCGAAAGGCGTATTGCATACGACTGGCGGTTATCTGGTTTGGGCCTCATTCACCCACCAATATGTATTCGACTATCATGATGGCGACATCTACTGGTGCACGGCAGATGTGGGCTGGGTAACCGGACACTCCTATATCGTCTACGGCCCGCTCGCCAATGGTGCGATCACCTTGATGTTTGAAGGCGTTCCGAACTATCCAACCGTTTCACGGTTCTGGGAAGTGTGCGACAAGCATCAGGTCAATATTTTCTACACCGCACCTACCGCAATTCGCGCCTTGATGCAGGCCGGCGATGAACCTGTAAAATCAACTTCACGGTCCAGCCTTCGTTTGTTGGGGTCGGTGGGTGAACCCATCAACCCGGAAGCCTGGGAGTGGTATTATCATGTGGTGGGTGATGGAAAATCACCCATCGTCGACACCTGGTGGCAAACTGAAACCGGCGGCATCATGATTTCTCCGTTGCCAGGTGCCACCGACTTGAAGCCCGGTTCTGCAACACGCCCGTTACCTGGAGTTCAACCACAACTGGTCGATGCTGACGGTAATCCGCTTGAAGGTGCAGCCCCCGGCAATCTTTGCATAACAGATTCCTGGCCCGGCCAGATGCGCTCGGTATATGGCGACCATGACCGGTTCGTGGAGACCTATTTTGCCACCTACAAGGGCAAATACTTTACCGGTGATGGCTGCCGCCGCGATGAAGATGGCTACTACTGGATTACCGGCCGCGTTGATGACGTGATCAATGTGTCCGGTCACCGGATGGGAACGGCGGAAGTCGAATCCGCGCTTGTTTCCCATGATGCAGTTTCTGAATCTGCCGTTGTTGGCTATCCGCACGACATCAAGGGTCAGGGCATTTACTGCTATGTCACGCTGATGGCGGGCGTCGAAGCAACGGATGAATTGAAAATCGAACTTCGAAACCATGTCCGCAAGGAAATCGGCCCGATTGCGTCACCGGATGCGCTTCAGTGGGCCCCGGGCCTGCCAAAAACGCGGTCTGGCAAGATCATGCGGCGGATTTTGCGCAAAATTGCCGAAGATGATTTTTCCAATCTGGGGGACACCTCCACCCTGGCTGATCCGGCTGTGGTGGAAGATCTGATTGAAAATCGGCAAAACCGGAAAGATTAACCAGTTTGAATTCTGACTATTGACGCAAAGCGTTTATCGCGCCATTTTTTTAAATGTGTCTAACGATTCGAAAAGGAGGTGATCTAATGTCGAGTGATTTTATGATTCCGGAGAAATTCCGGCCGAAGGAATTCACATTGGAGCAATCTTCGATGAGGCTTCCTTCCGCCTAGGGTTTCAACCACAGTATTTTTCCGAGATGAAAAATCGCGGGGCCGTTCCACAGGAGCGGCCCTTCTTTTTTTACACGCTCCAGAATGTGCCGTTCGGCACATACAACCAATGGGATGAACTTTATTTGGTGGCCCTATCCAATCCCGACTAAAGGAAATCATCATGTCTTTTTCACGCACAATCATTGCAGCCTCGCTCGCCCTGGCTGCATCCACAACCATCGCCGCCGCCGGTAAACTCGCCACACCGCTCGATTCCCCCATCAAGGTCACAAAGGCGCAACTGGCGATCAAAAGCCCAAAGGTCAACGTCTGTCCGACTACCGCTGAAATGGCCGGCTGGATTTTCACCAGCAAACCTGGAACGATTCATTACATGATTGCCCGCAAGGGCGGTGCCGTCAGCGGTCCTTTTGAGGCAACTGCCGTGAAAGGCGCCAATGGGTTATCCATGGCGAGTTTTTCAAAAGTCCTCAACATTCATCAAAAAACCGATGCGGAGTACCGGATTCTGGTCGGTGAAAACTACGGCAAGACACTTAGCAATTGGGCACCCCTCAAGGCATCCTGCAAAATCTTGCTCGGTGGGTAGTTCTTACCGGCTTTCACAAAACTCGAGTCAAAAAAAATGCTCGCCAGGGGGGCTGGCGAGCATTATTAAATTGACCGGCATCAGGAGGGGGAAGAGGCCGGTCAGCCAGTTGGAATATGGGAGGAGGTATATTCCAGCCGGTTTAAAGCGACAATCTGTGATTGCCGTTAAAAGCAATATAGAAGCTTTCAGTGCGGTTTTGCAGTGGTTTTATTTCATGGGAGCTATGCAGGTAATGCATAACTCGAATAACCAATAGACAAGAAAAAGGCGGTGAAATTTCTTTCACCGCCACAAAAGTTGAGACAGGGCAGACTAAAAATTGAAGGTCAGTTTGACAGCCGAAGCGTCTTGATACTGCCGGCAATCGCACGAAACGCTTCCCGCAATTCCTGTTCGCTGCTGGCAGAATAATAGTAAGTCTCGGTTGCTGTATCCGCACTTGCACACTCGCGAAGTGTGGCTTCAGCAGCACTGGGTGCCTGAAATGCAACGGAGTAAATGGTAATGCCGGGTTCACCCGCCTTGGGGGCTTTCATATCCGCACAAATCGCTTCCGCGTGATCGCTGGACTCGTCCACATAAGGTCCCCATGGGTTACCGGATGTTTCGTCATAAAACGTATTGAACTCACCATCGGTCATCAAAACAGCTACTTTACGCACGTCTTCGGAATAGTCCGCCGGGTCTGAAGCACTCGGCCACAAATCCTGCCATTTTTCAGACAGCATGTAGTAACTCCACGCCACGCCCAAATGTCCGGCCGTGTAACCACCGGCACTGAGCTGACTAATTTTATTTTTAAGCGTATTTTCACGGTCAGTCAGCGGCAAAATTTCCAGGTCCGGGCATTTGTCCGCATCCACCGCACGGCTATCTGCACCAACCGGCACAACAAGCGCCGACACATCTGAGTAAGCTTCTACACCTGCGCGTTCCGTGACGCATTTGTCAGAAGCATTGGCTGTCACGTCATCGGCATAATTACCGGCATTTACGGACCAGGAATAAGGTACAAGCCCAATGCGAACGCCTTGGGTATCAGGTTCAGGCAACAAAATGTTGACGGCATCGGTGGCCGCAAGCCTGAGTGAATTGATTTTACTGCCACCCATTGAACCGGTGACATCCAGCATCATGGCAATTTCCACATCGCTGTTTGAAAAAATCGCGGTTGCCTCTGTTTCCAGCGTCATGGTTTCATAACCGGCAAACTTCATCAGGGTCATTTCAATTTCGCCACTCACCTTGCCGTGTATTTCGCCCGTGTCCTCATCCACGGAGAATTCAACAACCGAATAATTACCGGCAATTGAAGCCCGCAAATCGATGTTGGCGTGGAAAAATTCTTCAAAGTCCTGCCGAAATTCGGCATTTACCGCCCTTCCCTGGGAAAGATCATTACCGGCTGCAAGAATTGCCGCATCCAGGGCGTCACTGATCACGGTTTTGGTGTGGGCAACGCGGCTAAAATCGAGCGCTGAGCCTGCTGCCAGCGCTACCGCAACCAAGGCTGTAGCGGTAAGGACTGCCATGGACCCCGAACGGTTTTCTTTAAACCGGGTGAATTGGGTAAGAACTTCGGATAAACGCTTCATTTTGGCCTCCTTGCCGGCATTTGCAGGAGGCGATGCAATTTGGGGGCCAAAACGGTTCAAACACCGCGCCAATTAGGCGAAATCCAGCCACAACACGGAAATTAAAGGGTTTTTCCCGGTTTCAGGGTAAACCAGTAGTTAACCGGAGCGCCCAAACTGTAAATTGCTGTAAAGAAACTGGAAAGTATTCGGCCGGGATGTGCCATTTGTGACGTCTCGAAATGGTCAGGGAAACTGGTCGCAGTATCTAAAAATCGCTGACGATACCGTTTTTCTCCCAGTCACCAAACCGCACCGGATCTGGCCCCTTGCGACCACCGGTTTCCGGAGGCGGGCTTTTGGCGTTCTTTTCCTGGATCCTGCGGCGTTCATCCGCCTCGGCAATCGCCCGTTTTGCAGGCTTGCTCAATGGATCCGGGGTCAATTCTTTTTCACTCATATCGTCAAAACCTTGAACCGGCGTTGCTTAATCGCCATCATATCTGCATATATCTGCGACCGGCGGAGAAATTTCAACATGAACCTTATTCGTACAGCCATGCTGATGGCGTTCATGACTGCACTGTTTATGGGGATAGGCTTCCTGGTAGGCGGGCAGACCGGGATGCTGATTGCACTGGCAATAGCTGCCGCGATGAACTTTTTCAGTTACTGGCGGGCCGACAAGATGGTGCTCAAAATGCATAATGCGGTTGAGGTCGACCCGGATAACGCACCAGAATTTTATGAAATCATTGCTCGACTGGCTGAAGCCGCCGACCTTCCAATGCCCGCGGTTTATCTAATTGATTCTGCGCAGCCCAACGCTTTTGCCACCGGCCGCAATCCTGAAAATGCGGCTGTGGCGGCAAGTACCGGCTTGCTTGAAAAACTCAGCATGGAAGAAATTGCAGCGGTTATGGCTCACGAGCTTGCCCATATCAAAAACCGTGACACGCTGACAATGACCATTACAGCAACGCTTGCCGGTGCGATTTCCATGCTTGGCAATTTTGCGATGTTTACCCGGGGAAGCAGCGATCGGCGAACCGGAATAATTGGAACGCTGGCTGCGATTTTGCTAGCACCCTTTGCTGCCGGATTGGTGCAAATGGCCATAAGCCGCACCCGGGAATATGCCGCCGATAAAGGTGGCGCCGAAATTTGCGGCCATCCGGACTGGTTGGCAAGTGCGTTGCAGCAAATTGCCGGACATGCACATAACATTCGCAATGAAACTGCCGAGCGCAATCCGGCATCAGCCCATATGTTCATCATCAACCCGCTTGGCCAACACAAGCGTGACAGTTTGTTTTCCACCCATCCCGCGACTGAAAACCGGGTCGCTGCGCTGGAGGCTCTGGCCAACGAATGGGCTCTCAACGAAGATTATTTGATTGAAGAAGCCGAGGAAGAACCCGTTCCAGAACATTCTTCCCCTGAGGCTGCATCGCCGCAACCGTCCGGCAAAGCAAAGCGGCATGATTGGGGAAGAAGTGAAGCAGATAATGCCAGCGACAAAAAGAAGGGCGGGCTTTGGAATTGACCCAGGCAGATGGCCTCAAGACGAACCCGGCTTCCGGACAAAAATCCGCCCGCAAGACCGGACTTGAAGCGCGCCTTGTCGCAACCCTGCTGGTTACGCGGATTGTCGATGACAAACGAAACCTGGATGCGCTGTGTGATGCATCGCACGGGCTGAAAGCCTATTTGCAACTTGATCCACGGGACCGGGCACTTGCCCGCGCAATAGCTGTTACCGCCTTGCGGCACCGCACAAACATTGAAGTGGTGCTTGCCAAATTATTGGACCGCGCGCCGCCTAAACGGGCACGGTTTCTCATTCACTCGCTTCATGTGGCTGCCGCGCAGGTCCTGTATCTTGACCTGCCGGACAGTGCAGCGGTTGATCTTGGGGTAAGTGCGATAGGCGATGATGAGCGCACCAGCAGATTCCGCAGCATGGCAAATGCGGTTTTGCGGCGAATGGTTCGCGAAAAGGAAACCCTGACGGAAACCCAAATACGTTCCCCTTTTCCAAAGTGGTTTGAGAGCAAACTACGATCGGATTTTGGCCGGGATAAATCCACGCAGATTGCCGAAATGGTATTAAAAGAACCGTTGGTCGATATCACCGTAAAATCAGATCCGGGAAGTTGGGCTGAAAAACTGGGCGGCATTGCGCTTCCAGGCGGCACGGTAAGGCTTCTCACAAGGGAAAGTATTCAAGCCCTTGAAGGTTACGACGACGGTGAATGGTGGGTTCAGGATGCTGCAGCCGCACTGCCTGCCCGATTGATTGGTGAGGGAACAGGTCAAAAGACATTGGAATTGTGCGCCGCACCCGGTGGTAAAACGGCTCAACTTGCCAACGCTGGCCATCAGGTGACAGCGCTTGATATTTCCGCACCCCGCCTCAAGCGACTTGGCGAAAATCTCAAGCGGCTGAAACTTGCAGCCGAATTGGTCGAGGCCGACATGCTGGAATGGCAGCCAGATAATTTATTCGACGCGGTGCTATTGGATGCGCCTTGTTCTTCGACCGGAACCGTGCGCCGTCATCCCGATGTGTTATGGACAAAATCAGCAGAAGACGTGACTGCCCTGGCAAACTTGCAATTTGAATTGCTTGATCGGGCACGAAGCTTCGTGAAGCCGGGCGGCGTGTTGGTATTTTCCAATTGCTCGCTGTTCAAGGAAGAAGGTGAAGCACTACTGGTAAGGGCATTAAAAACCTTTGATGACCTTGAATTGGTGCCGGTAACACAGGATGATGTTCCAGACCTGCCCGGAAGTATCAACGGCCAGGGTGCATTGAGAACCCTGCCCTTCCATTTGCCGCGAGACCCTGTGGAACAGGGTGGTCTTGACGGGTTCTTTGCTTGCCGTTTTCGCAAGAAATGAATACTGCTTTAAAACGCAGACCCCGAGAAGATGCAGCGAAGTAAAATGGCTCTTACCGATCGACCCCGCATGTTTGGACTTGCAGTCGCCGAGTTCTTTCGGCGCTTGAGAAGACGGATACGGTCAATTTTCATAGGCGCTTTGGGGTTTTCAGGATTTGTGCCCGAGCGGCTACTCATTGCCCCGCAAGATTTACGCACTGCCGACCCGACCATGGCGCAGGAATTTTACCGCGGATGCTATTCATTTGCCGGAACTACCGTTCACACAGGCGGCAAAAACCCGTTTCTGACTGAAAATCCTGACCCTGTCTGGGAGAGCCGGCTTCATGATTTTCGCTGGATCAGGCATTTGACAGCCTCAAGTGATGAGCTTTCATCAAATCAGGCACGGGCAATTGTAAAGGACTGGATGGGTGTTCATGGCAAGGGTCGTGGCGATACCGCTTGGGAGATTGAAATTGCTGCCCGCCGGTTGATAGCCTGGCTTAGCCACTCAATCCTGATTGTCTCAGGCGCAGATCACGAGTTTTACCGTCAATTCCTGCGTTGCGTCGGCGTACATGTGCGGTTTTTGAAGAAACGCGCCGCCACCGCGCCTGATGGAATGCCACGCCTGACTGCCCTAACAGCACTTGCCTATGCATCCGTATGTCTTGCGGGACAAAAAACTGCCCTGCGTGGCGCCCGCGCCCGGCTTGATCGGGCACTGGCTAATCAGGTCTATGCAGATGGTGGCCACGTCTCCCGAAATCCGGAAGCGGTAGTGGAAATTTTGGCGCTCTTGCTGCCACTTCGCCAATGCTGCGTTTCAGTTGGTGTGGCCCCCTCTCAAGAAATGATTTCCACCATTGAAAGACTACTGCCTGCCTTGCGGTTTTTCCGGCATGGTGATGGCAATCTGGCCCGCTTCAATGGTGCTGGAGTAACTGAAAATGATTTGATTGCAACGCTGTTGCACTATGACGAATCCCATGGAAAGCCCCTCAACGACGCGTCCCAATCCGGCTACCAGCGCATAGCTCAGGGTCATGCCACCTTGCTGATGGACGTTGGCGACCCTCCATCCGGCGAACTTTCTGTCGACACTCACGCTGGCTGTCTTTCATTTGAATTTTCCAACGGCAGGGAATGTCTGGTGGTAAATTGTGGTGCGCCGCCGGTTCAAAACCGCGATACTTCACCGGTTTGGCGATCAACTGCGGCCCATTCCACGGCCGTTTTAAATGACACCTCATCCTGCAAATTCAATAATTCAGGTGCAATGGGACGTTACTTGCGCGGCCAGATATTTTCGGGCCACCTAAATGCGTCATCAAACCGGGAAGACACCAAATCCGATACGACGGTTAGCGCTTCACACCATGGTTATGTGCGCGATTTCGGGATATGTCACCATCGTTCCCTGTCACTCAGCGATGGCGGAGCCCGGCTGGCCGGCAAAGACAGTTTCAGCGACAGCAATAACAATCCACTGAAGCATATTGCCAAAAACAGCTGTGCGGTACGATTTCACTTTCACCCGGATGTGAAACTGGCACCGGTCAAATCTGCAAACGCAATTGCCATCGTAACCAGAGAAGGTGACCGCTGGCTTTTTGAAAGCGATGATATCAAACCGGTACTCGAGGAGAGTATATTTTTCGCTTCTTCATCAGGTAGCCGAAAAACTTTCCAGATTGTCATTAATGCAAATTTGGCAAAAACATCCGAACTCAATTGGGTTCTGCATAAAACGAATTGAGGAAACATGTCCCCGAGCAATGAAACGCACGACATCCCGGATGGGGTGAAAATCAACACCGCTCTGATTTCCGTATCGGACAAAACCGGCATTGTTGAATTTGCCCGCGCGCTTGAAGGTCTCGGCGTAAAAATCCTGTCGACTGGTGGAACCTCAAAAGCCCTGAAGGCGGCCGGCGTCACGGTGATGGATGTATCCGAGGTAACCGGTTTTCCCGAAATCATGGATGGTCGTGTCAAAACCCTTCATCCGGCAATTCATGGTGGTCTGTTGGCTGTACGTAGTAACCCGGAACACCAAAAGGCAATGGACGAACAGAATATTGGCCCAATCGATCTGGCCGTGATCAATCTCTATCCCTTTGAAAAAACAATCGCTGGAAATGCCGGCTATGACGAAGCAGTCGAAAACATCGACATCGGCGGCCCGACAATGATCCGCGCAGCTGCAAAAAACCACGGATTTGTCACCGTGGTCACCGATGTTGAAGATTATGACAATGTGCTGGAAGCATTAAATACCGGCAAAGGCCAGACAGGTCTTACGCTTCGCAAACATCTGGCCCAAAAGGCATTTGCCCGCACAGCTGCCTATGATGCGGCAATCTCGAACTGGTTTGCTGAGGCAATTTCCACCCCGCTACCTTCGCATAGAAGTTTTGCCGGCAAACTTGCTCAACAAATGCGTTATGGTGAAAACCCGCATCAGACTGCCGGATTTTACACAACCGGCGAGGCCCGCCCAGGCGTTGCAACCGCCACCCAGCTACAGGGCAAACAATTATCCTACAACAACATCAATGATACCGATGCCGCTTTTGAATTGGCTGCGGAATTTACATCCAAAAACCATGCGGCAGTTGCAATCATCAAACATGCCAACCCTTGTGGTGTGGCACTTGGGGGTTCACTGGCAGAGGCTTATCGCAAAGCACTTGCCTGCGATCCGGTTTCCGCTTTTGGCGGGATTGTTGCCGTAAACCGGACGCTTGACGGTGAAGCGGCGGAAGAAATCGTCAGAGTCTTCACCGAGGTCATCATTGCACCTGACGCCGATGAGGATGCAATTGCCATTATTGGCAAAAAACAAAATCTCCGCCTGTTGATAACCGGCGGAATGCCGGATCCATCTCAAACCACAATGACCGTACGCTCGGTTTCCGGCGGGTTATTGGTTCAGGATCGAGACAGCCGGGTGATCGGTGATCTTGATCTCAAAACCGTTACAAAAATTGCACCGCAGGCTGCACAACTTGCGGACATGAAATTCGCGTTTCAGGTGGCAAAGCACGTAAAATCCAATGCGATTGTCTATGTGAAGGATTTGGCAACGGTCGGCATTGGGGCAGGTCAAATGAGCCGGGTGGATTCATCCCGGATTGCCGCACGCAAAGCACTGGATGCAGCCGATGCAGCCGGACTTCCAGAACCGCTGACAAAGGGAAGTGTCGTTGCCTCTGATGCCTTCTTCCCGTTTGCAGACGGACTGCTTTCAGCCGTTGAGGCCGGCGCTATCGCGGTTATTCAACCAGGCGGCTCGATGCGCGATGATGAGGTCATCAAGGCAGCTGACGATGCGGGCATATCAATGATGTTTACCGGCACACGGCATTTCCGCCATTAGGTCTCGTCAGCTTTCCTGATGCTGTTTCACCCAACGAAGCAGTATAAGCCCGATGACAAACAGCAGGATCAGCGGCGAAATGCCAAACCGCTGTGCAGCGCTGTCTGATAATCCCAACAGCTGCTGACCGATAACACCGGTAAACAATGCAACCAGCACCGGTGCGATAAACGAGGTGGCTTTTCCCGAAAGCGCATACAGTCCAAACGCCTTGGTCATGTTGCCGCCACTGGCCTGATCAACCATCAGCGTTCGTGATGCCGCCTGAAGCGAACCGCCGGCAGCACCTATCAAACCACCACAGATATAAAACAGGATATCCGGTGCCGCGAACGGACCGGGCATTGCTTCAACCGGCATCAGCAATAGCGTTTCGCGATCGGTCGTGATGATGATGGCACTTACAATGATGAGTATGACAATGGAACCTGTAACCACCCGCTTGGGGCCAAGCTGGTCATCCATCCGCCCGCCGTAGAGCGCACCGATTATCCCGGTAATCGCTGCCAGAATGCCAAACAGGCCAAGCTGGGTTGCTTCCCATTTCAACACGCCGCCCGCATAAATCCCGCCAAATCCGAAAAGACCGTTGAGCGCGTCGCGGTAAAACATCGAGGAACCAAGATAGGCAAACAGGCTACGGTTTTTTGGCAGGTCTCTAATCGTCTCGAACAGATCCGCCAAACCACTCCGAATGGCCCCATCAATGCGGGCCCGACGCACCGTATCGGGCGTAAACAGGAAGAATGGAATAATAAACACAACAATCCAGAGTGCGGTAAACGGACCAGCCGCGCGCTCGCCACCATGAACAACGGCATCAAGACCCAACACCGGCGCAATGCCCAAAAGCGTGTGACCACTGCCCGGCGAAGATTCCACCATTGCAGCCAAGACGATAATCAGCGCCAACAGCCCACCCACATACCCAAGCGCCCAGGCGCTGCCGGATAATCGCCCCAGCGTTTCGCGCGGAACCAGATCAGGCATGATGGCGTTGTTGAAGACCGAGGCAAATTCCATGCCTGTCATCCCCACACCAAATGCAACCAACACCCAGAATGTAACGCCGCCACCACCGGGCACCGCCCACCACAAAAAGCCCGCGCCCAGTGCGGTCAAAATCACGAAACCGGCAATCCACGGTTTGCGCGGTCCGGTCGCATCCGCAATCGAGCCGAGGATGGGTGACAGAATTGCAATGAAAATACCGGTGACCGCCAGCATGTAACCCCACCAGATCTGCCCGGTTGCCGGATCTGGCGCCACTTCAGCGGCGAAATAACGGGCAAAAACAAAGGTAATCAAAAGCGTATGAAAAGGCTGCGCTGCCCAGTCAAACAGCATCCAGCTCCAAATGCCTTTTTTGGTCACATGCGCAATGGGCTGGCCACTGGCTGAAAGTTTTGTCGTGTTCATGAGGGTGCAACCGAACTGCAGGAGGAAGGATGTGGTTTTCCGTATAACTATGTCAGGCTTTGGCGCTGGAGGAAATAATTTTACACAGGCATTTGATTGGCTAGGCGTAACGGGGCTGTTAGGGTCCGAAAAATATCAGCGACTGGAAGGACTGGATGGCGAAGCACGAAAAATCTGACGATGCCAGGGACAAGCAGGAATCCGAGCGGATACTGGAGCGCATCGCGCAAGAATCTGAAACGGTTGGCACCTCTTCCATGCGTCGCGTCTCGAACCGGGTAAGCGATCACCTGTCTGGCGAAGCGGACCCGGAAAACAAGGTAGAGATCTGGGG
The DNA here is from genome assembly GCA_021775415.1 of Hyphomicrobiales bacterium. Classification (GTDB taxonomy): domain Bacteria; phylum Pseudomonadota; class Alphaproteobacteria; order Rhizobiales; family Rhizobiaceae; genus JAALLB01. The sequence goes on along the minus strand of JAJFHV010000004.1, from coordinate 1,296 downwards.
CACAAGGATTGGTCGCGGTCTTGGGATAATCTTCTTTGTCGGGCTCGCCATCTACATGATCAAGACCTACGTCCTGCATGTCTGAACCGCGCAAGAAGGCGGTAATCGTCATTTCTTCCCATGTAGCGCGCGGCTCGGTCGGCTCTCGCGCTGCAGTCTTTGCCCTTGAAACGCTGCACTTTCCGGTTTGGACGGTCCCGACAGTCCAGCTGCCCTGGCATCCAGGCCATGGGCGCTCCACCCAGATCATACCGGAAGAAGGCGCATTCCAGTCCTTCCTGGCGGACATCGCCGAAGCACCCTGGATTTCTGAAGTTGGTGCCGTGCTTACCGGCTACATGGCACGGCGCAGCCAGATTGATGCCGTGGCAGAATTGATCAACACGCTTAAAAACCGCGACCCGTCACTGCATTATCTGTGTGACCCGGTGATCGGCGATCAAGGTGAGCTGTATGTCTCCCCGGATATCGCCGGTGATATCCGTGACCACTTGATCCCCTTGTGCGATACGGCAACGCCCAACCGGTTTGAACTTGCCTGGCTTTGCGGCGAAGAACCGGATGGCACGCTTGAGGCAACAATCTCACAAGCAAAATCTCTGGGACCGCAAACCATGCTGGTGACCTCCTCTCCCGCCACCTCGCCTGATCTGACCGGCAATTTGCTGTGCACCTCAAAGGACGCGCTCATTGCCGAACATCAAACGGTCGGCAAACCTCCAAACGGTCCGGGTGATCTGACCTCGGCGCTGTTTCTGGCAAACCGGTTGGCAGGCCTTTCCGATCAGAACAATCTTGAAAAAACCACCGCCAGTGTTTTCGAGGTAGTACAGCATGCAAGTACCGAGGGTCTGGATGAATTGGCCTTGGAACGCGCGACGGCGAGTATCACCGGGCCGGAAGTGAAAATTACCGCCAAGCCCGTTTGAGGGTGGGATAACTCTTTCTCATCTCACCTCGCCCTTCGACAGGCTCAGGGTGAGGTAAAAGGTTGATGCGGTTAAACAAAAGCTCTCATGGTGAGCCTGTCGAACCACGGGCTTTTGTTTTATCTATCCCCGCTCATAAAACCTCAATCATAATCCTTGCACTGTCGTTCTGCACAAACACTGGACGTACGCCAACAGACGGTGGAATGACAGAAGCGGAGCGGCGGTGGCCACGACTATCATCCGGCGAAAGCACCTGTGACGCACTTCGTTATCGTTTGAGCTAGTCGCTCAAACGCGAAGGGCTCGTAGCTTTCAGGGTGGCGAAACGTGGGCGGCTTAATGCAGCGTGGTGGCCTTTTGGCCA